>NZ_JBHSAT010000004.1:0-1975243 GCF_042650215.1 Winogradskyella maritima | reverse complement strand
AGTTACCGATACTGCAGGTTTAACTGCCGAATGTAGCTTTGATGTGGTCGTAACCGATAACGAAGCTCCGACAATTTCTTGTCCTGCCGATATTAACCTAAACGTAGACGCAGGTAACTGTTCTGCCCTGGCTACTTTCGCAACCCCTACGGGAGATGATAACTGTGGCGTAGCTTCAGTTGTTCAAACTGCTGGGCCTGCCTCTGGTAGCGCTTTCCCTGTTGGGACTACAACCGTGACTTTCGAAGTTACCGATACTGCAGGTTTAACTGCCGAATGTAGCTTTGATGTGGTCGTAACCGATAACGAAGCTCCTGTATTTGATTGTTCGTCATTAAATCAATTAAATTTTGATGCAGATGACAATTGTGTAAACGATACCAATGTAACACCTCCTATAGCTACTGACAATTGTGATGGACAGATTACGGCGGTAGGTACGCGAAGTGACAACGCTTCTATTGATGCTCCTTTCCCTCTAGGAAGCACTACAATAACATGGACGTTTACGGATAACGCAACTCCAGCTAACTCTTTTATTTGTACGCAAGTGATTGTGGTTACGGATAATGAAGCGCCTAGTATTACATGCCCTTCAGACTTGACAGCCGTATGTGATATTTCAGAACAACCGGCTTATGCTAGTTATGCGGAATTCATTCTAGCTGGTGGAAGTGCCTCGGACAACTGTGCTATAGATGAAAATAGTTTTATATTACTTAGTGAAAATAGTGATGGAAATACATGTCCTGAAACAGTAACCAGAGTTTATCAAATCGCAGATGAATCTGGAAACTTGATGACATGCTCTCAAATAATCACAATTGATGACGAAATAGTTCCATCAATCACTACTCAAGCATCTGATATAAATATTGAATGCGGTGTTTCTGACCCTAATGCTTTGCAAAATTGGTTGGATTCAAATGGAGGTGCTGTAGCAACTGATAATTGCAGTGCAGTCACTTGGGTTAATGATTACGGACAAGATGATTCACTACAGTGCGATCCACAAACTGGAATTTCAGTAACATTTACTGCAACTGATGCTTGCGGAAATTCTTCCATGACAACAGCAATGTATTTTATTCAAGATACAACGCCACCTAGTATTTCTGTTCCTGCAGACGTTACTATTGAGTGTTCAGCAGATGAATCTAGTGCAAATACAGGTATAGCTACAGGATCGGATGATTGTAGTGCCGTAAGTATTACTGAAAGTGATTCTGTGGTAGAACAATGTGGTAACACAAAAACAATAACAAGAACATGGACTGCGACAGATGGTTGTGGCAATACAACTAGTGATACTCAGATTATTACAGTAGTAGATACGACACCTCCAACTATTAGTCCTGTTGCAGGAGACCAAACCGTTGAATGTGACGGTCAAGGAAATGTAAATGAGCTTAATGCTTGGTTAGCGAATAACGCAGGTGCTTCAGCAACTGACTTATGTGGCACTGTTTCTTGGACTAACAATTTTACTGGACTAAGTGACGATTGTGGTGAAACAGGAAGTGCTATTGTAATTTTTACAGCTACTGACGAATGTGGAAACTTCATTACAACAAGTGCTAAGTTTGAAATTGAAGACAATACACCTCCAGTATTATCTGGTCAAGGTGCAGATGCTAATGTAGAGTGTCCCGAAGAATTAGTATTTACAGCTCCTACAGTATCTGATATCTGTTCGGGTAATGATACACCAAACATAACTTTTGAAGATGCACAAACAACAGATAACTGTGGATTGAGTGCCGTGACACGTACTTGGACAGCTACAGATTGTTCTGGTAATGTTAGCGGGACTGTATCGCAGACATTGACTTATATTGATACTACTGCTCCTGTACTTTCTGGTCAAGGTGACGATGCCAATGTAGAATGCCCTGAAGAATTAGTCTTCACTGCGCCTACGGCTTCTGACTCTTGCTCGGCTTCTAACATTGAGCCTGTGATTACATTTCAGGATACTGAAACTACAGACGACTGTGGATTGAGTGCCGTAACACGTACTTGGACAGCTACGGATTGTTCTGGTAACGTTAGCGAGACTGTATCGCAAACATTGACTTATATTGATACTACTGCCCCTGTACTTTCTGGTCAAGGTAACGACGCCAGTGTAGAATGCCCTGAGGAATTAGTCTTCACTGCGCCTACAGCTTCTGACTCTTGCTCGGCTTCTAATATTGAGCCTGTGATTACTTTCGAGGATTCACAAGTAGCTGATGAATGTGGTTTACTAGCTGTAACACGTACTTGGACAGCTACGGATTGTTCTGGTAACGTTAGCGAGACTGTATCGCAAACATTGACTTATATTGATACTACTGCCCCTGTACTTTCTGGTCAAGGTAACGATGCCAATGTAGAATGCCCTGAGGAATTAGTCTTCACTGCGCCTACAGCTTCTGACTATTGCTCGGCTTCTAATATTGATCCTGTGATTACTTTCGAGGATTCACAAGTAGCTGATGAATGTGGTTTACTAGCTGTAACACGTACTTGGACAGCTACAGATTGTTCTGGTAATGTTAGCGAGACTGTATCGCAGACATTGACTTATATTGATACTACTGCTCCTGTACTTTCTGGTCAAGGTGACGATGCCAATGTAGAATGCCCTGAAGAATTAGTCTTCACTGCACCTACGGCTTCTGACTCTTGCTCGGCTTCTAACATTGAGCCTGTGATTACATTTCAGGATACTGAAACTACAGACGACTGTGGATTGAGTGCCGTGACACGTACTTGGACGGCTACAGATTGTTCTGGTAATGTTAGCGAGACTGTATCGCAGACATTGACTTATATTGATACTACTGCTCCTTTACTTTCTGGTCAAGGTGACGATGCCAATGTAGAATGCCCTGAGGAATTAGTCTTCACTGCACCTACGGCTTCTGACTCTTGCTCGGCTTCGAATATTGAGCCTGTGATTACTTTTGAAGACATGCAAGGCACTAATGATTGTGGTTTGATGTCTGTTACTAGAACTTGGACTGCAACTGATTGTTCAGGAAATGTAAGTGCAACGGTATCTCAGACATTAACTTATGTTGACACTACAGCGCCAGTATTGGCAGGTCAAGGTGACGATTATTCTATTGAATGTACTGGTGAACTAGTTTTCACAGCACCTACGGCATCAGACTCTTGTTCTGCCTCTAGTAGTGATCCAATGATTACTTTTGTAGACACTGAAACTGTTGGAGATTGTGGTCTGCCTGTAGTGACTAGAACTTGGACTGCAACTGATTGTTCAGGAAATACAAGTGAAACCGTAAGTCAAACGATAACGGTTATAGACACCACAGCCCCTGTATTAGATACACCTTATGATTCTAACATTTCAGTATCGTGTGACGCTATCCCTATGGCACCTAGCTTAGAGTTTAGTGATAACTGCTCAGAAACTGTTAACGTGTCATTTAGTGAAAACTCTACCGCAGACAATGGAAACGGAGATTATGAAATTATAAGAACCTGGACTGTTGACGATGGATGTGGAAACCAAGCGAGCTTTACTCAAGTCATCTCTGTAACTAGAGCTACATTTATACCAGATAATGCTAATAGCTTGTGTATTACTGAAGACTTTGATTTTGATTTATTTAGCACCTTATCTGGAGATGTTGATTTTAGCGGTACTTGGACTTCAAATTCTAGTGATGCGGTTCTTAACGGAAGCTTATTCAATCCTTCTAGTTTACTTAATGAAGATGGTTCATTTGACCAATCTAGCTTAGGAGACTACGTATTTACGTACACCGTTGACGGTGATTGCTCAAGTTCTACTGATGTAATCATAAACATCAATGATGACTGTGTGGTATTAGCCTGTGGACGTGAAGATGTTGTAATATCTAAAACTGTTACTCCAAATGGTGACTTAGTAAATGAATTCTTTACAGTTGAAGGTATTGAATTATGTGGATTCGAAATTGATTTAAGAATATTTAATCGTTGGGGTGCTAAAATATATGAAAGTAGCAACTACCAAAACGATTGGAGTGGACAAGCACACAGCAATGCTGTAGGTAGTTCTAACGTTGTCCCGACAGGCACATATTTCTATGTTATTAATCTTAAAAACAGTGGATTACAGCCATTTACAGGTCCAATCTACGTTGTAACAAAATAAAAAACTGATACCTATGAAGTTAAATAGATTTTATATCAGCGCGCTGATTGTACTGAGCACTTTGGCTATACATGCCCAACAGTTGCCACAGTTCACACAGTACATGTTTAATACTGTATCGATCAATCCCGCTTATGCAGGTTCTAGAGGCACATTTAGTGCAGTAGGACTTCACAGAAGTCAGTGGGTTGGGATAGATGGTGGACCACAAACACAAACTTTATCAATCCACGCACCTCTTAAAAATGAGAAGGTGGGTGTGGGCTTTTCTTTTATTAATGATGAATTAGGCTTTGAAAATTTTACTTATTTATATGGAGATTTTTCATACACAATTCAAACGGGTGTAAATTCTAAGTTGGCATTTGGATTAAAAGCTGGTATGACTAGCTATACTCTCGATGGAGATTATCAAGCTTCTGAGGGTGCAAACGATCAAGTAATATTTGGATTTGAAGATCGTTGGAAACCAAATTTTGGTGCTGGGGTTTATTGGCACAGTGATCGTTGGTATCTTGGTTTATCGTCGCCTCGAATTTTAAAATCAGACTATAATGGTGAAGATGATTTTGAAGCACTTGAGCGTTTAAGTTATTATGCAACTGCCGGTTATGTTTTTGACCTATCTGAAGATATCAAATTAAAACCATCTGTTTTGATGAAAGCCACCAATGGCGCTCCTTTATCTTTCGATGTTTCTGCGAATTTTTTACTTTATGACAAGTTTTGGATTGGTGGTGGATATAGATTCAACCAAGGTACATCAGCATTAGGTGGTATTTTAGACTTTCAAGTTTCAAAACAAATTCGTGTTGGCTATGCCTATGAGTACGACAACTCAGAAATTAGAGTTAACTCTAGCGGTACACACGAAGTCATACTTATATTCGAAGTATTTAAAAGCACAAGAATTAAATCTCCTAGATACTTCTAAAAAAGCAAATCATGATGAAAACAAGATTTTTAACCCTAATAGCCTTAATGTTAATATCCTTCGGCTTTGCTCAAGAAAAGCTCGCTGATAAGTTCTTTAAGAATTACGGATATGCCAAGGCCATAGAACTATACGAAGAAGTATTAAAAGATGGTGATTCTTCTTTACACGTCCTAACACGATTAGGAGATTCGTACTATAACAATTCGAAAACTGCTGATGCTGCAAAATATTATCAGCTCGCAGTTGACGGTTATGAAAAAGACATGTCTCCTAAGCAAACCTATAGATATATCCAGTCTTTGGTAAGTACAGGACAATATGAAAAAGCTGAAGAATGGGCCATGAAGTTAAAGGCGCAACAAGAGGCTAATCCAGATATGCAAGCATTTATCGATGAAGATTTCGATATCAAGAAAATCTCACCGGAATACGATGAACGTCTTATAGTTAAGCTCGATAACCTTGAGTTTAATTCAGAGCTTTCAGATTTTGGCGCTTTCATGAAAGATAACGTTATGTACTTTGCGTCTAGCCGTGATAAGTCTTCTGAAAAATACGATTGGAATTTAGAACCCTTTTTAGAAATCTATCAAGTTGAGATGCGAGAAGTTGGAGGTTTTGGAAATGCTACCAAACTAGCTTCACGTAAAATCAATACGGATTATCACGAAGCTTCAGTAGCCATTTCAAATGATGGAATGACTATGTATTTTACAAGAGATAATGTGACTAAAAAGAACCGTTTGGAGTATACACGTGATGGTACGACCAATTTAAAAATTTATAAAGCGGTTATGGAAGATGGTGTTTGGCAAGATCCGCAGGAATTACCATTCAACTCTGATAAATTCTCAACAGGTCACCCAACATTAAATTCAGATAACACACAGCTTTATTTTGCATCTGATCGTGAAGGCGGTTATGGAGGAACGGATCTTTATGTTGTAGATATCAATGAAGATGGTACCTACGCTGAACCACGAAATCTGGGCCCTAATATTAACACTGCCGGGCGTGAGCTTTTCCCGTTCGTAGCAAAAGATAATACGCTTTACTATTCCTCTGATGGACTTTTAAATTTTGGATTGTTAGACATTTACAGCTCAAATATTTTAAATGACAGTTCTGCAGAAAGTAAAAACTTAGGAGAACCATATAACTCAGGTTATGATGATTTTGCCTATAGTATAGATACTGAAACACAAATGGGATTCCTTTCTTCTAATCGTGAAGGTGGTAAAGGGTCTGACGATATCTATGGTTTCAATGCTTATTTATGTGAGCAAGCTATAACTGGTACCGCTGCAAACAGCAAGACTGGTGAGCCGCTTGCCGGTGTAAGCGTTAGATTAATTGACGAAGAGGGTAAAGTCCTTGAAACGGTTGAAACTACAGAAGATGGTACGTATACATTCACTGTTTTGTGTGAGCGTTCCTACACAATTTCAGGTAGTAAGCCAGATTACCGTGAGGATCAGAAGACCGTTCTAACCGATGACACCAATGAAAAGAATAACGTTGCTGATCTTCAGTTAGAACCACTAATAGATACGGATCAGATTGTTATTAACCCAATCTTTTTCGACTTCGACAAGTGGAACATTAGAACGGATGCTCAGTACGAATTAGAGAATATTGTGGACGTAATGCGAGCACATCCAGAAATGGTGATAAAGATTGAATCCCACACGGATAGTAGAGGTGGTGACCGTTATAACATGAAATTATCTGACAGAAGAGCGAAATCTACAAGAGATTACTTATACTCTAGAGGTATTTCAGAGGATCGGATTGAGTCGGCCATAGGTTATGGTGAGACACAACTGCTCAACAAATGCTCTAATGGCGTTAAGTGTACGCCAGAGGAACACCAGCTTAACAGACGTTCTTACTTCTATATCTTGGAAGATTAAGATCGCCAGTTATTTAGAACTTATCATAATGGCCTCCGCTTTGCGGAGGCTTTTGTATTGTTATACAATTAATGTATTAGTATTAGAGCATCAAGTGCCCTACAGGATAGCAATGACTTTCTGTGGCTTTTAATCTTAAAGCTGACCGCTAGTCTCAACACACTTTCAAACCCTTAATACCTATATATGCGATTAGTTTTAACATTAACGCAAATGATTTAGTCTATCAGTAACTTTCGAAGTGAATTGGAACCTGCTTATACGGTTGAGCATCTCAATACATTACAAGACAGCTCTACAGATACTCAATTAACACTTGAATGATATAGACATCATAAACACACATGAATGCCCAATGACTTTTAATATTGAATGGGTAAGACTAATAAAAAACTTCAAATCATATTTAGATAGCTCTAGTTTGAAATCTAAACGACAAAACTGCAAAATTCGATTCCAAGCAATAATTTAGATATATTCGTATTTTGACTGTAGGGGTTTTACTAGATATCTTCAATCCCATAAAATTTATAATCAAAATAATTTCAAGGAAAAAAGCTTAAAAAGAAAAACCACGCTAAATGCGTGGTTATACCATAAGTAATTATGTTGAAAACAGTGAAATTTAGCGTTTGATGAACATATTTGTAAAATACCACTTTCCCTCTTCATTCTTTTCGGCAGATATGTCAAAATCAGTAAAGTCGCCTTCAATATTGTCTTTATGTCCTGGGCTATTTAACCAAGCATTGACTACTGATTCTGCAGAGGAAAAGCCATAAGCTACATTTTCCGATACAACTTGTGCATCAGCATTTTGCTGAAGGCTCAATTTTCTCTGATAAAAATTGTCATGGGACACATCATCTACCTCAATCATATAGTCGGTGTGCGTGTAAGCAACAGCCTTTACTGTACCGTGATTTCCTAAAGCGTTCATTCCATTTTGGATTCTGTACTCATTAATCAGTTCCAAAATTTCTATTTCAATTTCTTTCGCTTGAGGTGGTGTTTTTAATTCAACTGCTTTGATGTCATCTTCTGGAAATGTTTCCGTTGAACATGAGGTGAAGTTCAAAATAGCGACTATAGCCAAAAGAGGCATCAGAGTAACTCTTTTCATAATTAAGTAGGTTAAGTAAGATTTGGGATTACTAACATACTAGGACATTTCAATAAAGACTGTTAATGAAATGTTAAAATCGATTAAAAACATACATTTAATCGTTTCTAAATGCATTTCATCGATGAAATGCAGTTTCAAAAGCAAAAAAATAGCACTTAATCGGCTTTATGCGCTTTTTAACTCAGTTTCATATTAAGGTGAAAGTCGGTCTAATTTCCAGCCGAAATCAGACTCTAATTTATATCGCAACCTATCATGAAGACGATTGGGGCGACCTTGCCAAAATTCAATTTCTATCGGCTTTACAAGATATCCACCCCAATAGGATGGTCGAGGGATATCTTTGTCTTTAAATTGGGATTCTAATGCTTTCAGACGGCTTTCTAGTTCTTCTCGGTCTTTTACAACTGTACTCTGGTCTGATGCTATGGCTCCGAGTTGGCTTCCTCTTGGGCGTGATTCAAAATAACCGTCACTCAAATTTTCTGCTAGCTTTTCAGCAATTCCTTTAATTATGACTTGGCGTTCTGCGCCGTGCCAGAAGAAAGAAAGACAAATATTTGGGTTAGCTTCTATGGCTCTCCCTTTTTCGCTCTTGTAGTTGGTATAAAACACAAAACCCTCTTCATTGAATTTTTTAAGGAGCACTACCCTACTTTTAGGAAAGCCGTCCAAGCCAATGGTAGAAATGGTCATGGCGTTAGATTCGTCTTCAGGAAAATGTCTATCTACCTCCATAAACCAATCCCTAAAGAGTTCTATCGGGTTTTCTGGAGCTTCAGATTTTAACAGTTCTCCTTTTTCGTATGATTTTCTATATGAACTTAAATCTTGTTCCATATTAGATAAGATTAAAATCTAGAATTTACTTTATTTGCATTATAACCTACTTACAAAGTTACAGTGAAATTCGAAAACTCTACTCTTTATACAAATTTAAAGTTCCATAAGCTACAACTAGAATTTGGCACCTACTATCTCTGCGATTCTTTCGTAATTGGAGAGCTCAATGCAGGTGTTCATTTTGATTTTAATAAGGCCGATATAATAGCAGAAGAAATCATAAAACATTATGGCGAAGGTCCAAAATTGAATTTAATTGCAAACCGAATACATTCTTATTCTGTAGAGCCTCAAAATTGGACTCGTGTACTTAAAAAGTATCCTGACTTACTATGCTCCAGCTGTGTAGTTGCCTATAATACCATGTCTACATTAAATGCGAGTTTAGAAAATCGCTTTTTTATTGAAGACATTTTGCTTTTTAATTCTCTTGAAGATGCCGTTTTGTGGGCACAGCGTTTTAAAAAATAAATCGAAGTCTTAATCAGTTGCATGAATCACCACCAATTGCACTCTCAAAAAAACGAATTAATAATGATATTAATTGTTTCTAAATTGATACAATTAGCAAAGATTGAATAGAGTTTTTAAAATAAGTTTATTCTAAATTGCGCAAAAATTAATTCATGAAATTTGAAGCGTCCCCAATCGCTAAATCACAACCCTACCAGAGAATAGAACTGCCATTTGGCAACTATTTTTTACTCGACAACTACTTTGTTATGGAAGTCCACGAAGGTGAACATATTGACACTGAAAAAGTAGCCGTTTTAATTGAGTCCTTAATAACCCATTACGGAAGTCGAAAAAAATTAGCCTATATCGCCAACCGCATCAACAACTATTCTATCGACCCAATTCTATGGTCTTATTTTGATGCTGAAGACAATATACTTGTCGCCGCTTCAATTATTAGTTATAGAGAATCTACGGCAATGAGCGCCACGCTTGAAAAAGAATTAGCGTCCATTAGTATTAAACGTGCGAGTAACTTAGATGAAGCCGTAGAATGGATTTCAACATTGAAAGAACTGAACTAAATCTCGAACGTTTTTCCATCTAATGCCAGTTCTGTATTAGCAAAAATCTCTTGGGCTTCTGTCTTAAAAACCGATAAGTCATCATAGCGCGTGGAATAATGCCCCAAAATAAGCTGTTTTACATTAGCCATTTTAGCAATACTCGCCGCTTCTTTGGCAGAACTGTGCTTTGTTGGTTTACAGAGTTCCTTATGTTTTTCTACAAAAGTAGATTCGTGATAAAGGGCGTCCACATTCTGTATTAAAGGCACCATATCTGGATTATACGCCGTATCACTACAAAAGGCATAGCTTTTTGATGGCTTTGGCGGAGAGGTAACTTTTTTGTTGTCAATCAGAACGCCATCTTCGTTATGTACATCTGCGCCTTGCTTTAACTTTCTGAAATAGGCTTTATTGATATTCGCTTCATTAGCTTTGTTGATATCCAATTTACGTTCTCCTTCTTTTTCTTTGAAAAGAAAACCATTGGTGTAAATGCGATGGTCTAAGGGAATGGTATGTATTTCGACCTGGTCATCTTCGAATATCAATTCTGAATTTTTGGAACTCAACTCATGAAAAAACAAGCGATAATTAGTCCATGAATCTGAGAGTTTCATCTGAAGGGTAATTACCTCCTTTAAACCTTTTGGTGCATAAATATGAAGGTCGGCCTCTCGTGTCAGCAATCTAAACGTACTGATTAAGCCGACCAGACCGAAATAATGGTCACCATGCAAATGCGAAATAAAAATATGCTTTATCCTAGAGAACTTAACACGATTGCGACGCAAGGCTACTTGTGTCCCCTCCCCGCAATCAATCATAAACATGTGATTCTTAATTTCGAGAATTTGAGAGGTTGGGTTTGTATTTGTGCGTGGCGTTGCACTATGGCAACCGAGAATGGTCAATTTCATTAAATGTTGTTTAGTTGTTTGTTGTTTAGGCGTTAAGTTGTTTAGAAACCTTGTTCAGCTCAACAACTTGCGACAAACAACTGTAGGTTCTAAAAACCTAAATCGCGTTCAATGTCTTCCATCTCAATAATATCGTAGGCTTCGTGTTGAGTCGGCACTACGACTATTTCATCTGGCATTTCGTCAAGATTAACTTTATCAGACACCAAAACAAAGGATTTTTTATCGGCTCTGTGCGTATTATTCAATCTTAGGAATTCTACAATTTCTTCCAACGAAATTGATTCTAAACTCGATAGATTAATAATAAGATGGTAGTTTTTGTACTTGTGGTACCCTACTTCTAGATTATTGGCCAAGGTTTTTACGGTTGCCTTTTCCTGCGTGATAATGCAGATATTACCGTCATAGTCAACTATCATAATTCTAATGTTTTATTTTGGATGCCAAGAGATAAATCACCGCCATACGAATAGCTACGCCATTCTCTACCTGATTTAGGATAATGGATTGCTTAGAATCCGCTACGTCACTAGTAATCTCTACACCGCGATTAATCGGTCCCGGGTGCATGATGGTAATTTGTTTATCTAGACTGTCCAAGAGTTCTTTGGTTACACCGTATTGTTGGGCATACTCGCGGGTGGTTGGGAAGTACGAAATATCCATACGTTCATTCTGTACACGGAGCATATTTGCAACATCACACCATTCCAATGCTTTTCGTAAGTTGGTTTCTACCGTAACACCAAGCGATTCAATATATTTTGGCATTAGGGTCCTTGGTCCACAGACTTTAACATTGGCACCTTGTAGTTTGAGTGCAAAAATATTAGACAAGGCCACACGACTGTGCAAGATGTCTCCAACAATAACCACATTCTTTCTTTTTACGGAACCTAAAGCTTCTCGTATGGAATAGGAATCCAACAAAGCCTGCGTAGGATGCTCATGCGCGCCATCACCTGCATTGACGATACTTGCGTTGACATGTTTTGAGAGAAATACACCTGCTCCTGGATTGGGATGACGCATCACCACCATATCCACTTTCATGGAGAGGATATTGTTTACGGTATCGATTAAGGTTTCCCCTTTCTTTACCGAGGACTGTGAAGCTGAGAAATTAATAATGTCAGCAGATAAGCGCTTTTCGGCAAGTTCGAAAGATAATTTGGTACGCGTAGAATTTTCAAAAAAGAGATTGGCAATGGTAATATCACGAAGTGAGGGTACTTTTTTAATCGGGCGGTTAATGACCTCTTTAAATTGGTCTGCCGTTTCAAAAATAAGGTCAATATCCTGTGGTGTGAGATATTTGATTCCTAATAAGTGTTTTACACTCAGTTCGCTCATTGTCTAGTATTCAGTGTTCAGTCGCAGACTTCAATCTGCTAGTTTAAATATATAATATCTCTTTTCTTAATTCTCAACTCTAATGTCTTCCCTATCGACTCACCAAATACACTACGTCTTCACCTTCATTTTCTTCCCAATTGACAATCACTTTTTCGTTATTAATGGCGTCGACTTGGCGACCTCTATAATTAGGTTGTATTGGCAAGTGTCTACTAAAACGTCTGTCGATTAGAGTGAGTAATTCTATATTGTTTGGTCGACCGAAGCTTTGAATAGCGGTCAACGCCGCTCGGATGCTACGGCCTGTATACAATACATCGTCAATAAAAACGACGTCTTTATTTTCTACTATAAAATCTATGGTTGTGGTATTGGCCTCTAGGATTTTTTCGCTTCGTCTAAAATCATCCCTAAAAAATGTAATGTCTAGATGGCCGAGTTTTAAATTCTTGACCTTGTAATCGGTTTTAAGCATTTGGGCCAAACGGTTCGCCAAATACTTACCTCGAGGCTGTAAGCCTACTAAAACTGTTTCGGAAAAGTCGTTGTGATTTTCAATAAGTTGACAAGCCAATCGATGAAGAATGATATTTACTTCTTTAGCATTAAGTAATACTTTCTGACTCATAAACGTCCAAACGGATTTGGAGAACAAAGTTACATTAATTTATGTGAAGAAAAAATGGAAAGTCAATTGCCTTAAAAAGAAAACCCTTTCTCAATGAGAAAGGGTTCTTATCTTAAAAATGTCTAATTACGAATTACTTCTTACCGTCCATTTTATCTTTAAGTGCTTGTAGCGCATCGTTAGCATCACCTAGAGTTGGCTTAGCCTCGGCCGCTTGAGCTTCTGCCTTACGGACAGCTTGCTTTACAATCTTAGCTTCTTCTTCTCTAAATACTGCAGTGTGAGATGCAACAACTCTCTTGAATTCTTTATTGAACTCAATGATTTTGAATTCTGCCTCTTCACCTTTCTTTAACGTTGAACCATCTTCTTTCTCTAAGTGACGAGAAGGAACAAAAGCAACGATATCTTCGTTAAACTCAATAGTAGCACCTTTATCTACGATTTCAGCAATCTTAGCAGTATGCGTTGAGTTTAATGCGAATTCAGTTTCGTACTTATCCCAAGGGTTTTCAGTTGTTTGCTTGTGTCCTAAAGACAATTTACGTCCATCTACATCTAATTCCAATACAACAACATCTAAATTGTCACCTACGTTACAGAATTCAGATGGGTGCTTGATTTTCTTAGTCCAAGATAGGTCAGAGATGTAAATCAATCCGTCGATACCTTCTTCTAATTCAACAAACACACCAAAGTTTGTAAAGTTACGTACAATACCCGTGTGCTTAGAACCTACAGGATACTTAGACGTAATATCGGTCCATGGGTCTGGCGTTAATTGCTTAATACCAAGAGACATTTTACGGTCTTCTCTATCTAAAGTTAATATTTGCGCATCGATTTCATCACCAACTGATACAAAATCCTGAGCCGAACGCAAGTGCGTAGACCAAGACATTTCAGATACGTGAACTAAACCTTCAACACCTTCAGCAACCTCAACGAAAGCACCGTAATCAGCGATGACTACAACTTTACCTTTCACTTTGTCACCAATTTTAACCTCTTCAGATAACGCTTCCCATGGGTGCTTAGACAATTGCTTAAGACCTAATTGGATTCTAGACTTGTCTTCATCAAAGTCTAAGATAACAACGTTTAATGTTTGGTCTAACTCAACAATCTCGTTTGGATGGTTGATACGAGACCAAGATAAATCAGTAATATGAACTAAACCATCTACACCACCAAGGTCAATAAAGACACCGTAAGACGTGATGTTTTTAACAACACCTTCTAATACTTGTCCTTTTTCTAACTGGCTAATGATTTCTTTCTTCTGCTCTTCAATATCCGCTTCAATAAGCGCTTTGTGAGAGACAACGATGTTTTTGAATTCGTGATTAATTTTCACCACCTTGAATTCCATAGTCTTATTTACATAAGCATCGTAATCACGGATTGGCTTAACGTCAATCTGAGAACCTGGCAAGAACGCCTCTATTCCGAAAACATCGACAATCATACCACCTTTAGTTCTGCATTTTACAAAACCATTTACGATTTCACCTGTGTCATGAGCGTTGTTTACACGTTCCCATGCTTTAATAACACGTGCTTTTCTGTGTGATAATACCAATTGACCTGTAGCGTCTTCACGTACGTCAATCAATACTTCAACTTTGTCTCCAACTTTTAAATCTGGATTGTAACGAAATTCGTTCAGTGAAATAACACCTTCAGACTTTGCGTTAATGTCGATGATGGCATCACGGTCTGTAATAGTAATTACAGTTCCTTCTACGACTTCATCATCTAAAGTATCAACGAAATTTTCGGATACTAATTTTTCAAACTCTTCAAGTTTAGAATCAGCGACTTGCTCAATACCTTCTTCGTAATTGTGCCAATCGAATTCTTTTAGAAATTTTTCTGGATTTGCTTGCGCCTCAGAAACCTGTGGAGCTTCAACAGTTTGTGTTTCAGTAGCTTCTACTGCTCCCGACGCTTCGGGACTGCTTTTTGTTTTGCTTTCAGCCATTGCTGATAAATAATTTGTATTCTACGGATTTTGAAAGTATCAGCAAAAAAATACCATAGAAGTATTAGTTTGTGTTTATATCATCCCTTTTCTACTTTCCTCTGTCTGCTAAAAAGGAGCGCAAAAATACTATTTTTTAATCAATTAAACAACAGCTTGAAGACTAAAACGTAATGGCATAGAATATTTACAAATGAGTCAATACAAATCGTTTTGCAGTCTTTCAACTCGAAGCAAATTATCGTATATTTATAATTCAACTTTTTAAAACTATAAAAATGAAAAGAGCAAAATACCAAGACGTACTAGATTTAGGCGAAAAATTGAACATCCAAAACGGAAAAGTAGAAGAGTCTGACGGCAAATTGAAAATTTGGGGAACCGCAAGTACGCAATATGAGAAAGACCTATTATGGGATGAAATTAAGCGTGTCGGAGGCGAAAATCCTGATGACTTAATGGCTGACATCAAAGTTGCTGATGAGTCTGTGTATGCAAGACATACTGTAGAATCGGGCGAAACCTTAGGCAAAATTGCAAAACATTACTATGGTGATGCGTCTAAGTACAATGCTATCTATAAAGCGAATTCTGACAAATTGAAAAGTGCAGATTTAATCTATCCTGACCAAGAGTTAGTGATTCCTAAATTATAATAAATTTCTGCAACAGCAGAAACCTTGTAAAATAAATAAACCCCTTAACCTTTTGGTTTTGGGGTTTTTTTTTAAGTATTATGAAAAAAAGATGGTGAACCGAGTTCAGCATGACAACAATTAAAAGATCTGTGCTTTTCTAGATAAAGATTCCTGCTCCCTCATCTTCGAGATGCAGGAATTACTGATATCAAGGAATGAGAATTTCCTTAATGCTGTCTCCTCGCCTTTCTGTTCCGGCTACTTCTAAAATTCCTGCTATCCTTGGTAAAGTAAGCCACTAAGCACATAGCAATACTTACAAGAATGATAAGAATAATGATTTGATATGCTTCTTCTGGAATATTCATAATCGTAAGGTACGGAAAATTTATGAATAGATTTTAATACGATGTGTTGCTTATTATAAGATAGATTCCTGCCTACGCAGGAATGACAAGAAGTTACTTAATTAAATTCTCCGCGAGCTTTAAAATCTTCAATAACTGCTCCTCTATCGTAAGGTTAGAATTATCAATTTCTATAGCATTATCGGCTTTGACCAATGGGGAATCTTCTCGCGTAGTATCGATATGGTCTCTAGTAACCACATTTTCCAATACCGCTTCATACGTAATATCGTCGCCTCGGTCTTTTAATTCTTTGTAGCGTCTTTCTGCTCTGGTTTCAGCAGAAGCGGTCATGAAAATTTTGAGTTCAGCATCTGGAAACACAACGGTACCGATATCACGCCCGTCCATCACAATGCCTTTATCCTCGCCCATGGCTTGTTGTTGCTCCACGAGTTTTCGACGCACTTCGGAAATTGTCGCAACAGGACTCACATATTTAGATACTTCAAGCGTTCTAATTTTAGACTCAACGTTTTCTCCATTGAGATACACCTCAGCAAAACCTAATTGCGGATTATATTTAAAATTGATTTGAATGCAGTCTAAGTCCGAAATCAATTTTTCTTCATTGATAGTTTCATCCTCCACACATCCATTCTGAAGAGCATACAACGCTACCGAGCGGTACATAGCACCGGTATCCACATAGATGTAACTGAGTTTGTCGGCCAACTGCTTGGCAATGGTACTTTTTCCGGTTGAGGAATAGCCGTCAATGGCGATGATGATGTTTCGCATTTAATTCAAATCAATTTGAAGTCCGAAGAAACTTGTATTGGAAGCACTGGTATATCTGGCGTGGGTGTAACTGAATTTCATCTTGTTCAATTTTATGCCCACTCCAAATGAAATTCCCGAAAAATCACGCTGGTCGGCAATCCTAAGTTCTTCTGAACGCCTAAAGTTATAACCTATTCTGAGATTAAAGCCTCTATCCGGAAATAATTCCGCACCCAAAATGGTATGCCTCAATAATTCGGATACAAATCCCACTTTTTCTTCAGTTTGGTTTCCGTTTAAATCGGTGGTTGTCCGAGCCGGATTCGCAAACCGGATAGGCCATTGCTGTAAATTCTCAAAGGTCATGTGCCAACGGATAGGGACGTATTCAAGAGTTTGTGACATTCCAAAGTTGACTTCTAACGGTAAAGGCTCTCTCAAACCTGCGTAAGTTGTAAACTGTGTTCCAAAGTTCCGAACGACTACCGCCGCATTGAAGTCTATGTCTTCATTAACGTACATAATCCCAACATCCACAGCACCACCGATAGAACTGTATTGTTCTAACTTGGAACTAATGATTTTTACAGCACCTCCAATATAAAAATCAGACCATGGAATCTTATAATTGTACGCTCCAGAAAGCGCGACTTCGTTACCACTAAATTCGCCGGTGGAATTTCCGTCTAAGTCATATCCTTCAAACTGACCGTAATTAATATAGGTGATTCCCGCATGAAAGGTTTGCAAACGTCTATCGTAAGTATACGCGTAAGAAGCGGTGCCGTAGCCAATGCCACCCAAATAACTTGAAAAATTCAGTGCCAATTGATTATGCATATCGCCATTTATCGATGCCGGATTATATAAAGCATCAGATACATCTTGGTCGAAATTTGTTATGATTTTACCACCCAAAGCCGCTTGACGAGGCGATGTAACTAAGTTAAGGAATTGATAGGTACTTTCACCACCCAACTGTGCCAACAATGTGCTAGAAACGCAAAGAAGAAATAGGGTCGCAATCTGCTTTATCATAGAGTTGGCAAAATAACTAAATCTTATTTACAACGTTGATATGGTTGGTTTATTTTTTGGAAGGTTTTTAAGGCTAAGAGAAAAGCTCTCCCTTTTAGCTTAGTCAAGAAATAGCAAACTCTCTCTTAAATGTGCTTCGTCCCGAAACTTCGGGAGCGCTCAGCATGACAATGATACCAAATTTAGAAATTGAAAAACATTAAAATATGATAAGACAAGACCTGTCAGGTTTTGGAAACCTGACAGGTCTGAATTTCATTTAATCACTATGACTTAAAGCGTCTTCGCATTAGCCACTTTCTGTTTGGTGAGTGCTAAATGCAACACTTCCGACATGTCCCTTACGTAATGAAAAGTTAATCCTTTAAGGTATTCTGGTTTAATTTCATCGATATCGCGTTTATTGTCTTCGCACAACAAGATTTCCTTAATACGCGCCCGCTTGGCCGCTAAGATTTTCTCTTTGATGCCTCCCACTGGTAATACCTTGCCACGTAAAGTAATCTCACCTGTCATTGCAATGCTTTTCTTCACTTTACGCTGTGTAAACAAAGATACCAAGGAGGTTAACATCGTTACACCTGCACTTGGCCCGTCTTTTGGGGTAGCGCCTTCGGGTACGTGAATGTGTACATTGTACTTTTCGAATACTTCAGGTTTAATACCAAATTCATCGGCATTCGCTTTAATGTATTCCATAGCAATGGTGGCCGATTCTTTCATTACTTTACCCAAGTTTCCGGTAATCGTAAGATTGCCTTTGCCTTTTGATAAAATTGATTCTATAAATAAGATGTCGCCTCCTACTCTAGTCCAAGCCAATCCTGTAACTACTCCTGCGACATTGTTGTTTTCGTATTTATCACGTTCTAGTCGCGGGCTTCCTAAAACATCAATGACATCCTCATTGGTAACTTTGATATTGTAATCGTCTTCCATCGCAATATTCTTGGCCGCATGCCGCACCATTTTTGCAATCTGTTTGTCTAGTCCACGCACACCTGATTCCCTTGTGTAGCCTTCCACGATTTTTTCTAATTGTGGTTTGGCAATCTTTAAGGATGTGTCATCTAAACCGTGCTCTTTCAACTGCTTTGGTAGCAGGTGACGCTTCCCGATTTCTACTTTTTCTTCAATAGTATAACCGGTCACATTTATGATTTCCATCCGGTCGCGAAGTGCAGGCTGAATGGTATTTAAACTATTACTCGTGGCAATAAACATCACTTTAGACAAGTCATAACCCATTTCTAAGAAATTGTCATGAAACTCGCTGTTCTGCTCTGGGTCCAAGACTTCCAACATCGCAGAAGATGGGTCGCCTTGACTTCCTGTGGACAACTTATCAATCTCATCCAAGACAAAGACTGGGTTCGATGTTCCTGCTTTTTTCAAATTTTGAATGATTCGTCCTGGCATCGCACCGATATAGGTTTTACGGTGTCCTCGGATTTCCGCTTCGTCACGTAAACCACCTAAAGACATACGCACATATTCGCGTCCTAAAGCCTCAGCAATGGATTTTCCCAAAGAGGTTTTACCTACACCTGGAGGGCCGTACAAACAAAGTATTGGCGATTTCATATCGTTTCTCAACTTCAAAACTGCTAAGTATTCTATGATACGCTTCTTTACATCATCCAAGCCAAAATGGTCACGGTCCAAGATTTTCATAGCACGCTTTAAATCGAACTTATCTTTGCTGTATTCGTTCCAAGGTAAGTCCAAGAACAAATCCAGATAATTACGCTGAATGCTGTATTCCGCTACTTGAGGATTCATACGTTGCATTTTTGAAAGCTCTTTATCAAAATGTTCTTTGACTTTATCATCCCATTTTTTGGACTTGGCGCGCTCTCGCATTTCTTCAATCTCTTGCCCCGATGATACACCACCACCCAATTCTTCTTGAATGGTCTTCATCTGTTGTTGCAAGAAATATTCGCGCTGTTGCTGGTTCATGTCACTTTGTACCTTGGACTGGATGTCGTTTTTCAACTCCAGTTTTTGGTACTCCATGTTCATGTATTTTAAGGTTGCCAGTGCACGCTCCTTCAAATCGTTGATGACCAACAATTTTTGCTTCTCTTCAACTTTAAGGTTCATGTTGGAAGAGACAAAATTGACCAAGAACGAGTTACTTTCAATATTCTTAATCGCGAAAGTCGCTTCTGTTGGAATATTTGGGCTTTCCTTGATGATTTCCAACGACAAATCCTTAATAGAATCAATGATTGCAGTGAACTCTTCGTTTTTGGCTTCTGGTTTGGTTTCGGAAAGGTTTGAAATTTTTGCCGTGAAATAAGGCTGTTCTGACGTTATTTCATCAATTGTAAAGCGCTTCTTGCCTTGAATAATCACCGTAGTGTTACCATCGGGCATTTTAAGCACTTTAAGTATTCGTGCTACGGTACCAATCTTATATATATCATCGGCAGAAGGATTTTCTACGGACTCGTCTTTTTGGGAAACCACGCCAATAACCTTTCCGCCTTTGTTGGCATCATTGATAAGTTTTATGGATGCATCTCGTCCGGCTGTAATCGGAATCACTACACCTGGAAACAATACTGTGTTTCGTAAAGGTAAAATCGGAAGGGTTTCCGGAAGGGTTTCATTATTAATTAATTCTTCATCTTCAGGCGTCATTAAAGGAATTAATTCCGAATTTTCGTCAAAATCCTGTAATGACAAACTGTCAAGCTCTATAAAATTTCGTTTTCCCATAGTATATTGTAGGTCATTCTGTCACACAAAGGTACAGAATGCGCTGTTGTCTAAAATTAGATATAATTGATACCAATTGATTTTCAAGCTATTGCGCTAGTATTTCAAACTAATATCACCTAGATAATTCAATTCTTATGCCAATGGATTCAAAAAAAGTGAAAGATTTTTTCAAAAAGTGTAACAGTGCGGAAATTCGTCGCTCTTTAAGATAAGCAATTGCTATTTGTTACTGACCAATCAAAATATAGAACAGTTACTATTGCTTTGTAGTTCGGGAAATGCGCAGGCTCAACAAGAAGTCTACAACCGCTACTACCATGCAATGTATAATACAGCTTATAGGATTGTAAAAGATTCCTACAAAGCTGAGGATGTGATGCAAGAATCATTTTTGACAGCATTTACAAAGTTGGAATCGCTCAATGACAGCAACGTATTTGGTGCCTGGTTAAAACGAATTGTAGTTAATACCAGTATTGCGGATTACAATAAAACCAGTAAGGTGAATACGACACCTTTAGACAATTTATTGTACAAGGTTGAAGATGCGTCTGGCTTGCAAGAAGAGGATTTATGCAGTACGAAAGTAAAACAGGTGATGACCGCCATGAAGCAGTTAAAGCCCAATTATAATCTGAGCCTAACTTTATATTTAATTGAAGGTTATGATTACGAAGAAATCAGTGAGATAATGAATATCTCTTATGCCAACTGCAGAACGATGATTTCTAGAGCTAAAGAAAAATTGAGACAGATATTGCTTACGGAAAAAGTAAACTACTAATGAACACAAACAGAGACGACATAGACTGTTTATTTGACGAATTGGAAGGCCAGTTTGACGTCCATTCTCCAAGCGAAGGACACCAACAACGTTTTGAACAACGCTTGAAAAAAACTCTGGTACTTGAAGATGAATCATCTAAAGTACGCTCACTTTGGAAGCCTTTATTGCTGATGGTGGCGTCGGTAGTGATTTGCTTTGGGCTATTTACAACGCTTAAGTCTGAACCCGAAACCAATGATTTAGCAAGTGTTTCCCAAGAAATGGCGGAAACGCAAGATTACTTTCATCTTACCCTTGCTGAAGAATTGAAAAAGCTAAATGCGGAAGTATCACCTTTAACTGAAGACATTATTTACGATGCCATGCGCGAACTGAAAGTTTTGGAAACCCAATACACCAAATTAAAAACAGATTTAAAAGAAAGTGGTCAAGACAAGCGCGTGGTTTATGCGATGATTAGCAACTTTCAGACCAGAATAGACATTCTTACCAATGTCTTAGAACAAATTGAAAATATTAAAGAACTAAATACCAACACCGATGTTAAAACGTATACCCTTTAAATTATTATTTGCCTTTTTAGCGCCCGCTGTACTATTATCTAGTACCTCTATTGACTTTGCTTTTTTGAAGGCAACTGTTGAAAAAACCATTGAAAAATCATACGATGTATCTAGCAACGCTACCTTAAAGGTGGATAATAGCTATGGCAATGTTAACGTGATTACTTGGGATGAAAATCGAATTGAAATCGACGTTACAATTAAAGTGACAAGCAGTAGCGAAGAGAAAGCCCAAAAGAAACTTGATGATATTGATGTGAAATTTTCCGCTTCGCGCGATTGGGTCTCGGTAGAAACCATTTTCAATAAAGAAAAACGCTCATGGTGGAATTGGGGAAGCAATAACAATATAAAGATGCAGATTGACTATACCATAAAAATGCCGATGACTGGAAATGTAAATCTGAATAATGATTATGGCGATATCACTTTAGATAAATTACAAGGTAAAGCCGAATTGAACTGCGACTATGGCAAAATTACCACCAAAGAATTAATGGCGTCTGGTAATAGCATCAACTTTGATTATAGCAACGGATGCTATTTTGAATACATTAAATCAGGTAAAATCAATGCCGATTACAGTAGCTATACGGTCTCTAAAACTGAAGGTTTAGTCATCAATGCAGACTATACCAAATCGATTATAGAAATGGCTGAGAATGTAGAATATAACTGTGATTATGGTTCTCTTTCCATCTCTAATATCAACAACTTAAATGGAAACGGCGACTACCTTAGCCTTCGATTGGGAAATGTCTTTAAAAACGTATCCATCAAAGCTGATTACGGTTCTATTAAAATCGATAGAATGGCAAGCAATGCAGGAAACATTTCTATTGACACAGATTACGCCGGAATGACCATTGGCCATGACGCTGATTATAATTTCGATTTTGAAATTGATTTGGACTACGGCGGACTTCGAGGCGATGATGGATTTGAGTTTAGTAAAAAGCGGGTCAGCTCTGGAAGTAAGTATTACTCAGGATTTAAAGGAAAATCTGGGTCTGGCAATAAGGTGCGGATAAATTCGGACTATGGGAGTATTACATTCAAGAAAAAATAATTATCGCCTTCACATGAAGCGAGAGGAAAAACAAAATATTAATCAATAAAAACGAACAACAATGAAAACTATCAAATCACTACTTATCATTCCATTTTTATGCATGGCAACCTTAGCTTATGGGCAATGGGATTGGGGAAACGGAAAAGGCGTTAAAGGCAATGGCAACATGACCACAGACACCAGAAATGTCGGCGACTATGACGCCATTAAATGTGCCGGATTTATGGACTTTAAATTGGTTCAAGGTTCTGAAGGCACAATTAAGGTTGAAGCAGAATCTAACCTTCAAGAATACATTATTACCGAAGTAAAAAACGGTGCCTTGAGTATTCGCGTTAAAACAGGAAAGAACCTTAAGCCAAGTAAAAACAAAATGATTGTGATTACCATTCCTTACGAGTCTGTGAACAAAGTATCACTTTCTGGCTCTGGTGACGTTTGGAATGAAGGCACCATTAAAGCCTCAAACCTCAACGTGTCTTTATCTGGTTCTGGTGATATCATCTTAAATGTAGAAGCAACAGATTTAAAAGGAAGTGTTTCTGGTTCTGGAGACCTCACCTTAAAAGGAAGTGCAACCAACTTAGATGCCAATGTTACTGGCTCTGGTGACTTTCATGGTTTTGACTTAAATAGCGTAAATACGGATGCCAGCGTTACGGGTTCTGGCGATGCAGATGTTAGGGTTAGCGGTAATTTTAAAGCAAGAGTCACTGGCTCTGGTGATATTGAATATCGTGGTACTCCGACTAAAGAAGACATCAAGGTTATTGGTTCTGGTAGTGTGGAGAATTAGACTGTAGACGTTAGGCGAACATAAAAAAAGGTGTCTTAATACTAAGACACCTTTTTTATGGTTTTAATTTTCTATTCATAAAAGAATTGTATATCCACATTTAAAACGCCGTCATAAAATAACTGTCCCGTTTCAGGGTAATTAGCACTATTATAGGTATAGGTAAAGAGCTCCATCTCTGTTCCACCACTACCATCATCTTGTGTAAACTCGGTGATATTGTTTTGTGCGCCTCCTAACAATTGTGAAAAATCGAAATTGATTAAATGCAATTGTTCTATTTTAAATATATTTTTATAGATTCCATTGCTTGAGTCGTACGAATATGATGCTATAAATGAACCATCAGGAGCTGTTTCTTCAGTAATTTGTCCATTAACTAAAGTCGATACTCTAGTGCCTAATACCTCGGTTTGCGTGTCCGCATCTCCAATAAATGTTTCTTGAGTTATAGTACCATCAATATTATAGGTCAACTCTGTTCTGTAGCCCTGATTGGCATCTGGAATAATAGTACTATAAGCGGATAATTGATTTTCTGCATTGTACTCTAACTCCGTGTAATCAAATATTTCTCCATTAGCACCTCTATTCTCAATACGTTGCATCACCTCCGCCTCATAAATATATTCTGTTATACCACCATCGGATGAAGTTATAGACGTTAGACGATTTCCTTCGTAACTGAAGTCGTTTGTATACGATTCGCCTGATGGTTCTGTAAAAATAATCTGTTTAATCAAAACAGGTTCTGACGACAATAAGCAATTCCCTAGACTATCAATTTGGTCTTGAATAGCTTGGTCTGGGCCACATTGTTGCAATACGGCTTCAAGCGCTTCCTTTAAAGCATTACAAGTTTCCGTATAATTTTCATCCGTAGAATCATTAAATGCAATTTCGGCTGTATCTTTTTCTGCCCTAGCCATTGCACAAGCTTCTTCATCAATCTGAATGGAACAATCACCCAAACTATCAATTCGCGCTTGTAAAAATCCATTATCATCACCACAGGACGCTATCTGAGCTTCCAATGCGGTTTTTAACATACTACATAAAGCTGGAGCGTCTTCAGTGCTAGCGACATCAAAATTGGCTTGTGCCTCGGCACTAGCGTCAATAGCTTGTAGGCAAGCAACTTCAGCTTCTGTTAAAAATTCGCCTTCTAGCGGTTCGTTTTCACAATTGGCCGCCATAAATAATACGGCGAAGCATATAAGTCCAAGTAGTTTTTTCATATTCATTATAAATTGGTGCGCACAAACATAAGAATTATTCTGACGGATTATTTTCTGGTACCCTGAAAAGCAGAATAATTCCGACTAAAAAGAAGACAAACAAAAATAGAATTGCAATCCGCATCGACTGGATTTGGTCTACAATGGCAAAAATCGTCATCCCTATCACAATACCTATCTTTTCCGCAACATCATAAAAACTGAAATACGATGTAGTGTCTTCTGTATCAGGTAAAAATTTTGAATAGGTAGAACGACCAAGTGCCTGCACGCCTCCCATTACTAAACCTACCAATCCGGCCGCAATATAAAACTGAAGCGGTGTAATCATAAAATACGCATATATGCAGAGCAACATCCAAATGGCGTTAACAACGATAAGCGTCTTTATATTACCGAAACGTGCAGAAGCTTTAGATGTTAGGTAAGCACCTAGAATAGCTACGATTTGAATAATCAAAATACAAACAATCAAGCCCATTGTTTTTTGCCCGTCATCTTCCCAGGCAATTTCTTTTTCCCCAAAATATACCGCCATGAGCATAATGGTTTGTACCGCCATACTAAATACAAAAAAAGCATTGAGATAACGTTTCAGGCGTAAGTTGCCTTTCAGTTCTTGCCAGACCTGTTTCAATTCCCTAAAGCCATTAAATATAACATCCTTAGTAACTTTGTGACCAGATGACACCCCTTTTGGTAATACATAAAAGGTATATTGGCTAAATAGCATCCACCAAATCCCTACTGTGATAAACGAGATTTTCATGGCAGATATTGAAGCGACATTTCTAGACGCTTCAGTCTCACCTACATCAAAACCGAACCATTCAGGTTTCATGACCATTGCTAAATTTAAAATCAATAATAGAACACTACCTACATAGCCCCAAGCGAAACCTTTGGCACTAACAGCATCCTGCTGTTCTTCATAAGCGATATCTGGCAAATACGAATTATAGAACACCAAACTTCCCCAATAGCCAATCAATCCCATAAAATAAAACAAAAGACTCACATGGATTAATTCAGCATCCACGCTAAACCAATACAGACCGATACATCCTAAACCACCAACATAACAGAAAAACTTCATGAATGTTTTTTTGTTTCCCACATAATCAGCAATACCTGATAAAATTGGCGACGAAAACGCAACTACCAAAAAAGTAAATGCAGTAACGATAGAAATAAGAACCGTCTGTTTCATACCAAATCCAAAGGCATAAACCAATTCGTCCTTGTCTTTAAATAAAGTGGAGTAAAATATCGGAAATATGGATGAGGCAATAGTTAGTGTATATACCGAATTAGCCCAGTCGTAGAAAGCCCAGGCATTGAGAAGTTTTTTGCTCCCCTTTTCAAAGTTTTGCATAAGGTTGGTACTAAAAAAGCCGCCCAAAATTGGACAGCTCTAAAGTAATCAAATATATTTTAGATTTTAATTCACCGGCTTAAATGATGTCACACCATATTTTGCGGCTTCTGCTTTTGCCTGAGGCGCTAAAGCTTTTAAATTCTGAATACGATCGTCTGGATGTGGGTGCGTACTTAAGAATCGTGGTGGTGCTTGTCCTCCACTATTGGCTTTCATGCGTTTCCATAATTCTGAAGCTTCATCTGGATTGTAACCAGCAACTGCCATTAAGTAAAGTCCGATTTTATCGGCCTCTGTTTCATGCTTTCTACTATAAGATAACATTCCTAATGTAGAGCCTACACCATAAGCTTGCATCCAAGCTTGTTGTGCTTCGGCAGATTTACCACTTGTACCTACGGCAACACCAGCGGCACCAATCTGCTGTAAAAGTCCGGTACTCATACGTTGTTGGCCGTGATTGGCTAATGCATGCGCCACCTCATGACCCATAATTGCTGCAATACCCGTCTCATTTTTTGCTATAGGAAGTATACCTGTATAAAAAGCAATTTTTCCACCTGGCATACACCACGCATTGACCTGCTCTGACTCAATAAGACTGTACTCCCATTTATAATCATTTAAATAACTCTCGTAACCATTGGCCGTTAGCCAACGCTCAGCAGCAACAGATATCTTCTGCCCTACACGTTTTATGGTTTCGGCTTCTGCTGTCCCTCTAACTACCTTTTCCTCAGAAAGTACTTGATTATACTGAGCAAAGGATGTTGGGAATAATTCTGAATTAGACACCAGCGCTATCGTCTTTTTTCCAGTAAAAGGATTGGTCTTACAAGACATGGCAAAGGCCAAAAGGAAAACCGCTAGGATTTTTATAGTATGTTTCATGACTTAATTTTTAATGGTTATAACACAAAAATAGTACCTTAATTTACAACTTATTGACTTATATGCCCAAATAAGTTGTCCTAACTAGTAATGGATGGCTTCATAAGCCGACAAAAATTAAGAATTGGTTAAAATTTATCACAAACAAGATTGAAGCCTTAACTTTATAAAAAAAAGCATGAAACGATTTTTCTCATTACTTATACTTACGGTTCTTTTCAGTTGCAACAGTTCGGCACAAAAAGCGAAGTCCGAAAAAGCAGAATCCTTTCCCGTCAATAAAACGGAAGCTGAATGGAAGGCAGAATTAACAGATCAAGAGTTTTACGTACTACGCAAGGCTGGCACAGAGCGACCTTTTACCAGTCCACTTAATAAAAACTACGAAGTAGGAACCTACCATTGTGCAGGTTGTGGCACCGCATTGTTTAAAAGTGAGCATAAATTCGATTCAGGTACGGGATGGCCAAGCTTTGACCGAGAAATAAAAGGTAATGTCGCATTCTCTACAGATTATAACTTAGGCTACGCCCGAACGGAAGAACACTGCGCCACATGTGGTGGTCATTTAGGTCATGTCTTTAATGACGGGCCGAGAGACACTACCGGAAAGCGTCATTGCATTAATGGAGTTGCTTTGGATTTTAAGCCTGAAAAGGAATAAAGAGTCATTCTTTATTGGTTATTGGTTATTGGTTTGAATGGGAAAATTTCCTGAATAATTGAATATTCTATAACTTTATAATCAAACAACACCCATGTCCTCCTATCTCTCAAGCGTCATAAAACAGTTTGAATACTACAAATCCCTTGCAGACAAAACGTTTGACCAGCTCAGTTTTTCGGAATTAAATCAAACCTTTCAATCTGAAGATAATTCTATTGCCATCATAGCAAAGCATCTTGCAGGTAATATGCTCAGCCGGTGGACTAATTTTCTTGAAGAGGATGGTGAAAAATCATGGCGACATCGCGATTCTGAATTTATTAATGATTTTGAATCAAATGAAACTCTTATTAGTTATTGGGAAAAAGGCTGGAATTGTTTGTTTCATACTTTAAACAACCTGTCTGAAACCCAACTTGAAGATACCATCTACATTCGTAATCAAGGTCACACCGTAACTGAAGCCATCAATCGCCAAATGATTCATTATGCCTATCACGTAGGACAAATGGTCTTCATAGGTAAATCAATAAAAGGTACAGATTGGCAATCACTATCCATTCCAAAAGGAAATTCTGAAATCTATAATTCTAAAAAATTCGGCAAATCCAAAGCCCGAAGACATTTTACGGAAGACCTTTAATATTCCCCCGACGTTTCGTAAATTCGTAGCTTCAAAATTCAACTAAAAATTGACTCATGAGTAAATACGATATTATTGTTCTTGGTAGCGGTCCTGGAGGCTATGTTACCGCCATTAGAGCATCACAATTAGGATTTAAAACGGCTGTTGTTGAAAAGGAAAGTCTTGGTGGGGTTTGCCTTAACTGGGGCTGTATCCCAACCAAAGCGCTATTAAAATCCGCTCAGGTTTTCGAATATTTAAAGCACGCCGAAGATTACGGTCTTAATGTTAAAGATGCTTCTCACGACTTTGATGCCGTAGTAAAACGAAGCCGTGGTGTTGCTGATGGTATGAGCAATGGTGTAAAATTCTTAATGAAGAAAAATAAAATCGATGTCATTGAAGGTTTTGGGAAACTAAAACCTGGTAAGAAAGTAGATGTCGACGGCAAAGAATACTCAGCCGACCATATTATTGTCGCAACAGGTGCACGTTCTCGTGAGTTGCCAAGCCTTCCTCAAGATGGTAAAAAAGTCATTGGTTACAGACAGGCCATGACTTTGGAAGAACAACCAAAAAAGATGATTGTCGTCGGTTCTGGTGCCATTGGTGTGGAGTTTGCTTACTTCTACAACTCTATGGGTACAGAAGTCACTATTGTGGAATATATGCCTAAAATCGTTCCTGTTGAGGATGATGAAGTATCTAAGCAATTAGAGCGTAGCTTTAAAAAGAGTGGTGTAAAAATAATGACCTCCGCTGAGGTAACATCTGTTGATACCTCTGCTGACGGTGTAAAGGCAACCGTAAAAACCAAAAAAGGTGAAGAAGTTCTTGAAGCGGATATCCTATTATCAGCTGTTGGAATTAAATCAAATATTGAAAACATAGGACTGGAAGATGTTGGCATTGCTGTAGATAGAGATAAAATCCTCGTTAATGATTACTACCAAACCAACATTCCTGGCTATTATGCTATTGGTGATGTTACACCAGGACAGGCATTGGCACACGTAGCTTCTGCTGAAGGAATTCTTTGTGTTGAAAAAATCGCCGGACAGCACGTTGAAAAGTTAGACTACGGTAACATTCCAGGGTGTACGTATTGTTCGCCAGAAATTGCAAGTGTTGGACTAACCGAAGCCCAAGCCAAAGAGCAAGGTCTTGATGTTAAGATTGGAAAATTCCCGTTCTCAGCCTCTGGAAAAGCAAGTGCCAGTGGTGCTAAAGATGGTTTTGTAAAAGTTATTTTCGATGCTAAATATGGTGAATGGTTAGGTTGTCATATGATTGGTGCTGGTGTAACCGACATGATAGCGGAAGCGGTTTTAGGTCGAAAATTAGAAACTACAGGACATGAGGTTTTAAAAGCTGTGCATCCACACCCTACCATGAGTGAAGCGGTTATGGAAGCTGTTGCCGACGCTTATGATGAAGTGATTCACTTGTAACCCAAATACACTTAGAAAACAAAAAGACGATTCAATTGAATCGTCTTTTTTTGTTCTAGTTCTGTAACCAACACCAGAGACTAAAACACATTTTTAAATCACTAACTAACGTTTAAAATTACTATTCATTTTTATTTGATTGATGGATTGGTTATACCTACAAATCTAGTAGAGATTAGTGTTAACAGTTCACAATCAAATCACAAATAAATGATAAGAAATGCTAAAGTTAAACTAATGGGAAAGTTCAAAAAAGAAATGTAAACTGTATAAAAAATTATAAGCGGTAGCCCAATCCTATGAATAATACATTGGGCGAAATCTCTTCAAAACCAATAGTGTATTTCAAGCTTATGTCCAAGTCGTCCGAGATATCGTATGCTAAGCTAAAATCACCTCGAATCTTAAATTTATTGACGAAAAAATTGAAGAAATAATTCATACTTGGCCCAGCAAGAATGTGAAAGTTGTTGTCCACATCGTATTTGAGGTATAGAGGTAAATTCAGAAACTCGAAATCTCCAAGCCCTTTATATAGTAATTCTGGTTGAAAGTGAAAGCCATTATCAATTACAACATCTAAAAAAACACCACCAAAATAACCAACTTCGAGTTCTGGGTCTTCGCCAAAGACACCATTATCCTCATTAAAAAATGTAAGACTTGTACCAGCTTTAATGCCAAAATCTGTCTGCGCATCAACAGAATTTGTTAATACAAGAAACAAGACAACAAAGGAGGCAACGACTATTTTCATTGGTCTATAATTTATAGTAAACTTTTAATTGCTAAATCATAACTCCTTAAACCAAAGCCAAGAATTACGCCCATAGCATGTGAAGATATATAAGATTGATGCCTAAAGGCTTCTCTAGAGAACGTATTGGAAATATGCACTTCAACCACCGGTGTTTCTATGGCCTTAACGGCATCACCGATACCTACAGACGTATGCGTATAAGCTCCCGCATTTAAAATAATACCATCACAAGAAAAACCAACCTGTTGTAATTTATCAATTAATTCACCTTCTATATTAGATTGGTAATAGGTTAACTGGATATTAGGATAGCGCTCCTGAAGTGTTTTAAAGTAATCCTCGAAACTTTTGTTGCCGTAAACGTCAGGCTCACGTTTGCCAAGAAGGTTTAGGTTTGGGCCGTTGATGATGATGATTTTCTTCATAAAGTAAAGATATAAATTTAGGGCATAAAAAAACCGAAGCCAGCGCTTCGGTTTTAAATTATAATAAATGATTTATGGTCTGAATATAACACCAATATTAAAGGCCGAAGTAGCATTTAATAGATTTATATCACTTTCCTCTGCGATGTTGATAAAACCATTATAGCCTTGGTATTCAATAAAGAATTGTGTTCTATCGTCCATATTGAATTTATATCCGATACCTAAACCTAGACCTAGATCAAATGAGTTAACAAGATCTTTAATATCTGATTCCTGACCGTTTTCATCCGCTTTTGCGCTTAATAAAAACCCAAAACTTGGTCCAAAGTTAAGATACCAGTTTCTGTTACTACCGAAATGCCAATTTGCATGTACCGGCAATACTAGGTAATTCAACTTTTCTTCAAGGTTAAATGAACCTTCTTCAAGTTTTGTTCCTTTTGAGTCATAAATCAATCCAGATCTTAAGCTCCATCTGTCACTAAAATAATACTCGGTAACAACACCAGCATTAAAGGCTACTCGTATTTTATTGTTCAGATTTTCAGAACTTGTATAATTGGATAAATTAAGACCAGCTTGAGGGGCAATGGTAAAGTCTCCTTTATCTGACTGTGCATTAACACTAATTGCAACAACCGCAATAATTAAGGTGAAAAATTTTTTCATAAAGTAAAATTGATTTGTTTTTTAAAATTTGAGTGGACAAATGTAATAGAATTCTTATAAGCTCAAAATTATTTTTTACTATATACGAAATGAACTAACTTTTTTAAGAAATTCAATGAATACGTAATCCATAAAAAAATCCGTAATCAATTGACTACGAATTTTTAAATTATTCTATAATCTCTAGAAATGAAGTGCAAAACCAATTCGCGCTTCAAAAACACCTTCATCAGTAAAATCTTCATTCAATGAAATATTGTAGCGTAATCCAGGCTCAATGGAAATATTATCTGCTACAAACCAAGCATAACCACCTTGAAGACCTAGCCACAATGGTTTTTCATCACCAAAAATATCATCACCTGATGCGCCAGTAAGATCTACTTGAACAGGAAATTCACTACCGATATAATATTTAGCCCCTAGTTTATAAGTAAACGAGTTTGCACCGTCAAAATCATTATAACCTAAACCTACTTTAATGGCAAGATCATCAGCAACAAAATAGCCAGCTTCGCCACCTACAGACCACACTGTTAAATCATCTACGGAATAAAGTCCAAACCCTGTGTTTGCGCTATGAGCCAAGCCAGAAGAACCGCCACCAAAACCTGTATTGGCTTCAACGACCCAACTTCCCTTAGACAATGCGCTACCATCTTCCTGAGCATTAACAAAGGTTAATGCAAATACTGCAAATGCAGCCAAAACTAATTTTTTCATGATTTTTGAGTTTTAAAATTGATAATTCTAAACTATTAATAAATCACAATTCCCCTGAAATGAAAGAAAGACACTTATCAACAAATTAATCAACAATAAAAATAAATATATTGATTTACAGTAGTTTGAAAATAGAGTTATTAACAAAATAAGTCCTAACGCATGCTGTAATCTATATTTTAATTACGTCTATGAGTGTTGATTCTCCCTTGTTGAGATTGGTCATGGTTTTGATAATATTGCCATTATCAAGCACCTCAATAATTGCCGTATTAGCGCCTATACTACCAACCGATTCCGAGACAATTTTTAACTGTGTTTTTCTTTTTAAAACTGGAATTTCAAAGGTTTCCTTGGTAGCTGATATTTTATGCTTTGACAGAATAAGTTTGCCATCCTGATATATACTGATGATATCACCATCGATTTGACCGCCATCATAGATCTCAAACTTTAAACTTTTAGATTTTGTAGGTATTGATGTAATATCATTTGGTTTAAGGATATTCAAATTAAGCGTATCGATAATTTTTATATCTCTAACTTTGTTTTTAATAGAATCAGGGATACGTCTCGACTTTTCTACTTTTTTGGAAAATTTGGAGACACGCTGATTAATTTTATCATAAGAACTCATCGCTATCTCGCCATCTAAACATTTTGAGCCGTCTTTAAATTTTCCCTTAAAATCCCCTGATAATTTATCAGATCCTATTTTAAATTTAGAAGGTTGAAAATGTACATTACAGAAATCAAAATTGTCAAGTGAGACTGGTGACTTCGTATAGATCATTTGCACTTCACTAAATGATATAAGCTTGTCGTCTTCGGAATATGTTCCTGCTATTTTAGACATTGTCTCGTGTTCTCCCCCAAAGTCAGTGAAACTAATCCCTGATATTGCACCATTTTTTTCTGTAAACTCAATTCTATATTTTATAAAAAGAGAGTCTTGTATTTTTATAAATCCTCCAAACTTGCTAATATCCTGAGCTCCAATAGAAATTGAAAAAAACACGAAAGCAACTGCGTAAATGAATTTCATTTTCGAAATATTTTGAACAAATATGGTTTATTGTTTTAAAACAAATTAAACTTCAAGTAATTTTTTTTTACTAATTTTCGGAAACTTTAAATCAACCTTTATGAAATTAAGATTATTATTATCGGCCTTAGCCCTTATGCTAAGCTTTAATGCGGCTTATGCCTCGTTTCCAGTAAAAAGAACTGCTGTAACAACTCAAAATTCGGTGACACAAGATGTTACAGAAGAAGTCTACGAAGCCGTACCTGCTGCGAGTGGGCAAAAAGACAAATGGGTTGCTGCTGCCTTGTGGCTTGTTTTAGGTGGTTTTGCTGCACACAGATGGTATATTGGAAGTCCATGGTATTGGAATGTTCTTTATATTCTTACTTTAGGATTTTTCTTGGTAGGACACATTATTGATATTGTGCAAATCCTAACAGATTCATATCCTGGGCTATAAGCACAAGTTATAATTTTCAGTCTGAAAAGCCGTTCAATTTTATTTTGAACGGCTTTTTATTTAAATTGACATAACAGATAAAACTACCTAAATACAAGTATATTGAATTGGACGACCGCCATAAAGCAATACAAAACCTATCTAAAAATAGAGCGAGGTCTGTCTGATAATACCATTGAAAATTATGGGTTTGACCTTCAAAAGTTGATTAGGCATCTAGATTTAGACCTTAAATCAAATCAACCGTTAAAAATTGATAAGGAAGAATTACAGACTTTTATTTATTCCATTTCAAAAAAAGTGGCGCCAAGGTCCCAAGCTCGAATAATATCGGGTTTACGGAATTTTTTCAATTATTTGGTATTTGAAGATTTACGAACTGATAATCCCATGGATCTCATTGAAACCCCAAGATTGGGTCGAAAACTCCCTGACACGCTTTCCGAAGATGAAATAGACCAACTTATAGATGCTATTGATTTAAGCTACGCCTTTAGAGGTATAAATCTTGGGCACCGCAATAAAGCCATTTTGGAAACGCTCTATAGTTGTGGACTTCGCGTGAGTGAGTTAACGTTTTTAAAAATTTCAGATCTTTTTTTTGACGAAGGCTTTATAAAAGTTTCGGGCAAGGGAAATAAAGAGCGGTTTGTGCCTATTAGTGAAAATACACAAAAGCACATAACTATTTGGCGCCAAGAACGAAACCATATTAGCATTGATTCAGAATCCAAGGATATCTTATTCTTAAACTACAAAGGGCGGCAAATGACTCGTGCCATGGTTTTTACGATTATTAAAAAATTGGCTGAGCAAATCGGGTTGAAGAAAACCATCTCCCCACACACCTTTAGACATTCCTTTGCTACCCATTTATTAAAGAACGGTGCAGATCTTAGAGCTATTCAAATGATGCTAGGTCATGAAAGTATTACAACGACCGAAGTCTATACGCACATTGATCGTTCGCATTTGAGTGAAGTCTTAAATAAGTTTCATCCAAGAAAATAAAAGCTGTGAATAAAAAAGGCATCCAACTAAATGAATGCCTTTTAACTTATATAGTCAAAAAATTACTTAGCGATATTCACCGCTCTCGTTTCACGAATCACAGTAACCTTAACCTGACCAGGATAGGTCATATCCGTTTGAATTTTCTGGGAAATTTCAAAAGATAGTGCTGCCGCCTTATCATCTGATACCTTTTCGCTTTCTACAATAACACGAAGTTCACGTCCCGCTTGGATGGCATATGCTTTCTTAACACCTGTAAATCCAAAGGCCACATCTTCTAAATCTTTCAGACGTTGTATGTATGAATCCAGCACTTGGCGTCTCGCGCCGGGTCTTGCTCCAGAAATAGCATCACACACCTGAATGATCGGTGATAACAATGTGGTCATTTCAATCTCGTCGTGGTGAGCTCCAATGGCGTTGCATACTTCTGGCTTTTCACCGTGCTTTTCAGCCCATTTCATACCTAAAATGGCGTGAGGGGTTTCTACATCAGCTTCGGAGTCTGGAACTTTCCCGATATCGTGTAAAAGTCCAGCTCGCTTAGCTAGTTTAGGATTTAATCCCAATTCTGCTGCCATAACGCCACAAAGCTTCGCAACTTCTCTAGAGTGTTGCAATAGGTTTTGTCCGTAAGACGAACGGTATTTCATGCGTCCTACCATCTTTATCAATTCAGGATGCAGACCATGAATACCCAAATCGATAACCGTACGCTTACCGACTTCTATAATCTCTTGTTCAATCTGTTTCTGTGTTTTTCGCACGACTTCTTCTATTCTTGCAGGATGTATACGTCCGTCCGTCACCAATTTGTGTAGGGACAATCGTGCTATTTCGCGACGAACAGAATCAAAACACGACAGGATAATCGCTTCTGGCGTATCATCAACAATAATTTCTACGCCCGTTGCCGCTTCAATGGCTCTAATATTTCGCCCTTCACGACCAATAATTCGTCCTTTAACATCATCTGATTCAATATTAAATACAGAAACACAATTATCAATAGCTTCCTCAGTACCTATACGCTGAATGGTATTAATAATAATTTTCTTGGCCTCTTGCTGGGCGGTCATTTTAGCTTCTTCCACCCTATCTTGCACATACGCCATGGCATCTGACTTGGCTTCTTCTTTAAGTGAAGAAATCAACTGCTCTTTAGCCTCTTCAGCAGACAATGAAGAAATGACTTCCAGCTGTTTTATTTGGCTTTTTTGGGCTTTTTCTAATTCCTCTTTTTTCTTGTCGAGAAACTCTATGCGGTAATCGTAATCCTTGATTTTATCGTCTAAAGACTGGCTACTCTTTTTAGCTTTGGATAATTCTGAGCTTATCTGTGATTCCTTATCGCGGATACGCTTTTCGGCATCTGCCATTTTCTTATCACGAGAAAGAATGACCTTCTCATGCTCCGCTTTTAATTCTATAAATTTTTCTTTTGCTTTGAGTTCTTTTTCTTTTCTGAGGTTCTCCCCATTTATTTTTGCTTCCTTCAGTATGACGCTGGCTTCCTTCTCTGCTTCAGCAATCAATTTTGAAGCACTGCCCTTGGCCAATGATTTCGCTAAAAAATAGCCAATAATCACCCCTAAGACAATACCCGCTACGGCATATATTATTGTGTTAGTATCCATGTTAGTGTTTAGTTTAGTATATAAAAAAAGCCTACATCAGTTCTGGATTCTGTATAAACTCCTTAAAAACAAGTTTAGGGCTAACAAGCTGATCAAAAATCTGTCTAAACACTTTCGTATTAACAGCACGATTTTACAACTTCAACTCACCCTTTTTAAAGAATTAACGTTGAGTTTATCAAAAAATGTAACTAATGTAGGCAGTAACCTAGTTTTATTTAAAAGAACGTACGAGTTATATATGATTATTTAATAAGGTATTTAAGGCTTTTAATTTGTCTTGCACCTCCTCATTCACATACGCTTTATCTATCGATTTCTGTTCCACTTGGGCCGCAAATTGTAAGGCGCACATGGCCAAAACATCTTGCTTATCCCTTACGGAATAACTTTGCTCAAACTGGCTGATCATTGCTTCAATCTTCTTTGTCGCTTTCCGCAAGCCCTCTTCTTGGCTTGGATCGATTGTCAAAGGATAAACTCTATTAGCAATTGAGAGTTTTATTTTTAGCTTATCCGCCATTTAAACGTTTTTACACTATTCTGCCAATTGCGCTATGCAATGGTCTATATCTCGGATTAGTGTATTTATTTTGAGCTTTGTATCTCGTTTATTTTCGTCACTACCAAGCATTGAATTTGCCATTTTGAGCGTATCATATTTATCAGACCATGAAGCTATATCATCTTGATATTTAATCACTTCTTGTTGCTTTTGCTCTAACTGCTCTGAAAGTTTTGCATTGGTTTGTTGCAATACTTCCTGCTGATGTAAAATCGTATTGATTTTGGTTTCTAAAGCATCAACAAGGTCTTCAATTTTACTCATTTCAGTAATTCAATACTATGATAACAAAGTTAACATACCAATTGAGAAAACACAATTCTTTACTCATAAATTTTGGTAAATGCAATTAATGTATTTTCAAATCGTTAGAAAAAATAGAGACTACTTATGCTTTGCATATCGTGTTCAAATTAATATTTTAGCATCTATTGTCCATTGAAATGAAACATCTTTTACTCCTAATCCTCTTTCCCCTTTTTGCTTTCGGACAAAATCCATACCCTCAAGACTATTTTCAGAATCCCTTGGATATTCCTCTGGTTTTAGGTGGAAGTTTTGCTGAATTACGGTCGAATCATTTTCACTCCGGATTAGACATTAAAACCCAACGTAAGGAAGGTCTTAATGTATTGGCAGCTGCGGAAGGTTATGTAAGCAGAATTAAAGTTGCCCATTTCGGTTATGGAAAGGCATTATACATCACGCACCCCAATGGCTACACCACGGTTTATGCACATTTGAAAAAATTTAGTCCTAAGATTGAAGCCTACATCAAACAATGCCAATATGAAAAGGAAAGCTTTGAAGTAGAGATGTTTCCGGCCGTCGATGAAATGACAGTCACCAAGGGTGAAATTGTCGCTTTCTCAGGAAATACTGGCAGTTCTGGCGGGCCACATTTGCACTATGAAATCAGGGACAATGCCGAGCGTCCCATAAATCCTATGCTCTTCGGAATAGATATTAAAGACACCAAAGCACCGACATTGCGTAGCGTTTATGCCTATCCAAAAGACAAGAATTCCTTTATTAATGGTGAAAACAAACGTGTAAAACTGCGTTTGATACCCAAAACCAATGGCGATTTTGATATTGAAAAAGTGACAGCCATAGGCGACATTGGTTTTGGCATTGAGGCTATTGACCAAATGGATTTGGCACCAAATAAAAATGGTCTAGACAATATTCAAACCTTTTTTAATGGCAACAAAAAGCTAGAAGTCAGTTTTAAGCGCTTCAGTTTTGACGAGACCAAACACCTTAATCGCTTTATTGATTTTGAATATTATAAAACGAAAAAACAACGCATCCAGAAGTTGTTTGTGGAATCCAACAATCCGCTCAGTCTTTTTAAGGATGTGAAAGACGAAGGATTTATAAAAGTTGAAGACAGCACTGCTTCTGTGTTTAAAATTGAAATGAAAGACTTTCAGAACAACACCCGAACAATTTCTATACCTATTGAAGGTGTGCTTCAAGATTCAATTCCATCAGATTCAACGGATTATTCAAAACTCACACATTTGCCCGAAACTGAAACCACCACCTTTGAGGGCAACAAAGCGTCGGCTACCTTTTACCAAAACACCTTTTACGAGGACCAGTTTCTCGATTTTCAGTATAGCGGGGACACTCTAAAACTTCACGAAGACAAAGTGCCGTTGCTTAAGAATTTCGTATTGAATTACGACATCAGCAAATACCGTGGCGAGGACAAAAACCGATTGTTCATTGCAAAACTATACGGTTATTATAAAAGACCTAGTTATGTCGGCACTGTCCGCAAGGGCGACACGCTTACAGCCAGAACTAAAAATTTAGGCTGGTTTACTTTGGCCACGGACACCATTGCCCCGACCATTAAACCGGTTAATTTTCAGGATAAAAAGTGGCTGAGCAAATACCGTTATTTAAAAGTAAAGATTGATGATGATTTGGCAGGAATTTCAAACTTCCGTGCCACCGTTAACGGCAAATGGATTTTAATGGAATACGACTATAAAACTAATCTGCTGGTGCACGATTTTAATGATGGTGTCGTTACAGAAACAGAAAACAACCTGAAAATAATCGTGACGGATAATGTGGGAAATAGTTCTACATTTGAAGCAACGTTTTTTAGAAAGTAAATGGTTTTGAGTCTTTGGACGGAAGACAATAGATATGAAAACTAAAAAATTTAAACTATTCTTCGAAGCATAAATTCAAGGGAAAGCCAACAGCTATAGACTAACGACAAACGACTAAGAACTAATTGAAACATAAACACCTAACCGCTTTACTCACCGTATTACTAAGCACTTTCGCTTTTTCGCAATCTGCCACCATTCGTGGTGTGATTTTGGATGAAGCGCAAAACCCAATTTCTGATGTCAGCATTCGCTTTGGAACGGATGCCGGAACCATATCAAATACCAATGGGTTTTACGACATCAAAGTCCCTTCCGATACAGACATTGTTTTAATCTTTACTCATATTGGCCATAAACGGGTTGAAGCAAAATTCAATTTGAAGAATGGGCAAGAGCTAGAATTTAATCCTGTGTTAAAGACCGATGTGGAGCAAATTGCCGTTGTGGTCATCAATACCAACACCAAGCAATCGGTTGAAGGTGTTACGACCATTTCTCCTGAAGTATTACGAACTATAAAAGGCGCTCAACCTGGGGTTGAGAATATTCTAAAAACGCTCCCTGGCGTCAATATCTCAAACGAATTAAGCACACAATACTCGGTTAGAGGTGGTAATTTCGATGAAAATTTAGTTTATGTTAACGAGATTGAAGTCTACCGTCCGTTTTTGATTCGCTCAGGAAATCAAGAAGGGTTAAGTTTTGTGAATACGGATTTGGTCCAGAATGTGGATTTCTCGGCTGGTGGTTTTCAGGCGAAGTATGGCGACAAATTATCTTCTGTTTTAGACATTACGTATAGAAATCCAGTTAGTTTTGGCATGCGTGCCGATTTAAGTTTGCTTGGCGGTAGTCTCTCTGCGGAAACGGTATCAAAAAACGGAAAGTTTTCAGGCATTGCCGGTGTTCGCTATCGTGATAACAGTTTAATTCTCAATAATCTTGAAACTGAAGGCAACGTAGAACCTGTATTCGCGGATGTCCAAACCTTTTTAACCTACCGCTTTTCAGATAAATTCCATTTGAATTTTTTGGGGAATATTTCAGTAAACCAATACAACTTTCAACCTGAAAATAGACAGACTAATTTCGGAACGCTTCAAGACCCAATCGCTTTATTGGTGTTTTACGAAGGCCAGGAAAAAGACGAATACCAAACCTATTTTGGAGCATTTAAAGCCAATTATTTCGCTAATGAAAAGACAACTTTAAAATTTATTGCCTCGGCCTATCACACTACGGAACAAGAATATTTTGACATTTTAGCTCAATATCGCCTTGGTGAAGTCAATACCAATATCGGCGACGAAGATTTGGGCGAGGTAGAATTCAGCGAAGGTATCGGTTCGCAACTCACCCACGCAAGAAACGATTTGGATGCGCTTATTTTTAATGCTGAACATCGTGGGGATTACAAAACGGATGATGATGCGACTATTGAATGGTCATTAAAATACACCCATGAAGATATCCGCGACCGATTGGTAGAATGGGAAGTGATTGATTCGGCTGGTTTTTCCATTAGACCGCCACGTGAGAATCAGCCCAATTTTCAACCCGACACCCCTTTTACTGGGCCGTTAGTCGCTTTTGAAGATATCAGGGCTTTTAACCAAGTGAGGATAGACCGGCTTCAAGCTTTTGCACAGTATAGCAAGCGTGGCTATTGGGGCAACAATGAAATTTTCTACAATGTTGGTGTACGAGCGCATCAATGGACAGTGAGCGGTGACAATATTGAAAGTAATTCGCAAGTCACGGTCAGTCCAAGAGGGCAATTCGCGATTAAGCCAGACTGGGACAGCGATGTGTTATTCAGGATTGCTGGAGGACTTTACAGCCAACCGCCGTTTTATAGAGAATTACGGGATTCTTCAGGCACGGTTCAACCTAATGTGAAGGCGCAGAAATCCTTTCACGTTGTCTTAGGAAATGAATACAGTTTTGAAATTTGGGACCGTCCCTTCAAATTGGTTTCCGAAGCCTATTATAAAGGATTAACAGATGTAAATCCGTATACGTTGGAAAACGTGAGAATACGCTATCGCGCGAGAAACAATGCGGTGGCTTATGCTTACGGTGTGGATTTAAGATTGAATGGCGAGTTTGTTCCTGGCACGGAATCCTGGTTTAGTTTCGGGTATTTAAAAACCGAAGAAAATATCGATGACCGCGGTTATATTTCCCGACCAACCGACCAGCGCTTAAAATTTGGTATCTTATTTCAGGATTATGTGCCGAATATTCCAGATTTAAAAATGTACCTCAATTTGGTCTACAACACTGGAGTTCCCGGTGGCTCTCCGAGTTATGCGGACCCTTATGATTTTCAGATTAGACTGCGCGATTACCGACGTGCCGATTTAGGTATGAGCTACGTTTTGGTAAATCCTGAAAAGACTTACAATGCCAATTGGAAAAATGCGTTTAAAGAACTATCGCTTGGTTTTGAAATCTATAATATGTTCAATAATCAAAATACGATAACCAACACCTGGGTGCGCGATGTTTATAGTAAACGTCAATTCGCGATTCCTAATTTCTTGACGCCTCGTGTGTTTAATGTGCGTTTGTCAGCGAAGTTTTAGTGATAACGAAAAAACAAAAGAGACACCTCATTATCATATTAGTCTTAGGGCTTTTGTTTTTGATTTGGGCGGAGCTGGCCGTTGGCATTTTTGGAACTTGGTTTGCTGGGAGTTAAGGGTATTTTCTATTGTTTATTGTTTATTGTTTATTGTTTATTGTTTATTGTTTATTGTTTATTGTTTATTGTTTATTGAATTATGAAAATAGTACCATATACATCAGTTTTAATATTGATTATTGCGCTAAAAACATCATTTTTATTCAGCCAAATTGAAAAATCTGCTTATTATGAAGATATTGATGGCAAGAGACTTTCAAAAGAGTCTTTTTCTGAAAAATACCATTCTAAACCAGATGGGTATGGATATTTTAGTTTAATCTTTGAAAATGACACTTGTTATATCAGAAAGCTTCATCGTCGTAAAGCGTTAGGACGTCTTAACCTGAATGTTCTTGATTCACTGAAATTTTTATACCCAAAAATGACTAAAAGTCATAAGTTTACTATTTTTCAATATTACCCAGGTAAGGACATCTGTAATGTTGGACATATAGCTCCTAACAGTCACCCTAATCATAACCGAAATCTAAGAAAGGTAAAAAAGATTCAAAAAAAATTCGATGCATTAAACTATTTTGTTTACAAATTAGGTTCTGATCTCAATTATGATAAGATTAAACGTATTAATTGGATTTTAGATAAAAATGCAGTACTCGAGCGTTTGTTTTTCCAATATCATTACATGTGTGGTAGTTTTGTGGTTATCAATAATGTTGATGGTCGATATATAGCTGTTTTTTCTGAGTATGGTATATCTACAATTGAAAAAGTTCTCGATGAAATGAGCAATACTAAGTGACATACACTTGTAAGCTTTTGCAATTCATTGTTGTACCTTTCAAAATCACTTAATCACCCAGCTCAACATGACACTAACCAGCAAGCAGATTTCTCTAGGTTTTTTATTAGCCGGACTGATGAATTTTTCAGTTTTAGTCTTTTCTAAATTATTTACAAATACAACTATTGCAAAGTTTGACCCCGATGTAATGTCCAATTTCGGATTGCTCATGATTGTCCTTTGGGGAATTGGCTACATTGCAGTATCGAAGAGTTATGCAAGCGTAAAATGGCTAATACTAGTTTTCGCCCTAGAGAAACTAATCTATGGTCTCAATTGGTTTTTTTGGTTAATTGACAATTCATTATCCGATGTGTTCTCCGAAGATACCTTGGCTGGAATGTTCTATTCGGTGTATGGTGTCAATGATTGGATGTTTTGCTTGTTTTTCTTCTACGTGTTCAGTAAAGTCTTCAAAAATTAGGTAATAGTGATTAATTACCTTTTTAATTGTCTGAAAGTTTTGTCACCACCAAACCAAAGTTATTAACGACACACGTGGTTCCAGTATTTTGACTCTGCCTTGAATAAGCTAACTTAATTTTAGCGCCGTTGGCCAAGAAAGTACCAAGCTGATACAAGAGAATTGACTCACTTACCTTACTTCTACGACCCGATCCCCTGAGTAATGGAATAGTTTTTTCATAAATAATAATCTCACTAGTATCACCTATATCAATAGCAATAGCTATAAAACCATTACCATTAGCTGGGACTACATCAAAATTAAGTCTAAGCAAAACCGCGTCACCAACGGCTAGAGGTGTTAAAGTATGATTAACATCATCATAGAAGTCTGATGCCGAAGTCCCTGTCGGTGCAAATGAATCTATAGTACTATCACTTGGATCATTACTAAAATCTAGCTCAATATGCGTAAAGTTGCTATAATCGGTAAGATCTGGGGAATCAACAAAATTCAAAGTGTATTCGGTATCGGCATCTGTCATGGCAACCCATCCGGATTTTTTGGTATCGGGATCATTGGTAGCGACCAATTGTACCCATTCTGTTCCATTAAAATTGAAGAAAACACCAAAATCCGTATCAAAAACAAGAAGACCCGTAGCAGGATTAAGAATTGATTCACGCTGTAAGGTCGTTAACCTAGGTGTTAACAAACCCTGTGTCTCAGAATGAATATCCAATACTGCGGAATTATCTGGAGTTGTGGTTCCTATACCGACTTGAGCATTAGATTTTCCAGCGATTATAATAAAAATAAAGAAAGAAAATAGTGATAAGTAAAAATGTCTCATAAATAAGTCTTAAAAAGTTAAATTAGTAGATAAGGGATGACAAATTTAATGAAATTGACAGACTAAAAGCAAAAAAATCTGTTAAAATACTTATTTTGTTAACTTTTATCACTAAATTTACATCCCCAAACTACCTACTATGAAATACTTTTACCCTATAATTTCCCTATTTCTATGTTTTGAAATTAGCGCACAATTATCTGTTAGAAATAATGCATTTGTGTTTGTCGACGATAATATCTTATATGTTGAGGATGATATTAATCTTAACGAGGCAAGCTCTAAACTATATTTAAGAAATGGCGCACAAATACTACAAGGAAATGGTACTACAGGTAATCATGGACTCGGAAGCTTAAGCGTCTACCAAACAGGAACGGCAAATGAATTCATGTTTAATTATTGGAGTTCTCCTGTAGGCGAATCAAGTTTAGCGTTTGGCAATTCCGACTTTACATTGAGCCAATTAGGAGATATTTCAGACATAACCACAAGTACAGCGGCAAATTTTACAAGCGATGTTAATGGATCTACTAGCCCACTTAAGATTTCAAATAGATGGCTTTACACGTACAAGCAAATAGTCGGGCCAGGCTATAATTATAGTGACTGGGAAACCATAAATGAAAATACGGCTATTAATTCTGGAATTGGATTTACTATGAAAGGTACAGAAGATTCTTCCAGTAGTCAGACTTATGATTTTATTGGTAAACCAAATAATGGTGAAATTTCGGTTGACGTTACACCATATTACTGGACGCTGAGTGGTAATCCGTACCCTTCAGCCTTAGATTCAGCCGCTTTTATACATGACACAGACAATCTTAATGCTATTAGTGGAACTTTGTATTTCTGGGAGCAAGATCAGAATTCAGATTCCCATAATGTTGCAGATTATGTTGGTGGTTACGCTACATTTACTATAAACAGTGATGGTAGTTTACCCTCATTTGTTTCCGCTACCTACAATACATATAACGCCGACGGTACTATCAATACCACTGGTGGCAACAGCTCAAGTGGAAAACAAGTTAGACGATACATTCCAATAGGACAAGGGTTTATGATAGAAGGCAGCCCAACGTCGACAGGTGTTGCCACATTTAAAAATTCCCATAGATCTTATTACAAACAGACAGATTCTGAAAGTGAGTTTTTTAGGGCCAACTCATCAAACTCCGAAGACAACTTTGAGTCGGTTCCAGAGAATGTAAAACGATTTAGAATTTACACAAATTTTAACGACATATACACGCGAGAATTAATGATGAATTTTCATCCTGATGCTACACCAAATTTTGATTTCGGCTTAGAAGGACGGAGTCCAGGTGGCGTAACCACCGACGCATTTTGGTTAACATCAACCGATGCACTTGTGATTCAAGCATTGCAATATTCTGAAGATGTGAGCATACCACTGGGACTCTATTTACAAGAAAGTCAGGTCGTAACCTTCAATATAGACGACATCCAAAATTTTGATGATTCGCAACCTATTTTCATTCATGATAAATCAGAAAATACATATTACGATTTAAAAGATTCTGAGGTCACTTTGAGTCTAGCTAGTGGTTATTACTATGATCGATTTGAAATTGTATTTAAAACACAGAGTACACTCAGCACTGAAAATTTAGACTTAAATAATAGCGCCGTAATTCAGAATAACAACTCCCAAGAATTAATTATACTCAATCCAGCTTTGGAGCAGATAGACAATATATCGATCTATGATATAAAAGGAGCGGAAATTTTAGGTGAAAGCGAAAAAATTAATGTAGCTGAGCATAGAATCCCTACACAAAGCTATAATACTGGAGTCTACATTGTTAAATTGAATATGAACAATGGTAAAATAATTACTCAAAAGATTATTATCAGGAATTAACCAATTCGGTTAGTGTATCCACAACATAATCAACATCGTCCTTTGTATTAAATACACTCATGGAAAAGCGTACAGACGGTCTTTTTTGAAGGTTTTCCGACTGAATTTGAGACAATACATGAGACGCCAAGGAACTCCCCGATTGGCAAGCACTACCTTTTGAAGCGCATATACCTTTAAGATCAAGTTGGAAAGGTAACATCGCCGCTTTTTCGGCTGGCAACGGCAAACAGACATTGATGAGCGTGTATGTTGAGGCTTCCAAATCGTTTGAAGCGCCATTGAAATGGCATCCTGGTAATTTGGCTTCTAATTGATCAATGAAATATTGTTTTAACTGCTTAAGTAGCTTTTGCTCATTTTCAAGATTAGTATAAGCCATTTTTAGAGCTTCATCCATACCCACAATATTATGTACGGATTCCGTACCTGCACGCACACCGCGCTCCTGCTCACCTCCAAAAATCAAAGCCTTTAAACCAGACTCTTTTCTTACGAAACAAAATCCGACACCCTTAGGTCCATGGAATTTATGAGCACTAGCTGCTAAAAAATCTATTTTTACATCTGATAAATCCAAATGATAATGCCCAATGGATTGTACTGTATCACTATGAAATAAAGCATTATTCTTTTTACATAAATCGGCAACACGCTTTATATCGAGGATGTTCCCAATCTCATTGTTGATATGCATGAGACTGACCAAAGTCTTTTCAGATGATTTTAGTAAAGTTTCTAAATGGGAATAATCGATGTGGCCATCTTGCTTAACCTCGACATAAGAAACGGCAATATCATATTCAGCTTTTAACTGGTCAATAGTATGTAACACAGCGTGATGCTCAATGCGTGAAGTAATAATGTGTTTTACACCCAAATCCCTAACAGCACTTCGCAAAGCTAAATTATCCGCTTCTGTACCACCAGATGTGAAAATAATTTCAGAAGCTGAAACATTGAGATAGCCAGCAATATTTTTTCGGCATTGTTCAATCAACGCTTTGGCACCACGGCCAATGGTATGCGTAGATGATGCATTACCGTAAGTGTTGGTGAGCACCTCGGTCATTTTCTCTACGACTTCTGGACGTAGCGCTGTTGTGGCGGCATTGTCTAAATAGACCTGTTTCATGGCACAAAATTATCATAAATAAAATTATTTAAGTGATGGCACGTTATAAATTTACAAATCGATTATTTTTGCTTCAAACTCCATATTTATGCGCTATTTATTAATTGTTTTAATTTTTTCGTTTTTGGTTCAATCTTGTGATGATGGGGATATTATTACTGTTGAGTTGGATTTTGAGGAAACCTTGAGCCTATGCGAGGATAATGTTGAGAGCTATTTGTTTTACAATGTAAAAGACAACCCTGATGAATCCTTGAGTTTAGTATTTCCAAGGAGTGGTAATGACGATATTTTTGAACCAACAGTTTCACCAAGTTCAAAGACACTTCAAATTAATGGTAGCACCGAAAGATTTAATTATAGAACCTACAACCAAGAACCTTCATTTTGCAATATTATCGATGATCCCAATACCGTAGTTTTAGAAGATTTCGAGGCTAGTGCCGGCACTGCTGAGTTTACGACGGTATTTGCCGATAATGATAATGACGGTATCTTGGCTACAGATGAAGGTTTTAATACAATAGACCCAAGCATGTCAACAGACACAGATGCGGATGGTATTGCTGACTACATTGATCAGGATGATGATAACGATAATATCCCAACTAGAGACGAAGACGATAATGAAGATGGCGACAATAATCCATTCACTAATCCCAGAGATACGGACAATGACGGTACCCCAGACTATTTAGATAACGATGATGACAATGACGGTACCTTAACCCGTTTTGAAGATGAAAATGGAGATGGCCCTCAAAATGGAGACATTGTAGATATTAACGATCCAAACTCTTTACCGCGCTATCGTGATGTTAGTGTTTCAGATGCGTTTGAAGGTGCTCCTTTATTAAACAACAGCTTTACACGTGTCAGAGATATTACCGTTAAAATTTTAAATGCTGGCTTAGAAATAATCAGTGCCACAGAAATACCTTTAGGCACCTATACCAAAGAAATCCAAAACCCCGAATAACTAAACGTCGGAATTCTGAAAAATTTTTACCTCCGTAGCACCAGCGCCGTAGGTTCTAAAATCGGCATCATAGAACGCTACATTAGAGTACCTGCTTAACAAAGTATTCAATTCTTGGCGTAAAACACCTTCACCTACGCCATGGATAAACACCATTTTTGGCATCCGTTTTTTTATGGCAAATTCTAATTGGGAACGCGCTGTATCTACTTGGAGATTGAGCATATCAAAATTGGTCATGCCTTTTGTGGAGTCGGTTAATTGATGAATATGTAAATCTACCACGAAAGTCGGTCTGTGACGTTCTTTTCTTTTTTTTATTGTTTGCCCCGGTTTATTGGAGGCTTCTTTCTGGGCAATAACTTCAGCCATAGAAGGCTCATTTTGTGACAATCTTGTTAAATCATTCTTCTGAAGCACTAAAGCTTTCGCATCAAACTCTAGCTCAAAACCGTCTTCATCTTCAACAATTACCAAAGCACCTTCGAGTCTAGTGACGGTGCCTTCAAAATTATCATCGAGCGCTTCTACTCTATCGCCGACTTTAAAGCTCCTCATCTTCTAAGGTTTCAGGTTCAGGGTCTATTTTTTCAGATTTTACAAAAGAGTCTTCTACTAAAGATTCTGATTTGCTTGGTATATGTCTTGACACTCTATAAATACCAAACATCAGCAGTGCAATTCCAACCATTAATATCACGGTACTCTGGTCTTCTTCTGCCTGAGAATAAATGGCAATGGCACCACCTATAAAAATGCATGACAATGAAATGATTCGAGATAAATTCATATGGCAAAGGTACTATTTATAAATTCTTATTTTTGAACCATGAGATTAATCGTTCCCCAACTTGATGATTACATGTTGCCCTGCATGTGGAAGAAAACATTCAATGTAGAGTGCATGGGTTGTGGTATTCAACGTTCATTTTCATTGGTAATCCAAGGTAAGTTCACCGAAGCTTTTTTTATGTACCCTGCCATATATACGCTAATGCTCATGGTGTTGATATTGGTATTGCATATTAAATTTCAATTTAAAAACGGTCATAAAATTTTGTTAGGGCTATTTATCTTAAATATTGTTATTATTGTAGTCAATTATATAACCAAAATCACTTAAATCAACTAAAATGGAAAAACAACAAATACCTAATGGAACGCTGGTTCTTGTTATGGGAATCTTATCTATTATCGGTTGCTGTTGTTACGGTTTACCTGGACTTGTCTTTGGTATCGTAGCGATTGTAATGGGTAATAAAGCGACCAAAATCTTTAAAGAAGCACCTGAAAACTATTCTGGTTTCGGCAATGTACAAGCCGGTAGAATCATGGGGATTATTGGAGTTGTATTAAGTGTCCTTATGGTCATTTACATGATTTGGATTATCTCTTATTTCGGTTGGGAAACCTTACAAGACCAAGAGGAAATGCAACGTCGTATGCAAGAAATGATGGGACAATAATTTTTTGAACTTTGGAACAAATAGGAAATAAACCCCCAAGACCCAATAGCTATTTAGCTTTAGCTATTATCAGTACAATTGTTTGTTGCTTACCAACAGGGATTGTAAGTATTGTTTATGCTACACAAGTCAATAGTGCTTATGAAGATGGTGATTACGCTAAGGCGGAAAGCTCGTCTAGAAATGCAAAAACCTGGGGCTTAGTCTCCATTGGTATTGGTGTTTTAGGCATTACGATTTATATTTTATTCTTTGGACTTGCGATGTTTGGCGCTATGGCAAATGCCTAAGACTAAAACAATAATACATATTAGTATAGCGATAGTATTGATTTCAATACTGTCGCTATATTTTTTTATAGACCCAAGTGACACGGCGCTTTTTCCTAAGTGCCCTTTTTTGTCAATGACTAACTTATATTGTCCGGGCTGTGGCAGTCAGCGTGCTGTCCATGACATTCTCCAAGGCAATATCCTTGAGGGATTTAGACACAATTACTTATTCCTGCTCTTAGGATTAGTCCTCGGTTATCAATTTTATATTTTTCTTAAAAGCAGAAAAGGCCAACCAACAGAAAACCTCTTGCGCCAGTCAAAGGTTACAAGAGGCATTTTAATACTCGTTATTTTGTTTTGGATACTCAGAAATATTCCTGTGTTTCCATTTACGGAATTAGCACCTTAATCTTCAAATTCTTTTAAGGTTTTAGTGATTATTGACACACAATCCAGCAATTGGTCTTCCGTCATCACCAAAGGTGGTGCAAAACGAATAATATTACCATGGGTTGGTTTAGCCAATAAACCGTTGTCTCGCAATTTTAGGCAGATATTCCACGCCGTGTCACTATCCTCATCATCATTAATAACGATGGCATTCAGCAAACCGCGACCACGAACCAAATTCACGATAGAACTTGTTTTGATGTATTTATTCATTTCAGTTCGAAATAACTCTCCTAACTCATCGGCTTTGTTCGCTAAGTCTTCGTCACGAACGACTTCTAATGCGGCCATAGCCACTGCCGCTGCAATTGGATTGCCACCAAAAGTACTACCGTGATTACCCGGGCGAATGACATTCATTATGGGGTCGTTAGCCAAAACGGCAGAAACCGGGTATGCGCCTCCAGACAATGCTTTTCCGAGAATTAGGATATCTGGTTTTACATCTGGCGTTCCTGAGCAGTTTTTATCAGCACAAGAACAGTTGCCACAGGTTGCCAATAAACGCCCTGTACGGGCTATGCCTGTTTGTACTTCGTCAGCAATAAATAGTACATTATGTTTTTCACATAACGCCTTAGCTTCTCGCAAATAGTTTTCGCTTGGGACATAAACACCAGCTTCACCTTGGATGGGTTCTACAAGAAAACCAGCAACATTCTTGTTACTTTCTAAAGCGTCGTTTAAAGCCTGAAGATTATCATATTCAATTTTTATAAAGCCTTCAGTATATGGTCCAAAGTTTTTTCGAGCTATAGGGTCGTTGGAAAATGAGATGATGGTCGTTGTCCGTCCATGAAAATTATTTTCACAAACAATAATTTCGGCGTCATTTTCATCGATTCCTTTGACTTCATAGGCCCATTTTCGGCAGATTTTTAAAGCGGTCTCTACAGCTTCTGCACCTGTATTCATGGGAAGAAGCTTATCAAAATTGAAATATTCTGAAGCATATTTTTCATACTTCCCTAGTATGTCGTTGTAGAATGCTCTTGAGGTCAATGACAAGGTTTTTGCCTGCTCAGTCATAGCATTGACAATCTTAGGATGGCAATGTCCTTGGTTCACGGCAGAATATGCTGATAAAAAATCGTAATACTTTTTTCCCTCAACGTCCCAAACAAAAACGCCTTCGCCTTTGCTCAATACTACAGGCAACGGATGGTAATTATGTGCTCCGTATTTGTTTTCTAAATCTATCGCTTCCTGCGATGTTAACTGGTTTAAAATAGCCATTTTCAAAATGTTTAAAGTGATTAAAATGTCTATTCCTACTGTACCTTTATCCTTTCATAATCCCGAAGAAAGGGACTGAAAATTCAGCGTGGGAGAGAAATCATCCCTAAGAGATTGCAAATTAACAAATCTTTGAATGATTCATAAATCTTTAGTCCCAATTATTCTATTTTTGCGCCATGTCTAGAAAGAATAAAAAAAAGGTATTTACCAATGTTGAAGTCATCGATGCTGGTGCCAAAGGCAAATCCATTGCTAAGGCAGACGATGGTCGTGTTATTTTCTTGAATAACGCCGTGCCAGGTGATATTGTTGATGTTGAAACCTACAAAAAACGAAAGTCTTTTTTTGAAGGGAAAGCGATTGCATTTCATAAGTTATCTGATAAACGGGTAGAACCCAAATGCGAACATTTTGGCACCTGTGGTGGTTGTAAATGGCAAAATATGGGCTACGAGCACCAATTAGCCTTCAAGGAGAATGAAGTGGTTAATAATTTGAAGCGTCTTGGCCATCTGGATTTACCTGAAGTTACGCCAATACTAGGGTCTGCAGAACAGTATTTCTATCGGAATAAAATGGAATTCAGTTTTAGCGACAGCCGTTGGCTCACGCCCGAAGAAATTGCATCGGGTGAAGATTTAGGTGACAGAAATGCGCTTGGATTTCACATTCCAGGCATGTGGGACAAAATCCTGAACATCAACAAGTGTTGGTTACAGCGCGACCCATCTAATGCTATCAGAAATGAAATCAGGGATTTTGCCATTGCGAATAATCTTGAATTTTTCAATACACGACAGCAGTCCGGGTTTTTAAGAACCTTGATGATTCGTACCTCAAGCATTGGGGAACTGATGGTTTTGGTTCAATTTTACAAAGAAGATATAGAGAAGCGTGAATTGTTATTGAATCACGTTCAAAACACATTCCCAGAAATAACATCCTTGATGTATGTTATTAATTCCAAAGGGAATGACACTATTTATGACCAAGACGTGATTTGCTTTTCAGGTCGCGACCATATTTTTGAAGATATGGAAGGTTTAAAGTTTAAAATCAATGCGAAGTCCTTCTATCAAACCAATTCGGACCAAGCTTATGAACTCTATAAAATCACGCGAGACTTTGCAGGGTTGACAGGTGAAGAATTGGTCTATGATTTATATACAGGTACAGGAACTATTGCACAATTTGTAGCCAAAAAAGCAAAAAATGTTGTCGGTGTAGAAGCTGTCCCAGACGCCATCGCTGCCGCCAAAGCCAATGCACAATTTAACGGCATAGAAAACGTTGACTTCTATGTTGGCGATATGAAGTCTGTATTTAACGATGATTTCATTGCGCAAAATGGTCATCCCGATGTGGTAATAACCGATCCACCGCGAGATGGTATGCATAAAGACGTTGTTGCGCAATTATTGAAAATCGGAGCGCAACGCATCGTTTACGTGAGTTGTAACAGTGCCACACAAGCTCGGGATTTAGCCTTGATGAAAGAGGATTACAAAATCATAAAAACGCAAGCTGTGGATATGTTCCCGCAAACTCATCATGTTGAAAATGTTGTACTTTTGGAACGACTGTAAAGCGTTAATTTGTTGATTTGTTTATCCGTTAAAATGTAAGCTGTGAAATTGTTTTCTTTCGAAAAATTAAATGTTTGGAATGAATCGGTTGATTTTGTAGTTGATATTTACGATTTGACGAAGCGGTTTCCAGATAATGAGCGTTTTGGTTTAGTGAGTCAATTACGAAGAGCATCAGTTTCTATTTCATCAAATATTGCCGAAGGCACATCTCGAAGTACAAATGCCGATAAGGCCAGATTTACTACAATTGCTTTTAGTTCTGCTATGGAAGTTCTAAATCAATTAATAATTTGCAAGAAATTAAATTTTATAAATGAAGGTGATTATTTAAAGATATGTTCAAAGCTTGAAAAAATCACCAATATGCTAAATGCACTCAGAAATCATCAACTAAACAAATAAGCGCATAAAAGAATCCACGCCCACAATCAATGATAAAACACCTAAATAAATTCCCACTTCAAAAACTACTGCTGATAGTCATAGCCTTTATGCTAGTGGCTTGCGAACGCGACGATATTTGTCCAGAAAGTACCCCAACAACACCTAGACTTCTCGTTGAGTTCTACGATTCTGCTGACCCAGAAACTATTAAAAGCGTTTTGGGATTTACTGTTTATGGTGAAGGCCTTTATGACCCAAATGCACAAAATCCAGATACTAGCAAATTATTAGTTAACAACGCTAACACAAGTGCCGTGGCCTTGCCATTGATTATTGGGGAAGACGGAGAGCAAACAACCACAAGGTATATTTTTGAACGTGACTCCAATACAGACAACAACAATATTGACATCTTAGAAATCACCTACACCACGACGTTAGAATTCGTGTCGAGAGCCTGTGGTTTTAAAGCTATTTTTACCGATTTACAAGTGGAAATCGTAGATGATGAAGACAATTGGATGAACACCACAGGATTTTCAGAAGGCAACGTCAATGCCATAACCGTAGAAAATGAAGCCGATGCGCACGTTTTTATATTTCATTAGTGGTTTGTTCCTTTTAGGAACCACACAGCTAACCAACGCACAAGCAACAAGCGATTCTGAAACTGCTACAGATTCTATCGTTTACAAACAAAAGTACGGCATACGGCTTGGCGCAGATATGAGCAAGTTGGTAAGGTCGTTTATTGATGATGACTACTCCGGATTTGAAATCATGGGCGACTACCGACTCACCAACCGTTGGTATTTGGCTGGAGAATTAGGCACAGAAGAACGCACCTTAGACACCGATGCTGTAATCACTACTACAAAAGGAAGCTATTTTAAAGCAGGAGTGGATTACAACCTCTACACCAATTGGTTGGATATGGAGAACATGATTTATGCAGGATTTAGAATTGGAGCGAGTTCCTTTAGTCAGACCTTGGATAGTTTTGATGTTTATGATGTTAATAATGAATATTGGGATATTCAAGCGTCGGGAGTTGGACAAACAGACGATGGATTAACAGCACTCTGGGGAGAAATTCTTCTCGGAATAAAGGCGGAAGTTCTGCCCAATTTGTTTATGGGATTAAATCTTCAGGTTAAAGCACGTATTAGTGATGATGAGCCTTCAGGCTATGAGAATCTTTATATTCCTGGATTTAATCGCACCTATGATAGTGGTATAATCGGAGCAGGATTTGGCTATAATCTTTCATACTTGATTCCGATTTATAAAAAGGATATGGTGGTGAAGAAAACAGAAGATGAAATCGAAACCGAAGCTGAAAACTAAACAAAAATCCTAACCAACATTTCCTTCAGCAAATCACCTTGAGGAACGGCATTTGCGCCAACACCTTTAGATTTTACATCAAATTCACGTAAAGTAGAAATAATACCACTCACCTTTCGCATGGGATAATTGCGCCTCGCGGTTTGGTATTCTTCGGCGAAATAAGGATTTATTTTTAACGCCGACGCAATCCCTCGGTTCGACTTATCGCTCAAACCGTGTAAGGTGAGGATTTGCGAAAAGAAACTAAACAATAAAGCCACGGTCATCACCATAGGATTATCTTTTGGATTGTCAGCAAAGTATTTGGCAATTCTAAATGCCTTTTGTGTATCACGACTTCCTATGGCTTTGCGTAATTCAAAATTGTTGAAGTCTTTGGAGATACCAATGTTTTCTTCGATATGCTCAGGTGTAATCTGGGTGCCTTCAGGTAAAATGATTTTCAGCTTATTTAACTCATTATCAATCTTGCTTAAATCATTCCCGAGAAATTCCACCAGCATTTGAGAGGCTTTAGGCGATATGTCGTAGTTCTTTCCTGCTAAAACCCGTCGAATCCAATCCGCGACTTTGTTCTCGTAAAGTGGTTTACTTTCTAACAGTACAGAAGACTTTTTCAACTCCTTGTAGAGCGTTTTCCGCTTATCTAATTTCTTGTATTTGTAATTGAAGACCAACACGGTGGACGGCTGTGGTTGTTTTACGTAGGACACCAATTGCTCTATGGTTCGGCTTAAATCTTGGGCTTCCTTCACAATAATCACTTGGCGTTCTGCCATCATCGGATAACGCTTGGCGTTGCTCACAATGTCATCAATACTCACATCGCGTCCATACAGCACCATTTGATTGAACCCCTTTTCGGAATCGTCCAAGACATTATCTTCAATAAAATCCGAAATCTTATCGATATAATAAGGCTCCTCGCCCATCAAAAAATAAATAGGATTGATGTTGCCTTTCTTAATATCGGTAGCGATTCGCTTTACCTCTTCTAGCATTTACGGTGTCTGAAAACTGGAATTATACGGTTTGAAAATTGCGATATTTAACTTTGAGGTGTACTTTTGAAAAAACCTCGAAACCGCCTGTGCAGTCACTCAATTTTCCTCAATTTGAATATCGTTTCAAAAGTAACGAAAATAACATTTCTATATTCGATGTGATTCGCAAAAAGTTTGTCATTCTTCAACCCGAAGAATGGGTACGGCAACATTGTGTGCATCATTTAATGACGGAGCACAATTACCCAAAGTCCTTGATTAATGTTGAAAAAGAACTCAAAATAAATGATTTAAAAAAGCGCTACGATATCGTGATTTTTCATCCTGATGGATCCATAAATATTGTTGTTGAATGCAAAGCTCCCGAGATTACCATCAATCAAACCACGTTTGACCAGATTGCACGCTACAACCAACAGTTAGATGCGGACTACTTAATGGTGACCAACGGAATAAATCACTATTATTGTCAGATGGATACGACGTCCGAGTCTTATATTTTTCTGAAGGATTTACCAAAATACCAAAAGCCTTAATGTACAGCACCAAAGACATCGCGGTGGTTATTTTAAACTGGAATGGTAAAGCTCTCCTTGAACAGTTTTTACCATCGGTAGTTGCCCTTTCTACTGGTGCGAAAATTTATGTTGCCGATAACGCCTCAACGGATGATTCGGTTGGATTTATATCTGAACATTTTCCTAATGTAAAAATCATTCAAAATACCGTAAACGGAGGCTATGCTAAAGGCTACAATGATGTGCTAGAACATGTCAATGAATCGTTATTTTGTCTTTTAAATAGCGATATACAAGTCACTGAAAACTGGTTAGGCCCCATCATTGACACCTTCAATAACAGCGAGAAAACAACGATAGTACAACCTAAAATCCTAGATTACAAAAACAAAGATTATTTTGAATATGCTGGTGCTGGCGGGGGTTTTGTCGATGCTCTCGGCTATCCATTTTGTCGCGGACGTATCTTTGATAGCATAGAAAGAGATAACGGCCAATACAATGATGAAACTTCCATTTTTTGGGCATCAGGTGCTTGTTTTTTTATCAAAACTGAAAGATTAAAACATTTAGGAGGGTTTGATGAAAGCTATTTTGCACACATGGAAGAAATTGATTTGTGCTGGCGAGCCTTCAATCAAGGATTAAATGTAATATACAACGGTGCTTCAACCGTTTATCATGTTGGTGGTGCCACTTTAAGCGAAGTAAGTCCTAAAAAGACGTTTCTGAATTTTAGAAATAGCTTATTCACCTTAGTTAAAAACGCATCAGGTTGGGTGTTTTTTAAAGTACTTTTTAGATTGATACTCGATGGTCTAGCTGGATTACGTTTTCTATTACAAGGGAAATTTTCGCACTTTCTAGCTATTTTAAAAGCCCATTTCTCATTTTATGGGCATCTTTTCGAACTAATAAGGAAAAGACGTCAACTGAATCAACGTTCTGGTTATGCCCAACGTATTTCTATTGTTTGGGATTATTTTGTAAAACAAAAGACTGAATTTTAATTGTTTATAAAACTGTTAAAATTTTCGTTAATCCCTTCAATATTGCACTTTCTTTTCAATAATTTTGAACTGTTATTTATTAACTGATTAATTCAAAAAACCTATTATGAAAAAACTGATTTTATTGGGATTAACTGCTGTGCTGGCATTTGGTTGCGTTTCCAAGAAACAATATGCCGAATTGGAAGCCAAGCAAAAGGAAACCCAAGATTTATTGAATACTGCAACGGTGAAGTTAAATGCCTGTTTATCTGACCAAGCCGCATCTCAAGCCCGATTAGAAGGATTGAGAGAGCAATTGGCCGATTTAAGAAAAACAAATCAAGACTTAATCGACACTAAGGGGAATTTAACCACCTTGACCAAAAAAGGAGCTGACAACTTAGAGAAATCTTTAGAAAGTTTAAAAGAGAAGGATTTAAAAATCTCTCGTTTACAAGATGCTTTAAATAAAAAGGACAGTGTTACGTTGGCCATTGTATCTAGCTTAAAGAAAGAAGTTGGCATCAACGATCCAGACATTGAAATCAATGTAGAAAAAGGTGTTGTCTTTATCTCTATCGCAGACAAATTATTGTTTACAAGTGGTAGCTACAATGTAACATCAAGAGCAAAAGAAGTTTTAGGAAAAGTTGCTAAAGTCATCAATAGTAAGCCAAACTTTGAAGCTATGGTTGAAGCACATACAGACAATGTGCCATACAGCAAGCCTCCGTTATTAGACAACTGGGATTTGAGTGTTAAACGTGCCACTTCTGTGGTTAGAGTTTTAGAAGATCTTGAAGTGAATCCTCAGCAACTTATCGCTGCTGGTCGTAGTTACCATGTACCATTAGTAGAAAATGACACGGCAGAAAATAGAGCGAAAAACAGAAGAACACGTATTGTTGTTCTTCCAAAGATTGATCAATTCTATGCTATGATTGAAGAGGAAATGAAAAACCTCTCTGGAGAAGGGAACTAAGTTTCTGATCAAACAATAAAAGAAATCCTGACTTTCGATTTTTGAAAGTCAGGGTTTTCAGTTTAGAATAAGTAATCTAAATACTAATTGTTCCAGCATCTAGCATTCCTTCTTTATCAGTAAGTCGGTAAACTTTTACCTGTCGCTCTTCATTCTTGCTACCAAAATTCTTAATCAATGTAATTTTTAGGTTTACTGGACCAATTATTTTCTGAACATTATCCGAGTAATACTTCACTCCTACTTTATAATCGCCTTTAGGCGCGTCTTTAAGCATAAAACTTTCAGGACCGTAGCCTTCGGTGAAATCCTCTGAAAGTCGCCCTCCGAAGGTCGATGTTGGATTTGAATAGTAAATTTCATCACCATTTGGATTAGTAACATGTAAATCTAAATCCGTATTGGCATGATTCCAATCCATAATAATCCTAATATCCGTTTTTATTGATTCGAATTCGTTTTGTAATTCTTTCGACTTATCATCATTCTGAATAAGGTCGCACAATTCAACATAAGAAATATGCTCAATACCATGATATTTGCTGGTTTCATCTTTATGCAACAAATCGCCGTCAACAATTATCTTAAATAATTTTAAAGCTTCCTCAATTTCACCATTTTCTTTATATGCCAACGCTAAATCCCTGTAGGATTGTGGTTCTTCTGGGCGAAGTTCTAAAACTTCTTTAAACACATGAACTGATAGTTCGGTTTCTTCAAATTCTGTTAGTTTATAGCCTAAAGCCCTAATCATCTCATGATTATCTAATTCAATTTCAATTAAGTTTGTAGCAATTGTGAGTGCATAGTCTTTAGCATTTCTGCTTTCAAAAAAGTCTGCAACGTCTAAAAAGAAAGACGGTGTATTACTGAATTTAAGACGTAATTTCAGGTAAAGTTGGTACGCAATATCAATATTGTCCTGCTCTTCAAGTAATTCTATATAGGATGAATTCTTTTCCCAAGGTTGTAATGTGGTGTGCTTTTTCAATTTAGCCTCAAGTTGCTTAATGGCTCTTTGGTTTTTTCGACGTCCGTCTTTTGTCGTGACAATCAAAACTCCATTCGCACCTCTGCCACCATATATTGCGGTGGCACCTGCATCTTTCAATACCGAGATTGACTCTATATCACTAGGCGCAAGTTTTTTAAAGCTACCGTTATCAGAAACCTTTCCATTAATTACAACTAATGGGTCTGTATTGCCTGAAATGGAGGACAAACCACGGATAGACAGCCTTTCACCAATGCCATTGTTATCATCATTTTTAATTTCAACGCCAGACACTTGGCCGTTTAACGTTTGAGTAAATCCTGCACTAGGTTGATTACTTATTGACTCGGCGCTAATGCTAGTAACTGAAGTTGTAGTTGTAGATCTTCGACTTATACCATATGCAGTTACTACAACTTCGTTTAGGGCGGCTTCATCTTCTTCTAAGACTATAGATAAATTCGTCGCATTACCTATCTCAGTTTCTACAGTTTTCATACCTATAAATGAAAAAACTAATTCATCACCTTCGTCAGCATTTATTGCGAATTTTCCATCAAAATCCGATTGTGTTCCAATCGTAGTTCCTTTTACATAAACATTCACACCTGGAACGGGTTCATTCTCTGAAATGACAACACCTGAAATAATGGTCTTTGTAGAATCCAAAAGCGTTCTATTACTAATTGTTTGTTGGGTTGTGTTCGTCACTGTGTTTGTCGTAGCAACTTTTGGAGTTTTTGGCATTATTGTTTTGCTACTGAAGTCTGTATTATACCAATCTCTAAGCAATTTATAGTCATCCTTAAGTCGCTCTTTTCTTAATTTCAACTGTTCTTGCCTAGCAATATCAGCTTGCTTTGAGCGTGTCATTAAACGCTTGTATTGATCCATTAATTCAGTAGGTGGTTCAATTTTAAAACGAACGTAATCTTCTATCCTATCCAGAACAATCATTGATGTATATGAGGATATAAGTTGATGAGATTTACAATGCGCAATAATAGCATCCTTGTTTTTGGTTTCAGATTTAGAAAGAAACCTCAATTTTTGTTTTGCCCAAAGTCGTTCTGCGATAGTTGATGGAGTTGCTTTAGAAAAATCAATAGTTACAACCTTTGTGATTTCATTATTATAACCGAAAAGCAACTCCAACTTTTCAGCTTCGAAAAACTTTCCGCTTAGTGCGAAACTTCCATTGACAACTTCGTTTTCTTTAGGGTAGGTTTCAAAAACAAGATTACTACCGCGAGTACCAAGGTATTGGAATGGTTCATTTTGAAGCTTTATTAACCCTGAAGCTTCGGACTCACGATTCAAGTTGATATAATTACCACCAGATGCTATAACCATATTCTCAAGAAAATCATGATTTGCAGATTTTAATGAGTTGATAGCGTACCAACGTTGACGACCAACTTGCTTTAATTCTCCCAAATTATGCATACCATCAGACACCAAAATTATTTCATCGGATAATTTTATTGGCAAATGCCCCATTGCTGTACCGCCATCGTAGACCACATTCTGCAATCTTGTCTTTAAATCTTTCCAATCACCATCCTTAATTTTGAATTCTCGGTTTTCAACAACTCTGTTATTAAATACAATTAAATGAACATCGACATTTCCGATAAATTGAAAATAATCATTCAAAAGATTGAGTTCTTTATCTTCATCTTTGTAGAACATAGAAAATGAAGCATCCCACAATAGTGTAATGCGAGAAGGGTTTTCTTTCCTTCTGGGGAGCATTTCAAAATTCTGATCAAAATGAAAATATTCTCCTTCGGTAATTAAATTGTACGAATCAGTTACTGGAAATTTTATGCTTAAGTTCTCGTCAAGTGTGATTGAATCCGTCTTTAATTTTGCGACCAAACTGTTTCTTACGGTCTTGAACTTAAGCACATCATTATAGTTGGAACTCACTTCAGGTCTTGATTTTTCTGAATTCTGAATAATCTTTAAATCAAACTCATCCAACTTATGCTTAAAATCAAAAGGGAGATTTAACGTGTAAAAACCGTCAGTTACTATAAGGTTTTGCTCATATGAAATCACAATGCGCTTATAGCCTTTGGCAGGAATTGGGTAGACCCTAACCTTATAATTATTACCTTTTGTTTTTTCCAATAAAGCAGGATCTATGTGCTGTGCAATGGTATTTTCATAAGCAACCCTACCCAATTCTTTTTCTATAATTACTGCGTCACGTAGATTACCATTTAAATCCATACTTAAATTGGATACCGTTTGTCCTTGTGCTAAAGGAAAAGACAACTCACCTTCTAAAACTCTATTTCGGCCGTTATAAAATGTCATGTCATAGCTGACCTTTACATATTGGCCCGAAACCTCTGCATTAACATATAGCTTGCTAAGTTTCAGTTCAGATTTGTCATTTAAGACTAGCTTAGGAGATACCTGAGCAAACGAGATATTGAGAAATAGAAAATAGGTGAAGATGTTCAGTTGGAGTTTCATAATACAAGATTTAAATGTTAGTTTTTGATGACAGCGATAATTTCAGGTAATAGAGTGAGCGCAGTTAATACCACGGCACTGCCATTCCCTTTATTTTTGCTAGGATTAAGCTGTTCTGCTTGAGCAACGACTTCTGCTTTTCGGTTGGGCAACCTTACCATAATGACAGTGTTTTCGCCTTCTGGGCTGTAATTGTCCTTAGCTATGCTATAACCTTCGGAAATACCATCGGCTTCTGAATTCTTTAGATGCTTATTTGGGTATTCAATAACGTTGAGAATCTTCTTTAGGTCTTTGCATCCAGTGCGATTAAGAAGTACGCCATTAGATTTTGAATAGGCCACGAGACTCAGTTTATCCGCGTCAGACGTTCGCTTTGCCAGTATTTTAAAGGCTTGTTTTAATAAGGTCTTGTCTTCAGCATTAAACAAATTACCGTAAGCTTCGATAATAAAGGTCAAGTGTTTTGGAGCTTCTTCGGAGTCCACTTCGTCTTCAATCACATCATAGTTTTCAACAATGTGTGTGATTAAATTTTCTAAGGTTACCGATTCGGTATTTACCTTCTGTTCTTGGCTGGTCAGTTGCATTGCTAAACCTAGCATTACAACTAAGGTCATTACATTTTTCATGGGTTTAGCTTTTAAAGTTGAAGTAAAACTATAGACTAAAGCCTGTGAAAAAAATCGATAATGAGGGAAGCGGTACTTTGGTTAAGTTAACGTGTCTATGGCCAATTGTTTTGTTTTTTGGCGCTGTAGCTTTCCGTTTTTAGTGTAGACAAGCCTTTTAAGACCCACAATTTGCTTAGGTAATTGTTGCTTTGAGAGAAATTTACTCGACTTTATAGTTTCCAATAAAATCGCATGGTCTAGGGTTTCGGATTCTACAATCAGAACTACTTTTTGGCCTAAGACATCATCTGGAATTGAACTAACCATAAAGGGTTCAGTAATAATTTTAGATAGCAGTTCCTCAAGCTGTTCGGGAAAAAGTTTAAGACCTCCTGAATTAATCACGTTATCATAACGGCCCAACCATTCAAAAGATGTTTCAGATTTTAAGTCCACAACATCATTGGTTACGATGGTGTCTTTTGAAATAGTGGGAGCATCAACCACCAAGCAATCCCTTTCATCTTGAGAAAAATTGACATTTGGCAACGCCTTAAAATAAATATCGCCGTTTTGCCCCTTTGATGTGACCGCTTTAACCGCAACATGGGTGATGGTCTCGGTCATCCCATAGGTTTCATAGCATTTGAGATGTGTTTGTAAAATCCTTGTCTTTAAATCGTCAGAAAGCTTCGCTCCACCGACAATGAGTTTGGATATATTTTGAGTAGCCGACAATACATTGGATAGTTGCAATGGCACCATAGCCGAAAAATCATAGTGTTTTTCAGTCTCCCAAACAGGTGAGGAACTTGGTTGTACACACTCTAATTCCAATCCCAAAACCAAGGCTCTTACCAGCATCATCTTTCCAGCAATGAATTTAGAAGGCAGACAATGTAAGGCTGTATCTCCTGGTTCTAATTTGAAATAATCTCCGGTCGCTATGGCCGAATTCACCATATATTGTTTTTGAATCTTTATCGTTTTTGGAACACCCGTTGAACCAGACGTTTTAACCGATACTGTAGAAGAAGCATCCAGCCAATCCATTAAAAACTGACCTATGTCCTGCTCAAATGATTCACCTTCTTTTACCAAACTATAGGCCACTTCCTTTAGCGCTTCGAAACTAAAATGGTGTCCATTTAATTTAAAGCGGTTATGGATTTTGGTAAAATGGGGAGTCATCTAATCTAAAACTTTGTAGTCTTCTTTTGGCGGTTCTACAATTGGGCCAAAGAGTTTGTCTTTCCAATTTTTCCAACCATAGATTTTTCCTAGAACCAATAAAATAATCGGGAAAATGATAAACACCGGAAGGAAAATATCAAAGAAGCCGGCCGCTTCGGGCTCTGAAACATCCTTAAAAATAGAATAGGTTTGAAACGCCGTCCAGTCTGCAGTAACCAACAAGGCTGTAAATAAATTATTGGCCGCATGAAAGCCCAAAGCCAACTCCAAACCTTCATCCATTAAGGTCATAATGGCCAAAAAGAAGCCCGTACCGATATAATAAACCAACAGGATATAACCGAGTTTTTCAATTTCTGGATTTGAAATATGAAGTAATCCAAAACATACAGAAGTCAGCACCAACGGTACCCATCGGTTTTTTGCCAAAACACCAAGTCCTTGCATCAAATAACCTCTAAAAGCATATTCTTCAAAACTGGTTTGCAGTGGCACTAGTATGATAGCAATGACCGCTAGAATAGCAAATTTTTGAGGTTGAAAATTCCACTGGTAACCTTCAGGGGCCATGTAATAGTCTACCAACACCAAGCTCGATGACAATATTCCCCAAACAAAAAACATGGAGAACACACGTTTCCAATCTATTTTTTGTCGTGCTGTGGTTAAACTCACAAAAGACTGTTTATGCAGAAACTTAACCGCTAACAACAAAAAGAGTAAACCTCCTGCAAATGGTAAAAGTAGGTACACCAAATTCTCATTAGACTCAAAAAGGGTGAGTAAATAATTTATGTCACTCAATTGAGCTAAATCCACCTCTCCATTCATTTTCTTCGCAAAAATGGCAATCATATGTGGCATAGAAAATATACCTACACCAATGATGGCAATTACAGAACCGATGATGTATCTCCAAAAGTCAGGATGCCCTTTATAGGCTTGTTGTATGTAATTCATAGTCTTAAATTAAAATCCCAATCTTGGGTTAAATCGTATTGCAAAGTACCATTTTTTACGCGTAATGGCGAATGAAAATTATTGGTAAATAAACTGCCCGTACCCAAACCTTGAGGCATTCCATTTTGAAGCGTATACGTCCATTGCGCAATAGCATTAAGTCCAACATTACTCTCTAAAGCACTAGTTATCCACCAGGAAATTCCGAGGCTTTCCGAAGTATTAATCCATTCCTGACTGCCATTAAAGCCACCTACTAAACTTGGTTTCAATATGATGTATTGTGGGCTTATAATTTGAAGTAATTTTTCTTTTTCCTCATTCTGAAATACCCCAATCAATTCCTCATCCAAAGCAATAGGAATTGGAGTTACCTCACAGAGTTTAGCCATCGCATCACATTGTTTTGGCTTTATCGGTTGTTCTATGGAATGTAAGTCGTATTCCGACAGACGTTTTAATTTTTCCAAGGCTTCAGAAGTTGAAAAAGCACCGTTGGCATCGACCCGTAGCTCGATATCGGATTTTGAAAATTCATCTCGAATACCTTTCAAAATATCCAACTCCGTTTGAAAATCAATTGCACCTATTTTTAATTTAATACAATCGAATCCAGCTTCAATCTTCGACTTAACTTGTTGTTTCATGAAATCGGAATCGCCCATCCACACTAGTCCATTAATCGGAATATGGTCTTTACCTAGGGTAAATTCAGACGGAAACAATTCAAACTTAGATTCAGACTTTAGCGATTTAAACGCCATTTCCAACCCGAATTGTATGCTGGGAAATTCAATAAGGTCTTCCAACAATCTATTTAATCCCAATTGAATATTTTCGCAGGTCGATTTCAGTTTTTCTTCATAATCTGGTCGGTCATCAACGGACAAACCTCTTAAAATGCCACATTCGCCAATACCTTTTCGGTTATCGGCTTCAAGCTGAATGAACCAGGTTTCCTTAGTGGTCATGACACCTCTCGACGTGCCACTTGGTCGTTTAAATTGTAGATTGTATTTGGCGTATGATGCTTTCATGAATTAGTCAAAAATATGGTTTTATTAGTGCCTATAAAAGCAAAAAAAGCATCAACCTAAGTCGATGCTTTACTTAATTTGTTTGTTTTTACACAGTTTAATTCATGAACTTAACCTTGCCTGATTCCATATCATAAACTGCGGCAACAATTTTTATTTTTCCCTCGTCTTCTAAAGCCGCCATTTTTGGGGATTGTTTTCTAATATCCTTAACCGTTTGTACAGCATTATTAGAAATTACCTTATCCAAAAATTCAATATTCTTTGACGATACTTCGCCATTAGGCTCAACACCTTCCAGGGATGGTTTTATTTCTTCTAAAAGATTCTGAAGTGCATTCATTTCCATTGAGGCTGCATCAGTATTATCAACTGCGTGCTTTACGGCACCACAAGACGAGTGTCCCATAACAATTACCAATTTAGAACCTGCTACGGCAGTAGCAAACTCCATAGAACCCACGATGTCTGCATTTTCTATATTTCCCGCAACTCGGGCAACAAAAATATCGCCAATCCCTAAATCAAATACATCTTCTACCGGTACACGGCTATCCACACAAGATAGTACAATAGCTTTTGGGTATTGACCAATCATTGCTTGACGTCTCTGTGCAGAATGGTCTCTACGTGTAAGGTTATTAGATGCAAAGTTTTCATTTCCCTTTTTAAGACGACCAATAATTTCGTCTGGAGTCATATCGGCTTGCTCTTCAGCCGTTAAAATACTTCTCACTGGGGTTTCATTAACATCATTAGATGGCATAACTTCAGAAACATCTTTACTTGTATTTGACTTCTCGGCATTTTCTGTGTTGTTACAAGCCAATAAACTTAGCATTAAAACTAAAGCGGTACTTACATAACTGATTTTTTTCATAATTTTTAGAATTAGTTGTTTTTAAAATCAATGCAAAAATAATAGTAATACTTTCATTTTTAAAAGTTAGACTAATATTTAACTCGTTATTAACTAAATTAAGTAATTATAAAACTGAAATAGAACAATTATTTTAATAGAGCACTCATTTATTTGGAATAAATCTTAATCAATGTCGTAAGGACTACAATTATCGTCGAAGAGAATTTCTTATATTCACCATCTATTATGCCCGATTTTCCAAACATAATTCTTTATGCCATTCCGTTCTTCATCATAGCGATGCTTTTGGAATTGTATGTGACACTAAAACAAGGTCTTAAAACCTATGAAACCAAGGATGCATTTGCCTCAATCTCTATGGGTTTAGGAAACGTGTTTCTTGGCTTTTTAAGTAAAGCCTTGGTGCTTTTACTTTTCTTTTTTGTCTATGATAATTTTAGGTTGTTTACTATTCCAATTAACGCTTGGGCCTTTGTTTTACTCTTTTTTTTAGATGATTTTTCCTATTACTGGTTTCACCGCATATCCCACGAGTGTCGCTTATTTTGGGCCTCGCACGTGGTGCATCATTCATCGCAACATTATAATCTGAGTACTGCGCTGAGACAAACTTGGTCTGGTGGTTTTTACACCTTTATCTTTTGGCTGTGGTTACCTTTGTTAGGCTTTCATCCAGCGATGATTCTGCTTCAAATGTCTATTAGTCTATTATATCAATTTTGGATTCATACTGAAGCTATAGACAAAATGCCGAAGTGGTTTGAAGCGATTTTCAACACGCCTTCACATCATCGTGTACACCACGGAAGCAATCCCATTTATCTGGACCGCAACCATGCGGGCATTCTTATTATTTGGGACAAACTCTTCGGGACCTTTCAACCCGAATTAAAATCCGTACCGCTCAATTACGGTTTGGTAAAGAATATTGAAACCTACAACCCTATTAAAATTGCGTTTTTGGAATGGTGGTATATGTTGAAGGATGGTTTCTCTGGAAAAAAATCTGCTTCGGACAGAATAAAATACCTTTTTAAACCGCCAGGTTGGAGACATGATGGCACAGGGAAAATCTCCAACGATTTACGACAAGAATGGCTCGACGCTCAAAATACGTCCAACTCCCATGAAACTAAAAACTAAAACCATATGGATAACTGGAGCCTCAAGCGGTATCGGCGCTTCCTTAGCAAAATTACTTTCCAAAAAAGATTGCAATCTTATACTGTCCGCCCGCAATTCAGAAAAGCTTGAAGCGATTAAACATGCATGTTCAAACCCTGAAAAAGTGAAAGTATTGCCGTTTGATTTGGCTAATTATAACGACATGGATGCTGTGGTTGAAAAAGCACTTTCGCTTTTTCCAAAAATTGATATTCTAATCAATAATGGAGGTATCAGTCAACGCTCCCTTATTATCGAAACCTCAATTGAGGTCGACAAAAAGTTAATGGAAGTGGATTATTTAGGAACTGTCGCCTTGTCCAAAGCTTTACTTCCTCATTTTGTAGCCAATAAAAACGGACATTACGTAGTTGTGACCAGTTTAATGGGACGTTTTGGGTCTCCATACCGCTCAGGGTATTGCGGTGCCAAACATGCCTTACATGGCTTTTTTGATGTGATGCGCATGGAACATGAGGGAGATGGAATTGACGTTACACTCATTTGCCCTGGATTTGTAAATACCAATGTGGCGAAAAATGCATTAACAGGCGATGGCTCTGCTCAAAACACGCAAGACGATGCCACGGAAAATGGTCTGCAGGTCGATGACTTTTCAACGAAAATGATAAAGGCGATTGAACGTAAAAAGTTTGAAGCCTACATCGGCCGAAAAGAGGTGCTTGGAATTTACCTAAAGCGATTTTTCCCAAAATTGTTACACAAATTCGTGCTGAAAAATAAGGTTCGCTAGTTAGTAGAGGAAATAGCCAATTCCCAAAAGAATGGAGAAGGCAAATGTTGTCAGGGCTAATTTTTTTAATTCACCATCAAAATCTGATGGTTGTTTTGCCTTACTGATGCGTTTTAGATGCATAACGAGCGGTACAAAACTCACAAAAAACAAAAGGTTATAAGGCTCTACATAATATAAAATGGCAAAAAGTGTTGCTACAACAATTGCCCCGATAACCAAAAAATAATGATAGCGTTTAGCACGTTGCTTTCCCAGTTTAACGGCCAATGTAATTTTTCCAACTTTTTCATCGGCTTCGATGTCTCGCATATTATTCAAATTGAGGACACCAACACTTAAGAGACCCAAAGCTGTTGCTGGTAGAAAAACAAGATGGTCAACTGTTTTTACATTCAAAAGGTAAGTTCCGATGACACTTACAAATCCAAAAAAAACAAATACAAAAACATCACCCAGGGCTCTGTAACCATATGGCGAATCTCCCATGGTATAGGTTAGCGCCGCATACACAGATATTCCACCCAAAAACACAAATAAGAGAACATATAAAAAATTGGTATGTCCGAACGCTGCATAGATTAGTGCCAGAGTCAGAAAAATAACAACGAGGATATTTTTTTTAATGGCTTCGAACATTTCATCGGGAGTAATAGCCCCACTTTGTATAGCACGTTGCGGTCCTACGCGGTCTTCATTGTCCGTACCCTTTACACCGTCGCCATAGTCGTTTGCGAGGTTCGATAAAATCTGAAGACTAATCGTCGTTAAAATGGCCAAAATTAAAACCCAAATATTGAATCGTCCATTATAGGCCGCCAAACAGGTTCCTATAATAATTCCCGAAACTGATAAGGGCAAGGTCCTTAAACGCATTGCCGACAACCATGACTTCCATTTATTCATAATGCGTTACAATTTAAGGAATCCACTGTTTTGGAAAGTTGGGCTTACGCTTTTCCAAGAACGCATCTCGGCCTTCTTTGGCTTCGTTGGTCATATAAGCCAAACGTGTGGCTTCGCCTGCAAAAACTTGTTGACCGACCATTCCGTCATCGGTAAGGTTCATGGCAAACTTTAGCATTTTTATAGATATCGGCGATTTGGCCAATATTTCTTGTGCCCACTCATAGGCTGTAGATTCTAATTCGGCATGAGGAACAACCGCATTGACCATGCCCATATCGTACGCCTCTTGAGCTGAATAGTTCCGACCTAAGAAGAATATTTCACGTGCTTTCTTTTGTCCGACCATTTTTGCCAAATAAGCTGAACCGTAACCGCCGTCAAAACTTGTCACATCAGCATCCGTTTGCTTAAAAATAGCATGCTCCTTACTTGCAAGAGTTAAATCACAAACCACATGTAAACTATGACCTCCACCAACGGCCCAACCCGGTACTACCGCAATCACAGCCTTTGGCATAAAACGGATAAGGCGTTGCACTTCTAAAATATTTAAACGGTGGTAGCCATCATCGCCAACGTAGCCTTGGTGGCCTCTTGCCTTTTGGTCACCACCAGAACAAAAACTCCAAATACCATCTTTTGTCGACGGCCCTTCCGCACTTAATAAAACCACACCTATGTTGGTGTCTTCATTGGCATCATAAAATGCATCGTATAATTCACTCGTAGTTTTTGGACGAAAAGCATTCCGAACATCAGGTCGGTTAAACGCAATACGTGCTACACCATTGGCTTTTTTATAGGTAATGTCTTGGTAGTCCTTAACGGTTTTCCATTGAATGTCTTTCATGTCTTACAGTTGGAAATTTGAACAACAAAAATACATATAATATTAGCTAAGACTAAAACCCGAAGATGGAGAACTCGAAAATTTATTTTTGCATAAATAATTGCACCATAATTTACGATATCGTTAGAGTTTGTTAATATCTAAAATACTGCTTAGCAAATAGTTACATAATATTCAATCTAAGTTTATTATCTCTTATTGGATTTTTATTTAAATATGAATATTATTATAAATAATTCAATAAAACGGTTAAAGTCATTTTACACCTATACAAAAGCTATGCACGCATAGTATCTTTGCACTCCCTTATTAAAAATAGTAGATGATTGATAATCAAACTTTAACAGAGAATTTTGAACGCCATTCTTTTGATATTGGCACATTATTTCTTTTTGAAAACTACGTCATTGCAGAGATGAATGAAGGCGTAGTACTTACTTTTGATAGTTTTTTTGAGCTGGGACGTAAACTTGTTGAAAAATACAACGAAAGACCTTTTGGTTATATCGTCCATCGCAAGAACTCATACTCTATTAATCCCACTGACATTCATATTTTCAACAAGGCGTTCCCAAACCTAAAAGCTTTTGCCGTTGTCAGCTACTCCTCTATGGGCGAAAAAATTTTCACTCTAGAAAATAAATTCTTCAATTTTAACAGACAGTTGTTTCACGATTTAAAAACAGCAGAGCGTTGGGTTCAAACTACTTTGAAAGCCAATTCAGACGTCAATTTAGTTTAAATGGATTCCGTCGTCTTTAATGGTGATTTGCTTGTCTTTATAGAGTGAACCAATCGCTTTTTTAAAGCTCTTTTTACTCATTTGAAGCTCTTCCTTTATCGCTTCAGGACTAGATTTATCGTGTAAAGGTATAAATCCGCTGTTATCCTTTAAGGCATCTAAAATCAACTGGGCGTTAGGTTCAATATTTCTATACCCGATTTGGCTGAGAGAGATATCCAATTTATTATCGTGTCGTACCTTTTTCACGATACCTTCTAACTTATCGCCAACGCTGATGTCTTTATAAATTTCGTCTTTATAGATAAGGCCGTGGTGTTTTTTATTGACGATGACATTCATACCGATATCAGAAGGATGCGAAACAATTAAGTCTACCTTATCAAATTGAGCAACCTCTAACGTAGTGTTGTCCAAAAAGCGCATGGTTTTGCTAGAAGCCACAAGTCTATCGGTTTCCTCATCCAAATAACAATGCACCAAATACCAACCTCCTTTTTTCATTTTAAAGGCTTGTTCCTTAAACGGGCAAAACAATTCCTTAACCAATCCCCAATCTAGAAAAGCCCCGTGTTTACTAACTTCATTACACCGAAGTAAAGCAAAGTCTCCCTTGGTGATGTAAGGCTTGTCTGTGATGGCGACTGGACGTTCTTCATTATCTAAATAAACAAAGACTTCGATTTTATCACCAATTTCGAAAGTTTCCGGGACATATCTATTGGGTAAGAGTACTTCATTTGTTCCTGCTTCATCATCACCCAAAAACAAACCTGGTTCTGTATCTCGTAGTATATATAGTGTATTGTATTCGCCTAAATGTATCATGGCGCAAAGGTATTACTATTTCTATCGCTTACGAATATCTGTATAAAAAAAGTCGCCCTTTAGGACGACTCCTTCAAAATTTTAACCTTCTAGTTATACACCGAAGCTTTATCAAAATGCTTTGTTAGCATATAATAAATCACGGCGCGGTATTTATTTCGGTTGGATTTTCCGTAGGTTTCCATAACGCTATCAATGGCATTATCGAGTTTATTGCTATCCTCTAAGCCTAACTTTTTAATCAGAAAATTATTTTTTACTGTAGCAATTTCCTTCTCATCAGAACCAGAAACCGTTGCAGAATCGGCGTTATAAATTGACGGACCCAAGCCGACCGTTACTTTGGTCAGTAAATCCATATCGGGTTGCTGATTGAATTTATCCTTGATTTCAGAGGCGTATTTTGTGATTAATTCGTCGCGTTTACTCATGTTTTTTGATTTTTGATTGTTTGTTGAACAGTTAAAGATAGGAATTGTAAGGGAATGCTGAAAGTTGACGACTTCAAGTTTACTTTATAAAATCAAAATACTGCAAGAGGATTTCGTCATTAATCTCTGACGGTGTGAAAATCTCCAGCACTTTCGGGCGGTCCGAATCCTCGTAAAATGTATTTAGTTCACGCTCTAAAATCGCCTGATTCTTTGCACTGGCATAATCGAATCCGTACATCTTACAAAGATGCTCTGCGGTAAGCTTATGTTTGGTTTCAAAATAGATATCGAAATTTTCGGTATTCTTATGACCTGGCAAAATCCTGAAGATACCTCCACCTTGGTTGTTGATGATAATGACTCTGAAGTCATTTGGCGTATAGTTATTCCAAAGCGCATTGCTGTCATAGAAGAAACTTAAATCCCCCGTTATAAACGTTGTGCGTTGATTAGCCACGGAAGCTGAACCAATTGCAGTACTTGTACTTCCGTCGATACCACTCGTCCCTCTGTTACAAAATACTTCGATGGATTCTGGGCTGTTAAACAATTGGGCATATCTAATCGCTGAACTATTCCCGATATGCAATTGACTATTTTTCGGAAGGGATTTAATAACATCACTAAACACTTTAAAATCACTAAAAGGAATATCCTTGATATAGGCCTTATGCTGATGGAGTCTATGGCGTTTCACGTTTAACCAATGCGACCTGTAATCACTTTTAATGGTATGTGTCAGCGCTTCAAAAAAGTTTGAAAAGAAGGCATTTAAGGACACCTTAAAATGCTTTGTCAATAAGAAAAAAGTATCATTGGCTTCAAACGGCCCAACATGCCAATGTTCTGAAGGTTTGTAGGTCCTTAAAAATGCTTTTATTTTTTTTGAAACCACCATTCCGCCTAAGGTCAGGACAATATCGGGCTTTAAGTGTTCAAACCCTACCATATCAAGAGGTGCAATGATTTGGTCAATACTTGGAAAGAATATTTTATGATGAAGGTTAGAGGTCGTTTCGGTAAAGACCACAACACTCTCATCTCTCGCCAATTCTTCTAGCCATTGTGCCTCAATACTATTGGGTTGCAACACACCGACCAATACTAACTTTCGCTTGGCTTTATGCCATAATTGCAAAGCATCTTCTAGCTCAAAACTATCAATCTCAGCATCTACTCTTGGTCTTGTCTTTAGATTGAATTTTAATTCGGAAACCTCAGTAGTCTCATACAAAGGCTCTTCAAACGGAATATTGAGATGTACAGGTCTCGACTGCCCTTTCGCCATTTGGATGGCCGATTGAATTTCAATTTCATTATAAGTCTGAATGTCCTTCTGAAGACCTAAAAAGCGCTCTAATTTATTTTCGAGATTCTTGAAAATCGGTAATTCATCGTCCTTAGTCTGCTGGTAGTCGTCTTTTAAATCGAGCTTTAAATTGGCGCTGTACACCACATGCTCGCCATAGACTTGTTTCTGTTTTATGGTCTGCCCGTCACCAATATCAACCATGTGTTTAGGTCGGTCGGCAGATAAGACGATTAGCGAAATATGACTGTAATAGGCTTCGGAAATGGCAGGATAATAATTCAACAATGCACTACCCGATGTACAGACTAAAGCGACCGGTTCTTGCAAACGTTGTGCAATACCAAGCGCAAAAAATCCGGCGCATCGCTCATCCACAATGCTATAACATTTAAAAAACTCATTATGCGTAAAACCGATGGTTAATGGTGCATTTCTACTGCCAGGGGAAATGACGATTTGCCTAACGCACAAGGTTTTACAAAGGCCAACAACAGTTTGCGATAAAGGGATTTTTGAATGCTTCATACAATCCACAAATTTACCGCTTTTAGCTCCCTAAAAAAAATGAAGGCCAGCAATAATTAACGCAATTACTTTAGAACCGTTTTCAATAAATAACAGACTTTAGGGTTTGGGATTTGTTGACAGTTTCTTCCCATTCGGCTAGAGGTTCAGAGGCTTCTGTAATACCTCCACCTACATAGATTTTAATATGGTTATCATCTATTTTCATACAACGCAGGTTCACATAGAGATAACTGTTTAAACCATAACTGGCATAGGCGCTATTTTCCACATTTCGGCGATTTCTATTCCGCTCGGAACGGGTTTTAATGTTCATTTCGCCCAAGAAGCCTGTGTAATACTCACGCTTGTAATTTTCGTTTTTAAGTATGAATTCCTGAGCTAATTCTCTAGGGAATCCGCATACTGCCGGTGTTGGATGCAAAGCTTCAATAATCGGTTTTAGTTCTGCTCTGTTGGATTGTACCCTTGCCAAAATACGTGTTTTAAGATGCAGTAAATGACCCGCTTTAACTGTTTCTGTTTTGGAAATGGATTTGGAACTCGTAAACGACGCAATTTGCTCAGAAATATAGTCCGTTACAATTTGTTGTTCTTCTAGCTCTTTTGGCGTCCAGTCGATTGAAGTCTCAACATCAGACTTACGTGTTCCGGCCAAAGAAATTGTGGTTAGTTGCGCACCTTCAACTTTAAATAATAATTCTGGCGTGGCTCCCATCCACAACCCTACTTTAGGATGGTACCAGCAATAAACCATGGCATTTTTATATTTGGCCAACAATCGTTTATAAAGTCTGAAAATGCTTGTTTTTGGACGTTCAATATCTTCTGAACGCGACAAGACCACTTTTGTCATTTCAGAAGTTTTCATGCTATGGATTGCCTTTTCAATCAATTGCATGTATGTTTCAGAATCCTCTAAAGCCATTTTGTCCTCAGGTAAATTGGAAGGTACTCCAAAGTCGGCTTTAATAATCAGTTGTTCTGAATGTTCCGCAGGAAAAACAACCGAAGACTGATTCAAATCAAACGGAGAAAATACATAGCCCGATTCTGAAAACGTGTCCGTCAATCGTAACTCGTCATCCTTTTGCAACCAACATTTAATGGTATTGTTTATGGAACGACTAAACACCACAAAGGGCAATTCTGCCTTATACTGTTCTTGTATTTTTTCGAAAAAAGAATTGCTGTCCAAAACTATTTCTTTTTCGGTAGTGTAATGGTTGATAATCTACAGATAGAGATTAAATTGTCCGCTTCATCCGTCACACGAATATCTAACAGTTGAGTCGTTCTTCCACGATGCAAAAAAGAGGCCTTGGCATAGATATAGCCTTCCTTGACACTCTTTAAGTGATTTGCTGTTATCTCTAAACCTCTAACAAAAAACTCCTCGGTATTTATAAAAATATGCGATGCAAAACTACCTACACTTTCCGCCAATGCGGCGGTTGCACCGCCGTGCAGAACACCGTCTGGCTGATGTACTCTTGGCGTCACAGGCATACGTGCCGTAAGGGTTTCATCGGTAAAATCAATGATTTCTATATCCAAGGTTTCCATCAGTGTATTCTTACTTGCCAAATTGGCTCTTCTTAGTAATTCGTCTTTAGACATTTGCATAAATGCAGTACTTTTAGTGTTTCACAAAGATACTGAACCCACAACTAAATATGAATTTACAAGAGAAGGAAGTTCAATACAGCACAAAGAATTCCTACAGCACCTTAAATCAAAACACGTCCAAGACAAAAAACGTTTGGTTCGTCTTTCACGGGATGGGTTACCTCAGCAAATACTTCTTAAAATATTTTAAAGGTTTACCTCCCGTAGACAATTACATCATTGCACCACAAGCCCCGAGCAAATATTACATTCAGCCTAAAATGCACGTTGGTGCCAATTGGCTGACGCGAGATAATACGGAAGCTGGGGTGGAAAATATCATGAATTATCTGGATGAGATTTTAGCTTTTGAAAATATATCAGATGATAAAAACATTATTCTATTCGGGTATTCACAAGGTGTGAGTATTATCTCGAGACTAGTGGCAAAACGGCAACTTAAATGTGATATTTTGGTGTTGCATTCTGGCGGGATTCCTGTTGAATTGACCAATGAAGATTTTGAATTCTTACCTATAGAAACCAAGGTAAAATTAATTTGCGGGAAGCAAGACCAATATCTTACAACAGAACGGATTGACTTAGAATCCCAACGGGCAAAAGACCTATTTGGAGAACGCTTGGAGATTGTTCTATTTGAAGGCAAACATGAGGTGAATGTGGATTATATAAACAATTTAATATGAATACTGAAAATATCATCTTAGAGAATTCAAGAGCAAGACTTGAACTTCTCACAATGGAAAACTATGAACTTTTGAATACCATTGCTTCTGAAAAAGACCTTATTTATTATTCCCCATCAAATATTTCAACTCCTACACTTTTCAAGAATTATGTAGAAACTGCGGTTAAAGGGTACGTTGAGAAAACCATCCTACCATTCATAATTTATGACAAGCAATTGAAGGACTACGCCGGAAGTACACGTTTTGGATTAATAAGTAACAAAAACAAAACATTGCATATTGGTTGGACTTGGATGGGTAAAAAATTTCAAGGCACTGGGCTCAATACCGCCATAAAAACACTGATGCTAACCCATGCCTTTGAAGATATGCAATTTGAAAAGGTTGAGTTCCGAATTGATGAACGCAATGGCAAATCACGTCGCGCAGTAGAAAAATTAGGCGCTACGCTTGAAGGAATTTTACGAAAAGATACCGTGATGAAAGATGGTTTTAGGCGAAGTACCTGTTGCTATGGAATATTGAAAGAGGAATGGCCGACTATTAAATCGACCATTTTTAAAAACTTTTAAGTTGTATGCTGAAGCGTCTTGTTCTTCTCTTTAAGGATGGCTAATTGCTTTTCTAAAAAGGTAATCGCTTTTTCTGCTTTTTGACTTGCTTTTACTTTAAATTCTCCTGCTTCATGGTTGATTTTTTCCTTTCTAGAAGCCGTAGCTTTAGATAAATCTTCCTTGACTTCTTTTAAATCTGAAACCAATTGGTCTTTTACAGCAACACCTTCCTTTGTGAGTTTGTCTCTTGTGACACTTCCTTTATCTGGCGCCATTAAAACGCCAATGCCTGCTCCTATCAATGTGCCCAAAACGAGGGCGCCTTTAAACTGAATCATAATTTTTCTTTTAAATTATTGTGTTTACTTTATAGGTCTGTAAAACCTTCAAATTGTTACAGATTAAGCGTTTAAATGTTTTATTCTTAATTATCGCACTCAAAACAACTTTGCAGACCGTGATTGAGTTCTAGTTTCTTGGACCCTTTAAGATGGTTTGCCAGCGGGCCTTGTCGGTCGATAATTTTTTTGAATTCTAGCGCATAGACATTTATACTATCTCTTCGGCTTTTTAATTTTCGGGCGATATCCTCACCATTCAATTCTCTTATGGTTTTTGGCCATTTTTGAAGAGCTTCTTCAATGGCTTCATTATTCAAATTATTTTGAAGAAATTTAGCTTCAGACTTAAACATTTCTGGAGGCGTATTCAAAAGAAAATAACGGTCGAACGGATAGACTAAACCTTCCATATAATCCACTTCAGAAGTAAAAGGACGTAATTCTTTAACAGCATTTTTATTAGACAACATCGTTGGAATAATACCATCAACCATAAAAAAGGCGTTGTCCCTATCACCAGCAACAGGAATAGCTTTAAAATTGAGACTATCCACTTTTTGAATAGCCCATCCCCACTGCTTCGCATGTCGGTCCCAATCGCCAATAATGATATCGAACAAACGACTTCTAATCAAAGCACGTTTATCAACTTGAATTCGTTGCCCAATCTTTTTACGCATTTTCTGGAGATTATCCGTATCAATGATTTCTGAAATACTATCTAGAGGCGTCCAGTTTTTTTTGCTCTTAGTTTCAAATTCTAGCAGAAACAGGCGGTTGCCATACTCTTCGTTATATTTTCCTAGTGCATTTTGTTCGGGAACAAAAAACATTTTTGGATAGGTACTTATAACATTCGCTGGTTTGGATAATGCTGCTGCTAAGATTGCTGCATATGGGTGCTGTGCAGAGATACCGTCTTCAATAATATTCTCCAAGCCTAAGGTCTTAGCAAATTCAGGAATTAAGGGCTTTGGGTCTTTATTGACGCTTCTAATTGTATAGGTAATACTATCTCCTCCCAATAAACGTAAAGAGTGAGTTTGCTTGCCTCCGCCTTCTTTGACTATGGTCATACCACCGTTAAGTGAATCCAAATAAAGAATAGGAACTTTTACTTTAGCGGCCCAAGCATCTCTATATTGATGCCCTTGCATAAATCGTTTTAATCCATCAGCGTTAAACGCATTACTTGCAGAGATAAGTACCGAATCATAATCTTTGAAATTGATATCTTCTACTGAATCAAAATCAACCAATACAGCTCTCCCGAAGGATTTAGGGCTACCGCTTACCGACCAATAAATAAGGCCTATAGTGACCAATACTAATATCAGAATGGTAATCCCTATTTTTTTTAGCATGATTAGCGGTTTTTGCAAAAATAAATTCTAGAAGACAAATGGGGTAACGCTATACCATTTCAAACTAACTCATTACGAATGTTGTTTGTTGTTTGTTTTTTTATTGTTGAGTTATTGAGTTGTTGCGCAACACAGACTGTTAACTAATCAATTTTTGTACAATAGCTTTTACCGGAAGAATTTCTTTAGTATGCTCAATACTAGGGCCTGCCACCCAAACGGTTTTATAAGTCGCTTTTTTGGCCGCCTTTTCTGTGGCTTTCATTCCAATAGAAAACCGGATCATCTTCACCCATTTCTTCAGCTTCCTGTTTTTATTCAAAAGGTTTTCTATCCAAGTGGCTTTGGTTCCTATTTTCTGAACATAAGGTGTATTGATGACTGTACATGGCGTTCCAGAAATACGTTCTGTCATTATAATGTCATCTGCGCCATAGTCTACACAAGCTTGCTTGTATTCATCTGTAACACCAGCTTCAATCGATGCAATAAATGGACTACCTACAGAAACACCTTCAGCGCCATAACCCAACATTTTATCAATGTCAGCTTTACAACCAACACCTCCGGCAGAAATGACTGGAATAGACAAGTTTTCTGAAAGCGATTTTATTAATTCCTCTGGTGTTAAATTACCACGATGTCCGCCTGCTTCATTGTTTACAGCAATGGCCGCATCTGCTCCAAGACCTTCCACTTTTTTAGCAAATTTTAAATCGACAACATCACAGTACACACGTATTCCTGCTTTTTTTGCCTGTCTGATTGTCTCTTCTGGACTGCCCAAAGACGTGATGATGAAATCACAACCTTCTTCGCAAATTACCTCGAGCTGCCCTTTATATTTTAAATTCGATTTGTTGACAATTAAATTGAATCCGAAAGCACCACCTTCAACTTTGTTTGCTTTCAATTGTTGTAACGCCTCTCTTAATTCGTCTAAGGTTCTGTAATTCAATGCGGGAATACAACCTGCAATACCTGCCTTCATCGCTTCAGTTACCATAGCAACGTTAGATACCAGAAACATTGGCGCTTGAATAATAGGATACGTTATATTGAGTTGTTTGGTAAGTTCTGTTTGCATGGTAAATTGTGGTATAGAAGAGACTAACTATATGTACAAATATAATTTAAATTTTATTATGCAAGCATAACAAAATTCAACTATAACTTCTTTTCATTTTGTCTTGAAACAAAACGAAACAAAAATTCAAAACGATTTATTAGGAAATTACTGCGTAACGCTCGCCAATAATTGAAAAAGAAAGACCATAAAAAGTATTGAACTTTCAATCCTAGAAAATAAAATTGAACATTATTTAGAGCTCGCTATTTCTGAAAATCGTTGCTTCCGACTTTGTCGGAATTAGAACCAATCTGGGTGAAGGTATTCGCAATTAAGGTTAATCAAAAAATTGATAATAGCCACATTTTAGATAAGCGCCTTCTGGGAAACTAATGGGATGATCAATATCGTGTTGGGTTTTATCAATCAGTTCGAAGTGCCTCTCTTGTTGGGATAATATACGGTTGTTTAAATCGAAAAACGATTGGGCAATAACCCTGCTTGAGCAAGAGGCCAAAACCAATAAACCATTCTTGGCCGTTAACTGACTTCCTAATGTTGCTAACTCAGCGTATTTCTTTTTTGCTAAATCAATTTCAGACGCTTGTTTCGCAAAGCTTGGCGGGTCGATTACTACGACATCAAAACGCTTTTTTAGTTGAATCAGTTTACGTAGTTCTACAAAGGCATCTCCAGCAATGGTCTTATGAATACCATTGTACTCATTTCGCTTCCCATTTTCTTCTGCAATCTCCAGGGCCTGCTTGCTGATATCCAAACTCGTGACTTCCGAAGCGCCATTGGCTAAAGCATGAACCGAGAATCCACCAGCATAGGAAAATACATCCAACACCGTTTTTCCCTGGCTCAGCTCTCCTACACGTCTTCGGTTTTCACGATGGTCTAAAAAATATCCTGTCTTGTGACCTTTAATGACGTTAGCTGAAAAATCAATACTATGTTCTTTGAATTCCACAACCTCATCATCCAATTCTCCAAAAATGACTTCTCCATCTTTGAACTGGTGTCGTTTCGAGTTTTGTAGTCCACGGCTCAATCTTAATACAATCGTTTCGGCATTTGAAATAGTTTGAAGATGTTTTACAATGTCTTCTAAATACGGTAACCAAATTTCAGAATAAAGTTTGATGACCAAAACGGTAGCATACACATCAGCAATAAGACTTGGAAAACCGTCGTTTTCACCAAATAGCAAGCGATAACTATTCGTCTCCGTTTGAAAAAGAGCCTCTCGCTTTTGAAACGCTTTGTCGATTTGCGACTTGAAAAATTCAGAATTAATCTGAACTTTCTCAACGTCTGAATATAGCATCTTTATTCGAATCGGAGAGTTGGCATCGTACAAGCCAAAACCGATAACCTTGTTTTTATTCTTACTAAATATAATCGCTAAATCTCCTGTCTCTGCATCGTCGTTTATCTTAACTATACTATTGGAAAACACCCATGGATGGCCCTGCAACACTGAGCGTTCGCCTTTGGCATTGAGCTTTGTGGCGAGACGATTGGGTTGACGTTCTGACTTTATTTTTGATGAAAATGTCATGGGTTGAATTAAGCTTCAAAAGTAATGTATTTATGCCTTTTAAATGGCCATAACGCTTAAAGCAGAAAAGACCACTTTACAGTGGTCTTTAATATTTAGTTACTCAAAATGCTAGAACAATACATAAAACAATATTCCGTAAAAGATAATTATAAAAAGTTCTAATCTATATTTTTTTATGGTCAGTCTCATTTTTTAAGGATTCGTCTAGTGAAGGAAGTTCCGTCAACAATTTCTATCTTTAAAAGATACATTCCGGATGTGAGTTCAGACAAATCAACTCGTTGTTTTGGCTCTTCAAACTTGATGACTGACTTACCCAAAATATCAAATACAATTAACGACTTTAATTCTGTTGCGGATGGCAAATCAATATACAGCATATCGCTAAATGGATTTGGATATAGCCTAAGTTCTATACCGCCATCAAAATCATTTGTGCTCAATGTGGAATTGAACTCGTAAGCCCCTAAATCTACGATAGTATTGAAAATCCTTTGGTTGCCTAATAAATCTTCTGTTGAGTCTACAAGACTATTGTCGCCTGAATCGACTGCTGGATTGGAAGCGGTATCCAATCTGTAATCTTTGTTAGCAGCATTAACAAATGATATAGGTGCCGTTATAATATTTGATTTGAAAAAAGGATCAATAGCTGAAAATCCGTTGATATCTGCACAATAGGAAACAACTATATCTGGATCTGTAGTCGTTCTACCATAGGACACTGGACTCGGTTGTGATGAACTCAACGTGTACAGATTATCGGAGAACAGGTTGTTATGAATATTTGCATGCGTTCTTATGCCTGTTCCAACAGCGCCAAAATGAGTAATTACAACAGTGCTACGCTCATTATCTGCAACGGAGACATTTGCATTATCCGTTTCCTTATTGTTCACAAAAGTATTATTTAAAATATCTACGAATATTTCTGACGTACTATCTCCGTTAATCACCCATATAGAACTTGCGAATTCTCCCTGGCCAGCACCCTGACCAACTGTTAGACCAGAGACATTATCATGAAATAATGAATTTTGAATGCTAGATGAAATATTTGAAATATCTGCTTGAATAAAAATACCTGAGCCATGTCTCGAATAATTATAGTCAAAAATGCAATTGGAAACATTAAATGAATTATTCTGATTGGGCGAATTCAATGAATTTGCTGGTCTAAAATATATGCCTGCACCAGAACCAACAACATAATTCTGCGTAAATCTACAATTGGCAATTTCAATGGTACCACCAGTCGCTGTAATATCAACATAAATGCCCCCACCGTGGCCACTAATATCCACGGCATTCGCTGTTGCGTCTCCATATGCATCCCTAAGTTCAAACCCATCGATTGTTACGTTAGGAGACGAAATACGAAATAATGTGCGAGAGTTATCAGCCCTAGAGGCATTATTTGGGCCTGGTGCAGTAATGGGCGCTGGGTTAGAATCATCTTGTAAGAGGTCTCCAGATACCACAGTCCTTCCATTCAATGCTAAATCTCTCTCAGAGCGTAAAGTCTCTGTACCATTGAAGCCCCCATAAATGGAAATATCACTAGTTATAGTAAATCTTTCATTCCTATCTAGGTTACTTGATGGAAAATAGGTTCCATTAGACGTTACCCATACTTCACTGCCTGAATTGGCTACAGATAGAGCAGTCTGTATATCTGGATAAGCTGTTGCCCAAGACATACCATCGAACGTATTTCTCACACCATTACTTGCATCAACGTAAATAATGTTTCCAGAACTCACGTTATTGTAAATATCACTTATCTCCGTGGCTGATAACTTTCTATCAAAAAACTGAATATCATCTACATTACCTGCAAAGTTGCTTGCTCTGTTTATAATTAATTCTGCACTGTTTGGAAACGCAGTAGAGTTTGACGTCAGTTTAAGATCATTAGAGATACCAACTTCATAATTACCATTAAAATAAAAATCAACATCATGCAGGCTACCAGACTTATTAGACTGCAAAACGATGTAAGACCAGTTGCCATTTGCCAGTGCCGTAGACGCAAAATTTTTGGAGGTTACTACATTGCCAACACGAAATTGAATTCTAAAATTATTACTGGCATTTGCAGACCTACTTATATAAATACCGTTACCATTGGAGTCTGCTATATCAATAACACGTTCTTCATTTGGGTCAATGGGACCAGCCATTCTTACCCAAAATCCTATGGCAAATTCATTTAAAGGTCCCTGGATTACATATCCGTTAGCCCTAACGTTATTACAAAATAAAGCGTTGTTGGTGTTTCCAAAACGATCAGCAGTAAATGTAAAACTTGCCCCGGTTAAATTACCGTTTCCTGGATCTGCTTCATTCACTACAGAGCCGGCAGTAAAATCATACCTTGCCAAATAGTCGTTCGGGATTTGGGCATTTAAAGGCGCACTCAGAAATCCAAAAGAGAGGGCCAAAATCAAATTAAATGTAAAGTGTAAAATTTTGTTCATAATAATTGGGTTTAATTTTTGAACAAAAAAAGGGTGCTAAAGTACCTTAGGTTTGAAATTGTTTCCGGATGGTATTATTTAATTTCCCTTCGAAGATTAAATAAAAACCGATTCGAATTGAAGTTTGTACGATTTACTTAAAGGAACGATTCTTCCATATTTTAGAGTAAGACATTTCTCTCTTTTTGAATAGGTCTCAACATGATCTAAATTAATTAACCATGATCGGTGCACCCTTACGAACCTTGATTGATCAGCCAACAAATCTTCATAATAACTCAATTTTTTAGACGCTAAGTAAGAGGTCCTCTCGGCAACGTAGAGCTTTGAGTACATTCTGTTAGCCTCAATACAACTGACATCCTTTAGGTTAAGAATGACATAATCGCTTTTATAAGGTATAGCTATTCGCTCTATGCTTTTGGTATTCTCTTTTAATATATCGAGATGCTTTTTAAGGGATAGTTTAATATCCACTTGCCGTACTGCCTTAGATATAGCGGACTTTAGCGCCTCTGTGTTTATAGGTTTTAGAAGATAATCTAAAGCAGAAACTTTAAACGCCTTTAGCGCATAAGTGTCATAAGCCGTAACAAAAATTACCTGAAAGTCTGGCTCCCTGAACGTTTCAAAAAGGTGAAACCCGTTTTTCTTGGGCATTTCAATATCAAGAAAAACAAGTTGTGGCTGAAGTTTATTAATAGCTTCCACAGCCTCATCGACATTGGAAGCTTCTGCAACTACCTCAACATTTTTACAATAAAAATCAAGGAGAAATCTGAGGTTTTCCCTAGCATTTACTTCATCATCAACAATAAGCGTCTTAAGTATTGTCATAAGGTTCTATTAAATGGTATTTTGAGCGTAACCTTTGTGCCCTGCTCTAGGTCTTCATATTCAAAACCAATATCCATTTTGTAAATCTTCCGGATAATTTCTAATTTCTCTCTTATGGACTGGGTAGAAAACGAACTTGGTCGGTTATTCTTTAAGTTTATTTCTTTTGATATTTGAAAACCAACGCCATTGTCCAAGATGATGCATTCTAAAACCCCAGCAATTCTAAACTCAATATTTAAGAGCCTTAGACCGTCGGTCTTGTGCAACAATCCATGTTTAATAGCATTTTCAATAAACGGCTGAATGATCATAGCAGGAATCTCAATAGCACCAATAGTCGTATCTACCAAAATTGAATATTCAAAATTCTCTCGGAATCTTAATTTTTCAAGTTCCAAATAGCGTTTAATGGTTTCCACTTCATCATGAAAGTCAATGAAGGTCTTTTTGCTGTGATTTAAATTTCTTCTAATAAGGTCGGCGTAAGTGGTTAGATAGCTGTATGCTTGTTCCCTATCCCCTTTCAACACCAAGTTTTGAATGGAATTAAGTGCATTGAATGTAAAATGTGGATTCATCTGCGCCTGCAGGCTCTCTAATTTTGAAGATGCCAACTGACGTTCTAAACGTTCTTTCTCTAAATTGGCTTTTTGCTTGGTTTTGATTTTGGAAATCCGTTTTAAAAAATATATATAAAAACTAAGCAAAATCAATAAACTGCTTAACATTAAGAACCACCATCTAAGATAAAAAGGCTTCAAGATGGAGATGATTGTCGTCTTAATTTCAGATTCGAAATCTGTAGCTAAGTCAACAGACTTAGCGCTAAAAAGGTACTTTCCTGAGGCAAGGTTGTCAAAAATAATTTCGGAGGAGGTGTTTGTGACTTCACTCCAAGACTCTTCGATCCCCTTTTTTTCGAGTTTATAAAAATACTTAAGATTCTCTTCTGCAAGAAAACCATTGGTAGACAATTTAAATTGAATTTTATTTTCATCAGAATTTAGAACATACTCTGTTTTAGAAGGGACGAATTTATTTTCAATTTTGATATCTGAAAAATAGAAATCGGAAGTTACTTTAGGTTTAAAATTTCTGTCTTTCAAAATCTTTAGAATGCCTTGATTGGTACTTACCAAAATCGAGGTTTCAGAAATTGCTATATCTGATATGTTAAATGTTACAATACCGTCTCGTTTGGTTAAATTTTGCATAGTTTTTGAGCCGATGTCCAAGCCTTGAATCCCTTGATCAGAAACGATCCACAAATCATTTCCGTCCGAATTGATTTTCATGATTCTATTACTTAGAAGGCCATTTTCTGTGTTATACACTTGAATTACCTTTCCATCATCAATACCCAACACGCCATCACTAAATGTGGAAACCCAAACAATGCCATCGTCAGTTTGCGTCATGTCAATGGCAAAAATGGGCGTGCCATTATAAAGAATGTCAATACTTTCATTATTTGTATAAAACTGTTTTAATCCATCTACAAAACCAACATAAAAGGTTTTAAACTTTGAATCAAAAAAACTGGTGTACGCGCGTTTGTTTCTTAGCGTAATTATCTTCGGATTATTCAGAGTGGTTATATTGGCCCCATTGCTTAAGGTGTAAATCACGGCAGAATCATTGATAGCTGTTATCTCTTTTGCAAAATTATAATGTGGAATTTTACTGATTCTTTTTTCATACTTATCATAGAGAAATGAAACTGGTCCCGAAGCAACAAAAACATTAGCATTAGAAGCAGATACATCCACAATTCTATTTCCAGACTCTACTAAAATTTCACTCTCGCTTCCATTATTGATATCTAATCGTTTTAAGGAGCCACTTTTAGTACCGTAAATAAGTTCGCTTTCTCCGATGACCTCAAATGCAGTAACGGCTTCATTTATATTGTAAGACAAGACATCTAGATTTGGCATAAGATAAATACCATCCTCTAAGGTCGTTACCCAATAATTGCCAAACTTATCCACAATAATATCCGTAATGGATTTAGATTCAAAGAAACCTCGGTTATATACAAAGCTATCAGATATATAATCGAATGCGATTAAACCACGGTCTGTACAAAACCAAAGCTTACCATCTAAAAACTTTGCATTTTGAATGAATCTATCTTTCAAATAATCTTGTACATCTAAATGTAGCAATTCATCATTCTTGTACCACAAGACCTCAATAGGCGCTTTTCTGACTTCAGAATTCAATGCATATACTAACTTTCCTTTTGGAATATTGATAATCTTTACATGCGTGAATTTCCTGTCTAAAAGTACATCCAAAACGGTGCGCGAGCTGACATCTTTGAGATTGGTTGTAAGATTTAAAGCTTGATTTTTAATAAAAAACAAACTATCATTTTGATGAAATATAGCCCGAGGAATAATTTTTGAATCAAACAGTTTTTGTGGCGATTTACTTTTTCTGTCAATCGCTAATAACCCATTAACTGTGTTAAGGATTATATCCGAATCGCTTACATAAAAATCTGATAATTGACCATTTGTAGATTCTTCCAAGTCCTTGAACAAATGGATCTGTTGGTTTTCAATATAAAAAAATTGACCTGAAATGTTATTATACCATAATCGGCCAGCGTTATCTAATCTCAGATTAAATACGGAAAGACCTTTTTGTTCTGGATGCGAATACAGCTCAAAAGTCTTGCCATCATATTTAAAAAGCCCCTTGTTCGCCGCTAGCCATATAAATCCATCAAGATCTTCTAAAACCTGATAAAATTCCTCATCGGGTAGTCCAGTATCTTCCGTTAAATGATAAAACACAGGATGTTGCGCTTCTGCAAATTGAGGTATGAGAAAAGCTAAATAGAGGAATAAGATAATTGAATACTTCAAGATAATGCAAGAACCTTTTAAAACCTTTAACCGATTAAAATTATTTCCAGGCTAAAGAAAATACTTTCCGAAGAGAGAATGAATTTTAAAACAAAAAAAACGCAACCGAATTAACGATTGCGCTTTTATTATAAATTTTAGGATGCTCCTATGCTTTTAGTACAATTCTAAATCGGGCTTTACCTGCTTCTAGATGCTCAATAGCCTCATTGACATCTTCCATTTTAAATTCCTCTACCGTCGGATAAATATCGTGGCGTACGCAGAACTCTAACATTTTTCGAGTTAAGGCTATACTTCCCAATGGGCTTCCTCCCACTGATTTTTCGCCTGAAATCATACTAAAGGCAGGAATTTCCATCGGCTCTAGAACGGCACCAACCGTGTGTAATTTTCCTTGAGGTGCCAAAGTTGTTAAAAAGGCATCCCAGTCTAATTTTACATTTGTAGTATTCAAAATGAAATCTAAAGTGCCTGCGATGCTTTCCAATTCCTTAGAATCGGTAGAATCAACAACATTGTGAGCTCCCATTTTTTTAAGTGCATCAGATTTATCTTTGCTCGATGTAAATGCCGTGACTTCACAACCCCAAGCTTTTAGAAACTTAAGCGCCATGTGCCCCAATCCGCCAATACCGATGACACCAACCTTGTCTGTTGGTTGAACTCCCGACAATACGATGGGGTTGAAAACTGTAATACCTCCGCAGAATAATGGTCCTGCCTTAGACATGTCGATACCTTCGGGTAGCAATGTAGCCCAAGACCAGTGAACGCGGACAACATCCGCAAAGCCACCATGACGACCTATGATGGTGCCTTCGGCAGTACTGCACAAATGTTGTTTACCATCCATACACTGATTACAATGCATGCAGGACGCGCTATACCAACCCATTCCAACTTTGTCACCTTTTTTGATGCCTTTGACTTCGCTTCCGACATCGAGAACCTCACCAACAATTTCGTGTCCAGGGACTAAAGGGTACTCAGACATGCCCCAGTCATTATTAATCATACTAATATCACTATGGCATAAACCACAATAATGGACTTTAATATCCACCTGCTCGTTTCCGATGTCGCCTATCTCGTATTCAAATTTTTCTAATTCTGACTTTGCCTCTTTAGCGGCATATGCATTGACTTTCATAATGTATTGGTTTTGTGTTAAATATACGACATGAATATTATTATCCAATGTTGGTTTCTTCTTAAGTTTTGAATAAAATTTAAAAAAGAATACACTTCAAATCATAAAAAAACGCAACCGAATTAACGATTGCGTTTTTTCTATTTTCATGAGATCCCGAAGTAAATTCGGGATAAGTTCAATAACGCATTTTAAAAATAAAATGCTATTTCACTTATTTCACTTCTTCGAAGTCTACGTCTTCTACATCACTAGTTTCATCCGCTGGAGCACCTTGTGCGCCTGCATCTGGACCTGCACCGCCTTGCTGTGCTTCAGCTTGGGCTTTGTACATTTCCTCACTAGCAACTTTCCAAGCTTCGTTGATTTTTTCTAAAGCTGGCTCAATAACAGCCACATCTTTAGTTTCGTAAGCTTTCTTCAATTCTTCCAATGCATCTTCGATTGGCTTCTTTTTATCATCCGATAGCTTATCACCGAACTCCGTCAATTGACTTTCAGTCTGGAAAATCATAGCATCTGCCTGATTCAATTTATCCGCTGTTTCTTTCGCTTTAGCATCTGCTTCAGCATTAGCTTCCGCTTCTGCTTTCATCTTTTGGATTTCCTCTTCGGTTAATCCAGATGACGCTTCAATTCGAATATCTTGTTTCTTACCAGTGGCTTTATCTTCAGCCGATACTTTAATGATACCATTGGCATCGATGTCAAAAGTTACTTCAATCTGCGGTGTTCCTCGACGTGCTGGTGGAATACCATCTAAATGGAAACGACCAATCGTTTTATTATCTGCCGCCATTGGACGTTCACCTTGTAGTACGTGAATTTCTACCGATGGCTGATTATCCGCCGCTGTTGAGAATACCTGTGATTTCTTTGTCGGAATCGTAGTATTAGCCTCAATCAACTTAGTCATCACATTACCCATAGTTTCAATACCTAATGATAATGGCGTAACATCCAATAGAAGAACGTCTTTAACATCACCTGTCAATACACCACCTTGGATACCTGCTCCTAGAGACACTACCTCATCAGGGTTTACACCTTTACTTGGTGCTTTTCCGAAGAACTTCTCTACAGCTGCTTGTACCGCTGGGATACGTGTGGAACCACCAACCAAGATGATTTCATCGATATCTGATTTTGATAAACCAGCCGCCTTTAATGCAGACTCACATGGCTCAATTGTACGTTTGATTAAATCATCGATCAGCTGTTCAAACTTTGAACGTGTCAATGTGCGAACTAAGTGCTTTGGACCACTTGCTGTAGCCGTTACGTAAGGCAAGTTAATTTCGGTCTGTGCAGAAGATGATAATTCAATCTTTGCTTTTTCAGCCGCTTCTTTTAAACGTTGCAAAGCCATTGGGTCTTTACGTAAATCGATATCTTCATCAGCCTTAAACTCTTCAGCCAACCAGTCGATGATTCTCTCATCAACATCATCTCCACCTAAGTGCGTATCGCCGTCTGTTGCCAATACTTCAAATACGCCATCACCTAATTCTAGAATGGAAACATCATGCGTACCACCACCAAAATCGAATACCACGATTTTCTGGTCAACACCTTTTTTATCCATTCCGTAAGCCAAAGCTGCTGCAGTTGGCTCATTAATGATACGTCTTACTTTAAGACCTGCAATTTCACCAGCCTCTTTAGTAGCCTGGCGTTGCGAATCGTTAAAATACGCCGGTACAGTAATTACTGCTTCTGTAACATCTTGACCTAAATAGTCTTCAGCCGTTTTCTTCATTTTTTGAAGAATCATTGCTGATAATTCTTGTGGTGTGTATAGACGACCGTCGATGTCTACTCGTGGCGTATCATTATCACCTTTTACCACTTTATAGGGTACACGTTCTGCCTCCTTCTTAGATTCAGAATATTTGTTCCCCATAAAACGCTTAATAGAATAAACCGTTTTAGTTGGGTTTGTAACTGCCTGACGTTTTGCAGGATCGCCCACTTTAATTTCGCCGCCTTCAACAAAAGCGATTACCGAAGGTGTGGTGCGCTTACCCTCAGCATTAGGAATTACAACTGGCTCGTTACCCTCCATTACAGAGACGCAAGAGTTGGTTGTACCTAAATCAATTCCAATTATCTTACTCATAATATATAGTTGTGTTTTAAATGAATTTCGCCGAGACGAAACTCTTAAAATGTTTGTTTTTAATTCGCATAGTATAAGTCAAGTTTTGTGCCATGACAAAAAATATGACAAGCTGTCAGAATTGGAATTCACATTTTATTCTATTGCATCAAGAGTATGGAACGCTTCTTGATACCTTTCTGAAAAAACTATCCTATTATGAAACGCATACTTACATTTATTACCATCATTTCCTTATTCACAGCTTGTACAACCGAAGAAGTCGTAGAGGTTCAAAACAATTTTATTGCTGCACAGTCTTTTGAACGAACTGTAGATCTCGTAGCACCAAACTATGAACAGACTTTTTCTATACCCACAAACATTGAACTATTTGAAACCGATATGGTACTAGCTTACCATTTAGTTGGTGTTGATGCTGATGGATTTGACATTTGGAGATTGCTTCCTGATACCGTTTTTACGTCTACAGGCGAGCAATTTCAGTATAACTTTGAGCACAGTTTTGATTTAATCACTCTTTTTATTGATGCTCCTTCAACATTTGATTTTAATTCTTTATTACAAGGTGACACCTTAGACCAAACGTTCAGAATCGTAATATTGCCTGTAGACTTTATAAACAGTAACAATATTGATGCCACCAATTTTTCCGAAGTAATGAGTTACGTAAAATAACAGAATATTGAAACTCATACTAGTCGTAGTTTCCGCATTACTATTCGCAATCTCCGGAGCACAATCCCAAAGCCAATTTATTGGTAAATGGGATGTGGTTTTGCGGTCTCCTGATCGTAAAATAACACTCAAGAAAAATAATCGCTATGACAATAATAAATATGAGCAATACTTTTATTTTAAAGAGTCTGGGGAATTTTTCAATGGGTTTTACGTCCAACGCATTAGGTGTGGAAATGACTCGCGTCTTTGGAAAAAACAGAACAAATCTTGGAATTGGAGTAGCGACGAGAATATTTTAACAACAATCTCAAAATTTTGAGGACGTGAACAGAAAACGACTGATAAAGTCGTACAGTTAATCGGGAATAAACTGGTTCTTCAAATCTTATAAATCGTTGACCTTATATGATGAGGTTTTTCTTGCCCAGTCGAAATGATTATTAAGTAATTATCTAAAAGCCTGAAAGGAAGTTTTCAGGCTTCTTTATATCTAACAAACTGTATATTTGCTTTACCAACTAAATAGATTTGTGGATGGAAAGTATTTCCGTTTTTGATATGCTGAGTATTGGTGTGGGACCATCGAGTTCGCACACGCTTGGCCCTTGGCGCGCCGCCAAAACCTGGATTGAGAAATTACAGCGTGTTGAGCAATTTACCATGGTGGCATCGGTATCTGTTGACCTTTACGGCTCACTATCTCTAACAGGGAAAGGTCATGCCACGGATATTGCCGTAGTTATGGGTTTGTTGGGAACTGACCCGGTTAGCTTCCCTATTGATGAAATTGAAGCACAGCTTGAAAAGGTTAAAACTTCAAAAACCTTAATGCTCAATCTTGAGAAGCCAATTCCTTTTCATCTTGAAGAAGACATAAAGTTCAATCGGAAATTTCTAGAATTTCATCCCAACGGAATTACGTTTAGGGCTACATTAAGAAATGGTAAAACAGTAAGTGACACCTATTATTCCATTGGAGGTGGCTTCGTTGTACAAAAAGAACGAAAACGCGCCAAGCGACAAATAGAACGTTTTAGTGCTTTTCCATTTCCTACAGAAAAAGCCACAGAGCTTTTGGAGCATTGTGCCTCACAAAACTGTACCATTAGTGAATTAGTGCTTAAAAATGAATTATCCCTGCGCTCACCTGATAGAATTGATGCCAAAATACAAGCCATTTGGGATGTGATGTTGGATAGTATGTACACCGGTTGCCATACCAAAGGTATTCTTCCCGGCGGACTCAATGTAACCCGACGCGCATATGAAACCCATGAAAAACTAAAAGGCGAGATTAGATACACCAATGCAGTTGAATGGATTTTTGCGATTAGAAATACGGAAGTGAAGTTTCGTCAAATCTTAAAATGGGTATCGTGCTTTGCCTTGGCGGTTAATGAAGTAAATGCATCATTAGGTCGTGTAGTGACAGCGCCTACCAATGGCAGTGCTGGAGTGATTCCAGCCGTTTTGATGTATTATTTAGTCATTGAAAACCATGATGGCAATTTCGACGATATTAAAAAGTTCCTTTTAGTTTCTGGCGAAATTGGAAGCCTCTTCAAAAAAGGAGCAACCATTTCTGCCGCAATGGGTGGTTGCCAAGCAGAGATTGGTGTCTCATCCGCTATGGCCGCAGGTGCTTTAACGGAACTTATGGGTGGAAGTCCAGAGCAAGTTTTAATCGCCGCTGAAATCGCTATGGAACATCACCTCGGATTAACTTGTGATCCTATTGCAGGTTTGGTGCAAATTCCTTGCATAGAGCGTAATGCTATGGGTGCTATTAAAGCCATCAATGCTTGTGAAATGGCTTTAGATACCGACCCTAAGAATGTGAAGATTCCGTTAGATAAAGTTATCGCCACCATGTGGGAAACGGCAAAGGATATGACTACAAAATATAAGGAAACCAGCACTGGTGGATTGGCGGTGCAGGTGAATATGAGTGATTGTTAGAAGCCCCACCTTCCCGAAGAGTCGGGACTCCCCAAGGGGAGGAACTATTACTCAGACGGAAAATATAGCTTTTACTAGTCCCGCTAATTAGTTTGACAACCTTCTCGGCGTCGTGTATCCACTAGGTAAAAGATTTTCCAATCGCCATTCAGTTTAATAAGCTGAAAGGAATTGACACCGCAATGGCTGAAATTTCCATCAAACCAAAATTCGTAGGGTGTCCATGCGTTGGCCATATCGCCATCAATCTTAATCTCGTAGCCTAATAATTTTTCCTTAAAACCTTTATCCTTAGGAATAGATGCTATGGATGTTATAAACTGATGAAATTCGCTGGTGTTTAATCGGACATCACCTTCCCTACCTTTTCCAATACTCTGTAAGATAACCTCTTTGGTCACCATTGACTTTAGAGCAACGGTATCTTGTTTATGAAATGCTTCAAAAAACGTATCGATGGTATTTTTTACGGCGTCTTCTTCAGAGGTTTGCGCAAATATCCCAATTGAAAAAAGGCAAATAAAAAGCGTAGCTATAGATTTCATTCTAGTATAATTATTGTTTGATTCATTCTGAAAGTTAGCAATATTGATTGGCATTGAATCAAAGTTTAACAAATCTCATTATTTTTACAGTCTTATAACAATCAACTATGTCAGTAGCTAAGAAAGAATATAAAAGAATTACGGTAAAGTCGTTGGTAGACATGAAATCTCGAGGTGAGAAAATATCCATGCTAACTGCCTATGATTTTACTATGGCAAAAATCGTAGATGGCGCAGGCATCGATGTTATACTCGTAGGTGATTCTGCAAGTAACGTTATGGCTGGTCATGAAACCACTTTGCCAATAACTTTAGACCAAATGATTTATCATGCTTCGTCTGTTGTTCGTGCTATTAATAGAGCTTTAGTTGTGGTTGATTTGCCCTTTGGAAGCTATCAAAGTGACCCTAAAGAAGCACTTCGTTCTGCCATTAGAATTATGAAAGAAAGTGGTGGCCACGCTGTTAAAATGGAAGGTGGCAAGGAAGTGAAAGAATCTATAAAGAGAATTATTAACGCCGGAATCCCAGTAATGGGCCACTTAGGATTAACACCGCAGTCCATATATAAATTCGGAACATATACTGTAAGAGCCAAGGAAGAACAAGAAGCTGAGCAACTGAAGCAGGATGCCTTAATGCTCGAAAGAGCTGGTTGTTTTGGTATCGTTTTGGAGAAGATTCCTGCGAAACTAGCTCAAGAAGTTGCTGAAAGCGTGAGTATTCCTGTTATCGGAATTGGAGCAGGCTCGGGCGTTGACGGTCAAGTGTTGGTAACTCACGATATGGTTGGCATGACCCACGAATTCAATCCACGATTTTTAAGACGTTACATGAATCTTTATGAGGAAATGACCAATGCTTTTGAACAGTATGGCAAGGATGTGAAGTCAGGTGGTTTTCCTAATGATGGGGAGCAGTATTAAGTGCCCCACCTAGCCTCCCCCAAGGGGAGGAACGCTTACTCAAATTGAATACCTTTAATCAAAATTCTTCATATACCCTGTGTATCTTTAACAAATGATAAATGAAACCCGACGTTTCGGGAATGAATTTGCATCTTGACCCATGTCCAAAACCCTATCTAACAAGAACAACCTCCAAGTACTTCATGAAGACAACCATATCATCGTGGTTAACAAACGTGTTGGAGATATTGTTCAGGGTGACAAGACTGGCGATAAACCGTTAAGTGATGTTGTCAAGGATTACATCGCCCACAAATACAATAAGCCTGGCAATGTCTACTTAGGTGTGGTGCATCGATTAGACCGGCCGACAACAGGTATTGTCCTATTTTCAAAAACGAGTAAGGCCTTACCACGACTTAACAAACTTTTCGCTGAAAAAAATATTGAAAAAACCTATTGGGCCTTGGTGAAAAATGCACCGCCAACGGAAGCTGATACCTTGACGCACTATCTAAAAAAGAATCCTAAGAACAATAAATCCACAGCATATACAAAAGAAGTCAAGGATAGCAAACGAGCGGTTTTGCATTATAAACTACTTAAGAAACTTGATAACTTTAACCTATTAGAGATCAATTTGGAAACTGGTCGACACCATCAAATCAGGTGTCAGTTGGCTAGTATTGGTTGCCCCATTAAAGGCGATTTAAAATACGGCTTTGACCGAAGCAATAAAGATGGTGGTATTCATTTACACTCCCGATATCTTAGTTTTGTGCATCCCGTAAAAAATGAACCGGTTTCTATTGAAGCACCCTTGCCAGATGATGCCCTGTGGCAGGGGTGTTTAGAGTAGATACTCAGGTCATTGGGGAACCGATATTTAAAGTCGGTTGTGGCAATCGTTTTTAATCCATACTAAACTATCAAGAGATTACCACGTCACTACGCTCCTCGTAATGACATTATGTTTCATATTTCTATATATAATTAAGTACGTCATTGCGAAACCGACATTTAATGTAGATTGTGGTAATCTTATTAATTAAATCTAAAGGACATGAGATTACCAGGTCATTGCGCTTCTCGTAATGACGTTTAAGTAGCTCTATTCCCTATAATGACGTTTAAAGGGAAATTAATTTTAAGGGTTGTCCCCATGTTAAGTCTAGAATTCAACTCATAATCAGCTCCAATCAACTTGGCCCGCTCTTTCATATTAATTAGTCCGGCACCTTGCTCAATGTCTGCTATATTAAACCCTTTTCCATTATCCGAAACTTCGATTTTAATAGCGTCTTGAGCATACGTCAAATCAACGCTTAGCTTTTCCGCTTCAGCATATTTAATGGTGTTTGAAAAGAATTCCTGAAGAATACGAAACAAAATGACCTCGTCTTTTTTGTTTTCAAAATGAATACGCTCGCCTTCGATATGAAACTCCGTGGATAAACGTCCCGAGCGTTCTATACGTTGCAATTCATTAGCGATGGATTTAGCAAAGCCCTGATTGAAAATAACATCGCTATTCAAAGATTTAGACAAAGCTCTCACTTCAGAAAGGCTATCTTTTAAGGCTTTTGAGGCATTTTCCACTTTTGGCTTTATAGCTTCATCTGCATTTTTTAGTACGGAATTCATTTGCATGTTCGCTAATGCGAGTAATTGCCCCACATTATCATGTAAATCACGTCCAACACTTTTTAGAGTTTCATCCTGAATTTCCTGTTGAGCTGTGGATATCGCTTCATCAAAACGGCGTTGTTGTTCAAATTTTTCCCGTAGTAGCTTATTCTTACGTTTTTGAAATACCACAAAAAACAGTATAAACAATCCGAAAACAATACCAATTACTAATATAAAATAGACAAGCAGGTAGCGTTCAGCTTCTGTTGTGACTGGCTTATTTTGAAATAAAAGGAAAAATAAACTAAGCATCATGAGGTTGCGGTTTACAAAGTATCAATAATAAGGCATAACCAATATACATCATAAAATTAGCAATGAAATAGATAGCATATTGAAGAAATATGTAGTCCCAATCAGATACTCTGTAGTATCCATTATAAAATTTTAGGGGGGTTGTAATAACAAACCAAATCAATAAAATACAAGCTATATAAAAGTTAATAGATTTGTGGAATGAAATTAATTTTTCATTAGTCAAAATTTCAATAAAATAAAAGACTACTGAAATTATTATTAATATCGCCGAGAAGAAAATAGCATAATCAGAGCCTTGATTAAAAAGGTCTTGCCAATTTAGGCTAAGGTCGACCACAGTTGTCACCACAAAAATTAGTTGCAACCACTTTAAAATAGATTTAAACGTGGTATTATTTAATTGCCAAGAGAAATATAAACTATAAAACAGACCTCCAATACTATTCCACATAATTGTATACCACCAGTAATTTCTTTGAAATACGGTTCCTTTAACCAAATTCCCTAACGTTTTAAGATGTCCATCATAAATTAATTGTGGATACATGGAAACAAACTCAACAAACAACACAAAAAATAAAAAATATATAAGATATTTTATTTTATATGCTTTGAATTTCTTAAATACAAATAATCCTACAAGCGCTGGGATAATCTCCACAACTTTAGTAAAAAAAGAATAATTGTCTAGAAAAAAATCTCTCATTGATAATTGCCGATTATTCTCAAAAAAAGGTCGTGAGTTATATTTTTAATACAACTAGGCATCATGAGGTTGTGGTTTACAGAGTATCAATAATAAAGTATATCCGATATACATCATAAAATTAGCAATGAAATAAATAGCGTACTGAAGAAAAACATAATCCCAATCAGCAACTCTAAAGTAATTATTGTAGAAACTCAGAGGGGTAACTATAACAAACCATATTAGTAGAATGCAGGCGATATAAAAATTTATGGATTTATGAAATGAAATTAAACTTTCATTAGACAATATTTCAATAAAGTAGAAGATTACTGATATGATAATCAACCCCATCGAATAAAACATAACATAATCCGACCCTTGATTATAAAGATTTTGCCAATTTAGGCTAAGACTTAAGATAGTAGTAATGATGAAAATTATACTCAACCATCTTAAAATATATCTAAATATGGAATTAGTTATTTGCCAAGAGAAATATAAACTATAAAACAGACCTCCAGCAACATCCCACATAATGGTATACCACCAATAATTTCTTTCAAATACGGTCCCTTTGACTAGGTCACCCAAATCCTGGAGATAACCATCATACATTAACCTCGGATAGACTGATACAATCTCTATGAATAAAACATAAATCAGAAAAAATATAAAAAATCTGATTTTTGATGATTTAAATTTTCTAAACACAATCAAACCAGCAATAACGGGTGAAATTTCTACAGCCCTGGTGAAATAAGTATAATTTTCGAGAAAAAAGTCTTTCATAGAGTAAGCTGTAATGCAAAATGGACACTTTGTAAAAAGTGCCCATTTCGTAAATTATATTTATCCTCCGTAACCTGTCCCTGGGGGATGACCATTGCCCCCTCTATTCAATGGGTCTGCGCCATCCACGTCATCATCATTACCACCGCCTTGATAGTTGATTTTAATTGGTACAAACGAACCTTCAGACGTGGTATTCTTTTTCTTCCCTGTTGGGACAATAAAAATGGTTGCATAGTCTGCATTTCCGTTTGGCGCGTTGTTAGAATAGCGCCCATAATACATACGCAAACCCGTTAGGTCAAAGCCTAAGCTATCGGTCTGTTTATCTGCATAGGTGATGTAGCTATTAATATCATCAATAGACCACCAAGAGGAGCGGTTATCTGGTCTTGTTTCCACAGAATCTAAAAAGACTTGTCCCTTTTTGGTCCAGTTGTCATTCAAAACTCTGGCCTGTGCAGGTGTAATAACGCCTTTTGGTTTAATGACTTTCGGTGGTTCCTCGTCGGACACAGTTAACGTATCCGCACAATAGAGATACATGGCTCCAAGACCTAAAATAAAGCCTAGGAGTAACGGCAATAATTTTTTCATATTTATTTAGTTATGGTTAATAGTGCCATAAATTTAAAGGCATAAGTTGGTAAATCAAACCGCAAAGCCAGAACTTATTAACAGTCTTATTCCTTCAATTTAAATGAAACAGTATCGTCGGTGGTCTTTTGTGCCAATTGGTCAATAGCCAATTCGGTCAACTGCAATACTCTCGGATAACCGCCCGTAGTCTGTGCATCTCGCATTAAAACAATCAATTGACCTTTAGGTGTTAACTGAACCGTTCCAGGCAGTAAAGGTCCTGTAATGATTGATACCAAATCATTTGGAATCAGAGGCTCTAATCGATAGGCCATACGGTTGTTTAAGTTTGAAACTTTAAATTCTGAATCAATTATTTTTCTTTGAAGATCTTCTGAAAGCCTATCGAATTCTGGGCCTTTGTAGACCTCCAATTCGGGATTAGTCCAAAATTTATCGGCCCTTTTTACTTTTGAATACTTATCCGACGCTTGAAATCCATAGTTTAAAACAGGAAGCCTATCGCCTTTCTTCAAAACTCCGAATGCAGTAATCGGTGCATAGAAACTACGACTTCCCAAAACATCTTTAGTTTGAAAGCCTCCTCTTACTGCCAAATAGCCTCGTGAGCCTGACGTTGATGATTTAAAAATCAAAACATCGTCAGAATGGATTGATGTCGGTCGACTCAGGTCAACGGACTCATTATTCAGAAAAACTTCAAAATCAGCTCCAGCAAAAGCAATCAACGTATCAGTATGAAAATGTAAAGTCGGCCCTACCAAGGTCATTTCAAGCACTGCATTGTTTTCAGCATTACCCAAAATAAGATTGGCACGTTTAGCGGAAATGCTATCCATAACGCCAGATACTGGCACACCCAAGTGCCGATGCCCATAGCGTCCCAAATCCTGAATGGAACTATACAAACCCGCTTTTACTATCTCAACCATGATACGGTTCGGATTGTAGTTTATAGTTTCCGTTTTCCATTTCCTTTTCAATCGCATTATATTCTGAAAGACTTACGGCTTGAAACTGTATGCGGTCACCATCCGAAGCAAAGTAAATTGGTTTGGTTCCAACGTCAAAAAAAGACACTGGTGTACGCCCGATAATGTGCCAACCACCCGGACTATTTTGAGGATAGATTCCCGTCTGATTTCCACCTATGGCAACCGACCCTTTTTGTACGTTTAAATTCGGTGTTGATTTTCGGTCTAAGTGTAATGATTTATCCAAACCACCGAGGTATAAAAAGCCTGGCAAAAAGCCTTTAAAAAAAACAGTGTAAATTGATGAAGAATGACGTTCAATTACCGTTTCAATTGGCATCTTTTTTACTTCTGAAAACGTCATTAAATCCGTCCCGAATGTTGTATCATAGCATACCGGAATTTTCCAAAGTCTAGAATTTTGTTTTGAACTATCCTTAGACGCCAAATACAACTGATTTAAGGCGTTTTTTTTATCATTGAAATTATCAATAGTAAAATCATAAATTACTAATATCGAATTATATGCAGATATTATTTCAAGTTTTTGTTTAGTATATTTTAGTTTTATGGATTCTTCAAAATTCAGCCGGTCTTCAAGGATAGTTTCATCGATTTTCTTAGGCCATTCAATTAAAATTGAATGGTCTCCATAGCGCGAATATTTCAATTTAAAATGTCCCAAAATCAAGTCTCAAAATTGGTGTTTAGCGTCTTTAAATTATCATGTAAATACTTCAAAATATCGACACTATTTTTATGGTCGCCATGAACACACAATGTTTGAAATTTTAGTGGCACCCCTACTCCATTTATGGGCCTCACTTTTTCGTGTTTCAACATGTACAGAACATGCTCCAAAACCGCTTCTTTTTCATCAATTATAGCATTGCTTTTTTGACGCGAAACCAAGGATAAATCGTCATTGTAATTTCGGTCTGCAAATGCTTCCTCAACAACTTCCAATCCAGACTGCTTTGCAACCCTGGACAATGCAGAATTGTAGGGTGTATAAATCTTCAAACTATTATCTATTTGCAAAACGACATCCACTAGCCAAGCTGAAAGGTTTTCATCTTTCGCACATTGGTTATACAATGCACCATGCGGTTTTACATGGTTTAGTGATAATCCTTCTTGTTCGGCCAAATGTTTCAAACTTAAAATCTGTTGGGTGATGCTTTTTGAAAAGTCAAGCTGACCCATTTTCATAGGCTGTCTTCCAAAGTTGATTTTATCCGGGAACGAAGGATGCGCCCCAACCTTTACACTGTAGGCTTTTGCAAGCTCTAGCACAGGTTTCATACTGGATTCCGTTCCGGCATGACCGCCACAAGCTATATTGCAGGACCCCAAATAAGGTATTAGCAAAGCTTCATTGCCAATGCCTTCGCCTACATCCGCATTTATATCCACAAATAATTTCTGCATACCAAACAATTATATGAGTCCGAATACCTTAAAAATACCCTTCAAGCCTAAAAACAGACTCACGCCAACAATAGTCCAGGCCAAAATTCGTTGCAATGGTGAGTTCACATAGCGCCCCATAATATGAGGCTGACTGACCAATCTTACCAATATAATCGCAACAAGGGGTAAAACAAGACCATTAGCAATTTGCGCAAACTTTATAATTTCAATAGAACTAACGCCCGACGCTGCTGAAAGCACACCAATTATAAGAATTGCTATCCAAACGGATCTAAAATGACGCGATTTTAAATCTTGAGGCCATCCCATGCAACCTACTGCCACATAAGCTGCGGCTAATGGTGCCGTGATCGCGCTCGTTAATCCGGCAGCGAATAATCCAATGGACAGTACGTATTTTGCTTTAACGCCAAAGAGTGGCTCTAAAGCCAAAGCCAAATCAGAAGCATTATTAACGGATGCAATATCTATAGATGCCGCGCAGATCATAATACACATAGATACAATACCACCAACAACTACTGCTACCACTGTATCGGTTCTTGCCGTGCTAATATCAGACGTAGATTGCCATTTCTCTTTAGCTAAGGAAGCATGCAGAAAGATATTATAAGGTACTACAGTCGTCCCGATAAGCCCTATCACGGTCAATAGGCTACCATCTGGCAATGACGGCAAAACCATTCCTTTGAAGATTCCTGCGATATCTGGGCCGACCATGACAGCCGTAAATAAAAAGGCCAAACTCATAATTATGACTAAGCCAACGAGCAGACGTTCTAAAACTTTATAGTTGCCAATAAAAAGAATAATAAAAGCAAAAAAACCAACAACCAAGCTCCATAAATTAAAGCTTGTTGCACCAATACTGGTTTTAAAATTGCCGAAAACGGTTTCCAATCCCAAAATGCCACCACTGATATTCCCTGCTTCGTAAGCGGTATTTCCTACAACTATGGCCGATAAAATGAGAAATAGCACTAATTTTCTAACCAAGGGCTGTTTTATCTCAGCACTAATCGTTTCTGAGAGGGATTTTTGAGTGACAATGCCTAACCGCGCGGCCATTTCCTGCAGAATAATTGTGGCGAATATGGATAGTAAAAGCGCCCAAAGTAATACGTAGCCAAATTCAACGCCAGCAATCGTACACAAGGTCACGGTTCCTGGACCAATGAATGCTGCTGCCACTAAAGGGCCAGGGCCTATTTTTTTAAAAAATGATTTAATCATATGATTTGATCCATGTTAACCCAACCAACCTTCTCTATCCAAACTACGGTATTGGATGGCCTCGCTGATATGTGATCCTTGAACGGTTTCTGAACCTTCTAAATCTGCGATTGTTCTTGAAACTTTCAGAATTCTATCGTATGCTCTCGCAGATAGATTTAAACGCTCCATGGCGGATTTTAAGAGTCCAAGTGACGCTTCATCCAACTTGCAATATTCTCGAATCTGCTTCACGCCCATCTGCGCATTGTAATGTACATTCTCCAATTCTGAAAAACGTTTGGTTTGAAATTCCCTAGCCTTGGTCACGCGCTTTCTAATATCAACTGACGACTCACCTTTCCGTTCTTCGGACAATTTTTCAAACGGTACTGGAGTCACTTCTATATGAATATCAATCCGATCCAACAAAGGTCCTGAAATCTTACCCATATAGCGTTGCATCTCAGCTGGCGAAGAGGTCAATGGCGCATCGGGATCATTAAAATAACCGCTTGGGCTTGGATTCATGCTTGCTACCAACATAAATGAAGAAGGATAAGTTACGGTGAACTTTGCTCGCGAAATTGTGACTTCCCGATCTTCAAGAGGCTGTCGCATCACTTCCAAAACTTCGCGTTTAAATTCAGGTAATTCGTCCAGAAACAATACACCGTTGTGCGACAAGGAAATCTCACCAGGTTGCGGATAACTTCCGCCACCGACCAAAGCTACATTTGAGATGGTGTGATGCGGACTGCGAAACGGCCGTTGAGACATTAAACCAGAATCCGCTTTCACCCGACCAACCACAGAATGAATCTTAGTCGTTTCCAAGGCCTCATGCAAAGTCATTGGTGGCAGAATACTAGGTAGACGCTTGGCCAACATAGTTTTCCCTGATCCTGGAGGCCCAATCAATATGATATTGTGACCGCCAGCCGCAGCAATTTCCATACAACGCTTAATGCTTTCCTGGCCTTTGACGTCGGCAAAATCAAATTCGGGGAATTCGAGACTTTTATAGAATTCTTCGCGTGTATTGATAATCGTTTGTTCTAAGGCTTCGCCTTTATCAAAATGATTGATGACTTGTGAAATGTTGTCGACGCCGTATACTTTTAAATCATCCACAATGGCTGCCTCTTTGGCGTTTTGCTTAGGAAGAATAAAACCTTTAAAGCCTTCCTCTCTTGCTTTCACCGCAATCGGCAAGGCTCCTTTGATGGGCTGTAGACTTCCGTCGAGCGACAATTCGCCCATAATTAAATAATCCTCTAGATGTTCTGCTTCAATTTGATTGGAAGCCGCCAAAATCCCAATCGCCAAGGTTAAATCGTAGGCCGAACCTTCTTTCCGCAAATCGGCTGGCGCCATATTTATGGTGATTTTTTTTCCAGGGATTTTATAGTTGTTATTCTGAAGTGCCGCTGCTATTCGATAATTACTTTCCTTAATGGCATTATCTGGCAAACCAACTAAGTGATAGCCGATACCTTTATCCACATTGACTTCGACAGTTATTGTGGACGCTTCAACACCGAAAACCGCACTAGCGAAAACCTTTTTTAGCATAAAATTTTGTTTGCTTAAAAGTATATAAAGCTATAGAGATTTAAAAGCTTTATCGCTTTGCAATACATTTTAACGTAAACATTTTGTTTTGACGGTTATATATGGATATATTTAAGTCCCTTTTCTCGAACTAGCCTTATTAACTCTAAAATTAAAACACATGAAAAAACTTTACACTCTAATTTTATCGTTCTTAAGCGTTGTTGCTTTTTCGCAAGTACAGCCATTATTGGATATCAACGATGGTTCTGGTAGTAGCTCTCCAACAAACTTTTTCGTTTATAATGGCAGTCTCTATTTTTCTGCGGATGATAGCGGTGGTACTAATACTCCCGGCGGTGTAGACCTTGGCCGTGAATTATGGACCACAGATGGGACTGCAGTAGGTACAACGTTCGTTTCGGACTTAAGAACAGGATCAGATAGCTCAAGCCCTGGCAATTTCTTTGAATTGGGTGGCACCATGTATTTTTCCGCAAATTCTGGAGGTGGAAATGTTTTATTCTCTTCTGATGGAACTAATTCTGGAACCGCTCCAACAGGAGGTGGCTTTGTTTTTAATCCAACACTTCTAGGTGGTTTAATCTATTATGTCAATACAGTTGATGCAAATTCTTTATATGAATTTAATGGCACCACGCAAACACAAGTTACAGGTGGATCCGTTGGCGCCTTGATTGGTGGAAATCTCATTGCATACCAAGACAAAATTTTCTGCTATATGGACGAAGCAACTGATGAGCCTACCATTGGGAGAGAGCTTTATGCTTATGATCCTGCAACTGATGGATTCACACTCATTAAAGATGTTACTGGAGACGCTGGGGATTCTGGGATAAGCAACTTTACAATACTTGGTACAGATCTTTATTTTGAAGCACTTGGTGCTTTATGGGTTACGGATGGCACAGAACTAGGAACAGAAGATGTCGGAGTGGCAACTACGGCTGGTATCGGTGGCGTAAACAACTTATATGCATGGAACGGAATGCTGTTTTTTGAAGGTGATGATGGCTCATCTAATGATCAATTATGGATGTACAATCCTACCTTAGATACAGTGACCAATCTCAGTAATATTACAGGAAGTACAGCGACTGGAGGTAACAACCACGACCCTTCAGACTTTGCACCACTAGGTGGCTTTCTATATTACGCTGGTGAAGTTTCTGACGACACTAGGCAATGGTTATTTAGAACTGACGGAGTCACCGCCGAACGCATCAATGATGCTGTTTTTGACATCGATGATATTATTGTTTATGATGGTGACCTGTATTTTGAGGGTGATGATGGTGTCATTGGCAACGAGCTTTACACTTTAGATGTTGCTACATTAAGCGTGGAGACTGTAACTGCCACGCCATTTAAAATTTATCCTAACCCATCTCAGGGAATAGTAACTATTGAAGGTGATTTTTCGGAAGATCTTAATTATGAGATCGTGACCCTTAATGGCCAAGTAGTGTCATCAGGACAACTAATTGACAACACTATAAACCACACTTTGGCTACAGGCATTTATATCCTTAAATTAAAGGGACAAACGATTAATGTCAGTAGAAAGCTTATCGTAGATTAATAAATATTAAATAACCCCTCATCAGACTAAGTCTGATGAGGGTGTTTTTACATTTAATGAGACAATTACTATTATATATACTGCTCTCAAGCAGTTTTATGCTTCATTCCCAAAACAGTCGGACCATATCTGGAATTGTATTGGATGATGCAACTCGACTCCCATTGCCTGGCGCTACTATTTTGGTTCAAGGCACTGCTAAAGGTGCTTCAACAGATATTGATGGAAAATTCAATTACACTATAACCTCAAGTAAATCTGTAAATGAAATGGTATTAACTGTTTCCTACCTCGGTTTCAAAACGCAACGTGTGACTGTTGGGGATCGTTCTTATTTTGAAATCCTTTTACAGGAAGATGCAGAGTCATTAGGAGAAGTTGTAGTAACCTCATCTTATGGTACAAAAAAGATAAAACAGGAAGTAGTTGGTAGCGTCGCAAAAATAAAACCTTCCGAAATAATTTCTGAGCAGCCGGCCGTAACCTTTGATGATTTACTGGAAGGCCAAATCGCTGGAGTCTTCATCGATACTAACAACAGGCTAGGAGAAGAAACCAGTATAAATATAAGAGGACAAGGATCATTGACGCCACTAGGCCAGAATATTGTCGGGACATCCACGCAGCCCCTAATAATTGTAGACGGTATAATTCTTTCTGAGGAGTTGGGCATAGATGGAAGTAATTTTTTTGATGCAGGAACAGGGAATATTTCAGAAAACATCCTAAATCCTTTGGCAAGAGTTGGCATTCAAGATATTGAAAGTTTTAATGTTTTGAAGGATGCAGCAGCAGTGGGTCTTTACGGGGCGGATGCGGCCAATGGTGTAATTATAATTACAACAAAGAGCGGTAAACAAGGTAAACCTTCGTTCAGTTTTGGTATTCAGTCTGGATTCAGTACAGCAATCAACGAATACAAATACCTTGATGGCTTTCAATACCAAAACATCCTAAACCAGTATAACATTAACAATGGTAATTTTGAAAGTGTCACCGAATGGAACGGCGTTAATACTGATTGGTTCGATCTGTTGAACGAGACAGGCACCTTCAATCGTATTAATTTTGGTGTTAATGGTGGCAGCGAGCGTTGGAGATACAGAGCAAATGCTACCTACCAGATCAACAATGAGGCACAAGTGAATAATGATTTTAAAAAGTTGAATACATCCTTTGCCTTAGATTACAACCACAACAAGCTTTCGGCATCTCTTCGCTTCTCGCCTTCAATTGCAGAAAAGAATGACCCCAACACGCTGTATAATTTTGCTGTTGCACCGAACATCCCGCTTTTTGATGATAATGGTGAACTTACCGCCATACCTACGTTTGGAAATCCTGTGGCAGTTGCCAATCAAAATATCCGTGAAAGCAAAACATTAGCATTTTTAACGAGTCTGAATCTTAACTATTCCATTTTGCCAAATTTAAAATTCACTACCCTTTTTGGGATGGATTTATCGTTTAAAGACGAAGATCGCTTTTTTTCAGGTCTAAATGGTTCAGGTCAGCTCAATGGCGACGGCTTTGATCGTCCTCTAGATCAATTTCAGGGGCAACTAGGTCGACGTATTCAAAGAGAGCGAAACACCAATAGATGGAACTGGAGTGCCAACTTATTTTATGATACCGTATTCGACAAAAAGCATACGTTTGATGCTCTTGTAGGAATTGAAACACGGCGGGACTTCTCCGACCAGTCTTTTGCGAAAGGTGACGACTTTATCAATTTTGCAACGCCTCAGCCCATATCTGAAGCTTTTGAACAAGATTACGAAGAAGATAGCATAGAGAATACAGGGCGCTCATTGTTCTCCCAACTCAATTACAATTACAAGAAACTCTATTTCTTATTAGTCAATGCCCGGATAGATCAAAGTTCAGCTTTTGGTAGTGACCGAAATACCGCACTTAATGCAGGCATTGGAGCGTCATGGAATATTAGTTCAGAAGAGTTTTTTGATCCTAACGGTTTTAGCTTTGTTGATTTTCTAAGGCTTAGAATAAGTTACGGAAGTACTGGAAATTCGCGAATAGGCTCTTACAGAGCCCGAGGTCTATATATTTTAGGGTTCAATGGTTATAATGGAAGTCCTATTTATGGTAATCCAAGCTCTGCACCTAACCCCAATTTAGGTTGGGAGCGTAACAACAAATTTAATCTTGGTGTGGATTTTAATATCTTCGGAAAGTACAAGATGACCGTCGATTATTTCAGGGATAACATTCAAGACATTATTACCAGCCGTGATGTGATTTCCGAATCAGGATTTACTAGCGCACAAATCAACGGAGCTTCTATGATCAATCAAGGTGTTGAATTTTCAATTCAAGCAGATTGGATAAATACCGATACCTTTAAATGGAATACCAGCTTTAACATATCTAGAATCACAAACGAAATTACGTCTTTAAGTGGGCTTGGCTCAGAATTTTCAGCAGCAGAGCGTGCAAGATCAAGACAGGTTGGTTTTTCGAATTCTACAATTTGGGGATTTCAGTTTGTTGGAATAGATCCAGCTACCGGACGTGAGCTATATAATGTTGGCGGCGATATTTATGATGCAAGTTACGTAAGACAGAATTTTACAAATAATGATTGGGAACCACTTGGGGACTCACAACCTGAATTTTTTGGGGGTTTAAGAAATTCTATAAGCTATAAGGGATTTGACCTAAATGTGATTTTATCGTTCACAGCTGGTCAAGAAACCTTATTGGATAGAGATGTGCTAGACAATTACAATATTCTTGTCAATAGAAATTTAGGTGTCAATATTTGGCAACAGGCTTGGCAAGAACAAGGTGATATAGCCATATATCCAGCAATTTCTAGGACCACACCGATTGTTTCAAATTCTTCAAAATATGTATTTGACGAATCACACATTAAACTAAAGTCAATTAACCTGAGCTATAATTTAGACACTAAAGCTTTAAAATTACCACTTAAAAATCTAAGCGTCTTTGCAAACGCATCCAACATAGGCTATTGGTTTTTTAATGAAGGAAGTAATTTTGGCAATAGCATTGCAGAATTGAGAAGTATTTACCCAGAGATGATGACTATTTCCTTTGGCCTAAACACAAATTTTTAAATTATGAAGCGCATTTTTCTACTCATAATGCTTTTAAATTTTACTATGGCTTGTAGTGACTTTTTAGAAACGGAGCCCGAGTTACAAATTTCTATAGATGAGCAACTTTCTACAAGAGAAGGTGTTTTGCAAGCTTATAATGGCGTTTACAGAGATATTGAAGCCAGTTTTTCTGCATTCAATTTTGTTTACGCAGATGCCTTAGGTGGAAATCTCACTTTTACACCTTCTGTAACACAAAATGTGGTTACAGTTCCCGATGAAATACAATTTGAATATAACTTTTCCTCTACGCCTCAAAACACAACTTTTAACTCTTATTACGAAAACTGGTACGATATAATCAATCAAGCCAATTTATTATTAAGCAACATTGAAAACTTTGAATTCTTTACCGAAGACGAAAAAAATCAACTACGTGCTGAAATGCTTGTCACTAGGGCACTGTCGCATTATCAAATCAGTTTGTTGTTTGCACAACACTATGGATTTAGTACAGACGCTTCACACCTAGGTGTGGTTTATAATACAGACATTATCATTGCTGGGGAAGATTTCCCCTCTAGGGAGACGATGGCAGAAACGTATCGTTTAATTCAAGAAGATCTGGACTTAGCATTAGCGCTATTTACCAATCAGCAATTGCAAGAGGGACCAAGTTACTCGCTTTTTAACACATTGACAACCTCTGCAATTTATGCGCGTATAGCTTTACAGATGAGTGATTGGCAGAAGGCTTTAGATTATTCTTCCATCAGCATTGCCCAATCTGGCCAATCTTTAATGACTCAGGAGAATTACATTTCAGAATGGGAAAAGCCCATAGACCCGGTATCAGAAATTATCCTTGAATTTACATCTCCCAGAACTTCTGAAGGTGATGTCTCTTCTTCCATATCTGCTTATTTTCAGTTTAATTCTTCTTCAAATTACGGCGATTATGTAGCCTCTGGTGATTTATTAAATCTATATGCCGAAGACGACATTAGAGGCGATCTGTTTATAGTCCAAAATTTAAATACATTAAACAATAGCATCTTACAACCCCAGACCTATTATTTTACCAAAAAGTTTCAAGATGATGCGGGAACAACATTTATGCGACTTTCTGAACTCTATCTTATTCGATCAGAAGCAAATGCCCGTCTCGGTAATACATCTGAAGCTTTGGCGGATTTGAATTCAATACGAACGAGAGCAAACCTAACTGAGTTGACCGATATTAATACACTTTTAGATGATATTTTCTTGGAACGACGGCGAGAATTAGCCTTTGAAGGCTTTCTCTTATTTGATTTAGCCCGATTCAATAAAGACGTGGAGCGTCAAGACGGTTGTATTGCACAAGTTTGTGACCTTGGCTATCCATCAAACTTTTTTATTCTACCGATTCCAAATGATACCGTAGAGCTTAACCAAAATATGCAACAAAATGAAGGCTACTAAACATATAATTCTATTAGGGATACTCTTATTTTCAATGGGTTGTTCGGATGACGATGATAAAACATTGACACCTCAAGACCCTGCCTTTGTTCGGTTTTTTCTTTTGGTAGATAATGATGGAAATCCATTAGAATATCCGCAGTTTAATGGAGGTCTGGTTCCGGTAACCTCCTACGATCACCAATCGGTACTGACCTTAAAAATTCCTGTGGCATTAACGGCGAGTTCTGTTTCTGGGAATGTGACGGTCAATTTCGAAACTGAACAGACAAACCTTTCAGGAATATCTATTTCGCCTCAAAACGCAGTGACATTTACACCAGAGCGATTGGTGGATACTATCCGTGTGTCTATCACAGAACGCTGGGATCCATCAGCCAATGGACAATTAAAATTCAATTTAATAAGTGCCAGCGATAGTAATATCACTATCGGGATGCCGAATACAAATTTACCGAACGACGAACTTATTGTGAATTTCAATGATTTTACACTTAATTATCGCTTTCCTGCTGATAATCAGCAAGAAATCATCGGCGAAGTTGGAGAAAGCAAGACGTTTAGCGTTGAATTCCCAAACGGTTATATTGCTTCAGAGATTTCGGGTTTATCCCTTTTTGAAGAAACCACAAGTGATTTTGCCTATAGTATTAGTCAATTACCGCTTAATAACCTCAATAGAATTGATTACACGTTTACAGTTAACGAAGACATACAAACAGACGAATTGCAGTTTAGAACGCGCTTTACACTCAATGATATCGACGGTTATAATCTTGCCGGCAATCCAAACTATACTTTTATCAAGCCTTTCGTCGCATTTCGGGATAACGCCACTAATACCGCCAATAACTTCTATAATCTTTCTGATCCGTTTTATAGAACCTTTGGCGAACATTGGTTTGATTTTAATGAGGATGCGATATGCTCTTGGCAAACGTTCTTCGCCTTTACCTTTCCAGTTGTAGTTGATGCGGATCATCCTAATGCCGTTTTATTTGACAATATGGGGACCACAGAGCCCGAAGATGATATTTATCACCACGCCTTCAGGATTGGATTTGATTCTCCAAATACTACAGGAACCACCAATTCTTTCGATATGCGACGGTGGTTTGATAATGAATCCTCTTCTCAAGACAATTCTCCAGGTTTCAATATTACAGAGGCCATTGAGTTCTTTCCAACAGATGGCACAAGTACAACAGATGGCTTTGTCCAAGTTATTGAGCAAGATCTGTTAATCAGCAACACCAATGGTGAGCAATTTATCCTGTCTATTAGTGGCGGTGGTACATACAGTGAGATCTCACCTGGTCTTTTCGAGATTATTCTTGAACTTACCACTGCAAATAGTGATCTATTTGGCGGAACTCGAACCGACCTCTATAGAATTTACAATTCAAATAGCTATCCTGAGCCTCTAGATCTTACGGAAAATTGCAATGATCCAATAACGCTTTAAACATGAAAAAAATTCTCTTATTTTGTTTTGCTTTAGCCCTTTTCAATTGTAATGATAAAAACGACTATCAAAGTATTGATGAATTAAGAACACTATATTCACAGCCAGATGTTTCAAAATGGCCTACGCCTACCCTTGATTCTTTAATTGACAAAACCAAATTTGAAGATTTAGGCGTTTTAGGTAAGCCCAGTTATCCGCAAAACAATCCATATTCTAAACAGAAACAAGACTTAGGAAAGTTGTTGTTTTTTGATGCTCGCCTGTCTCAGTCTGGACAAATAGCATGTGCTAGCTGTCATAATCCAGAATTAGCATGGACGGACAACATTACTCGTTCTTTTGGTCACGATCGGCAAACCAATAAGCGTAATTCAATGACAATTAAAAATGTGGCCTTTGCTACATCATTATTTTGGGATGGAAGAGCTGAAAGTTTGGAACATCAATCATCGTTTCCCATTCTTGATCCCAAAGAGATGAACACCGAATATAGCGTGGCTGTAGAGCGTATTTCAAAGGTCGAAGGTTATAAACCATTCTTTGAAGAAGCTTACGGAGACAGTACCGCAACATTAGACCGGATCTTAAAAGCTATTGCTACCTACGAACGAAGCATTGTCAGCAGAAATAGTAAGTTTGATCGCTTTATCTCCGGCAAGAAAGATCTTTTTACAGATGAAGAAGTTTTAGGATTACACATATTCAGAACAAAAGCCAGATGCATCAATTGCCATAATACGCCTTATTTCAGCGATAATCAATTCCACAATGATGGACAGGCATTGTTTGGAACAAAAGATGAAGATTTTGGACGATACAACCATACTAAAGACAAGGACGATCTTGGAAAGTTTAGAACACCTACCTTACGCGAAATAGGAAAAACTGGGCCTTGGATGCATCATGGGCATTTTCCGACTTTATTAGATGTGGTAGAATTTTACAATCTGGGTAACCCAGCACCAATACAAAAAAAATATCTCGGTGTTGGTCGAGACTCTTTAATTCCAACAACATCGCCGTTATTGAAAAAACTAGAACTTACGAAAGAAGAAGTCAATGCACTTATCGCTTTCATGGAAACGCTTTCAACACGCACCCAACGTGTTAATTTGGTAAAAATGCCCGAATGAGGTGTCTTTAGCATCAACCTAAAGTGTTTTTGAAGCAAGAGAAAGTGTAACGACGTTCTACTTTTACCAAAAAACTCAGTCATGGAACACTACCAAGAAGAATTACAGACCAAAGCCTTAATCGATCGTATTGAACCTCATTACAACAAGCTAGAAGAAGCCGATAGGCTCAAGTATGATGTTATAAAACAAACTGTCAACGGTAATACGCTAGAACATTCGGGTTATGATGATATTCTTGAGACATTAAATACATTAGAACAACGCATTCTTAGAGACTAAACACTTACTAAAGTTCTGAACGCTGTTGCACAAACTCCAATGCACGGCGCTCGTTGTAGTATACATTATCATTATCTATAAAGCCAACATGCCCACCGTGTTTGGGCATTTCCAAATATAATTTCGGGTTGTTTTCTGCCTCTTTTATTGGGAAGCATGACTCCGACAAAAACGAATCATTAGTTGCATTGATGATTAGGCTCGGCACTTTAATATTCTTCAAAAATTGAAGGGAGCTACATTGTTCATAATAATCGAAAGAGTCTTTAAATCCATGAGCTTTAGAGGTATAAACATCATCAAATTGTCTTAAAGTTTTTATTGAATTAAAATCCTTAATACTCAATTTTTCAGGATATTGAAGTTGTTTTATTTTTAATTTTCGTTTTAAGTAACTTAGAAAATTAATCGCGTAAGGTTTGTTCTTAAAATGATGTAGCATCTCGCAAGAGCCATTCAAATCGCAAGGCACAGAAACTGCGATTATAGCCTTCAATTTTTCTGGAATTACATTGCCTTCGCCTACATATTTTAAAGCAAGATTCGCACCCAAACTGATGCCTTTGATATAGAGTTCTTCGTACACATAGTTTTTATTAATATGTGAAATGACATCGATTAAATCTTCTGTAGCGCCAGAATGATAACTTCGATACATTAAATTATCCTCGCCACTGCATCCTCTAAAGTTTACTGCAACCGCATCAAAGCCATTTTGATTGAACAATTTGGCCGTCCCCAACATGTATGGACGCTGTCCATTACCTTCCAAGCCATGTAATAATATAATAACACCTTTTGCTTTGGTTTCAGAATAGCTCCAATCCAAGTCTAAAAAATCACCATCGCTTAAGGTGATGCGTTCACGCTTTTGTCCCACACCTGTGACTTTTCTATATAATCCCGAATAGACCGTGGATACATAGCCATTTTTAGCCCAAGTCGGTGGTGTATAAGTCGATTTTATTACTGGCATTCCTAATTAATTTGAAGCGGAGTGAATTTGAAGGCATTTCCATCAAACAGTCCTTTATCACTGAGTTTTAGCGAAGGAATAACCAATAATGCCATAAACGACAAGGTCATAAATGGCGCTTTAAGCGTGCTTCCTAGCGCTTTGGCTTTAGCATCCAATCTGGCATAAGCTTTCCCAATAGTTTCGGCATCTTGGTCGCTCATGATTCCAGCTATTGGAAGTGGCACCACATCAATACCGTCATTATCTACTGTGCAAATTCCACCTTTATGTTCAATTATGGCGTTTACCGCTTTGCAAATAGCGTCATCCGAAACACCAATAGCAATAATGTTGTGAGAATCATGGCCTACCGAGGAAGCAATAGCACCTTCTTTCAATTCAAAGTTTTTGATGAAAGCCATAGCTGGAATATCGTCTTTATAGCGATTGACGACGGTCATTTTAAGGATATCATGTTTAACATCCGAAACGATGTGACCATTTTCCGATTTGGGTTTTGAGACTAGCTCTTGCGTGACCAATTCACCATCCTTGGCTTCAATCACGCGAATTTTATCTGAAGTCGCTTCCACTCTAAAATCTGAAATGGATTTTGGCTCTGTATTGAAATTATTTAGGGTTTCAAAGTCAATTTTAGGACAGTGTACCGTTTTACCATCGAAAACCACCTCGCCATCGATAATTGTTTGAAGCGTCTTGAAGTCCTTTAAATCTTCAACAACAATAAAATCTGCTACATCGCCTACCTGAAGCAAACCGACATCCAAATTGTAGTGCTTCACCGGATTGATACAGGCCATTTGAAGGACTGTAAATACATCAACACCTTTTGCAACCGCTCTTGCACAGAGTTCATTGATATGGCCAATGAGCAAATCATCTGGATGCTTATCATCGCTACAGAACATCATATTTTTAAAATGGTCTGGTACCAAATCGATAAGGGCGTCAAAATTTTTGGCGGCACTGCCTTCACGAATGATGACCTTCATACCCTTTTGCAGTTTTTCTAGACCTTCTTCATACGTAAAACACTCATGGTCTGTTGATATTCCTGCGCTAATATATTTGGTTAAATCATCCCCTCGTAATCCAGGGGCATGGCCGTCAATAGGCTTATTGTAATGTTTGGCCCATTCTATTTTTTTTAAGACTTCGGCTTCATCATATATAACGCCAGGATAATTCATCATCTCCGCTAAATAGTTGATATCCTGATTGACCATGAGATGTTTTATGGCTTCGGAATCAATCACGGCCCCAGCAGATTCGAACGAGGTTGCAGGCACACAAGATGGCGCTCCAAAATTGAATTTTAGCGGGACTTGCTTACCATTTTCAATCATGAAGTCCACACCTTTTACACCAAGGACGTTGGCGATTTCGTGTGGGTCGGAAACTGTGGCAACTGTACCGTGTTTTAAGGCAACCTTCGCAAATTCTGAAGGCACCAACATAGAACTTTCAATATGAATATGTGCATCGACAAAGCCAGGCAAAATGTATTGCGTTTCGTCACAGTCTTTTTTTTCAATGGCTGTAATAATACCATTATCTACGGTGACTTCGCCTTTATAGATGCGACGCTTAGTTATGTCGACGATGTTTCCTTTTATTTTCAAATTTTGGTATTTTCTATTTCTATTATTTATTATTTATTTTCTCAAAACCATACAATACAGGTCATTGGAGGCCAACCACATCATACAAATCAAAGCTTTATGTCACACTGAGCATAGTCGAAGTGAAAAATAAAGAACCATATTAAACTAGGCTTCGACTGCGCTCAGCCTGACATACTTATTCTAATTTTATACAATTCATTTTATTTAATAGTAATTTCACTCCCGAAGCGTCGGGATTCACCAATAGGCTCAAAGTCTACACAGAGAATTTTACGACCGAGTAAGCGTTCCTCCCCTTCGGGTAGTCCCGACGCTTCGGGAGGAGGGGCTTTGGGCTCGTATTTCCCACTCCGTCGCATCCCTACGACCCAAAAAATCTCTTCATCTGAGGTCAACACCCACACGTTTTCTTTTTCCTGTGGTGAGAGCTTCTCATCTTTCAAATATTTACTGATGGTTTTTGTGCCTTTCATGCCTGCAGGCCGGAATCGGTCACCTTCTTGCCAAGGCCTAAGTTCTAAGGGGAATTTGAGGGTTTCTAAGTCTAAAAGGATACTATTGTTATCGGTTTCCGCTTCAGAATTTGAAGTTCTAAACCTTAATTTCCCTAAAGGGAATTCAATATCTGAATCTATATTTTCAATTGTTATGGCTTCTACATTTGGGCTAGCCTCATCTAATTCAGATAATATCAAAACATCCCGATGCTTTAGCAAACGATGCGTTCGGGACAGTACTTGTTTTCCTGATTCGGCATCGAGTAAATGCAAAACATCATCCCATTCAAAAAAGCCATATTCTTTAAACACCTGAAAAAGATATGCCTTTGGGTTATTCACTTTTTTGAATTCTGAAATGGCGTACTGTTTTTCTTGCGTGGTATCTTTTACCAGGGCGCGTTTCGTGACTGCTCGCGTACTTTCTGTGACAATGTCAGCAGTATCATTCAGGTTCTTCAAGGTTTTTTGAAAGGTGTCCAACACTTGAGGATTAATCTCTTTCAGAATTGGAATGACATCATGCCGTAATTTATTTCGAAGGTATTTTACAGAGACGTTAGAGCTGTCTTCTCGCCATTGAATGCTTTGTGATTTTGCATAGGCTTCAATAGCTTCTCTAGAAAAAGGCAATAACGGACGGGCTATATTTTCATTCAAAATGGGAATTCCCGTTAGGCCGTTCAGCCCAGTGCCTCGCATAAAATTAATCAGAAAGGTTTCCAGATTGTCATCGGCATGGTGTGCGGTTAGGATATAATCGAAATGCAGTTGTTGCGCTAAATCCTTAAACCAATCGTAACGCAACTCTCGCGCTGACATTTGGATGGAACACTTATTTGTCTCAGCATAAGCTTTCGTATCAAAATGCTGGATAAATACTTCAGTCTCTAATGCTTCGCCAAGGTTTTCAATAAAGGCTTCGTCAGCATCGCTCTCGGCACCTCGCAGATTAAAATTACAATGCGCAAAAGCCATATTCAACTTTAACTGATGGCATAAATCGGCCAAAACCACACTATCCACACCACCCGAAATCGCCAATAACAATCGGGTGTTTTTCAGAAAAGGAAAATTGGTTTCAATATGATTTTGAAATTGTTCTAGCACGCTTCAAAAATAGCGGTTTTAAGCGATTTGCTCGGCCAACCAGCCCAACACTTTTTCGATTAGTTCGGATTTGCAATAATCATGATGCAATTCGTGATACGCACCATTAAAAGGGATGAGGGTAGCCAACTCCGTTTGTGAGGCAAACTCCTCACTGGCACTATAATCGGTCAGTCGGTCTTTAGTACCATGACAAATCAGCGTTGGTACTTTCAGGTTTTTGGCATGCTTTAAGGCATATTTCCCAGCATCCAAAATAGGAAAGACGTAGCGTGGGCTGACTTTGGAATGAATAAGTTTATCCTTTTTATAGCGCATTACTTCCGCTGGGTCTCTGGAAATAGCTTCTACATCCAACTCCGAATCCAAGGTCATGGATGGATACACGGTTTTAAGAAAGCGCCCTAGTTTCAATTTAAAAGCAGGTGGCTCAAAAGCTGTTCTCAAAAAAGGACTTGTAGCAATTGTCCCTGCGATGCCTTTAGGTTTCCGTAAGCTGTAATTGAGCACCAAATTGCCACCCAGACTATGACCATATAGAAACAAGGGCACATTCCCTACTCGCTTTTTAGCCTCTACAACGACTCGGGAAATTAAATCCATCAAGGTATTGTATCCTGGGTTATCACCTCGCTTACCGTCGCTTTTTCCATGGCCGTAAAGGTCGCAAGCCACAACTGCAATCTGAGCTTGATTTAGGTATTTGACGACTGAATCCTCAAAACGCTGTTTATGGCCACCAAGCCCGTGTACTAAGACCACCACAGCTTTTGGGTCGACAGGCAACCAAGCTGATGCATTTAAATCGTGATGATGTAGATTGAATTTAAATTGTTCTTGCATGGTTTAAGATTCTAAAACGGTTCGCATGGCTTTTGCCTTCGTGAGACATTCTTCATATTCTTTCAATGGGTCGCTTTTTGCCGTGATGGCACTTCCGACGGAATAAGATACGTACTTTAAACTCTGGTTGTACAAAATACTCCGGATGATGACATTAAAGTCAAAATTACCATCGGGGTCAATATAACCCACCGAACCCGAATAAACACCGCGTTTGGCATCTTCTAAATCCTCAATAATTTGCATCGCCGAAATCTTAGGAGCGCCCGTCATACTGCCCATGGGAAACATGGATTTTATGATGTCTACAGGCGAAAATTCAGGTTTAGCGTGAGAACTGATAGTTGAAATCATTTGATGCACCTGAAGAAAGGAATACACGCCACAAAGTTCCTCAACCTTTACCGAACCTTTCTCGGCGGTTTGGGACAAGTCGTTTCGCACCAAATCAACAATCATAATATTCTCGCTTCGCTCTTTTGGGTCATTTTGAAGCTCAATTTTTAGTCTTTTGTCTTCTTCTCCATCTTTTGAACGTGGCGCTGTACCCTTGATAGGTTGCGAAATGACTTTAGACCCCATCTTTTTGATAAACCGTTCTGGCGATGCAGACATAATATATTTGTCTTCCATTTTTAGGAAGGTGGCAAATGGCGGTTTTGAAATGGTATTCAGATTTTCAAAGATGTCACAAGGTTGAAGGGTTACGTTTTCAGCATAGCATTCCATGCAAAAATTGGTTTCGTAAACATCACCACGATGGATGTGTTTTAGGACCCGCCCTACTTTTTCGAAATACGAATCTTTTGAAGTCCTCAATTTAATTTTGATGGGGTCGTTTTGGGTTTCGAACTTCAGCGTTTCAATAGTTTGAATAGCATTAAAATCCATCTCTACCTCGTCTGAAACAGCGTTCATATATCTAAATTCAATATGCTCTTTTGAAATCAGAATCAGTTTCTTTGGTTGAAAAAAATACAGGTCCGAAAACTTCAAACCATCAAAATTCGAAGAGGTTAAATCCTCAATGTCGTTTTTTAAATCGTACGTTAGATAACCGAAAATCCAGTCGTTCGTGGATTCTTGAAACTCCTTTAAACGTGCAAAAGCGTCTGAAAAATCACAGCGGATTGCGGTTAAGGCATCCACTGCCAAAATGGCTTCGTACGACACATATTTGTCGTCATGATTATTGGAATCTAACCAAACTATATCATCGTAAGATTGTGCCCACTGCAGGAGTTGGGATTTGAGTGTTTTTAAGTTGGCTAAGCTGTATGTCCTTGATGTTCTCAACACTTCAAAAATAAATAGAATCTTTGACCTTTGTGTCGATTTTAGATTTCAAAAAACTAAAACTTTTTCAGATTATTAAAACATTCATCATCTTTGACGGCTATATTTATAATTCTAAACTAAACCAATCAAGGAATGCGCTTACATTTTAACAGAGGTCTTAACGTCATATTATCATTTTCCTTTTTTATCATTTCAACGCTATACTTGTTCGCCCAAGACAATCAAGAGTACGCACTTCTATGGAAGATTGAAGCGAAAGAATCCGAAGAAGTTTCATATCTCTTCGGCACTATGCACGTTGACGATGCCAAGGTCTTTAACTTTAGTGATGCAGTTATGCCTGCTATTGCATCTTCCAAATATTTTGCTTTGGAAATTGATCCAGATGACATGATAGACATTTATTCTAAAAAAACTTATGAGGTTTCTGCCTATGAGTTTTATAAAGAATTGTTGGACGAAAGAGACTTTAAAGCACTTCTGAAACGCTACGAAACCATGAACAACGTTTCGCTTTTTGACTCTGGCATTAAAGACCCTTATGCCGTACTCTCGGCAATTACACCAGATCCTGAAAAGAGCGATGACAAATCAACCTTTGTTGATATGTACCTCTACGGTATTGCATCAACACTACAAAAGGAACTTGTAGGGCTTGAAGACCCATTAACACAAATCGACCATTTTAAAAATTTAACTAGAGAGGAAAAAATAAAATCCGTTAAGAGCTATCTCAACCAGAGTATTAAGGAATTTGGTGCTGTGAGAGAGGAGGTTGCGGACATCTACAGTACTGGTAATCTAGAAAAAATATCAGAATACGCATCCTCTAGCATGCTAGACGACCCTAAATTCATAGATCGTAATATAGTGATGAAGAACAGCATTATTTCATACATGGCCAAAGGCAGTATTTTTGCAGCTGTAGGTGCTGCGCATCTTCCTGGAGACAATGGCCTTATTAGTTTGTTGAGAAATGAAGGTTATACGGTTACTCGCATGCCAGCAACATTTACGGGGGTTGCCGATACCTATAAAATAGATGACTCCAAAACGCGCTGGCATACGTTCAGAGACAGTACTACAAACTTCAGTGTTCAAATTCCGAAAGTCCCAAATTACGAAGAGGATTTTGGACTGTTTAAAATACATGGTTATGGTAATATGTATACCAAAGATGTATTTATGTTTTTGGGCATGGAAATTCCCTACCAAGTGCCTGAAGGCCAGGAAGACGTAATCAGCAATCAATTTTTGGAGAATGTAATTACAAAACGTGGTGGCACCATAAAGTCGCAGACTAAGGACAGTCTAAAAGACCGTCTCATATACGCCATCAAAGCTAGCGACAAAAATGGGGTCTTTATCAATGGACGACTTATTTTTAAGAACAATTACGTATACTATTTTCAGACGAACTCCAAAACAAAAACATCAACATCTATCGAAAGATTCTTCAAATCCATTGATGTCGTTGGCCATGAAAAGAAAGAATCGCTAAAAACGAATTGGAAGGCCCAGGTATATACTGAAGCAGGATTCAAAATCTCTGTCCCAACACCACCAAAACCTATGAGACGGGAGCTCCCCAACCCTTTAGCCCCGACCTCTGACCCTTATGTTTTGAACTTATTTATTAGCCCTGATGCGGAACAAAACACCAATTACCTTTACCGCTATAATGACCATCCACTTGGCTATTTTACCACAAGCAGTAACGACATGTTTGAGGAAAGTAAACAACTCTACGAAAATCAGGGCGAAATGCTCAACATCAGAAAAATTGAGTTGCAGGGTTATGAAGGAAGAGAATACGAAGTGATGCTTCAAAACAAATACCACACATTCATCAGGGTGTACTTACGAGGTAATCGCACCTATTTAATGATGAAGCAGAATTTAAAGTTGGGCGACAGCATTGATACGGATGATATCTTCTTTAATGAGCTTGAATTTTTGCCTTACGATAACAAAGATTTCAAATTCAAGCCCTTAGAAAACAAAGCCTTAACAATGGATTTTTTTGAGGAACTTAAAATCGATATTGATAGTACAGGCTATGACGATATTTATATTAAAAACTCTAACGATTTCTATTCCAAAAACCCAATAACGGGTGGTGTTTACCATATGGCCTACAGTGATCTTAGACCTTATTTTAGATTAAAATCAAAAACTAAATTTCTCGAAGAATACAAAGAAGGCTTATTAAATTGGAAAGATACTATCGTAGACTCACGTTACATCTTAAAGAATCAAGATTCCACCTTACAAATCAGTGTAAAGCAAAAAAATAGTGTTGCTGCGCCTAACTTAACCCAATACAATATTAGGTTGGATGAAGGCCGCGTGTTTCTTCTTGCCTCATATATTAATGATGAAGAAGTAGCGACAGGCACACCGTATAGGATTATTTCGTCACTAAGCCCAAAACCTAATCCTAAGAAAACTGATGTCTACAGTTCTAAAGTTGACCTTATTCTTAATGATTTAAAATCTAATGACACGCTGATACAGCAAAAAGCGCTTTATGCTTTTGATTATTACGAGTTTCAAAAAGACGAACTCCCTCAACTTCACAAAGCCTTGTCTGATGATTTTCCGAATGGAAAAACCGAGCGCATCAGACAAGAAATAGTGGATGAATTTTCACTGATACATAATGAAAATACCCTAGGTGTATTGGAAGAAGCCTATGCTAATACAGAGACTACTGACGAAACCAGAGCGTTGATTTTGGCGACACTCCCAGATATTGAAGATGATAAACGTACCGCCAGCTTTATTAAACTTATGGATCAAGGTTTACCAACCGAGGCAAAGAGCTATAAATATGGCATGTTACGGACGTTTAAAGATTCTATTCCCTTTGCATTTCGTGAGTTTAACAGACTAAAAAATACACTTAATGATGAATCACTTAGACCATCTGTCTTAAATATCATTGACGATATGGTACAGAGCGATAAATTAACTCCAGCAGATAAAAGAATAGTAACTGAAGTCGCTATGACTCATTTTTCTGAAGATTGGAAGGTCTACTCATCCTCAGATTCCCTTGCAAATGCCAAGAGTGATTTGATGCACGCTTATTTGAATATTTTAAACAGTCATAGCTACGACTCGAACCAAATCGATACAATTACACAAAACATTTTAGATAGCGATAGTGATAGCTGGCTACGTTTGCGAACACTGCTTGCAAGACTCAATGCAGATCTTAAGATTGATGACAAAACGTTTAAGCGCTACATTGATGATTATTATACACGATTTGAATTTATGGAAGCTATATTAAAGACCGACGCGTTTAATAAAGTACCTAAATCGTATTACAAAACAAAAGAATTCAGCATGCTTTCCATGTTCAATTACGGTGTTAATGAATATGGCGAACCAAAAAACTTAACACATTTAGGGACTATCAAAGACGGAGACCGTAACTTTGCCTCCATAAAAATCACGTATAGTACGGACGAAGGCGATGAAGATTACATAGGAATCGTTGAAATCAGTGACATAAAACTCAATGAAGGTGAATTTGCACAGTTCGACTGTTATAGCGATTGGGATTTAATTGAAGAGGATTGGAAATCACAAGCCAAAACTTACATCAAGAGTTACTTAAAATATAATTAGAAGAATGACTTTTCACGACCTTAATCTTAACACACCGCTTTACAACGCAATAGACGACTTGGGCTTTGTGGCGCCGACGCCCATACAGGCCGAGGCGTTTAATGTTGTGGCATCGGGTCGTGATGTGGTGGGGATTGCACAAACGGGTACGGGAAAAACCTTCGCCTACATGTTACCTATTTTGAAGAATTTAAAGTATTCACAACAAGAGAATCCACGAGTTCTGATTTTGGTACCTACTCGTGAATTAGTCGTTCAAGTGGTTTCTGAGATTGAAAAGCTTTCAAAATACATTAACAACCGTGTTTTAGGCGTTTATGGCGGAACGAATATCAACACACAAAAACAAGCCGTGGCTCAAGGTCAGGATATTATTGTAGCAACCCCTGGTCGACTTTACGATTTGGCTGTTAGCCGTGTATTACAATTGAAGAGTCTTCAGAAATTAGTTATTGACGAGGTGGATATTATGCTCGACCTTGGCTTTAGACATCAGCTTTTGAATATTTTCGATATCCTGCCCGAACGTCGACAAAACATCATGTTTTCGGCCACTATGACAAAAGATGTTGATGAATTAATTACCGACTTCTTTAGGAATCCCGAAAAAATTTCCATTGCCGTTTCGGGGACACCACTTGAAAATATTTCTCAGCTTAGCTATAATATTCCCAATTACTATAGCAAACTCAACCTACTCACGCACCTTTTAAAAGATAAAGAGACATTTCATAAAGTCCTGATTTTTGTCGCTTATAAGAAGATGGCTGACCGTTTATTCTATGCTTTAGAAGAGCGTTTTAATGATGAGAGTTGTGTCATCCATTCCAACAAAACGCAGAATTACAGACTGCGAAGCATTGAGGATTTTAGGGCTGGTGAAAAACGCTTACTCATAGCCACGGATGTTATGGCGCGTGGATTAGATATTGAAAACGTGTCCCATGTCATAAATTTTGACACACCAGATTATCCCGAAAACTACATGCACCGTATCGGTAGAACTGGGCGTGCAGAGCAAAAAGGGAACGCCATTCTATTTTCCACTGAGGCCGAACAAGAGGCTAAAGAAGGTCTTGAAAGGTTGATGAACATGAGTATTGAAGTAGCAGATATTCCCGAAGACGTTGAGATTTCAAAAGAACTTCTGCCCGAAGAACAGCCAAAAATAAAAGAGCATTATAATCCTTTGAAGCACGGCGATGAAGATGCCCCTGGCCCCGCCTTCCATGAAAAGAAAGACAAAAACAAAAAGGAAAATTTAGGAGGGTCTTACAGAAGGGAAATCGCCAAGAAATACAAAAAGCCGAAGACCCGAGGCGATAAAAACTACAACCGTCGCAATAAGAATAAGAAGCGTTAAGGCTTTTTTTTTTTAAACATTCAAAGCTAAAGAACTTCAAAATGGATCTTGATGTTCTAAATGGAAAAAAGCGAACCGCAAAGAATTAACTTAAAACGGTTCGCCTAACCAACTAGTCACTATGAACTGATTTTGGACGGATTGTCCTTTTTCTTAGAACTTGCTTACTCTAAGCGCTTGAATTTTAAAGGTGCTTCCTCTCCTCTAGTAAACACCAAGGTTTGGTCCTCTGGATTAAAATCAACGACGATACCCAAAGTGTCAAACGTAAATTGATGCGCTTTAGTTGGTGTGAGTTCTTTAAGATTACTCTGCTCAGGAGCGCCCATTAATATGGTGCCATCGGCCTTAAAAATAAGTTTATATGGTACGGCGTCGCAGGCGTATTCGCCTTCGTACTGTTTCACTTGAGCTTCGGTTAATTGAATACTTGTAAATGTTGGAAGCTTAATCGGCTGTCCTGCTGATACCATAAAGGCAGACATCATAATATCTATTTTGCGATAGTCCAAACCGTTGGCCACCAAAGCAATGGTGGTTTGCATGGCTGGAACGTGAACCAAAACCGACTGAAACCCATCGATACCACCTTCACTGGCGTAAATATCCATACCATTGAGATTGGCGTAAAACAAACCATGACAGACATCATTGTTGTCCGTTTTCTTCATGGCCTCTAAACTAGAAGCAGATATTAATTTCCCTGAAAATAAAGCGTTCATAAACAGCGTTAAGTCTTTGGATGTTGACACAATAGCACCTGCACCGCCTGGGTTAGACATGTCCGTTTCTAGTTGCTTTGCCCAATACTCAAGAGCAATGGCGTAGGATTGACTTTCGTTGGAAGTGACATCAATTTTCCCGCCGTAATAGGTGTTTTTCAATCCTATTTTATCAGTAATTCTAGCTTTCAGAATATCTGAATAGTTTTTCTTATCCAAGTCTTCAGCGATATATCCTAACAAAATATAATTGGTATTGCTGTATTCTGTTTTTTCACCAGGTTGAAAATCTAAATCATAGGGTTTTATGCGTTTAAGCATCTGAACTTTTGTGGATTTTTTCAACATCCATTCCCCAAACTTAGGGTCATTGGTAATATTGAATAAGCCACTTTTATGACTTAACATTTGGGCGATAGTTATATTTGAAGCACCTGGCACATCAGGATAGAACTTAGACAGTGTAGTATCTAGAGTCAGCCGACCTTCATCTATCAATTGAAAAATCATTACTGCCGTAAATGCTTTGGTTATGGAACCAATTCTAAATTTAGTGTCTTGCGTATTGGCCACCTTGTTTTCAACATCAGCGAAGCCTACAGCTTTGGCATAAACCTCATTTCCACCTTGTGTAATAGTCATGGTTGCCATGAGTTTATTGTTGTCTTCCAAAAGATGTAAAAGGTCATCTAGCTGACTAAAATCTTGTGCTTTGATTGTACTTACGGCAAAAAGCATTAAGCAACTTAATAGTATTTTTTTCATGTTTTAATTTTTAAGATTAGCGTGTTTATTTCCTGTTCATCAACTTAAATGCTGACAAACTGTGTTTAGATTGATGATTTTTTGAATGGTGTCAGGTAAAGCAGGTCAAGACAACAACCGCTTTATTTGATTTACATCAATTGATTACAACGTCTAATCATCTAGCCTTTCCGGAACATAAACAACTTCAATGTCTATATCATCTCCATAGGTTACGATTATTGAGCATAATACAGAAACAGGTTTCCCATTGTGAATGGCTGGTTTCATTACAGGTAATTTTCTGAGTACTCTCAAGATTTCTCCCTGAATGGTTACTTCCGACTCCCTTACTTTAAAACCCGCAACGTTACCGCTTTGATCAATGACAAAAAATGCATCTACCTGCTTTGGTTCAGATAGGTTTAAATCTCTTAATAAATTCAAATTAAACTCTCTCTTTACGAATGATGCTACTTTAGTCTTAAAGCATTCCTCGGTTTCTTCGTTGGTCAGCTCTTCACAGCCCTCATAAATAGGTGCAGTTTCCACATCTCTCAATACCATCTGGTTTTCAGTACTGACATTTGATAAACCGTCATCTTTTGATATAATGTTACACAGACTTAACAAGGCTTGTTCCTCTTCTTCAGACATATTGCCTTGAACCATAATTTGCTCTTGTACGGCGTTCACACGGTTTATGAGTTCGCTTTCGGACGAATTTTGAGATTTGGAATTCTGCCCACAAGAGATATATAATACGATTAGAACAAGAAATGTTAGACGGTAAAATGGATATTTCATACTGAATAGTTATTGAATGATTTAAAAACTTAGGATGCTGTTTCAGAAGGCGCACTCCATTTGTAAGCTAATATGAAAAGGCGCCCGATTGTAAAAGCAAAAATACCAAAAACGATGGTCAACATTGATACCTTCAAACCACCAGAAAATAAAGCCGGATTTGGCTCACCTACTGCCTCTACCATATCAAACAGTACAATAATCCCAACAACTGAACCCAAACAACCCAATACCAAAGCCAATAAGCAGGTGTCCCCAGCCAAACCAATCATCTTTTTGGAGGCTGTTTCGTCTTTGCCACGTTTAACAAAGGCCATGACTGCAAAGAAGATGGATAATAGTAAAAAGATAAGAATGATGTACATAAAAGGGCCACCTTCGCTCATGCGCTTGGCAATTTCGTTGGTAGCAATTGTAAATAGTGTCATATCAATGAATTTTGTTAGTTAAAGCACAAACATAATATCAAAAACCAAGTGAAGTTTTATAATGCGACCAATGACCGATTTTAAGCGCGATTTAACCAAAATGTTGAATCGGGTCTTAATTCCGTCGTTCGTCTCTAAAGCGCCCAACGCAATAATAAATAAACTATTATTGTAGTCTAATTTACACGTTTGGCACAATTTCAATTCAATATAAAACACTTGAAACGCATTGGTCTGCACCTTTTGCTTTGGCTAAGTGTGCTCGCTTTTTTTGTATTGGTTTTTGACGCAGATAATACCGTGGACAGCGATGTCTTTTATTTTTCGCTCTTTCTAATGCCCGTTACCATTGGGACGACCTATGTTTGCATTTACAAACTAATACCAGATTACCTTATCACAAAACGCTACTTTTTATTCAGTCTTTACAGCGTTTATACGGTCATCATATCAACGTTTGGCGTGGTAATTTCTGTATTTTTCGCCATTGCCTACCTAACTGATTTTCGGTTTACCAAAATTCTTGGGATTTCAAGAAACGCCATATTTATTATGGCATGCATCTATTTAGTGGCTATTATCATAAGCGCCTTTAAGCTCTTAAAATTGAATCTAAAACAGTCTAAATACAACGCTGAACTCGAAGCAAAAATCCTAGAGGCCCAACTTAAACTGAAAGACCAGGAATTGAAATACCTGAAAATGCAGATACATCCGCATTTTTTATTCAATACGCTAAACACTTTATATGGTTCAGCGTTGAAGCAGTCTGAAGACACGCCAAACATGATTTTAAAACTCTCCAATCTTCTGGATTATCTCCTGTATCAAGTCGATAAACCAACGGTAGATTTGTCTGAAGAAATCAACCATATTGAAGATTACGTAAGTTTAGAACAGATGCGTTTTTCGGACACGCTTAAAGTGAATTTGAAAAAATCAAACTGCTCAAAATCCTTATATGTGGCGCCGATGCTCTTTCTCCCATTTGTAGAAAACAGTTTTAAACACGGTACAATTGTTAACGGGACATTGATGATTCATATTCAGTTTGAATGCACGGAAAATCACATCAATTTTAGCATCGTTAATTCGCACGCTCCGTCTGAAAATACAACATCAGGTATCGGTCTTGAGAATATCAAAAAGCGTTTAAATCTGTTGTATAAGAATCAGCATGAGTTGGTTATTTCTGAAACCGCATCAGAATTTTGCGTTAATTTAAGCCTTCAACTTAAACCGAAATTAACCGATGCCTAAATCCATCAACTGCTTAATTGTCGACGATGAATCTATAGCGCGCGACATCATTGAAACGCACTTGTCTAAGATGGAAGGCATCACGGTGGTTGGTCAATGCAAAAATGCATTTGAAGCTTTCAACTTCATCCGAAACCAAGCCATTGACCTTGTCTTTTTGGACATCAACATGCCCGAAGTCTCTGGGATTGCTTTTGCCAGGTCCATCAACTCCGATATTAAAATCATTTTTACAACCGCTTATCGCGATTATGCCGTTGAGGGATTTGATTTGCAAGCCGTGGACTATCTCATGAAACCTATTTCGTTTGAACGCTTGTCTAAAGCCGTCAATCGGTATATTGAGATTCATACGACTCCAGAACTAAAGACCGAAACATCTTCAGAATATAACGATTTTATTTTCGTGCGTTCTGACCGACGTATGGTAAAAGCGAATTTTGAAGACATTCGTTACGTGGAAAGTTATAGCGATTATGTGAAACTTCATTTAAAAAGCACTTCGACTGCGCTCAGTGTGACAAGTGAAACCATAGTTACCCGAGAAACCATTAGTGCCATTGAAGCTAAACTCCCCAAACAGCAGTTTTTACGCATCCACCGCTCATATATTGTAGCCTTGTCGCATATCAGTTCCTTTACCAATGAGTCTGTGACTTTGGGTGATGTTGAATTAACGATTAGTCGGAGTTATAAGGTTGGGGTTTTGGAACGGTTAGAAGATTTTTAGAACTGTGTCATTCCGATAGAGTTCCGATGGCTATCTAAACGATTAGGAATCTCATTATTCTGTTTGATGTGTGATTTCTCTCTGCGTTCGAAATGACAAAAAACGAAACTTTCGCCTTTCAGATTAACTTACCTCGTTGGAATCGGTCAATAATTTACGCTCTAATTAAATGGGTCGCTCCATTTCTCTTCAGCACTTACACTGTTGTCCGTCATGGTTTTAAGAAAGGCGACCAAAGCGTTTTTTTCGGCTTCAGTAAAATTCAACCGAACAGGATTTCCGTTTTCATCGGTTAATGCTGGCGACAATGTAGGGTGCGCCTGGATACCGCTATTGTAATGCTCCACTACCTCTTCTAAAGAAGTAAAACGGCCATCGTGCATGTAGGGACCGGTTAATTCAATGTTTCTTAAGCTCGTTGTTTTAAATCGGCCTACAAAAATTGGATTCGTAAATACTGACCCGGCACCCTGGTCTGTATCGGAGGCAACATCCAATCCGTTATTCTGTGGCCCAGGATTAGCACTTACAAAGGCTTCCGTAGTATGGCACCCAAAACAGGCACCACCACCATTGGGAATGGTTTGAAAAAACAAATTCTTACCCAAATTCTCCTCTGCCGTAAAATTAGCGAAATTGGCACCTGGAGACGGCGCACTCGCCCTGCCTTCGTCATATTTGCTACTATAGCTTACAATGCTTCGTACAAATTGGGCCAAGGCTTTTGAGATTTTATCACTGTCTATATCAGCTGTACCAAAGGCCTCTTCAAACAATGGCTGATAATACTCTTGATTTTGAACCGTGCTTACCACTTGCTCTAGCGTCATACCCATTTCCACGGGGTCTTGAAATGGCATCAGCACCTGCTCTTCTAAAGTACTTGCTCTTTCATCCCAAAAGAAACGACCGCGCTGGTAATATCTAGAATTTATCAACGTCATAGAATGTCGCCCTGTTGTACCTCCATTAAAGCCAAGACTTAATACGGCACTATCCGAAAAGCCTTCATCCTGCTTATGACAAGAGGCACAGGCTACGGTACCGTTAGCACTTAGGGATTTGTCATAAAACAGAACACGTCCTAGAGTCGCCCCCGCATTGGTTGTGGGGTTGTCATCTGGCGTGTTATCTAAACCATTAATTGAGGTTGGTAAGGGTTGGCCAGCCACATTATTGGTAAAATGGCTCGGTAAGTTTAGGTTGATGTAATCAAAAGGGGTTTCTGGCAAATTAAGAACACTGTCCTCAATAGGTTCATAGGTATTGTCGTCAGCACAGGATGTAATGGCTATAAAACATAAGACTGATAACGTTAAACGAAGCGATTGGGTGAAGCACATGTAAGTTAAGTTTAGTTTTGGGTTAGACTAAACTAAAAAAAAAGGTTTAATATCGATTTAAAGGGAATTTGTCTTATTTATGACGTTACTGACACCAACCGAGAGCTCCTCCAAATTTAGGTACTGCTTCCTTCCGAAAGAGTTCTCATAGCTTTCGAAGCGATGAGGATTCTCATTATTCTGTTTGATGTGTGATTTCTCTCTGCGTTCGAAATGACAGATAGATTGGCACGAATTTATCAGGATTAAAGTTTTTTTAGCTGGATTAATCCTTAGTCATTTTAAAAATTTCCCCAATAAATAGTCAAATATTTTCCAATAAGCTATTAAGACAAGTATAACCTTAATGAAAAAAAATACCCAGGAAGGATAATTCAAATATTCAGGAGATTTGATTTTTTTTTCTTCAGATTTATGTCTTCTATTCTTCCTTGTGTAAAAAATCGACCAAACAACTGACTGATAAATGTATTGAAACATGTCAAAAGCCAATGCACTAACTATCAAAATCGCAGGTAAAATAAGGGCATTATCAATTTGAAATTCGGTATTTGTTCCTTTTTTAAATACCCAAATAAGTGCGATTCCAGCAAAAGCAATTTGCCTATTAATGTCACTTAATTTTCCTGTAAAAAAATAATAGTCCTCTTTAAATTCGGATAATTTTGATTTAGCCATTATTTTTTCTGTCTTGGTCCAGTTCCTTTTTGATTTCTTCCATCAGGAGCCGAGCGTTTGTGTTGCTTTAATTTTGTTTTATTTCCAGACTTTGAAGAGTCCTTCTTTGGTGAATTCTTTTTTGCCATATTAAATTGGCCTAGTGCCTCTTTTTAAATAAACTTCTTTTTTTCGCAAAATGCTTGTCAAAATTTTGTAAATCAGGGGTCGATATCTATTTCGATTTGACTTTCCGTATTTTTCAATAATTACGCATTTTTATTAATTCGTCTCTTTTCGACCTCTACTATTTATTGTTATTTGAAAAAATAAGCTTTGATTAATTTAATAAATCGATAAACAAATTTAGGTTTATAAATAACATTCCCAAAAGCCTAACAAAAAGACTTATAAACAGTTACCAACAAGAAAGCAAGCCAATCGGCTTGCTCTTATTCTATTTATGAGATTCCTGCTTGCGCAGCAATGACAAGTTCTTACATTATATATGCAACGCCCTATCCTCAGTCGCTGCCAAGGCCGCTTCTTTAATCGCTTCGGCAAATGTTGGGTGTGCGTGGGAATAGCGTGAAATATCTTCGGCTGAGGCTCTAAATTCCATTGCGGTCACTGCTTCGGCAATAAGGTCGGCACATCTGGCACCAATCATGTGAACGCCTAAGACTTCATCGGTTTTTTCGTCGGCTAGGATTTTCACAAAACCATCAATATCGCCACTGGCTCTGGCACGACCCAAGGCTCTAAAAGGAAACTGCCCTACTTTATATGCGACTTTGTCTTCTTGTAATTCTTCTTCGGTTTTACCAACGGCCGCTACTTCTGGCCAAGTGTATACCACACCTGGGATTAGATTGTAATCGATGTGTGGTTTTTGTCCGGCTAAGGTTTCCGCCACAAATACGCCTTCTTCTTCCGCTTTGTGTGCGAGCATGGCGCCACGTACTACATCGCCAATCGCGTAGATATTAGAGGCTGATGTTTGTAAGTGTTCGTTCACGTCTACTTGGCCTCTATCGTTGATTTTTACGCCTGCCGCTTCGGCATTTAATCCGTCCGTGTATGGGCGTCGCCCTACGGATACTAAGCAGTAATCACCTTTGAATTCAACTTCATTGCCTTTTTTATCTTCAGCCTTAATAATTACTTCATCGCCTTTACGCTCAACGGCTGTCACTTTGTGGGACATCATCATCTTGCACTTGGCTTTCTTAAACACCTTATTTAATTCTTTAGAAAGTCCCGCATCCATGGTCGGTAAAATACGGTCCATATATTCTATCACCGTGACTTCTGCACCGAGACGCTTATAAACTTGGCCGAGTTCCAACCCAATCACGCCACCACCGATAATCATGAGGTGTTTCGGGATTTCCTTTAATTTTAAGGCTTCCGTCGATGTGATGACACGTTCTTTATCAATATTGATAAACGGCAGATTACTTGGTTTAGAACCAGTTGCGATGATGGTGTTCTTCGCTTCAATTTCGCCAGCATCTTTACCTTCAATTTTTATATGTGTCGCGTCTTTGAAAGAGCCAAGGCCTTCAAACACATCGATATTATTTTTCTTCATCAAGAAGTCAATACCGCCTGTAGTTTGGTCTACGACAGCTTGCTTTCGAGCAATCATTTTTTCAAGATTCACTTTTATTTCGCCTGGGATTTCAATACCGTGCTCTTCAAAATGCTTGGTGGCTTCTTCGTAATGGTGCGAAGAACTCAAGAGCGCCTTACTTGGGATACAACCCACATTGAGACATGTGCCTCCAAGGGTGGAATATTTCTCTATTAATGCGGTTTTCATGCCGAGTTGGGCACAGCGAATGGCCGCTACATAGCCACCTGGGCCTGATCCTATTATTGCTACGTCGTATGACTTCATGTCTAAGAATTAGTAATTAGACTACAAAAATACGATTCTCCCCAATGAATTACGAATGCTTTAATTTGAATTTTAGACGACGTCAGAAATACATCTGCCTACACTGGAAAGCCCAACATAGCGCCATAACCCACCGTGTACAACCAACCGCCGTAAAGGGCATGCTCAATACTAACCAGAAATGTCGATTTTGTACGTTGGAAGGTCAGTGCGAATAAGAGACCACCCACAAAAGTGATGAACATCACCAAGGTATTCTGAAAGAACAGATGCGCCAAGGAAAATAAGCCGGCATTGACAAAAACAAAAAGGTTTTGATTCTTGAATAAATCTTGATAACGCTTGAAGAAAAATGTTCGGTAAATCAACTCCTGTGGATATACCGATAGAAAAGCATACACCGCCAAAAACAGTAACCAAACTCGGTAATCGTTTTTAATGACATTGAATAAATCTTCGGGTTGCATAGCCAATAAGTAAAGACTTGTAATAACGGCAATACCTACAAACTTCATAAAGGTCAGTCGCCAAAAGCGTTTCCAGTCAATACCTTTTTTAATATGAATTTTGATGCGCTCCACTCCAGCCATCACAATTAAAATATACATAAATCCGATAAGGCCAATGGCTATTTTTGTGCGTATCCCGATTGACAGCACCAAACTCACAGGCACCAACACAAATAGTACAAATAATTCTACAAGACGATAGCGTGTGGAAGTCATTAGATTTTGCATAGCATAAATTTAAAACATTACAGACTAATCGCCGTGCTGTGTTTCACCTCATTAATCATAAACATGCTATGCGTGCTCCCAATATGGCTTATTGTGGTCAATTTCTTTACCATAAACTCCCTGAATTCTTCCATGTCTTCAACCACCACTTTGAGTAGATAGTCATAGTCGCCGCTGATGTGATAGCACTCCAATACTTCGGAGACTTGAGCTATTTCCTTTTCAAACTTTACGACGTACTCCCTAGCATGCTGAACGAGCTTTACATGACAAAAGGCGACGAATTCCCTATCGATTTTCTTACGGTCCAACAACGCCACATAATTTCGGATTATGCCATGCTTTTCTAACTTACGAATACGTTCATAAACTGCGGTAGCAGATAAGCCCAGCTGATGTGCCAGACGTTTCGTAGTCTGCTTGGTATCTGCTTGAAGGAAATTCAATAATTGCCGATCGGTATTATCTAAAGTCATACTGTATTATTTTCTAATTCAATCTGAATCCGTTAACTAAATATAGAATAAATATCTATTAATAGTCTAAATTTTAGAATATTTTAAATTCAAATTACAAAACACTTGACTTATCATCTAATCTGATTGATTTTTGACTAAATAATCAAACTAGGAAACCATGGCATTTAAACCAGCGAATAATATTCAGGATTTACAATATTTCGGAGAATTTGGAGGCGTTAACCCTTCCATTTCAGATTCATCAACCTATACATTTTTGTCTGCAAAAACCATGTTTGACACCTTTGAAGGTAATGCAGATGGTTGTTACCTCTACTCGCGCCACTCCACACCTTCCAACTTATACCTTGGTGAAGCCCTCGCCGCTATGGAAGACACAGAAACGGCAACAGTCACCGCATCCGGTATGGGTGCCATTACCCCAGTATTACTGCAGTTGTGTGGCCAGGGCGATCATATAGTGAGTAGCCGTACCATTTATGGTGGTACCTATGCTTTTTTAAAGAACTTTACACCACGACTAGGCATCTCTACAAGTTTTGTAGACATCACAAATTTAGAAAGTGTTGAAGCCGCCATTACGCCAAATACCAAAGTTTTATACTGCGAGTCAGTGAGTAATCCCCTATTGGAAGTCGCCGATATCAAGGCATTGGCGCAACTTGCCAAAAAACACAATCTGCAATTGGTGGTGGACAATACCTTTTCACCGCTGTCTGTATCGCCAAAAAATTTGGGTGCAGATGTGGTCATCCATAGTTTAACCAAGTTCATTAACGGCTCTTCGGATACCGTTGGTGGTGTGGTTTGTGGTACTCAGGAATTGATTGACCAATTAAGAAACGTCAATGACGGCGCGGCCATGCTTTTGGGCTCGACGATGGATAGTATAAGAGCAGCATCTATTCTTAAAAACCTCAGAACCTTGCATATTAGAATGCAACAGCATAGCCATAATGCCCAGTATTTAGCTGAAAAGTTTGAAGCAGATGGTTTAAAAACAGTTTACCCAGGATTGAAATCCCATCCGTCTCATGAGTTATTCTCTAGCGTGATGAATGAAAAATATGGTTACGGTGGTATGATGACCATTGATGTGGGGTCGTTAGACAAAGCGAACGCCTTAATGGAATTGATGCAAGAACGCAACTTAGGCTACCTCGCTGTGAGTCTCGGATTTTACAAAACCTTATTCAGCGCACCAGGAAGTTCAACCTCATCAGAAATCCCAGAAGATGAACAAGCCGAAATGGGATTGAGTGATGGATTGATTCGTTTTTCCATTGGGTTGGATGCTGATATCGAGCGTACTTACCAGATGATGCGTCAGTGTATGACGGATTTGAATGTTCTTTAAATCCCTTTCATTCTTTCAATCATAGGCCCAAAGAGGCTTTGAAACGTCGGCTCTTCCTCAAAATCCGGACCCGAGTTTTTCATATCCCAACGGCCTTCAAGCTGATACAGTTTGAAGCTGAAAAGGAAAGAATCCGCATCATTGGGGTTTACAGGTGCATAACGTACGTCCTTATAGACGTAAGTGCCTTGATCGTCTGAAGGTTTTATAAAGTAATAACCATCGCTAAACCAGACTAAGGTTTTTAAATCGTTGTCATCCATTGGCAATCCTGAGTCTGACTTCGCTACTTTAAGCCAATTTTTAACTTTGGGCTCTTTATCCAAAAGCGAATAGAAACCGAAATGATAGTCGGTCTCCGTTTCCGCAACCGCATACCATAATACGTTGTTCAAAATGGTGGGTTGGGAACGAAATCGTGAATAGGCAATGTCTGAAGCCTCCAACGATGATTTGAAAATGGAGTTGATATAGAGTTTATTTCCAACGGTGAAAAGCATATAGGCAGAACTGATGCCCAATCCGAGTTTCAACCATAATTTACGCTTGGGGTTTTTCCTGTTGAAGAACATGAGAATAATAAGGCAAAGCAAAAACGGAACAGTATACATTGGATCCGCCACGGCAATGTTATTGAAGGCTATGCGATAGTCCCAAATCGGCCCAAATAGTTGTGTGCCATAAGGCGTAAAGCAGTCCAAAATAGGATGGGTTAATAGAGCCCAAAAGAACAGCCACCGCCAATCCTTTAATGCGGTGGTGCCTTTTCGTTTACCTGTATCGTAAAGCTTGAAAGCCAAATAACCAAATACAAAGGTTCCCATTATGGCAAACCAAATAGAATGCATAAAACCGCGATGGAAAGCCATAGCCTGTATCTCATTGCTGTACAACCAAGGTCCAATGAAGACATCCAAATCGGGGATAGTACCACCGATGGCTCCAAAAAGCAAAGCTTTATTACCAATCTTTTTACCTAAAACAGCTTCGCCACAAGCGGCACCGAGAACAATCTGAGTAAGTGAATCCATATTTACAACTGTAAAAGTACGTAACTGAATTGATTTGCAAATCGGGTTTCAAAATCGTAACATTACGGAACTAAACTTAACACCATGCAAGAGCAGAACAACCTTTCTGATATAAATATTGAAGACCAAAAGATTAAGGATAACAAAGAGTTAAGCCTTATGGAAGCACTAATTCCTGTTATCATTTTAATGGGATTATTGGCTTATAATATCTTTTTTGTTGAAAGTCAGGAATGGTTGGGCTTATACACCAACCAGTTTATATTATTGATGGGTGGTGCTGTTGCTTTAGTTATGGGCTTATTCAATAAAGTGAATATTTCAACGATGATTTCTGAAGTTTGGGAAAACCTCAAAAGTGTGTTTGTTCCCATGCTTATTCTCTTAATGGTTGGCGCTTTGGCTGGGACTTGGCTCGTCAGTGGTGTTATCCCTGCCATGGTCTATTACGGTTTGCAAGTGCTTAGTCCTGAAATATTCCTACCTGCATCTGTGGTTATCGCGGCAATCATCTCTATTGCAACAGGAAGTTCTTGGACGACCTCGGCAACTGTAGGTATTGCACTTGTCGGTATTGGTTCTGCATTGGGTATAAACCCTGGTATGATTGCCGGTGCTGTGATTTCGGGTGCGTATTTTGGAGATAAAATGTCGCCACTAAGTGACACCACAAACCTAGCTCCTGCTATGGCGGGTACGGATTTATTCACGCATATAAGATATATGACGATAACTACTGTACCTACAATAATTATTACGCTTATTGCTTTTGGGGTAATTAGCGCGAATATCGATGTAAACGGTAATGCAGATATCGCCTTTATACTTGAAAAAATTGATGAGAATTTTAATATTACACCACTATTATTTATTGTTCCTGCTATTGTAATTGGGCTGATTCTTCTCAAAACAAAGCCTTTGTTAGCCTTAGGAGCTGGAGTTATTAGCGCTGCCATTTTCGCATTCATCTTTCAAGGGGAGCTCATTGAGAAAATATCTGACTCAAAGTCTAAAACTTTAGTTAACGCCATTTTTTCTGACACCAGCGTTGATATTGATGATTCTGAATATATAGCGAAGTTTAATGAAGTTGAGATAGACGCTATCAAAAAAGATGACGACTTGAAAAATCTTTTCACCGATGATGATTTAAATAAAGTCTATAACAAAGATATTTTATCAAATTTCTTTTCATTCGGAAACTATGATAAAGAAACATTAGAAACAAAAGTTGATAATCTAGACAAATTAATAACTATTAAAAGATTAAGAGCTTTGTTTGGAGCCGATGGCATGAATGGCATGCTCTGGACCATCTTCCTCATCATTTGCGCTATGGTCTTTGGTGGTATCATGGATGGTATAGGTGCGTTATCAAGAATCACAAAATCTTTGCTTTCTGTAGCTAGTAGCGTTTTTGGATTGTTTGCGTCAACAGTTGTGAGTTGTTTAGGATTGAATCTTGTAGCATCCGATCAGTATTTGGCGATTGTGATCCCTGGAAAGATGTTTAAATCTGCATACGAAGACAAGGGCTTAGCGCCTGAAAACTTAAGTAGAACACTTGAAGATTCGGGTACCGTAACGTCTGTACTCATTCCATGGAACACTTGTGGTGCTTATCAAAGTGGAGTCCTCGGCGTTGGTGTTTTTGAATATTTTGGCTACGCTATCTTTAACTGGTTAAGTCCATTTACGACCTTATTCTTTGCTGCAGTTGGACTTAAGATTAAGATGTTGGCGGGGAAGGACTAACTTATTCGATAAAATATTTAAAGTGATTTGAGACTATTTAAAGGCATCTCGTCAATTTGGATTATTGTCCTAGTCAGCTGTCAATCAAATGATACCTTAACGGGAAACTTTGCTTGTTGTTACAACGGATTATACGGTGAGCTTTATTTTAAGGCTGACTCTATGTTTTTAGTAACTGGAATGGAGACCTTTTCAGGTTGGAATAAATTTACCATTAAAAATGATACGATATACCATCTAACGTTTACGATTCCGAAACCTACTAAGGCAAAAATTAATTTTATTGATGATAACCGTTTCGAACTGAAATATGCTGAAGACAGTACTGCCATGATTTTTTCAAGATTACAAGAACCTACTAATTTGGAAAGAAATATTAATCTATATTTAAAGAACTTTCGAAAACGAAGAGATGCATTAGATTGTGGTTATTGACTAGAATGAAATCGAGAATTCCCATCTTTTGTTTAACAATTTCCAGTATTTAAATCCCTAATGGACGTAATACTTAAACACAACTGTTAAAGACTTGTTTCTTATCAGATTAGGCCTTATTTTTAAATAAAAATGCCATGATTTTGAAACGAACGAATATTGAAGAACGTCTACAGAAACAACGTTCAAAATCTCACTCACCAAATATTTTAGAACAGGTCGACGGTATTTTGGCCAAAGACCACGCCACTGAAACACGGATTTTCAATCAAGTGACTAACGGGGCTTCAGATGACGCCAATAGTTTCAACTTTGATCTATTGGACACCAATAATATTTACCACATTGATGATATTAAGGCGATCTGTATTTCTTATCGCCTTCGATTTTTAGACTCCAAATACTTTAAGGCCGATTTGCCTTATGAAGCGATTTCAAAAATAAAACAGCTTGAAAAAGATCACAATACCGAACTGAAAGGTTTTAAGATTGTAGCACCTTCAAAATTATTCAAGCTGGAAAATTATGATGACCCATTATTTTTTGCTCCAATGGGAAATGGCTACTACTACCTTATTCACAAATGGGGAAATGATCTGAGCCCTGTGCGTAAATGGCTTATGAAGCCTTACAAGAATTTTGAAAATCTTATTGTAGCTACGCTACTGATTAGTCTGTTAACGACTATTGCAGTGCCTTTCCTTTTTATGAATGGTGAAGCGAGCCCAGCACAATTCTGGATGATTTTCTTCTTTATCTTTAAGTGTTACGCAGCCATTGTATTGTATTATGGCTTCGCCGCTGGAAAAAATTTTAACGACAGTATTTGGAACAGCCGTTACTTTAACGCTTAGTTTAAAAGCGCAACGGATTCTTGATAGCCTTTGGCCCTAGCATGGTCTAACGCGGTCAAGCCACTAGTATCGGTTAAAGTTGTATCGGCCTTATGTTTCAACAATAATTTAATACTCTCTGTTTTATTGTATTGCGCGGCAAACATTAATGCCGTGAGGCCTGTGTTATTCTGGGCGTTGATATCAGCGCCGTGAGCAATCAAGGTTTTTACAATAGGTAGGTTTCCCTTGAACGCAACACCAATCAATGCTGTATTTCCAGAAGCATCTTTATCATCAACCCTCGCACCATATTCCAAAAATAACTTCACTAGAGGTTCTTTATCAAAATAAGCGGCAAAAACCAAGGGCGTAAAACCACGTTGATCCTTGGCATTGGCCAATTCAGGGTTTGAAGATAAAAGGCTTTTAATCGTCGTTTCATCCGACGATTGAATGGCTCCGAAAAGTTGCATTACTTCTGTCATAACAATGTCAATTAAAAAATGGGATAGACGTCATTGACAGCTATCCCATTCCATATCAAATTCAAATTTATCTTAAATCAAAACGATCCAAGTCCATCACTTTACTCCATGCATTGGCAAAGTCTTGTGCAAATTTAGCTTTGGCATCGTTAGAACCATAAACCTCAGCAATAGCCCTTAACTCGGTATTAGATCCGAAAATTAAATCAGCTCGGGTTCCAGTGAACTTGACCTCTCCTGTTCGTCTATCACAACCTTCAAAAGTCGTTTCAGAATCGTCAGTTGCTTTCCACGTGTAAGTGAAGTCTAATAAATTCTGAAAGAAATCATTAGTTAACACACCCACTCTATCTGTAAATACGCCGTGCTTAGAACCGTCGTAGTTCGCACCTAACACACGTAATCCTCCAACTAAGGCTGTCATTTCAGGAATAGAAAGCGTTAATAAATTAGCACGATCCACCAACCAGTCTTCAGCTGCTGCTTTTTGTCCTTCTTTCATATAATTTCTAAAGCCATCTGCTTTAGGCTCTAAATATCCGAAGGAATCAATATCGGTTTGCTCTTGCGATGCATCGACACGACCACTAGTGAACGGAACGTTTACAGAAACACCTGCATCTTTAGCCGCTTTTTCAATAGCTGCCGTTCCGCCTAAAACGATGAGGTCTGCCATGGATACATTTCCGAAATCATCTTTAATATCTTTTAGAACATTCAATACCTTACGCAATTGCGCTGGATTGTTCACTTCCCAGTTGTTTTGAGGCGCCAAACGAATACGTGCACCATTGGCACCACCACGTTTATCTGAGCCTCTAAAAGTTGATGCAGATCCCCAAGCCACAGATACCAATTCTGAAACTGATAATCCTGAATCTAGAATCTTAACCTTCAATGAAGATACGTCAGTATCGCTCAAGGTCTGGCCACCTTCTGGAAGTGGATCTTGCCAAAGTAATTCTTCAGACGGTACTTCTGGACCTAAATAGCGTGACAAAGGCCCCATATCTCTGTGGGTTAATTTATACCATGCTCTAGCGAAGGCATCTTCAAAGGCTGCATGATCGGTATGGAACTTCTGAGAAATCTTGGCATACGTAGGATCTACCTTCAAGGCCATATCCGCAGTAGACATCATCAAAGCTTGTGTCCCATTAGCATCACCAGCTTTTGGCGCCATACGTGCATTAGATGCCGCAGTCGGTGTCCATTGGTGTGCGCCAGCAGGACTCTTAGTTAATTCCCAATCGTAATTTAATAAAACGTCGAAATAATCATGATCCCATTGTGTTGGGTTTGGTGTCCAAGCCCCTTCTAAACCTGAAGTTATGGCATCATCCAAAACACCAGATTGAAATGTATTTTTCCACCCTGTACTCATTTCTTCAATTTTAGCACCGTGTGGCTCAACGCCTACATACTCGCCTGGATCAGCCGCGCCATGTGCTTTTCCAAAGGTATGTCCACCGGCAACCAAGGCTACGGTTTCCTCATCATTCATGGCCATACGACCAAAGGTTTCGCGGATATCATGCGCTGAAGCTACAGGATCTGGATTACCGTTAGGGCCTTCAGGATTTACATATATTAATCCCATATGCGCAGCGGCTAGTGGTGCTTCTAAATCACCTTCGGCATAACGCTCTTCGTTGCCAAGCCATTCAGTCTCAGAACCCCAGTAGATGTCTTGCTCTGGTTCCCAAACGTCTTCACGTCCGCCTGCAAATCCGAAGGTTTCAAAGCCCATAGATTCTAAAGCGCAGTTTCCTGCCAAGATCATTAAATCTGCCCAAGAGATATTTCTCCCATATTTCTTTTTAATCGGCCATAGTAACAATCGTGCTTTATCCAAGTTTCCGTTATCTGGCCAGCTATTTAACGGTGCAAAACGATGCGTTCCCGAAGACGCACCACCGCGTCCGTCGCCGATTCTGTAGGTTCCTGCACTGTGCCATGCCATACGGATCATAAAACCTCCGTAGTGCCCATAATCTGCTGGCCACCAATCTTGGGAATCCGTCATTAAATCAATAACATCTTGCTTTAAGGACTTAAAATCTAAACTGTTGAAAGCCTCTTTATAATTAAAGTCCTCGCCCATTGGGTCTGACTTCTTCGCATTTTGTCTTAAGACATTTAATTTAAGTTCGTTTGGCCACCAATCGCGATTGGTTGTGCCATGTCCTGCAGTATTCTTCTGTACCCCGCCCATAAACGGACATTTAGCTACAGCGCTTGGGTCATTAATATCCCAAACATTTGTGTGGTCGTTACTCATGGTAATCGATTTATTTTGATTAGACTTTTATTCTGAAAATTGTAGCTATAAAATTATGAAATTCTAAGCCCTTAATCGAATAGACTCATTTTTTATTGGAATATTTTGATAGGCAAAATTAATATGAAGTGAATTTTAGATAGTCGTTACAAATTACAATTAATGGGTCTTAAAAATCCCAGAAAATTCGTATCTTAAGTATTCATTTTAAATCCTGAAGCTATGAGCGAAACCGATTATACCAAAGTTTACGAAGGAAGTTTTATACTTTCAGAACGCATTAACACTGAACTTAAGTCGCAAGGCATTAATACGCTTCTAAGGGACCATGGTGAATCCCAACGTCTTTCGGGATATCCTATTTCGCTAAATGATTTCCGAGAGATTTTTGTGAACAATGAAGACGCTACAAAAGCATTGGAAATTGTTAATCGGGTAAGAGCAGAGATGGAAGCTTGATATTCTTAATTTCCTATTCCTTAATTATTTATTCAAGTCGATTATAATTCACTATCGAGTGAAATAAGCCATAAAAAATAAATAATACAGGCTACGCCGTTACCGCATACATCTTTTCGCGTTGTTCCTTGATTTTTGAATCGCTCATGTACTCATCAAATGTCATGTAACGGTCTATAACACCATTTGGCGTTAACTCAATGATTCGGTTACCAACGGTTTGTGCAAACTCGTGATCGTGCGTGGTTAAAAGTACGGTACCTTTAAAGTTTTTTAGTGAGTTATTGAAGGCCGTGATACTCTCCAAATCCAAGTGGTTGGTGGGTTCATCTAGCATTAAAACGTTGGCACGCATCATCATCATGCGAGATAGCATACAACGTACTTTTTCTCCTCCAGATAAGACATCAGCTGTTTTCAAAGCTTCCTCGCCACTGAAAATCATCTTTCCAAGGAAACCACGGATATTTACTTCTTCGCGCTCTTCTTCCGTTTGTGCCCATTGTCTTAACCAATCGACTAAGGTTAATTTTTCTTGAAAGAAATTACTATTATCCAACGGCAAATAGGACTGTGTGGTGGTGACACCCCAATCGAATTTTCCGGAGTCCGCTTTTTCGTAGCCATTCAAAATTTGATAGAATGCCGTTGTCGCTCTAGAATCTTTAGAGTAAACCACGACTTTATCGCCTTTCGCTAAGTTGATATCTATATTTCTGAATAAAGTTTCACCATCTAAAGACGCTGACAATCCTTCAACATTCAAAATCTGGTCTCCAGCTTCTCTATCACGTTCAAAAATAATGGCTGGGTAACGTCTACTCGATGGTTTAATGTCAGAAATATTCAACTTATCTATCATCTTCTTACGACTTGTTGCTTGCTTAGACTTCGCCACGTTAGCCGAAAAACGTCGGATGAATTCTTCCAATTCCTTCTTCTTATCCTCAGCTTTCTTGTTTTGCTGGGCGCGTTGTCTGGCAGCCAATTGCGAGGACTCATACCAGAAGGTGTAGTTTCCTGAGAAGTGGTTAATCTTTCCGAAGTCAATATCTGAAATATGTGTACATACCGCATCTAAAAAGTGACGGTCGTGAGATACCACAATGACGCAATTGTCATAGTTGGCCAAGAAATTTTCCAACCACGAGATCGTTTCGTAATCCAAGTCGTTGGTTGGCTCATCCATAATCAACACATCAGGATTTCCGAATAAAGCCTGCGCCAATAAAACACGGACTTTTTGCTTACCGTCTAAATCTTGCATCAAGGAATAATGCAAATCTTCCTTAATCCCAAGGTTAGACAACATAGCGGCGGCATCGCTTTCGGCATTCCAGCCGTTCATTTCTTCAAACTGTACTTGAAGCTCACCTATTTTCTCCGCATTCTCATCCGTGTAATCTGCGTAAAGGGCATCGATATCAGACTTCAATTTGAATAAAGGCTTGTTACCGCGTAAAACCGTTTCCAAAACCGTATGCTCATCGTATAAGTTGTGATTCTGCTCCAAAACCGACATACGCTTACCTGGCTCTAAATGCACGTGACCAGATGTTGGGTCCATCTTTCCTGCTAAAATCTTTAAGAATGTAGATTTTCCCGCACCATTGGCACCGATGATTCCATAGCAGTTGCCGTTGTTGAATACCGTGTTTACTTCATCAAACAACACACGTTTTCCAAATTGAACCGAAAGATTAGATACTGATAACATAACTTATACTATTTGTCGCCCGCTGAGGCCATTTTTTTGAGACTGCAAAAGTAGAAAATTATGGTCTATTGACATAATAAAACCGAATGCAAGTAGAGGTACAATGGCGTAAATCATAATATTTAACGACCCATTAACAAGCGCAAGGCACTTCAAAACATATTTTTGTTGGAATGACTAAAAACTACGACGCTTCTTTATGAGATATTTTGCCCTATACTTAGTATCGGTTTTAAGTGTTATCGGTTGCTCTGAAAAAGACACGAACCACGCCTATCTTGGTGGGGAAATTACCAATCCTAAAAGTGATGTCGTTATTCTAGTAAATCCTGATGGCAAAACGATGGATACCGTTGCCTTGGATGCCAATAATCGTTTTATATATAAAATTGAAGAAGCTACTGCTGGAATCTATTCCTTTAGACATGGTGGCGAATATCAAGTTGTTATTATTGAACCGAAGGACAGTCTAATGCTTCGTTTAAATACTACGGATTTTGACGAATCCTTAGTGTATACTGGTGAAGGCGCGCGAAAGAACAACTACTTTTTAAGAACATTTCTTGAAAACGAAAAAGAAAGCAGAAAGCTTGTTAAATACAGTAACAAAGAACCTGAAGAGTTTCTCGCTTTCATTAACGAGCGTCACGCACGAGAAATCAAAGCCTTTAATGACTACATCGCCAAGAAGGATATTTCGGAATTTTCAAAAGGTATTATTCAAGCGAACATCAATTATCATAACTACGCTGATAAAGAAATTTATCCCTTTGCCTATTTTGGAAACAATAAGTTAGTTCATGTGATGGATTTGCCTGAAGATTTTTACGATTATCGCACATCTATAGATTACAATTCCAAGCACTTGAGTGAATTATACGATTACAATCGCTTTATGTTTTCACATGTTGACAATTTGGCACTGAACCAGTATTACAAAGACAAAGCTTACCATTCAACCTTTGACCGTCATGAGCTGAGTTATAACATGGCAAAAATTGATTTAATTGATAGTCTTATTGAAGATTCTGAAATAAAAAATAATTTACTAAAGTATAAGACTAGGGAATTCATCAATCATAGTATTGATGATTCTGAAATTGCTCAAGTCTTGGGCTATTATTTAGAGCGGTCTACCTCTGAAGACGATAAGATTATGATGCAGAACCATGTCAATTCTATAAAAAAGTTACGCCCAGGGCGTGATTTACCAGATTTGATGGTATACAATATCAACCGAGAAGAGTTTAAGATTTCAGAGTTGGTTAACCAGCCGACGCTTATCTATTTCTGGTCGTCCAATAATATTATGCATTATAGGACTAGCCATTACCGCGTAAAAGAGCTCCGAGAAAATTATCCGGAGATGGATTTTATGTCCATTAATATTAATGACAATTCGGAGCAGTATTGGGCAGAAACACTTCAGAAATATAAATTCTCACTAGAAGACGAATACCGCTTTAAAAACTTAAAAGAAGCGCTTAGAACCTTAGCCGTCAACTACGTTTATAAAGTAATCATAGTAGATAAAGACGGGGATATCGTTCATCCTAACGTTAACATTTATAGTGATGATTTTGAAATTCTGCTTCAGGATATGAAGCTAAAAAAAGCGCTTTCCATTTAAGGAAAACGCTTTAAAAACTTAGTTCTTAAGGGTTTAATTTCCCTTTTTATAATCGGCCAAGAATTTCTCCAAACCGATATCAGTCAATGGATGTTTTAATAATCCGGTGATAGAACTTAAAGGTCCTGTCATTACGTCTGCGCCCAATTTGGCGCAATCAATAACGTGCATGGTATGTCTAACCGATGCCGCTAAAATCTCTGTTTCAAACGCATAGTTGTCATAGATATGTCTTATTTCCGCGATAAGGTTTAAACCATCCGTAGAGATATCATCCAAACGTCCAATAAAAGGTGATACGTAAGTTGCTCCAGCTTTAGCCGCCAACAACGCCTGACCAGGCGAAAACACCAAAGTTACGTTGGTTTTAATACCTCTGTCCGAAAAATACTTACAAGCCTTAACCCCATCTTTAATCATGGGGAGTTTAATCACAATTTGGTCATGCAATTCTGCCAAGGCTTCACCTTCTCGTACCATGCCATCAAAATCGGTAGAAATGACCTCAGCAGATACATCGCCGTCCACAATATTGCAGATATCTACATAATGTTTCATGATGTTATCCGTACCTGTGATACCTTCTTTGGCCATTAATGTCGGATTGGTGGTGACACCATCTAAAATACCCATGTCTTGGGCTTCCTTAATCTGCTCTAAATTGGCAGTATCGATAAAAAATTTCATAATGTGTTTAGTATTGAAGTGTTGTGTTTTTCCGTTGCGAATTTACGATAAGTCCTAAGCCTAACATTTAAATGTTATTAAAAGTAATTAACGACTATTCTTTGAATGTAAATTGAACGATTTCACCACTGTCTTTATCTCGAAGCTTTAAGGTGTCCGACTTAAATGTTCTATGGAATTTAGCATCGTTAATTCTTAAATCGGTAGCTAGAACTTGATTATCGAAAAATGTATCGCGTTCCATGGCTCTGTGTTGTTCATCAAAAAAGCCGGACATTAATTCAAAATGTGCTTCAGTATATGGTAAGTGATAATATTTGTGTTTAGGCGTGCAAAATACTTCTATATCAGACATTACTTTTGAATTAACAGACTGGTATTGATGTCTGTGAGGTGCGCCAGGAGGCATTAAAAAGCAGGACGATAAAGTCAATAAAAGAAAGGCGACTATTATTCGTTTCATAAGCCATAGTGCTTGCGCAACAACTTTTCATAAACTTTATCAGGTAAAATACGTTTTAACACCACAGAAAATTTCTGCATAAAAGCTCCAACCTTGTAGTGAATCTTAGGCTTATCGGTTTCAATGATTTTCACAATCATTTTGGCAACATCCATGGGGTCACCACCTTCATCGACATGCGCATCCATCGTTTTTAGAGTTTCGCCATAAACCTTTTCGTATGGTGAACCTTCTAAAACTGGCGCATGGTATCGACCAGCAGCTATATTCGTCGCAAAATCACCTGGAGCTACGTTGGTCATTTCTATACCGAAATCTTTGATTTCCATTCTGAAGGCTTCCGTAATCAATTCCAAAGCACCTTTACTGGCACTATACACACCACGATACGGTAAGCCCATATAACCGGCAATAGAGGTGATATTGATGATTAACCCAGACTGTTGCTTTCGCATTTGTGGTAAAATCCCTTTGATGACATTAATGGGGCCGAAAAAATTGATTTCAAAATTTCGTTTTATTTCTTCACCAGGAATTTCTTCAATAGGACCGGTAATCCCAGCACCAGCATTATTAACAAGAACATCAATACGACCCTTCTTGTCTAAAACCTCAGTAATACAAGCTGAAATCGTTTCAGGTTTGGTAACGTCCAACGCTACTAAAGGAAAAGGATGGTTTTCTATTTTTTCGGGATTCCGACTTGTACCAAAAACCGTGTAGTTTTTCGTGCCGAGGTATTCGCCAATGGATTTCCCGATTCCCGAAGAACCGCCTGTGATTAAAACAACTTTAGACATTAAGACGTTATGCGTTTAGAGTTTATATTTAGAGCTAAAAGTACAAAGTTTAAGCTAATTTGTAGATGAAGAAAACCTTGAATATGGTGTACAAAAAAAGGCAAGCTACCTACATCACACCGCTACGACCGCGTACCTTTGCTGCGTTCCCGCCCTGGAGGATTAAGCAGGAGCTGGTTGTGTAGGACTTGCCGAGCGCAAAGATACAACCTTTTAATACTTTCACAATTTTTTTAATACCAAAATATTATTAAATATCTTGCCCAAAATTTAAAGTTCCACATGCGTTTATTCAAGTATTTCAGCATCATTATCATAGCCCTATCTTTGATGGCTTGCGAAGAAAAAGAACCTCAACTCTCTATAAAAACAACGGCGTCTAACAACACCGCTAAACTGGGCGATGCCGTGAAACTATCCATTAATAATCCTGATGGTTTAAATATTCAATCCGTAGAGTATCTTCTTGATGGTGAGGTCATTTCCAAAGACCTAAAATTGACCGATGTAAAATTGGGACGACAAGCTTTGACAGCCAATGTGATTGTTGATGGAAAAACATACAAAGCGGATGGAAACCTTATAGTTCTAAACAATAAAAAACCCGAATTATATACCTACGACATCGTCAACACCTACCCGCATGATATTACCTCCTATACCCAAGGCTTGGAATTCTACAATGGAGAGCTTTATGAAAGTACCGGGCAGTATGGCGAATCTAAACTGCGAAAGTTAGATTACAACACCGGTGAAGTATTACAGAATAAACTGTTGAGCAATGCCTTTTTCGCTGAAGGCTTAAGTGTTTTAAACGATAATATTTATCAACTCACTTGGAAGGAAAACACGGGCATTATCTACAATGTTAACACCTTTGAAAAGAAAGGAATATTTAGGTATGGCGAAAGCAAAGAAGGTTGGGGATTGTGTAATGACGGTACAAACCTCTACAAATCGGATGGTACAGAACAAATCTGGACTTTAACTACCGATGATTTCACGGAAGCTTCTAAAATTGAAGCCTATACCCATACCGGAAAAATAAAAAGCCTCAATGAACTGGAATGGATAAACGGTAAAATCTACGCCAATATCTATCAAGAAAATGGTGTGGTGGTTATCAATCCAAAAAACGGTGCTGTAGAAAAAGTCATCGACTTTTCGCCTTTAAAAGAATTGGTAACTCAACATCCAGAATTAGACGTACTTAACGGTATTGCCTATAATCCAACAACAGAAACCATCTTTGTCACCGGAAAGAATTGGGACAAGTTGTTTGAGGTTACGATTCGAAAAAAGTAGCGTTTACTCATTAAAACGTAGTCTTCACTCAAAATCCGTTTTAAAATCTCATGGTGTTTGGGACATTTGTTTCAGATACAACCAACATGAGAAAAACAATACGGCTGAACATTCCCGAGCCTTGTCACGAAGATTGGAATGTTATGTCTCCACGTGAAAAAGGACGCCACTGTGTCTCTTGCCAAAAAACTGTAATTGATTTTACAAATGCTACTGACGAAACTATTGTAAAATCATTTATCAACAACCAATCACTTTGTGGACGGTTTAATAGCAATCAACTTGAACGCGATTTGGTTTTAGCGCGAAAAGAGCGCCATACTTTCAGGACATGGTCGACCTCTGCCCTATTTTTTCTGACAACGCTTGGCTTTCAAAAAACAGAGGCACAAACCAAACCCACAAAAATTGAGCAATTCATAAAAGCACATAAGGAACAGGTAAAAAGCAAGCCTTCAGATTCAATCTTACCAACAAAACTTATTACAGGTACTATTATAGCCCAATCTGATTCCTTAGCATTGCCAGGAGTAAACGTTATTATCAAAGGAACAACGACAGGGACACAAACCGATTTTGATGGCAATTTTTCAATTCGTGCTAAAAATGGAGATATATTAGTCATTTCATATTTAGGTTTTGGAACCAAAGAGATTATCGCTACTGGCTCAAAAATCAATATTGCGTTAGAAGAAGATATGATGGGTGGACTCACAGTTGTTGTCGGTGGTATCGGCTCTTACGAATATACTGAATATCAAGAACCTTATCTTACGCCCGAAGAGCGCAAACGTCGTTACGAGCAACGCCTTAAAGCCAAGGAAGCTTGGAAAACTAAAAAGAAAGCCAACCGAGAACGTTGGAAAGCTGAGCGTAAAGCCAAGCGAGAAGCATTCAAAAACGGAAACAAAAAAAGAACTTTTGTCGGTCGCTTTTTGTTCGGGATGAAGTCTGTGTTTTCCAAGAAGTAATATCTTTGAGGAAACGCTTTAGGACTTGCAAAAACTTGTAAAATACATCACTGTAACTCAGGACGACCTCGACGCCCTAAATCACGTCAATAATGTACGCTATGTGCAATGGGTACAAGATATTGCTGAAGAACATTGGTTAAGCAAAGCACCAAAATCTATTTTAGACAGTTACTTTTGGGTGCTCGTTCAGCATAACATTTCATATAAAGGCTCTGCAGTCCTAGGCGACGCCATCCGATTGGAAACTTATGTGGAAAAATCTGAAGGCGTAAAATCCATAAGACGTGTTTCTATGTATAACAATGCTTCAAACCAGCTATTGGTCGATTCGGAAACACATTGGTGCTTTATGGCCAAAGACAGTAGCCGACCAGCCCGCATTACACCAGAGGTTGCCAAACTGTTCAATTAACAATACTTTAGGTTAAAGCTTTGCTAAGCATCAAGGCTATCTCGGACACTTGTGCTTTCTTGTGGTTTCAACCAGTCAACTAAATCATGCGACACCTCATCACTGTCCTTTGTTTATCTTTTATCAGTGCCTCTTGGGCACAGACCATCAATGGGAAAATCTATGATGCTGAAACTACGGTCAAAGGTGCCAAAATCCTCAACCTGTCCAACGGCCTCAACACAAGGTCCGATTCCGAAGGCAACTTTATCATCAACGCTAAAGTCAATGACACACTGGCCTTTGAATCCTTATTCCATCATCCATATAAAGTCGCCGTTAAACAGGAATTTTTTGAAGACGTCTATGTTTTCGAATTGAAAAAAGTCGTCAATGAGCTTGATGAGGTTTTACTTAGCGAAGACCTTAAACCAAAAAAGTTCAAGGAAGAGGACTATAACAGAGACTTGAATAGAATTATTCAAGAAGACATTAAGCGTAACCCAGGTGCCTACACCAATCTCAATGCTATGCCCAAGTATGGTGTTGATTTCGTCTATCTCATTGAGCAATTTTCCAAGCTTTTCAAACGAAAAAAAACGTTCGAAGAGTTAGACACTAATCTAGATTATGACCAAATCATAAAACTATTCAATACTCATAAATTGGTCAATCAGGAAACAGCCATTGAAGAATTAGGTATTCCTGAAGAAAAAATCCCTCTATTTATAGAATACGTCGAAGCACGAGGTATCAAAAAAAGCTTGATAAAGCCTAAAGCCAGTATGGATTTACTCAATCTTATTGTGGGCTACAGTGAGCAATTCAAAATTTTGCTAGAGATTGAAGCCTCACAAAACGAAACCAAAAAGAATTAAGCCTAGCCATACTAAAGGATTGTTTCAAAAGTTATATTTTTAACTCGCAAACCAAACTTGTGTATGAAACGCATCCTCTATCCCATTCTAGTCTTACTCGTTTTAGTCTTTTGGAGTTCTTGTCGTAATGATTTTGAATTCTCCCCAAGTACAGGAAACCTAGAATTTGCAAGGGATACCGTGTATTTAGATACCGTTTTTAACAATATTGGTTCTAGTACTTATAATTTAAAAGTCTATAACCGTTCTGATGAAGATATCGTCATTCCTACCATACAATTAGAACGTGGTACGGCCTCTTTTTACCGTATGAATGTCGATGGGCAAACGGGACTGGACGAAGACCAACAAGGCAAATTTTTTGAGGATATTGAACTTCTAGCCAATGATAGTCTATTTATTTTTATTGAAACGACTATCGATATCAACACACTATCTGCGCTCGACAATGAATTTCTCTACACCGACCGAATATTATTCGATGGTGGGAGTAATCAGCAAGATGTCGACCTAGTAACTTTAGTGAAAGACGCTGTTTTTATCTATCCCCCGTTTGAAGGGGAATCCAACGTTTTTGAAACCCTTACTTTTGATGTTGATGGCGATGGCACTCCCGACGAAACCACCTTTCAAGGGCGTTTTCTCGAAGATTCTGAACTTAATTTCACCAATGAAAAGCCTTATGTTATTTACGGTTATGCTACCGTTAATGAAGGACAAACCCTAACCATTGATGCTGGCGCACGTGTTCATTTCCATTCAGAATCCGGGTTACTTATTACCAATAATGCAAGCCTTCAGATTAATGGAGAATTAAGTACGGACGATGAATTATTAGAGAATCAAGTCATTTTTGAAGGCGACCGATTAGAACCGCTGTTTGAAGATGTTCCTGGTCAATGGGGTACCATTTGGTTATTTAACGGCAGTATGAATAACAGCATCAACTACGCCACAATCAAAAATGCAACGATTGGCATTCTTTCTGAAGGCAATGATGATGCGATGTCTGATAAACTGAACATCACCAACTCACAGATTTATAATTCAAGTGCTTTCGGGATTTTGGGACGTGCCACTTCAATTTCTGGCGAAAACGTGGTCATCAACAATTCCGGACAAGCCTCTTTTGCAGGAACGGTAGGCGGAAGATATAATTTTACTCACAGCACTTTGGCCAATTACTGGGACAATAGTTTTAGGGATTTCCCGTCTGTATTGTTAAATGATTTTGTTCAGGTTGATGAGAATACCATACAGACCAATCCATTAACTGAAGCCAACTTCAATAACTGTATCATCTACGGTAATGATAATCCCGAATTCATTTTAGACCAATTGGGCGATGATTTCAACTTTAAGTTTACCAATTGCCTGTTACGTTTTGATAACGATAATCTTGAAGGCACAGCTAATTACTTATTTGACGATGGCTCATTATTTGACAGTTGCATCTTTAATGAAGACCCAGACTTTAAACTACCCTTTGAAAACGATTTAAGAATTGGAGAAGATTCAGCAGGAAATGGTCTAGCCAATGGCATCTTTTCTAGCCAAGTCCCTTTTGATATTTTAGGCACCGCACGTTCTGCGTCGCCAGATATTGGGGCTTATGAGAGTGTCATTTTTATGGAAGACTAAGCCACAAACAATGGCCTATCCCCCATCAAAGCATTAACTTTCTCAGCAATACCTTGAAGTACAGATTCATTATCGCGATTGTTGATGACTTCATCAATTAAATCCACCACATAAACCATATCATCTTCCTTCAAGCCACGCGTTGTAATTGCAGGAGTTCCCACTCTAATACCCGATGTCACAAAAGGTGATTCCGTATCAAACGGTACCATATTCTTGTTCACCGTAATATCAGCTTTACCTAAGGCTTCTTCAGCATCTTTACCAGTGATGTTTTTGTTTCTAAGGTCGATTAACATCATGTGATTGTCCGTTCCTCCAGAAATCAAATGGTAATCTTTCGCGACAAACGCTTTGGCCATAGCTTCAGCATTTTTCTTCACCTGAAGCATGTAGTGCATAAACTCATCCGTTAAGGCTTCACCAAATGCAATTGCCTTGGCCGCAATAATATGTTCTAAAGGCCCACCTTGATTCCCTGGAAAAACACCAGAATCTAACAAACCAGACATTTTTCTAAGATTGCCATTCTTTAATCGGATACCAAACGGGTTGTCTATATTTTCGCCCATCATAATCATACCACCACGAGGGCCACGCAAAGTCTTATGTGTTGTTGTAGTTACGATATGGCAATGTGGCATTGGGTCATTTAATATACCTTTGGCAATCAGACCTGCCGGATGAGAAATATCAGCCAATAACACAGCACCTACATTATCGGCAACTTCACGGAACTTCGCAAAATCCATATCACGAGAATAGGCAGACGCGCCAGCAATAATCAGTTGTGGCTTTTCCTTTTCAGCCACGTCAGAGAGCATCTCATAATCAATATAGCCTGTATCTTTCTTTACCCCATAAAACACGGGATTGTAGAGTTTTCCTGAGAAATTCACGGGAGACCCATGCGTTAAATGGCCACCGTGCGACAAATCAAAACCAAGAATTTTATCCCCAGGTTTTAAGCAAGCGTGGTATACGGCTGTATTCGCCTGACTTCCACTATGAGGTTGTACATTGGCATAGGCCGCATTAAATAAAGTTTTGGCACGGTCAATGGCAATCTTTTCCACTTCATCCACAACTTCGCAACCACCATAATAACGCTTACCTGGATAGCCCTCAGCATACTTGTTTGTTAAGACAGAACCTGCCGCTTCCATCACTTGGTCACTCACAAAGTTTTCCGACGCAATAAGTTCAATGCCATCAGTTTGGCGCTCTCTTTCGTCTTGTATTAAATCAAAAATTTGTTCGTCGCGTTGCATATATGAAGATTGTGTTAAATGAGTTCCAAAAATACGGAAACATTAGTTTTAAGTTCAAAAATTATGTAGGTTTGAATAGAATAATATGAACAATTAATCAACACCAAACCTATGCCTTTATCAGCCAATAATCCAAATCGTCGTTCGTGGTTATATGTCAATAAAAACTCGGATTTCCCCATTCAGAATATCCCGTTCGGTGTGTTCCTGACCAAAGAAGATATTATTACCATTGGCACCCGAATTGGTGATACTGCTATAGACCTTGGCGCCTTGCATCAGCTCGGTTATTTTGAAGGCATTCCGTTAACCGATGATATCTTTCTTCAGGATACCTTGAATGATTTTATTGCCGACGGTAGAAAAACATGGCGTTTGGTACGAAACCGAATTGCCGAAATATTCGATGCTGAAAACGATACACTAAAAAATAATACAGCGCATAAGGAAACTATTTTATTCCGATTGGATGAAATTGAAATGCAAATGCCAGTCTACGTAGGTGATTACACCGATTTCTACGCCAGCAAGGAGCACGCCACCAATGTGGGTATGATGTTTAGAGACCCGGAAAATGCATTGCTTCCAAATTGGGTGCACATGCCTGTAGGTTACCACGGAAGAAGTTCGTCGATTATTACAACACATATTCCTATCCATAGACCACAAGGGCAAACTATGCCCGAAGGCGCTAAAACACCCGTCTTTGGCCCTTCAAAACTCGTGGATTTTGAATTGGAAATGGCTTTTATTACCACAGATGCCAATGAATTGGGCGAACCGATTCCAATCAACGAAGCGGAAGAATATATTTTCGGATTGGTTTTATTCAATGATTGGTCAGCACGTGATATTCAGAAATGGGAATACGTACCACTTGGGCCATTTTTAGGTAAAAGTTTTGCGTCATCCATTTCGCCTTGGATTGTGACTTTAGATGCTCTTGAACCCTTTAGAGTAGAAAGTCCAAAGCAAAACCCAAAACCTTTGGAGTATCTTCAAACCAAAGGCAAACACAGCTTCGATATTAATTTAGAAGCTGGTATTATTCCAAAAGGCTCAAAGGAAACTACGGTCTGCCGTTCTAATTTTAAATATATGTACTGGAATATGGCGCAACAATTAGCGCATCACACCGTCAACGGCTGTCCAGTAAATTCAGGTGATATGATGGGCTCTGGGACAATCTCCGGTCCAACTGAAGATTCTTACGGTTCTATGCTAGAATTAAGTTGGAAAGGCACCAAACCACTTAAAATGAAAGACGGTACGGAACGAAAATTCGTCAATGACCACGATACGGTCGTTATGCGAGGCTACTGCGAAAACGACGATGTCCGTATAGGATTTGGGCAATTAAAAACACAATTATTACCGGTTTTTGAGCCGAAGAAGAAATAATTTATTTCATAGTAAAAAACCTACCCCATCGGGTAGGTTTTTGCTTTTGGAGGTTTTCGTAATTTTAAGGCCAGCTAAATCTCTTAAATGAAATCTCTTAGAGGACTTTTACTATGTTCTGCTTTTATAATATCATACACACTCACTTATTCTCAAAGCGAAGAAAAAAAATTACTTAGAGCAATTGAACTAGGTAAAGATTCTAGTTTAATTGAAGCATACTTTAATTTGGGTAAGTTTCATTATTTCAAATCAGGCAAAGGTGATTCCCTTATCTTTTATGGTACTAAAGCACTCAATCTATCGCAATCACTTAATTATGATGACCAATACCTAGAATCCATAAAATATATTGGCACTGGCCATTTTGCTAATGGAGATTATGATAAGGCCAATGATTTTTTTTATAAAGGGCTCAATCATTCCGAAAGTTTAAATAATAAAAAAAGCATTGCTGACTTTCATTTTAGGCTTGGGACTTTATCTCAAAACGTTGGGGATAATAAGCAAGCTATATCACACATGGTTAGCGCATCTACATATTCAAAACAAATTGACGACTACAAAACCGAGGCAAACGCATACTATGGTATTTCTGGGATTTACGCCGAGGAAAAACAAGAAGAAAAGCAGTTAGAGTACATTGAAAAATCTCTACAAATAATAAAAAATCATAAAATTAACGATGCCTATCTGGAAACTATCATTTACACAGACGCTTCTGAGACATATTTAGAAAATTATATTGTAGGCAACGAAAAGTATTTTGAAAACCTGTTCTTAACTTACTCAGCCAAAGCATTAAGTATTGCCACAAAAAATAAATTTGAAGGTCGAAAAAATGTCCTTTATTCAATCTTTGGAAAATATTTTAATCATAAAGGAGATTATAATAAAGCGCATGATTATGCCTTAAAAATAATAAATTCCGATGTTAGAGTAACTGACGCTTCACTAATCAATGCCTATTCTCTTTTAGTAAAATCATACACTAAAAAAAACAATCAACCACTCGCTTATAGATATCTCGATTCTTTAAATACGTTGAATTTAAAATACAAAGCGTCATATGGGGAAGCTATCTCAACTTTGTCCTATGAAACTTATAAATACTTTGGAAATAAGGACCTGGCTTTAAAAGCTATTGAAGAGCGTATTGAACACATGAAAGAGCTAAATGACCTTTCAAAGTCAAAGGCTTTAAATGAATTAGAAGTTAAATATCAGTCGCAAATAAAAGATTCTGAAATTAAGAACCTGTCTCAACAACAAAGAATTGATGCATTAGAACTAAAAAACAAACAAGCTGAAGTAAATCATTTGTCTTTTCTATTAGTTGTCGGCATTGCTTTTATTGTGGTGTTTTTCTTAATCTCAAAACATCTTCAACTTAAAAAAGTAAAACTTATAAATAATAATCTTTCGGATGCACTGCACAAGCAGTTAGAACTAGAGAAGGAATTATCTGATGTAAGAGACGAAATTGCTCAAGACTTTCATGATGACCTTGGCAACAAATTGGCTCGTATTTCACTGCTATCAAATCTCGTAAGTGGTGAATCATCAATTAAAAATTCAAAAATAAAATCTAAAATAAAGCAAATCACAGATGATGCTAATGGGCTCTATCAAGGTACGCGAGACTTTGTGTTTTCTTTAAAGTCCAATAGTGATTACATTGAAGAAGTTGCGACCTATTTGTCGGATTTCGGCGAAGATTTCTTCAATAAAACGCCCATTAAATTTATGGTTCAAAAAAATATTGTGTTAGATGCCAAATTACCACATTACTGGAATAAACAACTTATATTCATTTTTAAGGAAGCTATGACAAATGCATTAAGACATTCAAAATGCACAATGGTTACATTGTCTTTCACTTATGATAATCAAAGATTAAAGATAGAATGCAGGGATGACGGCATTGGTATGTCGGGCCAAGAAATTGAATCATCAAATGGTATTTTAAACATGAAAAAACGCGCAGAAAAAATTGGAGGTTTGCTTACTATAAATTCAGATGTAGAAACAGGCACTACTGTTTATTTTGAGGGCAAAACTAAAGATAAACATGAAGCATAAAGTCGTTATAATTGAAGACAACATACCTTTAAGCGAAGCTTTTAAGGAGGTAATTAACAACACTTCAGAATTTAAAGTCGTGGCAACGTATACCAATTGTGAAATGGCGCTGGAAAATCTAAGACAAGATGGTGCGACACTATTTCTTATGGATATTGACTTGCCTGGTATGGATGGTGTTGAAGGCACCAAAGCAATAAAAAAAGTATTTCCTAAAGCCAACATTATTATGGTTACGGTTTACGAAAACTCAGATATGGTATTCAATGCCCTTTGTGCTGGCGCATCGGGATATCTCACAAAAAATCTTAAGCCAAAAGAATTGGTTGATGCCTTACATGAAAGTGTTTCTGGCGGTGCGCCTATGAGTATAAAAATTGCAAAAATGGTAGTTACATCATTTCAAAAAAAACCAAGCAAGATTGAACTTTCAAATCGTGAAAAAGATGTTCTACAACAATTATCTGAAGGCAATAGCTATGACAACATTGCAGAAAACCTCTTCATTAGCAAAAACACTATAAAATTTCATTTAAAGAATATCTATATAAAACTTCAAGTCAATTCAAATATAGAAGCCATTCAAAAAGCCAATAAAGAAAATCTTATTTAAAAACTACCCGTTCGGGTAAATCAAGCATAAGTCTTGATAGCTAATTTTATCTCATTAACATTAAAAACTTTATCATGAGAAAATTAGCTTTTTTTCCATTCTTACTTGTTTGCTTTCTTTGCCTTTCACTTACAGCTCCAGAAATTGGTTTAGACAATAAACAAGTCGTTGGTTTTTTACCTGCCAATTGCAATGAGCCTGTCCATTTCAGGATTGATAGTCAAGAACCCTGTGCTATTTTAAACGTTAATCCGGATACCGGAGAATTATTCAGAAGAAAAAAGATTTCTGGTCTTTGTGGTAATTACAATGACTCCGAAAGTACAACTGTTTCAATCAATTATACCGTTACTAATTACGATGGTGTTACCCAAGGAAACTTTATAATTATTGATTTGGAAGAGGAAGAGTAGTTTGAGGAAGAGTAATATAGTGTTGCTTTTAATCAATTGAGGGGGAAAAGTGCCGAGTATTAAACTTGGCACTTTTTAGTTTACAATCTACCCATTAGGGTAGTACACCGCTAGGGTTGTCCTCCTAATTTTACTGAAACACTTAAAACCTATTTATTATGATTAAAAATTTACTTTATTTTTCACTTTTTGCAGTTTCACTTTCACAAGCCCAAGTAAATTTAGTTAAAGATATTAATCCCGGTGTAGCAGATGGGATTCCTATTTATGGCAACAATGTTATAAATCAAATTTCCTTTAATAATATTTTGCTATTTGCTGGGCGAGATGATGTTAACGGTATAGAATTGTGGAAAACTGACGGTACTTCTAGCGGTACAATTCTTGTAAAGAATATTTCTCAATTGGGCGATTCTGAGCCTCAAGGTTTCTATAAATGGGAGCTTACTGGTAATGTCTATTTTTCAGCAAGTAATAGTACAAACCCAGGTCTTAACTTTGAACTTTGGGAAACAGATGGTACACCTTCTGGAACAAATACCTACGGATTTGAATTAAATGATAGTGGTTCAAGTTCACCTATGAATTTTGCAACAATAGACGGGGTAAGTGGTAGACTTCTTTTTTCAGCAGATTATGAAAGAGGCAATGCCAACAATGGTATAGAGATATGCTTTGCAGATGCATCATCAACAACGTCTTTACTCGGACAATTAAATGGTGAAAATAATGGTGTGGATGATGACTCTTCTCCTAAAGATTTCACTCTCTTTAACAATATGTTATATTTTACCGCAGACAATAATTTACCAAGTGGTAATTATGGTCGTGAGCTTTTTCAAACAAATACACTTTCTAGCGGGACTACCAGGCTTACAGATATTAATCCCAACGGTGGAGATAGCAATCCAGAACATCTGACAGTTTTCAATAACCGATTATATTTCACTGCATTTTCACCAACTTTAGGAAATGAAATTTTCAGAATAACTACTAACGGTTCGGTTACTAATCTGAAAAATATAAATCCAGGAAATGCAGACAGTAACGCAGATGAATTGATTGTATATAATAATCAATTATTTTTTACTGCGGATGATGGTAACAATGGAAAGGAACTGTGGTCCAGTACAGGTTTTGGCTCTACTACAAATATGCTAATTAACATCAATCCTAATGGCAACAGTAGTCCTGACAATCTCACTATTTTCAATAATAAACTTTATTTTGGTGCTGATGATGGCACAAACGGCGTTGAACTCTGGGTTACTGATGGTACAAGTTCAGGGACAGTAATGTTAAAAGATATAAATCCTTCTGGAGAAAGTACACCACAAGGTTTTATAGAATATTTTGGTGAACTATATTTTAATGCGGACGATGGTGTTAACGGACGTGAACTTTGGAAAACAGATGGTACGTCAGCAGGTACAGTTTTAGTTGAGGATATTGAAACCGGTGTTTTTGGTAGCGACCCTTTAAATTTTGTGGTGGCAGGTAACCAATTGTTCTTTTCAGCATCAACTACTGCAACAGGACGCGAGCTGTTTAGATATATTGACGCTTCATTGTCCAATGAAGAATTTGAACTATCAAATTCCGTTTTAATTTATCCCAATCCAACTAAGCATAGTTTTAGCATAGATTCAAAATTCAATGTAGAAGATGCTAAGCTTTATGATGTACAAGGGAAGCTCGTAAAGATTTTAGATATAAGCTTCGAAACGTTTAATGTAACTGATATTAAATCAGGTATTTACTTTGTAAAACTTAAAATGGAAAACGGATTGAGTCACACGGAAAAATTAATCATTGATAATTAAAATGGGGTTTTATCATCTTTATAAAAAATATAGACTAGAGCTGTTTCTTATATGCTTCTATTCTGTAACCCTATTAATTATTTACCTAAATCTATCCTAGTCCCAATCTAGATTTAGAATTTAAAAGCACTCAAAATTGAGTGCTTTTTTAATTTATTTACATCCAAAATGCTATTTTGGCATCACTATTGAAAATACTTAGTTAGAAACCCCTAAAAACTAAGATTATGAGAAAAATTACACTACTCTTCATCATCACGGTTTTTGCGCTGTCTTGCTCCGGCAAGAAACGGGTAGCAGAGGCTGTAGACAATGGCAACTACAATGAGGCCATTTACGATGCTATTAACAAGTTAAAAGGCAATAAGGATGCACGCCGAAAGCAAGACTACGTGGCATTGCTCAAAGATGCCTACGTTAAAGCCAATGAGCGCGATTGGCAAGCCATAAAAGAGCTGAAAGCTTCTAAAAATCCTGAATACTTTCAGCGTATTTACGAAACCTATGTGGCGCTTAACAAAAGACAGCAGGCGGTTAAGCCGTTAATGCCTTTGCAATACAGAGGGCGAAATGTACCTTTTGATTTTCAAGATTATTCGTCGGAATTAGCGGTTGCTAGAGATAATGTATCCGACCATTTTTACGAAACTGGCATTGAATTGCTAGAATCGGACGATAAAGCCACCATTAGAGAGGCTTACGATGTATTGAATTATATTGAAAACATCAATCCTAATTACGAAAAAACCCGTGAACTGATGGACGAAGCCCACGAGCGAGGAACCATTCATGTTGCGGTTTCGATTGAAAACAAAACACGACAAGTCATTCCAAGACGATTGGAAGACGCTCTACTCGATTTTGATACTTACGGTCTTAATCAGTTTTGGATGGCCTATTACGCCAATCCAAATCCTGAAGCGGACTATGACTACGCCATGCAATTGCAGTTAGCCCGAATCAATATTTCGCCAGAACGTGTAAGCGAACGCGAAATTATTAGAGAACAAGATATCGTTGACGGTTGGCGTTACCAAAAAGATGCAGACGGTAACATTAAAACCGACAGTTTAGGTAATAAACTGAAGGAAGATAAAATCGTACGTGTACGAGCACGATTGTTTGAATTTGCACAGCAAAAATCCTCTCAGATTATCGCTAGCGTGATTTTTTCAGACCTCAAGAATAAAGAAGTCATCGATAGTTTTGATATTGATAGTGGTTTTGTTTTCGATAATATCTATGCAAGATTTAGAGGCGACAAACGCGCATTGACCAGAGACGATTTAAACCTAATCCGAAACAGAGCTATCCCGTTTCCAACAAACGAACAGATGGTTTTTGACTCTGGCGAAGATTTAAAATTAAAGCTGAAACGGATTATACAGGACTATAGGATTTAGTTCAAAGTTCAAAGGAAATTAGATGGCTATAAAAGTCTATGAATAGTAAAGGGGTAAATTTGTATTAAATTTATCCCTTTTTTAGGTGCAATTTTAACAAACCCAAATGAACATAGTCAGAACATTCATACATACAAATAAAGACATCCACGGAAATTGTGTTTCTGAATTTTTACTGCCAAATATTGCCGAAAACAAACCAAATTTTATTGGAATGACTTCGGGCAAATCTTATGATAAAGGTTTGATTGTTGGAACGAGCAGAAAATGGGATGAAAACATTCTTTTTAACGAATTTAAAAAAGTAAAAAGCGTTGGACTTTTTGGGCGAAAACGAAAAAAGCAGATTCTAAAAAACTACATCGCGCAAATACCAAAAATAGGGGAAGAACATCCTGACTCAATTGTGAAACTTGATTACGATTTGAGTTTGGTAAGAGTGGAATCCCGAACTGAATTTTTAAACCGAACCAAACCGAAACCAAAATCTATTTCAAAAAAGATTAAGGAAAGTTACTTGAATTTATCTCAAGCTTGTCTGAATGAAGAACATTTGTCTGAATTTCAGTCTTTCGTAAAAACTTTAAAGGATTATAATGGACATTGGAAATATGGAACAACTCTGAATTTTGTACATGAGTTTTTAAATCAAAAAAAGATATTTTTTTTCCTGGTTTTAGACTGGAAAGCCGGAATTTCGGATTTGAATTGGATTTTGAATTTAGCATTCGAAAAAAACTTTAAAGAAAAAGTTGAACTTCCAAGTCCTGATGATTATCCAGAAAGAGCATCTGTTTCTTATGACAATGTGTTTTGCGATTATAAAAAAGTATTGAATAAGTTGAATTTTGATATCACCATTTTAGATACAGATAGTGACCAATATGTACTTTTATTACACAAACTGTCTGAAAAAGATAATATTTCGGAATCAATCACTGGAATTGAGTTTAAGAAAATGAAAATAAACTGCACCTAAAGACAAATCAACACCACATCCACCCAAACTACGACGAAGTTGTGAACGACTAAACAATTAACCGACTAAACAACAAACTCCTAAACAATAAAATGAAACTTGTCTTCGCCACCAACAACCCCAACAAACTTAAAGAAGTACAATCTTTAGTGCCCAAGCACATTGAACTTTTGAGTTTAGAAGATATTGGCTGTACCGAGGACATTCCCGAAACCCAACCAACGATTGAAGGTAACGCTATTCAAAAAGCGGAGTACCTAAAAGAGCACTACGGCTACGATTGCTTTGCGGACGATACAGGATTGGAAGTCGATGCTTTAAACGGCGAGCCAGGCGTATATTCGGCACGCTATGCCGGGCCACAGCGTGATTCCGAAGATAATATGAATAAGTTGTTGATGAATCTTGCTGATAAAGACAACCGTGATGCACAGTTTAAAACCGTGATTGCCTTACATCTTAATGGCAAGCTGAAAACCTTTACTGGGATTTGCAGAGGAAGCATTACCAAAACTAAACAAGGCGATAAAGGCTTTGGTTATGACCCCATTTTTAAAGCTAAAGGCTACAATCAAACCTTTGCGGAAATTACTTTAGAAGAAAAAAACAGAATTGGACATCGGGGAAAGGCTATTAGACATCTGGTTATGTATTTAAATAATCTAGTATAGTTTCAACAAATGGAGCCTTTTGCTTAACATTTTTAGTTCTGATGCCCTAACTTGCAGAAACAACTTAAAAAAATGAAAGCATACCAACTAAAAGACCAAGTCAGCGAGTTTATTCAGGTCGCTATAGGGATAACCTTGGCCAGCATTGGGCTTAAAGCTTTTCTATTGCCTAATGGCTTTTTAGATGGTGGTGTTACGGGGATTGCCATTCTGTTGAGTGAGGTGTTTGATGTGAAGGCCTCTATCATATTACCCATCATTTCCATTCCGTTTTTTGTCATTGGGTATTTTAAGATTACCAATCGTATTCTCATTAAATCCGTCATTTCCATTCTCGTACTTTCTGTGATGATTCATGTGGAAAATTTTGAATCCATTACCGACGACAAACTTATCATTGCTACCTTCGGCGGGCTATTTTTAGGTGTTGGCATTGGCTTGGCGATTAAAAATGGTGCGGTGTTGGACGGTTCGGAATTACTAGGTATTTTCTTTAATAATAACTTCGGAATTTCAATCGGGTCCGTTATACTCATCTTTAATATTGTACTCTTCGGAATAACGGCATTGGTACTCACTCCTGAAGTCGCCATGTATTCCATCCTCACTTACTTGGTTACGAGCAAGGCGATTGATTTTACCATTCAAGGCTTTGAAAATTACGTGGGTTTGATGGTCATTTCAAAAAAGAGCGAAGCCGTTCAACTTGAATTATCCGAAAAGAATGGCCAAGGCATCACTGTGTACAAAGGTGGTAAAGGCTACGGTAAAAAAGGCATGCGCCAAACGGAAGAAATCATTCATCTCGTTATCAACCGTATCGACCTACGTCGCATAGAACGTATCATTGATGACATTGACCACGAAGCCTTTATCATAGAATTTGATGTGAATAATATTAAAGGTGGTAAGCTGAAGAAGTATTTGAGCTAAAGAAATTCAAATTGTAGAATCACATGAGCTTAAAAACACTGAAATTCATAACTTTATAGACAAATCCCTCAACAATCGCATATAAAATTCAATCAACACTCATCATGAAAAAACAAAAGTACACTACGAAATTACTCGCCATACTAATTCTTATAAGTTCTATGTCGGGAGTAGTTGCTCAAGCGAATCCCACCTATTCCGAAGCTGTAGAAGCCAGAATTAAAGCTGTAGAAAATAGTCTTCGGGATAAACCATTAGATTCAAACAGCACAGCTCTAAATCTTTTGGAGCGGATGAAAGTCCACAAAACGCCTGCTGTGAGTATTGCTGTTATCAAAAACTACGAATTAGATTGGGCCAAAGCTTATGGCTTTGCAGATAAAGAAACTCAAATCCCCGCAACAACTGAGACGCTATTCCAAGCGGCATCTATAAGCAAGTCCTTAAATGCGGTCGGGGTTTTACGATGGGCAGAAACCAATACCATAGATTTAAATGCAGATATCAATACCTATTTAAAAAACTGGACTTTTGAAAACAGAAAAAAAGCCAATGGTAAAACAATAAGTATTGCTAATCTACTGTCGCACACTGCCGGACTATCGGTTCATGGTTTTGGCGGTTATGAAGTTGGTGATGCATTGCCTACTACTATTCAAATTTTAGATGGAAAAAAACCTACAAATACAAAGAAGATAAAATCGCTTTTTGAACCTAATACTAAATTTAAATATTCTGGAGGAGGCACAACGATTACACAATTGATTCTCGAAGACAATACAGGCCTCAACTACGGTATTTATATGAAAGAGCAAATCCTCAATCCAATAGGAATGACCGATAGTTTTTTTACGCAACCACCACCAAAAGATGAGCCACTAGCTACTGGGCACTGGTCTAAAGGTGAGCCTTTAAAAACGAAATATCATGTCTACCCAGAAATGGCCGCCGCTGGCTTATGGACGACACCTACAGACCTCTCAAAGTATATCATTGAAATGCAGAAATCTTTAAAGGGCGAGTCCAATAAGCTCCTATCTAAAGACATGACAGAAAAAATGATGACACCATTCTTAGAAGGAGAAGCCACAGGTTTTGGTGTCTTCATTTCTGAAATTTTAGGCGAAAAGTACTTTCAACACGGTGGTAGTAATGAAGGCTTTAAGTGTCATTATTATGCCAGTTTAGAAGATGGAAATGGCGTAGTCGTGATGGTTAACTCCGAAAACTATGACATCATCACAGAAATTTTTAGAAGTGTGGTAAAGGTTTATGAGTGGTAGGTTATTTACATGAAATTAAAATCAATAAGCGTTATTATTTATTGTTAATTTAAAAAAGTTTACTTCTCTTTCTTTTGATAAGAAAGTTGGTGTGGCTATCGAAATGGACAAACAAATCTGAGTGTATCTCAGCATTAAAAAAAAGAATTTGACTTATTTGATAATCGGAATTTTAATATCGTTTATTTTATATCCAATTTTTTCAGCCAAAGCTCAACTAGACAAGGATAATAAAGAAAAACCATATACGACTGTTACAATTCTTATGGCAATGGCGATATTTCTATCGATAATTCTATCGATAGCAATCGCATTAAATGCCGATATGCCTGCAAGTATTGGTCATGGAGGCTTTATGTATATTATTGGCCCTGGTTTTTATGGGATACTTGTTTTAATTTTGTATTTGGTTTCCGTTGGAGTTAGACCAGAATGGAAATTTGTTTCAGGGTTAGCTTGTATTCTAATAAATATTTCAATAGGATTTTACTATTTCATTTGATGATTTAAATCAGAAAATGCAAACAGGACCTGTTACGTAGCGTTTTAGTTTCTCAGGAGTTTATGGCGTCAATTAGGCTCATACTTAACTTTAATCCAGTCTACATTCTATCGGGATTAGATGTAGACATATCTGTCAATCGAAACCGTAACCTAAAAAACGTCCAAGTCAAATAAAAGTGTATCTTTGCGGCTTGAAAACCAGAGGACTGGTTTTCTAATTAATTCCTCAGGGTGAGGATGTGTTACCAGAAGTCTTAGGTTTAAGTATGTCGATTCGCTTCTCATGTAACACTGCATAATATAATCGAATACTTACTTAAGAATGAGCACATTCAAAGATTTAGGTCTTAATGAAGACCTATTGCAGGCTATTACGGATATGGGTTTTGAAACCCCAAGTGAAGTCCAAGCACAAGCAATTCCACTTTTATTAAACGAAGAAGACCGTGATTTGGTCGCACTAGCACAAACCGGTACAGGTAAAACGGCCGCATTTGGTTTTCCTATGCTCCAAAAAATTGATGTCGATAGCAGAACCACTCAAGGTCTAATTTTGTCACCAACACGGGAGCTTTGTCTTCAAATTACTAACGAAATTAAAGCCTACGGTAAATACTGTAACGGCCTAAATGTAGTTGCCATATATGGTGGTGCCAGCATTACCGACCAAGCCAAGCAGGTAAAACGTGGTGCGCAGATTGTTGTAGCGACACCTGGCCGTATGAAGGATATGATTAGCCGTCGTATGGTGGATATTTCAAAAATCCAATACAGTGTATTAGATGAAGCGGATGAAATGTTGAACATGGGCTTCTATGAAGACATTACTGAGATTTTATCGCACACACCAGAAGATAAAAGCACATGGTTATTCTCGGCGACTATGCCAAAGGAAGTAGCTACTATAGCTAAAAAATTCATGTATAACCCGTTGGAAATTACCGTCGGGAACAAAAATGAAAGTACCAATAACGTTTCGCACGAATATTATTTAGTGAACGCTAGAGACCGTTATTTAGCCTTAAAACGTTTGGCAGATGCCAATCCGGATATCTTTTCCGTGATTTTCTGTCGTACGAAGCGCGATACCCAAAAAGTAGCTGAAAACTTAATTGAAGATGGTTATAGTGCTGGTGCATTACATGGCGATTTAAGCCAGAATCAGCGTGATTTGGTCATGAAATCTTTCCGAAACAAGCAAATACAGATGTTGGTCGCTACCGATGTGGCCGCTCGTGGTATTGATGTAGATGATATTACCCACGTGATTAACTACCAATTACCAGACGAAATTGAAACCTATACGCACCGTTCGGGTCGTACAGGTCGCGCTGGAAAGACTGGTGTTTCTATGGTGATTGTTTCAAAAAGTGAATTGCGTAAAATCAAATCTATTGAGCGCATCATTAAAAAACAGTTTGAAAAGAAAGAGATTCCATCTGGTATGGAAATCTGCGAAGTACAATTGATGTCCCTTGCCAACAAAGTCCATAACACGGAGACTGGCAATGAGATGGAAAAGTATCTGGACAGTATCAACGACATGTTTGAAGACGTTTCTAAGGAAGATTTAATCAAAAAATTCTTCTCTGTAGAATTCAACCGTTTCTTCAATTATTACCAAAAATCGAAGGATTTATCGGTTGTCGATTCAAGAGATAGTGGTGGTGGCGAGCCTCGAAAATCCAACAACGAATCACGTTACTTCATTAATATAGGTCGTAAAGACGGTTACGATTGGATGTCTATGAAAGACTTCCTAAAAGAGCAGTTAGACCTAGGTCGTGACGATGTCTTTAAAGTTGACGTAAAGGACAGTTTTTCATTCTTTAATACGGACAAGAACATTCAGGAAAAGGTGTTGGCTTACTTCACCGACTTTAAATACGAAGGCCGCTTTTTCAATGTGGAAGTTTCAGAAGACAAAGGTCGTAGTGGTCGTGGTGGCGGTGGTCGCCGCTCTGGTGGCGGTGGCGGAGGATTCCGCGGTCGTAGACGTAGTGATGACAAGCCAAGAGGCGATAGACGCTCAAAACGAAGTAACGAACGGTCTAACGACAGTGGTGGTTTCTCAGGAAAACGCCGTAGCCGAAGTGATGATGGTGGTGGAAGAAAGCGCTCTGCTTCACCTTCAGACAGACCGAGACGTTCGAGAAGATAAGCTCCTATTTGTCCGCCTAATGTGGACATCTTTCCAAAGGGAAGAAGACTAAGGACTAAAATCTCTTGACTCAAAAACTAAACGCCGTTAACATTGTTTTCGGCTTTTAGTTTTTGGCAAGTTTCTTGTTAATATTACGTCAAAAGAATGGAGTTGGAATTAATAGTCCATTTTGTTTATTACCTTTAGCCTGTGTTAAATCGCACTACATATATTCTCTTTTTTGCCCTGCTCCTCTTTGGTTTTACAGCAGTGGCACAAGAATCTGATACCGCTAACGATGAGCCTACCAAAGTACGAGGGACCATCATTAGTACAACCACCAATGGCCCATTGGTTGATGTTAATATCGTTAACCTTAATCAAGTTATTGGTACGATTACTAATGACGAAGGGATTTTTGAAATTCGAGCGCAAGTCAATGACACATTACATTTATCGTTTTTAGGGTATAAATCGGTTAAAGTCCGTGTGACTAACGACTGGATTAAATTTGGAAACACAGAGATTGCGATGACAGAATCAGCGTTAGCGCTTGAAGAAGTCGTAGTTAATCAATTAAAACTCACTGGTTATCTCGAAGTAGATATGGCCAACGTCCCGATTAGAAGTAACAATAGATTCCGAATTTCGGGTCTACCTAATCAAGGCTATGAAGGTGGACAGACCAATGTGGTGAACAAAGTATTGGGGGCAATTTTTAATCCTGCAGATTTGCTTTACAATATGTTCGGGAAAAAGCCGAATGAAATGCGAAAGCTCAAAAAAATGAAGCAAGATGATGAAATTAGAAATCAGCTCGCCTCTCGTTTTGACCGTGAAATGCTTACGGTTTTACTTCAAGTTGATAAATACGATTTGGATGAAATTGTCAGCCAATGCAACTATTCCCGCGATTTTATTCGTTCTGCCAATGACCTGCAAATGTTGGACGCCATTAGTCAATGTTACGAAGAATACAAGGTTCTAAATCGTAATGCGGAGCGAAAGCGTAAATCGAATTAGCAATATTCTCTATTCTCTATTATTTATTAGAATGCAAGGCAATTCGATTACCTTCAGAATCTATAAAAACACCCATGGAACCGTGTTCTTCGGATATTTTTGTTTTTCCTAAATAGATTTTTCCACCGGCATCTTCTACCCTATTCAATTCTGTTGTGATGTCTTCCGACTTAAAATACACCAAGGTACCTTCTTGACTGGGAATATAACTTTCTTGCTGAATGAGTGTTCCCGCGACGCCGTCACCCTCATTAAACGGTAACCACCCCATTTTCACTACGCCAAACTCCATTTCCTTAATTTCTATATCAAAAACTGTTTCGTAAAAGCTCTTGGCACGTGCCATATCATTGACGGGAATTTCAAACCAACTTATCATATCTCTATTTTTTATTCTCTAAATTCGGATATAAGTTACTGAATTTTAACAAATACAACGTCATTGCGAATCACGCCCAAGCGTGATGTGGCAATCTTTCAAATTGAATAAATACCATATTGTGATTGTTATGTCCTTTAGAACTTTCGGGGTCTTAGCAATGATAACAAAATGACAAATGTTCCTTTCATGCTTTAGAATCGTAAAACCGTGCGACGATCTTATCATAATCCTTGAGTGTCTTTTTAATCCAATCGAAACGCTTTTCTAAGATTTCAGCTTCAGAAAGTTGCCAAGCAATAGCACTGGCTTTTAATTTTGAAGTCACGTGTTGTAGAATAATAGCGGCCGAAACGGATATATTCAAACTTTCCGTAAAACCGACCATAGGAATTTTTAAAAACGAGTCAGCTTCGGATTTCACAGCATCGGACAGCCCTTCGGTTTCCCGCCCAAAGAAAAAACATGAGGGTTTGGAGATATCAAAATCCTGAAGATTACAGTCATCTACATGTGGTGTGGTTGCCACAATTTGATAGCCTTGTGATTTTAAATCCGAGATACAGGCTTTGGAACTATGATAGCGATTTAAATCCACCCATTTCTGTGCGCCCATAGCAATTTCGCGGTCTATGCGTTTGGAGTTGACTTCTTCGACAATATTCACTTCCTGTATACCAAATACATCACAAGAACGAATTACCGCACTTGTATTGTGCAACTGATAGACATCCTCCGTAGCCACGGTAAAATGTTTGGTGCGCTCGGCCAAAACCTTGTGGAATTTAGCAACACGGTTTGGGGTTAAAAAGCTTTCGAGATGGTGGAGTAAATCTAAATCGTGCATATCCAAAAATAGAAAAACCCGATGATAACATCGGGCTTTCAAATTGTATATTATTAAATACTAGTTGACGTTAGCACCAACATTTCCTTGGGCAACTAATGTTGCTAAGTCCGCCATACTTAAGTGTACATTAACGTAACCATCAACAGCAACTGCTTCGTCATAGCCAAATACTGAATCATCATCTAATGCTGACACATTTGTCTTACTAACACCTGTAGTTCCATCCACTTGATTAAAAGTAAAAACAATAGCACCTGGTGCTGTTGCTACACTTCCGGCGTGAATATGTGCAGGGTGCATACCACCATCTGGCGTTCCTATTAAAGAAATTGTAGCCAATGCATCACCATTAACACGCTCTTCAAAAGTTACATCACCACTAATTCCTGCAACATCAACAGTTGCTAAGGCATAAGTTGTAGATTCCCCAGTTAATTCGTTTTGTCCTATATCGCCTTGAGCAACGAGTGTAGCAAGGTCGTCCATACTTAAATGTACGTTAATGTAACCGTCATAAGCAAGGATGTTTTCAAAACTTATATCATCAAAATTTGTGCTACTTGTACCGGTAGTACCGTTCACGGCATTAAAGGTGTAGGCAATATCACCACCTTCTAAAGCTGTATTGTCATGAATATGTGCTGGGTGCATACCGCCGTCTGGTGTGTTTTGCAATGCCAGTGTAGCTAATACTTCACCATTAACTCGTTCTGTAAAAGTTGCAGTGCCACTAATGCCATCTACATCAACTTCTCCTAAAGCATATACTTTGGTTGTTGCGGTTAATTCGTTTTGCCCTATATCACCTTGAGCAACTAAGGTTTCCAATTCATTGGCGCTTAAATGTACATTGATGTAACCATCAAATTGTAAAAGTTGGTCGTAAGTAATGGACGTCCCATCATTCAAAGTAGATGTTGTCACTGTACTGAATCCTGTATCACCATTAACGGTTCCTAAAGTCAAGGCGATATCTCCACCTTCAGCTGCCGTATTAAAATGAATATGTGCAGGATGCTGTCCACCATCTGGTGTTCCTGTTAGTTGTAATTCAATAGTCGTGGAATTATCGGAATTCTCAACGAATCTTGCTGTTCCAGAAATTGAAGGATTGGCCACAGAGTTTAAAGTAAACAATTTACTCTCTCCTGTAGGTTGAATGTTCACGTCGTCATCGGAGTCACAGCTGGTAAAGAGTGCGACCGTAAAAATCAAAATGACTGATTTGATTAGAGTTTTCATAGTTTTTTATTTTAAGTTTACACGAAGATATCGGTGATAAGACCTCAAAATTGACCCATAACCTTATGTTATTGATGCATTATGAATTATAGCAATACCGTTTATCGAAATCGCACAGATATTATGTTATGAAGCACATTGTGGTTTTAACGGGCGCCGGAATGAGCGCTGAAAGTGGCTTAAAAACCTTTAGGGATAGTAATGGTCTGTGGGAAGGTCATGACGTTATGTCCGTAGCTTCACCTCAAGGTTTTGCTTCAAATCCCGGATTGGTTTTAGATTTTTATAATGAAAGGCGCCGCCAACTCAAAGATGTAGAACCGAACAGTGCGCATTCTGATTTAGCTAACCTCGAAAATGATTTTAAAGTATCTATAGTCACACAGAATGTTGACGATTTGCACGAACGCGCAGGAAGCACAAACGTACTGCACCTTCATGGTGAATTACGAAAAATACGAAGTACAGGAAATGACAGTGATATTAAAGATTGGACCGAAGATATTAATCTGGGTGATGTTTGCGAAAATGGCCATCAACTTCGTCCACATATTGTTTGGTTTGGGGAAGACGTACCTTTGATTGAAGATGCCATCACGATTTGTGAAACAGCAGATATTCTTATGATTATTGGAACCTCCATGCAAGTATATCCTGCAGCAGGATTGATGAATTATGTAAAGCTTAGCACACCTATTTATTTTATAGACCCCAATCCTGCAATGGAAAGTAACCGAAGATTAACCGTCATTGCTGAACCGGCTACTGTTGGGATTAAAACCGCCATTCAAATTATAAAAGAAAATGTATCAGAATAGATACCAATATAAATAGTAAACTAATCATCAGTACCCAATTTAAAAAAATCATTAACCGGTTTATTAAACACATCCGATAGTTTTAAAGCCAATACCGTGGAAGGCACATATCGATTTGCTTCAATGGAATTTATGGTTTGTCGGGACACACCTATTTTCTTTGCCAAATCATCTTGTGTTAAACTTAAAATGGCACGCTCAACCTTAATTGTGTTTTCCATTATCGGTTGCGTTTTAAAACTTCAAAAAATAGAATCTGTATAAACAGCATAAAGAACAACAGTTGAAAATAACTAAAGCCATTATCCTCACCTGCTTCATATAATAAACCATGTACTACGGTATCAATAAGAGGTTGCACTAAAGCATAAACAACACCAAATATAAATGCCAATGTGTAGGCCTTTCCTCTTAATGAAGCAATCATCTCATCCTCGTCCTTTTCTTTAGCCAATATTACAATTAGTAATCCGACTAAAAGAGAACGCTTTAAAAGCTCTTTAACCCAAAGAGGTGGCGTATCAATAAATTTTAGAGAAAGCATAGTAATAAACACGGTTAAGGACAAAAGTGCCCCTATGGTTTTCCATCTATTTGGTAATTGGAACCCTGATAGCTTTTCAATTTTGGTGCGTTCGCAGTCCTGAATTTCTTTTAGACCCATGACAAGTATATTTTATAATTAGTAAAATTATTTTTACTTAATGACAAATATACTTTACATTTTGAAATAAAAAAATATTATTTGTTTTTTTCTTCAATCCAGCGGCTCATATACTTAGTGCTTTGAAAAGAATGATGCATCAAAAGTTCGCCGATAAAATTGTCTTGGCGGTGTTTTATCCGATGTTCCTTTAAATGTTGAAGCTTTAATTTGAAGTCCTTTTCAAAATGTGTTTTATTGAAACGCTCATTAATGACCCTGAAACCGTTTCTTTGCTTTTCTTTCCAAATGGCTTTGTTAGAATAGAGAATTGCAGCTTTTTCCACAAACGAGTCTATCGTATCGGCAACAAAACCATTCGGAAACATTTCCCCAAACATCGCTTCTGACGCTATAGAAGACATCGCACAGGGCGTTCCATTTTGCATGGCATCGATGAGTTTGCCTTTAAGTCCGGCACCAAATCGTAAAGGTGCTAAACAGACTCTAGCGGTCTGCATGACTTCACTGACATCTTCTGCAAACCCCTTAATGAGAAAGCCTACCTTTTCGTTATGCAATTGCGTGACTTTTTGGGATTCGTAAGCGCCATAGATATGAAGTTCGGCCTCTGGTAATCGTTTTTTTAGTTCTGGCCAAATGGATTGTTTCAAGTATAAAACAGCATCATAATTAGGTGGATGCAGAAAATTACCGATGCTTATAAAGTGTTGACGTTCTTCAACAGTCGGTAATGTTTCAATTTGCTTTTCTGAAATGGGTTCCAGTAAAAACGGTAAATAATGAAGGAGCGGTTTCGGAATATTGAATTCAGTTTGAAGAAGTTCCATTTCAAATTCAGAAATCATCAAACTCAAGTCACAGCGGTAGATGGAGGCAATTTCGCGTTTAGCAACATCCGATTGTAAATCAGACCTTACCAAACCCCTATTTTCCTTTAAGGCCACTTCCCTAGCCTTTCGCAATGCATGAAAATCTTCAGTATCTAAAAGCCTAAGTGCATCCGGACAATGCTCGGCCACGCGCCACCCGAATTGTTCTTCGGTCATAAAACGGTCAAACAAAACCAACTGTGGTTGAAGCGTTTTTACAAAATCATCGAACGAACTGTCGTTAAGTTTTATGTTATGCGACTGAACACCAATTGCTTCTAAATCAAAAGCTTTTTCGGAATGTTTGGTCGCCGTTGCAAACTCCACCTTGAAACCTTGATGTTGCAACTGAGCTATCAATTGTAACATACGGCTTCCGGCGGCAGAACTTTTTGGCTCTGGCCACACAAAACCGATGACCAAGGCAACAGGCTTCTTCAATGGGAATTTTATTTAATTGGCGCCGCCATTTGCAAGGCGTAAGAACTTCTAACAGATTTTGCCCAATTAATCATAGCTTCGACTTGTGCTTCGCTTAATCGTGCTTCGGCATGCGTCCATGTGTAGCTATTCAATGGCATTTCGCCACGCTCTACAAACTCTATCAGTTCTTCAATTTTATGGTCTTTCTTTTTTAGAGAATAGTCATTCCATTTGGAGACATCGAAATGTTTTTTGCCGTCATTAATATGCTCTGCCAGCCAAAAATTGACTGGCGTAATGTTATTATACCAAGGATAGGTGGTATTGTCGCTATGACAGTCAAAGCAAGCCGTTTTTAAAACTGCTTTTACCTCCGTTGGTGGTTTGGTTTCTGCTAAAAATGCATTAACAGAGTCTGGATCTCCACTATTTTTATCTGGTCGGAAAAACTGGGCAATAACAAATGCCACTAGCAATACAAGGCCTATCTTTTTTAGAATCTTCATTTTTGACTAATTTTAAAATTCGAAAATACAAAAATACAGTGACCGAAGCAGAACTTTATGAGGCTTTAAACTATGTGAATCATTCGCGTGAAAAACGAAGCTACTATGCACAGATGATTTTAAATAATCTCGAATTGGTTGCACCATTACTCAATATCCTTTTTACGGTGGACGATAAAGTGTCTTGTCGTGCGGCATGGGTGTTTGAGTATGCTTGCAGTGCCGATATCAGTATTAGCCATAGACATCTGGATTATTTTACGGAAAACATTAACCGTGTGCACTTGGACCCTGCGGTGAGGCCTGTTGCCAAAGTCTGCGAATTACTTATTGCCAATCATTACAAAGCTAAAGCCGTGACTCCAAATGTCTTATCACTGGACCATAGAGAACGTATTACAGAAGCTTGCTTTGACTGGATGATCAGCGACCAAAAAGTAGCGGTAAAAGCTTATAGCATGAGCACGCTCTATCAACTCGGAAGAGAATTTGATTGGATTCATCCTGAATTACTCATCATCCTAGAGCGCGATTTTGCCAAGGAATCTGCCGCCTTTAAAGCTAGGGCGCGCCATATAATAAAACGGTTGAAATCTAAACGCTAAGCGTCGCCTAAAATCTTTCTAAATCCATATCTTTGAGCCTTCAAAAAAAATTCTGATATGGCACTTTCTCCCTTAAATGCAATTTCCCCAATTGACGGTCGTTACCGCTCTAAAGTAGAAGCATTGGGCAACTATTTTTCTGAAGAAGCCCTGATTAAATATCGGGTTTTGGTAGAAATAGAATATTTTATTTCGCTTTGCGAAGTGCCTTTACCACAACTGAAATCAGTTGATTCATCTCTTTTTGAAAGCCTTAGGGATATCTACAAGAATTTCTCATCGGAAGATGCCTTAGCTATTAAAAAAATTGAAAGTGTCACCAATCACGATGTAAAAGCTGTTGAATATTTTATAAAAGAACAGTTTGATAATCTAGGTCTTCCGGATTATAAAGAATTTATTCATTTTGGATTGACCTCACAAGACATCAATAATACAGCGATTCCATTATCGATTAAGGATGCGATGAATGATGTCTATGTGCCAGAATACTTCAAACTTCTTGAAAAAATCGAAGCCTTAGCCACAGAATGGAAAGACGTACCGATGTTGGCAAGAACGCATGGTCAGCCCGCATCACCAACACGATTAGGTAAGGAAATCAAAGTTTTTGCTGTTCGTTTAAAAGAACAATTCAATTTATTGAATGACATCCCAAGCGCTGCAAAGTTTGGTGGTGCTACCGGAAATTTTAATGCCCACCACGTTGCTTATCCTTCTGTGGATTGGAAAGCTTTTGGAACTAAATTCGTGCAAGAGCGTTTAGGCTTGCAACATTCGTTCCCAACAACACAAATTGAACACTACGACCACATGGCGGCCTTGTTTGATGCTTTGAAACGCATCAACACGATTATTTTGGATTTGGATCGTGATATCTGGACCTATGTGTCTATGGATTACTTCAAGCAAAAAATCAAAAAAGGGGAAGTAGGAAGTTCGGCTATGCCACATAAGGTAAATCCTATCGATTTTGAAAATAGTGAAGGAAACATCGGTATGGCCAATGCATTGTTCGAGCATTTATCGGCCAAACTACCTGTGTCTCGTTTACAGCGCGACTTAACAGATAGTACAGTATTGCGCAATGTTGGTGTACCCTTTGGGCATACGCTGATTGCATTTGCCTCCACCCTTAAAGGCTTGAATAAACTATTGCTGAATGAGAGCAAGTTTGAACAAGATTTGGAAAATAATTGGGCCGTGGTTGCAGAAGCGATTCAGACGATACTACGTCGTGAAAGTTACCCGAACCCTTATGAAGCCTTGAAGGGTTTAACGAGAACCAATGATGCTATTACCAAAAATTCCATTTCAGAATTTATTGATACCTTAGAGGTCTCGGAGGCGATTAAAAGCGAATTAAAAGCGATTTCGCCGAGTAACTATACCGGAATATAATGTTTCAATTTACTTTAGATGACATTGCAAGATTATTAACGATAGTGGTCTTTTTAGGCTTTTTCATCTGTGGTATTACTGGTGTTTTAGAGTATGGGATTATCATTATCCTTCTAATTGGTATTATGACTGCACTCTTGGTCACCTTTTTCTATTATTTACTGACAGATAAAAAAAATCGCCCTGAATAACTCTTCAAGGCGACTTCCTATTAACATTTTAAATACGTGTCAGAATATTTAAAGGGGGCGTTGGTATTGTTTTTTTGTCATTCTGAACTCGTTTCAGAATCTTCATGCTATTTAAGAGATGCTGAAACAAGTTCAGCATGACAGTTCGTTTTTACCGACTACTTAAAGAAATCCATCACACCACCAAGATTAGAATCTTCCAAATTGGCTTTTTGTAATGACATTCCCAATTGTACCAAATGACCGGCATTCATATCGTCGCCTAATATTCGGACGACAGCGAAACCTCTATCTGTGGCATTTCCAAAGAGTATCAACTCATCTAAGCTATCAGGGTCCCCAATAATCATCACTCTAAACTGACCGTCTGTGGTATTACCACCTTTCATCAGTTCTTCATATTTAGGATTCTTTAAAATGGTCTTGATTTTTGCCAATTCCACTTCATATTCGGCCTTATTGCTGTCATCGATAATAAAACTAAGCATGTTCAATTTATCTACAGCTTTGTAGGCTTCTTTTTGGTCTTCGGTTAAATCTAACTTATCCACGTCTATGACACTTGTTGGGACGTCTATTGTAGTAAATCCAGGTCTCAACTCATTATCGACATAATAGGTTTGTAGCGTCAATCCATTATCGCAACTGAATACCGTTGCGATAATGAAGAGAGCCAACACTGCGTTTTTGATTGATTGATGTAGCATTGTTCTTAGTTTTTCTTGTCTAATTCCTTACCGCCTGGTAAATCCATACTGTTTAAAACTTTAGAGATTTCTCTTAAGTCAATATCCCCAGTGATAGATACCAATACGGTTTCAACTTCACGCTTTTTTCCGTTGATTTCAATGTTTTGGCCTTCGGTCAATTCCTTTAAGCCATTAACGAACATCAATAATTCTTTTACGTGGTTTTCGTCTTTTCCTTCCTTAACGTAGAACTTTACGGTTTGCTCTCCGTCTTTGATACGCATTAGCTCAGCAAGGCTAGAACTCTTTAGGTATTTGGTCACGGTAGAATTCATATCGGCTGAAACTCTTTCGTTACCTGTGGTAAAAATTTTCACGCCAGTGATTTTCTTTACCATGTCCATGTACTTCTGGCCTTCGGCATCTTCCATATCGATATCGATACTAGCAATCATTTTGAACATTTTTTGGTTCATAATAACGGTAGATACGTCTTCCATATCTTCAAACTTGTCAAAGACTCCTTGTCCAAAACTCAATGCTGGAGCGACGATTAACGCGATTAATACAATTAATTTTTTCATTTTTTCTAATTTTTAAGTGTTTGTGTCTGATTTAAAATATTGTCAATTTTTTTGGAAAGTTGATTAAATCCTTGAGCTTTCTCTACGCCATCGTTTAAATGGCCTGGCAAAGTACCAAGTGGATTTAATTGTTCTTTTCCGGCATTCATTCCAATGGAAATTAAACTTAATGCTTCCTTGGTCTGATTGTAATAGGCCATTGCCAGTTCTTGTTCTTTAACCTCTTCTGGCGAAGGCCCCAATGCTTTAGGGACTAAAAACCCAAGCATTAAAACGGTTACGGCTGCGACAGCAATCCATTGATACATTGACCTTCTGTTGGTCTTTTTAGTGTTTGGTATCACTGGAACGTCTTTGGTAAACGTTTCTTTTTGTGTCATTGCAAAGTATTTAAAAAGCGGTCTGTACTGCTCTAAATGCGGTGCCACGTCGTCACTATTAAAATAGTCCCTCAGTTGTTGTTCCTCTTGTAAGGAGGTCTCTGCATCGTTATACTTTGCAATTAATTCGTCTATATTATTTAATACCATAATTATGTGTATTAGTTAATTGTTCTCTTATTGTTTTTCTGGCTCTAGAGAGATTCACTCTCACGGCCGTTTCATTCATATCGAGCATTTTAGCGATTTCGGCATAGTCATACTGCTCAATATCTCGCAATTGCAGAATAATCTTCTGTTGCTCTGGCAATTCTTCAATAATCTTGGTTACCCAAGACACGCTATCTCTAGCTTCTACCTGAGTTTGGAGGCCTGAGCCTTTTTCTTGGTAGTTACTATGCACAATCTTCAAATTCTGTGCCTGTTTCGATTTTAATCGGTCCAAGCAAAAGTTTTTGGTCATGGTCATTGAGAAGGCTTCTACATTTTTGTAGCTTTCAATTTTGCCTTTGTTATTCCATAATTTCAAAAGGATTTCTTGCGTGGCGTCCTCGGCCTCTTCGCGCGAAACAAGCAATCGTTTTGCCAAACGAAAGACTTTATCCTTAAACGGTGTGACTAAGCGTGTAAATTCGGCTTGTGTCATTATTATTTGATTGATTGGTGGTTGTTTGAAGTCGCTATTTGTTCGCCTTCATAATTAAGACGAATCACTATATCTTTTGTTACAGCACTACCCAATAAATTTATATCTGTTTGATTATCAATTAATTAAATTTATTTTAAATACTATTCGATTAGCGCTCCACCTCTATTTTGAAGCCTTAAACCAGAAGCGACATCATTTTGTTTTTAAATTCACAATAATGTAAGTAATTTTAAAGTTTTACAGACAAATACTGTAATTGCTATAAATTGAAAGAAAAATGAAACGATTTAACCTATTTGCCCTATCCTTTTTCGTATTATTTAGTGCTTCAAGTTGTTTTAAAGACAATGATGATGATTTAATATCTGCCAGCGAAATCAATGATTTTGTATGGAAAGGCATGAATTTCTTTTACGTTTACAAGGATGAAATTCCCAATTTGGCGAATGACCGCTTTAGTTCCGACGAAGAATATGCCGAATATCTCAACGGTTTTGCCCAACCTGAAGATTTATTCAATTCCTTACTATTTCAACCTCAAACCGTAGACCGTTTTAGTGCTATTGTGCCTAATTATTTTGAATTAGAGCAACTTCTGCAGGGCACAACATTAAACAACGGTATGGTTTTCGGCTTAGTAAGAGTCCCTAACGATGCCTCAGCAATCTTTGGCTATGTCCGTTATGTCTTGCCAAATACCAGTGCTGAAAGTCAAGGGTTGACACGCGGTGTTATTTTTGATGGCGTCGATGGCACACCACTTACAGACAGCAACTTTAGGTCATTATTATTTGGCGAAAACACCTCGTATACTATTAATATAGCAGATTATAATGACAATGGTACAGCAACAACCTCGGATGATACCATTACATCTACAGATGCAAGCGTTTCTTTGACCAAGGAGGTATACACCGAAAATCCCATTCTTATCAACGATATCATAGAAATTGGAGGTAAAAAAATTGGTTACTTAATGTATAATGGATTCCGATTTGAAGACGGTCCTGTTACCGAACTAAATCAGGCTTTTGATGACTTCGGAAATGCAAATATTGATGATTTAGTCCTCGATTTAAGATATAATGGTGGTGGTTCTGTATCTACAGCTATATGGTTGTCTTCAATGATTACAGGACAATTCACGGGTCAGCCTCTTTTTGAAGAAAACTGGAATTCTGATATTCAATCCTTTTTTGAAACTGAAAATCCTGATTTATTAGTGAATCCTTTTGTGGATACTATCGTTAAAACTGATGGTGATGGCAACGTTGTATTCCAACAAGACATCAATAGTCTAAATCTTGGTAAGGTCTATATTTTAACCACGAGCAGAACAGCGTCTGCCAGCGAGTTGGTCATAAACGGATTAAGACCTTATATAGATGTCATTCAAATTGGAGACAACACAACAGGAAAGCCCCAAGCATCAAGAACGGTTTATGATTCTGAAGATTTTGGAAGAGCTAATGCCAATCCAAACCATACCTATGCCATTCAACCTTTAATCTACGAATCTGCAAATGCCTCAGGGTTTTCTAGCTATTACAATGGATTAGCACCTTCTACAGGGTTTGAATTGAATGAAAACTTCGGAAATCTTGGCACACTCGGGGACATCAATGAACCTTTATTGGCAAGAGCGATTGAAGACATCACTGGTGCTGGACGAAGTTTTACTCCCGAATTTGAAGGTTTAGAAGTCATGGCCGAACAAAATTTTAATCAACCCTTTGCTACGGAAATGTTTGACAATAGGCCTTCTAAGGCGTTAAAGCGAAAAGAATAAAACAAAAAAGACCGGAAATTATCCGGTCTTTCTTTTTTATCTAGCCATTAATTAGAAAACTCTTTATTCTAATAGGTCTCGACTGCGCTCGACCAGACAAGCTTTACCTTAAAAGTATTACAACTTCAAATTAAAGCCTAAGCTCACATTTCTACCTCTCGTTGAAAAACCAAACAGCTCTTCATAATCTGAATTGAATAGATTACTCACATTGGCAAACACCGTCATTTTTGAATCTAAAATTTTATGGCTCACATATAAATCCACCAAGTTATAGCTATCTAAAATTACGGATTGACTTGTAAATGTGCTGGCATCAAAATAGGCATCATTGCGTTCGTCGTTGTACTGACCAGTAAGGCTTAATAAAGTTCTATCTGTAAGTTGATAATCTAATCGGGCGTTAGCCATCAATTCAGGAATACGCAAATCTAAACTTTCATCAACCTTAGTGTACGTAAAGTTGGTGTTTAGCTTCAATCCTTTTGCTAACTTTAATTCGCCAACAAATTCCATACCGCTTGCCGTGAATTCCTCCGCGACATTCTGATACTGAAATACAAAGTTCCCTGTATCCACAAAATCAATAAACTGCTCTTCGTTTCTATTAAAATACACCACACTAAAACGGGCGACATCATCTAACGAAATTGACGCACCGACTTCAAAGGTTTGGTTTTCTTCGGGTTCTAAATCTGGGGTTCCAAAGCTTGGCTCAAACAACTGAAACAATGATGGTGTGATGAATGCTGTACTGTAGCTCGATAAAAACTTTAAGTATCCAAAATCCGTATCTAAAGTATACGACGGATTTAAACTATACACCAAATGACTTCCGTATTCCGAATGGTTATTCAATCGAGCTCCAGCATTAATGTTCAATCCAAAGTCAGACACATATACAACATTTACATACGGGTCAATAATTGAAAAATTAGCGGTTTCTGGGTCGATATCCTGATTGAATTCTGAAGCCCCAAAAGGAATCGAAAAACTCTCCATTTCATTTTCCTGAACATTCACACCTAAAACAGTATAGAATTTATCATTGAACTTATAACGATTAAAGGCATCCGCTACAAAGCTCTTCGCATTGAATTGTGATGGAAAACCAGATTCAATATCACGCTCAATCTCGCTGTAGGAGGCATTGATTTTGAAACTGCCTTTGTTATAAGTTAATTCTGGAGAAACACCAACTCTAAACTGATTGGACGTAGAACGATTATCTGCATCCATAAAACCGAAACTATCGTCAAACTCGGTTTTGAATTTGTCGAAACTTCCATAAGTATTTAGAGTAAATGCATTAGAGAATGTGTAACCAAGTTTTAAATGCCCATTGTGGCTGTTAAATGCATCCGACTCTGTTCCATCAGCAATGGCCGACAATCCGTCGGTAAACTGATGCCCAAAACTAGCGAGGTAATTGAACTTACCCAATTGTCCGTTTAAGGTCACACTGTTTCTAAAATCTTCAATACGGTAATCGGCATCCTCTTGATTCTGGTTGGTTCCCAAAACACTCCGTAAGCTAATCGCTATTGGTTCTTTGGCAGATTTTTTCAAGGTGATATTGATAACCGCCGTCGCCGCTCCGGTGCCATAAAGTGTACTAGAAGCACCCTTCAAAATCTCAATAGATTCAACTTGGTCAGCATTCAGCAGACGTAAATCATAATCATTGGCGATTTGCGATGGGTCAGTGACTTGTACTCCATCTATCATTACCAATACCTGTCGATTTCGTCCACCTCTTACAAAATAACTGAGGTTTTGTCCGGCGTTACTTCGTACCCCATTGATTTCAATTCCGGCAGTTCGCCCAATAATCTCTGCAATGTTTTGTCCTTGTAATTTTTCAAGGTCTTTAGAGGTGATTTTGGTAATGACCTTCCCCGAATTTTCGCGTTTTAAATCAAATCTAGAATCAGTTATGACCACTTCATCTAAGGTCTCAACCGTTGTTGAATCCGTTTCTGTCTGGGCAAAGCCAGCGCTGAGCATACCAATTGCTAGTATGCAAAACATCTTTGTTTTGTTCATTTCAAATTTTAATTCCTCGAGAATACGCCGATATGTCGCGTAAACTTTTTATCCCGAAAAGTTCGACTTCTAGTTTGAAATTGGCAGGTCTCCTGACTTGCGTCTTGTTATTGGCCTTCCCATCGAGATTGAAACGTCTCAAAAGTGACTTTGAAGTAGTAATAACAAGCGTTATAGCTTACAGTTGCGGGAACAGCTCAGGACTCTCACCTGATTCCCTTTTAATCCATCTTGAAAACCTTCAAGACGAAACCTAATTTCGGTGCAAAGCTAATCATTTTTGTTACATCAAGATTTAAAACCATTTTATTCTTAGTTTTGATTTAAAATTTCACAGTTTGAAACAGCTTAGCTTCCTAATACTTCTGCTCATCCTTACGTCTTGTAAAAACGAAAAGACTGTGGAAAATGTTCCTCCGTTTGAAAACATATCGGAACAATCAGAACTAAAATACGCTACAGGGTTTTCAATTTTGGACCACGGTTCACACAAAGAGCTTACCATTTCCAAACCTTGGCCCAATGCGCAAAAGGACTTAAAGTATCTGTTAGCCCCGTCGCAACAGTTAGCAAAAATGACTTTTCCGAGAGATGCCTATGATGTTGTTTTAGTCACACCGTTGGAAAAATTGGTCGTGACATCGACAACGCACATTCCTGCATTGGAACTTTTAGGTCTCGAAAATAAATTGGTTGGTTTTCCCGAAACCAATTATATCTCATCCGAAAAAACAAGATCTTTAATCGAATATGGCGCCATAAAAGATATCGGTAAAAATGAAAGCATCAATACTGAAATCCTGTTATCACTTCAACCCGATGTAGTTATCGGATTTGGCGTTGAAGGCATCAATAAAACGTTTGAAACTGTTAAGAAAGCTGGCATCCCCGTCATCTACAATGGCGATTGGGTTGAGTCATCGCCATTGGCCAAAGCCGAATGGCTGAAATTCTTCGGCGTATTATTCGATAAGGAAAAAGAGGCTGATTCTATTTTTAATACTATCGAAACCAATTACAATGAGGCTAAAACTTTGGCGTCTAAAGTTAAGACAAGTCCTTCTGTACTCAGTGGCGCCATGCATAAAGATGTGTGGTATTTACCGAATGGCACAAGTCCCGAAGGCCAACTCATGGCAGACGCCAACCTCAATTACCTTTGGAAGGATAGTTCAGGTAACGGTAGTTTGGCTTTAAGTTTTGAATCGGTTTTAGACAAAGCGAAAGACGCTGATTTATGGATAAGCCCTTCGTATTACTCAAGCTACGAACGATTAGAATCTGCAAACGCCTTATACAGTAATTTTAAAGCTTTCAAACAAAAAAACATTTATACCTTTTCCAATCAAACTGGGGCAACAGGAGGTGTGCTGTATTACGAACTTGGCTTTGCCAGACCCGACTTGGTCTTAAAAGATTTAATCAAAATAGGACATCCAGAGTTGCTGAAAGATTACGAAACCACATTTTTTAAACCTTTAAACGATTGAGCTTAGAGCAAAAATCATATCGGACTGCATTTATTATTCTAAGCCTGATTTGCTTTGTTCTATTTGTTGTGAATATCAGTTTGGGGTCTGTTTACATTCCAATTGGTGACATTTTTGAAACCTTATCAGGTAATTCAACTAACGACACTTTTGAGGTCATAATTCTAAATTTTAGACTCCCGAAAGCCATTACTGCTATTTTGGTAGGCTCAGGATTGGGGCTTTCAGGTTTATTGATGCAAACCTTATTTCGGAATCCTTTGGCAGGGCCATTTGTTCTGGGAATTAGTTCTGGTGCTAGTTTGGGTGTCGCTTTTGTTATTTTGGGTTCAGGATTATTTGGAGGTGTTTTGGCAACGGCCTTGGTCTCCAAATGGAGCGTGGTCATTGCATCCAGTTTAGGGAGTTTTTTGGTGCTTTTGGCTGTTTTGGCCGTATCTAGTAAAGTAAAAGACACTATGGCTATATTAATCATTGGGTTAATGTTTGGCAGTATCACGGCCGCCTTTGTCAGTGTCCTCTCCTACTTCAGTTCTGCGGAACAATTGCAACAATACATTTTTTGGGGATTTGGAAGTTTAAGTAATCTAGCTTGGAGAGAATTATTTATCTTCTTCGGATTATATGCTTTAGGCGTACTATTCTGTCTCTTGTCCATTAAAGCCTTGAATGTCCTGCTTATTGGCGATGCTTACGCCCAAAGTCTGGGTTTAAATTTGAAGCAAAGTCGCATCATCATTATCCTTGCCACAAGTCTACTGGCAGGAACCATAACTGCTTTTGCAGGACCGATTGCATTCATTGGCTTAGCCATTCCGCATTTGGTTAGACAATTTTTCAAAACTGCTAAGCATCAAGTATTGGTGCCTGCCGTTATTTTGGGTGGCGCCATTGTTATGCTGATTTGCGATAGTATTTCACAATTGCCATTTTCTGAAGCCACTTTACCCATCAACGCAATTACCGCCTTGGTCGGTGCTCCTGTAGTGATTTGGATTTTAATCAAACAACGAAAATTGGTGTTTTAATGAGTTCGAAGGAGAATCATATCGTTTTAACATCTGAAGACTTAAGTATCGGCTACGCTAAATCCGATAAGCAAACGATAATTGCCAACGGTTTAAATTTCAAATTACAAAAAGGCCAACTCGTCGGCTTAGTCGGTGGAAACGGCATCGGAAAGTCGACCTTACTACGGTCACTTTCAAAAATACAACCACAGTTGTCCGGCAAGATTTACATCAACTCTTCTGAACTATCACAACTCAGCAATGAAGACCTCGCCAAAAGTCTAAGTATTGTCCTAACTGAACCACTACAATCCAAACATCTTACAGTTTTTGAATTGGTGGCACTCGGTCGCCATCCCTACACCAACTGGATTGGTAAACTTAACGATACCGATATTGAAAAAATCAACGAAGCTTTACGCGTAACTAATATTCTGGATTTAGCGACTAAGGTTTGTGCTGAACTTAGTGATGGTCAACTTCAAAAAGTTATGATTGCACGTGCTCTGGCTCAGGATACGGATTTAATCATTCTCGATGAGCCAACGACGCACTTGGACATGTATCACAAGGCCTATATTTTAAAATTGCTTCAAAAATTGGCGCATGACACGGGCAAAACCATCTTGTTTTCGTCTCATGAAATTGATTTAGCCATTCAACTTTGCGACCAAATGATTGTAATGAGCAAAAATGACTGCGCCTTTGGGTCGCCCTGCGAATTGATTGAACAGGGTGTTTTTGAACAGCTTTTTCCCAAGGATTTAATCGCATTCAACAAAGACACAGGCAGTTTTAAGGTTAATAAATAGTTGCTACGGTTTGTAGTTTCCGCCTTGTCGTTTAGGCTAAATCTGTATCTTTGAGAAAACCTGATTTCTCAATGAGCGACACACTTATCTTACTGATTTCAATTGTTATTTCTGGCGTTGTTGGCGCTTTTCTTGGTCTTACTTTTTCCAAACTAAAAAGCAAAGGAGAACAGAGTGCATTAAACGAAAGACAGCAACAACTCAGCCAAACCATTGATGAACTGAGAGTACAGATGCTTCAAATTGAAGCAGACAGAGACCGATTTAGAGATGAGCGTGAAGGTATTCAGTTAGACTTGGTACAACGTAATACAGAGTTTGAAAACCTCCAAAAGCAAAATCTGAAGCGCGATGAGGAATTAAAACTACAACAGGAACAACTTCGAAAGGATTTTGAATTGATGGCTTCTAAAATTCTGGAAGAAAAATCAGAAAAATTCACCATCCAGAATAAGGAAAATATCAAAACCATCTTGAATCCGCTGGAAGAGAAAATTAAGACGTTCGAAAAGAAGGTGGAAGACTCTCAAAAGGAAAGCATCAGTATGCATTCGGCATTAAAAGAGCAATTGTTGGGGCTCCGGGACTTGAATCAGCAGATGGCCAAGGAAGCGACCAACCTTACAAAAGCGCTTAAGGGCGATAGCAAAATGCAAGGGAATTGGGGCGAATTGGTGTTGGAACGTGTTTTGGAAAAATCGGGCTTGGAAAAAGACCGCGAATACTTTTTGCAACAGAGTTTTCAGCGTGAGGACGGCTCTCGTGTTATGCCCGATGTAGTATTGCACCTCCCAGATGCCAAGAAAATGATTATCGATTCCAAGGTATCCTTGGTGGATTACGAGCGTATGGTCAATGCTGAAGACGATGACCGGGCTATGTACCTTAAGGCGCACGTCAATTCCATAAAAAAACACGTGGACCAATTATCAGCAAAGAACTATCAGGATTTATATGATATAGAATCGCCCGATTTTGTTTTGCTGTTTATTCCTATAGAACCTGCGTTTGCAGTTGCGATTAACGAGGATAATTCATTGTACAACCGTGCGTTTGAACGCAATATTGTCATTGTGACGCCATCGACCTTATTGGCCACACTAAGAACCATTGATTCTATGTGGAATAATGAAAAACAACAGCAAAATGCTTTGGAAATCGCCAAGCAAGCCGGTGCGCTCTACGACAAATTTGAAGGTTTGGTGACTGACCTCACTGGAGTAGGCAAAAAGATTGACGCCGCTAAAACCGATTATGCTTCGGCTATGAACAAATTGGTTGAAGGTCGTGGCAACTTGATATCTAGAGTAGAAAACATCAAGAAAATGGGTGCTAAAGCAAAGAAGGCGCTTCCCGAAGCTATTATTAAACGTGCCAATGACGAGGATTATGAGGAGTAAAAATCGTTTAAATTCAATTATTCCCTGAAAATGGCATAATTTAAAATATGCCTTAAAAATGGCATAAATTTGTTTATTCCCTTAAGAAGGCATAAATTTGATAAAATTTACAATTATGACTAGTGTCATTGTAGGCGATATTATCAAATCACGTACAGTAATGCATCAAGATGAGTGGCTTAACACGCTCAAAGATGCTTTAGCCGAAATAACAGTTTCTTCTTCTCAGTACGAGATATTTAGAGGTGATAGCTTTCAGCTTGAGTGTTCAACTCCTGCCAATGCCTTTGTGAAAGCCATCTACCTCAAAGCATGTATAAAACAGATTAACGGCTTAGACGTACGCTTGGCTATAGGCATCGGTGAAAAAAGTTATGAAGGTGCTAGCGTGAGTGAATCCCAAGGCAGTGCCTTTGAACGCTCGGGTCATGTTTTTGAGACCTTAAAAAAGGATAGAGTTAATCTAAAAATAAGTTCGGGTCATAAAGCTTTTGACCGTGAATTCAATCTCTATTTTAAATTGGCTTTGATTGCCATGGACAATTGGACGGTAAATTCGGCAGAAATCGTGAAATTGTCATTGGATAATCCCGATATGATTCAGGCGCAATTGGCAGAATTAATCGGAGTTAAGCAAGATGCGGTCAGCAAACGCCAAAAACGCGCCTATTGGGATGAATTACAAGACCTAGACGCTATGTACAGACAAAAAATTTCAGAATTATGATTCTAGTCACCATACTTAAATTACTGATAGCCCATTTTATTGGTGATTTCTTCCTACAATCCAAAGCCTCCGTAAAACATAAGGAAAAATATAAGTTGGCCTCGTATCACTTGTACCTTCATATCGTCATCCATATAGGATTGATGTTCTTGGTGCTTTGGGATGTTTCAAACTGGGCACTTATTCTCAGTATTGCCCTGACACATTTAGCTATTGATGTGGGGAAGATTCTCCTTCAAACTAAAAAAAACAAACGTATTGTATTTTTTGTTGACCAGATACTTCATGTTCTATCCATCATCATTCTAACCTCGGTATTTCTTAATGATGGCTATACATTCGATATTCAATTTGATGCGAGGACTTGGTTGATACTCACCCTAGCTCTATTCTTGACAAGGCCTACCTCTTTCATCATGAAAACCATTTTCACGAAGTGGAATATTTCAAAATTGACGAAGGATAATGCCTCACTCAAAGACGCCGGAAACTATATCGGTATACTAGAACGTCTGCTAGTTTTCGTATTTATCATTACAAACCATTGGGAAGCCGTCGGTTTTTTAATCACGGCAAAGTCTGTATTTCGATTTGGAGATATTTCTAATTCTAAAGAACGTCAACTGACCGAGTATATCTTAATCGGTACCTTATTGAGCTTTGGTATTGCCATTATCTCTGGATTGATTTACAATTATCTACAATACTATGTTTAAAACCACAGAAGAATCGCGCATTCAAATTTCACAACTCATGCTTCCATCACACGCTAATTTTGGCGGAAAAATCCACGGTGGCTATATATTGAATTTGATGGACCAAGTGGCTTTTGCCTGTGCCTCAAAACATTCTGGCTCTTACTGTGTTACGGCTTCGGTGGATAAAGTAGATTTCAGAAATCCTATTGAAGTGGGCGAATTAGTAACCATGAAAGCCAGTGTTAATTACGTGGGCACCTCGTCAATGGTGGTTGGGATTAGGGTGGATTCAGAAAACATCCAGACCGGAAAAACAAAGCATTGCAACTCATCGTATTTTACAATGGTCGCTTTATCTGAAAAAGGAGAAGGCGTCAAAGTTCCGGGACTTGAATTAAAATCAAAGATTGACGCCAAGCGCTTTTTGAAAGCAGTTTCCAGAAGGGATAATGATAAAAACCGACAAAAAGAATTAAAGGCAATTTATAAGAACTTGGATGAACACTTAATAAAGTTAAAGCACTACAGAGTCCGAGTCGACTTTTGAAATACTCGCCCACTACTACTATTTAAAAAAGGATTTTGTACATTGATTATCTCTAAATCAATCCTTATGAAAAGAAAATGGCTCATTTTGCTAATAGCTATTTTGGTGGGAAGCTATTTTGCCTATAACTATATCTACCAAGACCACCGCGACATTTCCGAAGAAGATCCGATTGCCAGTGTGGAAATAAGGGATATCTACTCCCTCTTTAAAATGGATATCGCGACAGCTGAAGAAAAATATTTAGACAAAACTATTGTCATCACCGGTAAAGTTTCGGAACTCAATACGACAGACCTTACCTTAGACAATAAAGCGTTTTGTACCTTCAACAATGCTTTTAAGACACAATTATCTGTTGACCAAAACGTTAGTGTAAAAGGACGCTGTATTGGTTATGACGATTTGTTAGACCTTATAAAACTAGACCAATGTACTGTAGTTACCCCTTAACCAAACCTCTATTTATTGCATTGTTATGCATTTCGCCGTTTTTGGGCTTTTCTCAAGATGACCTTTTAGACGAAATTGATGTTGAAAATACCGACAATGACCCAGTAGTTGCCGCCTTTAAAGGCCTAAAGATTGTCAATTTTGAATCTACCAAACTCGTTGCCAAAAAAGAACTCACCTTTGTAGTCGCCCATAGATTTGGTAGTATTGAAAACGGATTTGAAAGCTTCTTTGGGCTGGATGATGCTGTAACACGACTCAACTTTATTTACGGCATATCAGACAACTTCAACATAAGTGTATCCCGTAGTTCGTTTCAGAAAATCTATGAAGGTGCCATAAAATATAAGCTGATTAGTCAACGAAACAATGGGTCTCCAGTAACGGTGGTTGGTTATAATTCGATACTAATCAATACGGCATTAGACAAAGCCAATCTTCCAAAGCTGGAGTTTGAAAATCGCTTAGGATACACGGCACAATTATTGATTTCTAGAAAGTTCACTAAAAACCTTTCTTTGGAACTCGCCCCGACATTCTTTCATGATAATTTTGTGTTGGACAATAATCAGGATAATTCCCAATACGCTTTGGGGATTGGAGGACGTTATAAATTAGCCAAACGATGGTCATTAAACATGGATTATGGTTGGCACCTCAATCGTTCAGATACCTCACCCTTTAAAAATCCATTATCAATTGGTGTGGATTTAGAAACTGGTGGACACGTCTTTCAGATGCATTTCACTAATTCACAAGCCATGAACACCAACGGCTTTTTAGGTCAGGCAACAGGAGATTGGTCAGATGGTGATATTTATTTTGGATTTAATTTAAGTCGAAGATTCTAAAACTAAAAACATGAAAAAGAAACTTTATATACTTTGTTTTTTTGTTGGAATGGCGACTATCGCTTGTACCAATGACAGTGAGGATGACTTAGTCGACGATACACCACCACCAGTTTCGGTGAATTATACAGATGATATTGCGCCCATTATGCAAAATAATTGCGTGTCTTGTCATAGCAATCCCCCTGTAAATGGTGCACCTACACCATTAGTAAGCTATTCAGACGTCGTTGATGGTGTTGAAGATGGGAATTTAATAGACCGCATTTCAAGACAACCAGGTGAAGGTGGGTTTATGCCCTTAGGTGGTACTCGTTTACCACAAAACCTGATTGATCTTATAGAACAATGGGAAGATGAAGGCTTCCTAGAAAATTAATAGCATGAAAAAGATTATCACATTAGTAGCTTTGTGCCTCGTTGGAACTGTCATAGCCCAAGAGCGCTATCTCACCAAAACAGGAGAGCTACAATTTGAAGCATCAGTGCCGTCATTTGAAGAAGTAAAAGCCTCTAACACTTCAGTGACTGCTATTTTAAATACCGAAAACGGTGAGTTTGCCGCCTTGGCATTGGTTAAAGGCTTTCGTTTTAAAAATGCTTTGATGGAAGAACATTTTAATGAGAACTATGCCGAATCGGATGACTACCCAAAGGCCATTTTTAAAGGTAATTTAATGGATTTTGATTTTAATCAACTCAATGCTAAAGCACAGGACATAAATTATGAAGGTACGCTTGAGTTTCATGGAGAAAGCCATAAGCTCAGTAACAATACATTATCTATTTCCCGCTCTTCTGATGGTAAAATTCTTCTTTCGGGAAATTTCAAGGTGAATGTTGATGAATTTAATATTGAAATCCCAAAGGTGGTCAGCAATAAGCTGTCCAAAACAGTAGATGTTACTTTTAGTTTTGAATTGGCAAAAAAATAATACCAGTCTTTTCAGACTGGCATCTTAAACTATATGTTTGAGTTTGTTAGTTTTTGATAAAACGTCTAGTCTCCGAGAAATCATCTCCACTTATTCTTATAAGATAAGTTCCTGATCTTAAACTCTGAATATTTATTGGTGTTAATCTATCTGATGAAAATTCAGACATAATACGTTTACCTAGAATATCATAAACTTCAAAATTAAAATTACCAGAATAATTGGTAAGATTTACTGTTAACTCATCTTCTGCCGGATTAGGATAGAGTGACAAATAGCGCTGATTTAAATTAAATTCATCATTGCTCAACGTTAAATTAGCCACTACACCACTCTTATTTGAGCCACCATGATACCCAAATGACGTTGTGCCATTACCATGCGCCCACAGAATAGGTAAAGATGTGGCTGATGTCGGAAAAACAAAATCCTCGGAATCTCCAGTATTAATTGCTCTTGTTGCAATAACCGTTCTTTGACTTCCTGAAATAGTATTACTGACCAATGACCACTCATCCATAGGAGAAGCGGCGTTATCTAAAGGAGGTGTTCCTGTGCCAGATGGCATATTTCTATCTTCTAAACCATTAGAATTAAAAACAATGGCATCATCATCGAGGTTACCCATACCATTGCCAGCAGTTATACCAGGACCTACTCCCAACCAAACGTTACTTGGGCCAATCATTGTCATTGTAACGGTATTTGTACCTTGATTAATATCAAACTTCACTGTATAGTCTGGAACACCTCCCGATCCTGGATCAAGCAATACAGTCCCAGTAGTCCAAGTCTGTGCCATCAAAATTGATGAGGAAAATAATACAATTAAAAACGTAATTTTTTTCATAGCTATAAATTTAGGAGTTTATTTATGGTTTCATCATTATGCATCTTAGCATAATCCGCAGGTGACACCTTTTGTTTATTTTTTATATTAAAATCTGCTTTGTATTCTTTTAACAAGGCTATCATTTCATATCTTCTAAACATCACAGCAAAATGCGCAGCAGTAGTTCCCTTTTCATCTTGAAGATTTGGATTAGCATCATTCTTCAACAAAATCTCTGCGATGTCTGAAAACCCTTTATATGTCGCCGCCATCAAAGCCGTACCATAATTACTGTTGGCATCGACATCATATACTTTATTTGCTAAAAACCTTACAACTTCAATATTATTGGCATAAGAAGCCAATATTAAAGGCGTATAACCATCTGCATTTTCAAGATTTATGCAGTCTCCATCCTTAGCATAGGCAGATTTCATGGTGTCAACAGACCCATGTCTTGCTATATCGAAAACATTTTGTTGTGCATTAGATGTTAAAGTTGAAATGAAAAAAAGAAAAAGATAAATGGGGCGCGGAGAATTCATAGCTATTGTATCACCAAACGTTTAGTCAGTGTGGTTTTACTATCAGAAATCCTAACTAAATAAACACCAGATTTCCAAGATGAAACTTGAAGTTGAGATTCAAGCTTCGTGATTTTTCCTTTATGAATGCGTTTTCCTAATACATCGTATACTTCGATATTCAATTCATTCGAATATTTTGGCAATATGATGTTAACAAAATTTGAAGCAGGATTTGGTCTAACCTTGAAAGATTCAATTGTATTGTTATCTTGTATAGCGGCAGTAGACGACTGCGCAGAAACAGTCACTGATGCAAAAAGACAACATGTAAAAAGTAATTTTTTAATCATAGTTCAGGGCGAATTATATACTAATGTATAAAATATTTCGTTCTGACTACTATTTTTTCGATGAATTAACAAAAAAAGCCATTTGCAAGCAAAGATTACAAATGGCTTATTTTCAAAAAGTTACTGTATTATTTACTCAAATACATTTTTCGTCTTGAGTATAGATCGTAGAATTCATCGTCCTTAAGACTATCTATAAATAAGATACTTTCCCCAGTACTCTTCATTTCTGGCCCTAATTTCTTGTTGACATTCGGGAATTTATTAAACGAAAATACGGGTTGCTTAATGGCGTAACCTTCAAGCTGAGGGTTAAAGTTAAAATCGGTTACTTTCTTCTCCCCTAACATTACTTTTGTCGCATAGTTTACATAAGGCTCTTTGTAGGCTTTTGCAATGAATGGTACTGTACGCGAGGCTCTAGGGTTCGCTTCAATGATATAGACTTTATCATCTTTAATCGCAAATTGAATATTTATCAGTCCAACCGTATTCAACGCTAGTGCAATTTTATGTGTATGGTCTTTTATTTGTTGCATTACAAATTCACCCAAATTAAACGGTGGTAAAGTCGCGTTACTATCCCCAGAATGTATACCGCAAGGCTCTATATGCTCCATAATACCGATGATGTAAACGTTTTCCCCATCACAAATGGCGTCAGCTTCTGCTTCAATTGCACCGTCCAAATAGTGGTCTAGCAAGAGTTTGTTATTTGGTATCTTATGAAGCAAGTCTACTACGTGCTCCTCTAACTCTTGCTTATTAATGACAATCTTCATGCCTTGCCCACCAAGAACGTAAGACGGTCTTACCAGTATTGGGAAATCCAACTTATCCGCAACGGCTAAAGCTTCATCTGCTGTTTCGGCCGTATCGAATTCTGGATAAGGAATGTCATTCTCCTTTAATAAAGTTGAAAAACTACCACGGTCTTCGGCTAAGTCTAAAGACTTGTAAGTTGTTCCCATGATTTTTATTCCGTAACGATCTAGCTTTTCTGCCAGTTTCAACGCGGTTTGTCCTCCAAGCTGTACTATAACGCCTTCAGGCTTTTCATGCTGAATGATATCGTAAATATGTTCCCAGAATACAGGTTCAAAATAAAGTTTGTCGGCAATGTCAAAATCTGTTGAAACCGTTTCGGGATTACAGTTAATCATTATCGTTTCATAACCACATTCCGCCGATGCTAATACGCCGTGAACACAACAGTAATCAAACTCAATTCCCTGCCCAATTCGGTTTGGCCCCGAGCCTAGTACAATGATTTTCTTTTTATCTGTGACGACGCTTTCGTTTTCAACGGTTACTTCGCCATCTGCGGTTTCCATTTCGCTCTCAAACGTAGAATAGTAGTATGGTGTTTGTGCTTGAAATTCCGCAGCACAGGTATCTACCAACTTATAGACACGATTGATTTTCAGTTCTTTGCGCTTATTATAAACCTGGCTTTCTAAACATCCAAGCATGTGGGCAATTTGTCGGTCACCATAGCCTTTTTGCTTAGCTTCCAATAATAATTCCCTATCTATATTATCAATGGTGTAGGTCGAAATCTCTTTCTGAAGTTGAAATAATTCTTCATACTGCTTTAAAAACCACATGTCGATTTTGGTAATCTCATGAATTCTGGCCAAAGGAATTCCCATAGCAATGGCGTCGTAAATCACAAAGACGCGGTCCCAACTCGCAAATCTCAATTTGTCGATAATCGTATCATAATCCTTATAGCCTTTTCCATCGGCGCCTAGTCCGTTACGCTTAATTTCGAGAGATTGTGTCGCTTTATGCAATGCTTCTTGAAATGAGCGACCAATGGCCATCACTTCGCCAACGGCTTTCATTTGAAGACCTAAGGTACGGTCAGATCCTTCGAACTTGTCAAAATTCCAACGTGGAATCTTAACAACGACATAATCCAAGGTTGGTTCAAATAATGCAGAAGTAGATTTAGTAATCTGATTATCTAATTCATCAAGCGTATAACCAATGGCCAATTTCGCCGCAATCTTTGCAATAGGGTAACCTGTGGCTTTACTTGCCAGCGCCGAAGATCGTGATACTCTAGGATTGATTTCAATAGCGATAATTTCTTCTTCTTCGTCAGGACTCACAGCAAACTGCACATTACAGCCACCTGCAAAGTCACCAATGCTTCGCATCATGTGTATCGCCATATCTCGCATGCGCTGTTGCGTTTTATCAGATAAGGTCATCGCAGGAGCAATGGTTATAGAATCTCCGGTGTGTATGCCCATTGGATCCATATTTTCAATGGTACAGATAATCACAACATTATCATTCTTATCCCGAAGTAACTCCAACTCATACTCTTTCCAACCGAGTAAAGCCTTGTCTATCATCACCTCATGAATTGGAGAGATTTCCAGTCCACGGGTTAAAGCTTCATCAAACTCGGCTTCATCATACACAATCGATGCTCCAGCACCGCCTAAGGTAAATGATGCCCGAATACATAAGGGGAAACCAAATTCTTGGGCGATTTCCTTTCCTTTTAAGAACGAAGTTGCTGTTTCTTGCGGTGCCATACCGACACCTATTTGGGTCATTAAATCTCTAAATTTTTCACGGTCTTCCGTGATATTTATGGCCTCAATATCCACACCTATGATATTAACTCCAAAATCTTCCCAAATTCCCTTTTCGTCGGCTTCAATACAAAGATTTAATGCAGTCTGTCCACCCATTGTTGGTAAAACTGTATCAATTTGCGGATGCTCCTTTAAAATCTTAATCAGTGATTTTGTGGTCAACGGCAACAGATAAACGTGATCGGCCATTGACGGATCCGTCATAATAGTTGCTGGATTAGAATTGATCAAAATAGTTTCAATACCATCTTCGCGCAAAGAGCGTAAGGCTTGTGATCCAGAATAATCGAATTCGCAGGCCTGACCAATGACGATTGGCCCAGACCCAATTAAAAGGATAGATTTAATGTTTTTGTTTTTAGGCATGTGTTGTGATTTTGGAATACAAAAATAGTTATCGATTAGGTACAAAAAAAGGCGTTACACCTAAGTAACGCCTTTTATATATTAACAATTGTTAATCATTATTTTTTATGTCTTGCTTCAGAAGATACAGACAATTTCTTTCTTCCTTTAGCTCTTCTACGAGCTAAAACCTTTCTTCCGTTAACAGAAGCCATTCTCTCTCTGAAACCGTGCTTGTTTCTTCTCTTTCTCTTTGACGGTTGAAACGTTCTTTTTGGCATGTCTTATCTTTTTAAAAACTCTTATTTACATTAATGTGGGAGCCTATCCCAAAACTGCGTGCAAATATACAACAACTTTTTACTTTCGCAACAACTAGATTAAACTTTTTTTGTTAGAATTTAACCTCTCGTTTTTATTACCTTTGCCCACCGTAAAAAGCACATAAATATGTTCAATAAAAATATAAAATTAGTCATTGCCGCCTTAATCATAGCCTATGCTGTCTATCAATTTACAGAGGGGTATATTGGCAATGGTATCATGTTTATTTTACTATCACTCATCTTCATCTTTTTATATTTTAAAAATGAAATGATTCTATTGGCGTTTCTAAGATTGCGTAAGCAAGATTTTGAAGGCGCAAAAAAATGGTTGGATAAAATTAAAAATCCTGAAGGCGCTTTAGTTAAAAAACAACAGGGATATTTGAATTACCTGAACGGTGTTATGGTGTCGCAAACCAATATGAATGAGGCCGAAAAATATTTTAAGAAAGCTTTGACTCTAGGACTATCTATGGATCACGATAAAGCCATGGCAAAATTGAACTTAGCAGGAATAGCATTTAGTAAGCGCCGTAAGCAGGAGGCTCAAAAATTAATTGTTGAAGCTGAACAGTTAGATAAAAGAAATATGTTGGCTGACCAGATTAAGATGATGAAGCAACAGATGAAAAAGGCGTCCATCCCTAAACAGCATTATGGCCAACCGACATCTGCTAGACAAAATAGACGCAGTCGTCGATAAGACGAAAATTCAATGTCTAAATACTTATTCTTACTAAGGCGTGCGCCTAGATGCGAATGAAATTGCATAAATTTTTGAGAACTCTAAGGTTGCAACTAATTTCTTCTAAAGTAATGGTGCCATTAGGCGAGCTACGGCTTCAATAAGTTTAACGCGTTTAGACCGCTTTACCCAGCGATCCATATCTAATTGTTCGCAATCTTGTAGATCGTCATTAAATAGTTGCTTCATTTCAAGACTAGTGTCCTTGTGATAGATGAGTGCATTAACTTCAAAATTAATATTGAAACTTCTGTAGTCCATATTGGCCGTTCCTATGGTACTGAAGGTATCGTCTACAACTATGGTTTTTGCATGCACAAAACCCTTGCAGTATTGGTAGACTTCTACGCCTGCTTCTAAAAGGCGTTCCAAGTAACTGTTGGTGGCGTATTCTGCTATCCAAGAATCGGAAGTTTTGGGAACAATCAATTTCACATCAATATTACTTCGGGCAGCGACTTGCAGCGCTGTAACGATTTCATCATTCGGAATAAAATAAGGGGTGGTAATATAGATGTAATCTGAGGCATTGGTTATGGCCACAAATATGGCCTCCATAATATTAGACCAATCTGTATCCGGACCACTAGCAGCAATTTGAAGTGGTACATTTTCCTTGCAATCATGCTTAGGGAAAAACTCTTTTTCCACTTCGATTTCATCTCCGAAGGCAAAATCAAAACTTGTTAAAAACAAAATCTGAAGCGGTTTTACAGCCTCTCCAACAATCCTTAAATGCGTATCTCGCCAATAGAGTTCATTATTGGCGTTGACGTAGGTGTCCGAAATATTAATACCACCTAAATAGCCGATTACGCCATCAATGACAGCAATTTTGCGATGGTCCCGATAGTTCATCTTTCCTGTAGACCCCGAAAACAATACCGGCATAAAGGAATGCATCTCAATGCCACACTCTTCGACACGGCGTTTGGTTTTCTTCGAAATACTACTTCCAACATCATCTATAACAATGCGCACTTTGACGCCTTCAGAAGCCTTTTCGCAAAGCAAATCAAAAAGTTCTAAACCTATTTTATTGTCCTTTATAATGAAGTATTCGAGATGAATGTGGTGTTTGGCGTTTTTAATATCTTCAAAAAGCAATTCAAATTTTTTATCACCATCCTTTATAATCTTAACGTCATTATTTATCGTCAGTTTCGATTTTTCTGAATTATAAAGCAATGGAATAAGCTTCGATTTTTCATCGAGTAAATCATCCACCTCTTCTATCTTGGTCGTTTCTAATTCCAGACCTTCCTGAATCTTTTTGGTAATGCTCTGATTTAAAACATTCTTCCGACTGAATATCTTTGTTTTACGATATTCTTGCCCAAAAAGGTAATACACAATGAGCCCTACAAAAGGAAAAACCAAAAGCGCAATGATGTAACTTAAGGTCTTAGTGGGATTAACTTTTTTAAGAAGAATAGTGATGACGCCAGAGAGTGCCAGCACGTAATTTATGACAATAAGGATGAGCCAGATATTGGACTTTATAAACTCCAAAGCTTAGGGTCTTGCTGTGTAATGTCCTTTTTCCGGAATCTCAATAAGATATTTTTTTCGAGATTTATTGTTAAGATGTGGTTCTCTCAACCAAGGATTATGAAGTTTTAGGATTTTATAATTTATCCCGAATTCCTCAGCAAAACGTGTAAAGTCAGTAACTGCAGTATCCACTTCAACTTTGAATGTAGGAACATTAGCATATAAATCTTTGTCTCTAAAATTGAAACCATATTTCTGCGGATGTGCCAGAATCTCTTTCAAAGCTACAATTCTGAACATATATCTCCCAGTTTCTTCATTAAGCAATAGATCGTAATAATCATTAACGTTTTGTTCTTTTAAGCGTCTCGAAATCCCTGCTTTTCCTGCATTGTAAGCCGCTGCCGCCAAAGTCCAAGACCCCAACTGCTCTTTAGCATCTTTGAGGTATTGACAAGCCACTTCGGTAGCCATTTCTAAATGGTAGCGTTCATCAACGTTATCGTTAATTTCAAGGCCTTCCTCACGGCCTGTAGCTTTCATGATTTGCCAAAAACCTCTTGCACCAGCTGGAGAAACGGCATTGGTTAGGCCACTTTCAATAACAGATAGATATTTAAAATCTTCAGGAATTCCATTTTTCTTCAAAATAGGTTCAATAATCGGGAAGTACTTCGCCGCCCTTTTAAACATCAACAAACCATTGGATTGCCAATAGGTATTAACGAGCAATTCACGATCCATGCGTTCGTAAATATCTGGGTTTTCCAAAGGCATGACCTCGCCTGCAAAATTTAGTCCTTCCGGCACTTCCAAGGCGTAAACATTATAATCATTGACCAAAGGCTTTTCTTTGGTGACTTCATTATCTGACGGCGATTCTTGGGCCGCATAAATAAACAATCCTGAAACCGTTACCAGCCCAACAATGGCCAGAATATTCTTTATTTGGTGCATAATTCTTTTTTTATAAAAATATAGAATTTATCTAAGCTCTTCAAGCTCAATCGCGTATAAGTTTTGGTAAATTTTCGTTAAACCATTTATACTTATTAATAATCATGATGTGCGTACCGCCTTTGATAATAATGCAATTGCCAGCACACGAGTGCGGAAAAACAATATCCTTATCGCCATGTATGTAAATCGCTTCAGGATGAGGCTCATTCTGTTCCCAACATACCACTTGCTTTATGGCCCAATCTAAATATTTAGGGTCGTCTACAGAAAGGTATTTCTTATACAATTCTACACGTTTTTTTACGGTAGGTCCTAGTGCAAATCTACTTAACAAGCCCACATGCCCAACTAGACTGGTAGGGAGAAAATTATAGCCTTTGGTATATTTTAAAAGTTTTAAGCGTTTGGGTAATTCCTTGTTGGATTTAATGCTAGAGACTACAAAAAGTTTTCTGACATTGATGTGTTTACTCATTTCTTGCACTAAGATACCTCCGAAAGAAACTCCCAACAACACGACACTGTCATATTCTATGAACTGGGTCATGCGCTTGGCGTAGTCGGAGAGGCTTTCATTTTTATTGGGAATCAGCCATTCTAACCAATGGATTTTGAACTCATCTTCAGGAAGTTTAATATGCTCAAAAATGGTTGGGTTTGCCGCCATCCCAGGCATTAAATAAACATGTATAAGTTGATCTGACATTTATTATTAATAGGAATTGACCTCAAAAAAAATTAAAAACTAAGAGTTTTACTCGCTAAAAGGAATAATTAACATGCTAAATCACAAGTATTTAACGAGTATCATTTTTAAAACTCATCAATTTTTACTACCTTTGCACAGCAAAACTATGTAAATTATAGTTTCTACACTACCGACCGCTAATTTTAAATTTAACGACATTATGACTGAAGCTGCTGAATTGATTGACAATGACTTTTTGCGTCAATTTGAATTAAAGGTTGATGATAACATGGCTGTTATCGAGTATTCGCTCCAAGAGCGAAAAATTTTCTTGACAAAAATGATTATTCCAGAAACATTGGATTCAAACGAATTCCAGAAAGACTTTTTGGAATTGGTTTTTGACAACATTAAAGAACGTAATATCAGTGTGGTTCCTACGAGCCCTGAAATCGCCAAGTTTGTAAGAAGCAACAGAAAGTACAAGCGTATGCTACCTGTTGGGATTAGAATATAATTTGGCTTGAAGTAAAATTTAGAAACCGAGATTAACGTCTCGGTTTTTTATTTAGTAGTATTTTGAAATGTCCTCGGACACTTTCAAAAAAGCATGACCTGAATCATCCGGAAGCAATTTATCCTCGCTTTCAGAAAAAGAGAATTTCACTTCAGAACTGTCTTTCAACTTAAGGATGACTTTATTATTTGATAAACTATAAGTCATTTCCTCAAGAGCAGACATCTTGTTGTCTTTCGTAGTTGTTTTTGAGATTTTTAAGCCGTTTTGGGCAGAACCAAATACCAAGGTTTCAACAGTTTCAGAACCATCATTTGTTGTTATACGTTGCCACTCTCCACGAAGTAAGTCTTCAGTTGTATTGGAAGATAGACATGCAGTCAACGCGAAAAGCAAAATGAAAAATATGGGCTTATATAAACGGAATATCATGATTTGGGAATCTATAGCTCAAAGTTAAATTTTAGATACTATACGGAAATAACAAAACGATGAGATGCTCATTTAAAGGCTAAAGGGCGAATTCCTCTACAAAATTAAATCGTACTAAACCGTCTTCATCAATCTCAGTGAGTTCAACGGTATGGATTGTATTTATCAAAGTTGGATTCCAAGGCGCTTTTACTTTGATATAATTTTCGGTAAACCCATGAATGTAGCCTTCCTTGTTTTCGCCTTCAAACAAAACGCTTCTCGTAGTCCCTAATTGACTTTCGTAAAAGGCACGTCGCTTTTTAGCTGATAAACCGCGTAGCATTTTACTTCGTTTTGCCCTTATTTTTTTAGGAACAATACCATCGAACGAAGTGGCTTCGGTATTATCACGTTCAGAATAGGTAAACACATGCAAATACGAAATATCGAGTTCGTTCAAGAAATTGTAAGTTTCCAAAAACAGCTCATCCGTTTCACCAGGAAAACCAACAATAACATCCACGCCAATGCAAGCATGAGGCATCACTTCCTTTATCTTTTTTACTCTATCCACGTACAATTCGCGCATGTAACGTCTTTTCATGCGTTTCAATAATGCGTTACTACCACTTTGCAACGGAATATGAAAATGCGGGACAAATGCTCTAGATTTCGATACCAAATCAATTGTTTCATTTTTAAGCAAGTTGGGCTCAATGGAAGATATTCTCAGTCGCTCTATGCCTTCAACCTTATCGAGTTCTGTGACTAAATCCAAAAAGGTATGTTCGTGTTTTTTATTCCCAAACTCACCTTTACCGTAATCTCCAATATTTACGCCGGTAAGTACAATTTCCTTTATGTTCTGCGCAGAAATTTCTTCAGCATTTTTAATGACGTTAGCCATGGTGTCGCTTCGGGAAATACCTCGTGCCAAAGGAATGGTACAGTAGGTACATTTATAATCACAACCATCCTGAACCTTTAAAAATGCCCGTGTTCTGTCACCTATGGAATAACTGCCTTCGTAAAAATCAGCCTCCTGGATTTCGCAAGAATGCACCTCACCCATCTCATTCTTAGACAAGTCGTTGATATAACTCGTAAGTTTGAACTTTTCTGTAGCTCCAAGAACTAAATCCACACCATCGACATCCGCTAATTCTTCAGGCTTTAATTGCGCATAACAGCCAATTGCGGCCACAAAGGCATCTGGATTAACTTTCTGTGATTGCTTCACTATCGTTTTAAAACGCTTATCGGCATTCTCGGTCACGGAGCAGGTGTTAATCACATAAATATCCGCATGTTCAGTAAACTCTACACGGTCAAAGCCCTCGGCCGTAAAGCTACGGGCAATGGTGGACGTCTCTGAAAAATTCAGCTTACAACCTAAAGTATAAAATGCGACTTTTTTATTTTTTTTCATGTTTGCAAAACAAGCGAACAAAGGTATGAAAATGTATGTATTTATTGTAAGTTTATGGGTATATAAGAGTCCCTGATTGTTATAAATTGGCAATCTATAATCTATAAATACTTGAAATTGATAGACCAGCGTATTACCGAAACAAAAGACTACCTAGACAATGGCGATTTAGATTTAGGATTTAGACGCCTAATGGATTTGGCTATGGATACAGACAATATGGATGTCTACCAATCCATTATAAATTTAACCGAATGGAAATCCAACCACCAAAACCAGGATGAAAGCTTTACAACCAAAGCAAAATCTATTCTAGATACTATCGCAAAACAAACTATCACTGTTGGCGACCGTTCTCAGGTCATAGTTAAAGCGGAAGACGTTTGCAAAAGTTATGGCAAAAATAAATTCGCCCTAGGCCCTGTGTCATTGGGATTACAACGTGGCAAAGTCTATGGTTTGGTCGGCGAAAATGGCAACGGGAAAACCACCTTATTACGAATTTTAGCAAGAGAACTCTCTAAAGACAGTGGTACGCTTTATTATAATATTAATGAAACCGTCTTATCTGATTACGATTTGCGTACTCGGCTAGTTTACATTCCTCAGCGCACCAAAAAATGGTATGGTAGTCTTCAGGATAATCTAAAATTTGTCTTGAGTAGTTATGGTCTTCCTCCTGAGGAAATTGACCAAAGGGTGCTAATGATGATAGCCAGGTTTGGATTATGGAATTACAAAGATTTAAAATGGAATGAACTTTCTTCAGGCTATAAAATGCGATTTGAATTGGCGAGAACCATGCTACGACAACCAGAAGTTTTGTTGCTAGATGAGCCTTTGGCAAATCTTGACATTATGGCGCAACAAGTCATTTTGGAAGACCTAAAATCATTATGTAATTCTGTTCGCAGGCCTGTAGCGTTGATTTTGAGTTCGCAACAACTTTATGAAGTTGAAAAAGTGTCAGATATGGTGATTTTTCTAAAAAATGGCCAATACCGAGATAATCTCCCAACTCAGGTTGATGACCGAGGCCGTCTAACAGTTGAAATAGATACAGAAGCTACTAGAGCTGAACTACTTGATGCTTTAGGTGCATTACAAATAGAAAGCCTTACATTTAATGGCGGTCTTTACATTGCCAATTTTAAAGATATCGAAAGTTTTTCTGCTGTTTTGAGTTATTTGGGGCAAGCACATATTAAAATCCTTTACATTAGGGACATTACCCAATCTACTAGACGCTTTTTTGTTAGCTAAACTTTATTTATGAAATCGAAAATACACTCAATAAATCAACACTTATTAAAGCGATACCCTCTACTTTGGAATACACGAGTACTTTGGATGCTCAGCGCCTGTCTCCTTTTGCATATTGTATTCTTTATTATCGGTTCTGTAACCGTAAGTGATGTGGAAATTCTCCAAGAACGTGGTGCGGTAACTCTTTTTTTTGAAAGTGGCATCGTTTTTTTCAGTATTATGGTGTCTATTTTAGCCATTGTAGTTTGGCTTATCTTTCTGTTTAAGAATAATGGATTTAAAAGTTATTATCCAACGTCTAAGTCAAAATTATTTTTAGAATACATTATATACTTCATAATCTTTTTCTTTGCTATCAGTTTTTATTTCTCGTATATGATTGGCTTAAAATTTATGGTCAATCAGCAACATCCTGATAATGAATTTAAAGCAAATATTGAATTGTCTAACCGAGCACACGTCTTTTTCTCACATAATCTCGCGGATTACGAACTCAGCAATCGACGATACCCAGAGCCTTTCGACACCTTATACTGCGAAGCCAGGGAGACTATGGTAATTACCGAAAGGCCCTATTTTAATTTCTTAAATAAATATTATCAGTATTGGAGTTTAAAAAAAGATAGTATTGCGATTTCTGACTATGACTATGATGACCGTTCCAACTGTCTGTTTCCTTTGAGTAGAGATGGCTTTATGGTTTGCCACGTAAAAGACAGTTTAATGGATGTATCAAGACATGTCAATACAGTTCAACCTTCTTACTTTAATTTTTCCAGACCATTTTTTAGCAATAAAAGAGATGCTTCGGACTCTTATGTTGTAAGTATCACAAACCCGTTAAATGAAGACCTTGACCGTACCGAAAATATTTTAATAAATAAAGATGTACATCAATTGCTGTCAAGAAATAATCCTGAAGCTATTAAAAAACTGCTTTCGGAGTTTCTGGATATTACTGAAGATTACAAAATTAAATCGAACTTAACCGTAGAAAGTTGGTTTTACGCCGTTTATCATCCAGAAAATTTTGAAGTAAAAAAATTGATTGGAAAAAGTTCGCCAATGGAAACATCATTAAATTATAATGTTGCATCCACAGAGTTTCAAAAGTACGCTTCAAGCATTACGAGCAAATTGTATTTAAAATCTGATGACCTCTTTCAAGTTTATGATAATATATCTGACATTAAGAAGTTCAAAATATTCAACGATGGTATACATGTTTTTTTGTGGTTAGCATTTGGGTTGTCTTGTCTACTCTTTGGCTTTAGGATAACATCCTCTAAAATCTTTATTTTTTCAGTGGTTACAGGAGGAATTTTAATCATCGTAGTTTCCTTGGTAACTGTTGCCATAAATTATCTCATCGATTATGCACAAGGCACTCAGTATCTCATCTACTTTTTTATGCTGTCATTAGCATTTGCCATATTGTCCATTCCTTACTTTTTTATAAAAACTATTAAAAGAATGCTTAGTGGTATTGCGATTAATTTATCACTGGTAATGGTGCCTCTAACCATATTACTCATATTAGTATTGATTACGTCTTATCAAACAGACAATTGCTTAAAAAATTTCAGGGATTTTGGTATTGAAGATAACCACCCCTGCCCAAATATTCTTGGCTATTTTGGCTTTGATTGGAGCTATATCATTCTTGTTGCTTCATTAATCTTTATATTTCTATTTACCACAAAAATCCGTCAATGGAGAGCACTTCCGGAACAATAGAACAGTGGCGAATGAAATCCGTAACAACTAAATTAGCTACATTGGTTTTTAGTTTGTTTTGCATTTTGGGATGTACCAACCAAAAGCTATCCAACAAAGACCACCTCGTCTTTCGCTATAACGAGCACAAAAACATCGGTTCTTTAGACCCAGCATTTTCCAAGGTGCTGTCAGATATATGGGCGACCAATCAGTTGTTTAATGGCTTGTTACAGATGGATGATGATTTAAACGTGCAACCAAGCATTGCCAAGTCTTGGGAAGTTTTAGATAGTGCCACGACCTATCGTTTTAATTTGAAGTCTGATGTCTATTTCCATAAACACGAATTATTTGGAAAAGATTCCACAAGAACCGTAACGGCAGACGATTTTGTGTACAGTTTCAATCGTCTTATTGACGCAAAAGTAGCATCGCCAGGGAGTTGGGTTCTGGATAAGGTTGAACGGTTTGAAGCAGAAAATGATTCTACCTTCATTATTAAATTAAAACAGCCGTTTCCTGCATTCTTGGGCTTGTTGACTATGAAGTATTGCTCAGTAGTTCCGAAGGAAGTTGTGGAACATTATGGTTCTGAATTCCGTTCAAATGCCATTGGTACGGGTCCTTTTTATTTGAAACGATGGGAAGAAAACATCAAACTGGTTCTTCGGAAAAATGACAACTATTTTGAAAAAGACAACTCTGGAAAATCATTACCACATCTTGAAGCAGTCGCTATCACATTTCTACCCGATAAACAGAGTGAATTTCTTCAATTTGCTCAGGGAAATATTGATTTTGTATCAGGATTAGACGCTTCTTACAAAGATGAGATACTAACCTCTAAGGGCGAATTAAAACCAAATTATTCAGAGGACGTGAATATGATTAGAGGGCCATATCTCAACACCGAATACTTAGCTTTTTTTATGGCATCTGAACTTCCTGAAGTACAATCAAAATTACTTAGGGAAGCCGTCAATTATGGCTTTGACCGTCAAAAGATGATTACCTATCTGAGAAATGGCATCGGTATTCCTGCTCACGGTGGCTTTATTCCGAAAGGCTTACCTGGCTATCATGAAAATATTGGCTACAGTTACAAGCCTGAAAAAGCCCAAGACCTCATCAAAAAGTTTAAATCTGAAACCGGAATCAACAACCCAACCATCACACTAACCACAAATAGTAATTATCTAAGTTTTTGTGAGTATATCCAAAGAGAGCTACAAAAATTTGGATTGAACATTGTGGTTGATGTCATTCCCGCATCGAGTTTAAAGGATTTAAAAGCCAACGGGCAGTTAGCTTTTTTCAGGGCGAGTTGGGTAGCTGATTATCCAGATGCGGAGAATTATCTATCGCTTTATTATAGTGAGAATTTTGCACCAAATGGCCCTAATTATACGCACTTTTCAAATCCTGAATTTGATGAACTCTACAAAAATGCCTATTTAGAAACAGATACTGAAAAACGTACACAGCTTTATACAGAAATGGATAGTTTGATGATGCAATCTGCTCCAATTGTGCCGTTGTATTATGATGAAGTTGTTCGGTTTACTAGAAAAAATGTGAGTGGCTTAGGAATTAATGCTACTAACTTGTTGGATTTAAAAAAAGTGAGAAAGACTAAATAGTCTTTCCCACCTCTTCAAACTAAAAACCTAAACCAACATAACATTAGAATATAGCGGTCTAATTTATATTCCAAATGTAAATAATCACCAAACTGTATTTGATGATGAGGATAATTTCCAACCTATGTTTGTTAAGATAGGTTCTCATTAATAACGGTTTCTTGAGATTTCATAGATTTCAGCTGAATTTAATGTTTTACCGTATACCAAAATATCATCAATCTTTCCTTTAAAATAATCGTCTTCAAACTCATCATAAGCACCAATCATAACTGGGTTATTAGACCATGTGATTAAATCGGTATTTGTATGGGTAACAGCTAAATTCCCATCAATATAAATACTCCAGATGTTTCCATTTTCAACCGTTAGGATAACATTTATCCATGTATCATTTGGCAAATCCAAAGTCATTGTAGAGTGGTGGAAAAACATACTGTTACTATAATAATGCGCATTGATTTCATCACCTTCAAATTTTAAGACATAATCTCTACCAGTGCCTACTTTGGACATAAATACACTATGAAAACCTTGATTAAGATTAGAATCTTTGTAAACCCATAGCGAGATGCTAAAGTCGTTTGCGTTTTCTCCAAAAGATGGAATAGACATATAGCCAGCATTAAATTCCATTGCAGAATCTGCTTTACCAAAGCGGTTTAACGTACTCGAAATACCAGTGGCAGATGTACTAGATGCATTATTAGCATTACCGGAATAATCATCTAAATCATTGTTAAATGGATAATAGGCCAATAAATTTCCTTCTGGACCAGGAACGTCAATAATATCCATGGTAACTTGAATCGTCGTCGTTAAACTACCATCAGATATTTCTACAGTAGCTACAACCTCATCACGTTGTTCAAAATCAAAAGCTTCAGGGGTTTGCACCATTAATTGTCCATTAGAGGCATTAATAGTCATAGAATTTTCTGGTGTTTGCGATGTAATTGCGAATGTTAAATCATCCCCATCGGTATCGTATGCTTCAACGGTGGCTAATAATTCGGATGTCAAATATTCATCAATAGAAAAGGTGACATCCTCGGCAATCGGAGCTGTATTTTCGGGTTCTGTTTGTGTTGGGGTGTCGTCGCTACTACAGCTCATAATAATGAGAGCACTCCAAATAAATACATGTTTTTTCATAATAAAATAGGTTAAGTAATTTATGCTAATGTACTGAAATTCAAAATCTTGAATACTCAATAATTAATAGTCGTTGGGTTTAATTTAATACGTGTAATTATTTATTAAATAAAAGAGGAAAACCAAGATTGACTTCCCTCTTTTTAAATAGAAGGGGCACTATTAATTTTTAAGGATTTTATGTTTCATGCTTTGGGAACCATCTTGGTTAGAAATGGAAATGATATACATTCCCGAACTCAAAGACGAGACATCTATCTTGTCTATTCCGCTAGTATAATTTCCTTTTAAAAGACGTTTACCCTGTAAGGTCAACACTTCGTAATTCAAGCTTTCTAATCCTTGTATAAGAATATACTGTTGCGTTGGATTTGGAAATATTTTGATGTTTTGGTTATTTAAAAAACCTTCAGTACTTAGACTATTTTCCTGAAGCTTTTGGACGAATAAATCTGAGCTACCTACAGAATTCTCGGTAAAAACTGTTGAGCCAGGTGCTAAATCTATTGAGCCAGAATATCGACCCACTTGAACTATTTTATCATTCCTGAGCGTAGTGCTCTGTATATAGTCAGTACCATTTTCTCCCACTTTTAAAGTGTATTGCCAAGCACCGGCATTACTCATTTTAGTAATAAAGCCATTGAAGGTTCCGTTAGCCGTCAAGAAAAAACTGGCATCAGGATTTTGTGTAAAAGTGTCACTAAATCGTCCGGAAAAATAGATATCATCATTACTATCTACGTCGACCGAATACGTATTTAATGTATTTGAAGTACTTGTGAAATTTTTGGCATAAACAAAATTTCCTGCATCCGTTAATTTCCAAAGAAATAAGGATTGTTTATTATCACCAGATATTGTGAAGGATGCCATGTTAAACGTACCGCTGTTTGGGTCAAAATCTACAGTCCCATCAAATCTACCTGTCATAATAATATTGTTATTTGAATCAATAACAACATCCATAATGTCTAAACCTTCGCCTTGGGGTGTGGGTTGTCCTCCAACTAGGGTCTTTCTATATAAAAAATTTCCGTTTGAATCAAGTTTAGAAATGTAAGCACTGTAAAGCCCAGAACTTCCAGCATTAGCTACTCCAGAGCCTGGGTCAAAATCGTTTGTCCCTTTAAATCGACCTACAGATATTATATTATTGTTTCCGTCAACGGCTACAGCTCTGCCAAAATTACTGAAACTGGTATTGTTACCTATAAAGGTCTTGGCCCATACAAATGAGGGCCTCAAAGTGCCTAAATTGAGTTTGATTACAAATGGGTCAGTCAGAGCACCTGCGGTTTCGTTTTGAGTTCCTGTTGTTGGATTTAAATCTGCTGTTCCAGAAAAATTTCCTGTAACAATTAAGTCATTATTAAAATCCACAACATTATCAAAAACGTTGTCGTTACCTGACCCACCAAAAGTTAATATAAAATCATTCGCCCCTCCAGCTGTTAATCCCAAAATAAAAGCGTCTAAACCTCCATTAGACGTTTTATTTATTGGTGTTCCTGTATTAGAAAAATTTACAGTGTTTCTAAAACCTCCGCCAGCTATTACCTTGCCTGAATCATCTATGGTCACGGTACGACCAATCTCATCATCCACACTTCCATACGTTCTAATCCAAACAAAGTTTCCGCTACTATCTAATTTTAGTAGGAAGATATCCAGACCTCCATTTGAAGTACGATTGACTGTATTGGAACTAGGGTCAAAATCTACGGTTCCTGAAAACTCTCCAATGATATACACATTATCATTAGCATCAACAGCAACGTCTTTTGCGTAGTCATTTCCTGTTCCACCAATTCCATGGCCCCATTCAAAAGTTTGTGAGTTGACAAAAAGACTGCAACAGATAAAACATAAAATAAATAAGTAATTGTTTTTCATGGTTAAGTTATTTTTAATTTGGACTCTAATCTAGCGCCCATAACTGGCACAAAACCATGAAGATTAATATCTGTAACATTTCAACTAATACATGTTACATATCGTTTAATGAATGAAAATCAATTAGTGGGCTAATAATCGTAATTTTAATTCAAATTAAAATTACGATGCGGTTCACAGTACTACTTTTGACCTTTACTGGACATTTTTTCACTTTAGCGCAAACAACTGAACAAGATATGTTGCGAGAAAATCTAGACTTTTTCAAACAAGTTATTACAAATGTAGATGCACTAAAAAATACGGATGAAAAGCTGTATTATCTCGACTCTGTTCACTCTAGAAGCAACTCTGATTATATAATTCAAAGACTAAATCTTTTAAAAGCAAAAACATTCCGGAGTACAGACTTAAACAGCGCTTTCAAACTCTTAAACAACGTTGAGACTTACATCAAAAAACATCCAGATTATCTACATTTAAACACACATTTTAAGATAGTTAAAGGTAGAGCGCTTTATGATTCCGGAAAACATGAGGAATCCCTAAATCACTATAAAGAAGCGGAGATGCTATTAAAGCAACTTAAAAATCCTGATACGTTCTGGAACTATGCTTTAGAAATTAAAACAGGAATTATTTCAAACTACGTTTCGCTTGACAGGAACGATGAGGCTATTCAACAACTTACTGAGCTTGAAAAGTCAGTCTCGCGAGATGATAAGCTAGATGATTACATCTATGTCCTTAATATGCTCGGTTTCCTACATACTAAATCAAAAAACTACAAAGATGGTATACGATATTTTACAAAATTAACAGACTTGGCCAAAGATAAGGCTCAATATAAAGAAGCATACTTTGGGGCGGTGAACAATTTAGGATACATCTTTAAAAATACAGGAGACAGCAATGAGGCGGTTATCCTTCTTGAGGAAGCCATAATACAGGCAAAAAACTATCAAATTTTAAATAAAGAACTTTTACTGAGTAACAATCTAGGATATTTATATCTAGATGCAGAAAATTTAAACAAAGCTGAAATATTGGGTTTGTCAACACTTGAAAAAAGCAAAAATACCTTTGAAGATATTGAAGCAGAATCCCAGCGCCTTTTGGCAGTTGTCTATTACAAAAAAGAAGAGCTTGTAAAAGCTCTCAATTATACCGAATTGGCATCTCAGTTTTTCAGAAAAACAAATGATTTAAAACGCTTAAAGTATGTGCTGGGAATTAAAAATAAGATACTTATTAAGCAAGAAAACTTTAAAGAAGCAACCAAAGTCAACTCTCAAATGATAAGTCTTATGGATAGCATTAGCTTAAAGAATGATATGCAAAACCTTCAAAAGACGCTTGTGGCATTTGAAACTGAAAAAAAGGATAAAGAAATAACTATCCTTAAACAAAAAGAAGAATTGGCCTCCGTTAAACTAGCGCAACAAAGGGATAAAATAATCTTTCTGGTAGGCTTGTTGGTGATTTTATTGGCATTAGGCATCATAGTTTTTACATATCATAAAAAACTAGGGCGCATCCAAAATCTTGCATTACGTTCAAAATTGACGCGTTCTCAATTTAACCCGCATTACATCAACAATGCCTTTACAGCATTACAAGCAGAGCTTACAGAACATAATTTCAATGAAAACTTAATTAATTATACCTCCAATATTTCGAGATTTTCACGATTGGTCTTAGAGAGTACCTTCAACGATGAATGGACTCTAAAAGAAGAAAAAAACATGATAGACAATTACCTCTCGATTCAGCAACACCGATTAGAACACAGTTTTCAATACCACATAGTATGCAATATTAAAAATGAACTATGGCTTTCCAAAATACCCAGTGCGCTAACCCAAACGGTTCTAGAAAATGCTATTGAGCATGGTGGATTTTCTACGACCAATAACACTGGGAAAATCGAAGTTCTTATTTCCCAAATCAAAGACCAATTGCACATTAGTATTAAAAATAATATCTTGAGTAATGGACCAATCCCGTCTAATGAAGTAAAAGAAAGGCCTTCTAGAGGACTGGAAATAACTAGACAACGCATTGCTTTGCATAAAAAAATATATGGACGACACGCAACACTTAATTTAACAAAAGAAGAAAACGAAGTTGAAGTCCTATTCGAACTCCCTTTACTAGTCGCATGAATGTACTTATAATAGATGATGATAAAAGAATCTGCAAGCTTATTCAATCCTTGCTGAAACGCTATTTTGAATCTACATTCAAAATCATTGATGGTGTTACATCCTTAGAGGCTGGTATAGAATCTATCAAAAACAATGATTATCAATTATTGATTTTAGATATCCATTTGGGAAACAATGCCACAAGTTTTGATATCCTAAAAAAAACAGAGCCAAATAATGCTAAGATTATCTTTATTACAGGACATGAGAACTATGCGATAGAAGCCATAAAAAAAGGGGCATTGGATTATGTGCTTAAGCCTATACAAACACAAGAGTTTAAAGAAGCTATAGAAAAGGCGATTAACGCAATAAACACAAATAGCTCAACCGAAAAAGCTAGTTCATTTATTGCCAAACAGAATAACAGCCTAATGCTGAAAGATTTGGAAGGAATGCGTCTCGTACAACTTAGTGATATTATTTTTTTAAAGGCTTCTGGCCCTTATACAGATGTCTTTCTCGTTAATTCAGAAAGAATTACTGTGACCAAACATCTCAAGGATTTTGAAAATAAATTAAATAATACCGGGTTCTATCGCGTACATAATTCCTATATCATAAATACGCTTAAAATGACAGGAATTACAAAAAGAGATGGTTTGTGTGTGAATTTAGAATCTGGAGAGAACATTGTTATATCTGGCCGTAGAAAAGATGATTTTTTGAAATTTATTGAGACCCATTTACATGTGTAAGCTACTGCTTTTCCACATAATAAATATCATCATCGCCTTTACCCTTTTTGCGTTTTGACGTGAGATAGCCTGTATTAGTACCTGTTAGCATAAAAGAAATATCGCTTTCCGTTGAATTGATAGGTTTTGGTAAACGTTCGGCTTTTTCAAAAGTGCCATCAGGATTCATTTTGGCACTGTAAATATCGTAACTCCCTAGTCCTCCAGGTTTATTTGATGAAAAAAATAAGACATTATCTTTGCTCATAAAAGGAAACATTTCCAAAGCATAAGAGTTGACATTTGGCCCTACATTTTCAGGTTCAGAAAATGTACCGTCCGATAACATCTCTACACGATAAATATCTGATTTCCCCTTAGTGTATTGCTTTCCGGTGCCTTTCATATCCGAAATAAAGAACATATATTTTCCATCGGCACTTAACGTTGGATGGGCATACGAAAATTTAGGCTTACAGAAAGACAAGACTTCAAATCCAGACCAACCGCTAATTGTTAATTCAGCAACTTCAATATGAAGGTTGGTGTCCTTAAATTTTCCTTTCGGTGCATTTTTTCGTTTTCCGTATTTGGTAGAAACGTATAGCTTTTTTCCATCGGGCGAATAGGTTGCACTGACGATATGCTGAATGTCTTCAGAATCAGCAATTTTAAAAGCTTCAATATTTGTGATTTCGCCATTTGCCGAGACATTACCTTCATATAATCCCAAAACTGGGTCAGGGCCATCTGTAATGATTCGTCCTTTTTTATTGGTTTTAAACGACGTGATTAGCACTTTGCCATCATTACTATAGGCCAATCCGAAATGCGGATTCTTATCGTTCATTTCTAAATTAGTCACTGTATATGTGGCTTCTTGCGAAAAGACAGCGTACGAAAAACAAAACGCAATAAATATCAATACGACTTTCATAGCCTTCAAATTAAATTAATCCCGACGAAACTTTTGGGTGTCCTCAAATACATGGTCCAAAATGGCTTTGTCAATATCACTGAATTCCAAACCGCGTCTTTGCATAACCACGGTAGCAACTTCATAAGCTTTGTTGGTTTTATAGGTCACAAAACCCTTGCTCCCGCCCCACGAAAAACTGGGAACGAAATTGCGTGGAAAACCACTTCCGAAAATATTGGAACTCACACCAACGACTGTTCCTGTATTAAACATGGTATTGATACCGCATTTGCTGTGGTCGCCCATCATCAATCCACAAAACTGTAATCCAGTTTTGGCAAAACCTTCTGTATTGTAATCCCAAAGGCGAACCTCAGCGTAGTTATTCTTTAAGTTTGAATTGTTGGAATCCGCACCAATATTACACCACTCGCCCAAAACGGAATTCCCCAAAAAGCCATCATGACCTTTGTTAGAATAGCCAAAAATCACAGAATTATTTACCTCACCACCAACTTTTGAATGCGGGCCAATCGTAGTAGGACCATATATCTTAGATGCCAATTTTACCGTAGCATTCGGGCAAAGTGCAAAAGGCCCACGGATGACAGAGCCTTCCATGATTTCGGTATTTCGCCCAATATAAATTGGACCGTTCTCAGCATTTAGAGTGACGAAATTCAGTTTCGCCCCTTTTTCTATAAATATATTTTGAGCATTGATGGTGTTGACCGTTGCCGGAATGGCTTCAGACTTTCGGTCGGACGTAATCAAATTGAAATCATCTTCAATTGCTGAACCGTTTTTTGAAAAAATATCCCAAGTGTTCTCGATCTTTAGAATATCGCCTTCAAACTCAATAGCCTCGAAGCTTGAAAAATCTTCGGGCGACTCCCCTTCCTTTACATGAAAGGCTATGACATCTTCTCCTATAAATACAGCTTGATTTTCAGTCAATGACTTTACAACCGCCGTGATTTCACGATTCGGAAGGTAGGACGCATTAATCATAATGTTATCGTCCATTTCTACCATCGGGAATTTTTCGGAGAGATAGTTTTCCGTCACTGTAGTGGTGGTGTATTCCAAATAGGATTCCCACTTTTCACGAATTGTAAGTATCCCTACTCGGATATCTGCCACAGGGCGTGTGTATGTAAAAGGTAAAAGATTATTTCTGTGGGGACCATCAAATAAGATGTAGTTCATAGTCTAAGCCGTTAGTGCACCGATAGTTAATTAACGTAAGGTCTTTTACGGTGTATGTTTCAAATGTAGGGGAAATACAGAAAATAAAAAAGCCTCCCAGTTTCCTGAAAGGCTTTTAATATCGTTAGGCTTCGCTTATTTCTTAAACTTAGCGTATTTGTTTTTAAACTTGTCAATACGACCAGCAGTATCTACTAATTTAGATTTACCAGTGTAGTACGGATGAGAAGACCTAGAAATTTCCAACTTCACCAATGGATACTCAACACCATCAACCTCGATAGTTTCGTTAGTATCAGCAGTTGACTTTGTTAAAAATACGTCGTCGTTAGACATATCTTTAAACGCCACTAATCTATAATTTTCTGGATGTATACCTTTTCTCATCGCTCAATGCTTTAATAAATATTCGATTTTTTCGAGGTGCAAATTTAATCATTTTTTGTAATTCTACAATCTTTTTAATTAAATTTAATTTTAAATACCTTGTAACAAATCAGTGCAAGTTAACACTAACCAACTGAATTACTAACTAAACCAATTAAACATGGAAAAATCTATCAAATCATCAGCCCTAAATTATGGTCTTTACCTGGGGCTTACCTTATGTGCCATTACTATAGTTTGCTACGCTGTAAACATGGAGCTCTTGGTGAATTTTTGGGTCGCTATTTTACTCCCAACCATTATTGCCATAACCTTCGGGGTTATCTCTACGGCTAAAAGCAAGAGCCTTTTGGGCGGTTACATATCATTTAAACAAGCGTTCAGTTCTTTCTTCATCACTATTGCCATTGGTATTCTTATTAGTTCAGTGGTTTTATTTGTGCTGTTTAATTTTATCGACCCAGAATCGGCCGTGATGCTAAAAGAAATGGGCTTGGAGAAATCTCGTGAAATGATGGAAGGCTTCGGGATGGCTGAAGCCCAGATAAACGAAGCAATGGCAAAAGCAGAGCAACAAGATAGCTTTTCAATTACTACGCAAGCCTTAGGTTATGCACAAGCACTAGTATTTTATTCTATCATTGGCCTTATCGTGGCTCTTATCATGAAACGTAAAGACCCAAACGCCGAATAAATATTTTCGTTACTTTTGAGCTACCAAACGCTCAAACCATCCTATGGATATATCAGTAGTTATACCACTACTTAACGAAGACGAATCTTTAAAAGAATTACACGATTGGATTGTATCAGTGATGCAGTCCAATTCGTTTTCTTACGAAATTATTTTTGTCGATGACGGCAGTACGGACAGCTCCTGGTCGGTTATAGAAGCGCTGTCTTCCGAAAATCCTCATGTAAAAGGTATTCGGTTTTTGAAGAACTTTGGGAAGTCTCAAGCACTTCATGCCGGCTTTATAGAGGCAAAAGGTGATGTTGTCATTACCATGGATGCGGATTTACAGGACAATCCCGAAGAAATCCCAGAACTCTATAACATGATTATTGACCAAAAGTTTGATTTGGTTTCTGGCTGGAAAAAGAAACGCTACGACAGTGTCATAGCGAAAAATTTGCCATCTAAATTATTCAATTGGGCCGCTCGGCGTACTTCGGGCGTTAAATTGAATGATTTTAATTGTGGTTTAAAGGCCTATCATAGTGATGTGGTAAAAAATATTGATGTTAATGGCGAAATGCATCGTTATATCCCTGTTTTGGCTAAAAATGCCGGATTCACAAACATAGGTGAGAAAGTCGTGAAACACCAAGCCAGAAAGTACGGCCATACCAAATTCGGGATGAATCGGTTTATCCATGGATTCTTGGACTTATTGACCATTTGGTTTATCTCCCGTTTTGGAAAACGGCCTATGCATTTATTTGGTGCACTTGGTGTAATTATGTTTATCATCGGCTTTGGTTTTGCCTTCTACTTGGGTATTGATAAATTGTATTTTAATCCCGATGGTCGTCTAATCACCCAACGACCGCAATTCTATATTGCACTGGCTACTATGATTATCGGAAGTCAATTTTTCATCGCAGGATTTCTGGGTGAATTGGTCCTAGGCTCAAAACGGCAACAACAGCGTTACCTCATTAAGGAATCATTAAATCTTAATTAAACATCGGTATTTTCGCTTCCCAAATCCTAAGTTGCTTCCTATTTTCTTAATTTTACGTATACTATTGCATTCAATATGATTTATATTAAACCAGAACTCTTAAAGCGTGTCAATACTTGGATGACACCAGCGTTTGACGCCGACACCAAAAAGCAAATCGAAGGCCTTATTGCCAATGACCCTAAAGATTTAGAAGACCGTTTTTACAAGGATTTAGAATTTGGGACTGGCGGAATGCGAGGCGTAATGGGTATAGGCACCAACCGTATTAATAAATACACCCTCGGAAGAAATACCCAGGGCTTAAGTAATTTTCTAAAGCAAAGCTTTCCTGACGACGATTTAAAAGTTGCCATTGCCTACGATTGTAGACATAACAGTAAAACACTGGCCAAAGTGGTCGCTGATGTTTTCTCTGCAAATGGTATAAAAGTTTTTTTGTTTGAAGATTTAAGACCAACACCAGAGTTGTCTTTTGCTGTAAAACATCTTAATTGCCATTGCGGAATTGTATTAACAGCTTCCCACAATCCACCCGAATATAACGGCTATAAAGTGTATTGGCAAGATGGTGGACAATTGGTGCCACCTCAGGATGCTGAGATTGTAAACATTATAAATAATCTCAATTATTCAGATATAAAGTTTGAAGAAAATTCCGATTTAATCGAATATATAGGAAAAGACGTTGATGATGTGTTTATCAATGCTTCGGTAGAAAATGGAAGCTTCGACACGTCTGATGATGCTAGGCAAAACCTGAAAATCGTATTTACACCGCTTCATGGCACATCAATTACGACTATCCCTGAAACCTTAAAACGTGCTGGCTATACCAATGTTCATCTTGTTGCAGAACAAACTGAACCCAATGGTGATTTCCCAACGGTAAAATCTCCAAATCCTGAAGAGCCTGAAGCACTAAAAATGGCTATAGATTTGGCTAATAACATAGATGCCGATATTGTCATCGGCACCGACCCAGACAGTGATAGATTGGGGATTGCTGTGCGTGATTTAGACGGAAACTTGTCCATTCTCAATGGTAATCAAGCCATGATTATCATGACAGAGTTTCTGTTAGAACAATGGAAACAACAGGGAAAATTAGATGGTAATGAGTTTATTGGTTCCACCATTGTATCAACGCCAATGATGCAACAATTGGCCGATGCTTACAACGTGGAATTGAAAATTGGGTTAACTGGCTTCAAATGGATTGCCAAAATGATTAAGGATTTCCCCCTACTCGATTTCGTTGGTGGTGGTGAAGAAAGTTTTGGATTTATGGTCGGTAACTTTGTCCGTGATAAGGATGCTGTAACTTCAACACTACTTGCTTGCGAAATTGCCTCACAAGCGAAAGCGAACGGACAGACGCTTTATGAAAAACTGATTTCATTATATTCAAAATACGGTCTTTTTCAAGAGCGTTTAGTTTCAATGACCAAAAAAGGCATTGAAGGTGCTTCAGAAATAAAGCAGATGATGATTGATGCCCGTGAGAATCCTTTAAAATCACTTAATGGCTCAAAGGTCATTCGGATTGAAGATTATCAGACGTCAGTGTCAAAAGACCTTCAAACGAATACAGAATCGACGATTGATATTCCGAAGTCAAACGTACTAATTTACTACACCGAAGACGGCAGTAAAATCGCGTTAAGACCAAGTGGAACAGAGCCAAAAATCAAATTCTATGTTAGTGTGAATTCAGAATTGGACAATATGTCCGATTATCAGTCTGAGGCGCAGTTATTGAACGAGAGGATTGATGCGATTCTAAACGACATGAACCTTTAATGGATTATTTTAAGCAAATCCTTCGCTTTGCGATTCCTTATAAAAAGTATGCAATACTAAATATTGTATTCAACATTTTCTATGCGCTTTTTAGTGCTTTGGCCTTTGTAGCTTTTATCCCAATGCTTGATGTTCTTTTCAACGAGAAAAAAACAGTTGTAGAAACAAAGCCAACTTACGAGGGACTTATGTCTGTTGGAAGTTATATTGAAGATAGCCTAAGCTATCATATGAATACACTGGCCGAAACAGACAAGATGGGCGCTTTGTTATTGGCTATTTCACTCATTATAAGTTTGTTTTTTCTGAAGAATATTTGTAATTATTTCGCGATGTACTTTATTACATTTTTGCGAAACGGGGTGCTTAAAGACTTGCGAAATGCCATTTACAATAAAATAACTAACCTGCCGTTGGCCTTCTTTTCCGAAAAACGTAAGGGTGATACCATAGCAAGAATTAGTAATGATGTGCAAGAAATTCAGTCATCCTTTCTTTCTATATTGGAATTGATTGTTAGGGAGCCATTGACCATCCTCTTCACTATTATTCTGATGTTTAAAATCAGTACCCAATTAACCTTGTTTGTATTTATCTTTTTACCGATTTCAGGTTTTATCATTTCAAGAATCGGGAAAAGTTTAAAGAAGAAATCGGACCGGGTACAAAAGGAACAAGGTCAATTTTTATCTATTGTTGAAGAAACCTTAGGCGGATTAAAAGTGATAAAGGGATTTACCGGAGAACAGACCTTTCAGAATAAATTTGAAGAATCCACATCGCGATTTTATCGTTTTTCAAACAAATTATTAAACAGACAGAATCTAGCATCGCCGACGAGTGAATTTTTAGGTATTGCTGTTATTGGTATCATCCTTTGGTTTGGTGGGAAAATGGTATTGGTAGACGAAGTTTTAAAAGGCAGTGAGTTCCTCGCCTATCTCGGCCTAGCCTACAACATACTCACACCAGCCAAAGCCATTAGTAAGGCAAGTTACAGTGTTAAAAAAGGTAATGCGGCCGCGGAACGAGTTTTAGAAATTCTGAATACGGCTTCACCCTTGGAAGATGCACCAAACGCCAAAGAAAAAACGGATTTCCGGTCCAACATTTCCATAGAAAACATCTCCTTTAAATATGAAGATGAATTAGTCTTAAAAAACTTCTCGCTTCAAATCCCGAAAGGAAAAAGCGTCGCTTTGGTTGGGCAGTCGGGAAGTGGAAAAAGTACTATTGCCAATTTAGTAACACGTTTTTACGATGTCAATGATGGTCAAATTTCTATCGATAGTGAAGACATTAAAGGCTTAAAGAAAAAGTCGCTTCGACAATTAATGGGGCTAGTGACACAAGATTCCATTTTATTTAATGACACTATTAAAAACAACATTAAACTTGGAAAAGAAGATGCTACTGATGACGAAATTTTGGACGCGCTTAAAATTGCCAATGCATGGGAGTTTGTCAAAACACTACCGAAAGGTATAGATACCAATATCGGTGATTCTGGAAACAAACTGTCTGGAGGACAAAAACAACGTTTAAGCATTGCACGTGCGGTATTAAAGAATCCACCAATCATGATTCTCGATGAAGCAACCTCAGCTTTAGATACGGAGAGTGAACGGTTGGTTCAAGACGCTTTAGAACGTATGATGCAAAACAGAACCTCTATTGTCATTGCGCATCGCTTGTCAACCATCCAGAATGCAGACCAAATTATCGTAATGCATAAAGGTGAAATCGCGGAAAGTGGCACACACACCGAACTTTTAGCAAAGAATGGCGTTTACCGAAAGTTGGTAGAAATGCAACGTTTAGAGAGCTAGTATCGGGAATATTATTACTGAATTCTAATCAACAACTATTAAATATAATCAAAAAGGACCCGATTTGCATCGCGTCCTCTTCTGATTTTTATCGCCAGCTTTGGGGAGCTGGCAACATCCATTAAGTAATTAAGTCGATGTAAACCTAAGACAAAATTTACACTTAAACAAGAATAAAGTGCTTTTTATCGATATTTTTTACTTTTTATCGATATCAACCATTATAAATTACATCCAAAATTAACTAACAAAAAAAGGGTATCTTAGATTAAACCTTTAGCATTCTAAAAGGTCTAAGCTGTATAATTTTTCATTTTTTGAAAGACGAATCCCAATTTATTCAACGCCTAAAAACCACTTCCACAAAAGAAGTTGCATTTAGAGAATTACTGTCCTTGTATAAGGAGAGACTCTATTGGCATATCCGTAAAATTGTGATTTCGCATGATGATACAGATGATGTCCTTCAAAATACATTTATCAAAGTTTACAGAAGCATTGAAAAGTTTAAAGGCGACAGTAAATTATTTTCATGGATGTACCGTATTGCCACCAATGAAGCCATTACGCAACTGAATAAAAACGCTAAACGACAACAATTATCTTCTGAGGAACATAAAACCCGACTCATAAACAACCTAGAAGCTGATGTTTATTTTGAAGGTGACGCCATTCAGAAAAAATTACAGCAAGCCATAGCCACATTGCCAGAAAAGCAACAATTAGTTTTTAATATGAAATATTTTGACGATATTAAATACAAGGAAATGTCTAAGATTTTAGACACCAGTGAAGGTGCCCTTAAAGCCTCCTATCATCATGCTGTAAAGAAGATAGAAAGTTATATAGCATCAGATTAAACCTTTACAACGTATTACAGTCTTATAAATGACATGACAAAGAAAAAATTAAATATCCATTCACACGGTTTTAAAACACCAGAAGACTATTTTGAAAGTTTTGACGAAAAATTATTCTCAAAATTATCAGAAAACAGTGCGTTGCCTGAAGATTTGGAATCAGGATTCAAAGCACCTGAAAATTATTTTGAAAATCTGGAAGATACTATTTTCGCTAAGCTCGATGAACCAAAGGTTGTTCCATTGATGCAACGCAAAAAATGGTATGCTGTAGCAAGTATGGCCGCTGTAGTGTTGATTAGTGCCGCTTTGTTTTTTCAAAATGGAACAAATGAAGATTTAACCGTAGAGATGGTAGAAAATTATTTTGTGTCTCAAGAGCTAGATAGTTATGAGCTAGCGGAACTCCTCTCTGAAACAAACTATATAGACACTGAAGACACCTTTATAAATACAGAATTTACCGAAGATAATATTGAAACCTATTTGCTGAATACAGCAGATATAGAATCCTATTTAGAATGAAAAAAATAATGACCATAGTACTGCTATCCTTTTTAACGTTTGGCTTTGCGCAAAGAGACAGAGAAGGAATGCGCGATAAAATCAAAGCTCAAAAAGTGGCGTTTATCACTGAAAAATTAAGCCTTACGGTAGAAGAATCCCAAGGATTCTGGCCTATTTACAACAAGTTTGATGAAACTATGCATCAAATTAAACGCAAGGACATGCGTGAGATAAAAATGAAGATAAGACAGTCTGAAAATCTTTCAGATGCCGATGCCGATAATTTATTGAATCAGTATGTCTCTGCCGAAAAAAAAATGCACGAAGCTAAAATGAAGATGATACAAGAATTGAAAAACGTAATTCCTTCCGCCAAAATTATCCGTCTAAGGGCAGCGGAAGACGAATTCAATAAAAAGCTTTTAGAACGCCTTCGGGAATTTAGGAAAGGAAAAGGTCGGGATTAATTATCTAAACACCAACTTAGACACACGGCCTCTGCCTGCCGCATAAGCCATAGAATCATTTAAAAACCGAAGGGTATAGAAACCTTCATCGGATAAATGCTTCCAAGTATCACCAGCATCATGGCTAATATCGATGCCTTTAAATCCTACAGCAACCAATGACTTAGCATCGCTATTCGGGAAATACTGAATACAACTTCGGTAACCTGGTGATTGTCCATCACCTACTCTAACCCATGTTCTACCCCCGTCATTGGTTCTGATTTTGTTGCCGATACTATCATTGGGTTTGGTATAATCGCCACCAATAGCAAAGCCGTTTTTTGCATCGTAAAAATCTAACGAGTACATACCAGTAGTTTCCAATTCTTGAATAATTGGTGTTTCAAATACCTCCCAAGTTTGGCCTTTGTTAGGCGAATATAAAATTCTACTTGCCTTTCCTCCTGTCGCCACCCAAGTTTCATCGCCAACTATGGCAATGTTAGTATCACTTGCCGCAAAGGCCGCTTCACCGTCCTTAGCTTTTGGCAAATCATCACAAGAAAGCTTTGTCCAAGACTCACCTCCGTCTCGTGTAATGATAATGCTAATGCAGTCATCTGTGGGATCACCAATGGCGATGCCTTCTTGGTCGTTCCAAAAGTCCATGGAATCGTAGAAAGCGTCTGGATGAGCTTCTTGATATTTTAAAATACCGTTTTTGTAAAGTTTAGTAGGACTTGTAATAGTTACTCCCAACAATGGGTAATAGTTTTTAAATCTTGAATCTTTGATAATGGCTAAGGACCTAAAATTATTGTTCCCAATTGAATCCATATTTGATGAAATACTATCGAAAGACACTTTACCAAAGGTTTTTCCGTCATTAAAAAGTGTGTAGAAATCTCCTTGAGAAGTAGCAACTGCCATTTTTCCATTATATACTTCCAATGCCCTAACATTCAACAATGAATCCTCCAAAATCGCGGATATCTCAACAGAATCATAAGGTATAATCGAAGTCTTTTCTAAAGTTTTATTAGTTCGTTTCTGTTCGTTCTTACACGAAAAACAGAGTACTAAGGCCAAAAGGAATGTTAGATGACGCATATCTATAATTTTCCCTAAAAATACTAAAGCTTTGCTACTCACGAGCAAGACGCTCATTATCAAATTTAAATACGCCTAAAATCAACAATAAATAGTACCTTTGCACCCTAAAATTTCACAATGCGTTTACACAGAAATCTTTGCTTTGCGGTTATTGATGGTCTTTACAAGATTTTCAATGAGAATGAATACGCCGATAAGGTTGTACAATCATTGCTTAAGCGTGATAAACGCTGGGGAAGCCGTGATCGAGGTTTTGTGGCTGAAACGGTTTACGAAATCGTACGTTACAAACGCCTGTATGCCGAAATTGCTAATGTCAAAGAACCTTTTGATCGTGATAATCTATGGCGCTTATTTGCTGTTTGGGCTACATTAAAAGGCATTCGCCTTCCCGATTGGAAATATTTTGAAGGCACTCCAACCCGAAAGATAAAAGGACGCTTTGATGAGCTTTCAAAAACACGAAAAATAAAAGAGTCTATCCCCGACTGGATGGATGAATTGGGCGTTTCAGAATTGGGTGAAGCTACTTGGTCTAAGGAAATTGAAAAGCAGAACGAACAAGCCGATGTTATTTTAAGAACTAACACCCTTAAAACAACCAAGAAAGACCTTCAGCAACGCTTGGCTTCGGAAGATATAGAAACTGAATTTTTACCTAACCATCCTTCAGCTTTAAGGCTAAAAGAACGGGCTAACGTTTTCAGGACTGAAACCTTTAAAGACGGTTGGTTTGAGGTTCAAGATGCCTCATCACAGTTGGTTGCTGATTTTTTAGATGTTCATTCAGGCATGAAAGTTGTAGATGTCTGTGCAGGAGCTGGTGGAAAGACCTTGCATTTGGCATCTTTAATGGAAAATAAAGGCCAATTAATAGCAATGGATATTTACGAAAGTAAATTGAAAAAGCTTAAGGTTAGAGCACGACGAAATGGCGTTCATAATATTGAAATGAAAGCCATTGATTCCACCAAGCCCATAAAAAAATTGCATGGCAAAGCCGATCGTTTGTTGATTGATGCACCATGTTCAGGATTGGGCGTTTTACGACGTAATCCCGATGCTAAATGGAAATTGCAACCTGAGTTTATTGAGTCTATTAAACAGACGCAGAAAGAGGTTTTGGAGCAATATTCAAAAATGGTGAAAGATGGTGGAAAGATGGTTTATGCAACCTGCTCCGTATTACCATCTGAGAATGAAAAGCAAGTGGAGCAGTTTTTAAATTCGGAAGCTGGCGCTCCATTTAAATTGATAAAAGACAAAAAGATTTTAGCCCATAAATCTGGTTTTGACGGATTTTATATGGCGTTATTAGAAAAGAAAAGCAATTAGTTATGAAACAGATCTACTTTCTATTATTTACTGTTTTTTCAAGCGTTATTATAGCGCAGACCGTAGTGCCTCCACCAGAACTTCAGGCGTACTATGAAGGCATTACATATTCGGCATCAAATTCAAACTTATATGACGAATTAGCGACAAAAACCATAGGTAAACACACAACTTTCCTTACGTACTCACAACGTCATAACTTTTTATATGATGCAGATGCTAATCCCGCGGATCAATCTGAAGTAGTATTAATCTACAGCGGTGACATACGTCCTGATAATCAGTGGTTGTCAGGCAGTAACCCAGATACGCCACAAACCTACAATACAGAACATGTATACCCGCGTTCTTTATTGGATACGGGTACGGCTGAAGCCGATTTGCACGTTTTACGTGTTTGTGATATTGATGATAACACATTAAGAGGCAACGACCCATTTACGTCTGGTTCTGGTGGATTTTCATCGACAGGCAATGCTTTTTTCCCTGGTGATGATTGGCGTGGTGATGTAGCTCGAATTATTTTGTATGCCAACCTCAGATACAACGAACCTTTTGATGCTGTTGGCTCTTTGTCATTGTTTTTACAATGGAATGCAGCCGATCCTGTTTTGGATGGCGGTATTGAAGACCAGAGAAATACAGTGATTAGTGGCGCACAAGGCGTAAGAAATCCTTTTATAGATAATCCATATTTGGCCACTTTAATTTGGGGTGGCGCTGATGCTCAAAACCGATGGATGGTTTTATCTAACGACGATTTTAAAGATGCCCCAGCTTTCACTATTTTCCCAAACCCAACGCAAGGCGACATTCAAATTAAGTTGAAAAACAGCGTAGCGACACGTGTTGAGATTTTTGATATCCTTGGAAAAAAGGTATTGAATACCACTTTGAAAATGTCTGACACGGTAGAAACATCGAGATTAAAATCGGGCGTGTATATCATAAGATTAACACAGAACGGTAAGACTGAAACTAGTAAATTGGTAAAACGATAAACATTTAGAGAAATTAGAAAAGCGATTCCTTAAAACGAATCGCTTTTTTTGTTTAAAACCTGTTTATTAAGTTCTGTTTTTGATTCAAAATTTAAGTTTACATTTCGTAAAATGACGTAACTTTGCTGTTTAATGTTCACCACAAATACAGCAGCATAATGATCCATTTCTTTGGAAACGTAAACAGCAAAATATTTGCTGTTCAAACAGCAGAAGAATTATCAACCGAAACTATTTCGAAACTATCATGGCTTTTTGGCGACCAGCCGAAAATAGAACAAGCATCAATCGATGCTTTTTTTGTTGGCCCTCGTGCTGCCATGATCACACCTTGGAGTACCAACGCTGTTGAAATTACCCAAAACATGGGTGTTGCTGGAATCATTCGTATTGAAGAGTTTGAAGCCGTTTTTGAAGATTACAAAGGCTTCGACCCTATGATTTCTGAAAAGTTCTCAAGACTAAATCAGGATATATTCAATATTGACATTCAACCTGAAGCCATTCAGGACATAAAAGATATTGCGACTTATAACGAGCAAGAAGGTTTAGCCCTAAGCGACGAGGAAGTGCATTATCTTAATGAGGTTTCAGAGCGTATCGGAAGACCATTGACCGATTCTGAAGTCTTCGGGTTTTCGCAGGTCAATTCTGAGCATTGTCGCCATAAAATTTTCAACGGCACCTTTGTGATTGATGGTGAGGAGAAACCGAGTTCGCTTTTCAAACTGATTAAAAAGACATCGGCTGAAAATCCAAACACTATAGTTTCGGCCTATAAAGACAACGTAGCATTTATCAAAGGTCCGGTTGTGGAACAATTCGCTCCAAAACGATCTGATATTCCTGATTACTACAAAACTGAGGATTTTGAATCCGTCATTTCCCTTAAAGCCGAAACCCATAACTTCCCAACGACGGTTGAACCATTTAATGGTGCTGCTACAGGATCTGGTGGTGAAATCAGGGATAGATTGGCAGGCGGCAAAGGCTCATTGCCTTTAGCGGGAACAGCTGTTTACATGACCTCCTACTCTAGATTAGAAGAGGAACGCCAATGGGAGAAATCCTTCGAAGCTCGAAAGTGGTTGTATCAAACGCCAATGGATATCCTCATTAAGGCTTCTAACGGTGCGTCCGACTTCGGAAATAAATTCGGGCAACCTCTTATTTGTGGTTCTGTTTTAACCTTTGAGCACAAAGAAGATGGCCAGCGCTTAGGCTATGACAAGGTGATTATGCAAGCCGGAGGTATCGGCTACGGAAAAGCAGATCAAGCCATAAAGGAGACACCAAAAGCAGGCGATAAAATTGTGGTACTCGGTGGTGACAACTACCGTATAGGAATGGGTGGTGCCGCAGTATCATCTGCGGATACTGGTGAGTTTGATTCGGGTATAGAATTAAACGCCGTGCAACGTTCTAATCCAGAAATGCAAAAACGTGCATCTAACGTGGTTCGTGGGATGGTGGAAAGTGAAGAAAACCATATTATTTCCATTCACGATCATGGTGCTGGTGGACATTTGAATTGCCTTTCAGAATTAATTGAAGATACCGGTGGTCATATTGATTTAGACAAACTTCCTGTTGGTGACCCTACGCTTTCAGATAAAGAAATTATTGGTAATGAATCCCAAGAACGAATGGGTTTACTCATTGCCGAAAAGCATTACAACATCATGGCAGAGATTGCCAAACGTGAACGTTCGCCCTATTTTGCTGTCGGAACAGTAACGGATGACAAGCGTTTTTGTTTTCAGTCTGAAACCAAAGGCAACAAACCTATGGATTTGGCACTCACCGATATGTTCGGTAGTTCGCCAAAAACCATCATGAATGATAAAACTGTAGCTCGCCATTTTAATGGACTGCTCTACGATACAGATAAATTTTATGACTACCTCGACCAGTTATTACAGCTCGAAGCTGTAGCCTGTAAAGATTGGTTGACTAATAAAGTTGATCGTTGTGTTGGCGGTAAAGTAGCGAAGCAACAATGCGCTGGACCTTTACAATTACCATTGAATAACGTTGGTGTTATGGCCTTGGATTTTAAAGGCAAAGAAGGCATAGCCACGTCGATCGGTCATGCTCCAGTAGCTGGTTTAATCGATGCTAAAGCCGGAAGCCTAAATGCCATCACTGAAGCCTTAACCAATATCATTTGGGCACCTTTACAAGATGGATTAAAAAGCGTTTCACTTTCCGCCAACTGGATGTGGCCTTGCAAAAACGAAGGTGAAGATGCTCGATTATACGAAGCTGTCGAGGCCGTTTCAGACTATGCGATTGCCTTGGGAATTAACGTGCCAACCGGAAAGGATTCCCTGAGCATGAAACAGAAGTATGATGATGGTGATGTAATAGCACCAGGTACGGTTGTGATTTCAGCCGCCGCGCATTGTAATGATATAACCGCTGTTGTTGAACCTGTGTTTAAAAAGAATGCAGGCGCTATCTACTATATCAATTTATCTCAGCAAGCTTTTGAATTGGGCGGGAGTTCCTTTGCGCAAATCAATAGCAAAATTGGTAATGCAGTACCATCTGTAACTAGTCCAGATTATGTCAAAACTGTTTTCAATAACATCCAGGATTTGATTAAGTCTGGAAAAATTGTCGCAGGACATGATGTCGCTTCAGGTGGCCTAATTACTACTCTATTGGAATTGTGCTTTGCAGACACCAATTTAGGTGCTGAACTCGACTTATCATCTTTGGGTGAATCCGACAGTTTTAAAGTCTTGTTTGCTGAGAATTCGGGTATTGTTTTCCAAGCAAAAGATGATAGCATTGAAAAGACTTTATCGAATGCTAAAATCGATTTTCATAATATCGGAAAAGTTACCGAAAGTGATGTGCTCTCCGTTATCAATGGTACCGATGTCTTTACGATGACTGTATCGCGATTACGAGATATGTGGTTTAAGACCTCATACCTACTCGACCAAAAACAAACCGCCAACGATTTAGCCACAGCCAGATTTGAAAATTACAAGTATCAACCACTACAATATAAATTTCCTGAACATTTCACGGGTAAATTAGAAGACGTCATTGCGATCCCGAGAATTCGGGAGAATCAATCTCTATCTACTTCTTCGAAGGCTCCTCGCAATGACTGTAGAGCACCCAAAGCAGCCATCATCCGAGAAAAAGGAAGCAACTCTGAGCGTGAAATGGCCAATGCCATGTATTTAGCTGGCTTCGATGTTAAGGATGTCCACATGACCGATTTAATTTCGGGGCGCGAGACGTTAGAAGATATTCAGTTTATTGGTGCCGTTGGTGGGTTTTCAAACTCTGATGTTTTAGGTTCTGCCAAAGGTTGGGCAGGCGCATTTAAATACAATGAGAAAGCCAATACAGCCTTAAAAAAATTCTTTGAACGTGATGATACGCTTTCCGTCGGAATTTGCAACGGATGCCAATTATGGATGGAATTGGATTTAATCAATCCAGACCATGAGGTGCACGGAAAAATGACCTACAATGACTCCAATAAGCATGAAAGCGGTTTTACATCGGTTAAGATTCAGGAGAATAATTCGGTAATGCTATCGAGTTTAGCAGGCAGTACTTTGGGTGTTTGGATTTCTCATGGCGAAGGAAAATTCGATTTACCATATGAGGAAGACAAGTACCATATTGTCGCAAAATATGGTTATGAGCAATATCCCGCCAATCCTAATGGGTCTGACTTTAACACCGCCATGCTCTGTGATAAGACCGGTCGCCACTTAGTCACTATGCCACATATTGAACGCTCTACGTTTCCTTGGAATTGGGCCAATTATCCTGAAGGCAGGAAAGATGAAGTCTCGCCATGGTTAGAGGCTTTTGTGAATGCGCGTAAGTGGATTGAAAGTAAATAGGCTTCCTTATTACTTATTTAAACTTTCGTTAACAAAACTTTGTGAGTTATCTCATTGTCAGAAGTTTCGAGGATTTCACTAGCTTAGTGCAAATTTTTCAAAATGAGATATTTCCTATTTTTCCTAGCCGTTTGTTTTTCAACTGTATCATTCAGTCAAAATCAACCTAATTGGTTGCGACACTCAGCCATTTCTCTAGATGGTTCTCAAATTGTTTTCACTTATAAGGGAGACTTGTATAAAGTTGCAAGTTCGGGCGGTACGGCAACACAGCTGACCTTCCATGACGCACATGACTATATGGCTGTATGGAGTAAGGACGGGTCTCAATTAGCATTTGCTTCAAATCGCTACGGGAATTTTGATATTTATGTCATGTCTTCAAACGGTGGCGAGGCTACACGATTGACCTTTCATTCCAACGATGAAAGACCTTACAGTTTTACACATGATGATACATCAGTTCTCTTCGGAGCACTGCGCCAAGATGATGTAAATCACAGACAATATCCTCACGGCTCGCAGTCGGAGTTATATTCTGTTCCCGTAAAGACTGGAAGAGTTGACCAAGTGTTTACAATTCCTGCTGAATATGTTCAGGTGTCCAAAGACGGAAAAAAAATCTATTATCATGATAAAAAAGGTGGCGAAAACGAATGGCGGAAGCATCATACCTCATCCATAACACGAGATTTATGGGTTTACGACAAACCTTCAAATAGCCATAAAATGCTAACTACTAATACCGCGGAAGACCGCCAACCTATATTGAGTTCTGACGAAAAAAGTCTATATTTTTTAAGCGAACGCAGTGGCACCTTCAATGTGCATAAAATGGATTTAGCATTACCAAATCAGTCTGAGCAATTGACAGATTTTAAAATGCATCCCGTTCGGTTTTTAAGTATGGGTAACGGTACCTTATGTTTTGGCTATGATGGTGAGTTATATACCATGAAAAATGGGCAAGCGCCGAAAAAGGTCAATGTGAACATTATTACACAAGACAAAAATAACTCCGACAAATTCATCGCCATAAAAAGCGGTGTTAACGAAATGGAAGCATCGCCAAACGGAAAGGAAATCGCTTTCATTTCCCGTGGCGAAGTCTTTGTTACCTCAACTGATGAATCTTTCACAAAACGCTTGACTAATACGCCTGAACAAGAACGTTTTGTCACGTGGAGCGCAGACGGAAAATCTGTCGTTTACAGCAGTGAACGTAACGGTAAATGGAGTATTTATAAAACGGAAAAGCAACGTGACGAAGAACCGTTTTTCTTCGCCTCTACCCTTTTAAAAGAATCGCCAGTAGTTGAAAACAAAAACGATAATTATCTCCCTGATTATTCGCCAGATGGAAAAAAGTTAGCCTTTATTGAAGGGCGACGTACTTTGAAAATAAAAGATTTGTCTTCAGGCAAAGAAACAACATTGTTGACGCCGAAAGATTTATATCACATGCGCGATGGTGATAAATATTTTCAATGGAGCCCGGATAGTAAATGGTTATTGATTGGCTGGAGAAAAACATTGAGTAATTCAGAAGTGTTGCTAATGGCCGCCGATGGGTCTAAACGCATCAATCTTAACGAAAGTGGCTACCAAGATTTTCGCCCTAAATGGGTCAATGATGGTAAGCAGATGATTTGGTTCAGTAACCGAAATGGCTTAAAATCTTACGCCACAAGTGGTCAGTCCCAAGACGATGTTTATAGCATGTTTTTTACCCAAGAGGCGTGGGACGAGTTCAATTTGAATGAAGAGGATTTCAAATTAGCTGAGGCGATTGAAGAAGCCAACAAGAAAGACAAGAAAAAAGAAGACGACTCTAAAGCGAAAGACAAAAAAGACGACGATAAAGAGGACGAAAAGAAAACTGAAGATTTGACCTTTGATTGGGATCGCATGAAAGACCGCACCAAACGATTGACCATTCACTCTTCCAACTTAGGCGATGCTGTATTATCTAAAAAAGGAGATAAACTCTATTATTTAGCAAGTTTTGAAGGCCGAATGAACCTATGGACTACAGACCTCAGAACCCGAAAAACGGAAATGGCCATGAAATTGAATACCAATTTTGGAAGCTTACAGTGGGATAAAGATCGAAAAAACTTATACCTGCTAAGTTCTGGAGGTATTTCAAAAATTGACCCTGAAAAGAAGAAAAAAGAAGCCGTTAAGATTGATGGCGAAATGCTTTTAGATACAGAGGCGGAACGCACGGCTATGTTCAATCATGTGTGGATACGCACCAACGCTATTTTCTACCATTCTAACTTTCACGGTATCGATTGGAATAAAATGAAATCCGAATACGAAAAATATCTACCATCAATCGGCAACTCCTATGAGTTTACCGAAATGCTTTCTGAAATGCTTGGCGAACTCAACGTATCTCACGCTGGAGCAAGATATCGTGGTTCGGACGTTTCCAATCCTGATGCTACAGCGGCGCTTGGTATATTTATGAGCTACGACCATGACGATAACGGCATACTCATCGACGAGATTATCAATGGCGGACCTTTGGACAAAGCCAGTCTTAATGTTGAAGCTGGAATGATTATCGAAAAAATTGATGGCGTTGTAGTTGATAAAAACCAGGATGTTGCTAAATACTTAAATCGAAAGTCAGGCAAATTTATGCTCTTGGACATTTACGACCCAAAAACAAAAACTCGCCAAAGTATAACTGTTAAACCAATTTCTATTGGTCAACAGAACAGATTACTATATGATCGCTGGGTAAAAACCAACGAAAAGGAAGTTCAAAGATTAAGCAACGGGCAATTGGGTTATGTACATATCCCAGGTATGAGTGATGGACCTTATCGCAGTATTTACCAAGACATGATGGGTAAATATTTTGAAAAGAAAGGTATGGTCATAGATACACGTTTTAACGGCGGTGGTGATTTGGTTGCTGATTTGGCTATGTTCTTTACAGGCGTTCCTTTTATAACGTATGAAACCGAAGCTAAAGTTGTGGGTGGCGAACCAACATCACGTTGGACCAAACCGACCTTGGCGCTTTTTAATGAAAGTATGTATTCCGATGGGCATTGTTTTGCCGCAGGTTATACCGATCTAAAGATTGGAAAAACCGTAGGTATGCCAGTACCGGGAACCTGTAGTTTTGCGGGTTGGGAAGGTCTGCCAAATGGCTCAGTATGGGGTGTTGTACCTGTAAGTGCGAAAGATAAATCTGGGGATTGGATGGAAAATAACCAAACCGAACCAACAATCAAGGTGAAGAATATGCCAGGGGTTATCGATAATGGCAAAGACCAACAATTGGAGCGTGCGGTGAGTGAGCTATTGAAAGAGGTAGACTAAATTAAGCGCTTACCTAGAGATACATCAGAAATTCTGTATTTTGCCTTTCAAATCTTTTGATGTGAGTTTAAGAATTATATGCGCCCTATTATTTGCTACCCATTATTGTCAAGCCTACGCTCAGGACATAAATTTTAATTATCATAATGAAAAGTCTAATAGCTATTATGATGAGGACAATAACCAAATAGACAAATCCACGTTTAAAAAGAAAACAGAAACTAAGCTGTTTTATGAGTTACGGATCGCTGAAGGTAGAAATGTCTATTACAAAACGCAATGGTCATTCTATTTTGATAGTTTTTCGAACATCGAAAAACAGCAACTATTTAAGTTTTTAAGCTCTAGGGCTTCAATTGACACATCCAAAATTGTTGTAGTTCATTACAGAGACTCATTAAAAGCGATTTTTTTATTTGACAAAAGACCTGGAATTGAAAATCTACCTGGAGGACGTCATAGACATAAAATGACACATAGAATGTTCGTCAAAGAAATGAAGAATTGCTTAAAGAAGTTTAAGCGTAATAAAGCTTCAAATGTCTATCACTATTATTCATATAATGATGGTCACCCTAGCAAAATTGATAATATGGAATGGTTCAAAGACTCTGGCGGCTTATTCCAAAATCTATTTCGGAGAAATATTAAGTCGCCAAGGACGATTGTAATTCATCCCAACGGCAACTATTTTCTCTATTATTATTACGACACCGATTTTGCTTCAAAACTTTACGATGACCTCATAAGAGACAAAGGTTGGGATAATGCAATTAGGCGTTTCAAAGATTTAAGTACTCATTTAAATTCTTATAAAAAGGAAAAGTCTTAATTATTGAATCAGCGTAAATTCCAAGACATAGTTACCGTCATAAGTTTCTACAGAACCATCTTGCAGAAGAATCTCACCCAAACTATCAAGCTGAGAATTGTTTGGTCGGAAGATTATCATGTTGCCTGAAATCTCACCAATAAATCCTGCAACGTTAACGGTCATCATATCCACATCAACAGTATATTCAAGGGCAGCAAAATAGTCAATAACGTAACAACCCATGTCTTGGGTATTATTTTCTGTAATACGCAAAATAGGTCCATATTCAATTGGGGCAGACGATGTTCCGTTCATAAAAGAAAGCCTATTCATGTTTTGACAACCAAAGGTATCTTCTTCAATTAAATTAAAGGAATAAATCCCATCATTATTGACATCTACAGGAGTTTCAATAGTAAATGCCGTCATCATATAGCTCCGTCCTTCCAACATAGAATTAAAACTATCATCCTCGGATGAACAGGATATTAAAACTAAACTTAAACAAAAAATCAGTGATTTAAATTTCATATCTAGAATTTCAGACTTTCAAAGTAAGGCTTTTTTTCAAATGTTACATAACTTAGATTCAATCGTATCTTTGAATATCTTTTTAAATTTCATAATTTGCAAGACTGCAAAGCACCTTAATATATGACTAAAGTAACCCGCCTTTTCGATTTTCCATATTATCAACTCAACACTAATCCTAGCGATAAGGCACTGGTCACAAAATACGACGGCAAATGGACGCCAATGTCTACCCAAGAATATGTAGATAAGGCCAATGCAGTAAGTCGCGCATTATTACGATTGGGCGTTCAGAAAAATGACAAAATCGCGCTGATATCGTCGACCAACAGAACAGAATGGAATATTATGGACATTGGTACGCTACAAGTCGGCGCACAGAATGTTCCTATTTATCCGACCATTTCTTCCGAAGATTATGAATATGTCTTAAACCACAGCGGTTCCACCTATTGCTTTGTTTCGGATGAGGAGGTTTTAGCCAAGGTGAATGCCATCAAGGCCAACACGCAAATTAAAGACGTTTATTCTTTTGACCATATTGAAGGATGTAAGCATTATTCTGAATTATTCGAACTCGGAAAAGATGAATCTAATCAGTCAGAGGTTGAAGCTAGAAAAGACGCCGTTGACCCAATGGATTTGGCAACCATCATTTATACTTCTGGTACAACCGGAAAACCAAAAGGCGTGATGCTATCCCACAACAACATAACAAGCAATGTATTAGCAAGTATAGAGCGCTTACCTCTAAATACGGATCAAAGTCGTGTGCTAAGCTTTTTACCTATTTGTCACATCTTTGAACGCGTATTGATTTACATCTACCAATATGCTAGCGTTCAAATTCATTTTGCGGAAGGTATAGATAAGATTGGTGACAATGCTAAGGAAATTAAACCGCACTTAATGAGTGTGGTACCACGGCTTCTCGAAAAAGTCTACGATAAAATTACCATGAAAGCCGAAGAATTATCTGGCATTAAAAAGAAATTATTTTATTGGGCCGTTGAACTTGGTGAGGATTGGGAACCTTACGGAGAAAACGGTGCTTGGTACAACTTTAAATTAGGAATTGCCCAAAAACTGATTTTCAGCAAATGGAGGGCCGCATTAGGTGGCGAATTACATACTATGGTATCTGGCAGTGCGGCACTACAACCACGCCTATCCCGAGTTTTTTCGGCAGCAGGTATGCAGGTTATGGAAGGTTACGGTCTAACAGAAACCTCGCCAGTTGTTTCGGTTGGTAAGTATGACAACAACATGTTTAAAGTCGGTACCGTCGGAAAACCCATAGATGGCGTAGAAGTAAAGATTGCCGACGATGGTGAAATTCTAATTAAAGGCCCAAATGTGATGATGGGCTATTACAAAGACCCTGAAAAAACTGCTGAAGTTATGACGGGCGATTATTTTCACACAGGAGATAAAGGTGAGATAGACCCAGACGGTTTCCTTAAAATCACAGGACGTAAAAAGGAAATGTTTAAAACCTCTGGCGGTAAATACATCATCCCTACCCTTCTTGAAAATGAATTAAAACAATCGCGTTTTATAGAACAGGTCATGGTTGTTGGTGAAGGCGAAAAAATGCCTGCGGCAATCATTCAGCCTAATTTTGAATTCATCCGTGAATGGATTGAACACAAAGAAAAAAATATCGGGATGTCAGAAACCGATATAGCGAGCTCAGATATCATCCTAAAGCGTATTCAAAAAGAAGTGGACAAATGTAATTCTCACTTTGGAAAATGGGAACAGATCAAGCGTTTTGAGCTAACGCCTGAAGCATGGACTATTGATGGTGGTCAATTGACACCAACCATGAAGATGAAACGCTCTATAATTTTAGAGATGTATAAAGACCTCTACGATAAAATCTATCGCTGTTAACATTATCAAATTCTTATCGGTTAATAAGTTTCATTATTGATTTCTCAGTATGTATGTTAAAAAGGATTATATTTATCACACTAACTAATACATCTTAATCAATATGAACACTAAATCATTTATTATTGGCGGCCTAGTGGGCGGTCTTGTAGACTGGCTTTTGGGCTGGTTGTTTTACGGAATACTTTTCGCAGATAAGTTTCCGCAACCCGAAGAAGATTCTAATGCCATGCTATTTATCACTTTTGGATGCTTCGCTTTTGGGTTTTTTATCTCGTACATCTATAACAGATGGGCTCAGATTTCTACTTTTGGGACGGGCTTAAAAGCAGGAGCCGTGATTGGCCTCTTCTTTGCGCTGACCTCTAATGCCTTCAGAATGGCACAGGAAACCGTTCCTGATTATGAGATGGCTGGTATCGATATTGCCATAGGCATCATTATGACCGCAATCGTCGGTGGTGTCATTGGCGCAGTAAGCGGTAAAGTGAAGTAAAACTTAGAGCTGTTTTAAAACTTAAAAGGTGTTTCAGATTGAAGCACCTTTTTTTATTGATATAATTTTGAAGGAAATAACAATTTACTATGCGTGCATAGTATTTTTTTGTATATTTGGAATTCAATTACGATTAAAATGAAGGATAAAACTATTGATTACGTCTTAAGAACCACGTGGTTAGCCGTAAACAAAATGTATAACGAAGAAGCTGCAAAGTTTGAAACCACAATGGCCACAGGGTTCGCGCTTCTCAGTATAGATCCAGAAAAAGGAACGCCTTCAACATCCTTAGGCCCTAAAATGGGTATGGAAGCCACATCCCTATCACGCACCTTAAAAACCATGGAAGAAAAAGGACTTATTGAGCGAAAGCCCAATCCTGAAGATGGTCGTGGCGTCTTAATACACTTAACCGATTTTGGAAGAGAAAAAAGAGCCTATTCAAGAGAACGTGTATTGACTTTTAATGAGGCTGTAAAATCCAATCTTTCAGAAGAAAAATTAGAGCACTTTTTTGAAGTTGCCGAAGTCATCAATAATTTGATTTCAAACAAAAAAATATACAACCAAAAAGAACATATCTTAAAATAATATGAGTAAACGTAGAATAAATAAAATAGCCATTATCGGTTCCGGAATCATGGGAAGCGGTATTGCTTGCCATTTCGCCAATATTGGTGTGGATGTGCTTTTATTGGACATTGTACCAAGAGAACTGACACCTAAGGAAGAAGCTATGAGCTTAACTTTAGAGGATAAAGTGGTTCGTAATCGTTTAGTGAACGATGCCCTAATTGCATCTATAAAATCTAAACCCGCACCACTCTACCATCCTTCTTTTAAGAACAGAATTACAACAGGTAATCTCGAAGATGATATCGCCAAAGTAGCAGATGTCGATTGGATTATGGAAGTTGTGGTAGAGCGTTTAGACATAAAGCAACAGGTTTTTGAAAAGCTTGAAAAATACAGAACGCCAGGAACCCTAATTACATCAAATACCTCTGGTATCCCGATTAAATTTATGAGTGAAGGCCGTTCTGAAGATTTTCAGAAGCATTTCTGTGGCACGCATTTCTTTAATCCTGCACGTTATTTAAAGTTATTCGAAATTATTCCAGGCCCAAAAACGGATCCGGCTGTATTGGATTTCTTAAACGAGTATGGAGAAAAATTTCTAGGAAAAACCTCAGTAGTCGCCAAAGACACACCAGCTTTTATCGGAAACCGAATCGGTATCTTCAGTATCATGAGTTTGTTTCATACGGTAAAGGATATGGACTTAACCATTGAGGAAGTCGACAAATTAACAGGGCCTGTCATTGGCCGTCCAAAATCGGCAACCTTTAGAACAGTCGATGTGGTTGGCCTTGACACTTTAGTGCACGTCGCCAACGGAATTGCAGAAAACTGTCCTAAGGACGAGCGTCATGAGCTGTTCCAATTACCAGATTTCATCAATATTATGATGGACAACAAATGGTTAGGAAGCAAAACCGGACAAGGATTCTATAAAAAAGTAAGAAAGGAAGATGGTTCTTCCGATATCCTTTCTTTGGATTTAAGTACATTAGAATACAGGGAAAAGAAACGTGCCAAGTTTGCAACCTTAGAGTTGACAAAAACTATAGACAAGGTTGTTGATCGTTTCAAAGTTTTGGTGAAAGGAAAAGACAAAGCGGGTGAGTTTTACCGCAAAAGTTTTGCGTCTCTATTTGCCTATGTTTCAAATCGCATTCCAGAAATTTCGGATAACCTTTACAAGATTGATGATGCCATGAAAGCTGGCTTTGGTTGGGAGCACGGGCCATTCCAAATTTGGGATGCCATTGGTGTTGAAGCTGGTATAGACATGATGAAAGCCGAAGGTTTAGAACCTAACGCTTGGGTAACTGAGATGTTAGCCTCTGGAAGCTCTTCATTTTACACCGTGAAAGATGGAGCGACTTATGCTTATGATATTCCTTCAAAATCACAACAGAAGATTCCAGGACAGGATAGCTTTATCATTCTAGATAACATTAGAAAAACGTCTGAAGTCTATAAAAATTCAGGAGTTGTTGTTGAAGATTTAGGTGATGGTATCCTCAATGTAGAATTTCAATCTAAAATGAACACCATTGGCGGTGACGTTTTAGCGGGATTAAACAAAGCGATTGATATTGCTGAAAAAGACCACGCAGGATTGGTTGTTGGAAACCAAGCCGCAAACTTCTCGGTAGGTGCCAACATTGGAATGATCTTTATGATGGCTGCCGAGCAAGAATATGATGAATTGAACATGGCTATTAAATATTTCCAAGATACTATGATGCGTATGCGCTACTCCTCTATTCCAACTGTCGCCGCGCCTCACGGTATGACCCTTGGTGGTGGTTGTGAGTTATCCATGCACTCCGATAAGGTTGTTGCGGCGGCAGAAACCTATATCGGACTTGTAGAGTTTGGTGTGGGTGTGATTCCTGGCGGCGGCGGTTCAAAGGAAATGGCCTTGAGAGCTCAGGACACCTTTAAAAAAGGAGATGTTGAATTAAATACGCTTCAAGAGTATTTCCTTACCATTGGTATGGCAAAAGTAGCCACTTCAGCATATGAGGCTTTTGACTTAGGCATCCTTCAAAAAGGAAAAGATATCGTTGTAGTCAATAAAGACAGGCAGATTGCAACCGCAAAAGCGTATGCCAAGTTGATAGCGGATGCAGGTTATACTCAACCTGTAAAGCGAAAGGATATAAAAGTTCTTGGAAAACAAGCTCTAGGTATGTTTCTAGTAGGTACAGATGCTATGAACGCGAGTAATTATATAAGTGAACACGATCAAAAAATCGCTAACAAATTAGCCTATGTGATGGCAGGTGGAGATTTATCTGAACCAACATTCGTAAGCGAACAATATCTATTGGATCTAGAGCGTGAAGCCTTCTTATCACTGTGTACAGAGCGAAAAACCTTAGAACGTATTCAGCATATGTTGAAAACAGGAAAACCTTTAAGAAACTAAAAAAATGAAACAAGCATATATAGTAAAAGCATACAGAACGGCTGTTGGTAAAGCGCCAAAAGGAGTTTTCCGATTTAAAAGAGCCGATGAATTAGGTGCTGAAACGATTCAGCACATGATGAAGGAATTACCAAATCTTGACGTCTCAAGAATTGATGACGTCATAGTCGGCAATGCCATGCCAGAAGGTTCCCAAGGACTCAATATGGCACGATTTATTTCATTAATTGGATTAAATAGTGTTGAAGTACCTGGTGTTACCGTAAATCGTTTTTGTTCTTCGGGAATTGAAACCATTGGTATTGCAACGGCAAAAATTCAAGCGGGAATGGCCGATTGTATCATTGCAGGTGGATCAGAAAGCATGAGTTCAGTGCCAATGACAGGCTTTAAACCAGAATTGAATTACGACACCGTAAAAGCGGGTCATGAAGAATATTATTGGGGAATGGGTAATACGGCGGAGGCTGTGGCCAATCAATTTAATGTCTCTCGTGAAGACCAAGATGAGTTTGCATACAACTCTCACATGAAGGCATTAAGGGCACAAGCCGAAAACCGTTTTCAAGACCAAATTGTACCGATTACTGTTGATCAAACATACATTGACGAAAACGGTAAAAAGGCGACAAAATCTTACACAGTAACTAAAGATGAAGGACCACGTAAAGGCACAAGCAAAGAAGCTTTAGCGAAATTACGTGCTGTATTCGCTCAAGGTGGTAGCGTAACAGCAGGTAACTCCTCACAAATGAGTGATGGTGCTGCTTTTGTGATGGTGATGAGTGAGGATATGGTGAAGGAATTAAACATTGAACCGATTGCGAGATTAGTCAACTATGCGGCAGCAGGTGTTGAGCCACGTATAATGGGAATTGGTCCGGTTAAGGCTATCCCGAAAGCATTGGAGCAAGCAGGATTAAAGCAATCAGATTTGGATTTGATTGAATTGAACGAAGCCTTTGCTTCGCAATCCTTAGCTGTTATCCGAGAACTAGATTTAAACCCAGATATTATTAATGTTAATGGAGGAGCTATCGCATTAGGTCACCCACTAGGATGTACAGGGGCTAAACTATCAGTACAACTATTTGACGAAATGCGAAAGCGTGATATGAAAGGAAAATACGGCGCAGTAACCATGTGTGTCGGTACAGGCCAAGGCGCATGTGGAATTTTTGAATTTTTAAATTAAAAAAGAACTTAATAGACTTATATAATGGAAGCAGTTGAAAAAGACATCCTTAGAGGCGGTCAATTTTTAGTAAAGGAAACAAAAGCAGAAGACGTTTTTACGCCTGAAGATTTCACCGAAGAACAACAGATGATGAAAGAGGCGGTTATGGAATTTAATGACCGTGAAATCATAGCCCACAGAGAGCGATTTGAAAAAAAGGATTACGCCTACACAGAAGAGTGTATGCGTAAAGCTGGAGAACTTGGTTTTCTAGGCGTAGCTGTACCTGAAGCTTATGACGGCTTAGGAATGGGTTTTGTCTCTACAGTTTTAACATGTGACTACATCTCGTCTGGTACCGGATCTTTTAGTACGGCGTTTGGTGCGCATACAGGTATTGGCACTATGCCAATTACGCTTTACGGAACCGAAGAGCAAAAGAAACAATACGTTCCGAAATTGGCGACTGGTGAATGGTTTGGCGCATACTGTTTAACCGAACCAGGTGCAGGATCGGATGCCAACTCTGGTAAAACCACAGCGGTTCTTTCTGAAGATGGTAAATCTTATAAAATCAACGGCCAGAAGATGTGGATTTCTAATGCTGGGTTCTGTAAGTTGTTTATCGTGTTTGCACGAATTGAAGATGATAAAAACATTACAGGTTTTATCGTCGAGAATGATCCTTCAAATGGTATCACCATGGGGGAAGAAGAGCACAAACTTGGTATTCGCGCTAGTTCTACAAGACAAGTATTCTTCAACGATACAGTTGTTCCTGTTGAAAATATGCTGTCCGAAAGAGGTAACGGATTTAAAATCGCGATGAATGCCTTAAACGTAGGTCGTATTAAATTAGCTGCGGCTTGTTTGGACTCACAAAGGAGAATCCTAACAACAGCTGTGCAATATGCTAATGAGCGTAAGCAATTTAAAACACCAATTGCTGATTTTGGTGCCATTAAAATGAAGCTAGCCAAAATGGCAGCTGACGCCTATGCTGGAGAATCCGCAACGTACAGAGCATCAAAAAATATTGAAAATCGTATCGCCATGCGCGAAGCTTCAGGAAACACGCATCAAGAGGCAGAACTTAAAGGTGTTGAAGAGTACGCCATTGAATGTTCTATTCTTAAAGTGGCTGTATCGGAGGACGTACAAAATTGCGCAGATGAAGGTATTCAAATCTTTGGCGGTATGGGCTTCTCTGAAGAAACGCCAATGGAAGCGGCCTGGAGAGATGCGCGCATTGCCCGTATTTACGAAGGTACCAACGAGATTAATAGAATGTTGTCTGTTGGCATGTTGGTGAAGAAAGCCATGAAAGGTCATGTTGATCTTTTAGGTCCGGCCATGAAAGTTCAAGAAGAATTGATGGGAATCCCATCATTTGAGACGCCCGATTATTCAGAGCTATTCGCTGAAGAAAAGGACATGATAGCTAAATTGAAAAAAGTTTTTTTAATGGTTGCTGGTGCTGCGGTCCAGAAGTTTGGACCAGATTTAGAACAACACCAACAATTATTGATTGCAGCATCAGACATATTGATTGAAATCTATATGGCAGAATCTGCAATCTTGAGAACCGAGAAAAACGCAAAACGTTTTGGCGAAGATGCGCAGAAAGTTCAGATTGCCATGGCAAAACTGTACTTATACAATGCGGTGAATATTGTTGAAGACAAAGGTCGCGAGAGCATCATTTCCTTTGCTGAAGGTGACGAACAACGTATGATGCTAATGGGATTAAAACGATTCACCAAGTATCAAAACTACCCAGACATTGTGGATCTTAGAAATGAGATCGCAGAGAAAGTAAAATCAGAAAATAAATACTGTTTTTAAATTAAGTTTATAAATTAGATGGGAAGAAGTCAGCTTATTCAATTAAGTTGACTTTTTTTTGATACTTATTTGACCGAATCCCATTTACATTTAACGTATTAAAATCGCAATATGTCATCGTTCAATATTTCGTCCTAACTTGTCATTAAATCAAACTCCATTCAATTATGACATTTAAAAAAACACTATTTTTTGTAGTAACACTTAGTCTTATGGCTTTTTATTCCTGTAACGAAACAGCAGGCGAAAAATTAGAAGAAGACATTGAGAACAAATCAGACCGATTAGACGATAGAGCTGATAATTTGGAAGACGCGGCAGACTATGTTGAAGATGGCTTTGATGATATCGAAGATGCCATTGAAAACTTTAGAGAGGCTCTAGAGAATGTTGACAACCCGGAAGATCGAAAAGCCATTAGAGAGCGCATAAACAAAATTATGGATGATTTGGAATTTAAAAAGGAAGGAGATTTCTAAGAGCAAATCCAACATAATTAGATTCCCTTTTTATTGATTTGAAAATATTATTTTAACAATGACACTTTTTTTATTTCAAGAAACACCAAAAGACCAAAAAGGTGAGCTGGATGTTAACACGGATAGCATCATTGAAAAATTAGATACTTGACTTGATGGTTTTATACGCAATATCCCCAATATATTGGTAGGTATTGCCGTATTCATACTAATGATTTTTATTTCAAAATGGGTTGGGCGTGCTGTAAAAAAGATACTAGTAAGCAGAGGGCGTGATAACTTTGGAGAAATTTTAGGCGGTTTTACACGTTGGTCTTTGACCATTCTTGGGCTAATGTTAAGTTTAACGATTATCAGTCCAAATTTAAGTCCTGCGGATCTTATTGCAGGATTAGGTGTGTCATCAGTCGCCATTGGATTTGCATTTAAGGATATTCTACAAAACTGGTTGGCTGGTATATTAATATTAATGCGACAGCCTTTTGAATTAGACGATCAGATTGTAGTCAATGGATTTGAAGGTAGTGTAGAACGTATTCAAACAAGAGCCACCATTATTAGACAATACGATGGACAACGGATAGTAATTCCGAATAGCGAAATATATACTAATGCGGTAAAAGTAATAACGGCTAATGAACTCATTCGATCGCAATACGACATAGGTCTAGGCTACGACCAACCCAGAGAAAAAGCCTTACAAATTCTCAAGGAAACCATTGAAAATACAAAGGGCGTTTCAAATGAAAAACCAGTCGATATTTTACCATGGGATCAGGCTGATAGTTGGCTTACTATCCGTGTGCGCTGGTGGACAGATAGTGAACGTGCAAATGTTGTAAAAGTATTCTCTGACGTTATACTTAATACTCAGAATGCCATGGACGATGCTGGTATTGATTTACCATTTCCAACAAATATTGAAATACAGAATGCCCACGACCATAAGGAAGCCAAAGAAATGATGGATGCAAAAAAAGAGCAAGACAACTAGGTTGACTTATATCATTACTTCAATTTTAGCGCCAACTGTATTTAACAGCTTGGCGTTTTTTATTTTTATACCTTTAGTTCTTTAATTTCTACCATGAGACACTTACTATTCTTTTCATTCATCCTCTCTACTTCAAATTGTGTTAGCCAAACCAATACCGATGTTTATTTATTTAATATAAACACAGTAGATGGTGTTTCGGAACCGTTGGAAAACCTTTACGTTTCAAACAATGAAGGCTACGACAATCAACCTTCTTTTTATGATGATAACCATATTGTTTTTGTTTCCACTCGAAACAATCAAACAGATATTGCCATTTATAATATCGCGGAAAAGCAACTTAAGTTTATAAACGACACCCCTAACGGTGGCGAATATTCACCACAGCGAATACCTAATTCTAAGGATATTTCTGCGGTGAGATTAGATAATGATGGTAAACAACGCCTCTACCGATATGATTTTGAAACTGGGAAATCTTCGGAATTAATCAAAGACTTAGTCGTGGCTTACTATACTTGGTACGATGAAAACATCATTGTTTCTGCTGTGATTGAAGACAATAACCTTAACCTCTACGTTTCAAATTTAAAAACAAAAACCAATACCAAATACGCTGAAAATGTAGGTCGCTCGTTTCACAAAATCCCAAACTCTAATTTGATGAGTTTTATTTCGAAAGCTGAGGAGAAATGGGCAATAAATTCCATAAATCCTTCCAACGGAGACATTACTCCAATAATGAGCACATTAGGAAATGCTGAAGATATGTGCTGGCTTGCTGGTGGTCATATCCTTATCCCCAGAAAAAACATCATTTACAAGTTTACACCTAAAACTAATGAAGCGCCATCTATTTTAGCGAATTTCGAAGACAATGGACTTCAAAATATCAGCAGACTTTCTACCAGTAAAAACGGAACTATGCTAAGCGTTGTGTCTGATGAATCTCCTGAAACTATTGTGCAAAAACAACTCGATGCCTACAATGCAAGGGATATCGATGCCTTTATGGCGACGTATACTGAAGACATAAAATTATATAATTTTCCTAACGAGCTTAGGTCTGAAGGTCAGGTCCCCATGCGGAATCGGTACGAGAGTTTTTTCGACAATTCACCAGATTTACGTTGCGAAATTCAAAAACGCATTGTTATTGGCAATAAAGTGATTGACCATGAGCTGGTGACTGCCAACGGAAACTCCTTTAAAGCCGTTGCTATATACGAAGTGGAAAATGGACTAATATCTAAAGTAACTTTTATTAGATAACATGAAACACCTTTTATCCATCCTTATGGTTCTAAACCTGAGCTGTAACGCACAAGCAGAGAAACAACTCGAACCAAAAATCGAAAACATTGCCTGGATTTCCGGCACTTGGCATGGCGAAGCCTTCGGTGGTAAAACCGAAGAAATTTGGAGCGAGCCTTCCGCGGGCTCCATGATGGCGACATTTAAACTCATAAATGATGGAAAGGTGACCTTTTACGAAATTGAAATTATAAGAGAAGTGGAGAACTCGCTCATCCTACAACTCAAACACTTTAACAACGATTTAAAAGGTTGGGAAACCAAAGACGAAACCGTCGATTTTCCATTGATACAACTCACCGAAAATAAAGCCGTTTTTAAAGGCATGACCTTTGAAAAAATCAGCCCGAAAGAAATGAACATCTATGTCGACATAAAGAACGACAATGGCGATGTTGACATTGTAAAATTTAATTATAAAAAACAGTAGCTTATCATTCCTGCGTCCCGAGGCGTCGGGAGCAGGAATCTCACCATTTAAAAATATACCATGAAGAAACTATTTTTCCTTGTTCTACTTGCACTTTCCGTTAGTGTCAACGCCCAAACCGACCAAAAAATCTATGATATCATTGATGCCGTATCCGCAGAAAGATTAAAACAAGACGTCAAAACCCTTGCTGATTTTGGCACGCGACACACCTTAAGTGATACCGTCTCTCAAACACGAGGCATTGGCGCCGCAAGACGCTGGATTAAAGGCCAATTTGATGCTATATCAAGTGATTGTAACAACTGTTTAGAGGTATTCTACCAAAGTAACTTAGTAGAAAAAGGTACCAACCAACGCATTGTTAAAGATGTGCAAGTAGTTAATGTGGTTGCCATTCAACGCGGTACAAAATATCCCAATCGCTACATTATTATGAGTGGCGATATTGATTCACGAGTTTCTGACCCTACAGATTTCACTTCGGATTCTCCAGGTGCTAATGATAATGCTTCTGGCATGGCAGGTGCTATTGAGGCCGCACGCGTACTTTCAAAGTATCAATTTGAAAGCTCCGTCGTTTATTTGGGCTTATCTGGTGAAGAACAAGGTTTATTTGGTGGACAAGGTATGGCACAATATGCTTTAGAAAATAACTGGGATATTATCGGTGTCCTCAACAACGACATGATTGGAAACATTACTGGCGTAGATCGCGTTATCGACAACAGGGATTTTAGAATTTTTTCAGAGCCAATCACTACGGGCGAAAAAGACCCACAAAAATTAGCACAGCATGCCAGAGCACGACGATTCTATGGTGGCGAAGTTGATGGTACTTCCAGACAACTAGCCCGATACGTGCATAAAACGGTAAAAACCTACATGCCAGATATGAATCCCATTATGATTTACCGTTTAGACCGTTTTGGTCGTGGTGGGCATCATAGACCATTCAACGACGTTGGTTTTACAGGCCTGAGAATTATGGAAGCGCATGAAAATTACACACAACAGCATCAGGACATCCGTACCGAAGATGGCATCAATTACGGTGACACATTTGAGCATGTTAATTTTGAATACGCAAAAAAGTTAACCGCTGTCAATGCCATTACTATGGCAAGCCTCGCTTCCGCGCCACCAGCACCAAAAACCGTCGGAATTGGTGGAATAGTAGAACCCTCTGCTAAATTCCAATGGTCTAAAGTCGATGGCGCTGTCGGCTACAAAATTTATTGGCGAGATACCACTTCCCCGACTTGGGACCACAGTCGTTATGTTGGTGATGTTTCAGAATTTACATTGGAAGGCATTGTCATTGATAATTTTTTGTTCGGAGTTACATCAGTTGGAAAAGATGGCCATGAATCCGTAGTCGTTTTTCCGAATAAAATAATCAGATAAGATGATATTTTACGTTCCACAATGGCAAGGCTCTGGCACTGGAAAGTCTATTTTAGACGGTGCTGAAATGATTAAATCTACCATTGGAGGAACGATAGTCGGTATACCATTGTCTGAATCGCCCATCGACAAGGTTACAAATATCAATGGCTTTACAGCAATTTACGAACAATTATCGCAATTTAAGACAGCATTAAAAAATGCACAGCCCGAAACCGTTAAAACCATTGGTGGCGACTGCGGACTAGAAATTGTTCCAGTCAGTTATCTCGCCAGCAAATACAAAAATCTAGGTGTTATTTGGTTTGATGCGCATGCGGATATCAATTCGCCTTCAGAATCACCAAGCCATAATTTTCATGGGATGCCGTTGCGGACACTCTTGGGGGAAAGCGATTCAAAGCTGGAAGAGCTGTTGTTTTCAAAATTAAAACCAAGGCAAATCCATTATATTGGCCTTCGGGATATTGATGAGACTGAACAAGCAAGAATCGCAAAAGACCATATTTACGCACCTTTAACGACCAACATCAATCACCTCATTGAAACAATGGACAAAAAGGGCATCGAAAATATTTACATTCATTTTGATGTGGATTGCCTCGACCCCAAATCCTACAGCAAAACCTATTATTGCGTAAATAACGGATTAACTATTGCACAGGCGGAGAGTTATTTAAAAGCCCTAAAGAATAATTTCAATGTCGTCGGAACAAGTATTTTAGAGTCAGTTGCGACTAATGATATAGAGCTGGTCCCGATAAAAACGATTCTAGAATTATTGTTTGATGAATAGAGTTTTTCTGCTTGCTTTGAGTTTCCTCTTTTTTAACTGTAATCAGGAAAAACCAACCAAACCAAATTTCATTTCCTTCAAGCTTGAAAAGGACTCCATTAAAGTCATCGCAAAAAATTATTATCTGTTTCCGATTCATTTTAAGATTGAAAATCTAAACACAGATTCTATCCAAGTTGTAAACACACGTGAAAAGAGCGAAACTGAAATTCTGGCTCTACCTTCAAACCAATTCGATTCTATCAAAATCCTCAATACCTTCAAGTTTAAAGGCGAATACGGCATTTATAATTTAAAGGATTACGATTCTAACTACAACTACGCACTTCCGTTTAAAGACGGCTACACTTCAGAATTAATACAAGGTTACACTAGCGATTTTACGCATAAAGGGGCCTATTCACAATACAGTTTGGACTTTGGTATGGCTATTGGAGATACCATAACGGCGTCTCGTGGTGGACGTGTTGTGAGGGTTGAAGTGTCACATAATATGCAAGGCGACACCGTGGAATTTAATAAATACGGCAACTATATAATGGTGTATCATACCGATGGCACATTTTCGCAGTATGTACATTTAAAACAAAATGGTAACTTGGTCGCCCTTGGGGATTCCGTAGCGCAGGGACAGCCGATTGCGCTTTCGGGATTTACTGGTTGGACGACCATGCCGCATTTGCATTTAGCGGTCTATAAACCAGGGAAAAACGGATTGGAATCTATTAAAATAATTATGGATTCTGTTCCTGCAGAAAGATTCAAAATATGGCAAAAATTTAAACAATGAAAAAATTAAGTTTCGCACTTTTATTAGCTTTTATAACACTTAGTAGTCATGCTCAACTGATGAGCGAAAAAGCCAATTTCACACATCAAGATACGCTTAGGGGAAGCATCACCCCAGAGCGTGAATGGTGGAATTTAACCTATTATCATTTGGATATCGACGTAGACCCTGACCAAAAATTCATTTCGGGAAAAAATACGATTCATTACAAAGTTTTGAAGGCTAAACCCGAATTGCAAATAGACCTCCAAGAACCGATGAAAATCACCAAAGTCATTCAAGATGGGAAGGAGTTGGAAGTGCGACATGATGGTAATGCCCATTTCATTAAAATGACCACCGAACAACCCGTCGGTGCTGTAAAATCTCTAGATGTGTATTACGAAGGCAACCCAAGAGAAGCTAAACGTGCGCCTTGGGACGGTGGTTTATCGTGGAAAAAAGACAACAATGGAAAACACTTTATCGCTACTTCTTGTCAAGGTTTGGGTGCCAGTGTTTGGTGGCCTAACAAAGACCACATGTACGATGAAGTCGATAGTATGCTAATTAGTGTTACCCATCCAAAAGGCTTAATGAATGTGTCTAATGGCAGACTGAGAAAAAAGACAGAAACTGATAACTCAGTAACCACACACTGGTACGTCGATAACCCGATAAACAACTATGGCGTAAATATTAATATCGGTGATTATGTCAATTTTTCTGAAGTATACGAAGGTGAAAAAGGCCAACTCGATTTAGACTATTGGGTACTGAGCGATAATCTCGAAAAAGCCAAAGAACACTTTAAAGATGCCCCAAAAATGATGAAGGCTTTTGAGCATTGGTTCGGCCCTTATCCATTTTATGAAGATAGTTTTAAATTAGTAGAAGTGCCTTATTTGGGCATGGAACATCAAAGCTCCGTTACTTACGGAAATAAGTATAGAAAAGGTTATTTAGGAAGAGATTTATCTGGAACCGGCTGGGGTTTAAAATTCGATTTTATTATCATTCATGAAGCTGGTCACGAGTGGTTTGCCAACAATATTACCAATAAGGATATTGCCGATATGTGGGTGCATGAAGGCTTTACCGCATATTCCGAAAATATCTTTTTAGATTACTACTACGGAAAGGAAGCCTCAGCCGATTACGTGATTGGTACTCGCGACAACATTCAGAATAAACGTCCAATAATCGGACAATACCATGTCAATAACGAAGGCTCAGGAGATATGTATTACAAAGGGGCGAACTTGTTGCATACCATTCGCCAACTTGCGGATGACGATGAACAATGGCGACAAATTCTTCGTGGTCTAAATAAGGAATTTTACCACCAAACGGTCACCACCCAACAGATTGAAAACTACATAGACCAACGCATCAATCACGACCTCGCTCCTATTTTTGACCAGTATTTGCGTGAGGTAGATATTCCTGTGTTTGAATATTCGATAGACAATGGCGAATTGAAATATAGATACACCAAAACAGTCGACAATTTTAAGATGCCACTAAAAATCAAAGTTGGAGATGAAACAGAATGGCTAAAACCCTCAAGTGAATGGCAAACGATGCATATTGACGACGATGAAATTTCTGTAGACCGCAATTTTTATGTGGATGTAAAGAAGAAATAGATTCCTGCTCCCGACACTTCGGGACGCAGGAATGACAGTTGCTTCCAGAGTCAAAGACCTCTCATTTGTCATTCCTGCGAAGGCAGGAATCTCAAATTATTATCTGTAATGAATTTATTAATACATTTTGTAAATTTCATCACTTAAAAAAGGTTGACACTCCATTTAGACACAAAAAAGATTTTTGCATACGAAGGAATGAAAGCTCCAAATAATTAAAAACAAAAACTTATCATTTGTCATTCCTGCGAAGGCAGGAATCTCAAAATATCATGTTTAAAACAATCCATCAATATTATTTATACATTATTACCAATAAGAAAGATGGCGTGCTCTATATTGGTGTTACAAACGATTTAGAACGAAGAATGTTTGAACACAAGAATAAACTTGTTCAAGGTTTTTCATCAAAATATAATTTAAACAAATTGGTTTATTTTGAAACTTATCAATATGTTAACGATGCTATAAAAAGAGAGAAAAACATGAAGAAATGGAAACGAGATTGGAAAATAAGCTTAATCATTGAAGACAACCCGAATTGGAATGACCTAGCAGATGATTGGTTTGACAATTAGATTCCTGCCTTCGCAGGAATGACAGACTCCTTCATTAGAAACCAAGACCTCCCATTTGTCATTCCTGCGTAGGCAGGAATGACAAATTATTATGTCTAGCTAATTCATTAATACATTTTGTAAATTTCATACCTTAAAAAAGGTTGACACTCCATTCAGACACAAAAAAGATTCCTGCCTACGCAGGAATAAAGCTATGACTAACAAAGACCTTCCAGAATTATACTTCCCCCGCGACACCGATTGGTACGATTGGCTACAACAAAATCATGACAAGCACAATGATGGCATCTACCTTATTTTCTACAAACTAGAAACGGGTCAACCCACCATGCGCTGGGAAGAAGCCGTCCGTGTGGCCATATGTTTTGGCTGGATAGATTCTACCGTAAAGAGTTTAGGCAATGGCAAGCGCAAGCAGTATTTCTGTCCCAGAAAACCATCAAGCACCTGGAGTGCGGTCAACAAAAAACACGTTAAGGAACTTATCTCTGAAGGCTTGATGCAAGACCAAGGTATGGCGATGATTAACCTTGCTAAAGCATCTGGTAAATGGTCCGAAATGGATGATGTGGAAAATGGTATAATTCCACCCGATTTGCAATCCGCTTTTGATGCCAACCCAAAGGCATTAGAGAATTACAAGAGTTTTGCAAAAGGCTACAGGAAAAGCTACTTATCTTGGTTGCACAGTGCTAAACGCGAGGAAACACGTCAGAAGCGCATTGCTGAGATTATTACGTTATGTGATGCGAATATAAAATCGCGCTCAGTGCGCTAGACTAAAACATCAACTTTTTGATGTTATCCATATAACCACGGCTAACCCTTACTACATCGCCATTAGTCATGGTGACATCATAACTTTTTAAATATTTATTCAATTCTTGCACGGCATTCAGGTTTATAATTGAAGAGCGATGCACACGAATAAACTGGTTGCTATCTAGTTTTTCTTCGAGCGTAGAAATACCATAGTTGCTCAAAAAAGTCTTTTCTGCCGTAACCAACTTTGAATAATCCCCGTAGGCTTCAATTCGTACCACATCCTTAAGTGCAATCGTAATCAGCTTATTCTGATACTGTACTAAAATGCGCTCTGGATGCTTCGCCGTATCCAATATTAAACTCTCCGCTAAAGGCCTTGCTGTATTGATTTCATCATTCGCAATTCTGTCCATGGCCTTCTTAAAACGCTCTTTGGTATAGGGTTTTAAAAGATAGTCCACTGCATGAACCTCAAAAGCCTGAAGTGCATACTGGTCATAAGCCGTAGAGAAGATGATTTGGGGAAGTTCATCTAATTTTTTTAGCACATCAAAACCCGTCATTCCTGGCATCTGTATATCCAAAAAGACGAGGTCTGGCTTAAATTTATTGATGCTATTTACGGCATCGACTCCATTATTGGCTTCATCTAAAATGACAAAGTCCTCATAATTTGATAGATACTCCTTAATCAGTTTTCTTCCGGCTTGCTCGTCGTCTACAACAATTACTTTTTTCATATAGCGAAGCTTATTTTAAGACCTTTGGGCGAATTATCACTGAGCATTAAAGTACTATTGTAAATTTTTTCTAGGCGCAACTTCGTATTCGTTAATCCTACACCCGAGTTTAGGGCCTTGGGTTTGTCGGCAATCCCTACACCAGTATCAGAAATATCAAAATGTAGCTTCTCTCCTTTCTTACGGACTTTTATAGACAATTCACCGCCTTCGATAAGGCTAGATAAACCATGTTTTACGGAGTTCTCCACCAAAGGCTGAAGAATCATTGGAGGTACCATTTCGTGATATAATTCTGGATCTACATCGATATTTATTGTTAATCGCTCTTGAAAACGCTCCTTTTCTAAAGCGAGATACTTCTTTACAAAGTCTAATTCTTCATGCAATGGAACTTTATCAGACTTTGAGGCTTTTAATTGATAACGAAATAAATCTGAAAGCTCTGCAATAAGGTGTCTGGTTTTCTCTTGTTCTGGAGGTACCGAAGCACTGATGGTATTGAATATATTATATAAAAAATGCGGATTAAGTTGCGCTTTTAAGGCAGATAATTCACTTTTTAAGGCCATTGTTTTTAGTTCACCCTCCAGTTTTAATTTTTTCTGATTGTCCCTAAAATATCTGTAAGCAAAAAAACATCCAAATTGAAACATCATAAATAACGTTGGTATGTACCAATCCCAAACTGTACCTGTATCTCTTAAACGTTGCCGTCCCAGGTAGTCGATAATCACGTAGCGCCCTTCTCTGGTAAAATAAACCACAATAGGAATGAGAATCGCCACCGCCACAATTTGATAGGTAGTGCTTTGCTTTCTCAGCAATCTCACTCCAAGAAACCAAATTAAAATTGAAGCGAAAAAATAGAAAACATATTGCATGCCAGCCATACCCCAATATCCCGAAGGGTCCGCCCATCCCCAAAACCCATCTCTCTCATAACCTAAGCCGTTGTACCATAAAACGATACGGTACAATAGCGAAAAGAACAGGTAAAACGCTACAATTAAAAAAATATGTTGTCTCGTAATCTTTGTCATTGGTCTCTTTTTAAAATTTAAAGATAAGATATAAGCCATTCCGAAAACAGTCTTAAAAGCCGAATGGTCCTATAGCCCGACGAACGGCCCGGTCAACTCGTCGCCGTATAGGCACGCTCAGCGTATTGCACGTGCATAGCAAAAACATCACTCGTAGTTTTGGGGCATCAATACTTTTAAAATCATTATGAAACATTTAATTAGCTACATAATACTTTGCTTTTTTGGATTGACTTTTAGTCAAAATACCGTCGATGGTCGCATAACCGATCAGAATGAAACAACTCTTGAAGCAGTTGTCATTTCACTCATAACGGCAAAAGACAGCAGTTTTGTCAAAGCAGAAATTAGTGACGCTTCAGGTTATTTTCAATTTAAAGCTGTAGAGAACAATAGTTACCGTCTTAAAGTTGAAAGCTTAGGCTTCAAAGACTATATCTCGGATGTATTTACTATTAACAATTCATCAAGAGCCTTCGGAAGGATTTCATTGATTGAAGATACGGAAGCCCTTGATGAAGTCACCATTACCGCTGAAAAACCTATGGTTCAGGTTTTAGCTGATAAGACGGTATTTAATGTTCAAAATACAGTGGCAACCGTTGGTGATTCGGGCTTAGAATTATTACGACGAGCGCCCGGAGTAATGATTGATAATTCTGAAAACATTATGGTCGAAGGAAAGGCAGGCGTTCTAATTTTTATAGACGGAAAGCCTTCCGTACTTCGCGGTCAGGATTTAGTCAATTTTCTAAAAACCTTACAAGCCTCTGACATTGATGCGTTGGAAATCATTACGCAACCCTCGTCAAAATATGATGCTGAAGGTAATGCAGGAATAATCAATATTGTTTTAAAGCGCGACAAATCCTTAGGTACAAATGGCTCACTGTCTTCTGGGATTACTTTTGGTGATTTTGCAAGAACAAACAATGCAGTGTCATTCAATACCCGCACAAAATCAATGAACGTGTATGGCACATACAGCAATAATTTTGGAAAAAACACAGGGTTCCTCTACCTCAACCGTACGCAAGATGGCACCAACTTTAATGCTAGAACTACTACCATATTCAACACAAATAGTAACAACCTTAGAATTGGGACAGATGTCTATACCTCATCAAAATCTACCTTTGGTCTACTTCTAACCGGCAACTTTAGTAACAGTTTTTCGGATTCTAACTCTAGGACCCCAATTACACCCTCCGGAGAGACTGAACCAAGTGAGGTGTTGGTAGCAAATAATAGAAATCATAATGTAACAGACAATCTTTATGGCAATGTAAATTATCGTTTTAAGGATACCCTAGGTCACGAATTAAACGTTGATGTGGACTTAGGTAAATACCGCAGTGATCGGCAGAGCCTCCAACCGAATCAATTTTTAAACGGTGATGAGACGCAAATCAATGAGGAAATCATCCGCTTTTTTGACACGCCTATTGCTATAGATATTTTTTCTACTCAAGCTGATTACGAACAAAATTTCTTAAAAGGAAAGCTTTCCCTTGGCGCCAAGTTAGGTCGTGTGCAAACCGACAACAGCTTTGATGTTTTTGATATAGTCAATGGAAATAATCAGCTCAATGAAGACCGCTCTAACGATTTCATTTATGACGAGCGAATCATTGCTGGTTATTTAAATTTCAGTAAAATATTAAAAAAATGGAATCTTCAGGTGGGCTTGAGAATGGAAAATACGGATTCTGACGGACAACTTTTCAGTAACCAAACCTCTATTGAAGACCGTGTTACAAGAAATTATACCGATTGGTTTCCCAGTGGAGGACTTACCTATCAAATGAATCAAAAAAACAGTATCACTTTGATTTATAGCAAGCGCATCCAAAGGCCAAACTATCAGAACCTAAACCCATTTGAATACCGTATTGATGAGCTATCCTTCAGCAAGGGCAATCCGTTTTTGCAACCTCAGTATACTGATAACTTAAAACTCTCCCATACCTACAATTATAGACTTACCACCTCATTGAGTTATAGCTTTATCCGTGATTTTTTTGCACAGGTCACCGAAGCTAAAGATGATGGCACTAATTTTCTGAATACAAGAAACGTAGCCAACCAAAAAGTCATCAACCTGAGTGTATCTTATCCCACTAAAATCAACGACTGGTGGAGAATCTATGCCAGCGTTAGTGCCTTTAGAAGTATTTTTGAAGCGACCAATCCAGACTTCTTGCCTACGTCACAGAATACACTGAGTCTATTTGCCTCTAACACATTCACATTACCTAAAAATGTAACCATGGAAATTTCTGGCTGGTATAGTTCCCCTTCGGTATGGGGAGGCACCTACCAAACCGAAAGTCTAGGTTCTTTGAATGTTGCATTTCAAAAACGCTTTTTCGATGATAAACTCACCGTGGCGCTAAACTTTAATGATATTTTATTTACCTCGCCTTGGGAAGGCACCACGCGCTTTGGGGAACTATTTATTGATGGTAGCGGAGGCGGTGATAGCAGACATGTGCGATTTAATCTCACCTACAATTTTGGACGTAATGAAATAAAAAAAGCTCGAAAACGGAGTACAAGTATAGAGAATGAAAAGAATAGAATTTAATAATCTTAAAACAAAACATGATGGAAACTAAAAGAATTAAAAAGATGAACTTACTAACAGTTGTTGTTTTATTATTGACTATAAACTTTGGTTTTGCCCAAGAAACCTATTTGAAAATTACAAAAAGTGACAAGGAAAATGACTTCGAAATGTATCCACCTGGAACTAAATTTGAGCTAAAGAATAAACATGGTTACATTGTATTTAAAAATAGTAACGACCCTGGAATTATAACTATTGATGACGCGTACACGCTATATGTTTATCCAAGCTGGAAAAATGACGCCGATGTATTCAATTTGAAAGAAGGTAAAATTGAAAACGTATTGACATCTGCACATTCCCAAATGCCAACCAAGGCTTACTCTATAAAAAGTAATGGGGTCTCTGGCTCTTACACAGTAACTGATTCCAAAGATCGAAAAGGAAAAAAGAATTTACAATTTAAACTAAGTAATGGAATTACCTTTTTATATGAAGATGATAAATACCGAGCATATTTAAACGAGGAATATAATTACATTCGAATAAAAGGTAAATACCTTATTGAATCGGAACTCGGAACCTTAAAATTAAGCTTTAATCCAGACAACGGCGTAGTTTGGTGGGTTTTTGAACCAAAAGAATAAACGAAAAAAGAGCAGTCGACAACTGCTCTTTTTTATTAGATACTATTTATAAAATCACTGTAAGGGTCTTGAAATTTTAGTCCTTCCGCATATTCATACTTACTGAGCTTCTTAAATTGCACTAAGCCCCAAAGCACAAATTCCTTTTCAAAATAAATGTCGCGCTCGTCGATATCGGGTTGATGTTCTTTTATTAAGTCATGAAGCGGTAAAATGGCATCCAATTCTGCTTTATAACGTTCATCATCAAATTCATCAAGCAACTCAAAACCATCGCTTTTTTGAAAAAACCAAGACACTAAATCATCATAAGGGGTTTCTTCCCCTTGCTTTTCCAATTTTTCAATCTTCGGAAAGTACTCTGGAAACAAGGTAGCAATGGCACTATTCAAAAGTTCATTGGCGACTACGTCGGCGCCTTCTTGCTCGCCTTCGTACACCAACTCAATTTTACCTGTAATCGCTGGAATAATACCTATAAAATCTGAAAGGCGTACAGTGGTTTTCTCATCACCTGACAATAAGGCTCGTCGTTCTGCCGTACTCAACAAATTCTCATAGGCTGTAATACTCAAACGCGCACTTACGCCACTTTTTACATCGACATAGCTACTTTCGCGAGCTTCAAAACTGATTTGCTCCAATAATTCGGTTGCCAACTCAGGCACATAAATTCGACCTTTCTGGCGCTCATCCAATTTTGCTTCTTGGGCAGTTATGGTTTTTGCAATCTCAACCGTTGCGGGATAATGGGTTAAAATCTGTGACCCAATTCTATCCTTTAAAGGCGTAACGATGCTTCCACGGTTAGTATAATCTTCAGGATTTGCAGTAAAAATGAATTGCATGTCCAAAGGCATTCGTAACTTAAACCCTCTAATCTGAATATCGCCTTCTTGTAGAATATTAAATAAGGCCACTTGAATTCGAGCCTGTAAATCAGGCAACTCGTTAATCACGAAGATGCACCGATTAGCTCTGGGAATCATCCCATAATGAATAACTCGGTCATCAGCATAGCTCAGTTTTAAATTGGCCGCTTTTATTGGGTCCACATCACCAATAATATCGGCGACAGTCACATCTGGCGTGGCTAATTTTTCAGCAAAACGTTCATCCCTGTGTAACCAAGTAATTGGTGTGTTATCGCCTTTTTCGCTAATCAGTTCTTTGGCATAGCGCGAAATTGGATTGAGAGGGTCGTCATTGATTTCAGAGCCTTCAACTACAGGGATATTTTCATCCAGCAACTGCAACATCAATCGCGCTAAACGTGTTTTGGCCTGTCCTCGCAATCCTAATAAGTTAATATTATGACGCGATAATATAGCCCGTTCCAATTCTGGGATTACCGTATTTTCATAACCGTGTATACCTGTGAATGATGGCTTTTTGTTTTTTATATTTTCAATCAGGTTGTCACGCAATTCATCCTTTATAGATTTTGATTGATAGCCTGATGCTTTTAATTCTTTTAGTGTTTGTATGTTTTTCATATTCCTCTATATAACTCTCTCCAAAGGAGAGAGAACTGTTGTGGGTATTTAATTTTAATAATCTATATTTCAATTCAAAGTTGTAACTACACCTATTTTTCGCAAAGTAGCTCATTCTTCCCCTTAGGGGAAGTTAGATGGGGCTTCACCCCTTTATCCGTTTCTTTCTATTGGTTTCATAATCTTCAAAAATCATTTCGCCCAGACCTTTCAGTCCTGTGTAAAATGCTTTTCCTCTGTTGGCTTTGGTAAACTCACGTATGAATTTCATGAGATATGGGTCTTCAGCAATCATAAATGTGGTAATAGGTACATGCAAACGTCTCGCCTGCTGTGCCATTGCGTAGCATTTATTGGTAATGTAAGGGTCTAGGCCGTTACTGTTTTTATAGTATTGGCCGTCTGGTAAACGCAAACAACTCGGTTTACCGTCGGTTATCATAAAAATCTGTTTATTGGTATTTCGCTTTCGACGCAACATATCCATAGCCAATTGCAAACCTGCTACGGTATTGGTATGGTATGGCCCTACTTTTAAATAAGGTAAGTCTTTGATTGCTATCGGCCAAGCGTCATTCCCAAAGACCAAAATATCTAGAGTATCTTTTGGATAACGCGTCGTAATCAATTCCGCTAGAGCCATAGCCACCTTTTTTGCAGGTGTAATTCGGTCTTCGCCATAAAGAATCATACTATGACTGATATCAATCATCAGTACGGTACTCATTTGGCTTTTGTGCATGGTTTCTTCAACCACCAAATCGTCCTCAGTTAGGTTGAAGTTCCCTATACCGTGATTAATCTGGGCATTTCTTAGGCTTTCCGTCATGGACACCTTTTCTAAAGCGTCACCAAACCGGTAGGCCCTAAATTCACCCGTATGCTCATCCCCAATTCCAGGGCTTTTGCTTTTATGATTCCCGGAACCACTTCGTTTTATCTTACCGAAGATTTGGTCTAAGGCTTGTTGGCGGATAGCACGTTCGGTTTTGGCAGTAATTTTCAAGCCAGCACCATTACCAGTTGGGTCAATTTCCTCACGGATGTAGCCTTTCTTTTTCAGGTCTTCGATAAAATCTTCAATGGTATAGTCTGATGTGGTTAGCTTGTACTCTTTATCGAGTTGCTTTAACCAATCGATAGCTTCATCAAAATCACCAGATGTGTAGGTAATTAACTCTTTGAAGATTTCAAAAAGTTTTTCAAACGGGGATTGTTCTGGAGCAGAATAGGTTTTAAACACAAAACCCGATGGTCTTTTTTTGTTATTCATAGCTGTATAAAAATACGGCTTTTAAAAGGGCTATGAAACGTATTAACATCTCTTTTAGAAATCCCTAAAAACTTTTAATTACTTTTAATGTCTTCATTAATTAACCAAACCAAAATGAAACAATTTTTCTCTTTTGTAATGCTTCTCTGCGTTGCATCGCTTTCTGCACAAGAATTTTCAATGGACCTTATTAAAAACATGAAACCGCGCAACATTGGTCCTGGCGGTATGTCTGGTCGAGTAACAGCCATTGACGTCGTTAACTCGGATACTGATGTGATGTATGTTGGAACAGCCTCTGGTGGACTTTGGAAATCTACCTCTGGTGGTATAAAATGGGAACCAATTTTTGATGATGAATTAACTGCCTCAATCGGTGCTGTTGAAATTCAGCAGTCTAACCCTTCCGTTATTTGGGTAGGCACAGGAGAAGGTAACCCAAGAAATTCACTTAACGGTGGTTATGGTGTTTATAAATCACTAGACGGCGGACAAACATGGATGGCCATGGGGCTTGAAAAAACGAGGCACATTCATAGAATCATTGTAGACCCGACCAATCCTGATGTGGTTTACGTTGGCGCAATTGGTTCGCCTTGGGGAGAACACCCAGAGCGTGGTGTGTTTAAAACTACAGACGGTGGAAAAACGTGGAATAAAATATTATTCGCCAATAACAAAACGGGGGTTGCCGATATGGTGATGGATCCCAAAAACCCTAATAAACTCATCGTTGCCATGTGGGAACACAAGAGAGACCCTTGGTTTTTTAATTCTGGCGGACAAGGTTCAGGCTTGCATATTACCCACGATGGTGGTGATACCTGGAAAAAAGTGACTGACGAAGAAGGTTTTCCAAAAGGTGACTTAGGCCGTATCGGTGTGGCCATTGCGCCGAACAAACCAAACATAGTTTACGCTTTGGTTGAAGCCAAAAAGAATGCGCTTTACAAAAGCGAAGATGGTGGTGCTAGTTGGAAAATGATTAACAATAAAAGCGATATCGGAAACAGACCGTTCTATTATTCTGAAATTTATGTGGACCCTGAAAATGAAAACCGTGTGTATTCCGTTTTTACTTATGTGAATGTATCTGAAGACGGTGGCAAAAACTTTTCGCAACTTATGCCAGCTTATGGTGTAGATAATGGAGTTCACCCAGACCATCACGCTTGGTGGATTCATCCCGAAGATGGCAGTTTTATGATTGATGGTAATGATGGTGGTATGAATATCACTAGAGACGGCGGTAAATCGTGGCGTTTTATCGGGAATCTTCCTGTAGCGCAATTCTACCATATAGCTGTTGATAATGAATACCCGTATAATGTATACGGTGGTATGCAAGATAACGGCTCTTGGCGAGGCCCAGCCTATGTTTGGCGTGCCCAAGGCATCCGTAACAGTTATTGGCAAGAAATCAGTTTTGGTGATGGTTTTGACGTCGTTCCAGACCGTGACGATTCACGCTACGGCTGGTCTATGAGTCAGCAAGGCTACGTAAGTCGTTATGATTGGCAAACCGGAAATAATTATGGTGTACGACCAACACATCCTGACCCAGACGTGCAATTACGATTTAACTGGAACTCCGCTATAAATATCGACCCTTTTGATAATAGTACCATTTACTTCGGAAGTCAATTCGTACATAAATCAACTGACAAAGGAGAAACATGGACGGTCATTTCGCCAGACCTCACTACAAACGACCCAGAAAAACAAAAACAATCTGAAAGTGGTGGATTAACTATGGACGCCACCGGTGCAGAAAACCATACGACCATTTTGGTGATTGAACCTTCAGCTGTAGAACGAAACATGCTCTGGGCTGGTTCGGATGACGGACGTGTCCATTACACCACAAATGGTGGTAACGATTGGATTGATGTTAGTAAAAATTTGAAAGGACTGCCCGAAGGTAGCTGGATTGCACAAATCAAAGCTTCAGCAAAAAATAAAGGTGAAGCTTTACTCATTGCCAATGATTATAGACGCTTCAACTATACACCTTACGCTTACCGAACAAAAAATTATGGAAAAACCTGGGAACGGATTGTCGATGAAAATGATGTACAAAGCTACACGTTGGCCATAGTTGAAGATATAGAGGAACCAAATCTTATGTTTTTGGGGACTGATGATGGACTTTATATGTCTTTGAATGCAGGTCAAAAATGGACCAAGTGGACCAACGGATTCCCAACAACTTCTGTTAAGGATTTAGTCATTCATCCGCGTGAGCACGATTTGGTCATAGGTACTTTTGGACGAGCCGCTTGGGTCTTGGATGATATTAGACCTTTACGTGCTATGGCAAGGAACAATGCTATAACTAAAGAGCATATTAAGTTATTCAATCCACCTACTGCCTATCAGGCCGCTTATCAGCAACCAACAGGAAGTCGATTTGGCGCAGATGCTATGTATCACGGTGAAAATCGTGGTGGTGGTGCTCGTTTTGCCTATGTTTTTAATAAAAAGGAATTGGAAAAATCAGACGTGAAATCAGACTCCAAAAAATCAGATAAAACTGTAAGTGACAAAAAAGGTGATATAGAAGACAATGGCGTAAAATGGGATTCTTTGCAACTCAAAATCTACGACGGCGACCGCCTCATAAGAACTTTGAAGCAAAAAGCGCCTAAAGAAAATGGCTTGCACCGCTGGACATGGTATATGGATGAAGCTGGCGTCAACCGCCCATCAAGAAGAGATAGAAATAGCAATAGAGAACCAGGCGGTGTTTCTGTAAAACCGGGAACGTATAAAGCCGTTCTTCATTACGGGGACTTAATGTCTGAAACTATGATAACAGTAGCATCTGATCCTAGATTAGAAGTCTCCCAAAAGAATATCGACGAAGTTTATGCCGCTGCAAAACAATTGGAAAAATACCAGCAAACCGCTGCAGATGCGGCCAAACAATTGGTAAGTAGTAAGGCCATTGCAGATAAATTCAAAAAAGATTTATCGGGTTTAGATAAAGACAAATACAAGGAAGAAATAAAGCTGTCTAGCGAAGTCTCTAAAAAAATAGATAGTCTTTTAGATAAGTATTTCGGAAAGCAAGATGAGCGTCAAGGCATCACCAGAAATCCAGAAGTTACGGCTTTACAACGTCTTGGATTAGCCAACAACTATGTATTTAATAGTCAGAATGGATTAACGTCAACGGAAACCACATTGATTAGTCATGCAAAAAAAGCATTAGATGATTTGTTGGGCGAAACCAATGCGTTCTTTAATGACGAATGGCCTAAATACAAAGCGAAGATGGAAGACGTGAAGATGAATCCGTTTAAGGAAACGAAGTCTTTCGGCTTGGATTAATTATTATTTTTAAAAACTTAAAAAACGTCCTTCCTAAAGTTGGACGTTTTTCATTTTAAAGTTCAGCTACACCATAAAATGAAATCGTTTAAAACTTCATTAGCCAGCAAGTCAACAATTCTTATTCCTGAAGATCTAGTGCAACAACTTCCCAAGGATTCAAGAAGTCGTGTAAAAGTAAAAACTAACTTTAATGGAAAGTCAATTGATTACCATGCTGCACTAAAGCGACATTCTTCTGGAGATTACCTAATGTATTTCAGCAAAGGAAAACAAGATGAACTCGGAATAGCGTTTGGAGAGGAGTTTACCGTTCAGCTTTTTGAGGATGATTCAAAATACGGCGTAGATTTACCCGAAGAACTTGAAGCTGTTCTCCTTACGGATTATGAGGCTTACAAAATTTTTGAAAGCTTTACCAAAGGGAAACAACGTAGCATTATCTATGCGGTAAAACGTTATAAATCAAGTCAAACAAAAATAGACAAGAGTCTTTTATTGTGTTCAAATTTGAAACGTGGCTTTCATGATCAAAAACTTTTGTTTAAGGAAAACTAAGCTACTCTTGCACATCCATTATTATCTCCTTAATTTTAAAACAAAAACCAATACACATGAAAACATTAAAATATTTAGCCTTTGCCTCATTAGTTATACTATCGGCATGCAAAGACAAAGAATCCGAAACCGAAGAGGTTTTGGAAGTCGAAGAAGTTGAAGTTGAAGAAGTATCCGCTTCTGATCCACAAAATTTAACTATTTCCTTAAGCCCAAAGAGTGACAGTGCTGTTGAAGGTACCGTTGAATTTGAAGAATCAGCTGCTGGAGAAATTGTAATGACGGCAAGGCTCACTGGCCTTTCTGAAGGTACACATGCTATCCATATCCATGAAAAAGCAGATTGCTCCTCGGCAGATGGAAAATCCACTGGAGGCCATTGGAATCCTACGGCACAGCCTCACGGACAATGGGGTGCTGAAACTGGATACCATAAAGGTGATATCGGTAATTTTGAAGTTGGCACCGACGGTATTGGTGAAGTTGATTTTGCAACTAGCGAATGGTGTATCGGTTGCGGTGACGAGAACAAAGATATCTTAGGTAAAGCCATTATTGTTCACCAAGGTACAGACGACTTTACCTCTCAGCCGTCTGGTGCAGCAGGTAGCCGTGTAAGCTGTGGCGGTATTATTCAATAAGGTGAAATTAAAAAATCATAGAAGCACACATTTCATTTACTTTAGAGTAATTTGAAGGCTTAAAATTTAGCATCAACATGTCGGTAGAGACCTTAGTTCCAAAATTCCAAAATAAAGACGAACGCGCTTTCGGTGAATTGTATAGTATGTACAGTGATAGTATCCATGGCGTGATTTATAATATTGTACGTGATGAAGCTATTGCCTCAGAAGTAATGCAAGATGTCTTTATTAAAGCGTGGAATAAATCGGACAGCTATTCCTCTAAAAAAGGACGTTTTTTTACCTGGATGCTGAATATTGCGCGCAATGCCGCCATTGATAAGACAAGATCCAAAGCTTTTAAGAACTCAAAGAAAAACCTCAACTCCGATTTTTTCGTAGATATCATACAGAGCAATGAAAGTCTTGACGATAGTACTGATGCCATAGGCATTAAATCGTTTGTCAAAAAATTAGGACAAAAATGTATTGCTGTGATAGAGTTGCTTTACTTTAAAGGATTTACCCAAAAGGAAGCTTCTGAAGAATTAGATATGCCAATTGGCACAATTAAAACGAGAAATAGAAACTGTATTCAACAATTAAGAGATATGGTTTTATAATATGGATACAAAGGCTTACATAGAATCAGGGATACTAGAACTATACGTTGCAGGACGTTTGTCTGAAACAGAAAATGAAGAGATTTATGGTCTGCTTCAGAAACATCCTGAATTGCTACAGGAAGTTTTAGAGATTGAGGCTGCCGTCATTAAATTGACCGCGTCCGTATCGCCGCATGCTATAGATTTTGAATCCTTCTCAGGACGATTAAATACTTCTGAAACCAAAGTTATTGACCTTAAACCTAAGAAACCAAATTGGATGTCTTATACGGGTTGGGCAGCTTCAGTCTTGTTGGCTGGTGGCTTACTTTGGACTTTAAATAGAAATGCAGAACTCCAGTCCGATCTTGAAGTGGCTAATACTGATGCCATTGCCCTAGAACAACAAATTGAAAGCATTAGAGATAATCTCAGCGATGCCAATAGTGTACTAGCCGTAATGCGAGATAACAATGTCACAAAGATTCCTCTAGGTGGTCAGGGTGATTTTGCTGAAACCTATGCCAATGTGTATTGGGACAAGGATAATAACAGAGTACTTTTAGATGCTGATGGCTTACCTGAAGCACCAGAAGGTAAAGTGTACCAAGTGTGGTCCTTAACCTTGAATCCTTTAACGCCAACTAGTTTAGGTACAATAGACGACTTTAATACAGACGATAATAAAATATTTGCCATTACCAACACCAATGAGAGCGAGGCCTTTGGTATAACCTTAGAGCCTGCTGGTGGTAGTGAAAGTCCAACGATGGAACAGTTATATACTCTAGGCGTTGTCTCTGCGACGCCATAATAAAGAAAGTAACGTAATACTAAGTAAAAATCACTCTTCCACAAGAGTGATTTTTTTATGGATAGTGAAACAGATAAAAATTGCTTCTATATTTTAGGAAACAAAGAACACCCAACCAAAAAATAGCTGGGTGTTCTACTAACAAAAAAACTCAAAAAAACATATCATGTTACCATGATACGGTGGTTAACGTATGTTAATCACCTCTGTTAGCAATCGCCAAATCTTAATTTTGCTTCCCTCAAAATTAAAACTGGTTTCTTTTAAAAACGATACGTCGCAGTAGCCTTGATGAAAAATGGCGTACCTGGCGTAAAATGTATTTCTTCAACCGATGTCAGCTCATTTTGCAATCTCGATTCTGTGGCAAATTGGGTTTCGTTCCATTCCACATCAAACAGATTTTCTATGGCTACACCGAGTTGTATGTTTTTATTAATTTTATAATTCATGTTAAAGTCTATGACAAAGTAACCTTCGGCGACAATGCTATTGTCTTCATTTGCAGGTCTATCATCTAAATAACGATAGCGTAAACCACCTGAAAACCCATTAATATCCGTAACGGAAAGACCGCCAGCCATCGTGAAATTTGGTGCTAAGGGAATAAAATCCTGACCATCTGGTTCTTCAATACTTCTTGCTTTGGTAAGCGTTACATCCGTATCTGCAAATAACCAATCCGTAAGTTGGTATCTTAAACCAAAATCTAATCCAAAACGTTCTGTTTCGCCACTTGGCTCCACAATGCCAGCATCACCGACATAGACAAATTCTTGTTCTAAAAAGAGATACCACAAAGCGGTATTTATAAAAAGATTCTTTGTCGGTTTCCAAACAGCACCCAAATCAGCGCCGTAACTGCGAGGTAAGGTTTTTTCTGTATTTGTTACTACTACCCTAGCATCATTAGAATGAAATCCTAATCCAGACTTGGCAAAGAGCTGTAGGTTGGAATTGACATCATAGAAAAAATTCAGTTTAGGACTTAAAATGGCCTGTGTTTCAGATTGTGTTTCAAAAGCCTCTTGCAATTGGTCTTCATATAGAAAATTGAAATAATCCAATCGTAAGGCTGGAATCATCCTAAATTTTCCAAAATCGAATTCGGCAGAAACAAAAGCGTTGGCATTGGTTTGATTGACATCACCAAATTGCACCTGTTCTAAAGTTGTTTTTCGATTTAAGGTTCTAGACAATTCTACATTATTAATAATATCGTGTCTCAACCCTACACCACTGGTCACTTCTAAAGGTGTATTCCCTAGATGCAGATTTGACGTCCAATTAAGGTTAAACCCAAAAATATCCCGGTCTTCTTGTTGTTTTATTTGGTCGCCATTCTCAGGGTCTTCCAGAAAGAAGGTGAAATTTGAAAACAGCAAAAACTCATAATGCGAATAGAAGGCATTGGCACTAAACGTGGTTTTGTCTGAAACAGACTTACTGAATTCTAGATTAAAATTGGTGCGTTGTGTTGAACCACCTTCAGTATCATCAATAGCGCCGAAGCGTGTAATGTTTCCGTTATCTACTTCACGTTGGGGAATTTGCCCTGAAGCATCCCAACGACTTGTAAAATGTGAACCTGTTACAGATATTTTACCACGACCCGGAACAAATGTGCTGTACTTTCCGAATAAATTAATACGGTTAAAATTTTGGGGCGACTCAAAAGGACCGTCGGTTTCAATATATTCTAGCGCCATGTAAGCATTTTGATTATTTCTGTCCTTCAGAATATCAAAAACACCTGCCGTTCTTAAGGTATTGAATTGTCCGGCCGATACAGAAATGGAACTTTCATTAATAAAGTCCTTCGTTTCAAAATCGATATAGCCTGCGGTATTAAAATCGCCTTCCTTACCGTAGTAAGCCCCTTTTCCAAATTCTATAGCTTTTATAGTCTCTGGAATGACAAAATGCAGGTCACTATAACCTTGTCCGTGCGCATGGGAAACCATATTTACTGGCATGCCATCAACTTGAATGGACACATCCGTACCATGGTCAATATCAAAACCTCTAAGAAAAATCTGCTCTGCTTTGCCTCCACCGGCATGTTGTCCGATAAATAAACCTGGTACTTTTCTAAGCACATCTTGGGATGAATTCACTGGAGTGATATTTAAATCTAACCGGCTTATGGTATTAAGGGCATCAATATTTTCAGTTAGAACCAACTCTTCAAGTTGAAAGGCTTTTTCTTCAAGAATAATCGTTAACACTTTCGAATTAAAATCTGAATCTTTAACAATTCGATTTATGGTTTTATACCCTAACAAACCAATGCGTAGCGAATCTCCAACTTCGGTTTTTTCCAATAGAAAAAAACCATTTTCGTCCGTGTGCGCATGCGTATTTTTTGACGCATTAAAAACGTAAACCGTTTCTAGAGGTTGATTAACCGTGTTTGTAATTGTTCCTTTTAAAGATTGGGCTTTCAATTGAAAACAACAGCCAATAAATAGTACAAAAACAATATATGTGTATCTAAAACCGTCCACGTCTAAAGTGTGTTGATTTTAGATTCCATCGTAGGTCCGAGCTCGTAAATCGCTTCTAATAATTCTTCTTTGAGTGGGCTTACTTCATCACGCTTGCCGTTTTGTTTTAAAATCTCGGCAAGATGGTATAAGGCATCTGGTTCAGACGTTTTTCCGATGATATTTTGCTCTGCTACCTCTAACGCTTTCTTTGTTTCTCCAGATTTAAAGAGGCTCCAAGCCAACAAATCATAGGATTCTGGCGTTGGTCTATTGTTCACTTCTTTTTTTGAAATGGCTAGAGCTTCGTCAAGATTTAGCTCCGCATCCGTATACATCAATACATTGTATTTGTTGTACATATCGCCGTATAGAGGATTATCTACTTTTAATCTGTAGTCTTCCAGTGCTTTGGATTTTAAATCCAAATCGCCTTTAAATTCAGCGATATCCGCAATTAATAAGTCATAATCAGGAGCACTATAATAGCTTTTGATATGGCTCATTAGCTTTAAGGCTTCATTAGGATTTCTCTCATAACTATAGACAATCCATGCTATCCCCTTTTTGGCATAGGCATTTTTGGGGTCTAACTCTAAAGCCTTTAGGTAGTAGTTGTATGATTTTTCAATCTGCCCATCATGACCATAAAAATCGGCCAAGTTGGTGTAGGCCCATATTTTGTTGGCCTTTATGTTCGATGATTCTGTAATTTCCATAGCTTGTTCCATGTAAACAATAGCTTGTTCTAGGTTACCATTATGGTCTTCCCATTTGGCTAAGCGGATGAGATAATCAAAATCACGCGACGATTTTATCTCGTCTAAATACGTTTTCGCTAGTAAATAATTACCAAGTTCCATGTGTGCATCAAAAAGCATTTTCTTGGTGCCTTTAAGGTTTTCACCATTGATTTCGGCTTTTTTAAGTAATTCTAACGCTTCCTTAAAGCGGTGTTGCGAAATGTAGTTAGACGCTAATGCTCTTAAATACCCAGCATTGTTGTGTTGGGTGTGCTCACTGGCTTCAACTAAATCTTTTTCAGCATTGATAAGATGTTCAATTTTTCCGGTTTGGTCAAAAATTGAGTTGTGGGCTGATGCTCTCTTAAGTAGATATGGATGCTGTTCTGGACTTGCTTTAAGCTTATCATCCCAGAAATTGAGTTCATCAGTAAGTTCTGTAGTGCTTTTGGTTTGTGCTAAGAATTTGTTGTAGTCTTCAGAATTGGTTATGGTTTTAGACTGACAACTTCCTAACAACAATAAAATAACGAGGGGAAAGATATATTTTATCATGGTTAATTAGTTTTGAGTTTATAAAAAAACCTGAAACGATTTATAGGGAAATCGTTTCAGGCTTGTATTAAATGTTTACCAAGGCGTTGCCAAGTAAGGAAAAGCCGTTAAAAAGGCTTTGTCATTAGCATCAACGTTATCGTCAACTAGACCTGGAAATTCTGGATTTGTTAATCCGTCTTCTCCTCCAAAAATCAGTGTCAACTCTACAGTAATTACATCATCGGCTAAAGCACGACCTGTTAGTACATTGGTACCATCAAAAAATGTTGTCGTTCCATCTAAAGAAACATTCAACACATCTGTAGCCAACAATCCCGAAAATTGAGCTGCTGTTAAGGTTAAGGCGTTCGCATCCGTGTCATTATTATATGCTGGACTGACAGCCATTAAGTTAGTTTCAAACATGCTTTGAAACGCCGCACTCTGCATAGAAGGAGTGGTGATGTTAAACTGATCTTTACTCGTTGAGGATACAAAAACCGTATTAACGGCAGGTCGGCCCATTTGATCTTCCTGAGCGAAAGTCCCCGTAAAGTTAGGCCCTGTAGGTCCTGTTGGTCTATCATCATCATTACTACAACTAAACGCTGTAGAGGCAACTATAACTAAAGTTGCTAAGTATTTTATATTAAGTTTCATTTGTTCTGTGTTTTAATGTTATTGCTTACGCTTAGATTCAACCCATGTATTGATAGTTCCTGAACCACCTATCATAGATTTTGGTACTTCTACAACTACTGACATTACGTTAGAACCTGCAAATGTATCCGCTCCTGGATCGTTAAAACCAGTAGCATCACCAGCTATGATTTCTCCAAATCTGGCAAAATCCATAAAGAAAGGATCATCTCTGGGGCCTGCAAAAAAGGTCATTCCGTTGGCAGAACCAATTTCAGCAGTTTGTCCATATTCTGTTATAGCAACAGAACCTTGAACACCACCGTCTGCCATAATAGTACTGTTTGTACCAGGCGCAGAAGGTGCAACAGGGCCAAAGAAATACATGACGCCATCTCTTGGAATAGCTTGTATCACTAAATCTTCAACATTATCTCCATTCGTGTCAATATTAAACTCAATTAATACATCTTCGTCAAACGCTGCATTGGCCGTAGCCGTTGGGCTCAGTAAGCCTTGTGTATTGGCAACGAACACAATATTGTTGTTGCTTGCCCCCTGAAAGGCATAGTAATCCGTAATATCACTGGTACCACCAGAGACATTGGGCGCATCTATATGGTCTGCGGCAATAACCACAAACGTTGCAAGGGCTAAAAGTCCTAAAACGCCAAGTAATCTTTGTTTTTTCATTATATTATAGTTTATATTGGGTGGAAAGTCCCACTTACCAATACCTACGAAGTTTTCTTGGTTGCGGTTTTATTTTTTCTGAATTTTATTTTGAAGGCGTTATTTTGTGATGCCCCATAATCTTCTATCTTTAAATTCTCAAAGGCTCTCAATCAATGAATCCATCAGCAAAAGGCTGGATAAAAAAGTTACTAAAAAGCATTCCTGAAGATTTAAACACCAAAGTCTCGCCAGAAGTGTTTTATAATCAATTAAAACAGACGGGGTTTATCTTTGGTAGTAACCTTTCCATTTATAACAATGCAATAGATGATTCCGACTTTACAGAGATTGAATGTTGTAAGGTCAACCTCCTTTTAGCGTTTCAATATGTTCATCAATTAGAGGAGTCTCAACTTAAATTTGAAACAACCTTGGTTACATTCTACAACCAAATAGTTGACCATAAACGTTGGTTACGCACAGATATATTTAAAAGTAAAGACCATTATACCATTGCTGAGGAATTAATCAATAAGCGCATTCAGGTGGATGATAATCCATTTACAAAACAGTTTAACGCCTTTTTAGTCAACGCCCTTTTATTTATTGACGTTCTCGCCTATCACCATTTCCTTAGGCATACCATAGAACCGAAAATCTATTTACAGCAGTTTGAAGGGATTATAGAAAGCATTCTAAAATCCATCCTTGCCAACAAAAAGGATAAAGACCATTATCACGAAGATATTTCGCGCCTGTTTGAAGCCTCCATGAGAACATCGGAAAGACCTCAACTAGAATTATTGGATTTTAAAGACATCGTAAAGACTCATCTCGAAAAACAGTACGTAGTCGACATTACCTGTATGGTCTCATGGACAGACCAATTTATAGATACCGAAGAGTTTTCATATTTAAAACAGCTTCAGGCTGAACTCGAAATATCCACGGACGGCATTATAAATTCCGTAGACGACCTGAACTTATTTTACGAAAATAACAGGGCGAAAATCAAGCTTTTAAAGTCCAATAATGGCGCAAAAACATTCTACGACACCAATAGTAAATTGGTATCACGGCTTATAAAACGAAACAGTAAGCGTTTGCTGAAAGAATTATCCGAAAGTAAGGAAGCCCTTTATCTCTTGGGACAATCGACACAGCGCACTTTAACGGAAGAAGAGCAGAAAAAAATTCAGAATCAGTTGTTGGATATTTTTAAGTCCATACCAAGTTTGGCCATATTTATGCTACCTGGCGGGATGTTGTTATTACCCTTATTCATCCGGTTTATCCCCAAACTATTGCCATCAGCGTTTGATGACAATAGAATTGAAGAGTAATTAAGATTTTGAATTTACATAAGCCAATACGGCCTCTTTGGTAGTGTACCAATTACGCCCTTCTTTATGGGCATCGATTTTACCTTGGCGGGCCAAAAGACTGACATACTCTTGTCCGTAGGGAATATCTGGTTCTTCTACGATGCTTGATATGGTTTGATAATCCTTGTCTAAGCCAGGCACAGCATTTAGATAAATATTTAATGTACGTTCCAAAGCCTGAGACATCAGCAACATAAGTTTAGTATAGTTACCATGATTGGCCTGATTTAATGCCAAATAATACTTTGCCCTATCATTGGCCAAAATAATGGCTGGCGGATAACCATGACGCATCAGCAATAAGTTCATCACCAAACGTACCGTACGGCCATTACCATCAAAAAATGGATGAATCCACACAAACTTATGATGAAAAAGCGTTGCCAATTCTACAGGACTAAGTTGCTGTGTATTGGTATTGATAGCTTGGATTAAATCATCTAAATAGCCCGAAACCTTACGCGCATTTGGAGGTACAAAATTAGCTCCTGAAATACGCACCCCTGCATTACGTAACCGACCGGCATGCTCATCCTCAATTGAGCGCAACACCAAACCATGTATATCTAAAATATCCTTGGCATTTAAAACATAGTTGGGTTTTACCAACTCATAAAGCTTATTTATGGCAGTTTCATGGTTTTTAGCCTCAAAGTGTTCCCTTAAGCTCTTGCCTTTTATGGTTACGCCTTCTTGAAGCACCATTTGCGTTTCCCTTAAACTCAGCGTATTACCTTCTATGTTGTTACTGTTAAATGTCCACTCTACCAAGAAGGCTTCACGGATATTTTGCACAACAATATTGGGCAACGGCCTTGCTTTGTTTAAAACCGACACCTTATCCTCTAACCGCTTAAAGGTTGAGTTAAGCTCCTCTCTGTATGTTGTTTTAATAGTCCACACACACAAATATACAATTTTATCGGATAACTCCAATAATTAAACTATCCGATAATGTAACAAAATATAAATAAAGCCTACTCATAGATAAATATGCATTATGAAAATCCTCAATTATTATAACATCTTAGGAGTTTCCGAAAACAGTGACTTAGAAACCATCAAAAAAACATTTAGACGGGAAATTGCCTTATACCATCCTGAAAACAATAGCCACCCAGATGCTAAACAAAAGTTTGATGCTTTAGTGGAAGCCTTTAATGTGTTATCACATCCCGAAAAGCGAAAGGAATACGATATCCTTTTGAAGAAATCCCAAACTCCGACTGAAGTCGCAGTTATTACTGAGAAAGAAGAACAGCAGTATGAAGATTGGCAAAAAGAAGCTAAAAAGAAATCGGATACTTCATGGGAAACCCCATTAACCGAACTTCTACTGCTCGACCTATTTTTCGATTTTGGATTTATTGGGCTATTTGATAATATCGGTGATACACTTGGCGATGCCTTAGGCGATATCGGAGATATCTTTGATATATTCTAGACTATTCCAACCAATTTTTAAAATCCTTGACACGCTCTCTTGCCACAATAATTTCTTGTTCCTTAAAGTGATGTAGAATAATTTTTAAACGCGAGTTGGTATAACTGATGATGTCCTTAATCGCATTGATATTCACATAGAATTTACGGCTGACCCTAAAGAATGTTCGTGGGTCCAATTCGTCTTCAAGCTGGTCTAAGGTTTGGTCTAACAGATAATTTCTATTATCGCTGGTGAAGACATAAGTCCCCTTGTTTTCGCTGTAGACACATTCTATATCTTCAATATTTATCAATTTTAAATGCTGGCCAACTTTTACCGAAAAACGTTTTTTGTATTCGCGCTCAATGGGATTGACCAAGAGTTTTTTAATATCGTTAAAATCTAAAGTCACGTCTTGCTTTTGTGGTGCGCGGTCTCTGTATTTGTCAACGGCGCGTTTTAAATCATCCTCGTCAATAGGTTTTAGGAGATAATCGATACTATTTAGTTTAAAGGCCTGTAAAGCGTATTCATCATAAGCTGTTGTAAAAATAACAGCAGACTTTATATCTATGGTTTCAAATATTTCAAACGAAAGACCATCACTTAATTGAATGTCCAGAAAGATTAAATCGGGGTGTGGATTGTTTTTAAACCAAGCAATAGACTCTTCTACGGAATGCAAAAGGGTTTCTGCTTCAAAATTAAGTTTATCCAACATGCGTTGTAGGCGTCTTGCGGAAGGTTTTTCGTCTTCTATAATGATGATTTGCATAAAATCTTTTAGTTAGTTTTTGTAATTCGCTTTATTTCAATTTCACAATTGAGGCTATTCATAATTCCTGTATTCATTTCGTTTCTTTTCCTCTTCTTCCATATATTCTTCAATCTTGCGCTGTTCCCAATTCTTTCCGAAAAAGGCACGTATTCCAAAAACGCCTATAAAATGAAAAGCTAATCCTATACCCCAAAAGAAGGCGGTGGCGTAAGGCCCGAATCCAGTGAAGCCTTCATCAGAATTTAAGCCAATAAGTAAAATCAAAAAGATATTAACTACTACATAAGACGCCAAATGCCAGTAAAATCCAATGATTTCGTCTACGCGCTTCTTCGCTCTGATATAAGCTTCTTCCTGACTATAATCTCTAGCTTCTAAAGTTTCCTCGTACGGTTCTAAACTATATTTTTCCATTACTTTCTTTTGTATTTTAAATCTTCCTCCATTAATTCTTCGATTTTTCGCTCTTCCCAATCATATCCCAAAATCAGGGGAAAAAGAAATACGGAAAAGGCGTGTATGGCTAAAATGATACCCCAAACCAGCCAGGTGCTCCACGTTCCGAAACTTGATAATTCTGAAACAAAACTATCCCAGCTATCTAAATCATTTCTCAAACGCATAGCCATTATCAGAACGTTGATAATCAGATAAACCGTTAAGTGTGAGTAAAATCGCTTCAGTTTTTCAACCTTATTCTTGGCGCGTTCTCTTTTAAATATGTCATTTTTGTTTTCCATGGTTCTTTAGATTAGTTCCAACGTCCGTTTTGGTCTTCTTTCTCCATATACTCGCGTATTTTACGCTCTTCCCATTGGGCACCAAAAGCACCGTCGTCAACAAATACCCGATAGGCCTGGAAACATAGGCTTAAGCCCCAACCCAAAATTGGGAACCAAAACCATTGGATGGTGTCTGATGTATAACGATACCAAATGAATATTAAAAATGGTATAACCAGACAGTACGATACTAAACTGTAATAAAAGGCCTTAAGTTCTTCCATTCGCTTACGAGCCTTTACGTAACGGTCGTCTAACTTGCTTTGTGGTAATTGTGTTGTTCTCATGATTTCTACTTGTTTTGTGAGCATCGGTATGGCAACTGCAAAATCCGATTCTCGTTGATTGATGATGACATTTCTCTTTGATAACAGCTTATAACGCTGTCTAATATTTTCTAAACCGACGCCACTACTCTTCTTTACGATTTGTTTCGGCTGAAGGTTATTCATTACGACTAGATGATTCCCATCTTCATAAATTTTAATATGAAGCGGTTTGCTACTCGTTACCATATTGTGTTTTACGGCATTCTCCAATAATAACTGTAAGGACAATGGCACGACTTTACTTTCAGGATTTGAAGCCTTCTCCGGAATTTCAAAAATGATACTGTCTTCAAACCGCATTTTAAGCAAAGACATGTAGGTTCTTGCAAAATTCAATTCTTCATCTACCGTAACCAATTCCTTACTTTTCTGCTCCAACACATAACGGTACACTTTTGAAAGCGACGTGGTAAAACGTTGCGCGTTATTTGGATTTTCTTCAATAAGGCTCGTCAAAACATTTAAACTATTAAAGAGAAAATGTGGGTCCAGTTGATTTTTTAGGGCATCAAACTTGGCGCTTGCCGTTCCGGCAATGACCTTTTGCTCCTTGAGTTTATTCTTTTGGTATCTGTTATAGAAATAGATAATGTGAAACACAGATACAATAGACAGCGTAATCCACAGTCCGAAGGTATAATAAGACCACTTTTCACGTGACCAATAATCTTCAAACGAATTGCCATAAATAATGACCGAAATAAAACTCCTTAGCGCAAATAGCCCAATTATGGTTATGATGGTTGCGCCGATAATTCCAATAACAATGCGCTTTATGGTATCGGCTTGTTTCCACTGGCGTTTTTCTAACATATCGAAAAACCACATGTTACTGTACCCCAAAACGAAAGAGTATAATTGATAAAAGCCCAATTCCACCAGAAGGTCGCTTGTGGATTCAAACTTAAATCCACCGTCAAATATATTCGCTATGATGAATACAAGGACACCAATAATGATGGTTACGATGATATTTTTTGTGGACTTGGTCATGTTGGTTTAGTCTAAAATTATGATTTACAAGATTGTAAAACCTGCTCTGCACGCTCTGCACCCCAGTTTGGGCTGAACTTGGTTTCTGGCTTAAAGTTAGCAAAAAGTTCTATGGACTTTTCAATGTCCTTACAATATGGTGTCATGTCCTTTCCGAAGAATTTGGCACTGCCCATGTCCCACTCGGCTTTCCCAAAAATGACCCGCGGGTTATTCCCGTCAATAGCTAATGCTTCCTGATAGAGCTGACTGATTTTTGGTCCAAGACTCATACCGTATTTCATGCCGTCAAAGGCTACCCAATTGGTATAGAGATAAGCCTGCATCACTTTAAGCTCTGCATTATTGTCGCTAACTGCAATTGCTTTATCTAAATGGGCTTGAGCCTTGTCTAAGTGAGCCTTTAAAACGGCTTCGTCCTTCTCATTCCAACTGATAGAACTGTTTAAATAAGCCACATAGTAGTGAGGCAACCATTCGTTCTTTTCAGCATTGGCAATACGCTCAAATAGATTGATAGACTCTTCAATTTGATTGGTCTCCCATAAATCGAAAGCTTTTTGCATTCCTTTTTCATAAGCCGACTGACTCGATATAGTAGTAACGGCCGTTTGAAAAATAATTAGTGTGATAATTTTGATTAACGTGTTCATGATTTCTGATTGTTTGATACAAATCTCAATGAAACCACCGTTTTTCAGAAATCGAAACGACCGAATTGTAGAAATTTGAAGACGAATTGTAAATTTTTCAATAATCATTTCAGAAAAGCGTAACTTTTTCCTTCAAAACGCTACTTATTCAGCAACACTAAAACCAATAGCATGAAACGCATTTTAGCACTTTGTTGCCTAATCCTCGCAACCAATTTACACCAAGCACAAACTGACAAACGCCTTAAAGGTCTTACCAAAGAATTAAATACGGTACTTGACATCACGGACACAGCTGGCTTTGCCATTGCCGTAGTGGAAGGCGACAAAGTCCTTTATGCCAAAGGCTTTGGCTATAGAGATTATGAAAATAAAATCCCGGTGGACGCCAATACGATTTTTGCTATTGGTTCATCTACAAAAGCGTTTACATCTGCCATTCTGGGCATTCTTGAAGAAGAAGACAAAGTGGATTTTGACGAGAATCCTAGAAAATATATTCCAGAATTATCCTTCTACAACGATAATCTCAACAACAATCTTATCGTCCGTGATTTGATGCGTCATAGCACTGGAATTCCTCGTCACGATGGGGCTTGGTACTTCTTTCCTTCAAAAGATAAGGACAGTTTATTGGCCCGTGTGGAATACCAAGAACCATTTACAGGCATAAGACAGCAATGGTACTACAATAACTTTATGTTTTTAGCACAAGGCGTGATTGCCGAACGTGTAACGGGTAAATCTTGGGAAGATAATATCAAGGAGTTGTTTTTAAAACCTCTGGGTATGGACCGCACGGAAATGGACATTGACGGCATGAAAACCGCCAGTAATGCCTCATTGGGCTACCGAGCTGAAGATGGCAACATTATAAAAATGGATTATTATGATATAGCAGGAATGTCACCTGCGGGAAGCATTAACAGCTCCGTAAACGACATGACTAAGTGGCTCATGACTTGGATTAACGACGGAAAATACAAAGAGAAGCAGATTATTCCTGAATCTTACGTACAATCGGCCATGAGTTCACAAATGGTGATTGCGCCTGCCTTACCTTCGGAAAAAAATCCAGATATACACTTTGCCAACTATGGCTATGGCTGGTTTATGTCTTCGTATAAAGGACATTATCGTGTCGAACATGGTGGTAATATTGATGGATTTTCTGCGAGTGTTGCGTTTTTCCCTTCGGATGATATCGGTATTGTGGTATTGGCCAATCAAAATGGTTCTGCGGTACCATCTTTAGTAAGAAATACAGTATCTGATTATGTTTTACAATTGAAAAAGAGCAACTGGATAGAAAAACATAAAGAAAGCTTAGAGAAAGCCAAGGAGAATCAGGAAGAAGCTGAAGAGGCTCAAGAAAGCTCAAGAATTGAAGGCACACGACCATCTCACGCCAAGTTGGATTACACAGGGAAATACGAAAACAAAGGCTATGGTAAGTTTGATATCATTGTTGAAAACGATTCGTTATTTACACAGTTGAATGAGAAACGTCAATTTTTACGACACTACCATTATGACACTTTTGAATTGATTGACGTCGTTGAAGGAAAAGTAGACACAACAGGTTATGATAAGTCCCTAAAGGCTAGTTTTAATACCAATGTAGCTGGGGATATTTCGGAAATGACCATTGCCATAGAACCGACAATTGACCCTATACGATTTGAAAGAACACCAAACGAATTAGATATTACAGCGGAGGAGTTAGAAGAATATACGGGCGAGTTCCAATTACCAGGAGCTACCTTTAAAACCTATGTAAAGGATGAAAAATTACACCTATTCATCAAAGGCCAACCTGAATATGAACTAGTTCCGATTGAAAAAGACACCTTTGCCTTTAAGATTTTAGACGGTTTTAAAGCCCAGTTTGTGCGGGGTGATGAAGGCAACGTAAATGCAGTAAAATCCATTCAGCCCAACGGCACCTTTACAGCGAAGCGGGTTGAGAAATAACTTAGAATAGAGTTATTAGTTATTGAATTTTCAGACCTGTCAGGTTTCCGAAACCTGACAGGTCTTTTTTTATTACTTTAGATAAAGAAACTAACCAAACCTTGAACCCATCCAAAAAACATGTCAAAGTAAGCGATACCGCTTTCGTTACCTGCAGTTTTAGAAGTAAGAACGACAACCTCAGCCAAGACCGATACGCAAAATTATGGACAAACGAGCGGGCTGAAACTATATTAGAGGACTATTTAGAAAACGTCTCAACAGAAGAAGTCTCGACACATTGCATACGGAATCGGTATTTTTTAGAAACATTGGCGAAACTCGTCGAACAAGAGAAGATTGACCTACTCATTAATTTTGGTGCGGGCTTTAGCATGTATCCATTTCTGCTACCAGATACAATTGAGCACATAGAAATTGACAAACCTGAAGTGGTGGACTATAAATCCGAACAAGTAAAACAATGGATGGAAAACGGCACACTACCAAAACGACATATTACCAGTATTCCCGTAGACTTCAGCACAGATTATCAAGCGGAACTCATCTCAACCATCGAATCTTTAAAGCAGAATCGTCGGTGTTTTATCCTTATAGAAGGCGTCCTATTCTTCCTGAATAGAGAACAAACAGACGGCCTATTTCATTTATTTTCCGAAGTACAAGCTCACGGCGATTACGTAGGAAGCGTGTCTTATAAGGAAGACGTCAAAGCCACAGATGCCTACAAAAGATTGATAGCTTATGCCAATAAAGGCGTTGATGACGCTAGTGATGACGGCTTTCAAACCATCCCGAATAGTTATTATTTAAACTTGAAAGATTATGATTTATTAGAACAAGAAGACTATTATTCCTGTTCAAAATTATATCACCACAATACTCAATCCAAGCCAACGGATATTTTGAATGAGCAGTTTTATGTGTTGAAACGAAAACCATAATATTATTTTTCGTTATGTGGGTTTTCAGATTACTAACAAGCATATATAATTCTTCACCAGTATAGTGCCTTAGACCAAATTTCCATCACAGCAAATTTTAAATGTATTCTAGTTAATAGGTCGTCTTAATCATGGATAATTTTGAGCAAATCCATTAAAACTATCAAGAAATGTCTGAAAAAAGAGAAAAAGTTGCCCGATTCGGAATCATTTCCAAAGGAATTGTATATTCAATAGTAGGCATCCTTACAGCAATGTCGGCCTTTAATCTTGGAGGTGGTCAGAGCGGTAGCAGAGACGCCCTTAGCTTTTTAGCCGAACAAAGTTATGGCAAGGTCTTACTCTTTATAATGGGATTGGGGCTTCTTTCTTATGCATTTTTTAGATTCTACCAAGTGGGAAATGCTTCAGAAGAAGATTCCAAGAAAAGTGCAATTAAAAAAGTAGGTTATGCTATTAGTGGTATTATTTATTTGGGACTTTCGGTATATAGCTTTACGCTTCTTTCAGGAAACTCATCTGGGAATTCAAGTGACTTTCTCAACTTTATACATAATGAAACAACAAAGACAATGGTTCTGTTTTTAATAGCATTAGGTCTTTTAGCTAAAGGTATCTACGAACTTTATAGAGCCTACAGTAAAAAATATAAGGAAGACATTGGTGCTACCCTAGGAACCAATGCAGAAGGGGTCTTTTTAAAATGGGCTCGATTTGGTATCACATCCCGCGCACTAGTTTTTATAATAATGGGATTCTTAACTGGACGAGGTGCGCTTAAAAACGATAGTTCCTTAGGCTCAAAAACTGATGCTTTTTCATTTATTAAACAAGAATTTGGGGCTACAGTTCTCGGATTAATTGCTATTGGGTTGGTCGGTTATGGCGTATTTTTATTCATTAAATCCAAATATGCTAAGGTTGCTCTAAAATAATCTGACCTCTTAGATATTAGTCTTTCCGCTTTGCCTCATATTCCTCAATATAGGTTCTAGCTCTATTGTTAGACGAGTTCTTTTCCAAAGCTTTGGAATAATTTTCATAAGCATTAATACTGTCGCCACTAACCAAATAGGCCTGGGCCAAACTGTCATACACGTTAGAACTATTAGGATGTAAAGCCACATTCATCTTAAAAACTTCAATGGCTTTAGCCCAATCTTGGTCTCTAAAATAGCGATATCCCTGTCGATTAAAATCGCGCTCAGAAATTAAATCGCTCGTGGAATCTTGTGCTTTTATAGCAAGATAACCTTCTAATGCTTTTTCAAAATTCTTGGCTTTTAAATACTGGCTTGGGGTTTTAAAGTCATCGGAAACTTTTAAGTAGTCGTATCGTAAGCTATCTGGATTATTTTCTGGAATTTGAGACATATAGCGCTGACCCGTTTCAGGATGCATCAAAAAGCGATATTTCGCATACATATCCGCAATAAAGATTTCATTCTCATCTAAAGCAACAGGTTCAATATTGGCACCTCGCCAATTGAGCATCAATGTATTATCATTAAAATAGACTTTAATGAGATCATCAGGATTATACAAGTATTTTCCAGCGACATCGTTTTTAAAATCTTCAGAGTAGTCAACGGAATTCCCACAATTTGTAAGAAGAACTAAGGCGAGTAAAACGGATAGTTTAGTTTGAAATTTCATAAGGATTGATTGGTTAAATAGAGACATAAAAAAAGTCCCATTCTATGAATGAGACGATTTTAAATCTAATTTGTTACGTGATTAATTCAGAAAAAAGAGACTTATTTAATAGCCATTAATTCCACATCAAAAACCAAAGTGGCGCCACCTGGAATCACACCGCCAGCTCCGGCACTTCCGTAACCTAAATCGCTAGGAATCACAAAACGGGCTTTATCACCAACATTCAATAAACAAATGCCTTCATCCCAACCGCTAATCACTTGGCCAACACCAACCTGAAAATCAATCGGTTGATTTCTCTTATATGATGAATCGAAAACTGTTCCATCAGCCAATTGGCCTTTATAATGAACCGATACCATATCGCCTTTGGTAGCTTTTTTACCACTGCCCTTTTGGATGACTTGGTAACGTAAGCCACTTTCGGTTTCTTCAAAACCAGTCGCTAATTTATCGAGCTCAGCCTTTGCTTTTTCACGCTCTTCTTGGATGCGTCTTTCACGAGCACCTTCAAACACCCTAAAAGCTTCAATAGCATTAAAATTTTCTGCTTCAGTTCCTTGACGAATGATTTCCAATTTCTCAATAGTATCGCCTTGTGCTATAGCATCCACTACATCCTGACCTTCAACGACATGACCAAAAACCGTGTGTTTTCCGTCTAACCAAGGCGTTTCAATGTGAGTAATGAAAAACTGACTTCCGTTAGTGCCTGGACCAGCGTTAGCCATGGATAGTTTTCCGGGCGCATCATGTTTTAAATCGGGATGGATTTCATCATCAAATTTATAACCAGGATTCCCTGTTCCTGTTCCTTGTGGGCATCCACCTTGAATCATAAAGTCTGGAATAACACGGTGAAATTTTAATCCATCATAATACGGATTCCCTTGTGGTTTCGCAGAGTTCTCCATGTTTCCTTCTGCCAAAGCTACGAAGTTACCTACTGTTCCTGGGGTTTTTTCAAATTCTAACTGCACCAAAATATCACCTTTTGGCGTATTGAATTTTGCATATAAGCCGTCTTGCATTGTTCTGTGTTTTATTTAAGGGTGCAAAGATAACAAATGAAGTTGAAAGCCCATCTGTCCTGCGTACATCTTCCCCAAGGGAAGAAGAGGTGAATGTGAAATTTTGTCTTTGAAATTTATTAAGTGAATACTGACTGCTAACTGCCGACTGCCAACTGCCAACTAAACGACTTAACAACAAACACTAAACACCAAACAACAGACAACTAGTTCGCCACCTCACTCATAAACTTAATACGATACAAACGGAGTTCTTCCTCTTCGTAATCGCCATCAAATTCATCAACCGCTTCGGAGATTTTATCGGTTTCGGATTCCATAAAGTAATCATGGATTTCTTCCTGTTGGTCTTCATCCAGAATTTCGTCAATCCAATAATCAATATTAAGTTTTGTGCCTGAAAAGACAATAGCTTCCATTTCTTTGACCAATTCTGGCATTTCCTTGCCTTTTGAAGATGCAATATCGGTCAATGGTAATTTTCGGTCTACATTCTGAATAATGTATAGCTTAATAGCCGAATTGCTTCCTGTCGATTTTACAACCATATCATCCGGACGGACAATATCATTATCCTCGACGTACTCCTGAATTAAAGCAATAAAGTCTTTTCCGTATTTTTTTGCTTTGCTCTCACCAACACCGTGTACGTTGGATAATTCGTCGAGATTTATAGGATATTTCAACGCCATATCTTCGAGTGAAGGGTCTTGAAAAATCACGAATGGCGGTACACCTAAAGCCTTAGCATTTCGCTTTCTAAGGTCCTTTAGCATGGTCATCAGTTTTTCATCGGCAACCCCACCACCGCCTTTAGCGTTTGTTACAATGGAGTCATCACCGCCTTCATTAAAGACATGGTCTTCGGTCATCCTGAAGGATGATGGGCTTTTCAGAAAATCATGTCCAGCGTCAGTGAGACGAAGAACGCCATAGGTTTCAATATCTTTTTTGAGCAATTTGGCGACCAGTACTTGTCTAATCAGCGCCATCCAATGCCTAGCGTCCTTGGCCTTACCTACACCAAAAAAGGTCTGTTGGTCGGTTTTATGAGATGAAATCAATGCATTGGATTTCCCAATAATGACTTGCACCAAATCTTTTGATTTATACTTTTCATTAGTTTTATCTACTACATCTAAAATAATGCTGACATCCTCCTGTGCTTCTTTTTGAGGTTTTGGGTTTCGGACATTGTCGTCCATATCACCGCCCTCGCCCGTCTCATTATCAAATTCTTCCCCGAAGTAATGCAATATAAATTTTCGTCGGGATACCGATGTCTCGGCAAAAGCAACCACTTCCTGTAAAAGTGCATGACCGATTTCTTGCTCGGCCACAGGTTTGCCAGACATAAACTTTTCGAGCTTTTCAATGTCTTTGTAGGCATAATACGCCAAACAATGGCCTTCACCTCCATCGCGTCCAGCCCGTCCGGTTTCTTGGTAGTAACTCTCGATGCTCTTGGGAATATCATGATGAATCACAAAGCGCACATCGGGTTTATCAATTCCCATTCCAAAGGCTATGGTCGCTACAACCACATCACAGTCTTCCATCAAAAACATATCTTGATGTTTTACCCGTGTTTTGGCGTCCAACCCTGCATGGTAAGGCACCGCGTTGACACCGTTAACCTGAAGCACCTGTGCCAATTCTTCAACCCGTTTTCGGCTTAAACAATAAATGATGCCCGATTTTCCTTCATTCTGTTTCACGAATCGTATGATATCCGCATCAACATTCTTGGTTTTCGGACGGACTTCGTAATATAAATTAGGACGATTAAAAGACGCTTTAAAGGTCACGGCATCCGTCATTCCAAGGCTTTTCAGGATATCTTCCTGCACTTTCGGCGTCGCTGTAGCCGTTAATCCTACAATTGGGATATCATCACCAATACGTTTTATGATATGTCTAAGGTTTCGGTATTCTGGTCTAAAATCATGACCCCATTCACTGATGCAATGCGCTTCATCCACCGCCATAAAAGAAATGGTAACGGTTCTTAGGAATTCAACATAATCCTCTTTGGTCAAGGATTCTGGCGCTACATAAAGCAATTTTGTGATACCGTTTGTAATATCTTCCTTAACACGTTTAACTTCAGATTTATTCAAGGAAGAATTTAAAACGTGTGCTACGCCTTCGTGCTCAGAGACACCACGGATAGCATCGACCTGATTTTTCATCAAAGCAATTAAAGGTGACACCACGATTGCCGTCCCTTCTTTTATCAAAGCTGGCAGTTGGTAGCACAACGATTTTCCACCGCCAGTAGGCATAATAACAAAGGTGTTATTACCCGCAACGACATTTTTGATGACCTCTTCCTGAAGGCCTTTAAACTGTGAAAAGCCGAAGTATTTTTTTAATTCGGCGTGTAAATCAATTTCATGATTTGTCATTAATCCCTATTGCTATTTTATCTATACATTTGCAATTAGTTTAAAGATAAGAATTTCTGTAAACTAAGAAAATTTAGCAAACAAGAAGTTTTGAACAGCACCTCCTCCATTTTAGCGCTTGCCAAAAGCACCATACAACTACAAAGTGAATCCGTTGGTAAATTAGCCGAATTTTTGACGGATGATTTTTCGGAAACAGTTAACCTAATATTGAATTCAAAAGGACGGGTTATTATTACAGGAATCGGAAAAAGTGCCATTATTGCAAGCAAAATTGTAGCAACGTTGAATTCTACCGGAACACCAGCCATATTTATGCACGCCGCCGATGCCATTCACGGCGACCTGGGTCTGATTCTGGAAGATGATGTGGTCATTTGTATTTCGAAAAGTGGTAACACGCCTGAAATTAAAGTCTTGGTGCCACTCATTAAGAATGCGAAGAATAAAATGATTGCCATTACGGGAAATACAGATTCCTTTTTGGGGCAACAAGCCGATTACGTCTTGAATACTTTTGTAACACAGGAAGCCTGTCCTAATAATTTAGCACCAACCACTAGTACTACAGCACAACTGGTGATGGGCGATGCGCTTGCCGTCTGCCTTTTGGAACTACGGGGATTTTCAAGCAAGGATTTCGCCAAATACCATCCCGGTGGTGCTTTGGGCAAAAAATTATACTTACGCGTGAATGACCTTTCGGGCCCTAACCAAAAGCCTCAAGTTACTCCTGATGCAACCTTAAAAGAAGTGATTGTTGAGATTTCTGAAAAGATGTTGGGCGTTACTGCCGTAACCGAAGACAATACCATTGTTGGTATTATCACAGATGGCGATTTAAGACGTATGCTTAGCAAAAGTGATGATATTTCAGGATTAAAAGCCAAGGATATCATGAGTACTAATCCCAGACGTATTGAAGAAGATGCCATGGCCATTGATGCAAAAGAACTTATGGAAGAGTTCGGTATCTCACAGCTTTTAGTGGAAAGTGAAGGTAAATATGCAGGTGTGGTTCATCTTCACGATTTAATAAGAGAAGGCATCATCTAATGGCAAAGAAAAATGTAAATGAGATGTCGTTTTTAGACCATCTCGAAGACCTCAGATGGCATTTAATCCGGGCGACCATCGGTGTACTTATTGGTGCGGTGATTGCATTTGTTTTGGTTGAATTTCTTTTTGAAACCATCATTTTTGGCCCTACTGAAATGGATTTCCCTACCTATAGAGGTTTGTGTAAGATGGCGCAATTGTTCAATTTTGACAGCACCTTTTGCAATCAGGAATTTCCGTTTACCATACAGAACCGAACCGTAGCCGGACAATTCTCAGCACACATTTGGACCGCCATTTATGCAGGCTTCGTCATCGCCTTTCCTTATGTCATTTACCAACTTTGGAAGTTTATCAGCCCTGGTATGAAAAACAACGAACGGAAAAATTCTAGAGGATTTCTTTTGGCTTCATCGTTTTTATTTTTCTGTGGGGTGTTATTCGGATATTATATTGTGACACCGTTATCTTTAAATTTTTTGGCCAACTACAGCGTGAGTGATAAAATTATCAATGAATTTGACCTCAGCTCCGTCATTGCTATTGTGCGTTCATCTGCCTTGGCTTCGGGCATTGTATTTCAATTGCCTATTGTTATATTTTTCTTAACCAAGATTGGTGTGGTGACGCCTCAAATCTTAAGGAAATATCGAAAATTTGCCTTGGTGCTCGTTTTAATACTCGCCGCTATTATTACACCTCCGGACTTAACAAGTCAGGTTATTGTGGCGATTCCAATTTTAATATTATACCAAGTCAGTATTTATATTTCGGCAGTGGTAGTGAAACGGCAAAAAAGAGCAAAGGGAACGCGAGTTAGTGTTTAGTGACGAGTGTAAAGTCAAAGTGCTAATAAAGGCGTAAAGCAATACTAAAAATAACGATAAACAACTCACTCTTTTAAGCCTCAACGAAGCAGGAAACAAATCAACGAATAAACGATTCAACAAATAAACATTTAACCCATGTCAAACATCGTAGAAGAATTTAATGCCTACCGTTCTAAGATGAACGAGAAAATATTGGCGGATAACAATAAAATCATCAAGCGAATTTTCAACCTAGACACCAATGCTTTTGCAGAAGGCGCATTAGATAAACGGACAAAAGAGCTTCTAGGTTTAGTAGCTTCCACTGTTTTGCGCTGTGATGATTGCGTGCGTTACCATCTGGAAGAGTCACACAAAGTGGGACTCACCAAAGACGAAGTTGCGGAAGCTTTGGGTATAGCGACTTTAGTTGGTGGCACCATAGTGATTCCACATTTAAGACGTGCTTACGAATACTGGGAGGCTTTGGAAGAAATAACTTAAATCTACCAAGAGCAAAACACTTTAATTAATATTGTTAGACACCCCTAAAGTCCCCTCAAGGGGACACTAATTCTATTTATGTCTGTAGGATTGTCCCCTTGAGGGGACTTTAGGGGTGTTTTAAGAAATATATTTAAATTTGAATAAGAAAGAAGAGACCTTCAACTAAGTTAAATTTCACTTAAGTACAATTCAAAATTCCTGAAATACGCTACTTTTGAAGCGATACTAAAACTAATTATGAAGTTACGTGCCGAAAATTTAATGAAATCTTACAGCGGAAGAAAAGTCGTCAAAGACGTTTCGTTGGAAGTCAATCAAGGTGAAATCGTAGGATTGCTAGGCCCTAACGGGGCAGGAAAAACCACGTCGTTTTACATGATTGTGGGTATCATTAAACCCAACGGCGGTAATATTTATTTGGAAGGCACCAACATTACCAAATACCCAATGTACAAGCGTGCGCAAAACGGTATTGGCTACTTAGCCCAAGAAGCTTCTGTATTTCGAAAATTAAGTATTGAGGATAATATTTTGAGTGTATTGCAAATGACCAAGCTGTCTAAAAAGCAACAGCACGACAAAATGGAATCCCTAATTGAAGAGTTTGGTTTGGGCCATATCCGTAAGAATCGAGGCGATTTACTCTCTGGAGGTGAGCGTCGACGGACTGAAATTGCACGAGCACTAGCCACTGACCCTAACTTTATATTATTGGATGAACCTTTTGCAGGCGTTGACCCAGTTGCTGTAGAAGATATTCAGCGCATCATTGCAAGACTTACCGAAAAAAATATCGGTATTCTTATCACCGACCATAACGTACAGGAAACTTTGGCCATTACCGACAGAACCTATTTAATGTTTGAAGGTGGTATTCTCAAAGCCGGAATCCCTGAAGAATTAGCAGAAGACGAAATGGTACGTAAAGTCTATCTCGGCCAGAATTTTGAGCTTCGAAAGAAAAAGATTCGAGTCTAAACTCTAACAAATTCCAAAACAATATAACCTAAAACGGTTTTTCAAGCCAAGAGCACTCAAAGCAGTCTTTTATGCTGTCAGGCACAACATTATAAAAATATAATTCATGGTATTTAGCCTTTTCAACACTGTATTTTACAAAATAAGTTTTACCAAAATAGCGTTTTGCTAGTTCATTGGTCACTTTCGTTCCAAAGTCATCTGTGATATCGTAACGCCCAAGAATTTTTTCTCCGTTAACAAAAAAGTAAAACTTGAAATAAGGTGAAGCTTTTGAGCCCCATTGAAAATCTGTTATTTCACCTATTGTATATTCAACGTCTCCATTTAAATGATGAATCCGGTCTTGATGCCCAAAGTACATATACCCTCCAGCCAAAATCAGGATTATTATGAGCACTAATTTCATAGGATTCGACTTTAAAATCTCATAATAATTGATGGTTTCTTTCATTAAATTAAAACATTTGGAATTTAGAGGATGTGATTTGGAGCTTTTCGGACTTCAAACAAAACACTGTGACTGCGAAGTGTTACTGAAAATTGCGATTTCGCCCCGAATGTCTGGTTGAGCGCAGTCGAAACCTACTTACCACGGTTAATCTCAAAAAAACTTACGACTGGCCACTACCAACTTTGCACTAAGCACTTAAAACAGTGACTACAAACTGCAACAGAAAACTGGGACTGACTACTGCGATTAAAACAGACTGCCTACTGCCTACTGCCTACTAAAATACTGCCAACTAAATCACTGCCTACTTATCAGAATCAGTACTCTTCGCAATTTCCTCACGAATCAGCTTCTTCTGATAACGCCCTTGTACGATATCCACAATCACCAACACCACAATCACAAAATAGAAGGTTGTCTTACTCATAGGAACAATCTCATTCCCAAAGATTTTAAGGTGCGCCAAATGACCGCCTTCCGTAACAAGCATGATGCCTACGATAAATAAAATAAATAAGCCTAAAACTTCATACATTCTATTTTTAGCTAAGAAAACGGAAATTCTATCTGCCATTAAAAGCATCAATAAACCACTCGCAACTATAGCAATCGCCATAACGATAAACGCTGTGGTTGAATTTTCAATATCACTGGTTAATCCAATCGCCGCTAAAATAGAATCAAAAGAGAACACCAAATTCATTATCACGATACTTGTAACGACGGCATTTGCAGACTTATTTCTCGAGGTATCCACCATAGCAGAATCATGAAGGTCCTTTACTGAAATCATATGCCAAATTTCCTTTATAGCCGTATAAATAATGAAAGCACCACCTGCTAAAACAATCAAACTATGGCCGTTAAAAGCAAATTTTAGAACATCTTCAATCTCACCCGTTAAAAACGAAAAAGGCTCCTGAAAATAATCAATGACCGATACTAAAACAAATAACAATACAATTCGTAAGGCAATGGCAATCAATATTCCAACCTTCCTAACGCGCTTTTGCTCACTGATTGGCGCTTTTTTAGATTCAAGTGAAATATAAAGTAGGTTATCAAAACCTAAAACAGCCTGTAGCATTACAAGCATTAATAATGTAAAAATAACTTCAGCCATGTTAATTTAGTGTATCGATTTTTGATTAAAAAGAGATAAGAGGATGTATAAAAAAATAATAAGTGGAATAGCAACGAGCTTCAAAATAAATAATAAGACTAGAACGGTGATTAAAAAGCCGTAGCGCATCATATTGTCCTTTAAACTCCAGTTTTTGAATTTAAGGGCAAATAGTTTCACATTGGCATTCAATAAATAACAACTAATTAGAGTGAGTATGATTAAAAACCAAGGATTCAATAAGAGTTGGACGACCCAGAGTTCCTGTTCATAATTCAAGATTAAGGGCAATGACAAAATCATAATGGCATTTGCTGGTGTGGGTAAGCCTTTAAAATAAGTCTGTTGGTCTTCGTCTAGGTTAAATTTGGCCAATCGATAAGCCGAAGCCAAGGTGATAAACAACCCGATTAATGGAATAAAATTTAAGGAGCCTTCTGCGATGTGCTTGCCGTCCATATCCCAGGTTAAGGCATGACTAAAAAAACCGTCCGTTCCATAAGACATAGCAATCAATTTATACATAACGATACCCGGCACCAAACCACTAGTCACCATATCGGCCAAGGAATCCAGTTGAATGCCTAGCGGACTTTGGACATTCAATTTTCGAGCTAATAAGCCATCAAAGAAATCGAAAAATATACCGAGGAATACAAACAAGGCCGCCATGTCGAAAACGCCATTGACAGCGAATAATACGGCAATACAACCCGACATTAAATTGAGAAGGGTAACAAAATTGGGAATGTGTCGCTTTAGATTCATTCGGTTGGTTTTTTGTAAAAATAAAAAAGTATTTGGCAATGCTTGTGCTACAAAACAATAAGTACTGATTTAGACAGTTAAATAGAAAGAAAATAATATGCATCTTTGTAAAAAATTGTGCCCTTTGAAAAAGGCTTTACTCTTTGTTTTTACGCTATCTGTCTTAGTAGCTCAAGGACAAGCAGCCCGTAAATATTCTAATGAATTTATGAATATTGGCGTGGATGCGGCGGCCCTAGGCATGAGCAATGCCGTGACGTCCCATACCTCAGATGTTACCGCCGGCTATTGGAATCCCGCCGGCTTAGTAAAATTGGAAGACAATGAACTGGCACTGATGCACTCCAGTTATTTTGCCAACATTGCCAATTACAATTATATCGGTTATGCTATGCCATTGGATGATAGAAGCGCTATTGGTCTATCATTGATTCGGTTTGGCGTCGATGATATCTTAGATACCACGCAGCTGATTGATGAGCAAGGTAACATTAATTACGACCGTATTAACCTGTTCTCCACAGCAGATTACGGGGTGACTTTTTCCTACGCTAGACGTTTACCTATTGAAGGTTTGAATTATGGTATCAACGCCAAAATCATTCGTCGTGTTATTGGTGACTTTGCATCAGCATGGGGCTTTGGATTAGATGCCGGTATTCAGTTTGAAGGTAATAACGACTGGAAATTCGGGTTTATGGCTCGGGATATCACTACCACCTACAACGCTTGGAATATTGATGAAGAAAAGTTCAGTCAAATCAGTGGCGCGGTAGAAGGTCAGAATCAGGAGTTACCTGAAAAGACTGAGATTACGCTTCCAAAACTTGAAATTGGTGCCTCAAAATCTTGGGTCTTTCACTATGACTATACACTTTTAGCGGCCGTAAATTTGAATGTTCGCTTTGCTGAAACTAATGATATCATCTCCTCCTCTTTCGCCAGCGTAGCACCAGCCTTGGGCTTCGAGTTTGGTTATACGGATTTAGTGTTTCTGCGTGCCGGATTGGGAAACTTTCAGAATGAATTACAGATTGATAATTCTGAAAACCTCACCTTTCAACCTAATTTTGGTGTAGGATTCAAGTATAAAGGCATTCAAATTGATTATGCTTACACAGATATTGGCGACCAGAGTGCGGCACTCTACTCAAATGTGTTTTCGCTAAAGCTGGATTTTAGTTTGTTTAGATAGTTCGAAGTATAAGCACTTCGACTTACGTTGTAAAGTGCTCTCGTTCAAAAAATATTTTGGCCTCGACCAATCCTCAGTTTGACATTTGAATGGGTTTATACATGCATAATAATTCAAAACTTTATCTTTAAGCGTTCAAACGAATCTATGAAACGACTTGTCCTTGCGCTTACCTCAGGATTATTATTAGCACTCAGCTGGCCGACTTACGGCTTTTCATTACTACTATTTTTTTCATTCATCCCCTTACTGAAAGTGGAATATGACATTCGACTTAGTGATGAAAAGCGAAAAGGTCTAAAAGTCTTTGGTCTCTCTTATCTCAGTTTTTTTATTTGGAATCTCATCACCACCAATTGGTTATGGTTTGCCGACCCATTTGGTGCCAGTTTCGCCATTTTAGTGAATAGTCTGTTGATGGCAACGGTCTTTAGAATCTACCATGGTGTAGCTATACGCGCATCCCAATTACAGTCGCTCCTATTTTTAATGGCCTTATGGCTATCCTTTGAAAAATTACATCTGGGTTGGGAATTCTCATGGCCATGGTTGAATTTGGGGAATGCCTTCTCTGAAAATATCCGTTGGATTCAATGGTATGAATATACCGGAACTTTTGGTGGTTCACTTTGGGTCTGGACAGCTAACATCATCGGGTTTTATGCACTACTAAAGTATAGACAGCAAAAGAATTTAAAAGCCATTCGCAAACATGGTATTGCGCTTATACTTTGGTTCTTGATTCCTATTGGAATCTCATATATCATTTTTTACACCTACGAAAGCGGTACAGACACGGTTGAAGTGATTGTAACGCAACCTAACATCGACCCCTACAGCGAAAAATACGACTTACCGAATACGCGAATTGCACAGTTATTGATTGATTTATCTGAACCGGAAATCACTGCAGATACCGATTTTTTACTAGCCCCGGAAACCGTCTTTGCCCAAGGGGTTCGACTTCCCGAATTTGAACGCTCTCTTTTTAAGATGCAATTACACCAACTAATAAATGAGCATCCCAACCTCAATATTCTGACAGGTGTTTCCTTTATTGATATTTTTACAGATTCTAGTCGTGTGCGCAAAGAAACTAATAAGCATCCTAATGGCTTTTGGTATGATGATTATAATTCTGCAGTACTTATCAATGCGGACAACAACACCAAAATGTACCACAAATCCAAATTGGTGGTTGGCGTTGAGAATTTCCCTTATCAAGGGGTTTTAAAGCCCTTGATTGGTGATGCTATGATTGACCTCGGCGGTACCGTTGCCATGAAAACCACACAGGATGAACGTTCGGTATTTTTAGGGATAGACACTACCCAAAAAGCGGCTCCGATTATTTGCTACGAATCCGTCTATGGCGAATTTGTCACTGGTTACGTTCGCAATGGCGCCAATTTTTTAGCAATTATTACCAATGATGCCTGGTGGAATGAGACCCAAGGTCACAAGCAACACCTAAGTTATGCTCGTTTACGCGCTATAGAAACGCGGCGTTCCATTGCAAGAAGTGCAAATACAGGCATTTCAGGATTTATTAACGAACGGGGAGAAATCACAAAACAATTAGGCTATGATAAACAAGGGGCTATAAAGGCTAATATCACATTAAATGATAAAATGACATTTTATACAATAGCCGGTGATTACATCGGCAGGATTGGGATGTTTGTAGCGTTATTTGTGTTTTTGATTAGCTATTTTAGGAAAGCTAGGGTTTAGTTCACAGTCGCACTTTTCTGTTTCAATGATTCAAGACAACAGCCAAACCATAAACGACTAAACGACTAAACGACTAAACGACTAAACAAAAAAACAACTGCCAACTGCCAACTGCCGACTAAAAACTACTGTCCCCGATAATACAACACCGTACTCAACGTCTTTAACATAATATTGAGGTCTAAGAATAAACTCCGATGTTTAATGTAGTACAAATCATATTGTAATTTGGTCATACTGTCCTCGACGGACGAGCCATATCTAGAATTGACTTGTGCCCAACCTGTTAAGCCTGGTTTAACGATATGTCGTGTTTCATAAAATGGGATGGATTGTGCCAGCTCAGCGACGAAGAATGGGCGCTCTGGTCGTGGACCAATCATGCTCATTTCACCTTTTAAGACATTGTAAAACTGTGGGATTTCATCCAAACGGGAACGACGGAGAAACTTTCCGAATGGGGTCACTCGAGCATCATTTTTCTGTGCCCATTGTGCAGTACCTTGTTCCGCATCCCTTATCATGGTGCGTAACTTATAAATCGTAAAAAGAGTACTGTTGCGTCCTATACGTTCCTGATGGTAGAATAAAGGCCCTCGATTTCCGATAAGGTTTCCGAGTAAAACAAGAGGCAATATGATTAATCCGAAAAGCAATCCTACACAGGATATCAAAATATCAAACGTCCGATGGAAAAACCGATAGAGCTGGTTTTCATTATTCCGACTAAATGGGAAGTATTTATAAAAATCCTTTCCGACGTACTGAATCGGCACCTTATTGGTGACTTCTTCATACACCTGGGTAAATTCCCTAATCTTGAAACCCTGTTCTAACAATACCATGAGTTCATGGTATAAGTCTGGCGTAATTAATTCAGAATTCGTGGAGGCGATTAAGATTTCGGACAATTTTTCTTCCCTAACAATTTGGTGCAAATCCTGTACTTTATATTCTTTCATTCCCTTATAACTGATAGAATCTGTCCTAGCGGTTTCAGAATTTATAAACCCGATGAACTGATAATTAGGGTCGGCATCGTTCATGGTCTTTACAATAGGCCCAATTTGGCTCATCTCACCTACCAAGAGAACTTTTTTAAAGAAGCGTGGCGATTCAATAAACGTATTATACCCTAAGCGCCAAGTAAAGACGGATAGCACCAAAATAAGGTAGAAATAAATGATTTGCATCCGTTGCTCTGGTAAAAATGGCGTTAAAAAGGGCGTCAACAAATAGAATAGGACGACGGTAGACATGCAGATGACGATGTTCCTAAAACTGACATCCAGGCGACTAGACTTTTGAAGGTCATACATCTCAAACACGGTTCCAAAAATGGTTATATAAACGGCTAATACTATTAAGGGTACAGTATTAGTCACATTAAAATTGAGGTAGTCAAAGTCGGTGTATTCTGAGATTAAGTATATCCCCAAGAACACCATAACCAAGTCCATAAGGCGCAATAGGACCTTGCGTTCTGAGATTTCGAAATGGATGCTAGATTCTGATGCCATTGATTCCTATGGTTGCATAAATATACATGGCTTTTTTTATCTTGAAAAGCTTAATCGTTCAAAACCATATGCCAACGCTCTTTAACGTTCTGCCAATCAAAATGCTCGGCGTGACTACGCGCATTAAATCGCAGCGCCTTCCTTAATTTAGCATCCTCATAAATACGAATGATGGCTTGACACATAGCATTGGTATCACCTGTTTTCACTAAGAGGCCGTCCTTTCCGTCCTCAATGAGATAGGGCATGCCACCTGGATTGGTGGATACAATAGGAAACCCCAAAGCCATGGCTTCTACCACACTTACGGGCATATTATCGTAATCGGTAGTGTTGATAAAGATATTATAGTCCTGCGAAAGTGCTATCCATTCTGGCTTGGTTAATTTACCCGTAATGCGAGGCTGCAGACCTTTGGAACTGGCCAAGGCCTTTACCTTTGCCATAGAACTATCACTATCTGGTCCTACCATACAGAGTTCAACCGTATACCCTGCAGTTTTCAGTTTTTGTAAAACTTCTATGGCCATTTCAGGATTATAAATCTTAGAAAAAGAGCGTACCCAAAGCAACCGAATGCTATCAAAGGTCTTTTTGGTTATGGGGTATTGGTCTATAGCGATACTATTTGGAATATAAAGCACCTCTTCAAAACCTTGTGTCTTAAAGGCCTGTTGCAGATATCTGGAAGGGCTGACGTTGTATTGGGCCCTGCCAAACAAAGCTTTAGAATGCTTAGGATTTTGTTCTAGTCTGTACGGTAAATTACCGCCATTCAAGGAACAGATGTATGGTAAGCCCAAGCATCTACACAGCTGTGCGACGGCCACAGCATAGTAAAAGTTTTGGGTACTATAGGTGTCTATAATTACCTTATCTGCCCATTTAGAATAGCGCAAGGTCGCCCACAGCATGTGTACCAAGCGTAAGGGTTTCCGTGCAAAATGTGAAGCATATCTTAGCTGATAGCCTTCATCTTCAAGGGTTCTGCCTAAATTTTGAATAGAGGACAGGTTAGTCTTAGCCGTGCTTAAGTTGTTTCCGACGTAGAGCAGGTTTTTCATAGACAATATTTAATAAGGCTAAAGCGTATAGTAATGAAGGCGCTGCAATGCGCATCCCAGAATGATTGATGGTGGCAAACCAAAAGGCTAAAAAGGAAAAGAAGAAAATGTTTTTTCTGTTGGAACTGCGAAACCCCAACGGTTTAAAGAGTAAAATCATAAGGCACATAATTCCAAATAAACCATGCTCGGACAATAAACGGCCGATTTCATTATGTGAGGGTAACTGTTCACCACTCGCCTCCACCCGCCTATCCTTCACTCTACTCGCCCCAATACCTATAAATGGTGCCTCCAAAAAGCCATCAATCTCTTCACGAAACAATTGTGTCCTACCTGTACTTAAATCCTTTTTTTCGACACCTTGGGCATTCTGATTGGCATAGCGTTTATCCAACAAACCACGGGTTTGGGATGAACTGATATTCCATGTAAACAATAGCGCCACTCCCAAAAGGCTCAAAGACCCTATAAGCGGTCCTACTTTTCTTAATTTTAAACGAGGTACTAAGGCAAATAAGAATGCCGCTACCACCAATACGGCGGCCACGACCCCACCGCGACTAAAGGTCACAAAGGCTCTAAAGGTCATAGCTCCCAATAAAGCCAAGTTCAATAGTTTAAAAAATAAATTTGGCGATTTTAGTAACAGCCGAACCACCACACAAAACATCCCCAAGCCTAAAATGGTCGAGACTTGGTTTGGTCCAAAGCCCCCAGACAAAGCCGCATTAGATGCTGTTCCTGTCAATTTATCTTTTATTGATGGCGTGTATAAAAACAAATAGGTCGTTGTACTGATTATTGGTAGAAGAATGTATAAGATAATCTCATGGATTTGTTGATAGGTTATCTTTCTGTTATAGCAAAACAAAGCTGCCAAACCCAAACACACCGGACCACTTAATACGAAGGCGATGTTTGTCCGAAATCGTGCGTCAAAACTCAAGGTGACTGAAGCGACTAGAATGGATGGCACCAAAAGAATGAGATAAATAAAATAGGCATAACCTTTCCCAGATATGCCCTTGTAAAACATGCCCATTAAAACAAAGAGTATCACCAAATACTTTGAAGCTTCATAGGCCAAGCCGCCTTTGGTCATCCGAAAAAGAATTTCAGCACCCGCAAAATAGGCACAGCCCAGCAAGACATTTTGGGTGACTTTTGATGGTGGTGATAAGACAATTTTGATTAAGAAATAGCCCATAATCACTAAAAAAAATACTTTAGCGAAAGGCTTAAAGGCAAATAATAAGGCGCCCAGCCCAATGTGCAAGAACACCTGTCTTAGATAAGGATCGGCATTTTGGATACGTTGTTTAATGGGCATAGATGAAGGCGCAATTCATTAGGGCTAATGTAACAAAATAATTTTTTGGAGTTAGTGTTGTTGTATAAAGCAACTTTAGCTAAAAACTTTATCTTCTCTAAGCTAAATAATGACAACAGCAGAGCTTTATTTGTCATTCCTGCGAAGGCAGGAATCTATATCGGTTATTTATCGTTTATTCTTTACTTAATACTAATAAGGACTTCGACTGTTCTTTTACTAAAGCTTCAGGTAATGCGCGAGGGCTCTCCCATAGTTTCATTATTGACATTGGAATATATATTTAACGTAGTTTGACGACTTCGACATGCTCAGCCTGACATGGGATTCCAAATTTGTGTTTTGATTTAATGACTTCGGCTATTTTTATCCTAAAGTTTCAAAACATGCGAGGGCTCTTGCGATGTTTCGGGACTGACATTAGGGTGGTATTTTTAGCCCATGGATAATTTTAGCCCAGACCCTTCCGTCTACAGCCGCTCTGACGGCTGCATCCACCTTCCCTAATTTAGGGAAGGAATCCTTGTGACTAGTACTCTGTAGTTTTTGGTCTAGTATAAGTTCAGTATTTTAAATAAATAAAGACAAAATATCATATTAGGTACAAATCAAAAAGCTCCCCGCTTCAGATGAAGAGGGGTGGATTCGACCTTGGGAGAAGACGGGGAGTTTGACACCGCCACCAAATCCCAAATTCTTAATATCTATAAGTCAAAACCCAACGACTTGTCACATTGAGCTTGTCGAAATGCATTCCAACTTCCAAACACGAATCGTAACTCAAAAATCCTAAAACCGAAATCCCTACATCCCCCTAATGTCAGGTTAAGCGCAGTCGAAACCTCCTCAATATCCTTAATCTTAGTAAAACACCTTTCGACTGCGCTCAAGGTGACAATCTCAGTTTTAATATGACGAAATCGACTTATAACAAAAACCACCGACTGCACATTGTCAACTGACAACTGCAAAGCCCTACATTACCTTTATGTCAGGTTGAGCGCAGTCGAAACCTCCATAATATCCTTAATCTTAGTAAAACACCTTTCGACTGCGCTCAAGGTGACGATCTCAGTTTTAATATGACAAAATAGACTTGTAACAGAAATCACCGACTGCAAATTGTCAACTGACAATTGCAAATACCTACATTCCCCTAATGTCAGGTTGAGCGCAGTCGAAACCTCCTTAATATCCTTAATCTTAGTAAAACACCTTTCGACTGCGCTCAAGGTGACGATCTCAGTTTTAATATGACGCAATAGACTTGTAACAAATAGACTTATAATAAAAACCAAGGACTGCAAATTTTCAACTCACAACTGCAAAGCCCTACATTACCTTTATGTCAGGTTGAGCGCAGTCGAAACCTCCTTAATATCCTTAATCTTAGTAAAACACCTTTCGACTGCGCTCAAGGTGACGATCTCAGTTTTAATATGACGCAATAGACTTGTAACAAATAGACTTATAATAAAAACCACGGACTGCAAATTGTCAACTCACAACTGCAAAGCCCTGCATTCCCCTAATGTCAGGTTGAGCGCAGTCGAAACCTCCTGAATATCCTTAATCTTATAAAACACCTTTCGACTGCGCTCAAGGTGACAATCTCAGTTTTAATATGACGAAATAGGCTCGTAAAAAAAACACCGACTGCACATTGTCAACTGACAACTGCAAATCCCTACATTACCTTTATGTCAGGTTGAGCGCAGTCGAAACCTCCTTAATATCCTTAATCTTAGTAAAAACCTTTCGACTGCGCTCAAGGTGACAATCTCAGCTTTAATATGACAAAATAGACTTGTAACAACAACCACCGACTGCACATTGTCAACTGACAACCGCAAATCCCTACACTCCCCTAATGTCAGGTTGAGCGCAGTCGAAACCTCCTCAATATCCTTAATCTTAGTAAAAAACCTTTCGACTGCGCTCAAGGTGACAATCTCAGTTTTAATATGACGAAATAGACTCGTAAAAAAACCACCGACTGCACATAGTCAACTGACAACTGCAAATCCCAAAATCCTAAATCGAAAATCCCTACATTCCCTTTACAAGCTCCTGTATCTTCTCCCTATAATGGATAAACGTAAAGCGTGATACAAAAGAGGAGGCGCCATCCACAACCGACCTATACTCGCTATCAGTACTAGACAGGATGCGGTGTAAGCGTTCAGCTAAGGCATCCATGTCATTTGGTGAAATCAGATATCCTGATTCTCCCTCTTTAATATATTGTGATATGGAAGACAAATTGGTCACTATTGGTACACAGCCAAAATTGGCCGCCTCTGCCAAGACCTTAGGGAAGCCTTCAGAGGCCAAGGTGGGCATGATAAAATAGTGTGAGGCTTTATAGAGTTCAAAAACCTCGTGCCTTGGAAGATAGCCGTGGTATCTGATGTCTATTGGAATACCTTGCGCCAAGGTTTCAAACTTGTGGCGTTCTGGGCCATCCCCTACCAAGTGTACTTTGGCGATGCGCGCTTGTGTTTCTGGAGGCAAGGTTTCTAGTGCTTTCAATAGACGCCCAACCCCTTTTTGGGATTCCAGGCGCCCGACATAGCATAACACCAGCTGATCGGTTTTCGCTTTGGTCGCTCTGCACTGCTGTCCTGTTTTCAGCTCTTCCTGTGTTAGGCAGGGATTTTCAAACGTCAGACAGTGGGTTTGCTGCGTGGGCCAACACCCATTTATGGTGACTGGACGCGACTGTCGTTTTAAAAACCAGCGCTGCAGACGATAGCCCAAAGGCGGTTTGGTTTGATTCCAATTCCCCGCATATTTGTACCAGCCTTTTTTACTTGAGAAGTGCGTTAAATAAGGTAAAAGGTAGACCCCAATGCCGGTGGGCAATCGTAACTGATATGCGTCGGCTTGTTTCAGGACTTTATTAATTATACTTATAGTTTTAAATGCATGGCTAAGTACCCTAATTTTAGCGCCAAAGCCCGAGCCACCCACGGCTGGAATAGCCTTGAATTGGATATTGGACGGCGTATAAGGCAAGGCACTAGGTGGTGCGGGCATATCCCGCAACATGGCAAGATGTACAATGCTTTCAAAGTCCTGTGCCAAATGATTAATTTCCGTGACCGTTGGTCCCCAACCCACTAGCTCACCATTGGGTAATTTGTAATGCTCGGTATGGGATATAATGACTAGTCGCATTCGGTCAATAATTTGTTATAGGCCTCAACAATGTTAGACCATTGGTGCTTTGCCGCCCATAATTTGGCGCCTTCTGCAAAGGTTTCGGATTGCTCTGACAGCTGATCTATGGCCTCTATAACTTCCGTCTGATCATTGGCATTGACTAAAAGTCCAGAGCGACCATGGTCGATAGCGTCTTCTATTCCAGTGTCTTTAGCGCCTAAACTTGGTACGCCAAAATGATTGGCTTCGAGAAGGGCAATACCAAAACCCTCCACATCGCCAGATGCTGTATTTTGGCTTAACATCACCGCAATGTCTGCCTCGCGGTAGGCCTGTTGCACTTCCGTATGTGTTCCGATGCCATGAAACGTTACATGGTTATCTACGCCCAAGGTCAGTGCTAAATCATTCAGGCGCTTTTTATCACTATCTATACCGACGCAATGGTAATGAATTGTAGGGTATTTTTGTTTTAGTGACGGTAGACATTGAATCATCTGTGCCTGGCCTTTTCGCTCAGAGAGTCGCCCAACGGTCAATAAAATGGGTGAACCTATTAGAGATTTAGCTCCTTGAGGTGCACCCTGCCATTCTTCCGGATTATAGCCGTTTGGAATCACCCTAATTTGCTGTAAATTTAAGTGCTCGACTAAGTCCGCTGTAAACTTGGAGACTGCTACAACTTTGTGCATTTGCTTGAGCGACCAGTCTATACTTCGACGCAATGGCCAAGAGTTGTAATTGACTTCTGTACCGTGAATTATGGCGATAACCGATTTGGACTGAAAGCGAGACAAATAGCCGCCCAACCATAAGGAGAATTTGCCTGTAACTATGATTTTATCAGCGGTCTTCACCAATGCTTTGGCCTTGACAAACCGAGCTACATACATTTGCCATCGCGGCCTGGACAAAGGCACTCGCTCCACTCTAAAAGAACAGGTGGCATCGAACTGCGCTTCAGCCGCCTTAGTATCGCGTTGATCGGTCAAGACTGTAACCTTATAATGTTGTGCACTTAGGGCTTTTGCCAAATGGTAGGCATGCTTTCCAATCCCTCCTGGTAGGGGTGGAAATTCTGAACTAATTATAAGCACCTTTTGACCTTCCATCTATAACTGCTCTATTTTAGGTCCAGTGGCTAGCATTTTAGATGCCATGCGCCATGACCTCATAACTTGGAAGAGTACAAGGGGCCAAATAAAAAGCAAAAGTACTAGCCCTAAGCCTGTCGCTTTGGCGCTTCCCTTAAAACGATAGGGCATAATGGCCAAGGGCACCGTCTTTACAATAGCCAACAGAGATCTTTTGGTGCCATAATAACGTCTAAAGTAATAGAGAACACTTGGAATGGGGCGTGGTTGCCAAAGATACTTTGTTCTAAAAGCATCCCAGCTTCCCATCGCCCTCAGCCCGCCCTGCCCTACCTTTAGGTGCAGACGCTTTGCTTTTGGGTTGGACACATTTTTAAGGCCCGCCACAAAAGCCCGACAGCCAAATTCGCCATCGCCCATACGCATTTTTTCAAACTGCCTATCGAACAAACCAATCTGTTTAAACACGCTACGTTTTATCATGGCATTCCCTGTATCGAGCTGTTCTGAAATTTTAAAGTAGGCATAATGTGCTGGTACTTTATCCCCAACTTTTGAGATGGACACCCCGGAAGATATATCGGCTTTAAAATAATCCAAAGTCTTTAGATGCTCGCTTACCCAGTCCGTGTCGACACGGCTATCGTCATCAAAAAAGAGTAAATACTCGCCTTTGGCTTTTCGTATGGCTGTATTTCTTGCCCGCCATAAGGCTTTTTCTTTTTGATAGGTAAGATTTATATTTAGTTTATAATCCTTATAAAATTCTTGATCAAAAGCGTCCGATTGATCCACAATCAAAACCTCTATGTTTTGGTATTCTTGCTGTTCAAGGTCTGTTAAAACATCCTTAAGGTATGGGTATCTGTTTAGGGTTGGAATGATAACGGAGACTAAGGGCTGTTGGTTTATGAGGTCTGACTTGAAGGCCCTATACGCCTTATGGGACTCCCCGTTTCCAATAACTGGCTTTTTTTTAGTATGCCGTGTCTGATAAACCGCACGCAACTCCTTCAATGGATTTTTTAGGGCTAGGAGTCGAAGTAGCAAGACGTACCCCACCCAAAGCCTGTTAACCTGAGTTCTAAGAAATGTATATTCTTCTAATAGTGTGAGTTCTTTAACCGCAGTCAATGTTGTCGCTTCAGAAATTAGCCCTGTTTTAATGGCTTGAAATGCTAGGCTATACTGTTGACCTAATGGTTGTGGTTGGTTTGACACCTCTTTAGATGGTATTAGTCCGTTGATTTTTAAGGTTTGTTCTGTCGGAAATATACTCGTGCCGTCCTTTCGGTACAATTCAAAGTAGTGTATGGGTTGTATGTAAGAATAGAGTTTGAACAGCACTTAGCGTAAGCTATAATCGGTTTTTGTCTGACCCCTGCAAAATAGACAATATAAGCGCTTTGTAAAACGGTTACCCTATTTTTTTTCCGAGAGCAGGTTGATAGGGCTTTGGGTGGAGTTGGATAGGGAGGAGATAGGGTTTAGGTATTTAATATGTTAAGCGATAATAAAAAACCACTTTAATTAAGAAAAAAGCGTTTTAACTTGATTTTGCTCAAACCCTTCCGTCTTCATCTCGCTTTGTGCGACCTAAAGCAAGACTTGTACTTCCGCTGTAGCTTTGGCGACATGTGGACCTTGCTAAGGGAAGGAATTTTTAAAATACATTATTATTCTTCAAAACCATACACTTAAGATTAATGGCTGGGCGTATTCTATTTCTTTGCCCCGTTTTTTTTATGCTGTCTTGCTTATAATTTATGGTCTATTGGACATGCAATGATATTTTCTGGTAAGGCTTGGTGCTCTTGTACAATTGCCATATCCAAATCATATAGCCGATAGTTGAGCGTTTTTAAATAATCGTAAATGCCTTGCATACCATTGGTTTCCACGATTAATATGGGTCTTAATTCTGTAATGGTCTGTTCTGCCCCCTTTAGAATGTCTAACTCAATGCCGTCTACGTCTATTTTTATGAGATGGCATTCGTCTATAGGATTATGCTTCACAAAATCATCAATAGTTGTCATGTCTATTGTAATACTATTATGGCTTTCAATCATTTTAGCATCTTGCATCATATTTGAAGTCGCGTTCTCTACGTATATGTCGACAGTCGCATTTTGATTACCAACAGCCTTATTTACAACTTTTAGTCGCTCTGATAAGCCATTGGCTTTAATCGACTTTTTTAGGCATTGAAACACTTCGAGGTTGGGTTCAAAAGCATAAACCATTCCATCGTTCGCACAGATAGACTGTGCCCAAACAAGGGACAAATACCCAAAATTGGCGCCAACATCCAAAATTGTAAAATGTGATGCATCCTTATATTCTTTTTTCAGTAATGCAATAGATTGATTTAAGATTTTATTCTCAATCCCTGTTTGTTGCGCACGTGCTACATCTTTTATTGAAGCCACATACTCAAACTCCATGGTATAGGCGTCATAGTTTTTTTTCAACTTTGCAGAGGCAACCCGAAAAGACCCCTTAGGTTTTAAAATATAACGACGTAAACCAGTAAAAAGCTTCTGTTTTACTAAGCGATGCCTTATCGATTTAGGGATTTTCCCATAGATATATACCCATAGCTTATTCATAAAATTCCAGAAATTGTTTGGACTGCTGTTGTAAATTAAAATGCTGTTTTACACGTTCCTTAGCCTTACGTCTGATTTCTTCATGATCTTCCCAATGCTCAACACAACTTTTTAAGGTTTTAGCCAGCAATTCAGGCTTGTTTTTAGTGATGACCCAACCCGTCTCACCATCTATCACATTTTCAGGTAGCGCCCCACCGTTTGACACTACAACGGTACAGTCCATCGCTTGTGCTTCCAACACCGCATTGCAAAAGCCCTCTGATTGGCTATACTGAATGTAAATATCCGTTTGGTTCAAAATATCAATAATCTCTTTTTGCTTTGCTTGCCCCAGCAATGTCACTTGATTTTTTAGATTTAATTGATGTACGGCAAATGCCAATTCTTCGTACTGTGGCCCTGTACCTATTATGGTATAGTGGAATGGAATATCGGATTTTTTAAACCGCGCCAAGGCCTCTAGGGTTTGGGTGAGCCCTTTAATCCAGTGTAAGCGCGCTATTGTGGTAATTTGAAGTTTATTTTTTTGCTTACTATTATTATCTGGCTGAAATTTAGAGCCTTCTATAGCTGGAGTAATGCATTGTACTGGTGTTTCCTTTTGCATACCCAAACTTAGGGCTTTTGTTTCCATATAATTTGAAATAACATGCACCTTGTCTACCCGCTTCCAAAGTAAGTTATAGCACTTGGGATGCTTTAAAGGGTAGACATCCATATCATAGCCTCTGCAACTCACCGCCATTTTAGCGCCAATGGCTTGTGCCACATTTTCACTCTGTAAAGCTATGGTGGCGAAACCAAAATGTAGCCAATCGACATCTGCCTTTAACAAATGGGCGTTGGTATAGACATTTTTTAAGCGTTGCTTAAAACTGCGCACTGTTGCCTTTTCTAGAGACAAAAAATGATTTACCTTTCTTATATGCGGTATCAAAGCTATCGCATGTCGTATCATTGAACCTATTTGAATCAATGGGTTTTTATAGACTTTTGGTGCTGTTTTTACCTCATTTACTTTAAAGTCTCTCGTGCTGGTCTGCACAAATAGTTTTACTGTATGTCCTGCCTTTTGCAAGCCCAGAACCTTAGAGTTAAAAAAGGTCTCGGAATATGAGGGTGGTTGCGATAAAACTAATCCTATTTTCATGTTTTGTTTAGTTAACTCTTAGCCATATTAGCATACAAATCCATGTGAGACATTATACTTTTTGACAAGGCATACCGCTGTTGCGCTTCTTGACGTTGTTCGTTAGCCAACTGCATACGCTTTTCTTCACCCCACTCTATGACCTCTTTGATTTTATGACCTAAAGCCACTATATCATTAGGCTTAACAAGGGTCTGCGGCCATGTTGACAAGACATCCTTAATCCCTGATATATTGGAACCAATCACTAATCTACCGGACAACATAGCTTCTATTGGGGCAATAGGTTGACCCTCTCCAATTTCTGGTGTACAAATAACAAATAAATCTGCTATTTGAAGATATGTTCTCACATCTCTTTTTTTACCAGTAAAAATCACTTGATCTGTTTCATATTGCTGTTTTAAATCCCGTCCATAATCAGATGTATAATCACCTATTATATAAGCTACAATATCCGGGTTTTCTAGTTTTCCCATAGCTTCAAGAAGCACCTCAATTCCTTTAATAGGAACCAAATTAGCCACAGTTACAATTACAAACTTTTCTTCTTTTAAATGAGTTCCAATTAATGCCGTATAATTTTTGTCCGCAAGTTTAAATTTACCTGTATCTACACCAATTGGAATATATGAAGTTTTATTTGACATGTTGTTAAAGAACTGCTCTCGCATGTCTTGATTAATAGTAATAATATGCGTACTCAATTGACTACGCCATCGCCAGGCTTTATTCCCCCAGCCCATGGCCTTTTTTGTATATACAAAAGGGATACCTGCCAACTTAGCTGCCAAGGGTTCTGTAAAGTCCGAGCTCCAATGCCAAGAATGAATAATGTCGAAGTAGTGGGATTTGAAAAATCGAACGGTTTTGTAGAGTCTAACTGGGAGATTCCAATAGGGTTTGTAAGGTACTGCCACATTAAAAACATGTATCGGTACATTTAATTGCTCTACCTGTTTAAAGAAATCACCTCTGGTATGGCCACAAGCAATATGCGGTTCAAATTTGGTTTTATCGATATGCTTCACCAAATCATAGACGACTTTTCCACTACCTGCCGTATCAAAATTTGGGATTGTGTACAAAATTTTAGTTCGCTTCTCCATGGTGGTGTTTTTGGTGAAATTTGGCCAAGGTCAGTAGCATATTAAGCCCATGAGCGCAAACCTTGAATTCGCCTCGGTAAAAACCCTCTAGGTATGTAGACTGTATATGCTCTCCAACCCATTCTTTTAGTTGTGTTTGCTCCAACTCAACTCTTAGTTTTTTTTCATTCGCTTTGCCATTAAACTGTAATTCCCAGTTTCTTTGAATGTATGGGTTGCCTATCATCCCCGCCCATGAACGTTTTGCTTTTGACCCAATTCTATAACACCATGACACCAATTTGTTAGTGGTCTGATACGTATACAAATTGTAAGGGCGTTTATCTTGCCACATTATTTTGGCAAGACTAGGGTTTCTTTTTTTTATGTATTCGATTTGAATCTTTCTATCAACCAAATACTCTTCTGGTATGGTACATAGCCACTGGCACATACGGTCGTCATAATAAGGCAAAGCGATAGGCTGTTGCGATTGAAATATGGCTAAGTTAACCGAAGTCCAACGCGGGGCCCAATATTTGGATTTAAAGGCTCTTAACTTGGGGTTAGAATTTTTAATATCAATGGTTTTCAAGAGATCTGATAGTCTTTGGTTTAGATAGTCTTTAAATTCACCATCCAAATTCCAGTGTTTCCATAAGTCTTCGGCTAATTCCAACCCTCCTTTTTTGAGGAGTTTTTTAGAAAGGAATTGCAGTTCCTCTTGTTCACTGAGTTGCGGCACCCCATAATTATCAAATAATACATCGCCCCAATGGCCTAAGGAAAAAACATCTCCCATAGCTTTGAATTCATTGACTATTGCCATTTGTCTGGGGCTCGTAAAATCAGAGTAACATCCATTTAATGCCACCAATTCACCAAGCTTATTCCACAGATAGCCGTCTGAAATTGTGTAGGCCTTAAATGGAAACTGACATACAGAGGCGATCTGCTTTGCAATGGCAACCTCGTTAAAGCCGTTTTTAAAGGCATATGAATAGGATTGCACTTCTGCGTTTATGTAATGTAAGCCCGTCGCTTGGGTACGACTATCCAAACCCCCAGATAATGGAAGTATGACCTTTTGGTTTTGGGTTTGTTCTTTAAGTATGTTTTCAAACAGTTCTGTAAATTCTTCAAGCGCCTTATTAAAACTTATGTTTCGTGGTGTATAGTGCCATTTAAAATAGGGTTTAGAATCCATTAAAATACCATCGGCATCTATACGATGCGTGCATGCGGGCTTAAGTACTTTCTTGTTTTTCCAGTAGGTATCTGTATCCAAAAAAAAACCAATAGCTGTAAATATACAGATGGCCTTAAGGTCTAACTCCGTTTTGGCCTTCGTTTGTACCTCTACAACGGTGCTGGGAATAATGGGTTGCTTTATTTCGGTCATATTAGTGTTGACTAAAGTACTGTGAAAGACTCAATTTGATTCAATTTTAAGTACAAATAGTATCATACAAATTAATAAAAGCTGCTATAATTGTATCATAGTCATGTTGTTCTGACACGCGATGATGTGCTTTTTTTGTCAGTTGATTCAGCGATTCATTATCGGTATTCACAAAGTCAACAACTGCATTTGCAATAGCTTCTGCATCCCTAACCGGCACCAGCCATCCTGTTTCTTTATGGATGATGACTTCTGCCATACCACCACAATCTGTGGAGATTACAGGCAAGCCTATAGCCATAGCTTCTAGCACTACATTCGCCAAGCCTTCTTTTATACTCGGCAAGAGCAACACATCTTGGGTTTGTAAATATTTTAAGACGTCGTCTTGGGGTAGTTTCCCTTTAATATGGACTTCAGACTGCAGTTGAAGTTGGTGTAGCTGAAACAAAATGGCCTCAGACTTTTGGGATGCTCCTATAATTGTATATCGAACCTCATACCCCCTAGTTTTTAATATGCTTATGGCATCGATGGCATAGCGAAATCCCTTTACCCAATGGAATCGACCCACTGAAACGATATTTATTAGGCCATTAGTCCTTGTTGGTCTAGGCTTGTACTTCGTGAAAAATGCATTGGGCAGTGGTGATGGAATATGGACTGTTCTATTTTCAATGTTACCATATTTAGTCGCTTCACCTGCAATTGCATTAGAAACCGCGTGAAAGGTATCCACCAAAGGAAATGTCTTTTTGTACAAGGATGCTATTTTAGGCTCTACAATCGGGGTATAGTTGATATGGGCACCCCTTAGGCTTAATACCAATGGGATGTTGAATGTTGTTTTAAAAAAGGCATAAAATTCCAAATCCCTTGCCCATTGCAAATGTAAGATGTCCGGTCTATACAGTACAATAGGTACAAATTTTGAAAACCAAGTCCAACGTTCAAAACGGGATGAAAACCGTTGTATTTCCTTAACCAAAAGTTTATAATCCTTAGGACGTCTTATAAGCAGACTTAAACCTCGATATACAGTAAGGCACAAATTTTTAAAACGGTTTGTTGGGGTCTCATAGATTTCGACATTAGCTTCGTACGTTGTCGATTTTGAAACCGTACCAAAGAGTTTTACGGTGTAGGTTTTTGATACCCCTAAAATGAGATGCTCTATAAAGGTGGTACTCGGAATTTCACCAGAAAGGATGGCTACGGATCTTGTCTTATTGTTTTTCATCGCTTTCATTTAAGCCCTTATTAGCTCGCTATAAAAATTAACCCATTGCTGCGCAATACTCCCTTCTGCGTAGTTTGCCTTTACAAGGTCGTGCGCGCGCTCCAGTAGTTGTTGTTTTTCCTTAAAAGGATAATTTACATACTGAAGTAGCCCTTCTGCAAGTGCCGTTGCATTACGTTTGGATACAAGCCAGCCTGTTTTTTGATGCCTTATCAATTCGGGCATACCGCCACAATCCGTTGAAACCACTGGCAAGCCTATAGCCATGGCCTCGACCGCAACATTGGCAATCCCTTCTGATACACTGGGCAACAACATAACATCGTATGATTTTAAATCCTTAATTAGAGCTTTATGCTCTAAACTGGACTTAAAGATAAGTACATCTGTTAATCCCAATTCATAAGCCATGAATAAGAGTTCTTCAGTAGGCTTTCCGGGTGCAATGATAGTATAGGTAAGCTTTTGACCGGAATCTATTAAGAATTTCATAGCGTGTAAGGCATAGCTATAGCCTTTTACCCAGTGGTGACGCCCAACTGACACAATATTCATCAGGTTTTGGCTATTTGATTGCGACTCCTGAAATTGAGCAAGTATTGATTTTTTTATTGGTGTTCTGATGACACGTACCTTCGTGCTTTCCACGCCGTAAGCCCTTAGCTCTTCTACAAGATCCTCAGAAACCGATTGAAAGGCATCCACCGCCTTAAAATAGGTCAGATACATGCGTTTTAAATCGGGTTTTACCTTGGGACTAATATTTATATGCGTACCCAAAAGACTCACGACTAGCTTACAACCATAAGCGTCTTTTAAAAATACCCAACGGTCTAGCTCATTGGCCCACTGCAAATGGAAAATGTCTGGACGGTATAACAGAACCGGGACAAACCTGGAAAAGCGCATCCATTTTTTGTAGACACCTGAATAGCCATTGGCCTGACTGAGAGCTACACTCAAGAGCCGAGGACTTTTAAACAAGAGTTTTATACTTCTAGCGATAGTACGACTAATATTTGGCCATAGCTGTGTTGGGGTATCTACTATTTGTATTTGCTCTGATTGGTAGCTAAATGCTTTTTTTTTAGTTCCAAAAATAAGCACCGTGTTGTTTTGGGCTACAAGCTCTATAACGTTTTCTATAAAGGTGGTGCTTGGAATGACTCCCGAGTATATTGCTATTTTCATATGAGACCCTCCTTAATTGCCCATTTTTGCCAAGCGTAAAGGTGCCATATGCCCCAAGAACTGTTATGTTTTTCTGCATAGAAATCATTAACATAGGTTTCAATTACAGCCTTTTCAATAAGTTGAGCCCCATAAAATGTATCGGTAAGCAAAAGTTTATGAACATCCTCTGACAATGGCCCTTTTAGCCAATCTTCTATCGGGATTGTAAACCCCTTTTTGGTTTGAGATATTAAAATTTGTGGCACATGAGTTGCCAAGATTGTTTTTAACTTTTGCTTTAGATGAATATTTTTTTTAAAGGACTTAGGCATCCAACCAAATGCATAATAAATAGATTGCTTAGATAAAAACGGCACCCGGACTTCTAAACTATTGGCCATACTCATACGATCTACTTTAGCCAAAACACGTTGTAAATGCCCAAAAAATTCATTCCTCCGTAACCACCCCAATAAGTTTTGTTTCTTTGTTGATTTATACTCGTATAATGTTTTAACAGCTTGAGACCAATTGACTTCAGGTATCATGTCATTAAGAATCTGCTCGTCTATGTGGATTTGCTTTGACATGACCCATTGACCGACAGTCCTGTACTGATACGGCCCCCAAGATTTGAGCAGATTAAATTTTAATGCTATGCGCGCTAGAGGACGGCGTATTTTGAAAGGTAATTTAAACCAATGGCGATGATTCATTACATGTAAAAATCTCGGATAGCCAAAAAATAGTTCATCACCACCATCTCCAGAAAGCATTACGGTTTTTGACTTACTTGCCCTATTTGTCACCAAATATGTGGGGATGGTTGAATAATCTCCAAGCGGCTCTGACATCTTATCAAAGGTGAAGTCCACAATCCCTTTGACATCTTCAAATGACACCTTAATAACTTGATGTGCAATACCAATGTGTTCGGCGTAAGCCATGGCAATTTGACTCTCATCCATTAGAGCGTCCTCTGCCTTAAAGGTAAAGGCTTCAATTGTTTTATCTTTTTGAAATGCGGTTGCGGTAATTAATGGACTATCAATACCTCCACTTAAAAAGGTCCCTAGAGGAACATCAGCCGTCATTTGTTCCTTTATTGTTTGGTTCAAAATTTCGGAGTACGTCTCATCCGATCTAAAATTAAGATCATCAAATCTTTCCACATACTTTTTACGAATTGTGCCATTGTTCTCCACTATGATGTATTGACCAGGTTCCACTTGGTATATATTGTCAAAAACCGTATCAGGACTTGGCATATAGCCAAAGCCAAAATAGGCTTTCATCGTATCTGGCCGAAGACTTAGTTCCTTTTTAAACCAAGGATGTTTAAATACCTGATTAAATTGAGAGGCACTTACCAAGCCTAAAGGAGAAATTCCGTAAAATAGAGGTTTTATGCCAGCAAAATCCCGAGCCATATAGCATTGATTCGTTTTTCTATCTATAATAGTCAGTGCGAACATACCATCTAAACGACATAATGTTTCCTCAACCCCTAAACCATCAAGAAGGTGAACCAATACCTCTGTATCAGATGTGGATCTTAGTGCCTGTAAATTAAAAGCGCTGGCTAGTGATTGATAATTGTAGATTTCACCGTTAAACACAGTTAAATAACGACCTGATGGGCTTTCTTTGGGCTGGCTGCCATTGGTCGACAAATCGAGAATAGAAAGTCGATTAAAACCAAGCTGAAAATTATCATGTCTGATTGTTTGTGTATCATCTGGACCACGATGTTTTGATATACGTAACAGATCTCCAAAATGTTCTGGACTTGTTATACCAATATTATTGAAACAAAATTCAGCTAGAAATCCACACATGCTATTTATTGATCAACGATTTATACAGATTTTTTAACCTGTTCGACTCTACTTTAATGGAAAAACTCGATTGAGCATGCTCAATTGCTCCTTTAGAAAACTTAAAATAACAGTCTTTGTTTTGCCAAAGCTTCAAAATTGATTTTGACGCTCCAACGTAATCATTGGCATCGACCACAAAGCCAGTAACATTATCTATAACGGCTTCTGGTAATCCTCCCGTATTTGAAACTATTGCAGGTATACCCATAGACTGAGCTTCTATTATACTCATACCTAGTGATTCCAAATGACTTAACTGCAATATGATATCATATGATTTTAGTTTCATCTTAAGATTAGAATTTTCTATCCTACCCAAGACCTCTACAAAATCATTAAGTTGATATTTATCTATTAAATAATGAACTTTCATTAATTCTTCACCGTCGCCAATGATGGTATACTTAAATTTTACCCCAAGAGATTTTAAGTGTTTGGCTACCAATAGGTTTCCATTTATATTTTTTTCCCAACATAGTCTAAACACAGAAACTAACTGTAAACATTTGTTATTGGGTATTTTAGGCTGAATTTGAAAGGTTTCACCAAATGAGATAGGAATAATATGTATTTTCTCTTTTGGAACACCCCAACGCATTAAATAAGATTTGTGGTCGTCGCTCATTACTACATAAGCGTCTATTTTTGTTCCATACTTATAAAAAAAATCTTTCCATTTTTTTTGGATATAAGGTCTGGCATAAGTTTCAGTCCCCCTTAAGGTAACAATAAGTTTTGGCTTCATTATAGACATTCTGGAATTTGCCAATCCTAATATTTTTGGGAATAAAAACGCATGTTGCAAATGAATAATATGGGCATTATTCTTTATAGCTAATATCTCATTATAGGCTAAATTTTGTTGGTTTCGGTTTACGAAACCGTACCAACGTTCAATTATTCTTCTTAAATAATAGCTTGGCATTACTTGTACTTCAGATGACGATTTACCTTTAAACGCGATAATTTTTATATCAAAATCATTAGAGTTTTGAATTTCAGTAATGACGGGTGGAATATAAGGCTGATAAAAAAGAGGATATTCTTCAAATATTTGAATTACTTTAATTTTACTCTCAATCTTCGCCATATACTAATATATTTTTTTGCTTAATTTGCTGATAATGATTTAACAATCCTAACTAGCAAAAAACGATTGATAGTCAATATTTTCCTGTATTCTGAATGAATAAAGCATTCTTTAGAAACTATTAAAACTCTAAAAAAAAGTTTCAATTTAATTTTAAACTGAATATTATGATCAATAATACTTCTTTCCACATTGAAATATTTACCAAATAGTTTTTTGGATGGAACTTGTTCTTTTCGACTCTTAAAATATTTAGACATTAGTAAATAAGATTTTGAAAGAGCATTTAATTTATCAATATTACTTTTCGAATTCCATAATCCTCCTCCATGGATTCTATATGCACTATTTTCTATTTCATTTTGAAATTTTGATTTTCCAAATTCTCCCAAGAGAGCAACCAGGAATGTGTCTCCACCTGGCACTCTACTAAAGATTTGAGGAAAATCACTTAGAATATTTCTAAAGCACATCGTATTAGTAATAATCTGTCGTCCTTCTTTTAATTCTTCTGAAGAAAAATCAATCATTCGATCTTTAGATAATCTAGAATCACTTAAAATTTCATTTTTTTCATTGACAACAATGGAATTGTGACATGTCATCACATAATCCTCATTATTTTCTAAAAAATCAACTTGCTTCTGCAATTTATACTTATCTATCCAGAAATCGTCACCCTCACACAACGCTATATATTTCCCTCTGCATGCCCTTAAATTTTCAATAAAATTATAACGTCCTGTAGGTTTACCATCAATATAAATAACTTGCTTTCTATTGCGTAAAATTAATCTAATTTTATCAGGATGTTTCTTTGCGTACTTTAGACATAACTCTCTAGTTCCATCAATACTTTCATCCTCTCCAATAACTATTTCAAACGTAAAATTTGTTTTTTGAGACAAAACACTGTTTAAGCATTTTTCTATAAATTTTTTGTGTTGGTAAGTTAAAATTGAAACACTAACCATTGGGCTATCGATCAATTTATGATTTCCCATATCCCAAATATCTTTTAGTCAAAATTTTCAGAGTTTTTTTTATTAATCTTATTAATTCAATATTGGACGTTAAATGTTCTGGCTTATCCATTTTTCTAGAATACAATTCTGGATGAACCATGCTTAAGGGTCTTTTTTGAGAATTATCCAAAGAATCAATTATGCTGTGACCTTTTTTAATATAAAGCAATGTATTCTGTTTATACCACCAAAATATTTCCTTGTTGTTCCATATTTTTGGTCTTATAAAATCATACGCTAAATAATTATTCTTTTTAAACAATTTCTCCCAATACTCTGGCCATTGTTCATTAAAATGATGATCTCCACCCTGATTTGGTATGGCTGCCGAAAACAAAATCACGTCACTATGATTACATAGTGTTTGAATAAAAGTTACAGCGCTTGATTCTGGAAGGTGTTCAGCTACTTCAAGGCTTATTGCTAAATCATATTTTTTATTCAAGTTTAATGAAGTCGATAAATCATATTTAAGAAATTCTGATTTTGAAATTAGTAGTTCTTCTTCAGCAACTTCAATTCCATCTACTCCAAATACCTCATTGGCACCCAACTTTTTCGCCGCATTTAACCAGCTACCATTACCACACCCTACATCTATAATAGTTTTAGACTTAGTTACATCAAGAATAAAGGGTAATATTGTCAATGCATCTTTTGGGTTGTGAATGGTTGATCTATGTTTATAATTTATCTTATTCATTTAAAATATTTTCTTAATCTATGATAAATATATTTAATAAAATATGGATCAGTGTATCTTACAAAATAGGCAATACCATAAATAAAAATTCCTAGTTTCGATTTATGACCTAATTCTATTTTTCTATGAGTTTTTAGGGCTTCGCTATAAATGTCATTATTAATAATTTCAAATTCATTTTTAAAATCTAAAAGTAGCCGTCTCGAAGCATTATGTTGAGTTTTCTTGTCAGTGGTAACAGAGTTGAGGGACCTCAATCTTTTCATTCTAACTAAAATTTTATTCAATCCATGTATGTCAGAAATTAGAGAGAAACGTAATATAAAATTCCAATCAACATTAAAGTTGCCGTAAGTATCCCTAAACTTAAGATTATATTTTATATGAATAGCTTTTCTCCATAACATACATGTATTTACAACTTTTAGCTGATTTATATATAAATATTTGAATAATTCTATACCCGGCGGAAATTTTTTATTATTTACCAATAATCCAGGGAAAAACACAGAACCATTTTCTGATTTAAGTTCGGCTATGCCTGAAACAAGACCAAATGATACATTATCATCTAAATATTCAACTTGCCATTGAAGACGTTCAGATACATAAACATCATCCTGTTCTGCCATAGCAAAATATTGGGTTTCTGGGTGTGCTTTGCTTACTAAAGCATTAAGGTTATTAGCTAGACCAAGATTTATTGAATGTTCAATAATGCGTATTCTTGAGTCTTTGAATGACTGAACAATATTTTTAGAATTATCCGATGAGCCATCTATTCCAACAATAATTTCAAAATCTTTGAAACTTTGATTTAATAGACTTTTAACAGTTTCCTCAATAGTTTTTTCTCCGTTATAAACAGGTAATAAAATAGAAACCTTAGGCACGATTGGCATATATTATATTTTTTATTTTGACCAATGTTGACCAAATAGGGTGGTACAATTTCATCAGTTTCCATCGGCATTTTGCATTTAGATAAGGCATTAACATTCTATAATAACTTTTGTACAGGTATTCTGTTTCATTAATCTTATTTTGCTTATTAACTTGAGACGCCTGCATATTATGATATCTAAATTTACTAAGTATCTTATCTACAAATCCTATATCGTAATATGGCATTAACCGATACCAAAATTCGCAATCTAAAGCTTGCTTTAGATCCTCATTAAAATAACCAATTTTATCAAAACAAGATCTCCGTAATAACACACTTGTGGGTTCCCCGATTTTATTTTTTGGTGCATTTAGGAATTGACTATCTTTTAGATACAGTTTGCCTGAATGTATACCTTCAACGACATTAAGTTCACCCCAATAATTATGTAAATTTCCATAAACGCTTACAAAATCTATATAATCTTTGTTCTTTTTTTTTCCTATTATAGCTCTTCTTGAATACACTAATCCAATACTTTCTGACAATATTATTTTATTGACCATTTCCTCTAAACAATTATTAGTCAATACGTCATCTTGAAATAAAAACTTGATAAATTCACCGTTTGCTTTACGCACACAATTGTTCCAATTTGCACCAATACCCATAGGATTATGTTGATGAATATTAAGTTTTATTTTAGATTCACTTAAACAATGTTTTATTATGCTCAGGGTTGCATCACTAGAATTATCATCAGACACTATAATTTCAATATTTTTATAGCTCTGATTTAAAACCGATTTAATTGCTTCTTCAATAAAATTCGCACCATTATATGTCGGTATACAAATAGAGACCAAAGGATACTTGTCTGTTCTCATTTAGTAAATATTTCTATGTGTTTCATTGGTCAACACACCTTTTTTGTCCGTGAGCCAAGAAGCAGATTCGTTTGCTGTTTTTTGATAGTATATTTGTTCCTCAGTTAAATTATTGATATCTATATACCACCCACAATGCCTGGCCTGCAAAGGAAAGTTGGTACGCCAAGCTTTTGTGAAATCTTTTAATCTATATTTGTAGCCTGGTCTGTATAGCGCAAAAGTAGTATCGATCGGAGCTTTCTGAGCATGTTCATTAATTTTTTTTGAATATAGTCCCCGTTCCCATTTTATAATTTTATCTCTATTGGGATTTGCAACAGGTATATCATCGATCTTCAATGAGAATCCGACTTTTGTTCTATCGTATGCTTTATCCAACATTTTTCTAAACGTATTTAAAAAATCGTTAGGACACTCAAAAACGGGAACCACATCCGGATCAGTAACTACGTAATACCCTTTGCTATATGTTTTAAATATAGCTTCATTCTTCCAAAAACAAAGGTGTCCCATATTTTCATTTAAACGATGTAAAACTACCCTATGATCAAGCTGCTGAAAATATTCAATTAGAGGAGGATAACTTGAACCATTGTCAATAACGATGATGTTTTTATATCCATTGGCAATTAAAAAATCAATCAGTTTTTTAAGACTCGAAAACTGATTAAAACTGATAATTATTATTGGTATTGATTTAAAATCTTTTAGTTGAAATTTGACATGTTTATTTAACCTTGAAATATATAATTGAAAATAATGCAATATAAATTTCGAAAGTTGATATGTTCTGTGCTTGTTTCTCTTAATTAAATTACTCAGCATACTTGATAGGTTTGAGTAAATTATACCCTTTACCGATTAAAAAGTAAGAGTATATCATCAAATTTAACCTTAAAATAAATTGCAATTTTTGACTTGTTGAAACAGGTGTTTTTTTTAATGCTTTAATAATTATTTTTTTTAATCTTAATACAATACTGTTTCTTTTCTGAACTAGTAAATTCTTGAACATGATTATCAAGATTTCTAAATATTTCAATTTACCAGATGGTGTTAAGTCAGTAAAATAGTCTTCAACAATTTTAGATTTCACATTAAGGTTTGATATAACTTTTTTATCATCTGTATAAATATGGTTGGAAAGATTATCGTCGTGCTTGTACATTGTACATAACGATTCGTTTGTAAAAATGTAATTACTGTCTATTTTAAGAGCTTTAAGATGAAAGTCATATTCTTGAGATTGATGCAACTTTTCATCAAACTTTATGTTGTTATTTAATAAAAAATTTCTTCGCCATAATGGTGCTAGAATTGACCAAAAGATATTGAAAAGAAGATAATCCTCAAACCGTTTTTCAGATGAGATTGAATTAGATCTTAGACCAATAAAACTACCAGACTTTTTATCAGTCCACTGTGTTTGACAAATACAATATGGGCTTTTTGGGTATTTTTTTAATAAATCTAATTGTTTTCTTAATTTATCAGGCTCCATTTGATCATCACTATCAAACCAATTGATGTAATCACCTCGACTATTTTCAAATCCAAAGTTTCTACATGCATTAGCACCCTTGGGGAGATTTGAAGGTCTTTTATAAAACTTAAATCGGCTATCTTTATTAATATAATTTCTGATGATTTTTTCTGTGTCATCTTCAGATCCATCATCAATGATTAAACATTCCCAATTTTCGTATGATTGAGCTAAGATAGAGTCTAGTGTGTCACCAATTAGCTTGGCACGATTGAAAGTTGGGATGATTATCGAAACCATGAGGGTGTCATCTTTTATTTTTTAATCTAAAATGTATTAGGCAATTTTTAATTATACTGTTATTGTACCTTTTTTGGAAAAACATATTCTATTGTCTGAGTTCGCGCAAATACATCACGTAAACTCTTTGGTAAATAACGTTCAAAAGCTAAAGCTTTTTTTCTAAATCTTCTACTCCATTTTGCTGATGGGAAAAATCTGTAAAATCTTTCAATCATTCCAACTGAATAAATGTTTACATATTCAAAATAGATAGCTCCTATCTGTTGATAATGTTTACCGCTATTCTCCCTTTCTGGATGGGGATCCAATTCCTTCCATATTTTAAATTTCCTTTTTTGTAAGGATGAAGGCCTGTTATCCATAGGTACCATCCATCGCAAAGTATCGAGAATTTTACTGTTTATTGCTGGTTCAACAAACCTAACAAGTCCTTCCGGCCTTAATATAGTCACAATTTTTTCGATGAATTTTTTTTCCTGGGCATGTGTTAGATGGTGGACGAATGCTTTTCCGACAACGACATCAAAAAAATTAGATGCCAAATCAGTTTCTAGAAAATTACCAGAAATAAAATTTATTTTTTTATTATCGGGTAAATTTTTATTCAATTTTTCGATTATTTGACCTGACTCATCAGAAATATCATTCGCCCAAACATTAGCGCCTAAAGCAGACATTACTGCTGCATTAGTACAGTCACCGCAACCAAGTTCCAAAACTTTTTTACCCTTGAGGTATTCTCTAAAATTCTCTTTATACATGCATACCCATGAAGTATCGGTGGATGCTGCTTCATCCAAAAAATCATTCACGCGACTCATCTTGTTTAAGATATTGTCAATTCTTACATCTTTATATACTTTATTATAATGTGCTCGATTATGATCTGTATTTTCTTTAGAGGTATTCATAATTACTAGTTTTTATATTGCGTCCATACAAGCAGAAAGAAGCAATTTCTCCAATTTTTGAAGTTGATTTTTTCGGTTAAAATTGTTATATATATAATTCTTAGCATTTTGTCCAAGTTCCATTGCTAATCTTGAAGATGCCATAATTGTGTCGAGGTTTTTAGTATATGCCAACAAATCATTTTCTTCGCATAAAAGTCCAGTTTCATTGTGTTTGACAACATCTTTAATACCAGCATGACGTGTTGAAATCACAGGTAGACCTGCCAAACCTGCTTCTAATATTGCCACCGGGGTACCTTCTTTGTCTCCATTTTTTGCTGTTACAGAATGCTGAATGAAAGCTCTAGACTTAGACATCCAATCCATAATATCCCTTTTAGGTAAAGCACCCTTAAATAGAATTCTATTCTCTAAACCCAACCCTTCAACTAGAGCCCTACATTCCATAATCTCTGGACCATCTCCAATCATAATTAATTGCGCATTCGGATATTTAAGGCATAAACTTGCAAATGCCTTTACACTTGTTTGTGGCCCTTTCTTTTCTGTAAAACGTCCAACAGCGAGAATATTATTACTTTCATAGAAAGGCTTTATTTCTAAAAAGTCGGGGTCAGGTGTACAAGGATTATAAACAATTTTGTTTTTTGGACAACCTAATGCTATTAAAGCCTCTGTCATATCATTCGAAACTGAAATAATTGAATGAGCATATTTAAACACTTCTTTATAAGCATTATTATATTCTTCTAAAATTCTAAACATAGAAGCATCATATCCATGAAAATGAGCTATTAGCGGCAAGTCAAGTAATTGGCAAACATCAAGGACTTTTACTGCTGTAGGCCCAAAATGGGTTATGATCACCTGCGCCTTGTGAATCTTGAGTGCTTCTTTAAATCCTTGCTCAGCATCTGTGAGAGCATTTATTCCCAATAATCTTTTTATCTTGTATAAATATACCTTTGGTGCTTCTACGAGCTTACCATAACCTTCAAGTTGTTTAGGGATTTCTCCATCATAAAAGAAAAGTACGTCATGTAAACCATCTTTCTGAGCTTTAATAAAAGTCTCAGAATAATTATCTCTTCCAGGAGAAACCATTGCAATTTTCATAGTTTCAATCTAATTAGAAAATAATTCATTTTTAATAGTTTCTTTTAAGTCTGCTGAGATTGGCACTTCAAACTTTCTAGCAAAGAAATGTTCGCTATGTATTAAATGTTTAAAATCAGAACTATCTAAATTAGCCGGAAAATTGCCATTTCTATCTGACCAATCAATGTATCTAAGGCTATTATTTTGTAAAGAATCAGATAAATAAGAATTACATAAAATTGTTTGGAAGTATATTTCTTCAGAACAAAATGTATGTCTGTGTCTGCTAAAAAATTTAGGATTTTCTCTCGTAAAATGGATAATATAATCCACGGCTTCCCTATTCAAGCTCCACCAAGTGTCCCCACCATAAATAGGTTTATTAAAGTATCGCATTGAACGTTTTATGCCGAGACGCTTCTGAAACTCAATCGCTTTAAAAATGTATTGCCTTTTCTTCTTCGCGTCTATAACATCATATAAATTGTAATACTCGTATCTTTCCATTCCTCCATTCGGCCATTGAGCAATTGGAAGCTTGTAATTTAATATATAATTCGTAGCACTATTATCACGAAAAAATTCATCAAATTCTTTAAAAGTCTTTATAGGATAGTCATGGCCGCTTATGAGATGAAAACGCACAATTTCTTTGTTACACTGAGCTTCTCTGACTAGATAGAGTATTGCTCTTAGGTGGCTAAAACCGCCCCAGAAGACTTTAAATTTTTGAGATATTAATTTTATCTGTGGTAGTTCCCTCAGCTTAGCAAGCATTTTTTTTGGTATAAAAGACCGTTTATCAATATGAATATACACATGCATTTGCTCGTCGAATACGCTTGCCAATTCGTAGAGATGCTCAAAATTTTTGTATGCTGTTATTAATAGGGCTTGCATATTTATGACTTAAAACTCTTTAACATTCGTTCAACACGCATAGCTAATTTCATCATTTTCCTCTGTGTTATACTTTTCAATTCCGCTGTTGTACTATCACTGTTCAAAATAATTTTTCTTAGCTCCATTGCATCTCGAAGTTTTGGTTTAGAAAACATATAATTTATTATTTCTTGCCTTTTCTCATTTGCTTTAGTCAACATTGAAACCTTTTTAATCCTATAATGGAAGCACAGTTCATCAACATAGTATATCTTCCATCCTTTAAAAAATATGCGAATATTCAGATCCCAATCTTCAAACCCTATAAGCATATTTTCATCGTAACCACCAACAGAATTAAAAGCTGATTTACGCAATAAGATACACGCATCGATGTAATTTTTTCGAAGTAATCTTACAATACTAAACTCACCTGGTTTATGGTAGTGATCGTCGTCACCAAAATATTGAACATTTCCAAAGACTAAGCCAATGTTTTCATTATTTTTCAATATCGATAGGCCCTTATTAAAATAGCCTTCACTAATTTTATTGTCTGCATCTAGTAGAATTATGAATTCCGACTGAGCCAAATTAATACCCGTATTTCTGGCGTTACTTAATCCTTTATTTTCTTGATGAATTACTCGTATTATAGGATTATCCAATTTTTTTAAAAGTGCCTCAGTGGTACCATCATCAGATCCGTCATTAATTATTAAAACTTCAATATCATACTTAGTACTGTAATTTAGTACCGAGTCTAGAGTTTCTCCTATATAGTGCCCCATATTATAACAAGGGATAACAACACTTATCTTATTTACCATTGCTATAACTTTTTAAGTAATAATAAAACTTATAAAACCAACAATATTTTTTTCTCAAATGAATTTTAGTATAATTATCTAAAAAGCCCATGTAATCTTGATAAAGTATTTTAGAGAAATCATCTTCGTCTTCATCATAATTCTCACTATTATAGACAGATGTCTGTTTTGGATGTAATCTAAAATAAACCAATGTCTCTGGCAAAATTGCAATTTCAGCATTACTTAAAACTCTGTAATAAAATTCATAGTCTAATATTTGCTTAAGGTCTTCTCTAAAATAACCTATCTCTTCTATAATTGATTTTTTAAATAAAACCGCTGTTGGCTCCCCAATTTTATTCATAGGCGATTTAAGGAATTGTTTGGAACCAAAAAAAGATTTATCTAAAACCTGATAATTTCCTCTGTTTATTAGTTTCAAATCTTTTTGAAGATTTCCAAATGTCTCAATCCACTTGGCTAATTCTTTTGTCATGTACTCCTGTTCATAAAGGAATGTTCTTTGACAAGCTACTAAGCCTATAGTTTCATCATTTTGTAGTACCTCCAACATTTTTTCGATACAATTAGGTTTCAGCACATCATCCTGAAACAAAAATTTAATATAATCCCCAGATGAATGTGTTATACAGTTGTTCCAGTTTGCACCAATTCCATTAGGAAGATGGTTAAATAGATGGATTGGAATTGTTGTTCTGTTTTTAAAATCTTTAACAATATCTAAAGTGCAATCAACGGAGGCATCGTCAGAAACAATTATTTCTATTTTCTTATACGTTTGGTTTATAGCACTTTTTAATGCATCAGTGATATACTGCTCACCATTAAATGTGGGAACGCAAATAGAAATCAGTGGATTGTCCATATTTTAGTCTAAATATATGTCTATCAAATTTTCCAATTGTAATTCTTTGGCTTTTATCTAGTTTGCTATTATAATAATTCAGTTTCTTTATAAGAATACTATTAACTTTCTCATTAAACAGTCGCGATAATATTAAAATTTTTATGTTTTTATTTGTATCAATCATTCTCTGCTCAACACTTTTACCTGACCAAATACTTTCCGTATGAACCCTATAAACTGCCATTTCTTCTGGCATTTTCATTATTTTTGAAGAATTAACAACAAGCATATAAAACGTCCAATCGCCTAAAGCACATTTGGTAAACCATTTAGGAATTTTTATTTCATTTCTAATTAAAACAGAGGGGGTATTTATATAATTACCTTGCGCTAAATCATTTATTGTAGTTATATCCTCGACTTCTCTAGTGTTGTACTCTGGTATAAATTCTTGTTTTCCCTGATTATAAATTTTTACCGCATGGTAACAAATCCTAAAATCTTGATTCTTTTCTAAAAAATCCACTTGTTTCTGCAACTTAAGCGGATTTATCCAATAATCGTCACCTTCACAAAGTGCAATATATTTCCCTTTACAAGCCTTTAAATTTTCTATAAAGTTATAACGCCCTGTTGGCCGTCCATTAATATATATAACATCCTTTCGAGAACGTAAAAATAAACGTATTTTTTCTGTATGTTTACTGGCATATTGCTTGCAAATCTCACGCGTCCCATCATTGCTTTCATCTTCACCTAATATTATTTCAAAAGAAAAATCGGTTTTTTGCATTAAAATGCCATCCAAACATTGTTTGATGTAATCTTTGTGGTTGTAGGTTTGTACACATATACTAACTAAGGGAATCATATAGATATTGTTCTAATGGTGTATCCTTTAAATCTTTGGTTACATAGTCAATAATTTCTTGTTGTAATTGACCATCCCAGGCATCATCTTTTTTTCGCTTTTTAAATACAGAATAAGCATCGTCATGATGTATATTTTGACTCTTTTCAATAAATGATTTCGTTGAAGTCGCCATGTCTATTCCACAAAATTTAAAGGTCTTTTCAACCACTTGAAATGGTTGCGACAGTAAGTCGTTATAATTTAAAACAGTAACTTGCTCCGGATATTTACGCTGTAAAATCAGGAATAATAGTGTCACCTCTTTCCATTTGGTGTACCCATGAAATTCTTCCCTTTTGTTTAAGTTTTTTTTTGGAGCATTTTTCCACTCCTCCAAGATATCCCATTTTTCATCTTCCCTGAACTCTTTGGGTGCTTTCCACCAACTGTAAATCACTGCCAAAGGGTTTCTAATCAGTAAAACACATTTTACATCAGGGCTCTTTTCGAGCATATTAGGTAAAATATTATGGTATCTTACCTCCTTGTAACAGCAAAATTTAGGTTCTAAGCGCTTTTCAAATTTAGGTATCATCCCTCTACTGATTCCATCTTCTTGATTTAAAAATGAATCTCGGCTCACTGCAATTTCATTAAAGAATTGATTGATTTCGGAACTCGATGAATCTTCCGTTAAAAATCCTTTAAAGGCATATGAAAACAATGGCTGAAACTTGAATGCAATGTCAGGGTGACTATTAAAAATGTTACCTAGCCAAGTAGATCCGCTTCTCGGCACACTATGAATTGCGATGTATTTCACGATAAGCTGTAGTTTTTCAAATACTCGATTACGGATAGTTTGTCATTGTGCATTAATATATCAATTATGGAGAGGTTTGGCAGAAATGAATTTGATCCTTGACTATATTTTAGCTCATCCATGGAAAGAAATTTTAGTTCAATACCATGGCTGTCAAAAGTCGTCTTGTTATATAAATCAACACCACCGCTTAGGTTAATATATTTGCTTGCGTTAAGCTTTCGGCATATATCAAGGATACGCTCTTCTCCACCTAAATGTGCTGTCTGCTTCAGAATGTCTTTGTTATATATTATGTTTACCTTTTTTCCTAAATAGTCAAATACAAATGTAAGAGTCTCTGTACTCAGCTCTGAAATACTCGATACGAAAGGTCTATTAAAAAACTCTTCCAATTTTGGATAAAAGTCTCCAAAATTGTTCGCTTTGATATAAGTCTGACGGATGGTTTTCAAAAATTTGGTTTTAAATCTATCATATTTGTCTTCGTTTATCTCAATGTCACTGATTTTCTTAAATGAGCTACTTTGCTCCAACGGAACAGTAAAAAAGTGAGGAACACCATTTATGACAATTCTATTTCTATTTATCCAACCTCCTTTAATAAAATTGACATCATCGTATATAATAAAGGTATCCGCCGCATATATCAATTGAATATATCCAAAGTAAGGAAAGAAATAGGGTTGCATAATGCCTAAAGTCATAGGTATCGTTTTACGACGTTGATGATGTGTTTTACTTCATGGAGCTTTAGACTATGATACAGTGGCAAGCACAATACTTTGTCTGCTATTGATTCCGAGATAAGACAGTTTTGGCCATTGACATAATCTAAGGTATTTAACGACGGGTAAAAATAACGCCGCGGGTAAATGCCTTCCTTCTCCAAACCCAATTTAACTTTACTCATTAACATCGGCGTGTCGAATATGACAGGCAAATAACTGTAATTCCATTTGGTATCTGGTCTTATGTTTAATAGTTTAATATTTAAGCTTTTACTGAGCCCAAGATTATAATGGTCAATAATGGATTTACGTTTCGCCATTATATTCTCCAAATGAGGCAATACAGCTAAGCCCATCGCTGCTTGTGGCTCAGACATTTTGGCATTGATGCCAACACCTTTAAAATCTTCCTTACCACTATGCCCGAAATTATGGTGGTAAAACATTGTATCATAATGTTTTGAACCACAAAATAAAGCCCCGCCCTCTCCAGTATGAAAAAGCTTTGTAGCATGAAAGCTACAAGTACTCACGTCTCCATAGTCAAAAATGGATTTCCCTTTGTATTGTACACCAAAACAATGAGCGGCATCATAAATTACTTTAAGATTATACGTCTTGGCAATTCTATCTATAGCCTCTACGTTACATGGATTACCATACACATGAGTCGCCAAAATTGCCGAGGTGTTTTTTGTAATAGAGGCTTCTATCTGTGTCTCGTCAATAGTTAAATACTTGGGATCTATATCAACAAAAACGGGCGAACAGCCTTCCCAAACGATACTACTGGTGGTAGCTACATAAGAAAAAGGGGTGGTTATGATTTCGCCCGTCAGTCCCAGTGCTTTAATAGCAATTTGCAAGGGCAAAGTACCATTAGTCATAGCAATTATAGGTCTGCTTTGCAAGTAATTTTGAATCTTATGCTCTAGTTCTTTCACAAGTACGCCGCGGTTGGTCATCCATCCAGTATCCCATGCGTACTTAAGTATGAAATTGTACTCTTCTTGTGGCGGTAAAAAAGTTTTAGTGACATTGATCATTGACACTGCCATTTAAATTGTGGTTTAATATAGCCAGGTTCTTTACCCATATACGTACCGATTTCTCGTTTTGCATCGACCACGGTAAAGCTAATGATATCTTTCTCCATAAATGCGGCTCTCTTTTGGTCTTCTATCAAATGAAAAGTAAGGTAGTATTGACCGGCCTGTAGAAAAGATTGTGGAATGAAACACGTCAAGATATTTGTACCTTGTTTCAAATCCAAGTTACCCCGTCTACTTGAAAAAGGAAAAAGTGGATCTCCCATTTCATTAATAAGATGATAGGTAATGTGATAACGTTCAACATCTTTGACCTTTAATGTTAAACATGTAATTATCTGAATTTCTTTATCTTCCAATATCGGCGCATCCTCAGGTGCATTGATATTATATATTGCAATCTTATCTAATGAAAAAAGTTCCGTTTCATATTCATCGGAAAAAGACTTCACGTTTTCTAATTTTTCACCTCCTTTTAGATAATAACTAACGGCCTCATCCGTTTGCCCTTCAAACACCATTTGTCCATTTTCCAAGACCAAGGCCTTGGTGCACAAGGCTTTAACTGAGGCCATGTTATGGCTTACAAATAATACGGTTCGGCCTTCAGTATTACTGATGTCTTGCATTTTACCAATCGCCTTTTTTTGAAATTCGGCATCGCCAACGGCAAGTACCTCATCTATAACCAAGATATCCGGCTCTAAAAACGCTGCTACGGCAAAGGCCAAGCGTACCCGCATACCAGAACTATACCGTTTTACAGGGGTATCAATATATAATTTACAACCTGAAAATTCTATAATTTCTTCCTCCTTGGATTGTATCTCCGCCTTTGTCATTCCTAGAATAGCTCCGTTAAGATAGATATTCTCTAAACCTGTTAATTCTGGGTGGAAACCTGTACCAACCTCCAGTAAAGACGCAATCCGCCCTTTGGTTTTTATTTCGCCTGTTGTCGGTAAGGTGATGCGCGACAAGATTTTAAGTAGAGTTGACTTACCTGCTCCATTTTTACCAATAATGCCCAATACTTCCCCTTTCTTTACCTCGAAGTTAATATCCTGCAAGGCCCAAACATAATCATTATCGGCTATTGCCGTTCGGTCGTTTACAGCACCTACTTGTAAAAAAGGATCTTCCTTTCCCCTGATACGGTACCACCAACGTTTTAAATCGTCGCTTATCGTACCCGAACCTACGAGACCCAAGCGGTATTGCTTGGAGAGGTCACTAACCTTTAAAATGATATCTGGGTTGTTATTTGGCATTTAAATTGTGTCTATAAAGGTTTTTTCCGTTCTATTAAATATTAATATTCCTAAAAACAAAATTATCAGTGTTACCGCCGTTGTGAGCAAAAGGCCTTTTGCTGAAAGCGTCCCTTCGCTTAGTAAGGTATATCTAGTTGCTTCAATGATGTAGGCTAAGGGATTATATTCTACCAACCAGGCAAAACGTGGCAGTTTTTCGCGCATTAGTGCCAAGGGGTACATGACGGCAGAGAGGTACATGAGCAATTGGGTCCCAAAGCTGATTAAAAACTTAAGGTCTCTATATTTTGTGACCAGAGCGGAGACCATCATGCCCAAGCCCAAGCCCAATAAGGCCATCATTACTACCAAAATAGGAAACAAACAGCTAGTCCCATTTAAACTGATATCGGAGCCATTTATTTTATAATAAATAAAAAACAAAAAGAAAATAATGAGTTGAATCCCAAAACGTACAAGGTTTGAAATGACGTTGGATAGTGGGCTAATGATTCTGGGGAAATACACTTTAGAAAAAATACCTGCATTACCGCTAAAGGTATTGGAGGTGTTGGTGAGACAGGTTTTAAAGTAATTCCATATAGAAATCCCTGCTAAATTAAACAAAAAAGGTGGTACCGACCCCGTATCTATATTGGCCACTTTGTTAAAAATGATAGTAAAGGTTAAGGCCGTAAACAAGGGTTGAATTAAATACCAAAGAGGCCCTAATACCGTCTGCTTATAAACGGTAATGACATCTCGTTTTACAAACAGCATGAGCAAATCCCTGTAGAGCCAAATCTCCTTAAAGTTGAAATCAATCAGCTTCCGTTTAGCGGAGATGGTGTAGAGCCATGAAGTATCCTCAGGAGTATTCAAGTCAAAAGATTTAGTTATCCGCTAATATAGCCAATGACCATAAACGAATAAAACCTTAAATCATGCTTAACATTGAAGTTATCAACGGAAGTGTAAACAATTACAAAATGTGTAATTATGAAAATGCTCAAAAATTTAAAATGGAGCCTCGATATCAGGATGGGCTTTAATCACGAAGCCTTTTTACGATAAGTCTCCAAACAATGAAGAACGTCATCTTTATCTAATAAAAAATAGTCGCAATAAGCCTTTACAGATATATAACTTCGCTTTGGGGACTTATAATGTGTATTGACTTCTTTAATAATTTGTCGTGCAGTGCCAATGCTCACCTCATGAGTAACAACAATATCATTAGTATGTAAAAAAAGAATAGGCACTTTATTTGCTTTTTTCAAAACTAAAACCTAATCATGTTCTAAGAAAACAAACTTATCAACAACACAGGCAAATGAGTCATGATCCTTTTAATCCTGAAAATTTCATTAAACAACTAAAAAACAGAACGTTAAACAAATGTTGATAACTTTACAGACTTTTTGATTATTCTAATCAACGACCATAAAAACATCAATTTTAATCTATAGATGCCCCATAGGTGAGTTATACTTAAGTCGACAATAGGCCAAATTAGGAACATTAAATATTTGATTAAAGCATAAAAAATAAATTTTGATTAATCACCCTTAAAACTCAAAAACAACAGAATTGTATCAAAAAGTATCAGATTATATCACTTAGTCATGAAAATTCCCATATAATATCAAATTTTCACAAATAGTACCGAAAACTTTCGAATAGTAGAATGCACATACATCACCCAAATACATTTGTAATCAAATAAGCTGTGTGGCATAAAATAGTGAACACTAAAACTTGCATCACAGAAATTAATGTATAACTGACAGACAAGTTCTGTCTCAAAACAATGTATTATGGCAAAATTAAAAAGCCTTATTAAAATTGAAGGAACCTTAGATGACCTCACCTTCTACAAAACGGAAGACGGCTATGTGGTACGCCAAAAAGGCGGCGTATCTAAAAACCGTATCCAAACCGATCCTGCCTTTGTTAGGACCCGCGAAAACAACTCTGAATTTGGTGCCAGTGCCACATCCGGAAAACTACTCAGACAGGCAATCATACCCTTGCTGAACGATGCTAAAGACCCAAAAGTCACAAGCCGTTTAACCAGGGTTATGACCCAAGTCAAAAACGAAGATACCACATCAGTACGAGGACAGAGAAACGTCGCTTCTGGAATCACAACAGCTAATGGCAAAGCTTTATTGAAAGGCTTTGAATTTAATGTGCGCTCCACCTTGAGTTCCGTCATTTTAGCGGATATCAATTTGGATGAAGCAACAGGAATCTTTACCATTCCCAATCTAAAAACGGCACAGCGCATCAATCCGCCAGACGGCGCCACACACGTGACCTTTTCTAGCGCTTTCCTTAAAATGGATTTTGCAACGGGAGAAAAAGAGTTACAACTGTCTAATGAAGTTAATCTAACTCTAAACAATACACAGACGGATGTAACACTTACCCCAACAGTCCCAACAGCCTCAGGTGTATCTCTATATTTCCTGAAAATTGCATTCTTTCAAGAACTTAATGGTGTACAGTATCCCTTAAACAATGGGGCATACAACACCCTAAAACTCATGGAAGTCTTATAAAACGGAAATATCCGATAAAAAAGAGGGCACTGCCCTCTTTTTTTTGTTCCCATTAGTAATCCAACCACAAATCAAAAGCTCCCCGCTTCAGACAAAGAATGGTGGATTCGACATAGGAGAAAACGGGGAGTTTGACAAGAACAAACTCAATCCACTAATTTCACCAGTCAACCTTTTTTCGCTCTGCGGTTTTCAGAAACTTCCCAAATTATAAAAGGGATAAGACCAGATTTAAAACTACCTCATATCACAAGCTCCCCGCTTCAGAAGAAGAGGGGTGGATTCGACGTAGGAGAAGACGGGGAGTTTGACCATAATTAAACGACCAACCACTAACAGCTAACGTCTAACCGCCAATATCTATCACTCCCGACTAAACCAATCCCACGTTTTTTGCAAACCTTCCTTGACCTTAACCTCAGGGTGATAACCCAGTAGATTCTTGGCTTTTGAAATATCTGCCAAAGAATCCCGAACATCTCCTGGTCTAGGTGGTACATAGGTCGCCTCCATAACTATGTTGGCCGCCTGTTGAAGTCCTTTCCATAATTGGTTAACAGAGATGCGCTCCCCACAAGCAATGTTGTATACGTGATTTGCAGCATCTGTTTCAGCAAAGAACGCATTGATATTGGCGTTGACAGCATTAGTTACAAATGTGAAATCGCGCGTTTGTTCACCATCACCATGTATGTTTGGCGATTGCCCATCTTTAAGCGCCTGCATAAACAAAGGAATTACCGCTGCGTAAGCACCATTCGGACTCTGATTGGGTCCAAAGACATTAAAGTAGCGTAGCCCAATAGTATCCGTTCCGTATGATTTTGCAAACACATCAGCATAGATTTCGTTGACCAATTTTGTTACCGCATAAGGCGATAATGGTTTCCCTATAGTCTCCTCTACCTTAGGCAATACTTTACTATCCCCATAGGTAGAACTTGAGGCCGCATAAACCATACGCTTAACCTGAGTATTTTCCTTAACGGCCACAAGCATATTTAAGAACCCTGAAACGTTAACCGCGTTTGAGGTAATAGGATCATTAATAGACCGAGGCACAGATCCCAATGCGGCTTGATGACTGACATAATCTATACCTTGTAAAGCATCCTGACAGGTTTTCAGATCCCTGATGTCGCCTTCTATGAATTCAAAATTAGGCTTTTGTAGGAAGGGCTCAATATTATACAAGTAACCTGTAGACAAATTATCTAAGACCCTAACTTTTTTGGCATCACTAGCTAATAGTTGTTCAACTAGGTTACTTCCAATAAAGCCTGCACCTCCAGTAATTAAAAAGCTTGATTGTGCAATTTTGTGTTTGTAAATTTCTTTCATTATTCGTCCTGACCTATGAAATACGATTTAAGATGTTTGGTAAATTTAGGGTTAATATTTCAAACCCTTCGCTTCCACTATCGTGTGCCTTGCGCCAGCTCGCCCCTTCACTACGCACATCTACTAGATGTACGCTTAACGTTCGGTCGTCCTTTGTCTGAAGGGAAGAGCTTTTGCTGGTCAATGTATTAGTATAAAGTACTTTTTGGTACTGTAACCATGCTAAATTTGAATAAAACAAGAACAAATATTAAAACATGTCAGAATTAAAAAGCTCCACTCTTCAGACGAAGAGGGGTGGATTCGACGTAGGAGAAGACGGGGAGTTTGAATGAAACTAACTCGAACCCTTCGCTTCCACTATCGTGTGCCTTGCGCCAGCTCGCCCCTTCACTACGCACATCTACTAGATGTGCGCTTAACGTTCGGTCGTCTTTTGTCTTTTCAAACCCTTCGCTTCCACTATCGTGGAACCACTTCCCTTTGTCTAAATGGAAGAGCTTTTGCTTATCAATGCCTTAGTACGAAGTCCTTTTTTGTTTTAGTAGGCTATTTTAATTTCAAAAACCAATTAAGACCATATATCAAAATAAGTCACAATTAAAAAGCTCCCCGCTTCAGATGAAGAGGGGTGGATTAGACCTTAGGAGAAGACGGGGAGTTTGAAATTTATTATTTATACAATACATTTAAGTCATGAATAACCAAAACCTACACAATAAAAATCATCTAAGCAATTTTCGTAAGGAATTACGAAGTAACCTCACCCCCGCAGAAGCAAAATTATGGTCTGAACTAAAAGGACGGCGATTATTGGGTAGACGTTTCAATCGCCAACATAGCATCGGAAATTATATTGTAGATTTTTATTGTGCTTCCGAAAAGCTGATTATTGAATTGGACGGTGAAGTCCATAACAATCCAAAGGCCAAAGCTTATGATTTAAAACGCACACAATTTCTGGAAGCCAAAGGCTATAGTGTAATACGTTTTGAAAATAGATTGGTTTTTGAGGCTTTGCCTTCTGTTTTGTTGACTATTCAGGAGACATTTAATATGACTTAATCAAACCCTTCGGTTTCGCTATTGCGTGCCTTGCGCCAGCTTGCCCCTTCACTACACACATCTACTAGATGTGCGCTATACGTTCGGTCGTCCTTCGTCTAAAGGGAAGAGCTTTTGCTGGTCAATTTATTAGTATAAAGTACTTTTGGTACTGTAACCATGCTAAATTTCAAAATAAAATAAGACTATATTTTAAAACTAGTTAAAATTAAAAAGCTTCCCGCTTCAGACGAAGAGGGGTGGATTCGACGACAGGAGAAGACGGGGAGTTTGATAGCAACTAAACGACAAAACGACTATAAAACAAACAATTATTAGAGAAGACGTGGAGTTTGACCACAACCACCAAATGATTTACAATCTGTTACAATCGCGCATCAACTGACGCAGAAGGCAAAACGGACTTAACATCAAAAACCACGGTATGATCATGTTTAAGGGGCTCTAAATTGAGCTGGATAAATTCATTGTGGGCTACAGCTAATATAATCGCATCATAAGTCCTATTTAAATCGTCACAATCTTTCAGCAAGTCGAACCCATATTCTTTTTTTACATCCTGTTCGGATGCCCAAGGATCGCAGACCGTTACCTCAACATTAAAACTCTTTAATTCTTTAATGATATCAATAACCCTAGAATTACGGATATCGGGACAGTTTTCCTTGAAGGCAATACCTAAGACCAAAACTTTAGAGTCTTTGATGGTCGTCCCTCTGTTAATCATAAGCTTCACCGTCTCTTCGGCAACATATTTCCCCATACTATCGTTCATCTTGCGGCCTGCCAAAATAATTTCAGGATCATAACCAACTTCTATGGCTTTTTGCGCCAAATAATAGGGATCAACGCCAATACAGTGCCCCCCTACCAATCCTGGGGTAAAGTTTAAAAAGTTCCACTTGGTCCCTGCTGCCTTTAAAACTTCTTTAGTGTCTATATCCAATAATCTAAAAATCTTTGATAGTTCATTGACAAAAGCAATATTAATATCGCGTTGGGAATTCTCTATGACTTTTGCGGCTTCGGCCACTTTTATAGAAGGTGCTAAATAGGTGCCTGCCGTAATCACTTTGGCGTAAAGTTCATCAATGTAGGTTGCTATTTGAGGTGTAGACCCTGAAGTCACTTTCAATATTTTGGTAATGGTTCGGGTTTTATCTCCCGGATTGATACGCTCTGGAGAGTAGCCTACAAAAAAGTCGGTATTATATGTGAGGCCTGAATTTGCTTCTAAAATCGGCACGCAGAACTCTTCCGTCACGCCAGGGTATACGGTAGATTCATAAATCACAATATTCCCTTTTGAAAGACAAGCACCCACGGTTACGCTACTATCCGCCAAAGGGGTAAGCACCGGTTTGTTTAAGTCGTCCGTCGGCGTTGGCACCGTGACAATGTAGACATCCGCCTCTTTTATGTCATCAGGAATGCTCGTTAAGTTTAAACCTTTCTTTGCCGTTTTTGAGGTTAATACCTCTTGCAATACGCTTGATTCCACTTCGAGCGTACGATCTTTTGCCTTATTTAGGTCTTGAACACGAGACACCTTAATATCATAACCCAATACCTTAAATTGCTTAGCAAACTCAACGGCTAAGGGCAAACCTACATAGCCCAAACCAACAACTGCAATAACTGGGTTGTCCTTCATCATAAGCGTTTTAAAAATCGTTTTACTCGCTTGAGCACAGATACTTTATCATTCTCATGGTAGGCATTACCATAGGTACCGTAACCATAGCCATAGCCGTAACCATAGCCGTAACCATAGCCGTAGTTGTGGTTGCTCTTATGTTTGTAAAAGTTAAGTAGGAAGTTAACATTCTTCAGCTCCCCCTTTTGCCATTTAGAATTCACCAAGCCTAGCATGCCCTTTTTGGTATAGTCCAATCGGATCATAAAAATGGTGGCATCGGCGTATTTGGTGAGTTCCAAAGCATCGGTGACCAAACCAAGAGGTGGCGTATCCAACACAATCATATCGTAGGTTTGACGTAGCTCCGCAATCAATACCTCCATCTGCTCACCCATTAGCAATTCTGAAGGATTGGGTGGTATCGGCCCTGATGGAATCACATCCAAATTAGGGATGTTGGTCTGAACTATAGATTCCTCCAATGTAGTGTCCCCAATTAAATAGTTAACGACCCCTGTATCATTGGTTATGTTAAAATCCCCAAAAATCTTAGGTTTCCGTAGATCGAGACCTAATATAATGGTCTTCTTTCCAGATAAGGCATATACAGTGGCTATGTTAATGGAACAGAAGGTCTTCCCTTCCCCACTCACAGACGAGGTGACCATAAGCGTGCGCCCCAAGCCTTTTTGTTGTTGCTTGCTAAAGATAAACTGGAGACTAGAACGAATGGCCCTAAAGGATTCCGCAACAGCCGACTTAGGCTTTTCAAAAGCCACTAAATTGTTTTTGTAATTGTATTTCCCAATGACCCCAATGATTGGGATTTTGGATAAACGCTGTACCTCATCCGACCCATGAATGGTATTGTCTAACAAAAACCGCACAAAAATGATAAACATAGGAACAAAGAAGCCTACCATGAGTGCCATCATATAGTTCAAAGACTTATTGGGTCCAATCTTACCCCCACCAATATCCTTGGCCTCATCAATCATGGTAATGTCCGAAATGTTGGCCGCCTTGACGATTGCTGCTTCCGAGCGTTTCGCCAAATAGACGTTATAGGATTCCTGATTGAGATCTAACTTCCGTTGTATCTTTAAAAACTCTTGCTGTTCTTCGGGCAATTCAGCCAATTCAGCCTCAAATCTATTTATGTAGCCATTGATAGTCCCCAACTGCAAATTAATAGAGCGTCTACGGGAATTGATCAGCTCAAAAGCCACATTCTTTTCTGCATCAATCTGACTGTCAATTTTCTTTAAGATAATGGAACCCTCTCGGGTGGTCTTTTCACGGTTTTGCCGTTCAATGGCCAAGCGGGTAATTGTGGAAATACTACCAAGCAACCCTCCTTCGTCAATGCCAACAGAGGTGGGCGCCGCTATTTTGGTGTAGTCGGATTTATTTTGAAGGTAGGTTTCTAGATTATTCAAATAACTCAATTTGCTTCGCTCTTCCTCCTTCTGCAACTCGTATTCCTTAAGCCGTCCCGAAATCGTTGCGATTTCCTCACTGACATCAAATACCTTGTTGGACTTACGGAATTGGTTCATTTCGTCATTGACATCCTTCAGATTGACATTCACCGCATTTAAACTACTGTCTATAAAGGCAATGGTATTGGTCGCATATAGATTTTTGGAGCGCAATTCCGTTTCTGCCAAAATGGCCGCCGTTGTATTTAAATAATCTACAATTTTGGCTTTATTGGGGCCAGCTTGCGCCAAAGACAATACCGTAGAACTCCCCCTGAAAAAACTTACGGCCACTGAATTTTGATAACTCGCTACTATATTATCAAAATTTGAAAATCGTAAAAAGTATTGTTCCGCTGGATTAAATTCTACAAATCGATTTTTTAAAACTACCCCATTAAAAAAAGGAAGATTTACGGTTTCGCCATAGTTAAAAGTTTGTCTAAATTCGCCTACCTCCATGGTCGCATTGAATACAGAGCGGTCACTGTAGATTTGACAGCGTATATTAGGGCTTTGAAAATTGTGAATGATTTCAAAACTCGTAGCATCAACGCCTTTAAATTCTAAAAGTTTTCCATGGACTTGTGGCTTGGATTTATCAAGCTCCACCAAAAAGGGTGAAGATCCGTAAACATCCAGCAAACGGTATTTCCCCTGCTTTAAATACTGCATGTAAAGCTTTAGGGAGTCCACAACTAAGGCATTGTGGCGACGCGTTCCTAAAGTAGTCATAACCTTTCCCAGCTTTCCGGAGACGCCTCCCCAGTTAAATGAAATGCTGGTATTGGCCGTAAAAAAGGGATTCTGGTCAGACTCTACAGAGACTAGAGCATTTAAACGGTATATGTTTTGTTTTCTGACATTGATAAAATAAGCAATGACCAAACCTACACCAATACAGAATACAATCAATTTCCAATAGTGGAGTACCTTAAAGAGAAACCCCTGAAAATCGAAGGTCAATCGACCCCCGCCAGCTTCATCAAAATCTAAGTCATCATCTAATCCTGCCATAGTTTTATCGGCTTACTAATAATATAGTGCTAGCAATTAGTGTTATAGCACTAAAAATAGTCGTAAAGGTTTGCAAATTATTAGAGCCCAAGCCAAGCGTTTTTTGCTTTAATGGCTTTACATAAATCATATCATTGGGCTGAATGTAATAATAGGGCGAGTTCATCACCTCACGTGAGGTTAAATCGATATGATGTATTTCCTGTCCATGCGGATATTGTCTAATAATGAGCACATCGGTACGATCTCCAAATTCTGTAATATCCCCAGCATTGGCAACCGCTTCAAATATGTTAGCCCGTTCCTTAAATAAGGTTTGGTCTCCTGTGCCTATCTCTCCTATCGTGGTATAACGCAGTCCGGCGAGTCTTACCGTAACGATAATGGTCGCCAGTTCATTGAATTCTTTTTCTAAAAGTTCTTTCTTTAGCAGGTTCTCTATCTCTTCGTTGGTCATCCCCAACACCTTAAAATCCCCCAATTGCGGGATGGTAATTTCGCCTTGTAAGTCAACAGTAAACCCATCGTAATAGGCCCGTTGCTCTGAGGAGGCGTCTAAAGCTGAATCGGAAGTAGGATTGAATATTGTTGTTACTTCTTCATTACTCAAGGCATCCAAGACCTTAATCCTAATATTTAAAATATCATTAATTTGAACCCGGTATGGTTTACTCTGCGGATTGAGCTGCGGAATACTGTCTATGCTTGTTTCGGACGGTCGTTCCTGAAGGTATAAAACATCCTTATGTGGAATACAAGAACTACAAATGATAAGGCTCAAAAACAAAAGCCAAACAATACATTTATTCATAAATTATTAGCTTAAAACAAATATAAACTAACGGTAGGAATATCAAAACTATTGCTCTTCTTTTTGGAAGTTTTACGTTCTTTGCAAAAAACAGGCTGTGAATTATCTCAATGTTGAAGGCATATCAAAATCCTACGGAGAACGTCAACTTTTTAGCGATGTTTCCTTTAGTATCCACAAGGACCAAAAGATAGCATTTGTAGCTAAAAACGGAAGTGGCAAAACCTCCATTCTTAATATTTTAGCGGGAAAAGACACACCAGATGACGGGCAAGTCATCATACGAAACGGCATCCGCCTTGCCTTCCTCGACCAAGAGCCCGATTTAGACCCTAAACTCAGCGTTGAAGAGAGCATTAGAGTGGCAGACCTTCCTGTTTTGAAGGTCATTTCGAATTATGAAAACGCCTTAGCCAATCCTGAAGATACCGACGCCTACCAAAAGGCATTCGAGGCTATGGACCGTCATAATGCCTGGGAGTTTGAAACCCAAATGCAACAGATATTATTCCAGCTAAAGCTCGAAGACCTTAAAGCCAAAGTCAGTACGCTTTCTGGTGGTCAGAAAAAACGACTGGCATTGGCCCAAGCCCTGATCAGCCATCCTGATATTTTGATTCTCGATGAGCCTACCAACCATCTCGACCTCGAAATGATTGAATGGCTAGAAGCCTATTTTGCCAAGTCTGACTTTACCTTGTTTATGGTCACGCACGATCGGTATTTTTTAGAGCGTGTCTGTACCGAAATCATAGAATTGGACCAAGGGCGACTTTATACTTACAAGGGAAATTATTCCTATTATCTCGAAAAACGTGATGCCCGTCTCGAAAATGAAGCCACAGAAACCAATAAAGCGAAACAACTCTTTAAAAAGGAACTGGATTGGATGCGTCGTCAGCCCAAAGCCCGAACTACAAAATCTAAAAGCAGGATTGATGATTTCTTCGAGATAAAGTCCAAAGCACACAAACGCCGTCAAGACCACGAAGTGCAATTGGAAATCAATATGGAACGCCTTGGTAGTAAAATTATTGAATTTCATAATGTGTCCAAGGCCTTTAAAGACAAGGTCATTCTTAAAGGCTTCGATTACACTTTTAAAAAAGGAGAACGTGTTGGGATTATTGGGAAAAACGGTACCGGCAAATCCACTTTTCTCAATTTACTCACGAATAATCTTCAACCCGACGGCGGTAAAATCGTCATTGGCGACACCGTAAAGTTTGGCTATTACACCCAGGGCGGTATTACTATAAAGCCGGGACAAAAAGTGATTGAGGTCATCAAGGAATTTGGGGATTATATTCCCTTGGCCAAAGGCCGACAGATTAGTGCCCAACAGTTATTGGAGCGGTTTTTATTCAGTCGTAAAAAGCAATATGATTTTGTTGAAAAACTCAGTGGTGGCGAGCAAAAGCGCTTGTATTTGTGTACGGTTTTAATTCAGAATCCTAATGTGCTAATTCTCGATGAGCCGACCAATGATTTGGACATTGTTACCCTCAATGTGCTTGAGAGTTTCCTTCTCGATTTCCCTGGATGCCTACTTGTTGTTTCACACGACCGTTACTTTATGGATAAAATCGTCGACCATTTATTTGTGTTTGAAGGCGAAGGCGAAGTGTCTGATTTCCCAGGAAATTATTCTGATTATCGCACGTATGAAGAAAGTCAACCTAAAACGTCCACTAAGACTGACATCGATGTCGAAATCGTTTCAGAAAGTAAGAGTGTATCAGAAAACGACAAACAGAAACTGACCTATAACGAACAAAAAGAATATAAAAATCTCGAAAGTAAAATCCGAAGCCTAGAACTCGATAAAAAAGCCTTGGAAAAGCAGTTTTTAAATTCAGATTTGTCACAAGATGAAATTACCAAACTATCGGAAAAGCTTCAAGGTATACTAGAAGACATTGAAACCAAGGAACTGCGCTGGTTTGAGTTGGCGGAGAAGCATGGGATGTAGTTTTCAGTCGCAGTCGGCAGTCGCAGCCGGGAGTCCTAGTATTCGGTTGTAGTTAGTATATACAGGTTTTCAAAATTGAGATTGTTTGGTATCCAAAGAACCATTTATATTTACAACTTAACAACAAAAATTTTAACCTCACACTCAATAATTCAAAACTCAACGTCGAAACACCATAAAACCACAATTTAAAAGCTCCCCGCTTCAGACGAAGAGGGGTGGATTTGACGATAGGAGAAGACGGGGAGTTTGACAAAAATTAACTCAATAAAAAACAAGCAAACAACTCAAAGCTAACAGCTCACGACTAATGACTCAAAGCTCATAACTAACAAGTGTATCAAATCTTATCATACATAAAATTCCTTATCAAATCCACCAACCAACACGGTGTCCACTCCCCTTTTGTCTATGATTTTGTGACAAAGTGTTTGTATGACAAAACAACGTATAAAGCTTACACTTCTATTTCAGAGTATCGCGATTATTTAAAGTCTTCTGACACAATTTTAAATGTTACGGATTTGGGTGCAGGCTCCAAACGCTTGCCAACTACCAAACGCCATGTTAAAAGAATGGTGCGTCAGTCGAGCAGTTCTATTAGGCAGGCAAAGCTCTTATACTGTGTGAGTAAATACTTCAAAATAAAAAGCGCTTTAGAATTGGGAACTTCATTAGGAATGGCCACACACGCAATGTCACTGGGAATGCCAGGAAACAACCTGATTACCATTGACGGTTGCCCTAACACATCAGATTTTGCCAAAGCCACACACAAGGTATTCGGAATAGATTCTGTTACCTTTTTAAAAGGTGATTTCACTTCCTTAATTCCAACGCTTCAAAACGACACTTTTGATTTGGTGTTTTTTGACGGGCATCATCAAAAGCAAGCCACGCTCAACTATTTTGAAAAATTATTGCCCAAGGCGCATAATAATTCAGTTTTTATATTTGATGATATCTATTGGTCCAAAGGCATGACAGAGGCTTGGGAACAAATTAAAAAGCATCCTCAAGTAAGAGTCACCGTGGATACCTTTCATCTAGGCTTTATATTTTTTAGACAGGAACAACAGAAAGAACATTTTAGAATTCGAAGCTGAAGTTGAAGTTGAAGTTGAAGTTGAAAAGTAAACCAGACCTCGCCAAGGCACAGAGACGCAAAGAGTGCCTACTGCTTACTGCCTACTGCCTACTGCCTACTGCCTACTGCCTACTGCCTACTGCCTACTAAAAAACTTAAAACCAAATGTAACAACCTAAAACTTTTAACGTCTCATTAAGACAGTAAACCTGTATCTTGCAGGCAAATCAACTAAAGCACAGTGATTGTATGACATCCAACGTTATTGAAATCCGAAACATTATTCGGGATTTTAAAATGGGCCAAGAGACCGTTCATGTATTAAAAGGTATAGACTTAGATATAAAACGTGGCGAATATGTCGCTATTATGGGGCCTTCGGGTTCAGGAAAATCCACATTAATGAATTTACTGGGTTGCTTAGATACGCCTACCGCGGGGAGTTATATCCTTAACGGCGCAGACGTCAGCCAAATGAGTGACGATGAACTGGCCGAAATCCGAAACAGGGAAATTGGCTTTGTATTTCAAACGTTTAACCTTTTGCCGAGAACTACAGCTTTAGACAATGTCGCCCTTCCGATGATTTATGCAGGTGCCTCAAAAAAAGAGCGTGCCGCCCGTGCTTCTGAAGTGCTGACTGACGTTGGACTTGCCGACCGTATGGACCATAAACCGAATCAGCTTTCTGGTGGACAACGACAACGTGTTGCGGTTGGCAGAGCTTTAGTTAATAAGCCATCGATTATCTTAGCCGATGAGCCAACAGGGAACTTAGATTCCAAAACCGGGACAGAAATCATGGCGCTTTTTAACGAAATCCATAGTGCTGGAAACACCGTAATTATGGTCACCCACGAAGAAGATATCGCCGCCCACGCCAAACGTGTCATCCGACTTAGGGATGGGGTCATTGAGAGTGATACCTTTAATTAATAAGCCCCTTGATGGTGTAATAGCTTTTCCAAAGGTCATCGATGTTCCCCAAAGGGGAAATAATTATAGGTCTAACTATTTCCAATTTCTTCATAATTTATCAAGACACTTTAATTTTTAGTATATTCACTATAATGACAAATACCAAAGAAATTAAATGTTACTTCTACTAATACTTGGGTTTATAATCATTTCCCTCACTTTAGGAAAAATCTCAAAACCAAAAGAGAGAGGCAGGTATAAGGATTCCTACTTCAAGAAAAAACAAAATCGAGATTTTAAAGAGTAGAGACTTTTAGTTAAATCTAAAATCATTTAGTTGGCAGTAGACAGTTAGTAGGCAGTAGATAGTCACATTAAATTTAGAAAATGATTTTTTGTAACTCCCGAGGATTCAGGAGAGTGGTTTGTGAGGAATCGAACAAAACGTATCGAGAAGAACATCCGTTCCAATAGCTTGTGAGGTACGAGCAAATTGTATCGAGGAGTCTTTCATTGTCAAATCTAATTCGTAAATCCATAATAGGTTCTCGATACAGCGTGCTCTGGCCCGCCACTCGAACTGACGAAACAACAAACATTCGTCACTTCGAGTGATTTATGAGGTACGAGTAAATTGTATCGAGAAGTATACACAAAAAAACATGTCACTCCCAACGCTTCGGGAGAATGATTTGTGAAGCATGGGCCAAGTGTATTAAGAAGAACGTCACTTCGAGTGGTTTGTGAGGCACGAGCAAATTATATTGAGAAGTCTTTCATTGTCAAATCTAATTCGTATATCCATAATAGGTTCTCGATAAGCGTGCTCTGGCCCGCCACTCGAACTGACGGAACAACAAACATTCGTCACTTCGAGTGATTTATGAGGTACGAGTAAATTGTATCGAGAAGTATACACAAAAAAACATGTTACTCCCAACGCTTCGGGATTAATTAGTTTTATATCAAGACAAAATGAACAGAAAGAAATACTATTAAATTTTTCTACAGAAGCCTTAACTTTACAAACATGAAAATCTACACCAAAACAGGCGACAAAGGCACAACCGCCCTATTCGGAGGGACACGTGTTCCAAAACACCATATCCGTATTGAAAGTTACGGCACAATAGACGAACTCAACTCGCACATCGGACTCATTAGAGACCAGCAGATAGACCCGATTTACAAATCATTGCTGATGGATATTCAGGATAGGCTATTCACTGTAGGCGCAATCTTGGCTACAGACCCTGAAAAAGCAACATTGAAAAACGGTAAAGCCCGATTGAACATTCCAAAGATTTCAGACGCCGACATCAAGAAACTAGAAGATGCTATGGACAGCATGAATGCCCAATTACCCGAGATGACACACTTTGTATTGCCAGGTGGGCACCAAACCGTGTCATTCTGTCACATTGCGCGCTGTGTATGTCGTCGTGCCGAGCGTTTGGCCTCGCATCTTAACAGTTTAGAGCCTTTTCAACCCGAAACCTTAATGTACATCAACCGACTGTCTGACTTCCTTTTTGTGTTGGCACGAAAGTTGTCCCATGACTTGCAAGCCGATGAAGTAAAGTGGATTCCCAAGAAAGAATCTTGATTGCTTTTCAGTTAGGAAAAGTCATTGCAATACGCTCTTCCGAAACGTGACAAAATCAGACGTTCTTTGAATATTGATGAGACATTTAAGTATTAAATAGTTGATACCATGGAATTAATTTGATTTTTTCTTGGCTTTTTAGTCTAAAAAATTATTTTTGCAGAAAATTAAATACCCATAACGAAATGTATTGGACATTAGAATTAGCATCTTATTTAAGTGATGCACCTTGGCCAGCCACTAAAGACGAATTAATCGATTACGCTATCCGTACAGGAGCGCCTTTAGAAGTCGTTGAAAATCTACAATCCATAGAGGATGAAGGAGATTCATACGACTCTATTGAGGAAATTTGGCCAGATTATCCAACTGATGATGATTACCTCTGGAACGAGGATGAATATTAGAATAACAACAGCTTAAACAAAAAGTCTCTTCCTAACGGTTTTGAGACTTTTTTTTATGAATTAAGGTTTTAAAAACCCTTAGACAAACCGTATATTTACCAGCCTTTTCGGCTAACCAAACATATTGAAAACACAGGCCACCCAAGCCTTTTAAAGCATACATAAATGAGCATTTTAGATTCCGTACTTAAACTTTTTGTCGGCGACAAATCCAAACAAGATGTCAAAGCACTCTCTCCTATCGTTGAACAGGTTAAGGCTTTTGAATCTGCCTTGGAAGCCTTATCGCACGATGAGTTAAGAGCTAAGACCGAAGCATTCAAAACCAAAATCGCTGAAGCGCGAAAGCCCTACAATGACGAAATAGCCGAGCTAACCAAACAAGCAGAAGCCACAGAAGATATTGATGAACGCGAAGACATCTATCAGAAAATAGATAGCATCAAAGATGAAATCTATACCATTTCTGAAGATGTTCTCAACGAGATTCTTCCTGAAGCCTTTGCCGTAGTAAAGGAAACCGCAAAGCGCTTTGTAAATAATACCGAAATTGAGGTCACAGCCACTGCTTTTGACCGTGAGATTTCAGGAGCAAATGATTATGTGACCCTTCAAGAAGACAAAGCCTTATGGTCCAATTCTTGGGATGCCGCTGGTAAGCCCATTACATGGGATATGATTCACTATGATGTCCAACTTATCGGTGGTGCCGCTATGCACCAAGGTAAAATAGCGGAGATGCAAACGGGTGAAGGTAAAACCTTGGTAGCAACGCTTCCAGTATATTTAAATGCTTTAGCTGGGAATGGTGTACACTTAGTAACGGTGAATGATTATTTGGCGAAACGTGATAGTGCCTGGATGGCGCCTATATTTCAATTCCATGGCTTAAGCGTGGATTGTATAGACAACCACAGACCAAACTCCCCAGAACGACGTGCCGCCTACAACGCAGATATTACCTATGGTACCAATAACGAATTTGGCTTTGACTACCTAAGAGATAACATGGCGCACGCACCAGAAGATTTAGTACAGCGCCCACACCACTACGCCATTGTGGATGAGGTGGATTCTGTATTGATTGATGATGCCAGAACGCCCTTGATTATTTCTGGTCCAATCCCAAAAGGCGATCAACATGAGTTCAACGAGCTTAAACCTAAGGTGAGCAGTTTGGTTGAAACGCAACGCAAATATTTAGTCGGTGTATTGGCTGAAGCCAAAAAGCTGATTGCTGAAGGTGACACTAAAGAAGGTGGTTTCCAATTACTGAGAGTCTATCGAGGTATTCCAAAAAATAAGGCCCTGATTAAGTTTTTGAGTGAGGAAGGGATTAAACAACTCCTTCAAAAGACTGAAAACTTCTATATGCAAGATAACAATAGAGAAATGCCAAAGGTTGATGCAGAACTCTATTATGTTATCGATGAAAAGAACAATCAGGTTGAATTATCTGATAAAGGTGTCGAGGAATTATCTGGTAAGGACGACCCTAATTTCTTTGTGATGCCAGAAATGGGTACGGAAATCGCCAAGATAGAAAATAAAGGTCTTCCTGCTGAAGAAGAAGCCGTGTTAAAAGAAGACTTATTCCGTGATTTCTCGGTTAAGTCAGAACGAATTCACACATTGAATCAACTTTTAAAAGCCTACGCCCTATTCGAAAAAGACACGCAGTATGTTGTCATGGACAACAAGGTGATGATTGTGGATGAACAGACTGGTCGTATTATGGATGGTCGTCGTTATTCTGACGGATTACACCAAGCGATTGAAGCCAAGGAAAATGTGAAGATTGAAGACGCCACACAAACCTTTGCTACGGTGACGCTTCAGAATTATTTTAGAATGTACCGTAAGCTCTCTGGTATGACGGGTACTGCGGTAACGGAAGCGGGTGAGCTTTGGGAAATCTATAAATTAGATGTGGTTGAAATACCAACCAATCGTCCAATCGCAAGAGATGACCGTGACGATTTAGTCTATAAAACTAAGCGCGAAAAATATAATGCAGTTGTAGATGAAGTTACTGCTTTATCTCAAGCTGGGCGACCTGTATTGATTGGTACAACTTCTGTAGACATTTCGGAATTACTTGGAAAAATATTGACCCAACGCAAAGTTCCGCACAATGTATTGAACGCCAAGCTTCATAAAAAAGAGGCTGATATCGTTGCAGAAGCTGGTCAACCTGGACAGGTGACTATTGCCACCAACATGGCAGGTCGTGGTACGGATATTAAATTATCTGAAGCCGTTAAGGAAGCCGGTGGTTTAGCCATTATAGGTACGGAACGTCACGATTCGCGTCGTGTAGACCGTCAGTTACGTGGGCGTTCTGGTCGTCAGGGAGACCCAGGAAGTTCGCAATTCTATGTGTCTTTGGAAGATAACTTAATGCGTTTGTTCGGAAGTGAGCGTATCGCCAAAATGATGGACCGTATGGGGCTTAAGGAAGGCGAAGTGATTCAGCACGGCATGATTTCAAAATCTATTGAACGTGCCCAAAAGAAAGTTGAAGAAAACCAATTCGGTATTCGTAAGCGTTTGTTAGAATATGATGATGTGATGAACGCACAGCGTGAGGTTGTGTACAAACGCCGTCGTCACGCCTTACAAGGTGAGCGATTAAGTGTGGATTTGGCCAACATGATTTTTGATACGTCGGAAGGCATCGCAGAAACAAACAAGGAAGCCAATGATTACAAGAATTTTGAATTCGAATTGATCCGCTACTTCTCTATGCCATCTCCAATTTCTGAAGAAGAATTTGGAAAACTAGGGGCTCAAGAAATTGCTGGTCGTGTGTACAAAGCGGCTTTCAAGCATTACAAAGAAAAGATGCAACGTGCTGCCGATTTAGCCTTTCCCGTGATTGAAAATGTGTACAACACACAGCGCGATCGTTTCAAAAGAATTGTTGTGCCTTTTACGGATGGTACTAAAAACATTCAGGTCGTAACAGATTTAGAAAAGGCTTATGAAACCAAAGGAAAGCAACTGATAAACGATTTTGAAAAGAATATTACCCTGGCAATTGTGGATGACGCTTGGAAAACCCATTTACGTAAAATGGATGAACTTAAACAGTCGGTGCAATTAGCTGTTCACGAGCAAAAAGATCCGTTGTTGATTTATAAGTTTGAAGCGTTTGAGCTTTTCAAACAAATGATCGACCAAGTTAACAAAGACGTAATTTCCTTCTTGTTTAAAGGTGAAATCCCTCAGGAAACCGCCAATACTATTCAGGAAGCCAAAGCCCGTCGTCAAGAAAAAACACAAGAGCAAAAAGAGGAAATCCAAAACCTCGATGAGCGTGCCGCACAGAGTCGCTCCGTTGGTGCGGGTGCTTCACGTCAGCAACAAGTGGTAGAAACCATTGTCCGTGAGCAACCAAAAATTGGGCGTAACGACCGTGTGACCATTAAACATGTGATGAGTGGTGAAAGTAAAGTGGTAAAATATAAACAAGCCATTCCTTTGATTGATAAAGGCGAGTATGTGTTGGTAGACCAAGAATAATCTTTTTCAAGATTTAATTATTATCCCTCGAGGTATTCATATAAAAAATAACCTTAACCCCAGAATTAGTTCTGGGGTTTTTATTTTAAAAAAGTTTTAGTAATAGATTAGGATTTGGACAATTCTCCTTGTAAAACTCTAAGTCTTTCAAATTTGAAACACCAGGATAATCGCCTTTATAATCTTTAATATCCTTAATTATCTGAAAATGTAAATGCGGTGGGTAATCGCCATTCACGTCTGCAGTGCCAAGCGTTGCAATTGCTTCGCCTTTTGTGATAGGTTGACCTTCCGATTTGCCCTGGAGCGAAGCTAAACTTAAATGACCGTACAAGGTGTAAAACGTTTGACCTTTGATTTTATGCTCTAAAATAAGTGTTGGTCCATAATCGCCGTGATTGGTATTGTTGGCAAAAGAATGTATTATACCATCTAAGGGTGCGAAGATGGGAGCATTTGCTTCCAACCATAAATCCAGACCCAAGTGGATATTGCGTTCTAATTCTGGGTCAGTCTCGTTAAAATAATCTGACCGGTTATAAATGCCACGGGATTCCAAATAACCACCGTAAGCGACTTTGGCATTATTCGATTTAATGTGATTAAAAATGAAGGTCTCAAGTTCATCAGATGACGATACATCTACATCTTTTAAAGCTTCATTCTGAAGGGAAAGGTCTAAAAAACAAAAATCCTTCAAAGAGATTGAAGGGGATAAAACGGTTAAAGGCTTTGGGCTTAAAGCCTCTAAAAAGACTTCGAAATTAGTTTTAGACATCGCATTTATTTTCGAACTTAAAACTAATCAAATTTAATAAGAAACGTAGTGCTATTCTATAGTCACATTACTGAATTTAGCGTTGATAATAATGGATTTTCCAGAATCTGAATTCACCACTTTCTTCGTCATCAGTTTGTCATTCAACTTTGAACGTTCACCAGAATACATTAGGCTGTAGTCGGTTTTTGGTAACTTTAACCAAGCATCACTATTTTCTAAAACGACATTGAGGTTATTAAAATCATCCATAATATTATGAATGGCCAACTCTCCAAAACTTCCGTTAATCATGTTATTACCCGACAGGTAATCGATATTAATGTTTGAAGACTTGGAGGTTAAACTCAAGCCAGACACCTTATTTAATACTGCATCATCCACATATTTTAAGTTAAGACTGCCTTTGTTCCATTCGTCAATCAACACCTGCGAATAGCTAGCATTGATGGAAGTAGAACTCCCATCAATGTGCTGTGCCAATACTTTTGAATGTGAAATATCACCTTTGGCATTGTATATCACAGAGCTCATTTTAAGCTCGCCATGCCTTACATTCAGTTTTAATTTTGCCTTCTTTGGCATTTTAATCTTTATGACTTTTTTTACATCGCTATTTGTACCGCGAGACCTAAACAAGGCTCTGTTATTTAAAGCGCTACGTCTAGCCTCGTTGCGTTCGGCTAAGGCTTCTTGACGCTCTTCCATGGACTCTAGGCGTTTAGCAAGGCTTTCTTCTCGCTTTTCCATGGCTTCGCTTCTCGCTTCTAAACTTTTGGCTAAATTCTCGCCCCAAGCTTCCATGCGTTTTTCAAAATCTTTTCCGAAGCTTTTCTCAAACTCCTTACCCCAATTCTCCATGTTTTTCTCAAAATCTTTTCCGAATTGCTCTCCGAACTTTTTGCCCCAAGCTTCCATCTCTTTGGACCATTTGCCTTCGAACTTCTTTCCGAATTCCTCACCCCACTTTTCCATTTTTTCTTGAAAACCGGACGCTTCAAACTCTTTAGCCCATTTTTTCATTTTCTCCTTGTACTCCTTACCATATTTGGCTTCGTACTCCGAACTCCATTTTTCTAGATAGGTATCACCTTCTTTTTTATAGCGGTCATAATCAAACTGCACCGAACTGACGCCTTCTGGTAATTCTGGTAACTCTGGCATTTCTGGAAACTCTGACATGTTAGGCATTTCAGTAATAGCAAAATTCATTTCTGGTAAATTTGGAATATTAGGTATGTCCGGTAAATCGGCCAAACGGATTTCTAAATCCCGTAATTCGTTAGCATAATCGCCTTCCGAAAAAAGCCCGCCTGCTAGCCCTCCTTTAGAGTTGATGCTGACATAGTCTCCCGAACCACTGATTTCTAAACCCCACGATTTTAAGGCCTTTTGCAACTCGTCCTTGCTGAGTTTAGTACTTTCTATATAGGCTTCAACCTCTACAGTGTTTTGGTTCCACGTATCGATTTCAATTTCTACATAATTGGTATTTAAATCGATGGTAACATCCTTGGAAGCATTGATACTCTTTTTGGTTTTTTCCACTTTGGTCTGCCCATAAGCTAAACTTCCGATAAGGCAACAAAGGGCAAATTGTACTACTCTTTTTTTCATGATGAATTGATTTTTAAACTGTTCGTTAATTAGTGATGAATTATTGATAGATTGATATTATATACTCGATTCGCCGTTGGCATCAACAGCCTGCAAATCTTTTAACTGCTCTTGGAGACGATACAATAAATTGAGTCTCAATTTTAAATTATTTATAAGGGCATCAATGGTTAGCGGATTAGCTCCGTTTTCAGTCAACTCCAAATTGAGGTTGTGATATTCGGTCTTAAGTTCTTCTAACTGCATTAAATAGCCATCGAATACCTCCTTATTTTCTGGGGTTAATTCCACTTTAGACAATTCTAAATTGATACTTGCCAAATAATAATCTTCTACTTTTTTAAGGTCTGGCGAAAAATCGCCCATGGTTTTCACCTCGGGCGTTATTGCTTCTACAATTTCGGTTGTATCATTTTCTATTGGTTGATTCAAATATTGAAAGGTGCCATAGCCCAATCCCAAAAGGACAACCACACTCGCCGCAATGCTTAAAAACGACCAACCGCTTTTCCTGGACGCTTTTTTTGGTAAAGCATCATCCAACTTTTTAATAAAGCGTGCTTCGTGGCCTTCGGATAGTTTTGATACACTATTTTGCTGTTCTTGCTTGAATAAGTCTCTAATATCTTGTGCCATTTTTTTCTACATTTAATAAGTTCTGTAATAATACCTTTCCTCGTGATAATTGTGTTCTTGACGCCACTTGACTGATATTCAGTATTTCCGAAATTTCTTGATGGTCATAGCCTTCTATCAAATACAGCATCAGAACATATTTATATTTATCTGGTAAAGTTTCAATCTTTGCCTTCACCTCGTCAATAGTAACGTGGTCTTCAACTAACCACTCGTCATCGTTATCTTGGTCTACAACTTTCAAGTGGATATCTTCCAAATCTTCTAACCGTTGTTTTTTAGATTTTAGGAGGTCTATACTCTTATTAATCACAATTCGTTTTAACCATGCCCCAAAGGTCACTTCGGCTTTATACTGGTCTATTTTTGTGAAGGCTTTTATGAAGGCTTCTTGGACCACGTCTTCAGCTTCCATGGTATTTTTTACAAATCGGTTGGCCACCACAAACATGCCGTCGCAATACTGTTTGTAAAGTTTGAGCTGTGCTTGCCTATCGTTTTGCTTGCATTTTTCAACAATTTCAACGTGAAACATGCGTTAATTGGTTTTGGTTAATTGGTTAGGTTCAATCTAAAGACGACACAAAAATATCTGTGTTGCAAATTTTCTCAAATTTTTGAAAATTATTTCTGAAGTTACCTAAATTTCACCCTTTTCCTAATGGATATTTAAGATTTGAACTATCTTTAAGCCTAAAATTTTACCGCTTTTATGAATACGTTTCTCAAACGCCTTCTCATTGTTTTATCCATCGTGGCCCTCGGTCTTTTTCTCTATTCTTATTTTGTTGAAAATATCTTTTCACCACGATTAAGCCCGAAGGATACAGCGAAGATTGAATTAAACGACCTAAAATTGGAAGTGGAATACAACCGCCCTTCCAAACGAGACAGAGAGGTTTTTGGCGCTTTGGTGCCTTATGATAAGGTATGGCGAACTGGTGCAAACGAAGCGACGACATTTTCCACAAATCAAGATTTGATGATTGAAGGTATGTTTCTTCCAAAAGGCGATTATACCTTATGGTCGGTCCCCATGGATTCTGCGTGGAAAGTGATGTTTAACAGCAAGCAATACCCTTGGGGTGTCGATGAAAAAATGGAACCCATGTGGGACCCTAATTTCGATGTGATAACCCTCCAAGTCCCAACTCAAGACTTAGAAACCGTTGTTGAGGATTTTACCATAGCCTTTGATAATACTACTGGAGACCTAAAGCTAACCATGGCTTGGGACCAAACCAAAGTAGCAATTCCACTGAAATTGGTCAATAGAACACGACCGTAATTATAAACTGTCGTGACGAAGAAAAAAACATCCAAAACCTCAGCGCTTCATGAACAACCTGGTATTTCTGAACCAGATGCGCTAAATACGGATGCACTTCACAACATAAAAAAACGACGACAGAACAATCCAACAGCTGAAGCTTTAATCGAAGGGATACTCGCGCAAGATATTTCGGCCTTGAGTCGTGCAATTACCTTAATTGAAAGTACAAATCCTGCACATTCCGAAAAAGCATCTACTGTCATCAAAGGCTGTTTGCCACATGCAAATAATTCTATAAGAATAGGCATCACAGGTGTTCCTGGCGTGGGCAAAAGCACCTTTATTGAGACCTTTGGAAAGCACCTCATCGACGAAGGAAAACAAATTGCCGTATTGGCCGTTGACCCGAGTAGCGGTTTAAGTAAAGGCAGTATTTTGGGTGATAAAACCCGAATGGAAGACTTGGTGAAAACGGAGAATGCATTTATCCGACCCTCACCTTCTGGAGATTCTTTGGGAGGCGTAGCGAGAAAAACGCGTGAAACCATTATTCTTTGCGAAGCGGCAGGTTACGATACCATTATCATTGAAACTGTCGGCGTTGGCCAAAGCGAAATCGCCGTACATAGCATGGTGGATTTTTTCTTGCTATTGAAACTGGCTGGTGCAGGTGATGAACTTCAAGGTATTAAACGCGGGATTATTGAAATGGCTGATGCTATTGTTATCAATAAAGCAGATGGCGAAAACGTTAAAGCGGCAAAAGCGGCAAAACTGGAATTCAATAGAGCCTTGCATCTTTATCCGGAAAAAGCTTCGGGCTGGTCACCAAAGACCGCTATTTGTAGTGCACTGAAAAACGAAGGGATTTCTGAGATCTACGACATGATTCTAGACTATTTAGATACGGTAAAAGCTAATAACTTCTTTGAGCACAACCGAAACGAACAAAACACATTTTGGCTGAAGCAAACTATTGAGGAACAATTAAAAAGCCGATTTTATAATCAACCACAATTGGAAGACGAATTGCAAAAACAAATTCAATTGATTAAAGATGGTGAGACTACGCCTTTTGCAGCGGCGGATTATTTGTTGAGTCTACATAGTCTTTAGTTTTATTAAGGCGATTCTCGTCCAAACCTTACACCCCTAAAGTCCCCTCAAGGGGACAATCTTAAAAATACACTTAGAACTGATGTCCCCTTGAGGGGACTTTAGGGGTATTTATAGATGATGATTTAGTTACTTCTCGAGCCAGATTAAGCTTTAAGAAAAATTAGCCTCGTACCAAGCTACTTGTGCCTCAATACTTTCTCTTAACGTTTTGGTAGGATTATAATTCAATAATTTTCGGGCTTTATCAATATTGGCTTTAGTGCGCAATTGATCACCTTGTCTTGCAGGAACTTTTTCTATTGTAATGAATTGTCCTAAAACTTCAGATACCGTATCGATACCTTCTTGTGTAGTGTGTTCTTGCTCCGTACCCAAATTAATCACTTCGCTGTCAACAGAATCTTCCTTACCAATAACAGCAACTACACCATCAATTATATCACCAACATAAGTAAAACTTCTCAGGTGTTTGGCGCTTCCTTCAAAAAGAGGAAAGGATGTATTATTCAATCCCGCGGCTATCAGTTTGGTGTACATTTTTTCTGGGCGCTCCCTTGGGCCAATAACCGAATACAAACGTAAGGAGCAGGACTTCATCTTCCCTTCCCTGCTCTTCTGAAGCACCAATTGCTCCGCCGCCAATTTAGTAACACCATAATGTGATGCAGGTTTGGGCGCAACATCTTCAGGCGAAGTAGCTTCTAATCCATAAATGGACGAGGTTCCGATATTAACAAACAGTTTGAGTTTTTTATTCAGAAGGGCAAAATCAATCAGGTTTTTTGTTCCGATGACATTATTGCTTTCATAATCTTCAAACGTCGATGATTGAGAAATCCCAGGTTGTGCGGCAAAATGAAAGATGTAATCGAAATCTGTAGAAAGTATGTGATGAAATTCAGCATCTCTTAAATCGAGTTTTAGGATTTTACCACCTTTATCTTTAACCGCTTTGGCATTCATTTCTTTTAAATCAACAGCGTAATAATCAGAAAAATTGTCTATACCAATCACTTCGTGCCCCAAATGCAATAAGCGTTCGGCGCAATGTGACCCTATAAATCCGGCAACTCCTGTAACTAAAATCTTCATAATTTGTTCTGAGCATCACAAAGAAACATCTTTTTTGTATTTAAACCTACCACCACAAAGACTATCCAAAAAAAACGATATTTTTACAGCCAAATTAGACCAACACACGGCTTTATGGGGTATGACCTTAGCATTATCGTTCCTGTTTATAATGAAGAAGACAACCTGGAGCGGGTAGAAAAAGAGCTTTCAGATTATTTAAAGATTGCATCTGTCCCCACTTCGATTCTCTTTGTGAATGACGGATCCAAGGACAATAGTCAAGAAATGATTGAAGCCATTTGTGCTCGTCAACCCGATTTCCATTTTATTTCGTTTGAAGCTAACAAAGGATTAAGTGCCGCCATTAAAGCTGGCTTTGATCATACCGAATCCCGATTGGTGGGTTATATCGATTCTGACTTACAGACCGCACCTGAAGACTTCAATTTATTATTGGAACATTCCGAAGATTACCATTTGGTAACTGGTGTACGCGCTAATCGAAAGGACTCCTTTGTGAAGAATATGTCTTCAACAATTGCCAACGGTATTCGAAGGGCGTTTACCAAAGACGGTATGGACGATACGGGTTGTCCGTTAAAAATCATTCATACGGATTATGCCAAGCGCATTCCTATGTTTAAAGGCTTGCACCGGTTTTTACCAGCGATGATTCTTCTTCAAGAGGGAAAAATAAAGCAAGTGCCCGTCCAACATTTTCCGCGTGTTGCCGGAGAAGCGAAATATGGTTTATGGAATCGACTTCTAGGCCCATTAATGGACTGTTTCGCCTATTTATGGATGAAGAAAAAATACATCAATTACAAAGTAGCCTCTAAAAGCGAATGAAAGATTGGATGATTTATAGTATTGGGTTTTTAGCTCAAATCTTGTTTTCATCGCGTCTCATTGTGCAATGGGTAAAATCTGAAAAACAGAAGAAAGTCGTTACACCGACCTTGTTTTGGACGCTGAGTTTAATTGCCTCATTCCTCCTATTTATTTATGGCTATCTCCGATTAGACTTTGCCATAATGTTAGGCCAGTCGCTAACGTATTACATTTATATAAGAAATTTACAGTTGCAAGGTGAATGGAAACGCTATCCTAAAATAGCACAAATTGGCTTTGTCATTTTGCCTATACTCATCGGTGTTTACTACTTCAATAACAATAAAATAGATATTGATTTACTCTTTAAGAATGAAGCAATCCCAATATGGCTCTTGATTTTGGGCATCGCTGCACAAGTTGTTTTTACCTTGCGTTTTATTTACCAGTGGTTATATTCTGAACGTGAAAAAACATCGAGCTTACCAATGGGGTTTTGGGTGATGAGCCTCATTGGTGCACTTATGATTTTATGTTACGCCATTATCCGTAAAGATCCCGTGTTGTTTGTAGGTCACTTATTCGGAATTATAATTTACGCTAGAAACGCCATGCTAATCCGAAAAAACAAATGATTAAGACCATTGAGAAATATCCGATAGCGAGCATCTTTGCTTTTGTCTTTCTAATGCTGGGACTAAGTCTTTGGGTCTTACCTGTAAGTATTATGGAGGCCCGGAATTTTATCGCCGCTAGAGAAATGTTGCAAGACGACAACTGGATTTTGACCACCATGAACGGTGAAGCCCGCTATCAAAAGCCCCCTCTACCGACTTGGATTACAGCATTTTTTGGAAGCATCTTTGGCATTACAAAGGTTTGGGCCTTACGCTTACCAGCCATTTTGCTTATTGGGATTATTGGGAGTCAAGTCTACCTATTATCCAAACAATTACAATTAGAAAAGGCCCAAAGTCTACGGAACGCATTTGTTGCCGTAACCTCATTTTATATCATCGGTATTGTGGTTGAAGCGCCTTGGGATATCTACGCCCATGGGTTTACGACTATTGCTTTGTGTCAATTATTCATGTTGTTTCAGGGCAGAGCGAAATTTTGGAATAGCATCTTGTTTGCCATTATGATAGCCGCAACAGTATTATCCAAAGGCCCGGTCTCCTTATATGCGCTTTTTCTACCATTTGTACTGAGCTATGTGTTCGTCTATAAATTTGAAGGTGGGATTTTGAGACATCTCAAATGGATTACTCTTTTGGTGTTCGGAATAGCCATTGGCGGTTTGTGGTATTTATATGTTCGTATTGCAGATCCTGAAACCTTTACCGCCATTGCTAGCAAGGAAACGGGGAATTGGAGTAGCTATAATGTAAGACCGTTTTACTACTATTGGAGTTTCTTTACCCAAAGTGGGTTGTGGACCATTCCTGCCTTTGTTAGTTTGTTGTATCCTTACTTAAAGTCACGTGTTTCTAATCTAAAGGCCTATAAATTCAGCTTATTTTGGACGCTTTTTGCGGTTATTCTCTTATCTATTGTTCCTGAAAAGAAATCGCGCTACCTCATGCCAGTACTCATTCCGTTGGCGATTAACATTGGATTTTATTTGGAATATTTGGTGCGGTCATTCAAGTCGATGTCGGATAAGAAAGAAACCTATCCTGTTTATTTTAATTTTGGACTGATTGGACTAGTCGCCGTAGTTTTTCCTATTTTGGCGTACTTGGCATTGGGCGGTTTTTCAGGTCTGTATTTGGTGCTCTACATTTTGGCATCGATTTGCCTTCTCATTTTAGGTTTTTTAATTTTGAAATCCCTTAGAACGAAAGACATCAGCAAAACCATTGCCTTAAATTTCTTAATGATGCTTACTCTTGGTCTGTTGGCTTTGCCATTAGCTGATAACAATAAAGCTTCAAACTATAAGCCCATTGCAGAACTCGATACTTCAGACGATTTAAAATTACATGCTTATTCAGGTATTTCGCCTGAAGCCATTTGGAATTACGGTTCTAAAATTCCCGTTTTAAAAACCGAAGGAGGCTTGCAAATTCCAGAAGCGTCTTCATTCTTATTGGCATTCAATCATAATGAAACCGAGATTCCAGAAGCGCTTTCAAACTTATATCGAATAGAACTAATCGGCACTTTCGATTTAAACACTTCAGAAAAAAACAGCAGAAGTTACAAGGAACGCTTGGTAAACAAGGTTTACAAACTTACGCGTCGATAAACTGTCTCTTTAAAAACACATCGAGCTTATAGAATGCAAAACCACTGATGGCGCCAAACATAAAGCCAAACAATAAATCAGTTGGGTAATGCACGCCAACGTAAATTCGACTAAATCCAACGATAATACTCCATACGACGAGAATATAAATCAGCTTTTTGTAGTAAGGTTTTAAGATAAGACCTCCAAAAATTGCGGCTGCCATGGAATTGGACGAGTGCCCAGAAAAGAACCCAAATGGGCCGCAACGTTCCGCTATAAATCGTGCCGTTTCCATAACACCTGGCTGTCGACAAGGACGAGGACGCTCAAAATAGTGCTTTACCACATTAGTCAATTGGTCGGTAAAGGTTATCATAATTACTGTGACCAAAACCACCAGTATCAATGGTTTTACGCCTTGCTTTCTGTAGATTAAGTAAAGTAAAAGCGTATAGAGTGGCACAAAGGTAAACTCGTTAGTGATCGCGAGCATTACAGGATCTAGGGTTTCATTCCCCAGATTATTCAGAAATAAAAATAAGTCCCAGTCGGATTGAAAAAACTGTTCCATTTGCTATTGGTCGTATCGTTCAATTTCACGGTCGTAAAAGGCCGTGGCTTCCTTGATGTAGTTCTCGGTTTCGGTTTCCAATTCTTTTTGGTCGTGCTGATCAAATTCCTCTAACCACTCTACCTCATCATTTTCGAGATTAATGACAAATCGCGGGAATTCGGTATGTACTATAAAAATAGCATTGGGGAAATCTGTGTTGTCTCCGAGTATAAATTTTGGAAGCTCCATGCGTTATTTCAAAGTTTGAGATTCAAAACTTCAAAGTTACAATTTATTGTTAAGCTTGAAGGGTTTTCTGTCTAATCAGCTTTTTGGTAAGGTAATTAAAGCGCCAAAATAGCATCATGGCCGCTGCCGTGAGTCCCGCCAACAACCCAATCCATATCCCTAAACTGCCCAAGGCATCGTCCTTCCCTAGAAAGAACGATACAGGAAACCCAATTAACCAATACGCAATAAATGTAATAAGTGTGGGAATCTTAACGTCCTGAAGCCCTCTCAGTGCACCCAAAACAATCACCTGAAGACTATCCGTAACTTGAAACACAGCCGCCGCTAATAGCAGCGTTGATGCTATTTTAACTACTTCCATTGTATCTAAAGCGTTTTTGGGGTCATTGACATCTACATATAAATGAGGCAAGCTATCGTGAAAAACAACAAACGCCAATGCGAAGCCAATGGCAAAAACGAAACCAACTAAGAATATTGATTCGGCAATTCGTTTTAGATTACTAAAGTCTTTCAAGCCTTTTTGGTTTCCTACGCGTATCATGGCAGCAACACTTAAACCCATAGCCACCATAAACGTCATTGAAGACAGGTTGAGTGCAATTTGGTTGGCCGCCTGGGCGTTCTTCCCTAAAATACCACTCAACCAAATGGCTGCCGTAAATATGGCGACTTCAAAAAACATTTGCATGGCGCTTGGGCCACCCAAAGCAATCAACTTATTGATGGCCTGTTTTGTTAGGGCAAAAATTTTGATTTTGGTTACAAACGCCTTCGTGCGCTTCTTTTTTGCTAACAGTACCCAAAGGTAAAGTAGCATTACAAAGCGCGAGACCAAAGTCCCAATAGCTGCACCAACGATGCCAAGCTCCGGGAAACCAAACTTCCCAAAGATTAGGACATAGTTAATCCCGACGTTAATGAGGTTAGCAATTATGGTAGCGTACATAGGATATCGCGTTAGAGACATGCCATCACTAAACTGTTTAAATGCCTGAAACACAATAAGCGGCACCAATGAGAATGCCACTAAATCCAAATAAGGCCCTGCGAGAATCACTACCTCTTGCGGCTGATCCATGATAGACATTAATGGCTTGGAAAAATAGAGTCCTACAAACAGAATTAGACCTAAGGTAGTACACAAGAACAAGCCATGCTTAAATGCCGATTTCCCTTTTTCAAAATTGCCCTCGGCATCTGCTTCGGCTACCAACGGGGTTATGGCCGTTGAAAAGCCTATGCCCAAAGACATAGCAATAAAAATAAAACTGTTGCCCAGAGACACGGCAGCCAACTCGGCACTGCCCAACTGGCCTACCATAATATTATCTACGAACGACACTAGAGTATGACCGAGCATCCCTAAAATAACGGGCGTTGCCAGTTGCAGATTATATTTGAATTCTTTAATGTAATTGCTCAAAACCACAGCGCAAAAATAGCGGTTTTGCGACTAATCCATTTAGTTAAATGCTTTTCTGAATTCTAAAGGAGATAACTCGGTTTTGGTTTTAAATAATTTTGAAAATGACGCCGGACGCTCAAAGCCTAGAGTGTAAGCAATCTCACTAATTGACAGTGCCGTAGTTGATAATTGAAGTTTCGCCTTCTCAATCAAGGCGTTATGAATATGTTGCTGCGTACTCTGTCCAGTGACCGTCTTTAATATACTACTCAAATAATTGGGTGATAAATTAACAGAATCAGCAACCCAACTTACGGAAGGCAGACCTTTTTTCATAAGATCATCGTTTGCGAAATAATCAGTCAGTAGCTTCTCAACTTTCGCGACAATTCCATGGTTTGTGATTTGCCGTGTTATAAATTGGCGTTCGTAGAATCTGTTGGCATAATTCAACAGCAATTCTATCTGGGAGACTATAATCTGTTGACTGAACTTATCAATGTTGGCTCTATACTCTCGCTGAATGTTCTTTAACAAATCTTCCATCATCTGCTCCTCTTTTTCAGATAAAAACAACGATTCACTGACGCTGTAGTCGAAAAATTCGAACGTTTTAATAGATTCTGACAAAGAGGTATTCCATAAAAAATCGGGATGAACCAACAATAGCCAACCACTTGGGGAAGAGGCTTTTACATTGGGGTTATTGCCTAGGCCCATCACTTGGTTTGGTGCAATGAATGTCATTAGGCCTTCATCAAAATCGTACTCTTGTTGGCCATAAAACATCTTATAAGGTATATGACGTTTGAGACCAATGGTATAATAGTCTTGTTTCCACTTTAAGGCATCGATATCTTCGGGATATTTGACCTCACTATAATCCACAAGACTGATTAGCGGATGCTCTGGCGGGGATAGGTTGGCAATTTTATGATAATCGCCAACCTTTTTAAAATGTTTTAATTCATTCATTTTCCTAAAAGTATTGAAAAGATTTTACACAAGCATCCCCCCGGACACTTCCATACGCTGTCCATTGATCCATCCAGCGCGGTCCGAACATAAAAAGGCCACCGTTCCACCAACATCTTCAGCTTCGCCTACACGGCCTAAAGCGGTAATGCTCGAAATGACAGCAGCTTTATCCTCCTGCTTATTGCTTCCACCAGCGAAATCTGTGGCAATGGCTCCTGGCGCTATAACATTGGCCGTTATTTTTCTGGAGCCCAATTCCTTAGCCAAATAACGTGTAAATACTTCGATAGCACCTTTCATTATGGCGTAGGACGACATACCGGGCAGACTGAAGCGCGCCAAACCACTTGAAATATTAACAATACGACCTCCAGAATTTATATATGGTAAAGCCGCTTGTGTTAAAAAATAGACGCTTTTAAGGTGAACATTCATCATTTCATCAAATTGATCTTCCGTGGTGTCGTTGATCATATTGAAGGTTCCTGTTCCGGCGTTATTGATCAGAAAATCAAAATTTGGCTTTCCGTTTTCTTCCATAAGATATTCGGTGGCTTTGGACATAAATAGCTTCGCTGTGTTGGGATTGTTGGCATTAAACGGAAAAGCAACCGCTTTTTGTCCTAAGGCTTCAATGTCTGAAATAACCTCCTTGGCTTTTTCAAGATTTGTATTGTACGAAAAGATAACATTGATACCGTCTTTTGCGAGATTAAGCGCCATATCACGACCTAATCCTCGACTTCCTCCAGTAATAATTGCAGTTTTTTGACTCATTTTTGTTGTGTTTTATAATTACACTACAAAGTTGCGTCATCATATATAAGTACACTCGTCATAATCTATGATTGTCTTATCCGAATCTACTATTCGTCATACTAATCTTATAAGACCTAAAATATTCTGAATTAATTTATAGCTTAGAGATTGATGTCTGCGCTCTTTTAAATTCTGTTATTATTTCATCTACAATCTCAGAAACTGGTTTTATGTCATGAATAAGTCCAGAGATTTGTCCTATCTCTAATTCGCCATCCTCGAGATCCCCTTCAAACATACCACGTTTCGCTCTTGCCCTACCGAGTAGTTCTTTGAGTTCATCAATTGTTGGTCCTTTTTTATATAGATCTTGGAGATCATTATAGAATTTATTTTTAATTAGGCGAACTGGCGCCAGTTCTTTTAAAGTCAATTGAGTGTCCCCTTCCTTGGCATCAACCACCACCTGTTTAAAGGCTTGATGGGCCGAAGATTCTTCGCTGGCCACAAATCGGCTTCCAACTTGAACCCCATCGGCACCCAATATCATTGTGGCCAACATCGCTTTTCCTGTTGCAATACCTCCAGCAGCAATTAATGGAATTTTGATCTGCTCTTTCACCATGGGGATTAAAGTCAAAGTTGTGGTTTCATCTCTCCCGTTATGGCCTCCAGCTTCAAATCCTTCCGCTACAACCGCATCCACACCTGCCTCTTGTGCTTTTAATGCAAATTTTACACTACTGACGACATGTACAACGGTGATGCCTCTATCTTGCAACCATTTGGTCCAAGTCTTAGGGTTACCTGCTGATGTAAATACAATTTTCACACCTTCCTCAACAATGATATCCATAATCTCTTCGATGTTGGGATACAGCATAGGAACATTCACACCAAACGGCCTATCCGTGGCCTTTTTGCATTTTTGAATATGCTCTCGCAATACATCAGGATACATGGACCCTGCCCCGATGAGACCCAAAATTCCTGAGTTACTAGCTGCCGAGGCTAAGCGCCAACCGCTGTTCCAGATCATTCCGGCTTGTACAATGGGATACTTTATATTGAAGAGTTGGGTGATTCTGTTTGGCATGTGGATGATGTTTGATATTGCACTTCGAGAGACCCAGTGTGACTAAGGTCTTAATTGAATTGTAAATATATTGATTCCTTTTTCTGAAAAAAGAAGCCCTCTTTAATTATTAATGAATACGGCGAGATAAAATTTTGAGATTCAGCTCCCGAAGCGTCGGGACAGGAATGACAAACCAACTGCAGTAGCCATAGAACCTAAGAAATAACGCCGGAACCCAATAGCTCATCATCAATATACCATGCAACAAACTGACCTTCAGTAATAGCGGATTGTGGACCTTGAAATTCAACATATAATCCCGAATCCATTTTATGCAAAGTCGCTTTTTGAAGGGGCTGTCTGTAGCGTATTCTAGCTTCGACTTCCATAGTTTCACCTTCGACTAATTCTAAATCTTCTCGTATCCAGTGCACATCGTCGTTGTTAACAAACAAAACAGAACGCAACAAGCCAGGATGATTTTTTCCTTGGCCGGTGTAAATGACATTTTCTTTCACATCCGTATCAATAACGAATAGCGGTTCTTTGGTGCCACCAACCGCCAACCCTTTGCGTTGCCCTTTGGTAAAATAATGAGCGCCTTGGTGCCTTCCTACAACAGTTCCATCTTGGATTTGATAGCTTTTGGGGTTTGAGAAATAAGCTAATTCAGCAGATTTGTTTTCAAACTTCGGAATGGCTTCTGAATACAATGAATGTACTTCAGGAATTTCAACAATAACACCCTCTTTTGGTTTTAGTTGTTGTTGCAGAAATTCGGGCAATCGTACTTTTCCGATAAAGCATAAACCTTGGGAATCTTTCTTTTCCGCGGTGATTAAATCCTGCGCTCTGGCAACTTCCCGGACTTCTGGTTTGGTTAATTCGCCTATTGGAAATAGAGCCTTTGCCAATTGGGCTTGTGAAAGTTGACACAAAAAATAAGATTGATCTTTATTAGTGTCCTTGGCGGACAGTAAGCGATGAACGTCTTTACCATGCTTTGTAATCGTATCCTTTCGGCAGTAGTGACCTGTAGCGACAAAATCCGCACCCAATTCTAAAGCGATGTCCATAAAGACATCAAACTTAATTTCTCTATTGCAAAGCACATCGGGATTTGGCGTTCGTCCATTCTCGTATTCCTTAAACATATAATCAACGATACGTTCTTTGTATTGTGCGCTTAAGTCTACCGTTTGAAAAGGAATCCCCAATTTATTGGCGACCAACATGGCGTCATTACTATCTTCCAACCATGGACATTCATCAGAAATAGTCACGCTGTCATCGTGCCAATTCTTCATGAATAAGCCGATCACCTCATAACCTTGCTCCTTTAAAAGATAGGCTGCAACGCTAGAATCTACACCTCCAGAAAGACCAACTATGACCCGTTTCATGTTCTAGTTACTTGAATTTAAGGTGGCAAAATTACAAATAAAAATGGTACCCGAGCTTGAATACCATTGTCCTAATCTATTGTATAAATGCGTTTAGCCTATTGTCTGAAATACACTTAATCGCCATCCCCTAAATCTTCCACTTTAACGACTTTGCCCTCCTTGTAATACGTCCACCTTCCTACACGCTTATCTGCTTTGTATTCACCTAGCGTAGCTATGCGCCCTTCTGTGTCATAAAAGACTGAGTCACCATGAAGTTTGTCATTCTTATATTCTGAAGTTCGTAAAAGGCCACCTGAATCCGTATACCATTTGGAGGTACCGTGGAGCTTTCCGTCCTTATAAACGGCTTCTTCAGCGAGTTTACCGTTTTTATAGAATACTTTTCGAGGTCCATCGAGATTTCCATCATCATTATAATTCTCGGTCGTCATAATAGTTTTTGATGATTTGTGAAAATAGACCCATTCTCCAATATACTTTTTGCCATCCATCTGGCCTTGGCTTATAATTTTACCGTAAGAAGTTAAAAATTTAACATCTGCAAGGTTATTTTCAGCATTGAATACCTTAACGGCACTCAAGACACTTTTTTTGTTACTCAGGGTGTAAAACTTAAACGTATCTATTTCCTTTCCATGATTGAATTTACCTGTGTATCTAGGTTGATTGGTACCTTCAAAATATTTGGTCCAAACCCCATGCCGTTCTCCATTATTATCAAAGCCATTGAGCTCATTTTGAGCACTTATGGTTGTTAAAAAAATGGTAAAAATGCAAATGAGTGAAGCAAATGAGCGATTGCGCACGTAACTTTGTTTAATCATTATTTAAATTTGTTAAACACTTTTAAAAATGAGTTAATAACTATTAAACCCAAAAAAATGAAAAATATTTTAAAAACTCTGCTTATTCTTCCCCTAGCTTTTGTGATGGTTACGTTTCAGTCTTGTGACTCAGACGATGATAATACGCCTATGCCTTCAGAAACTACTGTAGTTGATGTAGCAGTTGATGCTAATTTTACAGTATTAGCAGATGCTTTGACACGTGCAAATTTAGTAACTACGCTTGAAGAAGAAGGCCCTTTTACGGTTTTTGCACCTACTAACCAAGCTTTTCAGGATTTATTAGATAGTAATAATAACTGGAATTCTTTAGATGATATTCCTTTAAATACTTTAACTGAGGTTTTATTAAACCATGTAATAATAGGCGAAAACATTCCTGCTTCAACATTAATCGGTGCGGGAAGTGGTTATGAAACAACTGGGGCATCAGGTCCTGAATCTACAAATTTAAGTTTGTACTTTAATGTTGTTAATGGTGTAGTACAGTTAAATGGAGGATCTAGCACTGATGCCGGTGCTAATGTTATCACTCCAGACCAAATGGCAGATAATGGTGTTGTCCATGTGATTAATAAAGTATTATTACCGCCGACTACCGCAGACCATGCTATTGCAAACCCTGCATTGAGTGTATTAGTAGATGCTTTAGTTTATGCAGACACTCAAGACGGAACAGATTTGGTCGCTACATTATCACAGAACAGTACATTTACAACGTTTGCACCAACTAATGATGCCTTTTTGGCCCTACTCTCTGAATTAGGTGTAAGCGCATTAACAGATATTGATGCGGAAACCGTAGAAGCTGTGTTATTGACACACGTTATAACCAATGCCAATGTAACTTCAGGTGAGTTGACTACTGGAATGGTAGCCACACTTGGCGGGAACATTATGGTTGATGCTGGTAGTTTAACAATTACTGATCCAAGAGATAGAGAGATCAACATAGTGCCATCATTGGTTGATATCCAAGGGAGTAACGGTGTTGTACATGTTGTAGATAGAGTAATTCTACCTGCTGAATAAAAGAAAGATCGAGGCTGATTACCTCATTTTTATATTGATTGATTTAGTTAGTAAAACCCTTTGGAGCTTTTCCGAAGGGTTTTTTGTTCATTAAAAAACCCTCAATCTTTTACGAATGAGGGTTAATTATAAAGTTATTTGACTTCTATTTTCTTCTATTTTGCTGTACCTTTTTTTGTTGCTCAGCTTGCTCCATCATTTCCGCCATCTTCTTTTGGAAACGATTTTGCTTCTTAGGCTTTTTCTTATTGTCTTCAATCTTGGCTAATACTTTATTTTCATCAATAATGAAGTTTTTTATAACCAGCATAATCCCAATACTAATTAAGTTAGATACAAAATAGTACAAACTCAATCCGGATGCGTAGTTATTAAAGAAAAACAACATTAATAATGGCGAGAAGTAAATCATGTACTTCATCATCTTAGCCATATCTGGCATACCTTCTTGTGTAGGTTGATTCGCCATTTGTTGACCCGTAGTCATCTTCATATAAAAGAAAATTGCTACAGCGGCTAATATTGGAAATAAACTTACGTGGTCGCCATAAAACGGAATGCTGAATGGTAATTCTGCAATCACATCATACGAACTTAAATCGTCTGCCCATAAAAAACTTTTTTGTCTTAATGCAAATGCTGTTGGGAAAAACATGAACAAGGCATAGAACACCGGAATCTGCATTAAACCTGGTAGACAGCCACTTAGCGGACTTGCCCCAGCCTTACTCTGAAGTGCCATAGTCTCTTGCTGTGCTTTAAGCTTATTGTCTTTATATTTCGTTCTGATGGCATCCAATTCTGGTTTAAGGATCTTCATTTTTGCCTGTGACAAGAATTGCTTGTACTGTACAAAAGACAATACTATTTTCACCAAAATAGTCATCACAATAATGGCGATACCATAAGGCAACATGCCACTTAAAAAGTTAAATAACGGTATGAAAATGGCCTTATTAATCCAACCAAAAATTCCCCAACCAAAAGGAATACTTTCTACAAGCTCATCATCATAATTCTTAAGAATCTTAGCATCTGTAGGGCCGTAATAGAGATTCATATTTTGGGCAAGTTCACCACCCTTTACATCCAACGCTAATTTGGTGGTGTATCTTTTGGTATATAAGGTATCAACGGCTTCATCCTCAACTAAATCTTCAGACGTAATGGTTGCTGAAGGAAAAGGTGTATCTGTCTTTAATATAGAGCTGAAGAAATGCTGACGGTAAGATATCCAATCAACCTCCTCAATAATCTCATCATCATTACCCATTTGGGACAGCTTATCAATCTTACCATCTTCGTGGCGGTAGGTTAATCTTGTGTAGCGATTTTCGTAGGATACACTCTTATCATGACGCAATTGTGTCATTGCCCAATCTAAATCAATAGTCTGTGATCCATCGATGATACCATCCATACCTTGGGACTTGATGCTAAAATCGATCATGTAATCGTTAGGTTTTAGCTCGTAACGGTATTCCAAATACTTATCTGCGGCTACTTTAAGTTTCATTGATACCACCGTATTCCCACCATTTTGGGTTACTGTTGGTTCAAAAGGCAGGGTCGATGTATTCATTGTACGACTATCAGTAGTTGGTAACTTAACATTGAATTCCGTATTACCATCCTTGACCATATAAATCGGAATAGAGTCAAAACGTACAAAATCGCGCAATTTTACTTCAGAAAGAAAACCACCTTTGGTACTGAATTTTAAATCCAAAACCTCCGTTGAGACTTCGGTAAACTCTTTATTCGCTGATGGCAAAGACATGGCATAAGCAAAGGCGCCATATTTACTTTGAAGACCAGCACGCTGTGTAGAATCCATTGCGCTGAAGTTTGTATAGTCCTCTGCTGTGGTCTGCTTGGTTTGACCATTTTCAATGGTTTTTGCTTTTTTCTCAGCCTCAACCTGTTCTGCTTCCGCTTGCTTTTGTGCGGCAATTTCCTCTTCGGTCGGTTGTTGCTGATACATAATCCACAATAGGATTCCGAATATCAGTACAAAACCTATAATTGAATTGAGGTCAAATTTCTTTTCTTCCATATTTTTCCCGCCAAAGCGGTCGTCTAGTTAGTAATTCCAAGCGCTAATGTAGTCTGCGCTGTGCGATGTGGTCACCAAAAAACCGTCCAAAGTTAGTTTTGTGCCACTATGACATATTATTTTTTCTGTTTGTATTTATGAGCTGCTTCTACGAAGGCAATGAATAATGGATGTGGATTCGCCACAGTACTCTTGTATTCTGGATGGTATTGTACGCCGACAAACCAATCATTGGTGGGTAATTCCACAATTTCTACAAGACCTGTTTCTGGGTTGTAACCAGTAGCTTTGAGTCCTGCTTTTTCGATCTGTTCCTTATAATGGTTATTAAATTCATAACGGTGACGGTGACGTTCTTTTATTATCGAATCTTCATAAATTGACGACACAATACTCTCGTCTTCTAATTCACAATCCCACGCACCTAAACGCATGGTACCGCCCTTATCGACAACTGTTTTTTGTGATTCCATCAGGTCGATCACCGGATGTGGCGTTGTCTCATCCATTTCAGTAGAGTTGGCACCCTTTAAATTCAGGATGTTTCTAGCAAATTCTATAACGGCCATTTGCATGCCCAAACAAATCCCTAAAAATGGAATATTGTTTTCTCGCACATATCTAACGGCATCAATTTTTCCTTCTATACCACGCTCTCCAAAACCTGGCGCGACTAATACCCCGTCGAGATGTTTTAATTTTGAAGCGACATCATTTTCTGATAAAAATTCAGAATGAATAGATTCTACATTGACCCGTACTTCATTCTCCGCCCCAGCATGAATAAAGGCTTCCAATATAGATTTATAGGAATCTTGAAGCTCTACATATTTTCCGATGAGGCCTATAGTGACTTCAGATTTAGGGTTTTTATGACGCTTTAGGAATTGGTTCCAACGTTGTAAATCGGGACGCGAACTTTCCAAGCCAAGTTTATTCAAAACTACGCGGTCTAAACCTTCTTCGAGCATTAAATTGGGAACATCATAAATAGTAGACGCATCAATAGATTGAATAACCGCTTCCTTTTTAACATTACAAAAACGTGCCAGTTTAATTTTGATGCTTTCGTTTAATTCGTGCTCCGTTCTACAAACCAAAATATCGGCTTGCACACCACTTTCCATCAAAGTTTTGACGCTGTGTTGGGTAGGCTTTGTTTTTAATTCGCCTGCCGCAGAAAGATATGGTACTAAGGTTAAATGAATGACTAAGGCATTTTCTTCACCTAAATCCCATTGTAACTGACGCACTGCTTCAATATAAGGTAAGGACTCAATATCACCGACGGTACCTCCTATTTCGGTAATGATGATATCGTAATCTCCAGAATTCCCCAGAATCTGAATGCGATGTTTAATCTCATCCGTAATATGCGGAATGACTTGAACAGTCTTGCCCAAAAATTCGCCACGACGTTCTTTATCAATCACGCTTTGGTAAATACGACCAGTAGTGACATTATTGGCTTGTGACGTTGGTACGTTTAGAAAGCGCTCATAATGGCCCAAATCCAAATCAGTTTCTGCACCATCATCTGTGACATAACATTCGCCATGCTCGTAAGGATTTAACGTACCAGGATCAATGTTGATGTAAGGATCTAGTTTTTGAATAGTGGTTCGGTAACCTTGTGCTTGGAGTAATTTTGCCAGAGACGCTGCGATAATGCCTTTTCCGAGAGAAGAAGACACACCACCTGTGACAAAAATATACTTGGGATCTGTAGTCATGTTGCGCTGTTAAACGCAGGCAAATTTACGAAAATATGCGAGTTATTTAGGATATGGGAACATCAATTCCTTACAATTATCAAGAAAATATAACGTTATGAATTCCAAACCATAAACAACCGATGCAAAGCCATATTCTCTTCTGCGCAACTGGCCAACGCAAAGTTGTATATTCTAAAACTCCTCCCATATATAAAAAATTAACAACACTTTAATGGTTCAACATAAATGTCTAAGCAAAACTTAAAGTATGCGTAAAAGATAGAATAGCTTATAAAGATTTTCTTTTGGACTTGAGTTTCATTAAAAGCAGAAGCTAAACTCGTTATCAAAATGAATGAATATTATGTATTTTGGTAAGAACAAACTATTTTTAATCTATTTGAATGAGTAAACTTAGACATGTAATTCAAACACTATTTAGTATTGATACTCAAATAAAACTTCAAATCGAAACACTAAACAAGGTCTATGTAAATAAAAATTTTATAGACAAAATAAAGCACGAAGGTTTTTTTGCAGATCAGATTTCGTTTAAAAACTCTTTGGTTTCGATAATTTCTAACCATACAATCATTTCATTTTGCTCATTTTTAGAAGAATATAATAAATTCTTCTCGCCTTCTTATGTTGAAGATCATTTTTCGAGAAGAGTAAATTATATAAGAAAAAAGAACAAACCAGGGATAAAAAGGATAAATAAATGGAAAGACCTTAATGACTTTAGAAATGTTATCATCGCACATAATTTCAGAAAAAAGAAAGAATCTTTTTTCTCTACTGAATTCAAAAATTATGATTACATAATTCCTAATTCAAATTCTGAAAAAAACCTATTTTATGATATCATACACTTGATTTGTTTGAATATCAGAGATGAATTCCCTGATATCATTCTAACTATAAATCCTAAATTCAAAATGACTGATAATTTAAATATTATCGGTGAAGATATTGACAACAAAAAGGAAATAGAAGAACTTGTCAAGTTAATGCGGTGAACTTATGGATAAGCAAGTGAAAAATTATTGGCTAAAATTCCTCCGAATGGTATAAATCAATTCCTCTAAGCCATTGATTTTAATCTCGTGCATCTGTGTCATCATGCGTCCCAATTTACCATCAGGGAAGCCTTTTTGTTTAAACCAGGTGTAGTAATATTCTGGGATATCAATCAAATATTCGTCCTTGTACTTGCCAAATGGCATTTTGTAGTGGGCGAGTTCTATGAGAGCGTTTTGATTGAATTTGGGAGACTCCAAAACTAGTTTACTTCGACTTAAAAGCCTCGTATTCCTTCAATTCAGCCTTTATCTTTTTACTCCATTCGGCCTGGGCATCTTTTCTAATGGAATGATTGGTCTGGATATCATACAAAAACTGCTCTTCGTTGAGTTCTTTATTAATTTGTATTTGAAGTTCTTTCAATTCGGCTTTGATATTATCAGATAATTCCAATTCCGTAATACGCTTTCTGAATTTACGTACGTAAAGTTCCGTTAAATCAAAATGTAATTGCTCGTGAGATAATATATATGGCGTATTCGAACCCTTTTTAACCCATGATTTTTGTGGATAAAAGTAGGCCTTCACATCCGTATTGAATCCTATAATCGGCCCATTGACCACGCGTTGACGTAATGAATACCCAAATGTAATACCCGCAGAAGTCATTGCAGCCGCATCGGAGCCTGATTGTGCAGGGCGTTTAAAATCTACCCATTTTAATTTTCGGGTTTCGCGCCATTCAAAACGTTCGTCTTTGGAGCTTTGGCCGAGGCATAAAAACAATCCGGCAAGTAGAATAAGTTTAAGTTTCATAATAGTTTAATTTGGGATGTATAGCTTTAAACGTAGGGAATTCCTAATTATTTTACAAATCCGACTTACTGACCGACCGTTGTAATTCTTAGGTCATCATACTTTACAATGTAAACTGCCTCGTTAATGTAGCCTCCAAATAACTGCTTGTTATAGCGGAATTTGTTCTCTACATATTCTGTTTCCACATCACTGCTAGAGGCTTCATAGAGATTACCTTCGGTATTCGCCAATCGGAATAAAACATCCATCATAATATCAAATCCCCGTGAGGCATAACGATTTGGTCTTACTCCGTATTTGTCTTCATAGGCTTTTACAAAGGCGCCAGGATTAGCATCATCATAACTTCGGTTCACCGACGGGTATTGAAACTTAAGATTAGATAAGTGATAATTATCCACATCCTTAGATTCAAATGCGCTATTGTGATTTAAGGTAGACAACACAATTTCCTTATCGCCACTATTATGACCATTCAAAAGGCTGATGACACTTGAGGCCAGCGCCGGATTTTTAGTCTCCAAAAACACAATGGTTTTACCATCTTCAAACACGCCATCTAACGAGGTAGGGTAAATGAAGAAATTGTCTTTTCCTGATTTCTTGTCTTTTTCAGATAGTATGATTTTGGCTTTTGGGAATTCACGTTTTAGAATATCAACAGAGGCCGAATGCCCTCTATCCGCTATCAGCACTACGTTTTGTTCAAGACTGTCACGCTTCACAAAATTGAGCATTTTATCTCTTAACGTTTTGTCTGAAGGCACCGTCTGGTACACATTGCTATACACTTTCTTCGGAATGGCTACAGGTGAAATCAAAGGCACTTTGGTATCTTGAATTTCTGGCGCAAACTTGTCAAAATTATTTGCCATAAAAGGGCCAATAATAGCATCATAGCTGTTGAAATCATTTCGGTCTAATATTGAAGAAATTTCAGAAATACGGTTTTTGGTATCAAACACTTTCAAACGGGTTGAAATGCCTACCTTACTTGCAGAATCAAGAGCCATAAGCGCACCAGAATGAAAGTCTAGAGTCACCGACAATAGTCTGTCGTCCTTCATCATATCCTTAACCTCAGCAATAGAATCCATGTCTAAACGCTGTAATCTAAACGGCAACAATAAGGCAATGCGTTTAGTACTTCGGTCTTTGATGTTAAGACTTAAGTCTGTAGTATTAACACCTTCCAACTCTGGCATGTCGCCATTGATTTCATCAGGACCGTTGACTTGTATGTTGGCAGGCACTTTTAGTACCATTCCAAATTTTAAGCCACTAGCTTTTAATTCAGGATTTAGGGCTTCTAATTCGTCTTGGGTTAAGCCCAATTTTCGGTTGAGTGCCATAAAACCTTCACTCTTCAATACCGTATAGTAATTGTACTTATCGTCTTCAACAGCCTTCTCATCATTATTCGCAATGTTAGGGACGTTAATCATATCGCCTGGTTGAAGCACTTCATTCATTTTAGGGTTTAAGTCTTCTAGCTCTGGCACTGTAATCCCAAATTTATAGGCAATCCGCCATTTACCTTCACGCGGACGAACCATGTATTTTTTGATGGTATTGGTCAAGGTTTGTTGTGAAGAAACGGTCTTATAACGAGGAATTCTGATTTTATCCCCTTTTTGAAGTGGTTTGGCGTACAATTGTTTGTTTTCTCGCTTAATATCATCAATGGAAACACCGTATTGTTGCGATAAACTGAATAAGGTTTCCTTTCGCTTTACCTTATGCTTTTTATAGCCAATAACTGATTTTGTTGTTGGCTCAATAGGATTGTTCTTTACCTTAGAATTTGGAATAATCAAGGTCATGCTTTCGTTTAATCCTGCTTTAGCATCTGGGTTTAACGCCAAAATATCAAAAGGTGTCACGAGGTATTCCTTAGAAATCGTTTCAAGCGTTTCGCCAGACTTTACCTTGTGTGTTTTATAGTTTTGCGCCGAGGCCGAAAAGCCTGCGATAAACAGTAAAAGGATTAAAACGTATTTCATAGTGCTATCAATTATTTGTTGTGGACTACTCCCACTCTATAGTTGCCGGCGGTTTAGAGCTGATGTCATAGACTACTCTATTAACGCCTTTCACTTTATTTATTATTTCGTTCGAAGTTTTTTGTAAAAACTCGTAAGGCAGATTTACCCAATCTGCGGTCATTCCATCAGTGCTTTCAACAGCTCTTAGAGCCACACATTTTTCGTATGTACGCTCATCACCCATCACACCAACGCTGTTTACCGGAAGCAAAAGAGCGCCTGCCTGCCACACCTTATCGTACAATCCCCAAGACCTTAAGTTGTCTATAAAAACAGCATCGACCTCTTGTAATATACGTACTTTCTCAGGAGTTAGATCACCGAGAATACGAATCGCCAATCCAGGACCAGGAAATGGGTGTCTGCCCAATAATTTTGCGTCAATACCCATACTTGCACCAACACGCCTAACCTCATCCTTAAACAAGGATTTGAGTGGCTCCACAATTTTCAGTTTCATAAAATCGGGTAAACCTCCGACATTATGATGACTTTTTATCGTAGCACTCGGTCCTCCGGTAGCCGAGACACTTTCAATCACATCGGGATAGATGGTGCCTTGCGCCAACCATTTTACATCCTGAATACTTGTTGCCTCATCATCAAACACTTCAATGAACACACGGCCTATTGCCTTTCGTTTTTCCTCCGGATCGCTCTTCCCTGCCAAAGCATCCAAAAAGCGTGCCGAAGCATCTACACCTTTTACGTTAAGGCCCATGCCTTCGTATTGTTTGAGGACGTCTGTAAATTCATTTTTACGCAACAAACCGTTATTGACAAAAATACAATAGAGGTTTTTGCCAATAGCTTTATGCAACAACATCGCCGCCACGGAGGAATCGACGCCGCCAGACAAACCAAGGACAACTTTATCGTTACCTAATTTTTCTTTTAGTCCGTCTACCGTTTCTTCCACAAAGGATTGTGGTGTCCAATCCGGATTGACTCCTGCGATTTTTACCAAAAAGTTTTCGAGTAATAATTTACCATCTGTTGAATGATACACTTCTGGATGAAATTGAATAGCATAGGTAGTTTCACCTTCAATTTTATATGCTGCATTTTCAACATCATGTGTGCTGGCAATTAATTTCCCACCAGATGGCAAGGTTTTAATAGTGTCACTATGGCTCATCCATACTTGACTCCCTTCAGAAATACCAGTTAAAAAGGGTTCGTCTTGGTCAACAAAAGCTAAATTAGCACGACCATATTCTCGCGTGTTTGATGAGGCCACTTCACCATCATTAAAATGTGCCAAATACTGTGCGCCATAACAAACGCCTAAAAGAGGCTTTTTACCTTTTATTTTTGAAAGCTCAGGATGTAGGGCTTCTTCTGACCGCACAGAAACCGGGCTCCCCGAAAGAATAACCGCTTTATAGTCCTCTATCGCCGTTGGAATTTTATTGAATGGATGGATCTCACTGTAGATATTGAGTTCCCTTACACGGCGCGCAATCAGTTGTGTGTATTGCGAGCCAAAATCTAAGATTAAAACTTTGTCGTGTTGCATGCACAAAAATAAAGATTGGGCATAATATATCTAAACAACTACAAGAACTTTTTAAATCAAATTGTCAACACTGTAAATTCCCCTTTTAAAGGTTCTAAATCTTGAAGTAACCTCTCAATCAATCCTTCGCCAAACTCGAGATACAATTCTGAAAAATTGGTATTCCGTTCTTGAAGGCTTTGGTTAGGAAAGAGCTGTTCTTGGATATCGGTCATTCGGCCAACCTCATCGGCCAATTTTTTCTTTTGGGCTTTGAGCAATCGTTTTTCCAAATGCTCCAAACCTTTGAGTTGCTTTACTTCCTGTGCTTTTACGGCACCGATGAAGGATTTATCGGTCTGCTCCGCTAAATCATACATTGCTTTAAACTGTTCTTGCAAATGGTCTTTTTGGTCTGAAAAATCGATATCAATATTTGAAATCTGGCGTACTTTTTTATTGATAAACTGTTCGCGCTTCAGAAAAATATCTTTTGTTGATATATTCAGATTTTCAAGCTTTTGGGCTTGTTTCTTGGTTTTAATCAACACTGAATTCCGAAGCAACAACATAGGAAACGTAACATTATGGCTTTCAAAACTACGCTTCAATTGAAACCAATAAGCCAATTCGCCTCCACCGCCAATGTAGCAGAGATTTGGCAGAATAACTTCTTGATACAACGGACGCATGATTACGTTCGGTGAAAAACGCTCTGGTGCTTGGTTGAGATGAGCTATTAAATCCTTATCATTCCAATGGATATCCGTATTATTGACTTTGAACATATCATCTTCAAAAACTATCCGCTCTCTAAGTCCATCATGGATATAAAACAAATTGATTTCCCGAGGATTCACCTGAATGCCATAATCCAATTCTTCAAGCGTTGTATTCGTCTCCAAAACATCTTTATAGCTGGATTGTTCCAACAACTCTTTTTCCATATTCGGAATAAAGAGATGCTTTAAATCGCGGTCATCGGCATCTAAAATTACTAATCCATGCTTTCCGAATAAGGCATTCGCTAAATAGCGCGTGGCGTCCGCCAAGTTTTTATGCTCCAAATAAGCACTTTTGAAAAGCGATTTTAATTCGTTGGCATAATTTCCTGGTCCAAAGGCCTCTTCAACCACAGCATAAACCTCGGCCAAGCCTTCGGTATTGAATCGTCCAACGGCTCCTGTCTGTTGACTGTTCCAACGGATTTTGGTGCCTTTAAAATTGAAGTAATTGATTTCTTCAAAATCATGGTCTTCCGTCGCCATCCAATATACAGGGACGAAATGATGCGCCGGATAAGCCTCAGACAATTGCTTCGCCAAATTAATGGTAGACACTATTTTATGAAGGAAATACAACGGTCCAGTAAACAGATTCAACTGATGACCCGTAGTAACGGTAAAGGTGTTTTTATCTTTTAAAGATTGAATATTTGTCGCTGTGCCTTCAGACGTTTCAAGAGATGAATACTGTTTTAAAAGTACTTCCGAAAGCACCTTTCGACCTTCAGATTGAAATGTTTTGGATTTTTCTTCAAGCTGAAGTTTAAAATTTTCCAAAGTCGGAAAATGCCCGTAAAGCCTTTTTAATTCTGGCTTAGCATCGAGATAATCACATATAAAGTCTGAAAAGTAGTTGGTGGTCCTAAACGGAATACATTCAGTCGGCATAAATTGGTTTTAAAGGCATAAAGATAATTCAACAGCGCATTCTATCTGCTAATTTTTAGTTAATTCAATAAGTCATGAATAAAAATTGAACAGGACGTATTATATTTACTAGCTACGAACTAAACTCAACCAGCATGCGCAAAATTTGCACTTTCCTCTTCGTCGTAATGGGGACCATTTCTTTAGCATTTTCACAGAATTTACAATCGCCTTCAGAATTTTTGGGCTATGATATTGGTACGCAATTTAGCAGACACCATCAGGTGGTGGATTATTTTCAACATGTGGCTTCGGCATTTCCAAATCAGGTAAAGCTAGAAAAATACGGACAAACCAACGAGCGACGTCCTTTGTATTTGGCGGTGATTTCTTCCGAAGAAAACATAGCAAATATTGAAAGCATAAGAGATAACCATCTTAAAAATGCTGGACTTTCAGACGGAACTGCATCAACGCCAGATGTAGCTATGGTCTGGTTAAGTTATAACGTGCATGGCAATGAAGCCTCGAGCACGGAAGCCTCTATGTTGACCTTATACAAACTGCTGACCGAAAAGCAAGATTGGTTAAAAAATACGGTGGTTATTATTGACCCGTGTATTAACCCAGACGGGCGCGACCGCTACGTCAACTGGTTTAACAAAACCGCAAGTCAGCCTTACGATATCGACCCCCAAGCGAGCGAACACAACGAGCCTTGGCCGGGCGGACGCCCCAATCACTATTTATTTGATTTGAATCGTGATTGGGCTTGGGCATCACAAGTTGAAAGTGCTCAACGTTTAAAAGCCTATAACAAATGGATGCCTCATATTCATGTGGATTTTCATGAACAAGGCATTAATGAACCCTATTATTTTGCGCCTGCGGCGGAACCCTTCCATGAAATCATCACGGATTTTCAGCGCGATTTTCAAACCGAAATCGGAAAAAACCACGCCAAATATTTTGATGAAGAAGGCTGGTTATTCTTTACACGTGAGCGTTTCGATTTGTTTTATCCAAGTTATGGCGACACCTACCCGACCTATATGGGTGCAATCGGTATGACCTATGAGCAAGGCGGTCATGGCCGTGCAGGACTAGGTATTTTAAATGATGAAGGCCATGTATTGACTTTGGTAGAGCGTTTAACGCATCATACCACTACAGGACTATCCACGGTTGAAATTGCCTCACAAAATACAGAGCGTCTAAATACCGAATTTTCAAAATTCTTTGATAACAGAAATTTAAAATACAAGAGCTACGTTCTTCAAGGCAATGCTAAAAAAATTGAAAGTTTAAAGGCGCTTTTAGATAAACACGAAATACGTTACGGAAGCCCAGATAAAGGCCGTGTTTCTGGCTATCATTATGGCACAGGCAAACAAGGTAATCTTGATGCTACAATTAATGATTTGGTCATTCCCACCAATCAGCCTAAAGGTAAAATGATTAAAGTATTGTTTGAACCAGATGCCAAACTGAGCGATTCGCTAACCTATGATATTACGGCGTGGTCCTTACCGTATGCCTATGGCTTAAACGCTGTGGCGAGTACGTCAGTGGTTGGGCTTTCAAAATTCGATACAGAAGTTGTGGGTAAAACGGTTCCATCAGCATATGGCTATGTTTCGGAATGGAACAGTTTAGATGATGCACAATTCTTAACGGCTTTATTGAAAGAAGATATAAGAGTACGCTTTACTGAAAAACCATTCACAAGCAATGGAAAATCATTTAGCCGAGGTTCACTAATCATTACCAAAGGGGACAATGGTCATTTGGATGATTTCTTGGAAAAATTCAATACGGTATTGATTGAGCAAAAGCATCAGGTTAGTGTTATCAACTCAGGATTTTCAACCACAACGCCAGATATCGGTTCGCCTGATATTAAACTCGTAAATCCGCAAAAAGTCGCCATGCTTTCCGGTGAAGGTACGTCTTCATTAAGTTATGGTGCGCTTTGGCATTTCTTTGAACAGCAATTACACTATCCTGTCACCTCAATTAATACCGACAATTTTAGTCGGGTTGATTTGAATAAATACAACGTCCTCATTATGCCAAGCGGGTACTATGGACGTATCTTGAATGAGAGTGGTATGAAAAAATTGAAAGACTGGGTGAGACAAGGTGGTAAAGTCATCGCTATTGACCGTGCATTGAGTTCCTTTGCAGGAAAAGATGGTTTTGATTTGGGTTACAAATCATCGGACGATGAGGAGTCTGAAAGCAACAACCTCCTCTCCTACGCTGAGCGCGAGCGTGACTATGCCAATGACCTTATCACAGGTGCCATTTTTAAAACCAAGGTAGATAATACGCATCCTATGGCTTTTGGCTATGGAAACGATTACTTCACGCTTAAATTGGGAAGCTCAGCCTACAAATTATTAAACAGTGGTTACAATGTAGCGCATATTGATGATACTAAGGTGTATTCTGGTTTTGCTGGTCGTCGCGCCGTAAAAAAACTAGACGATACCCTAGTCTTTGGTGAAGAGCGCAATGGTAGTGGTAGCTTTATCTATTTTGTAGATGATGTCATGTTCCGAAGCTTCTGGGAAAATGGAAAACTCTTCTTTGTAAACTCAATTTTCTTTGTAAATAATAATGCATTTGAATTGTAGAGTTGCGAGTCGTTAGCTGTGAGTCGTTAGACATAAAACGCATAACACTTTACGACTAAACAAAAAACGACTAAACAAAAAACGACTCAACGACATACAACAAACAACTAAATAACATCAATCATGAAAGCATTTAAAACCTTACTCCTAGTCTTTCTAGCCCTAGGTTTAACATCTTGTAACGATGAACAATCATCTAAATCAGAAACACAAGACTTCAAGGTCGATTATGAAACCTTTACGTTAGACAATGGTTTAAAAGTCATACTGCATGTAGACCGTTCCGATCCAGTGGCCGCAGTTGCTTTAACAGCGCATGTCGGTTCAGCAAGAGAAAAAGAAGGACGGACAGGTTTCGCCCATTTATTTGAGCATCTTCTGTTTTTAGAATCAGAAAATCTAGGTAAAGGTGGCCTCGACAAAATGAGTGCGCGCATCGGTGGCTCCGGCGCCAATGGGTCTACGAGTAGAGATAGAACCAATTATTTTCAAACCGTGCCGATTGATGCTTTAGAGAAAATGATTTGGGCAGAAGCCGATAAGTTGGGGTACTTCATCAATACCGTGACCGAACCCGTTTTGGCCAAGGAAAAGCAAGTGGTTAAAAACGAAAAACGCCAATCCGTAGACAACAGACCATACGGTCATAATTCCATGGTCGTCAATAAAAATTTATACCCAAAAGGACACCCATACAGCTGGACGGTGATTGGGTCTTTGGAAGACCTTCAGAATGCAACCCTTCAGGATGTCAAAGACTTTTACAATAAATGGTATGTGCCAAACAATGTGATATTGACCGTTGCTGGGGACATAGATGTAGAACAAACCAAAACTTGGGTTAAGAAATATTTTAATGAAATCCCAAGAGGTGAAGATATTGCTACCTTAGAGAAGCAACCTGTCAATCTTAAAGAGTCTAAGCGTTTATATTACGAAGACAACTTCGCAAGAGCGCCTCGATTAAACATGGTGTGGCCAACGGTACACCAATACCACCCAGACTCTTATGCCTTGCGTGTACTTTCAGAATATTTAACGGAAGGCAAAAAAGCGCCAATGAACAAAGTGCTGGTTGAAGAGCAAAAGTTGACAAGTAACGTAGGTATGTTCAATTCTACGTCAGAATTAGCAGGCGAATTGTATTTAACAGTAACGGCTTTTGACCAAGTTGAATTGAACGATGTTGCAAAAGCCATAAACGAAGCCTTCGAAGATTTTGAAATCAATGGTATTTCCGAAGAAGACTTAGCCCGAATAAAAGCAGGACAAGAAACCAACTTCTATAACGGTTTATCCAGTGTTTTAGGAAAAGGCTTTCAATTGGCACAATACGAAATCTTTGCAGGCGACCCAGGCTACATCAATGAAGATGTCAAAAAAATATTAGCCGTAACGCCAGAGGATGTGATGCGCGTTTACGAAACCTACATCAAAGACAAAAATTACGTCGCAACGAGCTTTGTACCAAAAGGTCAAAAGAACTTGATTTTAGATAATTCAGCCTTAGCTGAAGTTGTGGAAGAAGAAATTGTTGAAGGCGCAGAAGAAACTTTTGATGCGTCTATCGTTGCAGAATATGAGCGTACGCCGTCATCGTTTGATAGAACCATTGAGCCAAACTATGGCCAAAGCCCAGATTTAAAAGTGCCTGAGGTTTGGACGGCTGATTTAGATTCTGGTTTAAAAGTCTTTGGTATTGAAAACGATGAAGTGCCCTTGGTACAATTTCAAATTCAGATGGATGGTGGTTTACTTTTTGAAACTAAAGATAAAGTAGGTGTCTCTAACCTTTTGGCCAGACTCATGACCAAGGGCACAAAGAACAAAACGGTCGAAGCCTTGGAAAACGAAATCAATATGCTTGGTGCCAATATCAATGCGTTTGCTGGGGATGACGCCATTTATATTTCAGGAAATACCTTGGCTAAGAATTTTGATAAAACTATGGCTTTGGTATCAGAACTATTTCTGGAACCAAGATGGGATGAAACCGAATTCGAGCTTATAAAAAGTAGTGTCATCAGCGGAATCCAACGTCAAGCGGCCAATCCCAATACCATTGCTGCCAATACATTTTCAAAAATCCTCTATGGCGAAAACAACATTTTGGCATACAATAATTCAGGTACCGAAGAATCTGTAGGAAACATTACCATGGAGGACCTAAAAGCCTATTACAAAAACAACCTTAGCCCTACTTTAGCGAAGGTTCATGTGGTAGGTGACATCGATGAAAGTGACGTAGTGAAAAGTCTAGAGCGTTTAAATACTGAATGGGAAGCTAAAGACATTAAAATCCCTGAATTACCACCGATGCCAAAAGTGGAGACTTCAAAAGTCTATTTCTATGACGTCCCTAATGCCAAACAATCCATAATCAATTTTGGATATCCAGGCCCAAAGGTCACCGATGAAGATTACTATCCAACGACAGTAATGAATTACAGATTGGGGGGTGGTAGTTTTGCGTCTCAACTCACGCAACAGTTGCGTGAAGGAAAGGGTTATACTTACGGTATTGGTTCTAGATTCTCAGGTAATGATCTTACGGGAAGCTTTAGGATAAATTCTGGAGTACGTTCTAATGTTACTTATGAATCATCTGCCTTAGTGAAAGAGATTATGGAGAATTATGGCAAAAATTACGACTCAACGGATTTAGCCGTGACCAAAGGCTTTATGGTGAAGAGTAATGCCCGAGCTTTTGAAACACTTGGCGCTAAATTGAATATGCTATCTAACATCAGTAACTACGGATTTGACACCGATTATGCCAAACAACGTGAAGCCATTGTTAAAGCCATGACCGTTGAGGATATTAAAGCACTAGCAGAAAAATATATCAATCCAGACCAAATGATTTACGTTGTGGTTGGTGATGCCAAAACCCAACTCGACAAGTTAAAACAGCTTGGTTTTGGGGAGCCAATTTTGGTTAATCCAAAGTTGGAAGGGCTGGATCAATAGTAGGTTTACGTATAAATAAGATTGACAAACACCCCTAAAGTCCCCTCAAGGGGACAATCCACATAATTTGAATTGAACTATTGTCCCCTTGAGGGGACTTTAGGGGTGTAAACTAAAAAATCCGATGTGATGCATCGGATTTTTTCTATAAACTGTAAACCTAAAGATCGGTTTAGAACATATCGCGTCCTGCAAAGTGGAATGCACCTTCAATAGCCGCATTCTCATCACTATCACTTCCGTGTACTGCATTTTCACCGATAGATGCCGCATATAATTTACGGATGGTCCCTTCGGCCGCATCAGCAGGATTTGTAGCCCCAATTAAAGTTCTAAAATCTTCAACCGCGTTATCTTTTTCTAAGATAGCTGCAACAATAGGACCTCTGGTCATATACTCTACCAACTCCCCAAAGAATGGACGCTCACTGTGGATAGCGTAAAATTCCTTAGCGTCAGCCGCTGTCATTTGTGTCAATTTCATTGCTACGATTCTAAATCCTGCAGCATTGATTTTTTCTAATATTGCGCCGATGTGTCCTTTTTCAACAGCATCTGGCTTTAACATTGTAAATGTTCTGTTAGTTGCCATGTTTAATTGTTTTCGTGTTTTAACCGAATTTTGGCCTCGGTAAATTCCGTGCAAAAGTAATGCATTTCTTCGATTAATCAAGTCCCCAAACTCCTAAAATATTGTATCTTCGTCAGCTATGACAAATGAGACTATAGACGGCATAAAAGCGCTATTAAACACGCCTAAACAGATTGCCATTATTCCACATAAAAACCCAGATGGTGATGCTATTGGTTCCACGTTAGCATTGTTCCATTATTTGAATACCCTAGGCCATAGCTGTACCGTTATTGCACCAAATGATTATCCTAATTTCCTGAAATGGATCCCTGGTGAAGCTTCGATTTTGAAGTTTGAAAGTGATTCAGAAAATGCAACAAACCTTTTAAATAAAGCAGAGGTCATTTTTACTTTGGATTTTAATTCTTTAAGTCGCGTTGGCGATGATATGGGTTCAGTTTTAGAACAGACCGATGCCATAAAAGTGATGATTGACCATCACCAGCAACCGGATGATTATGCCAAATACATGTATTCCGACGTGTCCATGTCATCAACCTGCGAAATGGTCTATAATTTTATTGACTTTTTAGGCGACTCGGATAAAATTGATGCTACAATTGCCACCTGTTTGTATGTTGGAATTATGACGGATACGGGTTCGTTTCGCTTTCCGGCGACGACTGAGAAAACCCATCGTGTTATTGCTCATTTAATCGAAAAAGGGGCGGACAATTCTGAAATTCACAACAACATTTACGACACCAATAGTTACAGCAGGCTTCAATTGCTGGGTTGTGCCCTTCAGAATTTAAAGGTAATTCCAGAATTAAAAACAGCTTATATTACCTTGTCCCAAAACGAATTGGATCAATTCAAATTTAAAAAGGGAGACACCGAAGGCTTTGTCAATTATGCCTTGTCACTAGAGGGCATCATTTTCGCGGCCATATTTATTGAGAATAAGCAAGACGATATTATTAAGATTTCATTGCGAAGTAAAGGGGACTTTTCGGTCAATGAATTTTCTAGGGCACACTTTAGTGGCGGTGGCCATACCAACGCAGCAGGCGGTAAAAGCGACTTAAACCTACAAGACACAGTTGACAATTTTATTAGTATATTGGACGCTTACAAATCAGATTTGTCCCAATGAAAAATCTAGTCATCATACTTTTAGTCTCTCTAGTTTCGTTTGGTTGTAAGACTAATGAAGCCAGAAAGCCCCTATCTACAAAGTCAGGTTCTTACATTAAAGAATCCGCAAAACTCAACAAAAAATTAGTGGAGCAAGAACGTGCTACTATAGAAGCATTTATCTCCCAACAGTCTGACAAACAATTTATTGCTTCAGAAAACGGGTTTTGGTATAGCTATGACACCAAGGTTGAACAAGATACCATAAAAGCAGATTTCGGCGACACCATTAATTTTGATTACAACCTTAAACACCTCAACGGAGAAACCATATACAGTAAAGCGTCTATCGGAAATCGAGATTACGTGATGGAAAAAGAAATACTTTTCACAGGATTGCGCGAAGGCTTAAAACTCATGAAACCTGGCGAAGACGTTACCTTTGTGTTTCCATCCTATACCGCTTATGGCTATTATGGCGATGACAAAAAAATAGGCACCAATGTGCCACTGATTAGCGAAGTAACATTAAACTCAATAACCCAAAACAACAATGATTAAACGTATTTTATTACCCTTAGCGTTAGTAATTCTATTAGGCTATACCACTTCTTGCAAAACCCAATACCAAGATTTGGATGATGGTCTTTATGCCGAATTTGTGACCACTAAGGACACCATGATTGCCAAATTATTTTATGATAAGGTACCGCTTACTGTAGCAAATTTCGTGGCTTTGGCCGAGGGAACTCACCCACTAGCCGAAGAACAATATAAAGGAAAACCATTTTATGATGGACTAACATTTCACCGCGTCATGGATCAGTTTATGATTCAGGGTGGGGACCCTACCGGAACTGGTTCAGGAACTCCCGGCTACCGTTTTACCGCTGATTTTGACCCAGACTTAAAGCACGACAAACCGGGTATTCTTTCTATGGCGAATTCTGGAGGTATGGATACCAATGGAAGTCAATTTTTTATTACTGAAGTCCCTTATCCAAGTCTAGATGCTTTTGATGCAGAGGGGAACATGAAAAACTGTGGCGCACCTCGTGTAAGTTGCCATTCTGTTTTTGGGGAATTGGTCAAAGGTATTGAGGTACAAGATGCTATTTCTAATGTCCAAGTTGGTGCACGTAACAAACCAGTAGAAGATGTTGTGATTACGAAATTGAACATCATCAGAATCGGTTCTGATGCCAAAAAATTTGATGCCGCCGAAGTCTTTAACGAACAATTACCTTTAGTTGAAGGTAAGATTGAAGCCATAAAAGAAGAACAACGTGCCAAAGCTGAAGCTGAGCAAAAAGCCAAGGAAGAAAAAATCAAGGAAGCTGCAGCTACCTTTAAGCCAACAATTGATGACTACAAATCTAAAGCGAAAACTACAGAGTCTGGGATGCAATATTATACCTTGAAAGAAGGAACTGGACCAAAACCAAAAACAGGTGAATCCGTAATGGTGAATTATGAAGGTTATTTTGCTGACGGTCGTATTTTAGATAGTAATGTGAAGTCTGTTGAGGAACGTTATGGTGCTGTAAACCCTATGAAAGAACAGCGTGGCATGTACGCTCCGACACCGATGACAATTAGCCCAGACGCACCATTGTTTGCAGGGTTTAAGGAAGCCTTAGCTTCTATGAAAATTGGAGAAAAGACCTTTTTCTACTTCCCGTCCCATATTGCTTATGGCGAAAGTGGACGAGCACCATTAGTGGCTCCAAATACCGATTTAGCCTTTATTATTGAATTGGTTGAAATGGCGAAATAAGTCAAATAGATTTAAGATAGATAAAAAATGCCTCGCAGATTGCGAGGCATTTTTTTGCGTTACCATATTCTAATTCAGTTCTTCTGTCACATTGAGCGTAGTCGAAATGCATCTTAACTGAAGTTATTTTACCTCTTCGGAATGTTTTTCAAAATTTCTAAAACAAACTTCCAATACTTCTGAGCTGAAGAAATCTGTGCGCGTTCATCGGGTGAATGTGCACCTTTAATGTTTGGCCCGAAACTAATCATGTCCATATCTGGATAATTGGTACCAAGGATACCACATTCCAATCCGGCGTGGCAGGCAGCAACATGCGGTTTTTCACCATTGAGTTTTTCATAGAGCGGCACCATTACTTTTAAAATGTCAGAGTCCATATTTGGTGTCCAACCTGGATAATCTCCAGAAAATTCCACCTCGCACCCCGTTAATTCAAAAGTCGCTCTCAAAGTATTAGCTAAATCCCATTTTGATGTTTCCACAGAAGAACGTGTCAAACAGCCTATTTTTATCTGTCCGTCTTTTACAATGACACGGGCAATGTTGTTTGAAGTCTCCACTAAATCAGGAATGTCAGCACTCATTCTATATACGCCATTCAGTGCAGCATACAAGGCTCTGGTTAAACCTTCTTGCACACCTAAGTCCATAATTTTTTCAGGTGTATCAGTAGATTCCAAAACAATATCCAAATCGGGCTCCATGGTTTTAAACTCCTTTTTTATTTCAGAGGCACGTTTCTCGATTTCAGATTTAAAAGCCGCTTCGTGTATCGCATCAATAGCGACTACTGCTCTGCTCTCTCTCGGAATAGCATTGCGAAGGCTTCCACCATCGATTTCTGAAATCCGTAACCCGAATAACTCAAAACCATCAAACAATAGACGATTCATAATTTTATTGGCATTGCCCAAGCCTTCATGGATTTGCATACCAGAATGACCACCTTGAAGGCCTTTCACTTCAAGTTGAAATCCAATTTTAAATTCTGGTGTCTCTTCTTGCTCATAATTTCGTGTTGCCGTAACATCGATACCTCCTGCACAACCCACCCCGATTTCATCGTCTTCTTCGGTGTCTAGATTCAGCAAAATGTCGCCTTTCAATAAACTACCTTTAAGACCTTTGGCGCCCGTCATGCCCGTTTCTTCATCAATGGTAAATAAAGCTTCTAGCGCAGGATGCGGGATGTCGTCACTTTCCAAAATGGCCAAAATCGTTGCAACGCCCAAACCGTTATCAGCTCCGAGCGTTGTGCCCTTGGCTTTTACCCAATCACCCTCAATAAACATCTCTATGCCTTGAGTGTCGAAATTGAACTCAGTATCATTATTTTTTTGGTGCACCATATCTAAATGCGATTGCATCACAATGGCTTTTCTATCTTCCATACCTGCGGTTGCTGGTTTTCTAATGATGACATTCCCAATTTCATCTTCTAGGGTTTCAAGATTCAATTTTGTACCAAAATTTTTCATAAATTGAATGACACGTTCCTCCTTTTTTGAAGGTCTTGGCACAGCATTTAAGTCTGCAAATTTATTCCAAAGGGCTTTGGGTTCTAAGGCTCGTATTTCAGAATTCATATCTATTATTTAAGGTTAACAAAGGTACAAGAACTAATTGTTTTTATGTCTATTTTTGAGGGTGCAACAGCTAAAAACATACGGACTGCCATTATCGGGTTTTGTGGTCTTTCTGCTCAACCAAATCTTAAAGTCCCAACCCGAATTTGTAGAACGTTTCTATAGTAACGGCATCTATGTGTATATCTCCAAAGCCATGCGTTTTGTATTTGGTTGGTTACCTTTTTCGGTTGGCGATATCCTTTACACGCTTGCTATTCTTTTGGTACTTCGCTGGTTGATAAATTCCAGAAAACGACTATTTAAAGACACGAAAGCATGGGGTTTAGAATTGCTTTCAACACTATCCATCGCTTATATAGCATTTCACGTATTGTGGGCCTTTAATTACTACCGCCAACCCTTGCATATAGCTTTGGATATTGATAACGAGTATACAATCGAAGAACTTTCAAACGTCATTGATTATTTAATTTCTGAAGCCAATACAGCACATTCAAGATTGAGCAAGGTTGATTCCTTAAAAATTGAGTTTCCCTATTCTAAATACGAGATTTTAGACAAAGTCCCTGATGGTTATGTGCAACTTCATAAAGAATTTCCCAAACTAAACTACCAACCCCACAGTATTAAAACATCCATGTACAGCACTATGCTAACGTATATGGGATTTTCAGGGTATTTGAATCCCTTTACCAACGAAGCACAAGTGGATATTTTAATCCCAAAATTTAAACTACCAACCACAGGAAGTCACGAAGTAGCTCACCAATTGGGATTTGCGGCCGAAAATGAAGCTAATTTTATCGGCGGTTTGGCCGCAATCAATAATCCGGATCCTTATTTTCAATATTCTGGTCGTGCTTTCGCTTTGCGCCATTGTTTGTATGACTTGTTTAAGAGAGACCAAAACCTTTACGAGGCAAAACTTGAAACCATAAATAAAGGTATTCTGACAAATTATCAAGAAGTACGAGATTTTTGGATGAGCTATCAAAATCCTTTGGAGCCTGCTTTTAAAACCACTTATGATAGTTTTCTTAAAGCGAATAACCAATCTAAAGGGATGGAAAGTTATAGCTATGTTGTAGCGCTTTTTGTGAATTATTTTCAGGCTAATACTCAAGACCTAAACGTTAAAAATTAGGCATTGCTTTACTACAATCTATGTATTGCCTATATTTAAGTCACTAATCTAACTCACCAACATTCATGACAAAATTTTATTTGAAACTGCTTTTGGTACTATGCAGTTTTTCATTGTTTGGGCAAGACTATTTTCCGAGCAACTCGGGCGTAATTGCCAAAAACACCAACTACACGGCATTGACCAATGCTAAGATCTATGTTAGTCCCACGGAGATTATTTCCAATGGTACTTTATTAATTAAAGACGGAAAAGTGGTTAGCGTTGGAAAAAACGTATCCATTCCTCAAAATTCCACAAGGGTTGATTTAACGGGAAAAACGATTTATCCATCATTCATTGACATCTTTACAGAATTTGGGGTGAAAAAACCGGAACGTTCTGGCGGTGGTAATTTTCCACAATACGAAGCTGGTCGAAGCGGCTATTATTGGAACGATCATATTCGTCCGGAGCAGAACGTAATGACTTCATTTAAGTATGATTCCAAAACAGCATCCGAAATGCATAAACTTGGTTTCGGTGTGGTTAACACACACATACCAGACGGTATTATTAGAGGAAACGGCGCTTTGATTGCCTTGAATAATAATGCGGATAATGCCTACCGAATTTTAGATGGCGAATCGGCGCAGTACTCTTCATTTAGTAAAAGTAACGCTTCAAGACAAGTCTATCCATCTTCAATTATGGGCAGTATGGCCTTATTACGACAAGTCTATTCTGATGCCAACTGGTATGCTAGTGGTGCTTCGGAAACTCGAGATTTGTCATTAGAGGCTTTAAACAAGAATAAAAACTTAGTGCAAATCTTTGATGCTGGAAGTCGTGCCAATTTGCTACGCGCAGATAAAGTTGGCGATGATAGTGGTGTACAATATGTTATTCTCGGTGGTGGTGATGAATATGAACGCCTTTCAGAAGTAAAAGCTACAAATGCCACAGTGATATTACCGCTTGATTTTAGAAAAGCCTACGATGTGGAAAATCCTTTTTTGGCATCGACCATGTCTCTTAGCGATATGCGCGCTTGGAATCAAGAGCCTCACAATCCTCGATTATTGGCTGAGAGCGACATTCCATTTGTATTGACGACGCATGGTTTAAAATCGAAAAAGACTTTTATGTCCAATCTTAGAAATGCGATTGAGCATGGATTAGCCAAAGAAAAAGCCTTAGCTGCATTAACTACAGTTCCTGCTCAAGTCATTGGTAAGAGCAATGAGGTTGGGTCTTTAAAATCGGGAAGCTATGCTAATTTCTTAATCGCTTCTGGTGATATTTTTGATGAAAAAACCACTCTTTTTGAAAATTGGGTACAAGGTGAACCTCATGTTTTGGAGGTTATGAACACCACAAATATAGATGGCGACTATGCGTTTAATCTTGCGGGTGATTCGTATAATATGACGGTTTCTGGAAGCACGAGCAAACCTAATGTAAAAATTGAAAGTGGCGATACATCTTTGGGTACTAAAGCGGTTTATAGTGATGATTGGCTCAACCTAACGATGAGAACCAAAGACACAACCAAGACTGAATTCATCAGAATCGTTGCTACCTCTCCAAATGGCAATGCTTTAAATGGTAAGGCAACGCTTCCGAATGGAAACTCTGCCAATTTCTACGCTATAAAATCTAAGAGTGAGACTAAGGAAAAAGACGATAAAAAGAAGAAAGATGATATGGCTGATGCCAAAGCAATGAGCCCAATCACCTATCCTAATTTGGCTTATGGCTTTACGCAGAAACCGAAAGCAGAAACCTTATTGTTTAAAAACGCCACGGTATGGACCAATGAGTCTGAAGGCGTTTTAGAGAACACCGATGTCTTAATTAAAGACGGAAAGATTTCCAAGATTGAAAAAAACCTTTCGGGTAGTGGCGCAAAAGTGATTGACGCCACAGGAAAACACATCACGGCTGGTGTCATTGATGAGCATTCCCACATTGCGGCGGCATCCATAAATGAAGGTGGCCAAAATTCCTCAGCTGAAGTAACCATTGAAGATGTTATTGATGATGAGGATATTGACATCTACCGCAACTTAGCTGGTGGCGTCACTTCGATTCAGATTTTGCACGGTTCTGCCAATCCGATTGGAGGACGCTCCGCCATTATTAAATTGAAATGGGGTGAGCCAGCAGAAAATCTGGTATATGATAATACGCCAAAGTTCATCAAGTTTGCTTTGGGTGAAAACGTAAAGCAATCTAGAAGCCAATTCAATGCAAGATTCCCACAATCGCGCATGGGTGTTGAGCAAGTGTATGTCGATTATTTTAGTAGAGCTAAAGCCTATGACAAGGCTAAGAAAAGTGGTCAACCTTATCGAAAAGACATTGAAATGGAAGTCTTGGCAGAGATATTAAATGGCGAACGCTATATCTCTTGCCACTCCTATGTGCAGAGTGAAATCAACATGTTGATGAAGGTAGCGGAGCAATTCGGGTTTAGAATCAACACATTCACACATATTCTTGAAGGTTATAAAGTCGCTGATAAAATGGCAGAACACGGTGTTGGAGGTTCTACCTTTAGTGATTGGTGGGCCTATAAATACGAGGTCAATGACGCCATTCCGTATAACGCATCCATTATGCATAATGCGGGAGTTACAGTAGCAATTAATAGTGATGATGCTGAAATGTCTCGACGCTTAAATCAGGAAGCTGCAAAAACCATAAAGTACGGTGGCCTGAGTGAAGAAGATGCTTGGAAAACCGTAACACTTAACCCTGCAAAGCTCTTGCATTTAGATGACCGCGTAGGAAGTCTAAAAGTGGGGAAAGATGCAGATGTTGTCCTTTGGAGCGACCATCCGATGTCAATTTATGCTAAAGCTGAAAAGACTATTATTGAAGGGATCACTTACTTTGATTTAGAACGTGACCAACAAATGAGAGCCGCCATTCAGAAAGAAAAGAGTGAGCTTATCAATAAAATGCTTCAAGAAAAAAACAAAGGTTTAAAAACCCAACCCGTAAAAAAGAAAGAAAAAGAATTATTGCATTGTGATTCAATGGACTAATCTTTTAAAAGATAGAAATATGAAAACACTATATAAAATTCAAACGCTGGTTGTGCTAGTTATAGCGAGTCTTTCCTTCGCGCAACAAACACCAGGAGATAAGCAAACCAAAGACATTGCTATAGTTAATGCCACAGCGCATTTGGGAAATGGTGAAGTTATAGAAAATAGCGTCATTACATTTTCAAACGGAAAAATCACCAATGTTGCTGATGCTACCGTTGTAAAAATGGATATGAGCAATATGGAAGTCATCGATGCGTCCGGTAAACATGTGTATCCTGGATTTATTGTCGCTAACGGAACCTTAGGATTGGTTGAAGTTGATGCTGTAAAAGCATCAAACGACCTTTCTGAAATGGGTGCTTACAATCCGCATATCCGTTCCATTATCGCTTATAATGCAGAATCAAAAATTGCGGAATCCATGCGCCCAAATGGTGTTCTTTTAGGACAAGTTGTGCCACGAGGCGGTCGAATTTCGGGCACCTCATCTGTGGTGCAGTATGATGCTTGGAATTGGGAAGATGCTACCGTTAAAAATGACGAAGGTATCCACATCAATTGGCCAAGTAGTTTTAGCCGTGGCCGTTGGTGGTTAGGCGAAGACCCAGCTCTTAAACCAAATAAGGACTACGGCAAGCAAGTCATGGAATTGGAAGATTTTTTCAATGGCGCAAAAGCCTATGGTAAAGGTTCTAAAAGTGAACGTCACCTACCTTTCGAAGCCATGGCAGGACTGTTTAATGGCGCAAAAAACATTTACATCCATGTAGATGATGAGAAAGGTATTACGGATGCCGTAAATTTTGCCAAAGAGCAAGGTATTTCAGGGATTACTATCGTCGGTGGCTACCAGGCAGGAAATGTCGCTAGCTTCTTAAAACAAAATAATGTCTCTGTTTTCTTAAGACGAGTACATACGCGACCAGAGTTGGAAGATGATGATTATGACCTTCCTTTCAAATTGGCCAAAACCTTAGTCGATGCTGGCGTGGTTGTGGCTTTAGAGCCAAGCGGTCAAATGGAGCGTATGAATTCTAGAAACCTACCGTTCTATGCTGGAACAACCGTAGCCCATGGCCTAACTAAAGCTCAAGCTTTACAATTGATTACGCAAAACCCAGCAAAAATCATGGGTATTGATGATATGTACGGCACTCTAGAGGTTGGTAAAAGCGCTACACTTTTTATCAGTGAAGGTGATGCCTTAGATATGCGCACCAATCAAGTAACCCATGCATTTATTGATGGACGCAACCTCAGTTTGGAAACCCACCAAACGGAATTGTGGAAACGCTATAACAAAAAAATAAATGGGGAAGATTAGACGATTGACGATTGACGATTGACGATTGAAAACTAAAAAACCGATAATTTCAGATTGAGATTATCGGTTTTTTATAGTTATAGGCTTTGTTGAATTACTCAATCATCTTAGCTCCCTCAGGCGCCGAAAACATAGTTTCGGCAGGTGCTTCTTGAGAAAGTTTAATATCTTCAAAAATAACCGTGTTACGCTTTTCTGTAGGTTGCCCATCTTCAACAGTGTACCAGTCAATACTTTTAGGTAATACTACGCCATTGACGTTTTCCCAATTGTTATAACGGATGTAACTAAATTTATCACTTTTCTCATCCTTACCAAAAGTCACCGTATAGGCCAACCATTGCATTTGTCCAGTTTCGGCATCATAAAATAACTTGTATTGGTCATTAGAGGCAACACCAATGCCTGCTTCATAAGACACCATGAATCCAGGATATGATTTTCCTTCGAACTCCAATGGTTCAATTGTTTGGTATTCTATACCGTCATCACCCAAAATAAAAGGCATGGCATAGAAATACATCATAAGACCTTTGTAAAACTTGGCATTTCCTTTGTACTCATTGCCATCTTTCTCAACAACCCAATACTTAGAGCCATCAAAACCGGCTGTGTAAGTTGGCGTTTCTATAACTTCATCCCTTGTTTTCAAATTTGTGGTCGTCACTTCTGCGCCATTTGGCTTTTGTATCGTAAAGCTTAAGGTTTGCATTTTATTCCATGTGTCAATACCGCCGTGGGCATCAAAGACCTTAGTAACGTCTTCTGGGTAAATACTTGTCGTCACCAATTCTGTCTCAAATTCGGTAGTTACAGTGTCTTCTGTTGTCTTTGCATCATTCTTACAAGACATCAATAAAGTAAGAACAAAGAAGCTTAAAAATTTAATTTTCATGATTAGGTTTTATGATTAGTATGGTGGTTTGACGTGTTTTCTACTTCAAAATTACATTTTTAACCCTAATTTTGTCCATCTATGGCAAAACAGATTAGCAGTACCAACAATCCGTTAATTAAAAGTCTATTGCAACTGAAGACCAAGTCCCGTGAACGCAAGGCTTCCGGAACTTTTGTTATTGAAGGTAAGCGCGAATTATCCCTAGCCATCAAAGGTGGATATACCATTGAAACCCTTTTATTTTATCCTGAATATTTTTCAGAATCTGAAGCCAAAGCTCTAGAACGGTATCACATTGACATCATTGAAATTTCACAAACGGTGTTTCAAAAATTGGCACATCGTGATAGTACAGAAGGTGTGATTGCTATTGTAAAATCTAAGGACCATACTCTTGACGATTTAAAACTTCACAATAAAAATCCTTTGATTTTGGTTGCCGAAGCGCCTGAAAAACCCGGAAATATCGGCGCATTATTACGAACAGCGGATTCGGCGAATGTCGATGCCGTGATTATTGCCAATCCTAAATCCGATTTATACAATCCAAATATCATTCGCTCTAGCGTAGGTTGTGTATTTACCACTGAAATTGCCATGGCCACGTCCGAGGACGCTATTACTTACTTGCAGAATCTGAACTTTAATATATTCTGTGCCACGCTTCAGGATTCTAGTCCGTATCATGAAGAAGATTACACTTTACCAACTGCAATTGTTGTCGGGACAGAAGCGACAGGATTAACGCAAATTTGGCGAGATGCATCCACTAAAAACGTAATAATTCCCATGCAAGGTGTGATTGATTCCATGAATGTTTCGGTTTCGGCAGGTATCCTGATTTTTGAAGCCAAAAGACAACGCAATTTTAAATGACAGCAGACACTCTTTTTTATATCATTATTGGAATTATCATCCTGAATTTCATCATCGATAAATGGTTAGATGCCTTAAACGCCAAGCATTTTGATGACCCCATACCAGAGCCACTAAGGGATGTGTATGATGCGGAGAAATATGAGAAATCACAGCAGTACAAAAAAGTGAATTATAGTTTCGGGATATGGAGCTCCTTGTTTTCATTGGGACTAACGCTTGCTTTTCTGTTTTTGGACGGCTTTGAATATGTAGATAATTTAGCGCGAAGTTTTACTGACAGCCCTATCGGTGTGGCGCTCATTTTCTTTGGGATTATTATGCTTGGTAGTGATATCATCTCCACGCCATTTGCCTATTACAAAACCTTTGTGATTGAAGAAGAATTTGGATTTAATAAAACCACAAAACGTCTATTTTTTATCGATAAATTGAAAGGTCTTTTGATGACGGCTGTTATCGGTGGGCTAATACTGTCAGCCATTATTTGGTTTTACCAGCAGACCCAAGATAATTTTTGGTGGTACACCTGGACTTTGGTTGGCGTGTTCACACTCTTTATGAATCTATTTTATTCGCGATTAATCGTACCGTTATTCAATAAACAAACGCCCTTAGAAGATTCTGATTTAAAGACCAAGATTTCAAACTACGCGCAATCTGTTGGATTTAGTTTGAATAAAATTTTCGTCATTGACGGAAGCAAAAGAAGCACCAAAGCCAATGCTTATTTTTCGGGGTTTGGTAGGGAAAAACGGGTAACGCTCTATGATACGCTGATTAATGATTTGGACGAAGAAGAAATTGTTGCCGTACTCGCTCATGAAGTTGGACACTACAAACGAAAACACATTATTTTCAATTTAGTGGCTTCACTGCTATTGACGGGACTAACGCTTTTTATTTTATCACTTTTCATTTCAAATCCCATGTTATCCCAAGCCATAGGTGTTGAGACGCATAGCTTTCATGTTGGTTTGGTGGCTTTCGGACTGCTCTATGCACCAATTTCAGAAGTGACAGGCTTGGTGATGAATTACCTTTCCCGCAAGTTTGAATATCAGGCAGACAATTACGCCAAAGAGACCTATAGAGCTGAACCTTTAATTTCGGGATTGAAAAAACTCTCCCAAAACAGCTTGAGTAATCTAACGCCACACAAGGCTTACGTATTTGCGCATTACTCGCACCCAACCTTATTACAGCGCTTTCAGAATTTGATGAACGCCTAGTGGAATGAGCACATTTCTTGAGTTTTCGCAGTAGCTACTTAAAAATGGAGGTTCTAATTTTATCGGTATCTTTAATAAAATCCAAAACCGATGAATACTCCCGATTTTTCAAAACTCAAAGCCGTTTACATCAATTGTACTCTAAAAAAGTCGCCAGATAAAAGTCATACCCAAGGTTTGATGGATGTTTCAAAACATATCATGAAAACCGAAGGCGTTCAGATTGATGAAATAAGACTTGTTGACCACGATGTAGCATCGGGTGTGTACCCAGATATGACGGAACATGGTTGGGATACGGATGACTGGCCGGCCTTGTTTGAACGTATTTTTGATGCGGATATTTGTATCATCGGAACACCTATTTGGCTTGGCGAAAAATCGTCCGAAGCTCAAAAACTCATAGAGCGTTTGTACGCCATGAGTGGGAAACAAAACGAAAAAGGACAGTATCTCTTTTACGGTAAAGTAGGTGGTTGCGTCATTACTGGAAACGAAGATGGTGTAAAACATTGTGCCATGGGGATTCTTTATGCTTTACAGCATATTGGGTACTCCATACCACCACAGGCCGATTGTGGATGGATTGGTGAAGTTGGTCCCGGACCGAGTTATTTAGACAAAGAAGCCGATGCAAAAAACAACGATTTTACCAACAGAAATACCACCTTTATGACTTATAATTTAATGCATTTGGCTTATAAATTGAAGCAAGATAATGGCTATTCGGCTTATGGAAATTCTAGAAATGCATGGGACGATGGCACACGCTGGAATTTTGAAAACCCAGAATATCGTTAGAATTATGCTTTCTGAACTTGTATTTTAGTACAATGAAAATTGGCCTCTGCTTTTTTGTTTTTCTTTTATGTTTTTCATGTCAAGACAAATCCTCACCTCTCGTTAAGGTTGGACAGAACTACTCAAAGGCTGAAACTAAAGACGTGTCTACTGACGTCATAAAGCCCGAAATTTCTAAACAAGCGCTTTTAGGTAAAATTGAATTTGAAAAAGATTCAAATTTCATTAAAGTCGATTCAAAATACACGAATAAGACTACTTATTTGAGAAATGCGACCTACGATGCTTTTTTGAGAATGTATAATGATGCTTTGAAAGATAATATTCATCTCCACATTCTGTCTGGCGCGCGGAATTTCAACTATCAAAAAGGCATTTGGGAGCGCAAGTGGCAACGGTATTCGGACTTAGAGCCGAAAGACCGAATCGCAAAAATCATGGAATACAGTTCTATGCCAGGGACATCACGACATCATTGGGGCACAGACATTGACTTAAACAATTTGAAAAATGCGTATTTTGAAACGGGCGAAGGTAAACGCATCTATGATTGGCTGACAGAACATGCTAATGACTATGGATTCTATCAAGTCTATACCGAAAAGTCTAATGGAAGAACAGGTTACAATTTAGAACGCTGGCATTGGTCGTATATGCCATTGGCAAAAGATTATCTTCAAATGTATAATGACTCTATCACGTATAACAATATTTCTGGTTTTAGCGGTTCAGAATATGCTGAAGACCTCCAAATCATTGAACGTTATGTCAATGGTATTGATGGATATTGAAACATTAAAGAAATTAACCCTTCGACTGCGCTCAGGGAGACATAATATCTCCATACAAATCAAAATCCTCAGCTTCGGTGATTTTCACAGTTGTGAATTCACCATTCTTCACGTAGAATTTTGAAGCATCAATTAACACCTCATTATCCACATCGGGCGAATCAAATTCAGTACGTCCCACAAAATAATTACCTTCTTTCCTATCGATGATGACTTTAAACTCCTGACCAATCTTAGCTTGATTCAATTCCCAAGAAATTTGTGATTGAATTTCCATAATCTCATTGGCGCGTTGCATCTTTACGTCTTCAGGCACATCGTCTTCCAAATTAAAGGCATGTGTGTTTTCTTCGTGTGAATAGGTAAAACAACCCAATCGCTCAAAACGCATCTCTTTTACCCATTGCTTTAAGGTCTGAAAATCCTCTTCCGTTTCTCCAGGATACCCAACAATCAGTGTTGTTCTAATCGTCATTTCAGGTACTTTCGCTCTAAATTCTTGAAGTAATTTTGTGGTCTTCTCTTTCGTTGTGCCACGACGCATACTTTTCAAAATAGAATCCGAAATATGCTGTAGTGGAATGTCTAAATAATTACAGATTTTAGATTCGCGATTCATCACATCTAATACATCCATCGGGAAACCCGTTGGGAACGCATAATGTAAACGAATCCACTCGATGCCTTCAACTTTCACTAGGTTTTCTAGCAGTTCAGCAAGGTTTCGTTTTTTGTATAGGTCTAAACCGTAATAGGTTAAATCTTGCGCAATTAAAATCAATTCCTTTACGCCATTGGCCGCCAACTTTTCAGCTTCAGTCACTAAATCTTCAATCGCTGTGGATTTATGCTTACCTCTCATTAAGGGAATAGCGCAGAAGCTACACGGTCGGTCGCAACCTTCCGCAATCTTTAGATAAGCATAGTTCTTTGGTGTGGTAGTTAGGCGTTCGCCAATTAATTCATGCTTGTAATCGGCGCCTAGAGCTTTCAAAAGACCAGGTAATTCTGTTGTCCCAAAATATTGGTCTACATTAGGAATCTCTTTTTCTAAATCGGGCTTATAACGTTCAGAAAGACATCCCGTTACAAAGACCTTGTCGACCTCCCCATCTTCCTTCTTTTGCATATACTCCAAAATAGTATTGACGCTTTCTTCCTTGGCATTATTGATAAAACCACAAGTGTTAATGACAACAACATTACCTTCCTGCTCATGGACAACATCCTTACCGCTCGCCTTCAATTGTCCCATAAGCACTTCACTGTCGTAAACATTCTTACTACAGCCGAGTGTAATGACATTAATCCTATTTTTCTTAAGAGTCTTAGTACGCATATGCTTTTTAATCAGGCGGCAAAGATACAACCTAAATTAAACCTTTAGTATTTTTAGTGGTCTAAAAACAAACCACCAACATCTATCATGAGATACCTCGCTTACATATTTGTTTTATGCTGCATCATTAATTGTAGCAGTACAGATCCACTTATAGAAGATGACTCAACAACAATCGATAGCGTCTATTTCCCTCCCATAGATTCTGATGAATGGGAGTCTGAAAGTGTTTCTAACCTAAATTGGGATACTAATGCTTTACAGCCTTTGTTGGATTTTTTGGAACAGAAAAACAGTAAAAGTTTTATTATACTTTATAACGGAAAAATAGTGGTGGAGAATTATTTTAACAACCACACATTGGAATCCTCATGGTATTGGGCCAGTGCAGGAAAAACGTTGACCACAGCACTTACAGGTATTGCTGCAAATGAAGGCTTATTGGATATTGACGCGAAAATTTCGGATTATATTGGCGATGGATGGACTGATGCACCGACAGAAAAGGAAAATTTAATTACCGTAAAGCATCTTTTGTCTATGACCTCTGGTCTCGATGACAGCATGGGACAAGGTGTTTCAAATGAAGATTTAACATATGTCGCTGACGCAGGGTCACGGTGGGCCTATCACAATGTCTATAAAAAGCTGCAAGATGTTGTGGCAAGTACTAGCAATTCGACCTGGAATAATTATTTTAATTCTAGTTTGAAAACTAAAATCGGGATGACTGGCGCTTGGATTGAAAATAGTGATTTTAACGTGTATTGGAGCAATGCCCGAAGTATGGCGCGGTTTGGTTTGTTAATGGCGAATCAAGGCAATTGGGATGGGGAGCAGATTATTCCAGCAGATTTTTTGTCTGACGCTACAAATACATCACAAAACCTTAATAAATCTTATGGTTATCTCTGGTGGCTCAACGGAAAGTCATCATATCGGCTACCACAAAGTCAATTTGAATTTACAGGATCACTTATCCCTTCAGCGCCGGATGATATGTATGCGGCCTTAGGTAGGGATGACCAGAAAATTTATGTTATTCCAAGTAAAAAATTAGTTGTGATACGTATGGGCAATGCAGCGGATGACTCTAATTTTGCACTTTCAAATTTTGACGATGAATTCTGGATCAAAATCAAGGCCTTAATCAACTAAAATAGCGTTGGAGCTTTACGTGCCTTTGAAGCTTGCTCGTAGACATAAGCCCATTCCAACAATTGTTTTTCTCGCAATCTAATTGAGATAAAAGTCAAGCCTTTGGGTTCACCATCCTCATCATAGCCCATCGGTACCGTAATTGCCGGATATTCGGCAACTGCTGCAAAACCAGCATGAAAATTATTGATAGACAAAAAGCCATCCAATTTTAAAGATTGAAGCGGTTTGTCAAAATACAGTTTTCCATTTCTGTAAAGGGTGTCTCTAATTTTTTCGAGGAAATCATCATCGCCCATATCGGCAGAAATCCCTTCGAATAAACGCTGACCATAAGGCATAGCATTTAATGAATCCTGAAGATTGAATGCCATGATATCATCCACATCTTTAAAACCTAAATCCTTATTGGCATAATTCTCCAAATATGCTGGAAGATCGCGCTTCATATCTACGTTCAGCAATCTTATAAAGTTTGGCAGACCTAAGGATTCTTCATCAATTTCAACAATTTCAGCACCTTTAGATTTTAGAACATCCAACGCATCGACGTATAATTTATTCTCCATTAAACGTTTTGGAGCACCAAAGCGTTTCCCTTCTAGACTGGCGTTCATTAAATCCTTGTCATAAAAATTACGATCCCAAATGCTGTAAATGGTTTTGCTGTCAGATTCATCTTCGCCAAACATGGCGTCCAATACTATAGCATTGTCCACGACAAATTTAGTCATTGGCCCAGCAGTATCTAAGGTTGAAGAAATAGGAACAATCCCAGAACGACTCACTAAACCTATGGTTGGTTTTAGTCCCACTACGGAATTCTGGCTCGATGGCGATAAAATAGAACCCGACGTTTCCGAACCAATGGCGGCCACTGCAAAATTGGCAGCAACCGAAGCACCACTGCCTGAGCTTGAGCCACCTGTATCAAACACACGTCTTCCATAAGGATTTAAGGTCTGACCTCCAATGGCCGAATAGCCACTAGGACAATCCCCACAGAAAAAATAAGCCCATTCGCTAAGGTTAGCTTTTCCAAGGATCAATGCACCTTGCTCTTTTAATTGCTCAACAATAAAAGCATCCTCAGTTGTGTTATTTTTTAAAGCCAAAGCGCCCGCAGTTGTTGCCATCCCTGAAGCATTGATATTGTCCTTCAATAAAATAGGCATTCCAAAGATTTTATGCTTTCGTTTTCTGTTTAAAAATTCACGGTCTTTTTGTTGAGCTTCCGCAATGACGTTGGGATTAACCGCAATCACAGAATTTAAGGATTTATCATTTTCACGATCGTATTTACGGATACGATAGAGGTAGAACTTGACCAATTCCTCATACGTAAATTTATTTTCGGAACGCAATTTTTGAAGGGTCGGAATATCCTTTTCAATCACCATTGCTTTTAAGCGATTATAATCAGCTTCCGTAAAATCATCCATTTTAGGAGAGACATTTTCCCAAATTTCGCTTTTAGTTAAGTTTTTAGAATCCAATACTTTGAATTCCCGAAAGTCCTTAGTAGAAATATCAGATAGGTCAGTATCTGTATTATCAACTGCGGTTTCGGTTTTATCTTTTACATCTTCAGATGTTGTAGTTGATGTGTTTTTGCAGGATGCTATTATGAAAAAAGCGCTGAGAAAAAGGTATTTGTGCATGATTTGTATTTTTAATAAAAATACGGAAAAGTAGTAGTTATAAAAAAGACCCGACAGGTTTTGAAAACCTGTCAGGTTTAATATATTAATTGAAAGATTCCTGACTTAATCCTTCACTTCATCTTCGAACAGAATTGGTGCAGGAATATGTTACTTAAAAAAGGAATCCACAAATTCGTATTTATTAAAGACCTGCAAATCTTCAATACCTTCGCCAACGCCGATATATTTTACCGGAATTTGAAATTGGTCTGAAATGCCAATAACGACACCGCCCTTGGCTGTTCCGTCTAATTTGGTAACGGCTAATGACGTTACTTCCGTTGCAGCAGTAAATTGTTTGGCTTGCTCAAAGGCGTTTTGTCCTGTGGAGCCATCTAGGACTAACAAGACATCATGTGGTGCATCATCAACCACCTTTTTCATCACCCGTTTTACTTTGGTCAATTCATTCATCAAATTGACTTTATTATGTAATCGCCCTGCAGTATCAATAATGACTACATCAGCCTTTTGGTTCACTGCACTTTTTAAAGTATCAAAAGCAACAGATGCTGGATCACTACCCATAGATTGCTTTACTATCGGCACATCCACACGGTCCGCCCAAACCTGAAGTTGATCGATTGCCGCTGCCCTAAAGGTATCCGCTGCGCCTAAAACAACGTTTAAGCCTTGTTGTTTAAACTGATAAGCTAACTTACCAATGGTTGTAGTTTTGCCAACACCATTAACGCCTACGACCATAAGAACATAGGGTTTCTTATCCGTTGGAACCGTAAATTCTGTGGCTTCTCCAGAATTAGTTTCTGACAATAAGGCGGCAATTTCTTCACGCAGGATTTGGTTGAGTTCTGAAGTGCCTAAGTACTTGTCTTTAGCCACACGTTCTTCAATGCGCTCTATAACTTTAAGTGTGGTATTGACACCGACGTCACTGGTGACTAAGACTTCTTCAAGATTATCTAGAACATCGTCGTCAACTTTTGATTTTCCTGCAACTGCTTTGTTTAATTTATTGAAGAATGAGGATTTAGACTTCTCTAAACCTTTATCGAGGGTTTCCTTTTTTTCGGAATTAAATATCTTTTTGAAAAAACTCATACTAATGTTTAGTCGTTTGTTGTTTAGCTGTTTAGCTGTTTAGCGTGAATTCTCAAGGGCCAATGAGCACCCCCAATTCACATTAAATCGTTGTCAACAACCTTGCCTATTTATTGTATCTGCTAAGTTGTCAGACCATTGGTAAAGATAATTGAATCTTCACAAAAAAAAACTGCTTCCTAAGTGAAAGCAGTTTTATAAATCTATATCTGATGGCGTTTATTTTTTCGCCAAAAATTCATTAACAAATTCTGGTGCCATAACTGACTCTACGAACATGTAAGCTCCTGTTTTTGGAGACTTTACCATTTTAATCGCTTTTGTTAAACGCTTAGATCCTGTCTGTAACGATGCTACTGATTTCTTTGCCATGGTCTTCTTATTTTATCTCTTTATGAACTGTCATACGCTTAAGGATAGGATTAAATTTTTTAATCTCCATACGGTCTGGCGTATTCTTTTTATTCTTTGTTGTAATGTATCTTGAAGTTCCTGGCTGACCAGTGGCTTTGTGCTCCGTGCACTCTAAGATAACCTGTACTCTATTTCCTTTTTTTGCCATTGTAAATTGACTTTAGCGTTACCGCTTATTTGTAAAATCCTTTTGCTCTAGCTTCTTTTAACACTGCAGAGATACCAATTCTATTGATAGTCTTAAGTGTAGAAGTTGCTACTTTTAATGTTACCCACTTATCTTCTTCTGGAATGTAGAAACGCTTTTTGATCAAATTGGCACCAAAGGTACGTTTAGTCTTGTTCATAGCGTGGGAAACGTTGTTTCCGACCATCGCTTTTTTCCCAGTAAGTTCACAAACTCTTGACATCTTTATCTAACTTTAGGTCTATAATTATAATCTGTTTTTTTGATTGCCGTAAAGTCTTGACTTTTAAACAATACCAATACCCGAACACAGATATTTTTTAACAGGGTGCAAATTTAGGAAATCTTTATTGATTGACAAATAGAACTTTTAGTTTTTTTCTATTTCTTTTTGAAGCATTTCAAAGGCCTTGTTGGTCGCTTTTTTGATGACCTTTTCACGATGATTGCCGAAATTGAAAACTTGAGCATAAACACATTCCTTTGTGGCAATTGCAATCCACACCGTACCTACCTCAGCATCAGCATCTCCTTTAGTTGGACCAGCGTTACCCGTTGTGCTAATGGCGTAGTCTGTATTGAATTGTTTTCGGATTGATTCTGCCATGGCCTTGGCCACAGATTCACTCACCACCGAATCTTTGTTTATTAGGTCCTCGGGGATATGCAGAACATCCCGTTTTATAGTTGTAGCATAACTGACCAAGCTCCCTTTAAAGTATTTTGAAGCTCCGGCATTCGCCGTAATGGCTTGTGCCAAACTACCGCCTGTGCAACTTTCCGCAATAGACAGTGTTTTCCCTGACTCGGTTAATTTCATACCAATCCGTTGCTCTAGTGTTGCGTCTTCTTCAAAACCAACAAAGATATCATCAATGAGAGGCAATACTTTCTGAACTTCTTGTTCTAATGCTTTTTCTACTTTTTCTCGGTCTATATCTTTTCCGGAAAGACGAAGACGTACTCTACCCAAACTTGGTAAGTATGCCAATTTTATAAACGGAGGCAATCCATCTTCAAAAGATTCTATGCGTTCTGCAATGGCGCTTTCGCCCAAACCGTAAGTTAACAATGTGGTATGTTTAATAAAGGGGAATTTGAAGCTTTCTCGCAACTTAGGAATGACTTTATCCTTAATTAAAGCCTTCATTTCATAAGGGACTCCGGGCATGGAGACAAAAACTTTTCCGCTTTTGTTGAACCACATTCCTGGCGCTGTACCATAGTTATTCATCAGTACTTCACATGTTGAAGGCACCAAAGCCTGTTTCCGATTTAGATTTGAAATTGGTGTAGAGATGTATTTTCTAAAGAGTTCTTCGACATGATGCAAAACCGCCTTGTTTTCCACCAATTCATCTTCAAAATAATGACACAAGGTATGTTTGGTAATATCATCCTTTGTAGGGCCTAAACCACCAGTTATAAGAATAACATCAGCCCGTGCCTCGGCTTCTGCTAGCGCATCTAAAATGTGTTGCTTGTCATCTCTAACAGAACTAATCTGAATAACGGAGAGCCCAATTTTACTGAGTTCACTTCCTAAAAATGCGGAGTTGGTATCGACAATTTGACCTATGAGAATTTCATCGCCAATGGTAATAATTTCGGCATTCATTATAGGCCAAAGTCAGCTTTTAATTCAGCCGTGGCATTCTCAATAGCACGTAAAACGGTCTGTAGTTGGTCTGAGACGTCTGTATCGTCTTGTTCAAACTTACCCCAATCTTGAATGTCTATCAGCTTGTCTAAAACGCCAAGTTCAAACATGTCGATGGTGGGTTTCATTTTGTGGGCGGCCTGATAGGTATCGTAATAATCCTTGTTTGGTACACCAACACGTAAACGCTCAGCATCTTCAGGGACTTCTTCGATAAAAGCAGCAACCAGTGCCGCTACGAAATCTTCATCGCCGTCTGCCAATTCACGTACACGACTTAAATTATAATGTTCTGCCATTTTTGCTATTTAATCTTAACCGAAAACAGTTCTGTGTCTCCGATATATCCTTTGAGTTTTTGTTCTGCAACAACCTTGCCGACTCCTGCAGGTGTTCCTGTAAAGATAATGTCTCCAATTTTTAAAGTAAAATATTTAGACACATATTCGATGAGTTCATCGATTTTCCACAGCATCAGGGCAGTATTTCCTTTTTGGACGACTTTTCCGTCCACTTTTAAACTAAAATCTATGTTATTGATATCCTTGAAATTAGACTTTGGCAACCACTTACCAATGACTGCGGCACCATCAAAAGCCTTTGCTTTTTCCCAAGGCAATCCTTTGGCTTTTAATTTGGTTTGAAGGTCTCGCGCTGTAAAATCTATTCCCAAGCCAATTTCATCATAATATTTGTGGGCAAATTTTTTATCGATATGCTTCCCGATACGATTTATTTTTACCAGAACCTCAACTTCATGATGCACATCATCTGAAAAATCTGGAATAAAAAAGGGTTGTTTTTTCAGAAGTACACTAGAGTCTGGCTTTATGAACACCACAGGGTCTGAAGGTTTTTCGTTCTGAAGTTCTTCAATATGCTCTGTGTAGTTTCTTCCGATGCAGATGAGTTTCATGGTCTAGATGGCTTAGATTCTTTTAGATTACTTAGATAATTAGATTCTTAGATTTTATTATTAAACTGGCTCAACTTAATCGCCGTCAATACCTTCTTAGTGTACCTCGGGAAATCGGCATTAAGTAACCAACCAAAATAGCCCGGCTCCTGCTCCAACACATCCAAAACACGTTTGCCTTTGTGCTTCCCAAAGGAGAAACATTCTTCACCTTCTTTGTTGTACACCAGAAAACCTGCGAAATCGGCAAACTTTTTTCTTGAGCTAAATTCTGCCAAAAACTTGGTGTCATTTTCTAATTCGTCGTATTTCTCTATTTGTGCTTTCAAGACTTCGTAAGTAGCATTGGTATCGGCTTCAGCGCTGTGGGCATCTTCTAAATTTTTATCGCAATAGAATTTATATGCGGCTGTAAGTGTGCGCTGTTCCATCTTATGAAAAATGGTCTGCACGTCTACCGAACGACGGCTCTTCATATCAAAATCAATATCGGCTCGTAACAGTTCTTCGGCGAGTAAGGGAATATCGAATCGGTTGGAATTAAACCCACCCAAATCCGAATCTTTAATCATGTTATAAACATCTTTTGATATGTCTTTAAATGTTGGTTTATCAGCCACATCGGCATCCGAAATACCATGAATTGCCGTCACTTCTGGCGGAATCGGCATCTCTGGATTTACGACCCAGGTTTTGTTGTCTTCCTTACCGTCTGGATGTACTTTTAAAATGGCGATTTCTACGATACGATCATTTGTGATATTGATACCCGTGGTTTCTAAATCGAAAAAACAGATGGGTTTATTGAGGTTTAATTGCATGAGTTGTATTTATGGATGGCAAAGATAAAGAGAATCTGTGGGATTGCGGTTTTGGCGCATAGTTGGCTGAGAATATGATATTTCTCCAACCTAAATCGACATCTAATTAATTTACTTACAAGGATTTAAATTCATAATAAAAGAGTGTAAAATGTAACATTTACTTACATTTATAAACCAATAGCATAACCAACCATCTCTACATAGACCTTCCCTGCTTAGTGCTAAACTAGCTGACCGATGATTAATTTCTTTAGACGCACCCGGCAACGCCTTGTTGGGAATGGGCGTTTTTCAAAATACATACTTTACGCCATTGGCGAAATCATCCTTGTGGTTATTGGGATTTTAATTGCACTGCAGATTAACAATAGAAATGAGTTTCAAAAAACAAATACAAAACAGGCGACCTATTTAGCGCTCATACAAAATGAGATGATAAACAATCTCAAATCGCTAGATGAAGAGCGTCTAACGCTTTCTAAGGTTATTTTAAACCAACAAATCCATCTAAAACTAATGCAGGATAAAGATGCGCAGGATACGTTAAGCGAATTACACTTATCTCAAATTTTGGTCAATTCTATTTCTAATGATATCTCGGTAAATTATGAAAACGGTGTTTTAACGGAGCTTATAACATCCGGCAATTTAAAGGATATCACTAATGACAGTATTAGAAATAAATTATCGTCTTGGGAAAGTAAGATTTACAAAATTCGCGAACAGGAAAATTCATTGAGCACCTATTGGAATAAAAGCAATGATTTCTTTGAAGCAAAGGGGAAATTCAGAACGCTTTTTGACCATACGACCTATTCGGATTATGTTGAGTTAGAACGATTAGATGTTAACGAAAGCAACAAATCTGTTTTAAACTCTAGAGTATTTGAAAATATCCTTTTAATAAAACTGGCCTCCTCCATGCATTTAGAAAAAGGGGTCTATCCAAAATATAAGAACGAAATTGAAAAACTGATCACTATGATTGAACAAGAATTAGACTCCAATTAGATATATGTAAACAATTTAAGATGATTAAAATCTTCCGTCAAATACGATACAACCTTATGAGTGAAAATAAAACTGGCAGGTACTTTAAATACGCTATCGGCGAAATCATCCTTGTGGTTATTGGTATTTTAATTGCCTTAGGAATAAATAATTGGAACGAAAAACGACAAAACAGGAATGAAGAAAAAATTACCCTGACAAAATTAGAAAAAGATTTAACTGCAGATTTTTCACAGTTTAATTACTACAAACAAACTTTTAGACAAATTGACCAGCTACATATAGAGCTTTATCGTTTAGTACAAGGACAATTACCAGCGGATTCTATTTCGGAACCCGTTCTTATTAGAAGATCCTTATATTTTACACAGCTTGTAGATTCGGATTTTAAAAAGGATATACCGGCAATTAACAATAAAAAAATCGACGAGGCATTGACTAAATATACAAGGCGCGTCAAGGATATGGAAGTTCTATACTCCATCCAACTCGAATCAATGATTAATAATAGGTTAAAGCCATTGCTTTATGAAAGTGAAGTTTATAACCCGAAGAGTTGGTTTTCTTTAGAAAAAAAAGGCTTCAGCAAAGATCTCACATACACATCAATCAATGGTAAAAATATAGTCGATAAAGAAAGATTCATCGCATTAGCAAAAACAAATAAATTTCAACAACTCTTATTTGAACTTAATGCAAAGTGGCATGAATTTAACGATAGGCTCGACCAAGTAATTGAAGCCAATGAAAATTTCAAAGATTTAATAACATCTGAATTGAAAAACTATTGAGGTAAGAAAAAAAATACCAAATGATAAAATTCTTCCGGCAAATACGATACAACCTTATGAGTGAAAACATAACTGGCAGGTACTTCAAATACGCTATTGGTGAAATCATCCTTGTGGTTATTGGGATTTTAATTGCGCTTCAAATCAATAATTGGAACGAGCATAGGAAGCGAATGGCAACTGAGAGCCTCTTACTGGCGGATATTATTGAAGATTTAAAATTAGATTTTCAAGAATTGAAGGTAAACGATTCGCTATTATCCATTCAAGAGGATGTAGTTAAATTGTTAATTAAAAATCCAAACGATTCTTTTCTATCAAAATCGGCAGATCTCAGTTATTTGCGATTTTGGGCTACAATCCACCCTGTCACTTTTGCCGATAATATCCCCGATGGCATTCAAAGAAGAGAAAATATTGAACTTCTTAAAACCTATCAAAGATCACAACAGCGCGTATTGGAGTCCAATAAATTTTACGGTACAGTCATTCTCCAATTGGTAAGACCTTTTTTGAGAAAGCACGGAGTGCACAACATCGATGGTGCACTTGTTCCTGTAGACGCTGTTGAAGTAAATCTTATTGATTATGACACTCTAAAAGAACAATTTGGTTCTGTAGGATTTAGGGAGGTACTTTTTGAATTGCATTTAAAGCTGAGAGAATTTAGGTATTACTTAAAAACACTTATGGAAGAGACCGAGAAGCTTGTACCCATTCTCAAATCTCGGATTCAATGATCTTTTAGTTAATCAATTAATAACGCATCCATAAATAAAAATCATCAACTCTTAAAATGATAACGCTCTTTAAAAAAATTCGCTTTCGTCTTATGAAAAATAACAAAACTCGATCTTACATAGTATACGCGTTTGGTGAAATCTTTTTGGTTGTCATTGGCATATTATTAGCGTTACAAATTAACAACTGGAATGACGCGCGTCTCAAAGAACAAAAAACAACTACTCTATTACTGGATGTCCTTAATGAAATTGAAAAGAATATTGGAATTTCGACTGAAAAGCTCCCCTATTTTCATGAAAAGGATAGCGTATTCAATGCCATAATGTTTAAACAAGTCACAGAAGAAACCTACTTGAGTCCTGAGTTTCCTGAATTTAAATATATGCTGAATAATACGGAAAGTGTTGATTTGCTCGAGGAAGCATTCAATGTCTTAATGGCCAATATGGAAGATACGCCATTGCGCTATAAAACCATTATCAAGGATTTAAGTCACCTCAATAAAATCTTAAAAAGAGATGTCGATGAATGGAATACTATTTTTAAGAAAGAATTTCAAGACTACGTAAAGTATGAGGCAGAAAATTATGACTGGTTCTCTAATTATTCTGAAAATGGGAACACACCCTTGGTAGAATACTATGTTAATAACAAAAAATACAGGAATAAGGTGGCCTATATGCATGACATAGTTATTAATAATTTAGTGCGTGAGACAATGGAATACAGGGAAGAAGCCATAAGCAATTATTTACAAATTGCTAAACTTTTAGAATTAGATGTAGAATCCGAAGATATGGTTTGGGAAATAAAAAATCCTGAAATATATACAGGGATCTATAAACTAGAGCTTCATATAGAGAATGGTTTTATGTGGGGTCCTAAGAAACCAGTAAAGCAATTAACCATAATTGAGAATAACAACCGTCTATTTATGGCAAGCCCTTTAGATACTACAAAATATGAAGTACTCCCTTTTTCTAAAACACAGTTTTATACAGTAAACAAAGGCTATTATTTTACTTATAAAATAAATCAAGAACATACGTTAATAGAGTCTAATAATGGTGCTGTATATAAAAAAGTGAGACAATAAATGATTAAATTTTTCAGACAAATTCGCTACAACCTTATGGAACAAAATAAAACGGGTCGTTACTTTAAATACGCAATCGGCGAAATCATCCTCGTAGTTATCGGTATTTTAATTGCTCTTCAGATTAATAATTGGAATCAAAATAGACTCCAACATCAAAATGAATTAAAATTTTTAAAAGGCATCCAAAGTGAATTCAAATTAAATAAGGCCTATTTAGAAAACGCAAAAAAAAAGAATACTGAAGCATTAAAAACAGGAAGGTCAATAATGAGTTTAATGAACAAAGACATTGAAACCTTAAAACGGATAAATACAGATAGTTTAATCTTTCAAATTTTTGAAGTAGGAGGTTTTGAAATATCAGAAAATACGGTTTTGGAAATCATGCAAGTCGGTCAATTACAACATTTAGAAAATGAAAAATTAAAATCCTTGATTTTAGATTGGACTCAACATAAAAATAGAATTGAACGCACTAGACAAAATATGGATAGGAAACAGGATTATTTAGTAGACTATTTAATGTCACGTTATCCCTTAAAAAATATTGATAGATATGGAATACTTGCTTGGGAAAACGATTCGGAAATTGAGATTAACAAATACACCATTTTCAGCGATTTAGAATTTGAAAATATTGTGGATGATTTTTTATACAACCTAGCAAGTTACGACATTAGAATTACCGACTTTCTACAAGTTATTGATGGCATTCTTGAAAATTCAACAGATACACAATGATTAAATTCTTTCGCCAAATACGCTTAAAATCCATGGAAAATAATAAGACCTCGCGATACCTTAAATACGCCATAGGCGAAATCATCTTGGTGGTCATTGGAATTTTAATTGCCTTACAAATCAATAATTGGAATAGTGAACGGCAACGACAACGAAATATAAATGCTGTTCTAAAAGAGATTCAAACTGATCTACAAAAAAACATTTTAAAGGCGAGTGAATTATTTGATGGTTATATAGGTAAAGACTCGCTCTATCAAATGGTTAATAATAATAAACTAACCAAGGAAGACTATATGTATAATAAAGGGGATTTGTATGGTGTATATTTTGCCTATTGGTATGCTACATATGAAATTTCAGATAATGCTTATCTTAAATATAAAGGACTTATTGGGGATAATTCTTCTGCAAATGACACGCTTACAAATATGCTGGACAATATGTTTGTGCCTCTAAAAACCAATATAGAAGTATTCGAAAAACGACTACAAAACACGGTATATGAAAATATTGATTATCTAGCAAAAAACAAGGATTGGTATTACAAATGGAATGCCTCTTCACCCAGCCTATTAGATACAGACTATTTGGAATTTTATCTAAAAGATGAATTTTATAAAAACCAAGTAGCTGTATATATTAATGATTACTTAAATCTAGTGCGAGACGCCCAAACCTTCCGAATTCAGGCACTACAGGTTTCTCAGTTAATAGCTAATAGACTTGGCGAATCTGATAATTTGTATAAAGACCAAGTATTTACTCAGGAAACTTTTGCAAATGATTTGATTGGAGATTATACCTTACAAAAGCCAGAGTTGAGTACCAAGGAAGATAAACAACTACAAGTAACGTATAAAAATCAACAAGTCTTTATATCAAACGGAAATAAAGAAATCCCTTTGTACCCTCATAGTAACAGCTTGTACTATGGCTCTAATTTGCAACAGGTATTCAAATTTATATCAAATAATGATAGTAAATCACCAACCCTAATCATTATCAACGAAAGTGGGCATCACGAATATCACAAATCTATCAATTAGTTATGCTTAGTTACTTACGAAAAATACGCTACAACCATATGAGTAAAGGAAAAACGTCTAAATATCTTAAATACGCCATTGGCGAAATCATCCTCGTTGTTATAGGAATTCTGATTGCATTGCAGATTAATAATTGGAACAATCACCAACAAAACATAAAAAAAGAACAAGATGTATTAAAAAACTTAAAAGCTGAAGTCCTTCAGAATTTACAAGAACTTAGAAGAGACCATGCATTTAATGTAGAATGTTTAGAGGCGTGTTATGTCCTTTTGGGCATCGATAAAACCAAACCTGCTAATCCACTAAAAATAGATAGCTTATTGGGCACTGCCCTAGACTACGCCACTTTTGATGCACGCCTGGGTGTTGTTAATGATGTCATTTCTTCGGGCAAACTAGAGCTTATAAAAGATGCCGACTTAAGGCTTTTATTAAATCAATGGACTGGTGAATTGAGTGATTATGTAGAGGATGTTGTTCTAAGAAGAAACTTTGTCTCTATTAATTATGCCATCTTAACCAGGTACGTACCAGTAAGAAATAGTGATAAAACACAAGATAGATCAGATTATCAAAAAAGCTACCAAATTAAACCAATAGAGGTTGATACTGCTAATTATCAATTATTTATTGAAGATACAGAAGTAGATAATGCTTGGTACAGCCATTATATCAACCAAACCTTTGTAACCATTAATGAAGAAGAAGTCGAACGTTTTTTATTGAAGATTCTGGATTTATTAAATAAAAACATCAATGATTAAATTCTTCCGAAAAATACGATATAACCTTATGAAAAAAGGCAAAACAGGGCGCTACTTCAAATACGCCATCGGCGAAATCATCCTCGTTGTGGTTGGTATTCTCATCGCATTACAGATAAATAACTGGAATGAAAACCGTAAAAAACAACTATTAAAAAAGAGTTATGCCACTAACTTAATTAGTGATTTACAAAAAGACACCACACAACTCAACGCACGTTTAAAATATAACGAAAATGCGCTCATCGCATTAGACTCCATTCAAATGTTCCTAGACACAACAGATCTTAGTCCTAAGGAATTAACCGATCTATCACTATTGCGAAATCGTATAATTGGTCTTCGTATTATCAATACTTACAACGTAAATACATTTAACATCTTGGTATCTAGTGGTAATATAGATCTATTCACCAACCATTTCACCAATGAACTGATGGAACTAAATCGTTTACAGTTATCCGAGTTAAAAATATCTAGCAGTAATTCACAATCATATTTTGATGGAATTAGCCGTCATGGCAATCAATTCTTAAAGGATAATGGGTTCTTAAGCAATGCCAACCTTAAACAGTTTTTAACGAGCAACTATAACCCTAAAGAGTTTCTGACCTTTCAAATTAATTCACTGGCTCTGCAAAGGCATACCATTAGGAGATATATAGACTTAACAACCCAGGTAAATACACAGACCGAAAAAGTATTGCTGCTTTTAAATAAGAAAACCGGTTTATGATAAAATTTTTCAGAAAAATACGCTACAACCTTATGGAACAGAATAAAACTGGACGCTACATAAAATACGCCATAGGCGAAATCATCCTCGTAGTCATAGGGATTTTGATAGCGCTTCAAATCAACAATTGGAACGAAGGCCGAAAAGCACGAGCAAGTGAAATTAACTACCTTAAAAATCTTAAGGCAGATTTGTCTAGTGAGATTGAGAACACAAAAAACTTTGCCGATTACCGCTATGCCAAAGCCAAGTCCGCATCATTACTCTTAAATTCGGAAGCACCCAATTCCATCGAAGATGTAGAGAATTATACCAACACGTATGAGCAAGTTTTTATTTGGCATGTCTATGTACCTAACAACAATACCTTTAAAGAACTCTTAAGTTCTGGCAATCTCAGCTTAATTAAAAACGAAGCTATAAAAAACAAACTGCTAGAGCTAGACAAGCAATACTCCAATATAGCCACTGGCGAAGAACACATGAGGCGAGAGCACGAAACCTATCTCTACGACCCCCATGTCACAAATATCAGGGCTTTAGGCTTTTTTGATTTAAAGGAGCCAACATACGGATTTCCAAAACGATTAAGCATCGATGACATTCCTGAGACTCAACATCAAAAAATGATAGACGATGCCAAATGGCAACACAATGACCCAGTGTTTCAAAACGGATTAAGGCTTGCAATGATGAATAATGGCTTTTTAGCTGGTATGCATAAAGACTTGGCAGACTTTCTAAAAGACACTATTGCTATAATCGAAACTGACATTGCATTATGATTAAATTCTTTCGCCATATACGACAAAATATGATTAATCAAAACAGAACAAAAAAATACCTGCTTTATGCCATCGGCGAAATCATCCTCGTGGTTATTGGGATTTTGATAGCCCTACAAATCAACAATTGGAATGAAAACAAAAAAACACAACGCAATGTTGATACCTTTCTAAGTAGTTTGGAATCTGACTTAAATAATGATTTGTCGACAATAACAGAAATTATTGAAGTCCAAGAAAATAGGCTGAAAGGTTTAAAACAGTTGATTTCTCTTGGTAATGAATCCAAACAGAATGACATAGGCGAAGACAATAAGAACCGTCAAATAGATATAGGCAGAAATTGGACGTTTTTTCCTGTAGCAGGTGCATACAAAACGGCAAGCGGAACTGGTATGATTGAGAATTTAGAAAACGACACTTTAAAAAGTGAGATAGTAAATCTCTATGAATATTATTATAAGAGAATCAATTATGTTGGGCAAATCAACGACGAGCGGAGTGAATTACTTGAATGGGAAAGTCGCAAATACATAGATAATACCAGTACAACCCAACGCTATGATGGGAAAGGATTATCAGATAAAGACTTTTTAGACCAACTTGGATTCGTTATGAGATTTACAGGTGTATATGTAGGATTTGCCAATAAGACCAGGGAGGCTATTGAGAAAACTATTCACACCATCAAAATTGAGAGAGAGGAAAAATAACAAAATGACTAACCGATGATTAAATTCTTCCGCCAAATACGCCAAAATATGATTCATCAAAACAGAACAAAAAAGTACCTGCTTTATGCCATTGGTGAAATCATCCTTGTGGTTATAGGGATTCTTATTGCTCTTCAAATCAATAATTGGAATTCAAACAAACAAGAGCTCAAAGTGCTCAACGGTTATTTGCACAATATTGCTGAGAATATTAAGACCGATAAAATCAACTTAAAAAGAATAAAATCTTTTAGGGATAGCTCAATAATTGGTTCTAGGTTTTTTATAGAAATGATGGATACAGCCCCTGTAGATCTAGAAGATGCACGCGTTTATTTTTCTAAATACTTAAAATATTCACCACTTTTTAAAGAAAAATTCAAATCAAATTTAAGTGGGTTTGAGTCCTTAAAAAATTCGGGGTTCCTCCCCAGAATTCAAGACAGTAAAATAGAAACCGAACTGTTTAAATACTACAGCCTTGTGTCAGACATAAATGATGAAGAAGGAGAATTGAACGACCTTATGAAAGAAATGGTCTACGATCTGTACAAAAACAATGTAATGCAAGAATTAAATATCCTTAGAAGAAAAATCACCCTTAGCCAACTAAACCATGAAGAAGTAGAAAGGCTTAACGCTAATTTGAGTCATCCGAGCTTCTTTGCCTCTAATTCTAGAAATAGAGGCGCTAACTATTTAATAAAACTCTATGATGAGCTTGAGGAAACAGGTACGGTTATTATAAACGAAATTAATTTGAGATCTAATGATTAAATTCTTCAGACAAATACGCTACAACCTCATGGAAAAAAATAAAACCTCGCGTTACCTTAAATACGCCATCGGAGAAATTATCCTCGTGGTTATAGGGATTTTAATTGCACTGCAAATCAACAATTGGAATGAAAAATCCAAACAGGACAGTGAAGCCCAACGCATGCTAAAAGACCTCAGAAAAGATGTCATCAACGACACCATTCAATTAAGGGACATCTACGATAAAACCATTAAAAGAGATTCCAACCTTATTGCCATTATCGATTTAGTGGCTCCAGAGTCAGGGCATGATAAGCAAAAATTTATCAATTTATGTATACGCAATATTTCATTTGACAATGTTTTCGAAGTCAATAGCGGTACGTTTGATGAGGCCGTTTCGGTAGGGAGCCTAAAATACGTTCCAAATGATTCACTAAGACAAGCCATTTTTAATTATTACAGAACAACAAAGCAGCCTTTAAATGATAAACTTAACATAGAGCAAAGTAATAAAGCACTGCCCATATTTTTTGAAAAGTTTATGACAACAAAGGACATCATGAATCTTTTTGGGTCAGAGTCTCGACTTCCAGAATTAGACATAGGAGCGTTAGGTAAAGATCCTGAATTTATGAGGCTAATAACCTTAAAATTAGCTAGTCAAAGTGAACAACGCAAATCATGGAACAACTATTTAAGCTTAGGGAAAGAATTATTAGACGCTATAGAAAAAGAAATAAACGATGATTAGGTTTTTAAGAGAAATACGATACAATCTTATGAAAACAGGCAAAACCTCTAAGTACCTCAAATACGCCATCGGAGAAATCATCCTCGTGGTCATCGGTATTCTCATTGCGCTACAAATTAACAATTGGAACGAAAACACCAAGAGAACTGCCCTAGAGATTAAACACCTTAAAGAATTAAAGAGTGATATTTCTGAAACCCTCAAAGATGCAAGATTTGACACCGAACTTTACGAGAAAGACATCAACAGTATTCGTCATTTACAAGATTTTTTCTTTAATAAAATAGAGTATCACGATTCTTTAACGCACCATTTTCAGAGAAGCATTGAACATTATCAGTTGTATGCAAAAACAAGTGCCTTGGAGTCTGTTAAATCCATAGGGCTAGATATAATTTCTAACGATAGTATTAGATTAGGTGTTACAGATTTTTATCAAATTGAAATAAAAGATGCTATTGATTTAGGCCGCATTTCCCAGGGTTCTACAAATTTTACAAATAAGCTGTGGCCGTACTTAGAAAAACATTTTAAACCTGTTGATAAAACGATTAAAAGTGATTCGGCCTGGTATGATGATTTAAAGTATCCGCCAAAAAAATGGGAGGTCTTAGATGCAGAAACCCTAAAAAATGACTATCCGTTACAATTAAAACTAAACAGAACTTTGATATTGCGCCAAGGCATCGTTTTTAGATTAAAACGCATAGATTCTATAGGGCAACAACTCATCGCACTAATAGATGATGAAATTAAACTGTTAGGCCATGACTAAAAACACCTGTCATAACTGCAACAACAATTTCAACGGAGACTTTTGTAACTTTTGTGGGCAAGGCCTTTATGCCAATAAGCGGTTAAAATTTAAAGACATTATCGCTGATTTTCTGGATAACACGTTCAACCTCCACCGTGGTTTCTTTTTTACATTTTGGCAACTTATGGTCCGTCCGGAGGTAGTGGTAGGGGATTATATTAAGGGACGAAGAAAACGCTACACCAACCCAACGCGCTATCTGGTCATTGCTTTGGCCATACAGGGGTTAATAAACTATTTATCCGTTTCGGATGAGCTGTTAAAAAGCGAGAAACCCCCTTCCTTTTCGTTTTTATCGGAACAATTAATTGAGAGCATGCATTATTGGCAATTGGCCCTGGCCTTAGATTACGGACTGCTAAGTAATGCCATAGAAGCGCTTATGTTCCCAGTTGGTTTTTATCTGCTGTTCAGGGCACTTCGCTATAGCTATACAGAACTTTTAGTGGCTAGTTTTTATTTTGTGTCTAATTCCATCTTTATAGCCATACTTACTGTAACACCGGCGAATCTAGTTTTTGATATTCATATAAATGCAAAAACAGTAATGCATATTATTGTAGCTTATTACCTCTGGGCTGGCATGCGCTTTTTTAAGCAGAATCATCCCATTCTGCGTTTTCTAAAACTTGTTTTAGCCATTTTTATCTTTATCATTTTAAGATTTATAATGCTCCCGTTGTTATTGGGATATATGTTTCCTATACATTAGAAAAATCCTTTAGACTAAAAAACCAAAACCTCAATAAACCATGGACACACAAACCATTATTTATCTCGTTGCAGGCGCACTTATTCTCCGAGTCATTGTAAAACTTATTTTCCGATATCTCAAGGACCAAAAAGCAGAAGACTCAAAAAAACAAGAGTAATGAACACTTTAGTATTGATTGTTAATAGTTTACGGATACCTATTTTGTAACATATTACTATATTTAAATACTTATAGACATACCCAAGCTCTACCTCAGTACCCCTACTTCTAAAAAACCAACCATCATGGGACTATTCTGGGACCTCATACAGCAAAGCGAACTCGAAGAACAAAAAGGCAAAGCCGAATCTTTAGAAGAGCGCATTACACTTCTTGAAACTGACTTAGAAAAAACAAAAGCCTTACTTCTTAAAACCCTTAAAGTATTAGAAGAACGCTCTGGCACCGATATTAATGAGGATGGGCAGATTGGGTAATGTTGAGGTTTTTTAACGAGAAAAAGTATCCATTTACTAAGGTTTGGAATTTATCCAAGCCATAACAAACCATGATAAAGTTATTCAGAAATACAAGATTTAAACTTATGGGTCAAAATAAAACCGGCCGTTATTTTAAATACGCCATCGGCGAAATCCTTCTTGTGGTAATTGGGATTTTACCCCCAACCCCTAAAGGGGCGATTGATAATCTCTTGAAAATAAAAATATGAAAAGTCCTAGCTACATAGGAATGCATTTTGGCGCACCTCCAAAAATCTTTAAAAACGCTAGAATTCTGAGAGGTAAAATGACAGCTGAGGAGTCGTTATTGTGGGATTATCTCAAAACAAAACCTTATGGATATAAGTTTAGAAGACAACATCCTTGTGGGCTTTACATCCTAGACTTTTACTGCCATCACATAAGACTTTCCATAGAAATAGATGGAGACTATCATTTAAAGCAAGAGCAAATAGTAAAAGATCTGGAACGCACCCAATTTATCAACGACTGTGGTATTAAGGAAATACGATTTACAAATGATGACATCAACAACAACATGCGCCGTGTAGCTGAAGTCATCAATTTTGAGCTAATGCCAAACACCCCTTTAGGGGCTGGGGGTGAAACTAACAGCAAACAATGAATAAATTCTTCCGCCAAATACGCTTAAAATCTATGGAAAAAAATAAAACCGGCCGTTATTTTAAATACGCCATCGGCGAAATCATTCTCGTCGTTATAGGTATTTTAATCGCGCTTCAAATCAATAATTGGAATGAAGCCCGCAAACAAAAAGCTGTTGAAATCAGTTATTTAAAACGGTTACTGGTCGATCTAGAAAATGACGAGAAACTCTGGATATCCACTCATGATAGAAGAAAAAGACAAGTTGAAATCATACACGAGGTCATTGGTCTTAAGTATGAGCCAAATGATGAGCGTTTAAATTTAGAAATTTTGGGAGCAAAACTTAAAATGGCTTGCACTTGGCACGACATAAACCCAAACCAACAGACCTTTACAGAAATGCTGAGCAGTGGCAACTTAGACATCATAGAAAATGATTCTATTAAAACAAAATTAATAAACCTAAATACCGACTATAAAAGTATAGCCAATTGGGACGAAACGGTTGAGGCATCGCACTCCAGAATATTCGATGAAACATTGAGTCTCTATGATATTAGGGATAGTGCACCTTTTGACGATTTGTTTTCTAATTATAACAACATGAAGTTCACCCCAGAGCAAAAAGCCAGTGCCTATTTTTCAATGCAACAATCCTTTAATCAGATTATGGATAGTAAGGTAATGTTCAATATTTTACATATGATGAGCGACAATTACCATAGGCAACTTGGTGAGTTTAAACAGCTCAAAGAAGACGCCTCAGAGCTAGTTGACCTTATCCGCTCCGAAATAAAACAGAGAATCAATGATTAAATTTTTCCGCCAAATACGCTTAAAATCTATGGAAAACAAAAAGACCTCGCGTTACCTTAAATACGCCATTGGTGAAATCATCCTCGTCGTTATCGGAATATTGATTGCACTTCAAATCAACAATTGGAATCAAAATTCACAAGTCAAACGCACCAATCAATTATTTCTCAAAAAAATGTTGATTGACTTGGAAAATATAGAATCGCGGTTAAACAGTATCGTCTATACCTATGATACCGATAACGATTTTAACTACCAGAGTTTAACAAAGGCCATCAATGCTTGCGATACTATTTTAAAGCTAACTCAAAGCGGATTAAAAGAAGAGCATTTAGAGTATTTGGCTCAATTAAGACCTATTCAGGGAAATACGCTCATAAATATCTATGACAATACGTACAAAGAACTTTTAAATACTGGTCGCCTATATAATTTAGGCTCAGATGAGTTGATAAAAGCCATCCAAAATTTTTATAAATTTTGTGAACGCGAGACAAGATATCAAGAATTTAATATTGATGACATAAATCGTGGAGCAGTTAAATTTGAAGATGGTTTTAACTTCCTTTTTATGAAATACAATCAAGATCCACGCAACTTTCTTCTGACTGATTATCCATTTTATTTTAATCCAAAATCTATCGAATATAAGAATTTTGAATTGGGCATATCTGTGATAAAAAACTGTCAAAATAATAACAAAGGGAAGATGATTCAAATTGTTGATGAAGCTAAAAAGTTAAGCCATATAATCAATGAATCATTAGCTAGCTATGATTAAATTCTTTACTATTTGAATAAATGGTTTAGTAAACCTCCCGAAGCTTCGGGAGATAAAATACAGAGCAGGACAGATTTTATACAATTATGATTAAGTTTTTTCGAAAAATTAGATATAACCTTATGGAAACAGGTAAAACAGGACGTTACTTTAAATACGCCATCGGCGAAATAATCCTTGTAGTTATTGGTATTCTTATAGCATTACAGATTAACAACTGGAATGAAAACAGAATCCAAAAAAAGCAACTACTATCTGTATATGAGCATACCTTAACAGATATCAATAATGACATACAAGAGTTGACTGCAACCGTAAAACTTCACGATAGTATGGAATATATTTTTAAACGGGTGATCAATGATTCCATCACACCAGATTTATTTGATGTCGGCTTATCAAGAATAGTAGTAAATAATCCCGTGGCGACAACCTTGAACACAACAGGTGTAAATCAATTAAGAGCATTGAATACTAATGATCCTTTGTCTCATAAAATTATTGAAACCTACGACCAAATGAAACACATACTTATTGACAATATAGAAAAGAGCATTAATCAAGAAGCCGAAGAATTAATGAGGCTGTTCAGGGAAAAGTATGATTGGTATCCAGAATATATGAGTAAAACTATTATGCAAAATAATAGCAGTGAAGGATTACAAGACTATTTTCTTAACAGTAAAGAATACAGGTATCACGTAATTAACAACTACAATACTAGGTATGCCAATTATGTTGCCTCTTTAAAACTATCAATTGCAACTCTTAATGAGATTACTGAAGAATTAAAAGTGGTATTAAACAAATCTTGAAATGATTAAATTCTTTACTATTTGAATAAAAGTTTTAGTAAACCTTTTATTCAAATACAGAGCAGGACAGATATTATACAATTATGATAAAGTTTTTTCGAAAAATTAGATACAAGCTCATGGAAACAGGAAAAACATCCCGCTACTTTAAATACGCCATAGGCGAAATCATACTTGTAGTTATAGGAATTTTAATAGCACTTCAAGTAAGTAACTGGAACGATGAGCGTAAACAAGCCCAACTATTAAATAGTTACTACACCAAACTCCATGGAGAAGTAAATCAAAATATTGCAAAAGCCCAGCGCTTTATAGCTTTAGAAGATACACTTATTGAACAACAAAGACGGACACTACAAATTCTAAACTCAAAAAACGAGGATGATATCCCAGAACTCAAGGAAAATATTGGCGCTGTAGCCACAGCTTGGTATAATGATTTTTCATTTGTGATTTTTGATGAGTTTCTTCAAAAAGGCTTAGTGACAAAGATTAAGGATCAAAATTTAAAACAAAACTTTCAAGATGTAAAGCTAGAGCTTTTAAATATAGAAGGAAATGATGATTATGTAGAAACACAATACAACACCTTAATTGAACCCTTTTTTGCTAAGCACATCAATTACAGTAACAATGCTATGAAGTACTATCGCAAATATTTAGTGGAAGGCGGACCAAAAACAGATTTTAATGCCATGTTCAATTCCATGGAACTGTGGAATATCACGACCTTAAAGTTAGAATCCACCAGTAATGTAAAAAAGAGATTAGAACTGTTTTTAAACCTTTTAGAAGACCTTAAAGAAAATCTTAACAAACAAACTGAACCCTAAAAACCCAAATAACACATGAACGGATTTGACATTGTCATGGTCATAGCCATTATCCTTTTCGCAAGATTAGGTGTGCGCTTAGTAACTGGCTACATAAAGGTGAAAAAAGACAAAAAGAAAGAGACAGATGATTAGTTATGATGAAATTCTTTAGACATATACGGACTGTCATCGCGAGCATAGCGTGTCAATCTTACAAATTAGAGTCACAAAGCTGGGGATTACCACGTCTCCCGAAGCTTCGGGATCCTAGAAATGACAAGTAAAAATAATTAAATTCTTTCGAAGAATAAGATATAACCTTATGAGCAAAAACAAAACGTTTGTTATTCCTGCGTAGGCAGGAATCCACACCAAAATACTTACTTTAAAATAGATTCCTGCCTACGCAGGAATGACAGAATATGATTAAATTTTTTAGAAAAACACGCTACAACCTTATGAGTGAAAATAAAACAGGCCGCTATTTTAAATACGCCATTGGCGAAATTATCCTTGTGGTTATTGGGATTTTAATTGCATTGCAGATTAACGATTGGAATCAGAATAAAAAAGACCAAAAGTTAGAACAGCAATACTACTGCAGATTACTAGAAGATGTTAATCAAGATTTAGTAAACTATAACGATTATGTAGCGTTATTAGAGGAAAGGATAGACGTAAATAACACTCTAATCCAAAGACTATTAGATGACTTAATGCCTTTAGATAGCATTGCACCACTTGTTATAAAGTCCATAAAATATTCTATTAGAGATACCAAAGCTACAACTGATGCCTTTGAGGATATTAAATCAAGTGGAAACTTAAATATTATTAAGGATTTATCAATAAAAAATCAATTAGCAGCGTATTATAAAACATTAGCAAATACAAGTACTGTAATAGAAAGTAGTGGTTTGGCAATTACAGACAAACGCTTTTTTGAAAGTGAAGATTTATTAAGTTCTGGATGGATAAAATTAATCGAGGATTTTAATACAATAGATACTACAAAAGTCAACTATGAATCACTCAAATCTAATATTAACTTCAGTAAAGAAATCAGAAAAAATATGTTGAATGATGCTATATTTTACTTAGGTATTAATTCAAGAAGCAGACAACTATTAATGCGACTTGAAAAAGAAATAGTAGCCATGATTGAAGTACTCGATACTAAATGTAAAAATAGTAATGATTAAATTCTTCAGACTATCCGAAATAAAAGGTCTTGCAGACCTTTGATAAGGATACAAATTGAAAAATAGAACATAAAACTATGATTAAGTTTTTTAGACGAAATAGATACAACCTAATGGAAAAAGGCAAAACAGGCAAATACTTTAAATACGCAATTGGTGAGATCATCCTTGTGGTTATTGGTATTTTGATAGCATTACAGATTAACAATTGGAATGAAGCAAGAATTGCAAAAAAGAATGAAATTATTTTAGTGCAACAATTACTAGAAGATGCAAAAACAGACTCTCAATTTTTTAATGATAGAGTGAAATCACTAAAAGGTCAAAAAAGATTCTATAACGAACTTTTTCAATTTTGCAATAACGAAATAAGTGAGGATGAGATTAGGAAGGAGCTAGATTCTTCATTATTTCACCAACCGTTTATTCAATTAATTTATCAATCTAATCTAATAACAAATAATCCAGAAGCATCTGTTGAATTAGACAATAACATTTTAAAACAGAGTCTTCGCAATTATATTTCTAAACATAAATATGTAGCTACGTCTCTTGAAAATCATAATAGTAGAATTGAAAATGATTTTGCTAAATTCCGGATAAGATATCATCAAATAATACCAAATACTTACAAAGCAAAATCAGTAATTGATTATAGTTTCTTGTGTGATAGTGATACTGGTATTGGGCTTGTTAAATTTATAAATAGTAAAAATTCTGATGGAATTAAGAATTTAACCAACTTTTTAGAAGCGAATGAAGAATTAATAATAAAACTTAAATCCTATTTAGGAAAATACAATGATTAAATTCTTCCGAAAAATTCGTCAAAATCTGATTATGGAAAACAAAACATCCAAGCCTTCCTTGCCGGCAGGCAGGTACTTTAAATACGCCATTGGCGAAATCATCCTTGTGGTAATTGGCATTTTAATAGCGCTACAGGTTAATAATTGGAACGAAAAACGTGTAAAGCTTAAGAATGAAAAAAATCTTATTACCTCAATTGTTGACGAGGTAAAAGCGTCCAAAATAAATCTAAGCACCAGCTTAAAACAAAACAGCAAAATTTTAAATGACATGTCTCTTTATTTGGACGACCAATTACCTGAAACCGATAAAGAGTCTCCTAAGCTAATATACTTAGCGTCACACAACAATATCGATACAGAAATACCCTTAATTCTGTCTGTATTAGAGAATAACGAAACTACACCACTATCAGACACACATTTATTACAACTTTTAAGAGAACTGAATTCACTCTATAAAAAAATGAACATTAACGAGGCATTTCTTGATGACTTTTGGAATTCGAATACGAGCGAGTTTTTAATTAGAAAGAAATTTGCCCTTTCAGTAGTTGACCAAGTAGTTCGAAAAAAGACATCTAAAGACATAAATTTTAAAGCACTTTACGATGATGATGAATATAAAAACTTAATATCAATAAAATGGATATTACACAACACTTGGGTTTTAGATCAGAAAAAAACTTTAAATCAATTAAACAAAATTCTTGATTATCTAGAAACAAGCTCAAACTAAAATCTATGCTAAAATTCTTTCGCAAAATACGTTATCGCAACAGAATTTTGCCTTTGCAAAATCAAAGGTCTAGTAGACCTTTGGTGACGATAGCCGCTTGCGGACGTATTCCTAACATTAATTAAAACTATGATAAAGTTTTTTAGACGAATTAGATACAACCTTATGAGTGAGAACAGAACAGGTAAATACTTTAAATACGCCATAGGCGAAATCATACTTGTGGTTATTGGTATTCTCATTGCACTACAAATTAATAATTTGAATGAAAGGCATAAAGCCAATATCCAAGAACAAGAGTACTATTGTATGTTATTACAAAATATAGAACAGGACAAAGCGCAAATAACACAACTTAAAATCTTAGTCCAAAAGCGATTTGAGGCTAGTTTTGAACTTATAAGAGAAATACAGAAAGAAAAGCCCGAAACTGTGCTATTTGCAAAAAAATGGTTCCCAGCGTTTCAATCAAGTACTACATTTAAACCTGATGACGCAGCGTATTCAGATATAAAATCGAGTGGGAATTTAAAGCTTATTAAAGATAAGACAATCACCAATGCGCTTAATTTATATTTTAAAAATGTCAATGGGCATTCAGAAGCTATTTTATCAAATAGAAAAAGTTTAGATAGTAAGATACATAGTCTGCAAACTTATTTTGAAGCTGGGTTTTACCAAGCCTATTTCGAAGACAACAACAAAAACTTCCCTGAAGATATTGTACTTAAAGTCAAGGCGGATTTACCCAAGTATATATCAGACAACTACAAATCAAAATTATATGATATAGCACTTTTTCTTGGAACTGCTACCCAAAGACTAAGTGAAATATTGCTGTTGATAGAAAAAGAGGTGGATACTATCAAAGAAATTTTAGAGAGGAAATGCAAAAAACAATGAAAGCATAGATAAACCAATAAGATTCCCGCTTTCTCGGGGCATAAAATATGATTCAATTCTTTACACATATACGGACTGTCATTGCGAGCATAGCGTGGCAATCTTACAAATTGGAGTCACAAAGCTACGGATTACCACGTCTCCCGAAGCTTCGGGATCCTCGTAATGACAAGTAAAATGATAAAATTTTTTAGACGAATTAGATACAACCTTATGAGTGAGAACAGAACAGGTAAACCTGCCTTGCCGGCAGGCAGGTACTTTAAGTACGCCATCGGCGAAATTATCCTTGTGGTTTTAGGAATCCTAATAGCACTTCAGATTAACAATTGGAATGAAGAACGAAAACTAAGCATAGAACGCCATCAACTCATTACTGCATTGCTAGAGGATTTTGAATACACCAAGACTTCTATTAAAAATGACCGATTGCCGGTAATAAATAAGGCATTAGAGGATATAGAAATATTTAATCATTTGATAAAACAAGACGTTCCTTCTGTTTCGGTAGATTCACTAAGAAATTTAGCAATTTCTTTTTTTAGATCCTATCCCTTTATCCCAACGCTTTCAACATTAAATGAAGCCTCTTCGAGCGGTAAACTAAGCCTGCTAAAGAATAAAGAACTTTATAAAAAATTCACGGAGTTCGAAATTTACTATGAGGCCTTTAGAAAACTAGACGGAGAGAAAACACATGCCTATTTTAACGGCTCATTATGGGAAATAAGAAAAACCGTAAAACCAGATGTGCTTGCAGGGTCTAATCCCATACCAGGTCTCACTTACGAAGAGTACAAACGCATTTTAGACCAGCCTTTAGTAGCGACAGGATTTCACACAGCAAGTCTCTTTGTGAGAAACAAAAAAAGAAGGTTAGATGGTCTTCTGGGGACTACGGAAGATATCATTTCTCTTCTTAAAAACTTGCAACACTAAAACTACACTAATGATTAAATTCTTCCGTCAAATACGCTTAAAATCTATGGAAAATAAAAAGACCTCGCGTTATTTTAAATACGCCATCGGCGAAATCATCCTCGTGGTTATAGGAATCTTAATTGCGCTTCAAATCAACAACTGGAATGAAATACAAAAGACCAATACCTGGGAAAAGAGATTCTTAAAAGATTTAAGAAATGAACTGAAAAATGACTACGAGCAGTTAACCGCTGTTTACAATATGCAAATTAATAAAGGCAACGCAAACCGAAACGTTTTAGAACTCATAAAAACAGCCACTAAAGATGATAAAGCAATGATTGATTCCGTATATGCCATTGCGCAATATGGTAATAGGACTTTTTTTCCAACAACAGGCGTTTACGATTCGGCCCTTTCAGCAGGGAAAATAGAGAACATTAAAAATGATAGCTTAAAATATGGCATTTTAAACTTATACAACCATTTCTACAAAAGACTCATATACAACGGTGAAGTTTTAGATGGGGTTGTAGGAAAAGTAGATTGGGAAAATAAAAAATTTTGGAGCGAATCTGATCAGACCCTAAATTCTTGGGAATCTATCAAAAGCCACGAATTTAAAACACAAACAGAATATTTAATTGCCCAAAATAGCGTCTATACAAGAATTGCAAAAGGGAATCTTGAACAAATTAGAGCTGTGATGGAAATGATATCAAATGAATTAGAAAATAACCAATGATTAAATTCTTCCGTAAAATACGCTATAACTTTATGAGTGAAAACAAAACGTTTTGTCATTCCTGCGAAAGCAGGAATCTATATCAATCTATAAACTTTTAAGACAGATTCCGCATCAAGTGCGGAATGACAATTAGTAATATGATTAAATTCTTCAGAAATATCAGAAAAAATTTGCTAATGGAAAACAAAACATCCAAGTATTTCAAATACGCCATAGGCGAAATCATCCTTGTGGTTATTGGTATTCTCATTGCCCTTCAAATAAACAATTGGAACGAAAGTAGAAATACAAATAATCTCTCAATAACCTATTTAAATACTATTAAAAAGGATTTAATTGCAGACACAACTACTTTCGAGGCTGGAATTAGTAGATTTAAAAAATCACTAATAGTACAGGATGATATATTAAATATCGAAAAAGTGAACACATTACCTATAGATTCACTTTTTAAAGTTATCGCTATCGAAACGGTATTTCATTCAGCAAGAATTTATCAAATAAATAATTCAACTTTTTCAAAACTGACCAATAGTGGCTTTGTAGAAAGTAAAAATTTTAATGACATATTTATTGATATTAATGAATATTATACAGAAGAGTATAATACATGGTTAGAATATTTAGAATGGGATAAAGAAAATGGGATGAACCCAAACAAACCTGAATATTTACTCGGATTGTATGAAAAAATCGATTTTCTTCAATTTGAAAAGAAAACTAATACCAAATCAAACCAAAGTATAAATAAGGAATACGAATTAGTATTTAGAGAATATCTTAAGTCAACTTATTTTAGAAACGGTGCCTGGAACACTAATAAACAAATGAAGACGATGTTGGAAAGAATGAAACATCAAAAAAATGTAGCATCTGAAATGATTGAAAAAATTAATACTGAATTGAATAAATAACGACAGTACAAACCGCTATCCAATGATAAAATTCTTCAGAAATATCCGACAAAAACTACTCTCTGAAAATAAATTCAGTAAATACCTTATCTATGCCATTGGCGAAATCATCCTCGTCGTCATTGGTATCCTCATTGCTTTGAGCATTAATAATTGGAACGAAGAACGCAAGCAAAAAGCTATAGAAGTAAGCTACCTAAAACGACTTCTGATTGATTTAGAAGAAGATAAGAACCTCTGGGCTTCTATCTATGAAAGAAGGAAAAATCAAGTTCAAATTATACAAGATGTTATTAGTCTTAAATATAAGCCCGAAGAAGAGCGCTTAAATTTCAATGAGTTGGCACCAAAACTTAAGACAGCAGCAACGTGGTCAGACATTAATCCAAACCAACAGACCTACACAGAAATGCTTAGCAGTGGTAATTTAGATATCATTAAAAATGATTCCATTAAAATAAAATTAATCAACCTACATAGAGACTACAAAGCCATTGCCAGCTGGGATGAAACCGTTGAGGCATCACATGCCAGAATGTTTGATGAGACATTAAATCTCTATGATATTAGGGACAGTGCACCTTTTGATATTATGTTCTCAGAATACAACACTATGGAGTTTACACCAGAACAAAAAGCAACCGCATACACTCTCATGCTACAATCTTTTGAGCAGATTATGAACAGTAAAAAAATGTTCAACGTGTTGCATATGATGAGTGATAACTACCATAGACAACTTAGTACATTTAGAAAGCTCGAAGAAAATGTCTCGGATATTGCAGACCTTATTAAATCCGAACTAAAGCATAGAAGCGATGATTAAATTCTTCCGTAAAATACGCTACAACCTCATGGAACAAAACAAAACAGGTAAATATTTCAAATATGCCATTGGCGAAATTATCCTGGTGGTTATTGGTATCCTCATAGCACTTCAAATCAATAACTGGAATGAAAATCGAAAAAGCCTAATTAACGAAAGAGTAGTATTGACTAAGTTTTTACAAGATTTAGAATCTGATTCTACGTTCTTTCAATTTAATAACTATAGACTTAAAGATATTAATCAGCTACATACAGATTTGTATAAAATTGGTTTAAAAGATGCAAAAAACATTACGCTTAAGGAGCCAAATTATATACGACGTAACCTTAGATATAATCCTATTGCAAGAGAAAACAATCCCGATATTACGTCAAAACTCAATGATAAGACTTTACGAGAAAGGGTTCAAAACTACTACAGGCAAATGAGTGACACCGACGAATCTAATTCTGAATTTGATGCCGTTGTTTTAAAGATCAGGGAATTTCTTCGTAAAAGGAAAGGACACAATCTTTCTGCTTGGTTTGAGAGCAAAATGAGTTTAGGCGAAAATATTGAAACAGTTCCCGATATTATATCTTCAGAAAGTTTAGAACTTTTATCTAAAGATGAAGATTTTCAACAACTGCTCTTTGAGTCTTCCATAAAATTGAACGAATTAAGAGTGTTCATTAATGTTCTCACTAAGGATAACTCAGCTTTAATGGAAACCATAAGAACTTATATAAATGATTAAATTCTTTCGAAAAATACGCTACAATCTTATGAGTGAGAACAAAACAGGGCGCTACTTTAAATACGCCATAGGCGAAATTCTATTAGTAGTCATTGGGATTCTAATCGCACTACAAATCAACAATTGGAATGAACAGACCAAAGCCAAAGCATCTGCTGACATACAACTCAATCAATTATACCAAAACATTTCAGACGATCTTATATTGTTAAACGCGTCAAATACTAATGTCACTAGCAGTTTAGCCTCATGCCAAAAGCTATCCGAACAATTTCAACTCATAAAACCTTTCGATTCGTTAACCACCAGTTATATCTTAGATAATGTATTTGAACGTAATTTTCACAACAATACCGCAGCTTATGACAAATTAAATCAGAGTGGTGAGTTCTCTATTTTGCCCAAAGATTTGCAGAGTGAGATCACCTATTATTACAATCTATTAGACCGTGTAAAAGAACGCGAAGAAATTTCCAATACCTTCATAAAAAAGAATTTAGAACCATATTATTTTGATTATTACAGTATATATCACAGAAAAGGCAGTAATCAACATCCTATTTTTAGTGACTATTATAAAAACGACAATAGACAACCAATAGCGCTAGATGTAGAAAAAATAAAAAATGACCATAAACTGGCTACATTAATATTTGCTAGGAATTATCAATTAAAAAACCAAATAGAGTTTTATGTAAAGGCTATTGAAAAGGGTGAAAACATTCAAAAGCTTATTGAAAATTATATCAACTTAACTAATGATTAAATTCTTTACACATATACGAACTGTCATTGCGAGCATAGCGTGGCAATCTTTTAAACTGGAGTCACAAAGTCACAGATTACCACGTCTCCCGAAGCTTGGGGCTCCTCGTAATGACAAGTAAAATGATTAAGTTTTTCAGAAAAATAAGATACAACCTCATGGAGCAAAATAAGACTGGTCGTTATTTTAAATACGCCATTGGCGAAATCATCCTTGTTGTTATTGGGATTCTCATCGCACTTCAGATTAACAATTGGAATGAGGACAGAAAGCTCAAAGCAGAATACGTTTCAGACCTAAACACGATTAAAGAGAACCTAAAAAGCGATTCCATTACTATCAACACTAATTTAATTAACGGAAGACGCATTAATGAAGAGCGACAATCCTTTCTGAATAAGGATTCGTCGGTGGACAAGAGTGCTTTAATTGATTTATTAGGTAGACCTAATTTATTTCTAGATAACAGTGGTTTTGAAAATGCTAAGAACAAGGGCACTTTAATCCATATTAAAAATGATAGTCTTAAAGCGATATTAAATGCATATTACATTAAAGAAATTGAAATTGCAAAAGCACGACAAGAAAAAATTATAAAGAATTCTAGTATGCTAAGAACTTATTACCTACAAGCCGGTAATAACACAGCAGGAGTTTCACAAAGTGAAATTATGAATAACCTCATGCTTCAATCACCTTTCAGACATCTCTTGAGAACTAATTTAGCTTCTCGTAATAATATAATCCAACAATTTGAGGATATGTTAAAACTCAATATTAAACTAAGTAAAACTATTGACCATGAACTAAAGCACTTTCAATGATTAAATTATTCCGTCAAATTCGTAGATCCTTAATAGAGCAAAACAAAATAGGCTCGTCCACCGAAGCTTCAGCGAAGGTGGGCAATTACTTCAAATATGCAATCGGCGAAATTCTTCTCGTCGTCATTGGGATTCTCATTGCATTACAAATTAATAACTGGAATGAAAGGAAAAAGACTGAAAACTCAGGAAAAAAGCTTTTCAATGAATTATATGATGAATATTCAGAAACAGGTGAAATTCTTAAACATGCAAAAGAAGGAAACGACTTATATATATCATTTTTAGAAAGTACACTAAATAACTGGAATCGCCTCGATTTAGAAACACTGGAATCTTTTAAAAGAACGGAATTTCAAAAAAACAATTTATCTATTCTATTCGTATTGACTTCATATTCTCAATTCAATGACCCAAAAAATGACATTTTCAAAAAATCCATAGCTGATGGAACAATTTCATTAGTAGATGATGAATTTGCTAAGAATTTATCAAGTTCTTATAGATTAATGCATAGATTGGATGAAATGATTACTCAGGAGTATGACATTTCAAAAGAAATAACCCTGCATATTGGCAAGACTTACAGTAAAATACTTAATGGATTTAAAAGAGAGACGACTAATAAAATGGATTCCAAGACTTTAGACCTCTTGCTAAAATCATTTAGAACTGACGGAACCTTAAAGTATTTACTTAATGCTAAACTTGAATTTGCCGAATCAAGGTCCAAGATACTTTCCTCAAGATATCAATCAATTCAAGAAACATTGAAAGCTTATAGTTATGTTCGAAAAGAGCAAAACCAAATTAACCAATGATAAAAATTTTTAGAAAAATACGATACAATCTTATGAATGAGAACAGAACTGGTAAATATCTCAAATACGCCATTGGCGAAATCATCCTCGTGGTGATTGGTATTTTAATTGCGCTACAAATCAACAACTGGAATGAGAACCGAAAAAACACTATTTCTGAGTACAAGCTGGTCGATAAAATGATTGGTCAGGCCAAAGCAGACTCCCTTTTATTTGATTATAGAATTGAAGGTACAATGCTTATAGACAGTATTTTTGGGCATTATGTTGCTATGAACCAAGATTCTACGAATACATACATTAAAATTAACTACTCTGGTAAGCTTTCACCATTTGTGAATTTGAATGATGGTTCTAATCTCATACGCAATCATTCTGAAGATTTTAAGCAAATAAGTAACTTAGAGTTAAGAGAAGAATTAATGCAATATGCGTATTTAGTTACTATGATGGATGGTGCAACAGAACTGTTGAATAAAAATCTTCAAGATTATATCATACCTCTGGAATTGGAATATTTTGAAGCTCTAAAACCTTATGACTCAACATCAACGCTCGAGGAGATGAAAGCCATTTTTAAAAATCCAAAATTGGAAGCACGTTTTGAGCTAATAAGAGGGTTGTCAATCAATGTAAAGAATCAAATTGAAATTCTGCAAAACAAAAATCACAGCGTATTAAAAGACTTAACGAATCATAGAAAAAACCTAAACTAAAGTCTATGCTAAAATTCTTCCGTAAAATACGCTACAATCTTATGAGTGAAAACAAAACAGGGCGCTACTTTAAATATGCCATTGGAGAAATAATCCTTGTCGTTATTGGAATATTAATTGCTATTCAATTAAATGAGTGGAGAAACAATGCACTGAACACAAAGCAAAAGCAAAATGTTTTAACATCATTAAAAGCAGAATTTATGTCTAATAAATCACAATTAGACACCGTGCTTTTTTACCAAAATAAAATTCAGGATGCTTATCCTATTGTGATGGATCTCATAAAAAAGGATACGGCTGATGTAGATGATTCAACATATGTTAAGCCTTATTTAAATTTAGGTTATGCCTGGACCTTTGATCCTATTAATGGTGCACTTCGTTCAGCCATATCATCTGGAGAAATTCATCTGATTAAAAATGAACATCTTATAGAATTATTGTTCAGTTGGGAAGACGTTGTAAAAGATTCTGGAGAAGAAGGTGATAGAGCAATATATCACAAAGACGCATCTTATGAGTTTAGGCAGAAATATATAAGAACTCATGATGCTTTAGTAGGCATTGTACCTGGTTTAATACCTAGCAACTACCCTTCAGATTATAAAAGCCTATTTAAAGATCCTCTATTTGAAGATTATGCCAGCTTATGTTATTTAGATTCTCGAGGCTACACAAACGAATTAGGCGTCATAAAAAAGAACAATTTGGAAATCTTAAAGTTGATAGAGGAAGAATTAAACAACTAACTAAAGGACAGACAAACCAATAAGATTAACGCTTTCTCGGGACATAAAATATGATTAAATTCTTCAGACATATACGCTACAACCTTATGAGTGAAAATAAAACAGGAAAATACTTCAAATACGCCATTGGCGAAATCATCCTTGTTGTCATTGGTATTTTAATTGCACTTCAAATCAACAATTGGAATGAACAGCGTAAAATTAATAAAGAAAAGGCGCAACTCACAAAATCTATAAAAGCGGAACTTGAAGCTGATGTAGATATGATAAAGACTTATTTGTCTCAAACAAACTATTTAGACAGTATCTTCAAAGCAGAGAGACAAAAGCTTTCTAAGATGTCTCAAAACAAAGATTCGCTGGTTCATTTTGTTAGAAACGAGATGTTTATCTATATGAATGAGTTTACCGGATTTAATAACAATACGTACAATTCCGCAAAATCTACTGGTAAGCTTCAAATTATTGATGAAAATTTAAAAAACGAGTTATTTGATTTGTTTATGCAACAAGAGGAAATTTTAACTACCAATGCAACCTATTTTCAAGTCGTTTTGGATAAAACAAATGATTTGATGGAGAATTATCCAGTCAGTTTATCATTTTCTTATATAAATGAAGGCGATTTAAATGAATTGATGTGGACTGATGTAAACAAGAAAGATTTGGCATTAAAATTAAATCTTTGGGGAACCTCAAGAGGCAATTTTATTAGAATGACAAATAGTGGTTTTAGTGATTTGCTTACCAAAACAGAATCGATATTAAAACTGATGGAAGACTATGATTAAATTTTTTAGAAAAATACGCTACAGCCTTATGAGTGAGAACAAAACAGGAAGGTACTTCAAATACGCCATCGGCGAAATCATCCTCGTTGTTATTGGTATCTTAATCGCTGTGCAAATAAACGTATGGTATGGTAACAAACAATTAGAAGAGGGTAACAAAATTTTACTTAACAAAATGCTTACCGAATTAGAACTAAACAAAGCTCGTATGCATAAAATTGCCAACGTGGGCGTTACCCGCTGGCCTAGTTTAAAGGAAGCCTATAAAAACTGTGATTCGCTTTTACGTATAAGCTACAGAGGGTTAAAAACATCAGATTTAGATTTTATTGTCAACGGACGCTTCAGTGCTGGAGGTTCTTATTTAAATATCCATAATAGTATTTATGAAGAATTGATTAATACAGGTAAGTTGTACACTCTGGGTTCCGATACTTTAATCACTGCCATTAAAGATTATTACAAACGATGTGAGCGCGAAGACTTGTATAATAAATTTAATACAGAAGATGCGAACAAGGGGTATGACCTTATGGAAAAAGGGCTACTTAAGCTAGAACTAGATTATCATATGGATTCTACTAAGTTTAGTTTAGACAATTACCCTTGGTATTTTAATCCATCTTCAGAAGACTATCAAAACATGCAAATTGGCATTAGTAAAATATCTGGCGGACAACGGAGTAATTACATTAAAATGAACCAAATAAAGCAATATACAGATACACTTATTTCTGTAATAAATAAAGAATTGAAACAAAGCCAATGATTAAATTCTTTCGAAAAATAAGATATAACCTCATGGAACAGAATAAGACTGGTCGTTACCTTAAATACGCCATCGGTGAAATCATCCTTGTAGTTATTGGTATTTTAATGGCCCTACAGATTAATAACTGGAATGAACAACGCAAAGAAAATAGTAATGAGCAAGCCATATTAAAAAGACTTGAAAAGGAATTTATATCTAATAAAGAACAACTTCAAGATAAAATTGAGTTCAGAAATACTTTGATTAAGAGTTGTAAGCAATTATTAGACTATTTTGACAAGCCAGAAAACGTTACACGCGATAGTATTCTTGTATATTTAAGCACCATTCAACCACCAACTTTTGACCCCATACAAAACGACTTAGTAAGTTCTGGAACTATAGAAATTCTGAAAGATGAAGAATTAAAACAACTACTCGTTAACTGGAGCACTGATGTGATTCAACTTCAAGAAGTAGAGCGCATATTTCTTAGATTTTGTGAACAGAGACTCTATCCCTATGTAAATGAAATAGATATACAGCGTGATATAGCATATAACTTTTTTAAAGACATACCTACAAACTTGTTAGAATCCAAACAAGTCGAAAACCTTGTCCCAGGAAAATCAAAACTCGTTACAAGATCTACGGATGAACTTTTGAGAGACCCAAAATTAGAAGGTAAGATTGCGTGGGCATTAACCCTAAATATGTTTAACAATCAAGAATCAGAAACCTTAATGAAACGAATAAACATCATTCTAAAGGCTTTAGATAAAGAAATTAAGAGATAAATGATAAAACTCTTCAGACATATTCGTAAATCACTCTTAGAACAAAACAAAATGGGAAAGTACTTTAAATACGCCATTGGAGAAATCATCCTTGTAGTTATTGGGATTCTCATCGCACTTCAGATTAACAATTGGAATGAAAATCGAAAAGAAAAAGCACAAGTACAAACCTATTACAACCAATTATTAGAAGAGTTAGAGCTGGATATTAATGCCATTACATTCTCTATAAAACGATTAGAAAATGATATAAAGCAATACAAAAAAATAAGTGATGCTTTAAGTGTCCCTAATTTGCCTTTAGACTCTATTTTAATGGTATATCAAAAAGCTGATTTTATTATAGAGAACACATCTTTTAACACAAAGACAATAGATGTATTACTTTCTACTGGAGATATAAAACTTATTAATCCCAAAATTAAAAACGCACTTTTAGCATTGCAAAATGAACAACTAGATCACATATTTGACAGTAATGAACGATTTAAATTCTATACTGAAATGGTTGGTGATTTAAACTTTTTATTTCCACTAAACAAGTCGCTTTGGGACAATCAAAAAGAGCTTTTAAATCATTTAGACGTCAAAGAAAAAATGATTGAAGAAATACCAAATGTAAATAAGTCCTTAAATGTAAGAGATAGTTCTAACAATGCAGACCTTATTGAGCTTAATACAATCTTAAACCTAACTCAAGAACTTATTCGTTTTATTAAAGATGAAATATAGAAAGATATAACTAATTGCTTATTAATATCAAATCCTCCTGCGGAGCAATTAGATATTCAGCACCGTTTTCTTTTACAACAGCCATTTCCTCTACAGATATGGTTTTTGTTCCGCCATCCTCAAGTTTCCATGCGTGGAAACCATCAAAGGCAAATGTCATACCTTCTTTTATTAGTTTTTCTGACGCCGGTCTTACATGCGACGCTTGCGAGCCACCAAGATTTGGCCCAACATCATGCGCCACATAACCCACAGGATGCCCTGTACTCCACATCACATAATCTGAGCCTGCTTCTTTCATAAGTACACGTTGTGCCCTATCAACGTCAACACCCTTTGCGCCTGGTTTCATAGTGGCAAGCGCTACACGATTACCAGCTTTTGCACTTTCCCAATAGTGTAAGATATCTTTTGGCGCTTCAGTTTCACCATCTTTTAACACGTAAGCAAAACGCTGTATATCACTCACCCAACGGTCATAAACCTTTATGCCAAAGTCTATTTGAATCACATCACCCGGCATAATTACTTTGTCAGTAGCATGAGAATGACCACGGTCTACACCTGAGTTGACATTAGGATTTTGGTCTGGCGCCCAACCGTTTTTCACACCATATTCTGCCATTTTTTGCTTTAAAAATTTAGCAATGTCTGCATCTGTGGATGTTCCCGGAACAACTTCTTTATATGCTTCGATTTGCCAATCGGCCGTCAACTGTGCCGCCTTACGTAGAATCTCAACTTCTTCAGGTAGTTTAATCGATAGCCATTCGTAAACGACTTCTGTAGATGGTACTAAACGGTCGGAATAATCCCCTAATAATTCCTCTAAATTCTGTCGTTGAGAATATGACAATCCATCGGCCATAGCATTGCTTTCAGACGAATTAACAGCTATAATCCCAAACTCTTTTTCCTTTATAAAATCTACAGCCATCACTACTGCGGATGTACCACGCTCAACACTTATTACCTCGTCGTGTATATCTAAATCACCTAAAGCTGTAGCTTCACCAGAAGGCGAAAACACCTTAGAATGGAAGCCAGTCTCATCATTATAAAATAAGAACACAGCCGTTCCACCCGCATTTTCACCACCAATATGATCCGCTATAGGGTCGTTGTTATTTTCTCTACAAATCACCAACCAACAATCGACCTCTGCCGCTTTTAAAGCGATAGGTAATAATTGGTTTATACGCTGTTTTCTAATCTCTGGCCATGGACTCTCACCCCAATACATTTCTGGATCAATGGTTTGAGCTTCTGCATCGGCTGAAATAGTGTTATCATTACAGGCAAAAAATAGAGTGACGAGTAATAACGGATATAATCGTTTCATTGTTTAACTTTATAGTATCGCAACTAAAATACATATTAAATCAAAACCTATAAACCGAAACATCTAGGAAGCGCTTTAGGTCTTATAAAACCATCAATCTGAATGAAGTAATAATGAAGGGATTTGATATTGTTATGGTCATAGCCATTATCCTTTTCGCAAGATTGGGTGTTCGCTTAGTGACTGGTTATATAAAGATGAAAAAAGACCAAAAGAAAGATGCTGATGATTAATTATGATGAAATTCTGTAAACATATACGGACTGCTAATGCGAGCATCGCGTGCCAATCTTACAAATTGGAGTCACAAAGCTACGGATTACCACGTCTCCCGAAGCTTCGGGATCCTCGTAATGACAAGTAAAATGATAAAAATCTTCAGAAAAATACGCTACAACCTTATGAGTGAAAACAAAACAGGCAAACCTGCCTTGCCGGCAGGCAGGTACTTAAAATACGCCATCGGCGAAATTATCCTCGTTGTCATTGGAATTTTGATTGCACTTTCTATTAATAATTGGAACACCAATCGGATAGACACCAACCGAGAAGCCACATATATTCAAAACATTAAGCGAGATTTAGACAATCAACTACAAGCCATTGACCTACAAATGGCTTTTGAAGCTTCCACGGCAGATGCATGCATAAATAGTGTTTCATCTTATTTAAACACCAATGCGTTTACCGTAGATAGCACATTTGCTCAAAACCTTGGCGCCATGACAGGTCGACGCACCTTTTTAAATCCCAATCCGTCCTACAAGGAACTCATCGCTTCCGGTAATATTCAGCTTATAAAAAATGAAGAATTTAGAAACCAACTCATAAATTATTATCAAGAATTAGAGCGCATTGAAAAAATAATCCAGGGCAATAACGCACTTTTTACAGACCAGCAATTCAATCCTGCCATACTCCAATTGGGATTTGCTGACCAAATTGCCTTGTGGGATAATGTCTTCGGTGGATTCAACACAAAATACAGCTCGCCACGCCTTCTATCCGCTTCAAACGTAAGCCATCTTATTGAAATCAGTAAAGAACTCCTAAAAGACCCTGCAAATGAACTCACCTTGGCCAACTACATCACTAAACGAGAAACTGTTGCCAAAATTCACCTCTCTTTGCTTATTGAATTTCAAGTGAGAACGAAAAAGCTGATAGAAGCCATAGATGCTTATTACTAAAAAAGCACAGTTAAGAACTGTGCTTTTTCATTCCTATACTGGGTCTAAAAAACAAATGCGAATGTCATTTTGAGCGCAGTCGAAAAACTTAGAACCTTGAATGCTCGTGCATTTCGACTGCTCTCTCCCGAAACTTCGGGAGTGACAAAGAAATCAATTAAGGCTTTTAGAAGCATTAATCAACGTATTCGAAAATCTTGAAGATCTCATAAAAGATAGAATTAATAACTAATGATTAAAATCTACCGCCAAAATTTATTAATGAAATCTACATTTTTTGAAGCTCCATTTAATCAGTTATAGATTAATCCTACAAATCAAGTCCATATTAACTAAACATCTAAAAATTAGTGAATTATTGAAATTAAATCACTATATTTAAATTCCTTTTGCGACGAGTACCCCCACTCTTCTATTTCAATAGCCATACTTATTTAATTTTTGATGTTCTCATTGTTGAATAATGACTCCCTAATGACTAAAAAGCAATTATGGACAAGGCTTGGTATATATCTCCCCCTTATATTTTAAGATTGTGATTCACCGACTTTCGTTTAAATACAAAACCGACTTAAACTAAATTTTACAATATGCATAAGGTAGTGTTGTCAACATAACACACAATTCCGCAAGAAAAAAAACCAACCTTAAACTAAAAAAAATGAGACACACAACTTCCGAAAAATCCCTACATTTTGCAACCCAATTGCTACATGACCATGAGCTTACCCCAAAGGATAAACAAATCGGCCTATCCAATAGATCACTCCAAACATTAGAAGCTTTTTTCCCTGGTACCAAAGCTGAAAACACGCCAGAGATGTTACATCTTATGACCATGGCGTTGCAGGGATTTATGGAGAATCGACAAAGCTATTTCCCAGAAGACCCCGGTTATATCGATGAAGCCGTAAAGCAATCCGAAGGTTTTAAAGCCACAATGGCTCACCTCGAAGATGAGTATAAACTTCTAGTAGAACAGCTCAAAGGATCTGGAACTTTTTTTAGTATGAGAAGTGTTGGTCATATGCTTTGGGACACAGCCATACCAGGTACTTTAGGGTATTTTGCCGCATTGCTCTATAACCAAAACAATGTTGCGGCAGAAGCCTCTCCCGTTACCACATTAATGGAAATGTATGTAGGTAACGAACTCTGTAAAATGCTAGGTTTTAATGTAAAACCAATTGGTTTATCCAATACAGATAGCACGACGACAAATCAGGATACTGAAACGCCTACAGCATGGGGGCACATTACCTGCGACGGCAGTGTGGCCAATCTTGAAGCGTTATGGATGGCAAGAAACCTTAAATTTTATGCTGTCAGCGTTAGGGCTGCGCTTCAAAATCTCGAAATCTTCAAACATGTAGAAAATCTCAAGGTAACATTGCTCGATGGTACAGAAGCTGACCTCATTAGTTTGGATGACTGGTCTGTACTCAACTTACCAATTGACGAAGTCTTAAGCATTCCTGATAAAATCCTTCAAGCAGATCCTAATAATCTTAGCGTGACTAGTATTGCTGATGCTATTAATAAATATTCCATACAAACTCTAGGCTGCCATCAATTACTAGCAGAATTTCTTCCAGATATAAAACATTATCCTGCATCTTTCTGTTCTTCAACAAGACATTATTCCTGGCCCAAAGGCGCTGCAATTTTGGGTTTGGGTGCTAAGCACATGAGAAGTATTTATGTTGATGAAAAAGCACGAATGGAACTCAATGAATTAAAAACTCATCTTGATGAATGTCTCGCCACCAAAACACCTGTTATGAATGTCGTTGCCATTATTGGTTCAACTGAAGAGAGTGCAGTAGATCCTCTTAGCGATATTTTGGAATTAAGGGAACACTACAGGTTAAAGGGTATGGAGTTTGCCGTACACGCAGATGCCGCTTGGGGTGGTTACTTTAGGACCATGCTTTTAGAAAGTCATGATGATAATGTTTCCCACACCCACTTTAATGTTATGGATGAATCGCAACGTGCTTTGTTACCGATGAGTGACTATGTGGCAAAACAGTACATAGCCCTTGCAAAAAGTGATTCCATAACCATAGATCCGCACAAATCGGGCTACATCCCATATCCTGCAGGTGGTCTCTGTTATAGAAATTCTGCAATGAGAAATCTGGTCGCTTTTACTGCTCCCGTAGTTTATCATGGTGGTGTAGATCCCACGGTTGGTGTCTATGGCGTTGAAGGATCAAAACCAGGAGCCGCTGCCTCTGCCGTTTATTTTAGCCACAGAACCATTGCGCCCAATAAAGACGGATACGGGGAACTATCTGGTCGTTGCTTTTTTAATGCTAAACGGTTTTATGCGGCCTTGGTTTGCTTAAATATTGAAGAAAATCTACCGTTCTGCGTAACGCCACTCATTCCTATACCAGCCATACAGAACAGAGAAAGCGAAGCGGAAATCAAAACACAATATCTATTTATTAGAGATCGTATAGTCAATGTATCAAATGAACAGTTGATGAAGGACACGGAAGCTTTCAATCTCTTCAAAATCTTAGGTGGCGACCAAACCATCATCACCTACATGTACAACTTTAGGGAGGGACATCCCTATGCGGGAAACTTATCTAAAATTAATGCGCTTAATGATGCGGTTTACAAGGCCTTCAGTTTTAGACAAAATCCCGGAGAGACAGAACACGTCCCAGATATTGTTGTGACCTCATCATCATTTACTACTGGTGATTATGGTGACAAGTTTATGAGCAACCTACTTAGTCAATTAAAGGTCAATAATAAAAATTTATCTGATGCTAGCGTCAGTTTTATTATTTCTACCATCATGAATCCTTGGTTGTCCGATACTGTAGATGGTTCATTTATACCAACACTTATGGGCGTGATTTCTTCATCGTTAACAACTATTGCTAATGACCTAACCTCACAACAACATTCATCTTAAATCACATATCAATGAAAGCAAAAAATATAAAGGGAAGTTCATTTTCTGAAATTAAATCTGATTTTGAGGAAGCCGTCCAAGACGGATTTAAACCCAATTTAGCCATCATCTTTTGTTCGCCCAGTCAGAATAGAAAAGAACTAGACGAATTTTTTACGGAAAGGGAAGTCGATATTTATGGTTGTACAACAGCAGGAGAAATATTGGATTCTGAAGTATTTGAGCACTCATCCGTTATTATGTTGTTGGATATGAAAAAATCCCACTACCATATCCACAAGGTGGCGTCATCAGAAACTTTTACAAGTGCATCTGATATGGTAAAAATGGCGAAGGAAAAATTCAAGAATCCGGCTATAGTGATTACATCGAGTGGCTTAACCGTTGACGCGGAACAAATTATCAAAGGTGTGCAAAGCGTCGATGAAAACGTTTCTCTTTATGGCGGGTTGGCTGGCGATGATCTAAAGATGGAGTCTTCATTTGTTTTTAGCAATGGCTTTGAAACCAACATGGGGCTACTCGGTCTCATTATAGACGAAGATTCGGTCAATGTTAAGGGTATGGCTACAAGTGGTTGGGATACAATTGGTGTAGAAAAGACCATCACAAAATCCGAAGGAAATGTGGTTTACACCATTGATGGGGAATCGGCCGTTGATGTTTTTGTTAAGTTCTTTCAATTTACAGATAGTGTCTATGACAAAGCAGAGGTTGTAGCCACAAACTTTGCTCAATATCCACTTCAAATGAAAAAAGATAATGGCAATGTTGTCCTTCGGTCGGCGATGATGGCCGATGTAGATAGTGGTTCATTAATTTTTGCAGGAGGAATTCCCCAAGGCAGCAAAGTAAAGTTTTCGGTACCACCAGGTTTTGATTTGATAGACAAAACTTGTTCTAAAGCCAGTGAATTAAAATCAGAAATGGAGAATCCCGATGCCGTTGTCGTTTTTTCTTGTAAGGCAAGGCACCTTGCTCTCGGGCCAATCATGGAGGATGAGGCAGGCAAACTGAGAGGAATATGGAACAAACCGCTTATAGGCTTTTTCAGTTATGGCGAAATCGGTACCGCTGAAAATAGTACCTGTGATTTTCATAATGAAACCTGTTCCTTAATACTTTTACAAGAAAAAGCCTAGCGATTTTTTATGGACGAAAACACCAAACAGCTTATAGAGTCTCTGCCCCTTAACGATGAGGATAAAAACAAACTCATCAATGCTTATAAAGGTATCTCAAAACAAAATTCCATTTTGGAATTTAAGTTTAATAGAACCCTTGTAGATAAAGCCGCAATTACCAATATTTTAAATGCGAGTATGGCAGAGATAGAAATACAAAAAGAAATCATTGAACAATCCAAGACAGAACTTAATCAATCCTTGGTGGAAGTTAATAAACAGCGACATCTCATTGAAAAGAAAAACAAAAAACTCAATACGCTTTTGAAGGAATTAAGACAAACCCAAAAACAATTGGTGCTTTCAGAAAAAATGGCAAGCCTCGGTGAACTTACCGCAGGTATTGCCCATGAAATACAAAACCCACTAAACTTTGTAAACAATTTTGCAGAGGTTAGTGGAGAGCTCATTGACGATGTGCATGAAGAACTAAATAAAAATGACCTTGGAGAAGTTAAGCTTTTATTGAGTGATCTAAGTATCAATCTTGAAAAGATTAACCATCATGGTAAACGTGCAGATAGTATTGTAAAAGGTATGCTATCGCATAGCAGAAATAATTCTGGGAAAAAGGAATTTCTCAATATTAACCAATTAGCAGAAGAGTATCTTAATCTTTCTTATCATGGCTTAAGAGCCAAGGACAAAACCTTCAACTCTAAAATTGACACCAGTTTTGATTTAAAGATAGAAGCCATTGAAGTTGTACCACAGGATATTGGGAGAGTATTTCTCAACATCATCAATAACGCATTCTATGCCGTTAATGAAAAATTCAAGAAACATCCAAAGGACTACCAACCCGAAGTCAGTGTGTCTACCGAAATGCTAAATGATAAAGTGCATCTACATATATCTGATAATGGAGGTGGCATGCCAAAGAAAATAATTAATAAGATATTTCAACCCTTTTTTACCACAAAACCGACTGGTCAAGGTACTGGATTGGGCTTGAGCATGAGTTATGATATCGTAAAAGCACACCATGGCGAATTAACCGTAAAAAGTGTAGAAAACGAAGGTACAACCTTCACCATAACCTTACCAATAAACATTAAATAATGAAACTACTTATAGTCGATGATGAACGTGATGTAGAAATACTTTTTCGTCAAAAGTTTAGAAAAGAAATTAGACAAGGCATAATTGAGTTTCAATTTGCTTTTTCAGGCGCCGAAGCTTTGGAACTCCTAGAACAGGATTCTCCCCCTGAAGTGATTTATGTTTTTTCAGATATCAATATGCCCGGAATGACAGGACTTGAATTGCTCAAAATCATTAAAACCAAGTATCCAAAAATTGAAGTTAGCATGATTTCTGCCTATGGTGATAAAGACAACTTTGATAGGGCAATGCAATCTGGAGCCAAAGACTTCTTTACAAAACCCATTGATTTCACTCATTTAAAAAGCGAAATCAATACATTAATATAGAATAACTAAAAAAACACAGTAAAAATACTGTGCTTCTGTTTTATATTGAGATTCCTGCATTCGCAGGAATGCTTTAAATTTCTCTATCCATATCCCAAGCCTCAAGATAATCTTTTACGGCTTTTACAAATTGGCCACCCAACGCACCGTTTACAACACGGTGGTCGTAAGAATGTGATAAGAACATTCTGTAACGGATACCAATAAAATCACCTTCTGGCGTTTCAATAACCGCAGGTACTTTTCTAATGGCACCCAAGGCTAAAATCCCCACTTGTGGCTGATTGATAATCGGAGTCCCCATAATGCTTCCAAAGGTCCCGACATTGGTTACGGTATACGTACCGCCTTGGATATCATCTGGGTTTAACTGGCCTTGTCTTGCTCGCGTGGCTAAATCATTTACTTTCTTCGCCATGCCCAACAAATTCAACTGATCAGCATCTTTAATAACCGGAACAATTAAATTTCCATCTGGTAAGGCCGCTGCCATACCTAAGTTGATATGCTTTTTCTTAACGATGCTTTCGCCTTGCACCGAAATATTCATCATTGGGAAATCACGTAAGGCCTTCGCCACGGCTTCCATAAAAATCGGTGTGAATGTAAGATTCTCACCTTCACGTTTCTTAAAACTATCTTTATGCTTATTACGCCAGTTCCAGATATTAGTTACATCAGCTTCAATAAAAGATTGAACATGTGCAGACGTCTGTACAGAATCGACCATGTGCTTGGCAATGAGCTTGCCCATACGGGTCATTTCAATTACCTCATCATCACCTGAAGCCACAACTGGTGTACTTGGTTTTGAACTTGGCTTTGGTGTATCAGCTTGAGCAGGCGCTGTAGCTGGTGAAGTTGCTCCTTTTGGTGCAGAACCACGATTTTCGATATAACTTAAGATATCGTTTTTAGTCACACGGCCGTCTTTTCCGGTACCCGGAACGGTATCCAATTCGGCTTGAGTAATACCTTCCTGCTTAGCGATATTTTTTACCAATGGCGAATAAAAACGGTCGCCATCATTAGTAATAGGCGCAACGGTTTCTTTAGCTTCAGCTACTGCTTTTTCAGCAACGGCAACAGGCTCTGGCGTCACTTCAACAGCTGGTTCACTCGCTTTTGAAGTTTCGGCTTCATCACCACCTTCAGTTTCAATAATAGCAATCGTCTGGCCAACTTGCACAACGGCATCCGCCTCGAACAATTTCTCTATCAATACACCATCAACTTCACTTGGCACCTCACTATCCACCTTGTCTGTGGCAATTTCCAAAACGGCTTCATCAGCCTCAATGGTTTCACCCACTTCCTTTAACCAAGATGTAATGGTTGCCTCTGCAACACTCTCTCCCATTTTAGGTAGCTTAAGTTCAAACTTTGCCATATCTGTAATTTGATAGTGTTTTATTGAATTTAGAATGCAAAATTACTAAAAAACACTCTTATTTTTTGAATTAAATGTAAAATAAAATCGAATTGAAATCAGAACTCCAGAACCTCTCCCCGACTTGAAGCACTATCGCTTCCGAGGATAAAATTACTATTTTTTGGCCATATCCTATTCCTGATTTTTTCCTTCAATGCATTTATTTTTAACTGGTCTATAATCGATTTGAAAGACATATGATTAGCATCAAACAGAACTTGAGTATTGGGTTTCATATCTGAATAGTCTAGAATCCCAAAATCTTGCACCCAAACCTCTTTTAATTCTGAAGGCAAATCCTCCGATGTCGACATAAAATGTTCAGGTGTTTCCGAAGTTACTGATGAAGGTTTAAAAGTCAATCCACCCAATTTTGAAGCCATATCTACCGCAAATCGTGTGGCAACATTACCCTTGAAATGTTTTTTGTAGAACAAGGACATGGCACCGTAAAAGCGTTTGGCGTAATCCCCATCTTTTACTGTACTCTCGCCTTTAAAGTGAAGTACCGTCGTCTTTCCGTAATAATAATTCTGAAACCCAGCTTGTAGTACTTTATACGATAAATCAATGTCTTCGCCATACATAAAGTAGTCTTCATCAAAACCACCGACAGTTTCATAGACGCTCTTCCTTAACAACATAAATGCACCGACTAAAATGGCTACCTCGCCTTCCCCATCTGTAGCAACAGTATTGGCATAATAGGATTCTGAATGCCCAGCCACCTTTTTTAAAGCAACGCTTGGGGTTGGAATATTCCGTTTACTTTCTGGTAAAAAATGCCCTGCACCATCAATCAATTGACAGCCTAAAATTCCAAGGTTCTCTTGTGATTCGGCAACTTCCAAAAGTGTTTTAAATGTATCTTCGGCGACCATCGTATCCGGATTGAGAATACAGACATATTCGCCCTTGGCCTCAGCTACGCCGATATTATTACCTTTGGAAAACCCAAGATTGGCACCCGTTTCAATCAATTTTACATTCGGGAACAGCTTTGAAATCATTTCAGCACTTCCATCTTCGGAATCATTATCAACCACTATGATTTCAGCATCCAAATCGGTTAAACCCGCTTCTACGCTTTGAAGGCATAACTGCAAAAAATGTTTGACATTATAATTGAGGATGACAACGGAAAGCTTCAAAATACGTTAAGATTTTAATGAGGCTACAAACGGAATTCTGTCGATAATACTGCGCCCTAATGTGATTTCATCGGCGTATTCCAATTCATTTCCTGCCGAAATACCACGGGCGATGGTTGATGTTTTTACATCTAATCCGTCCAACTGCCTAAAAATATAAAAGTTGGTGGTATCGCCTTCCATCGTTGGACTCATGGCAAATATCAATTCCTTGGTTTCGCCACTTTTCACTTTCTCTACCAAGGATTGAATCTTTAAATCCTGAGGCCCGATACCGTCCATAGGTGAAATCTTACCGCCTAAAACGTGATACAAACCACGAAATGACCCCGTGTTTTCTATCGCCATAACATCCCGAATGTCCTCAACGACACAAATGACGCCGTTATGTCTATTTGGGTTGGCGCAAATTTCACAAAGTTCCGTATCACTGATGTTGTTGCATGATTTACAGAAATTGACCTCAGCCCTGACTTTCTGTATGGCGTAAGATAACTGAAATGCGCGCTCCTCTGGCTGGCGTAATAAATGCAAGACCAAACGCAGTGCCGTGCGCTTACCAATACCTGGCAATTGAGACATTTCATTCACTGCATTTTCCAATAATTTTGAAGAGAATTCCATCGCAACGAAGGTACTTATTTTTCTAATTAGCCCCTCCCAGAATTTCAAAAAAAGAAATTCTGACCTCCCCAAAAGGAGAGGTTAATCGGAAACTTAAAGCGATGGTTTGAAGAATTATTTCTTTGGCTTCTCATAAGTTTTATAAAAAGTTTATTTTCGGAAATACAAAGCGAAAAACTATGTCTCCAACGTCCATATTATTATTAATAGCCTCTTATTTTGTGGTGCTTATCATCATTTCCTACTTCACAGGAAAAGAAGATTCTAACGACGCTTTCTTTAAAGCGAACAAAAGTGCTCCTTGGTACCTGGTGGCCTTTGGGATGATTGGTGCATCATTGTCTGGCGTGACTTTTATTTCTGTTCCGGGCTTGATAGGAAGCGAACAATTTGCCTACATGCAAGGTGTTTTGGGCTTTTTCGTGGGCTATCTCGTCATAGTTTTAGTGCTTCTTCCTATTTATTATAAAATGAATGTAACTTCCATATACCAGTATTTGGAAGAACGTTTTGGGGTCGTCAGTTATAAAACGGGGGCTTTTTTCTTTTTGTTATCGCGAGTTACTGGCGCTTCATTCAGATTATTCCTCGTGGCTTTGGCCATGCAATACATCGTCTTTGAACAAATTGGCGTACCATTTTGGGTGACAGTCGTCATTTCCATTTTACTTATTTGGATATATACCTATCGTGGCGGTATCAAAACCATTATTTGGACAGATACCTTACAGACTTTAACTATGCTGACTGCGGTTGTTTTGGCCATCATCTTAATAAATGAAAAACTGGATTGGTCGTATATGGAATTTTTAAATTCTGAAGCCTTTGCCAAAAAAGGTCAGATTTTCTTTTTTGACGACCCCAATGCCAAGACTTATTTCTGGAAATATTTCATCGGTGGCATTTTTATCACCATTGCCATGACAGGATTGGACCAAGACATGATGCAAAAAAATCTCACTTGTAAAAACGAATCGGAAGCCAAGAAAAATATGGTCTCCATGTCCGTTTTATTGGTCATTGTCAACTTTGCGTTTCTATCACTTGGTGCCTTACTCTTTATTTATGCCAAAAAATTCGGGTTGGATATCCCTATCGTCGATGGTCGCACCCGAACGGATTTACTTTTTCCTGAAATCGCTATGAATCAAGGTTTGGGCAAAGGACTCGCTGTCATTTTTATTATTGGGTTAATTGCCGCCGCCTACTCGAGCGCCGATTCGGCATTGACCTCTCTGACCACCTCATTCTCCGTCGATTTTCTCAATATTGAAAAGAAGCCAGAAGCTGAACAAAAACCGCTACGTAAGAAAGTACATGTTGGAGTTTCCGCAGTTTTGGTGGTTGTGGTTATTATTTTCAATTTGCTTGATGGTAGTGTGGTAAGTAACCTATTCAAATTTGCAACCTTTACCTATGGACCATTGTTGGGTTTGTTTGCTTTTGGGATATTAACAAAGCGCCAGATTAAGGACCAATTCGCTTGGATTGTGGCTTTGGTCTCCATTACCTTAAGCTTTTTAATTACATCCCTTCCAGAAACTGTTATTGGAACTTACATATTCCATTGGGAAATTCTTCCTATTAATGGGGCGATAACGTTTTTGGGATTGTTGCTAATTTCACGAAAGACGTCTTCTCGCTGAGTCGCAAAGTCGTAAAGGGTTTCACTGATAAAAACTCCAAAGCTTAAACTGTATACTTTATTCTAATACGTGCAAGCTGAATACTGCAACTGATAACTGCGACTGTCAACTGAGACTACAGACTAATACTGCCCCGTCCCCAACAACACAAGAGTACAAGCGACTTCAAACTCAATTGAATTCGCCTTTAAAAGCGCATAAAAATCTGGATTCTCCGTACCTGGGTTAAAGATGACACGTTTGGGATTTAAACCAATGATGTAATCGTAATAGGGTTCTTGTCTAGTAGGGTTGAGATAGAGTGTTACCGTATCAATATCCTTGTAAGACATCAAAACCGTATCAATGTTAACATCTGCCACCTGACCTTCACGCATACCGAAAGCGACTACCTCATGACCATAATTCACCAATCTACTGATAGCAATGTTCGAGTATCTATGGGGTTTTAAGGAAGCTCCCATAACCAAAGTTTTCTTCTTCAAACTAAACTGTTTTTTGTTAAAAAATTGTTAAGCCCACAGCAAGGTGGTAACAGAATGTAAAAATAGTCGTCTTAACTTTAGAATACTATCAATCAATCAAAAAACAATCAAACCAAAATGAAGCATTTCTTCGTAATGCTTGCTATGGTCTCATCAATCCTAGTAAGCGCACAACCCAACCCAAACACTGACATTAAAACTGGTTCTATTGAAGGGCGCGTTATGGACGCCACCCTAAAAGCACCTTTGCCTTATGTCAATGTTATTATTAAAGATCAAAACAATAAAGTTATTACAGGAAGCATCACAGATGCGGATGGAAACTTTAAAATTGAAAAAATCCCAGAAGGTTCCGTCAATGTTGAAATAACCTACATCGGTTATAAGACGATTAACCAATCCATAACTATTGGTAAGAACAATTATAAGGTGAATCTAGGTGACATCAATTTGTCTGAAGATGCCGAAAGCCTCGATGAAGTTACCGTAGTCGCTGAAGTCTCTACGATTCAACAAAAGGTTGACCGTAAGGTGATTAACGTCGGAAAGGATTTAACCACTGCTGGCCCAACAGCTTCGGATATTATGAATAACATTCCATCCGTCAACGTCGACCAGCAAACTGGAGATGTGTCCTTAAGAGGCAACCAGAATGTACAGGTTATGGTCGATGGAAAACTATCCAATGTCCCGGCCGCACAACTTCTTAGACAGTTACCTTCAAGCTCAATTAAGCAAATTGAATTGATTACCAATCCTTCTGCAAAGTACAATCCTGATGGTATGAGTGGTATTATTAACATCATTTTGCACAAGAACGTCAACATAGGCTTCAACGGAAATCTTAATGTTGGCTTGGGATATCAAATTGCGCCAAAATTTAACAGCTCTATCGATGCAAACTACCGCAACGGAAAACTAAATTTCTACGGAAGTTACGGCAACAGTATAAGACGAAATGTTAATCGCGGGCGTTTAGCACAAGAGCAAACGGGACTGATTCAAGATTTGGATATTGAGGATGAAAACGATTCGCACTTACTGAAATTTGGAATCGATTATTACATCAACGAAAAGAATACAGTATCGGTTTTTACCAATCAAAATTTCTTTGATGGTGGTGCTGATGTTGAAACAACATTATCTAACATGGCAAATTCAAACACCCAAGTGCAATCTATTTTAGGCTTGAGTGATAATGAATCACAGCAGTATAACTTCAATTACAAGCACGATTTTGCCGAAGGTCACAATATTGAGCTAGAAGTAGACCACAACATTTTTGACCAATCCTCAGAAGTCAACAATAGATTTTCAGGCTTATTTACACGTCCTAATTTTGATGAGTTTTCAGGATACGACAGAAACCGAACCACCATTAATTTAGATTATGTGAATCCACTAACAGAAAAATCAAAATTGGAATTTGGATTACAAGCACGCTTGTTCGAGAATAAATTGGGCTATAATTCAGATGCCCGAGTACGAGATGAGAATGGTAATTTCATCCCCACGCAAACGGCATTTGATTATACTAGGGATATTTATTCAGCCTACGTCAGCTATGGCAAGTCTTTTGAAAAATGGTCTTATCAATTAGGCCTGAGAGCAGAAACGGTCCAAGTGGATGCCTTTGCTGTAGAAACGGATTTAACGGATAACAGCACAACGGATTTTCCTTTTGAAAATGACTATGTACAGTTTTATCCTTCAGCATTTTTCACCTACACCCCTTCTGAAAAGAATTCTTACCAATTTAGTTTAAGTAGACGTGTAGACCGCCCAGGTGTTGGGCAGGTAAATCCTATCCCAGAATTTAATACCGCTTTATTATCGCAATTTGGGAATCCTGAATTAACACCACAATTCACCAACTCTTTTGAAACCAATTACACCAGAAAGTTAGAAAAAGGAAGCATCACAGGTGGCGTATTCTATAGATTAATTGAAGATGAAATCAATCAGGTGGTAATCGTAGACCGCTCCGACCTCAACTCGGGCCGAGTGATTTTAACCAATGGAAATTTTGATACAACCTCAGCTTACGGTTTAGAATTGTCTAGCCAGTACAGACCTACAAAATGGTGGAGTCTTAATGCAAGTTTTGATTTGTATAATCAAAAGCAAAAAGGAATTGCGGAAACCATAGACCCGACATTACCAAATCCAACAGAAGCAGATATTTCTACCAATACTGTTACTGTAGATAACCTCATCTATAACTTTAGGGTCTTTAATAATTTTAAGGTCTCTAAGAAACTATCGCTTTCTGCTTTCGCATTATATCGTGGAAAAGAAACTGGACTCAACTTTACGGTTGACCCTATTTACCTTGTGAATCTAGGATTACGTTATAGTTTCTTGGAAGAGAATAGAGCAACGTTTAGCCTTAACTTCAATAATGTATTTGACACACAGGAAATAAATGTACTCAGTGAACGTCCGTTTGTTCAGAATGTCAATTTTGAAAATGAATTCAAGACCATCTTCGCAAGTCTGTCTTATCGTTTTGGTGGTGGTAAGTACCGCGCTAAATCTCGTAAAAGACGTGATGACAACGAGAAAGATGGCGGAGGCTTCTTTTAGGAAATAGTTTAATAGCTATGGCATCAATAGTTGATGGTTAGTGTTAGTGCCTTGCTATTAAAACCCTGACGTTTCTTACGAAAGTCAGGGTTATTTTTTCATCACTAATTGCCGAGTAATGACTATCAAAAATTTTGATTTTCAAAAGGAACATTTAAGCGTTAAAAGCTCACTTTCAGAAGGAAACGTCTGAGTATCACATGCTGAATTCCGAAATGAACGTCAGTATGGCAGACTCTTTGAAATTAACGTGTTGACGTTCAAAAGGAAGACAAGTATTGCATGCTGACTTCCGCAGGAACGTCAGCATGTAATTTTTGCTTCGATTTTACAACTAAAACTATGAGTGACATGCACCTAAACAATTATTTGAGTTAGTCTTCAAAATAATAGAAACACATGCGCACATATCGTTAAATCCAAGGTTCCCCAACCTTGGATTTTCTATTTTGTATTTTCATCATTCTCTCACGAATTTCTGAAGACAGATAAAAAACTTCTAATTTTTAGTTAAAATTGTTAAACCCTGCAATAAAAGAAGAAAAACTACGTCTAAGTAAGTGATAAGTTTTAAGTAACGGAATGTTTCACAACATTTCAGTGTTAGTTAAAGTTGGTTAATAGCTGAAAAAGCCGTAGTCTCTCGATTACGGCTTTTTTTCTGGTTGGTATTCGGCTTAATTGACTAAGCCCATTTTATAATAGCGCTTCCCCAGGTGAAGCCACTTCCAAAAGCAGCTAAGACCACATTGTCGCCCGATTTAATTTTCCCTTCTTCCCAAGCTTCGCATAAGGCGATAGGAATCGATGCGGCAGTAGTATTACCATAACGCATAATATTGTTGTACACTTGGTCATCCGACAGTTGAAATTTCGTCTGGATGAATTGTGCTATCCTCAAATTAGCTTGGTGAGGAATCAGCATATCAATGGAATCTTTGTCCATATTGTTTTGCATCAAACCTTCCATTATCACCTCGCTAAATCGTACTACAGCATTTTTAAAAACAAATTGACCATTCATGTGCGGAAAGTAACTTTCGTCATTAGGGTCATTCTCTGCCAAAATATCGTTTACCCAGCGCTTACCCATACCAGGAGCAATCAACACCAATTCTTCGGCATGTTCACCTTGGGAATGTAAATGCGTGGATAATATGCCTTTTGAAGTATCTTCTTCCCGTGTTATGACAGCCGCTCCTGCACCATCTCCAAATATCACGGTAACACCGCGACCACGAGTCGTTTTATCGAGTCCATAAGAATGTAACTCAGACCCAATCACCAAAATGTTTTTATACATCCCAGTTTTTATAAAATTATCGGCAACAGACAAAGCGTATACAAATCCCGAGCATTGATTACGAACATCCAAAGCGCCGACTGTCTTAATATCTAAAGCATGTTGCACCTGTACACCAGGGCCAGGGAAATACATATCGGGACTCAAGGTCGCAAAAATGATGAAATCAATATCGTCTTTATCTAAACCAGAACGCTCAATAGCAATCTTGGCCGCTTTTACACCCATAGTAGCCGTGGTATCATCCGAGCCTTCCTTTACCCAGCGTCTTTCCTTTATACCGGTGCGTTCGGTAATCCACTCGTCATTAGTGTCCATCAGTTTTGATAAATCGTCATTGGTCACCACATTCTCTGGCACGTATTTACCTAAACCTATAATTTTTGAATTGTACATTGAAAACTTGTTTTCATTTCCGAGGCATCGGAAATCTCATAATATCTATAAGGAACAAAAATAACTATTAATCATATCACGATTTTTTGAATGGCCTGTATTCGTTATGCATGCATAATAACTAATTTTTGATACTCCACCTCGCTATTTTAACATCATCATAAGATAGAGCAACCTACATTTTAAGTAACTTCAAGAAATTTTTTAAAGCCAACCTTTATGAAACGTTTCTTATCATTTTTTATCGCATTGTTTGTCTTTTCGGCTTATGCTCAAGACAATCTTCCCTACCAAACACCAGACAAAGCCATTAACGACCTGGCGGATGTCTCTTTAGCACCAGGTGTACAAATAGACAGTAAAGGTGAGAACATGGTTTTGATTTACAGAGACCAATACAAATCTATTGCTGAGCTTTCCGAGAAAGAATTACGACTTGCTGGATTACGTATTAATCCTGTTACTAATATCGGGAGCCGTACCACATTTTTCAACAATTTAAAGGTTAAGAAAACCACTGATGAAAATGCGACCCAAGTCAAAGGTTTACCAGATAATGCAAGATTATCTGGCTTCAGATGGTCGCCCAATGAAAAAATGATAGCCTGCCTTAATACCACCAATACTGGAGTTGAAGTCTGGATTTTAGATATTGCCTCTGCATCCGCAAAAAAAATTACCGACGCCAATGTCAACGCCAATATGGGTAGTGCTATGACTTGGTTTAAGGACAATTCGGCCTTATTGGTAAAAACACTTTCTGATAAAAGAGAAGACTTAATCAATACAGCCATTGCCGTACCCACTGGCCCAACAATCTCAGTGAGTAATGGAGCAAAAGCGCAAAACAGAACCTATCAAGATTTATTAAAAAACCCGAATGACGAGTTTAATTTTGAACAACTCGCGCGTTCAGAAATTAAGAAAGTATCTGTTTCTGGAGCTACTCAAGATTTTCTCCCAGATGCCATGTATCGTGGTTTAAGTTTTTCACCAGATGGCAACTATCTGATGACTACAACTATTAAACGACCGTTTTCCTATTTGGTAACCTACACGCGTTTTCCAAGCGAGACCTCTATTTATTCTTCCGACGGAAAACTAGTCAAAACCGTTAATGAAGTTCCATTGGATGAAGTAAGACCAAAAGGTTTTATGGCGACACGTATGGGAAAACGAAACCTCTCTTGGCGAGCCGACAAGCCTGCAACATTGGTTTGGGCGGAAGCCTTGGATAAAGGTGACCCAGAAAATGAGGTTCCGTATAGAGATGCTGTATATCAAGTCGATGCGCCATTTAACGGCAATCCAAAGCTCATTTTAAAAACCAAGCAACGTTTTTCAGGCATAGATTGGGGCAATGATACTGTTGCCTTGGCTTACGACTATTGGTGGAATACCCGGAATACTAAAACTTATGTTTTTAATCCTTCAAAATATAAAGAAGACGCCAAAGTCATTTCAGACCGAAACTATCAAGATGTCTATAGCAATCCAGGGAATTTTGTGAGTTCTAAAAACAAATACGGAAGCTATACCTTAGAAATGGATGGCGATAACCTCTTTTTGATGGGGCCTGGCTATACCAAAGAAGGACAGTTTCCATTTATTGACAAATATTCTATCGCAACCGGAAAAACAGAACGTATCTACCAATCTGAATACACAGACAAATTAGAAAATCTAAACACCGCCATTGATATGAAAAATGGTGAGATTTTAGTCCGAATTGAATCACAAACTGAATATCCTAATTACTACATCAGGAATATCAATAAGAACGAATTAACGCCAATCACATCTTTTGAAAATCCGTTTAAGGCTTTAGAATCTATTGACAAGCGCGTCATCAATTATAAGCGTAATGATGGTTTGGGTCTAGAAGGCACCTTATACTTACCTTTAGATTACGAAGAAGGCAAAAAGTACCCAATGGTGTTATGGGCTTATCCCAGAGAATACAAGGATAAAGCCAGTGCATCGCAAAGCACAACAAACCCAAACGAATTTGTTTATCCATATTATGGTTCACCAATTTATTGGGTAACGCGTGGTTATGTTGTATTGGATGATGCCGCTTTCCCGATAGTTGGTGAGGGCGACGATGAGCCAAATGACAGCTTTAGATCTCAACTGGTTGGGAATGCCAAAGCGGCCATTGATGCCGTTGACGATTTGGGATATATTGATCGTGATCGTGTGGCTGTTGGTGGTCACAGCTATGGTGCATTTATGACGGCTAATCTGCTGTCTCACTCCAATCTTTTTGCCGCAGGAATTGCGCGTAGTGGTGCCTATAACAGAACGTTAACGCCGTTTGGTTTTCAAAGCGAACAACGTAGTTATTGGGAAGCACCAGAAGTTTACTACAACATGTCTCCATTTATGCATGCTGATAAGATGAAAACGCCTTTACTTTTAATTCATGGCGAAGCTGATAATAACTCAGGAACCTATCCACTTCAGAGTGAGCGTTATTTCAATGCGCTTAAAGGCCTTGGAGCGACGGTGCGCTTGGTTATGCTACCAAAGGAAAGTCATGGCTATAGAGCCAAAGAGTCCATTATGCACTTGCTATGGGAACAAGATCAATGGTTAGAAACCCACGTTAAAAATAGATCAGTAGATGAACAGCCTATAACTGAAAAAGAGAAGGAGATGAAAAACTAATCCTTCTCCGGATTAAAACAAACTGCCTTTGTAATTCACTAATTCTATAGAGGCAGTTTTTTTGTGTCATCTTGTCACTTAACAGGTCTTGGTATTTTTTTTGACTGTTAACGATTGAACGAAATTAAGAAGGTGAATTAAAAAGGTTTACATAGTCATTTCGAGCTAAGGCGAGAAATCACAAATTCTGTTTTTAAATGCATTTCGACTGCGCTCTACCGAAAGGTCGGGAGTGACAAGAATTAGAAACTAAAACTTTTCAATTAACACCGAACAAATAATAAAACATAAATTATGGCAACAGGAACTATTAATGTATCAGTGGACAATATTTTTCCACTTATTAAAAAGTTTTTATACAGTGACCACGAAATTTTTCTTCGTGAGCTGGTGAGTAATGCAACAGATGCAACACTTAAATTGAAGCATTTAACCAATGTCGGTGACGCTAAAGTGGATTACGGCAACCCAATTATCGAAGTCAAAGTCGATAAGGATGCTAAGACGCTTCATATCATTGACCAAGGTTTGGGGATGACGGCAGAAGAGGTTGAAAAATATATCAACCAAGTCGCATTTTCGGGCGCTGAAGAGTTTTTAGATAAGTACAAGGATTCTGCAAAGGATTCAGGTATTATTGGGCACTTTGGTCTAGGATTTTATTCAGCATTTATGGTGGCGGATAAGGTTGAGATTATCACCAAGTCATACAAAGACGAACCAGCGGCACATTGGACTTGTGATGGCTCTCCAGAATTTACGCTTGTTGACGCTGATAAAACCGATCGCGGTACTGAAATCATCCTTCATATTGCTGAAGATTCCACCGAATTTTTAGAAGACCATCGTATTACTGAACTTTTAAATAAGTACAATAAGTTTATGCCGATTCCGATTAAATTCGGGACGAAGGAAGAAACTTTACCACTTCCGGAAGACGCAAAAGAAGATGCCAAACCAGAAACTAAGACGGTAGATAACATCATTAACAACCCTAATCCGGCGTGGACCAAACAACCTACTGATTTAGAGGATAAGGATTATAAGGAATTCTACAGAGAGCTCTATCCGATGCAGTTTGAAGAACCTTTATTCAACATTCATCTCAATGTGGATTATCCATTCAACTTAACGGGAATCTTGTATTTCCCTAAGATGACAAATGATATGAACATTCAGAAGGACCGCATTCAACTTTACCAGAATCAGGTTTTTGTAACCGATAATGTTGAAGGTATTGTTCCTGAATTCTTAACGATGCTTCGTGGGGTTATTGATTCACCGGACATTCCTTTGAATGTGTCTCGTAGTTACCTTCAGGCGGATGGCGCGGTGAAGAAAATTTCATCCTACATCACACGTAAAGTGGCTGATAAATTGAAATCATTGTTTAATAGCAACCGTGAAGATTTCGAAAAGAAATGGGATGATATCAAAATTGTAATTGAATACGGAATGCTTTCTGAAGATAAATTCTTCGAAAAAGCAGACGCTTTCGCATTGTACCCGACTGTTGATGGCACCTATTACACTTACGAGGAATTGTATAATAAAATTAAAGCCAATCAGACGGATAAGGATGATAAATTGGTGATTCTTTATGCATCAAACAAAGATGAGCAACACTCATACATTGAAGCCGCTAAGGCCAAAGGTTATGAGGTATTATTATTGGATTCGCCTATTGTTTCACACTTAATGCAGAAATTGGAAACTTCTAAGGAGAATATTTCTTTCGCACGTGTAGATGCGGACCATATCGATAATCTCATTAAAAAGGACGATACCAAGATTTCAAAATTAAGTGATGAAGAGAAAACCAAGCTTGAAGAATTATTAAAAGAGGTTGTGCCGTCTGAAAAATTCATGGTACAATTAGAAACCATGGATAGTGATGCTACACCGTTTATGATTACGCAACCTGAGTTTATGCGTCGTATGAAGGAGATGCAACAAACTGGTGGTGGCGGTATGTTCGGTATGGGTAACATGCCAGAGATGTACAATTTGGTGGTGAATACCAATTCGGATTTGATTTCTGAAATTATGAATACCAAAACCCGAAAAAAGCAAGAGCGCTTAATTAATCAGAGTTTGGATTTAGCTCGACTCTCGCAAGGTTTATTGAAAGGCGAAGAGCTGACCAACTTTATTAAGCGAAGCTATGAGATGATTAAATAGTCTTTGACGTTTAGTCGTGGAGTTGTTTAGTTGTTTAGTTGTTTAGTTGTTTAGTTGTTTAGTTGTTTATGCGATTATAAAAAAATCCGATGCCCTAGCATCGGATTTTTTCGTTTATTCTTTATGCGTCATTGCGAATCACGCCAAAGCGTGATGTGGCAATCTTTCAAATTATCGCTACTATCATGAGATGATCTCTTTTCCCGAAACTTAGGGATTCTCGTCATGAAAGATTTCTTACATAAAAAAACTCCAACCATCAAATGACAATTGGAGTTGATTTAAAGCCGATAGAGGGACTTACTTCGACTACGCTCAGCACAGGCTTCTCGTCCCAGACTATTAACTATAAAAAGAAAAACTCCAATCATATAGTTATAATTGGAGTTACCTTGGAGCCGATAGAGGGACTCGAACCCACGACCTGCTGATTACAAATCAGCTGCTCTAGCCAGCTGAGCTACATCGGCTTTTGTGGCACAAATTTAAAAATTGTTCTTAAATCTGCACCTAAAAAATTACAGTTTGTTGATTTTTTCAACCAATCCTTTAGCCTTAGTTTCAAGCTCTTCGTTGATTGCCTTAAAGTGTGCTTTTTTATTATCAACATCTCTATCGTTTACTTTTGCGATAAGATCATCAAACGTAGCAATAGCTTCATCAATAATGGCTTCACTTTCTTTCGTTGGCTTTTGCGTATTGGCCAATTCCCAAACGTAAACTGCTTCAATAATATCTCCAAGAACGTAATTGATGTCCTTTTTTAAATCTCTTTTGTTTGCCATAATAAGGTCTAATTAATTTGGCGCAAATGTAGTATATCCTTAGCTTATATCATAGTATAAAACGCATAAGCTTTATACATATACCTCGAGAAGTTTTGCATATTCTGACTCAATTTGAAACGCTGTGATTGAAGCAGGAATTAAAACCGTTTCACCTTTTTTAAGTGAAATTGAATCACCGTCAGTATCGATTTCGCATTGACCATCAACACACATGTAGATAATAAATGAATCTTCTGTATTTTCCTTTTGAATGGACTCTGAAAGCTCCAAATAATTCGTTGTAAAATAAGGACAACTCACCATCTCATTGGGTTGATTTACAGTCTTCCCATAATCTACCCTAAAGTTATCCGGCATATCAAAGTCAATGGCATCAATAGCCAAATCATTATGTAGTTCCCTTTCGTTGCCTTGGTCATCTACCCTATCCCAATCATAAACCCTGTAGGTGATATCTGAGGTTTGTTGAATTTCTGCCAATAAAACACCGGCTCCAATAGCATGGATTCGACCGACTTCAATAAAATAGGTATCGCCTTCTTTTACCTTGTCAAAGTTTAAGATTTTAGGTAATGTCTTCTTCTCAAGATGTTCTAAATAAGTCTCTCCAGTTACTTTTTGATTAAACCCTACTATTAAATTTGAATCTTTGTCCGCCTGCATCACATACCACATTTCGGTTTTTCCAAAAGAGTTGTGGCGCTTTGCTGCCAATTCATCATTGGGATGCAATTGAATGCTTAAATCTTGCTTAGCGTCTATAAATTTTATCAGTAGGGGAAACTTATCTCCGAAACGCCGATAATTCTTCTCGCCTACCAATTGACCTTTATATTTTTGAAGTAATTCTTTTAATGATGTCTGTTGCAATTTACCATTGACAACGACCGAAGTATCACCTTCCACATCACTGATTTCCCAACTTTCACCAACATTTGGTGATTTAGAATTCTTATGTAATAGTTTTCCAAGTTTCTCTCCTCCCCAAATTTTTTGTTTGAGTATGGGGCTAAATTTTAGTGGATATAACGGTATCATACTGTTAGTTTCCGTTGTAACTGACGAAGTTTCTTGGGGTTTCATAAAGTGTGACTTCCAAGTCTAAATCTGGATTAAGCTTGGCCTTCAATTTATCGTAAATCACAACAACTATATTTTCCGCCGTCGGATTTAAGTCTTTAAATTCAGGGACTTCAATATTTAAGTTCTTATGGTCGAAGGCATCTTCCACTTCAGATTTAATAATGTCTTTTAACACTTTCATATCAATGACGTAACCCGTTTCTGGATCAATTTCCCCGGTAACACTCGCAATTAATTCATAATTATGCCCGTGAAAATTAGGGTTATTGCACTTTCCGAAGGTGGCATCATTCTTTTCGAACGACCAGTCTTTTCTATATAACCGATGTGCGGCATTAAAATGTGCTTTACGACTTACGGTGACTTTCATTTTGTGATGTTTATGTGTTCGTAAAACTTCTCAAAAATTATCTTAAACCAAGCGGTATAATTTTCAGGATGTGATTGCATATCACTTTTAACGTCTTCCAGCGGCATCCATTTCCAATCGGCAACCTCATCTGGATTTATTTTTGGTTTCTCGTTGTAATAGCCAACCATAATATGATCTAACTCGTGCTCCGTCAATCCATTGTCAAAAGGGGCTTTGTAGATGAATGAAGTGGTCTCTTCCAATGGTGCTTCAAAGCCCATTTCCTCCATGAGTCGTCGCTTTCCGGCCTCCAAATTGGTTTCGCCATCGCGTTGATGGCTACAACAGGTATTGGTCCATAATCCTGGGGAATGGTACTTGTGCAAGGCACGTTGTTGTAACATTAATTCATTTGTATCATTGAAAATAAAAACAGAAAATGCCCGATGCAAAAGTGCTTTTTCATGTGCTTCCATTTTGGGCATTAAGCCAATTTTATTATCATTTTCATCAACGAGGATGACCATTTCTTCAATATCCATATAAACAAAAATACTATCTATTGGTTTCAAATTATAGATATAACTAATAAAATATAGATTGATCAATACATGATAGTTGTAAAGCCAAAGAATTGAATCAAAATTGACTAATTTTGCTGGCTTGAAAGAATATTTATGAGTTTTAAGTCCGAAATAGCCCGCCGAAGAACCTTTGGCATTATATCCCACCCCGATGCAGGTAAGACAACCTTAACTGAAAAATTACTCCTCTTTGGTGGTGCCATACAAGAAGCTGGTGCCGTAAAGAGTAATAAAATTAAGAAAGGGGCTACTAGTGACTTTATGGAAATTGAACGCCAGCGTGGTATTTCCGTAGCTACCTCTGTTTTGGCTTTTGAATATAAAGGCACTAAAATAAACATACTCGATACGCCAGGTCATAAGGATTTTGCTGAGGACACTTTTAGAACTTTAACCGCTGTAGATAGTGTAATTGTTGTGATTGATGTAGCTAAAGGTGTTGAGGAACAAACAGAAAAGTTGGTGGAAGTATGTCGTATGCGCAATATACCTATGATAGTTTTCATCAATAAGTTAGACCGTGAGGGAAAAGATGCTTTTGATTTGTTGGACGAAGTGGAACAAAAACTAGGACTTAAGGTAACTCCTATGAGTTTCCCAATTGGCATGGGCTACGACTTTAAAGGTATCTACAATCTGTGGGAACAAAATGTAAATTTATTTAGTGGTGACAGTCGTAAGAATATTGAAGAAACTACGGAAATCAGCGACTTATCTTCTGAAAAGTTAGATGAACTTATCGGCGATGCTTCTGCTGAAGAATTGCGTGATAATATAGAATTGGTACAGGGTATTTATCCTAAGTTTGATAAAACCAAATATCTTGAAGGTCACTTACAACCTGTTTTCTTTGGTTCGGCATTGAATAATTTTGGAGTACGTGAGCTGTTAGATGCCTTTGTTGAAATTGCGCCAACGCCACGAGCCAAGCAAAGTGAAGAACGCTTGGTAAAGCCCGACGAAGATAAGTTTACAGGGTTTGTTTTTAAAATTCATGCTAATATGGATCCCAATCACCGTGATCGCTTGGCTTTTATAAAAATTGTATCCGGTACTTTTAAACGTAATACACCATATCTTCATGTTCGTAATAACAAGAAATTAAAATTTTCGAGTCCCAATGCATTTTTTGCTGAGAAGAAGGAAATTGTGGATATTTCCTACCCTGGTGATATTGTAGGTTTACACGATACGGGGAATTTTAAAATTGGAGATACCCTAACCGAAGGGGAGGTTATAAATTACAAAGGTATACCTAGCTTCTCTCCTGAGCATTTTAGATACATCAACAATGCCGACCCTCTAAAATCCAAGCAACTCTATAAAGGCATTGACCAATTGATGGACGAAGGGGTCGCCCAATTATTTACTTTAGAATTGAATGGGCGAAAAGTGATTGGTACGGTGGGTGCACTTCAGTATGAAGTAATTCAATATCGATTAGAACATGAGTATGGAGCCAAGTGCACTTACGAAAATCTTAATGTTCACAAAGCCTGTTGGGTTGAACCAACGGACAAGAAGAACCAAGAGTTTGAAGAATTCTCACGTGTTAAACAACGGTTTCTGGCGAAAGACAAACGCGGTCAATTGGTATTTTTAGCGGACTCTATGTTTACTTTGCAAATGACACAACAGAAGTATCCGAGTATAATATTTCATTTTACGTCCGAGTATGATAGTTAGTCATTCTACTCGCTAAGACGCGGAGACGCAAAGTATTACGCAATGATTTCGATACAATTAAGATTATGATTACCAGACATTTAACGGTGTCGTTTATCTGAAAAAGCAACATAGTAATGTATTTCATCGATAAATTTTGTTGTTTTGTCGTTAATTTATATATATTGCTTCGTGAAACCGCTAATTTCATTTTAAGATTAACCCCAAATAATCTGCTGTATGAAACCTAACGCTAATGTGTTTTCCAATGGAAAACTAACTGTGACCTACGAGCCTAATTGTTGTATCCACGCTGAGTTATGCGCTAGACAATTATCTGATGTCTTTCGTCAATCCGTAATTCCATGGATTGATTTAGACGGCGCTAAAAGCAAAAAAATCATTAAACAGATTAAAAAGTGTCCGTCTGGAGCACTTCAATATTTTATGAATCAACAACAAGAGGTTGCTTAACTATTGGTGAAAATGAAACCTCAAAATGAGATTTAAAACAATTTGATGTCCGAAAAGTGGCTTAAAATTGTTTTAAGACGATTTAAGCTATATAACGTGAAATATTATAATGCTTCTCTTTCGAGATCTTTAAAAACTCGTTAAAACAGCTGTAAATAGCTTAGATTTTATAATCAAAATCTATAATAGATTTTTTGTTATAAAAATAATCTATTCTGTATTTACCCCTTAATTTTTGACTTATGGGACTAAAAGGAAAACATAAAATGAATCTGTAGCCTTTGGTATAAATTTATGCTTAGCCTTTTTGACCAATCCCGACGCTTCGGGAAAATGGCATTGATGGTTGCTCGGCTACGCTCACTTTTAATAAAGCTACCTTTTGATCGTCTTGCGTGTTTTTGAGATTCCTGCCCCCCCGAAACGTCGGGGGCAGGAATGACAGTTAGGCCTGTCCCGTCGGTCCGAAGTTCAGTGGCATTGGAGGCTTATCATAATCTTTAATTTCTCCGTGCGCCTTTTCAAACCGTTTTACGTTTTCGTTTAGAGCTTTTACCAAACGCTTAGCGTGCTGTGGGGTTAGGATGATTCTAGATTTCACCTTGCTCTTTGGCGCACCTGGCATAATATTTACAAAATCCACCACAAACTCTGATACAGAGTGATTGATGATTGCTAGGTTAGAGTATGTGCCTTGCGCAATTTGTTCATCTAATTCTATGTTAATCTGTCCCTTTTTAGGGGCTTTTTTGTCTTCTGCCATTTTGAACTTGTTAATGCTCCCAACTGGATTGGAAGTCTAGTTTTGATTTATTTTCACTTTCAACTGTCCCGATAGCGATCTGTAGAAAGTCTATTAATTTACGCTTTATTGATAAAGATACCTACACGATTTTAAATAGTTGTTCTCGATACACGATTTTTGCAAAATCGCACTCGAACAGATGCATCAAATTTGTACCAAAGTAAAAGCCTTCAAACTAAAATAGAATGAAGGCTTTATATTTATGGATTCCTGCCTTCGCAGAAATGACAAAACAAATTAGTTGAAATTCATCTCTTCTTTCTGCTTCATCATCTCATCGAATTCCTCTTTAGACCCTACGATGATATTTTCGTAAGCCCTAACACCTGTACCGGCTGGGATTCTATGTCCGACGATAACATTCTCCTTAAGACCTTCTAAGGTATCTACTTTACCGTTTACGGCGGCTTCGTTCAATACTTTAGTTGTCTCTTGGAAAGATGCTGCAGAGATAAACGATTTAGTCTGAAGCGAAGCTCTCGTAATTCCTTGAAGGATTGGTGTTGCTGTAGCTGTATTTACATCTCTGGCAACAACTAATTGCTTATCCTCTCTTCTAAGGATTGAGTTTTCATCTCTTAACTGACGCATCGTTACGATTTGTCCAAGCTTCAAGTTTTCAGACTCTCCTACTTCTTCAACGACTTTCATGCCGAACATCTTATCATTCTCCTCAATGAAATCTGACTTATGAACCAATTGGTTTTCTAGGAAGATGGTATCACCAGAATCAATGATTCTAACTTTACGCATCATCTGTCTTACAACCACTTCAAAATGCTTGTCGTTAATCTTCACACCCTGTAAACGATAGACTTCTTGAACCTCATTAACCAAGTACTGTTGTACAGCAGCAGGGCCTTTAATGTTTAAGATATCGTTTGGCGTTACAGAACCATCAGACAATGGCATACCAGCTTTAACGTAATCGTTCTCTTGTACAAGAATCTGATTCGAAAGTTTCACCAAGTATTTCTTGATTTCACCAAGTTTAGACTCAATGATAATTTCACGGTTACCTCTTTTGATTTTTCCGAAAGACACTACACCATCAATCTCACTAACTACAGCTGGATTAGATGGGTTACGTGCTTCAAACAATTCCGTTACACGAGGAAGACCACCTGTAATATCACCCGCTTTGGCTGACTTACGAGGAATCTTCACTAAGATTTTACCGATATCGATTTTCTCGCCATCGTCAATCATAATGTGTGCACCTACTGGTAAGTTGTAAGAACGGATTGTTTCACCTTTTTTATCTTCGATAAGAAGGGTTGGAATCAACTTCTTGTTTCTAGATTCAGAAATTACTTTCTCTTGGAAACCTGTTTGTTCATCAATCTCTACCTGGTATGTTACACCTTGTTCGATATTTTCATAACGTACCTTACCGGCAAATTCTGAAATAATTACACCGTTATACGGATCCCAAGAACAGATGACATCACCTTTCTTCACCTTATCCCCTGGCTTCACAAATATGTGTGACCCATAAGGAATGTTATTTGTACTTAAGACGATACCTGTTTTGGCATCGGTTAATTTCAATTCTGATGTACGAGAGATAACAACATCAACGTCGTTACCTTCATTATCTTTAGATTTAACGGTCTTTAAATCATCGATTTCGGCGATTCCATCAAACTTAACCGTTAATTTATTCTCTTCGGAAATGTTACCTGCAATACCACCTACGTGGAATGTACGTAACGTCAACTGCGTTCCTGGCTCACCAATAGATTGCGCAGCAACAACACCAACAGCTTCGCCTCGTTGTACCAATTTGCCTGTTGCAAGGTTACGTCCGTAACACTTCACACAGATACCTTTTTTGGCTTCACAAGTTAATGGTGAACGTACTTCGATAGCTTCAACTGCTGAATCTCCGATACGCTTAGCAATAGCATCGTTAATATGATCTCCTGAAGCAACCAATAACTCTTCAGTTAATGGATCATAAACATCGTTAAGTGATGTTCTACCTACGATTCTAGCTTCAAGTTTCTCAATAATCTCTTCATTCTTTTTCAATGCAGAAACCTCAATACCTCTTAATGTGCCACAGTCTTCTTCGTAAACAATTACATCTTGTGACACATCTACCAAACGACGTGTTAAGTAACCTGCATCGGCCGTTTTAAGAGCCGTATCCGCAAGACCTTTACGTGCACCGTGCGTAGAGATAAAGTATTCTAAGATTGAAAGTCCTTCCTTAAAGTTAGATAAGATTGGATTTTCAATTATCTCACCACCACCAGCATTGGATTTTTTCGGCTTGGCCATTAATCCACGCATACCAGTTAACTGACGAATCTGTTCCTTAGATCCACGAGCTCCAGAATCAAGCATCATATATACCGAGTTAAATCCTTGCTGATCCTCACGGATACGCTTCATGGATAACTCTGTTAATTCTGCGTTGGTAGAGGTCCATATATCAATAACTTGGTTGTAACGTTCGTTATTGGTAATAAGACCCATGTTATAGTTGCCCATAATACCGTCAACTTGTTTGTTGGCTGCATCAATCATGGTGTGCTTCTCTTGTGGGATGATAATATCACCCAAACTGAATGATAAACCACCTTGGAAGGCGAACTTATAACCTTGAGTCTTAATTTCATCTAAGAACTCCGCCGTTTCTGGCACAGAAGTTACTTTAAGAATACCATGGATGATATCTCTTAAAGACTTCTTAGTTAATACTTCATTAATATATCCAGCTGCCGTTGGAACTTTTTCGTTAAATAATACACGTCCTACAGTTGTTTCAATAATTTGTCTGGTCAACTCACCTTCTTCGTTGAAGTCCATTGTTCTTACCTTAATTCCGGCATTAAGATCAACTTTCTTCTCGTTGTAAGCAATAGTTACCTCTTCTGGAGAATAGAAGGTTAAACCTTCTCCTTTAACAGGTACTTCTTTGGTTGACTTACGCAACTTGGTCATGTAGTACAGTCCCAAAACCATATCCTGAGATGGTACCGTTACCGGAGAACCATTTGCAGGGTTTAGGATATTGTGAGACGCCAACATTAACAATTGCGCTTCAAGAATTGCTTCTGGGCCTAACGGTAAGTGTACAGCCATCTGATCACCATCGAAATCGGCATTAAATGCCGTACATACCAATGGGTGTAACTGAATCGCTTTTCCTTCAATAAGTTTCGGCTGGAAGGCCTGAATACCCAAACGGTGAAGCGTAGGCGCACGGTTTAGCAATACCGGATGTCCTTTAAGGACGTTCTCCAAGATATCCCAAACCACAGGCTCTTTACGATCTATAATTTTCTTGGCAGATTTTACAGTTTTTACAATACCACGTTCAATCAGTTTCCTGATGATAAACGGCTTGTAAAGCTCTGCTGCCATATTCTTTGGAAGACCACACTCAAACAATTTTAATTCTGGTCCAACGACGATTACGGAACGTGCCGAATAATCCACACGCTTACCTAATAAGTTTTGACGGAAACGCCCTTGCTTACCTTTAAGTGAATCTGAAAGTGATTTTAATGGTCTATTAGAATCTGTTTTAACCGCAGAAGACTTACGCGTGTTATCGAATAAAGAATCTACAGATTCTTGAAGCATACGCTTTTCGTTACGCAAAATAACTTCTGGTGCTTTTATCTCAACCAATCGCTTAAGACGGTTGTTACGGATAATGACACGACGGTATAAATCATTTAAATCTGACGTTGCAAAACGACCACCATCTAAAGGCACTAAAGGTCTTAATTCTGGTGGAATTACAGGAATAGCCTTAAGAATCATCCATTCTGGCTTATTCTCTCTATTCTCGTTAGAATCCCTAAAGGCTTCAACAACTTGAAGACGCTTCAACGCTTCTGTTTTACGTTGCTTAGAGGTTTCGTTATTTGCTTTATGACGTAAATCGTATGATAATGCATCTAAATCGATACGTGCTAAAATGTCAATTAAACATTCTGCACCCATCTTAGCGATGAATTTGTTAGGATCTGTATCGTCTAGGTATTGGTTTTCTTGTGGAATGGATTCGAGAATATTCAAGTACTCTTCTTCCGTTAGGAAATCCATTTTCTGAAGCGGTTCCCCTTCAGCATTCATAGCAATACCTGGTTGAATCACTACGTAACGCTCATAATAGATAATCATGTCTAATTTCTTAGAGGGCAATCCTAATAAGTAACCAATTTTATTTGGTAACGAACGGAAATACCAGATATGTGCTACAGGCACCACCAAATTGATGTGCCCAACACGGTCTCTACGTACTTTCTTTTCGGTTACCTCTACACCACAACGGTCACAAACAATGCCTTTGTAGCGAATTCTTTTATATTTTCCACAGGCACATTCAAAATCCTTTACAGGACCAAAAATACGCTCGCAGAACAAACCATCACGTTCTGGTTTGTGTGTTCGATAATTAATAGTTTCTGGCTTTAAAACCTCTCCTCTAGATGCTGCCAAAACAGATTCTGGAGACGCTAAACCAATAGAAATTTTGTTAAATTTCTGTACTGTATTCTTATCTTGTCTTCTTGCCATGTTCTTTATAGTCTTGAGTCTTTGGTCTTTAGTCGATAGAATTCTACCGACTAAAGACTACTGACTATTCTTTATTCTTCTAATCTAATATCTAATCCCAATCCTTTCAATTCGTGCATAAGTACGTTGAAAGATTCAGGTAGTCCTGGCTCTGGCATTGGCTCTCCCTTAACGATAGCTTCGTAAGTTTTAGCTCTACCAATAACATCATCCGATTTTACGGTTAAGATTTCACGTAGAGTACTAGACGCTCCATAAGCCTCAAGTGCCCAAACCTCCATCTCACCAAAACGCTGACCACCAAACTGTGCTTTACCACCAAGTGGTTGCTGGGTAATCAATGAGTATGGTCCAATAGAACGTGCGTGCATCTTATCGTCAATCATGTGACCAAGCTTAATCATGTAGATAACTCCTACAGTTGCTGGTTGGTCAAAACGATCTCCTGTTCCACCATCATATAAATACGTATGACCGAAACGTGGTACACCTGCTTCATCGGTAAAGCCATTAATTTGATCTAAAGTAGCTCCATCAAAAATTGGTGTTGCATACTTACGACCTAACTTCTGACCTGCCCAACCTAGAACGGTTTCATAAATCTGACCGATGTTCATACGAGATGGTACCCCAAGTGGATTCAATACGATATCAACTGGCGTTCCGTCTTCAAGGAAAGGCATATCTTCTTGACGAACAATTCGTGCAACTATACCTTTGTTACCGTGACGCCCTGCCATCTTATCACCAACCTTAAGCTTACGTTTCTTAGCGATGTAAACTTTAGCCAATTTAATAATTCCGGCTGGAAGCTCATCACCTACAGAGATGGTAAACTTCTCACGTCTCAATGACCCCTGAAGATCATTTTCCTTAATCTTATAGTTGTGGATTAAATCTTCAACCAAAGCGTTTGTAGCGTCATCAGTCGTCCATTTTCCTGACGTTAAGTGCGTGTAATCATCTACAGCGTTCAACATCTTTAAGGTATATTTCTTTCCTTTTGGAATGATTTCCTCACCAAGATCATTATAAATACCTTGCGCTGTTTTACCATTTACTATGGCAAATAACTTCTCAACCAATACGCTCTGAAGCTCATCAAAACGGTTATCGTAAGCATCTTCCAGCTTCTCGATATCCTCCTTGTCTTGTGCTCTCTTACGTTTATCCTTAATGGCTCTTGCGAACAATTTCTTGTCAATCACAACACCATTTAAAGATGGCGATGCTTTCAATGATGCATCTTTTACATCACCAGCTTTATCACCAAAAATGGCACGTAATAACTTTTCTTCTGGCGTAGGATCAGATTCACCTTTTGGCGTAATCTTACCAATTAAGATATCGCCTGGCTTAATCTCAGCACCAACGCGAATCATACCATTCTCATCCAAGTCTTTTGTGGCTTCCTCAGAAACATTAGGGATATCATTAGTCAACTCTTCGTTACCTAATTTGGTATCTCTTACTTCCAACGAATACTCATCGATATGGATAGAGGTGAAGATATCGTCTCTTACCACTTTTTCAGAAATCACGATTGCATCTTCAAAGTTATACCCTTTCCAAGGCATAAAGGCAACTTTCATGTTTCGTCCAAGCGCTAATTCTCCTTTTTGTGTCGCATAACCTTCACAAAGAACTTGTCCTTTTTCAACTTTATCGCCTTTCTGAACGATTGGCTTTAAGTTAATAGACGTTCCTTGGTTGGTTTTTCTAAACTTCACTAAAGGATAAGACTTGGTATCACTATCAAAGCTTACCATAGCTTCTTCCTTGGTACGCTCGTATTTGATTGTAATCTTTTCCGCATCAACGTACTCAACAGTTCCGTTTCCTTCTGCATTTATCAATACTCTAGAATCTGAAGCGACTTGACGCTCTAAACCTGTACCAACAATCGGCGACTCAGGACGTAATAATGGTACGGCCTGACGCATCATGTTAGACCCCATCAATGCACGGTTGGCATCATCATGCTCCAAGAATGGAATCAACGATGCTGAAATCGATGCAATTTGGTTAGGTGCAACATCCGTATAATTAACATTTGAAGGATCAATTACAGGGAAATCACCTTCTTGACGAGAGATAATTTTTTCTGGTAAAATCTTTCCTTTTTTATCAACTTCAATGGTTGCTTGTGCAATCAACATATCTTCTTCCTCTTCGGCACTTAGATATGTCGGTGCATTTTTAATATCAACAACACCGTTTTCAACTTTGCGATATGGTGTTTCAATGAATCCCATAGAATTCACTTTCGCATAAACCGAAAGCGAAGAAATCAAACCAATGTTTGGACCTTCTGGTGTTTCAATAGGACATAAACGTCCGTAGTGTGTATAGTGAACATCACGAACCTCGAATCCTGCACGCTCCCTAGACAAACCTCCAGGTCCTAATGCCGACAAACGACGTTTGTGTGTAATCTCCGCCAATGGATTTGTTTGATCCATAAACTGAGACAACTGGTTGGTACCAAAGAATGAATTAATTACTGAAGACAAGGTCTTAGCGTTAATTAAATCAATCGGCGTAAAAACTTCGTTGTCACGAACGTTCATACGCTCACGGATGGTACGCGCCATACGCGCTAAACCAACACCAAACTGAGATGATAACTGCTCACCTACGGTACGTACACGACGGTTAGATAAGTGATCAATATCATCAATCTCTGCCTTAGAGTTGATTAGCTCAATTAAATATTTGATAATCGTTATGATATCTAATTTGGTAAGCACTTGCTTATCCATACCGATATCTAACTGTAATTTCTTGTTCATTCTGTAACGACCAACTTCTCCAAGAGAGTAACGTTGATCCGAGAAGAATAACTTGTCGATAATACCACGAGCGGTTTCCTCATCTGGCGGCTCAGCATTACGTAACTGACGGTAGATGTGCTCAACGGCTTCTTTTTCAGAGTTTGTTGGATCTTTCTGAAGTGTGTTGTGGATAATAGCATAATCGCCTTGCTGTGCACTTTCTTTATGTAAAAGAATAGTCTTTACACCAGCTTCAAGGATTTCCTCGATGTTTTCCTTATCAACAATCGTATCACGGTCCAATACAATTTCGTTACGCTCAATAGATACAACTTCACCTGTATCTTCATCAACGAAATCCTCATGCCATGTGTTCAATACACGCGCGGCAAGTTTGCGACCGATGACTTTTTTCAATCCAGCTTTAGAGACTTTTACCTCTTCAGCCAAATCAAAAATTTCTAAAATGTCTTTATCGCGCTCATATCCGATAGCTCTAAACAACGTTGTAACAGGAAGCTTTTTCTTTCTGTCAATGTACGCATACATTACGCTATTGATATCTGTTGCGAATTCTATCCAAGAGCCCTTAAAAGGAATTACTCTTGCTGAATATAATTTTGTTCCGTTAGCATGGAAAGACTGACTAAAGAATACACCTGGTGATCTGTGTAACTGAGACACAACTACACGCTCTGCACCATTAATACAGAAGGTTCCGCTTGGCGTCATGTAAGGAATTGTTCCTAAGTACACATCCTGGACAATAGTCTCGAAGTCCTCATGTTCAGGGTCTGTACAGTACAATTTTAAACGTGCCTTTAACGGTACACTGTATGTTAATCCTCTTTCAATACATTCTTCGATAGAATAACGTGGTGGATCAATAAAATAATCCAAGAATTCTAATACGAATTGATTTCTTGTGTCGGTAATTGGAAAGTTCTCCATGAAGGTATTGTATAAACCTTCATTTCCTCTTTGATCTGATTTTGTCTCTAATTGGAAAAAATCCTGGAAGGATTTAATCTGAATGTCCAGAAAATCTGGATACTCAGTTCTGTTCACTATAGAGGAGAAATTTAATCTTTCAGCTTGTTGTGCTAACATCTATGAACGAGATTATGATTAAAAAAAATAATAAAGTGTATATAGCAATTATATACACAAAAGGGTTTAGGTCCTACCCCGCAAATTTTTGCGGGATAAACCTAAACCGTATCTTGTAGGTATGTGTTAAGCTTACTTAAGCTCAACCTCAGCTCCAGCTTCTTCTAAAGATGCTTTTAATGCTTCTGCTTCGTCTTTAGCGATACCTTCTTTGATTGCACTTGGTGCATCATCAACTAAACCTTTAGCGTCTTTTAAACCAAGACCAGTCAATTCCTTAACTAATTTTACAACTGCAAGTTTAGAACCACCTGCGGCTTTAAGGATTACGTCGAATTCAGTTTGCTCTTCTGCGGCTTCTCCACCAGCAGCGCCACCACCAGCAGCAACAGCTACAGCTGCAGCAGCAGGCTCGATACCGTACTCCTCTTTTAAAATATCAGCTAATTCATTAACCTCTTTTACAGTTAAATTAACTAATTGTTCTGCGAAATCTTTTAAATCTGCCATTTTTCTATCGTTTTAATAAGTGTGTTTTTATTTTAATTTTTAAGTGCGTACACGTTGATTATCCTTCTTTTTCGGATAAAGTTTTTAAGATACCTGCGATTGTTCCACCACCAGATTTAAGTGCTGAAATAACGTTCTTAGCAGGTGACTGTAATAAGCCAATAATCTCACCAAGCAATTCTTCTCTTGATTTGATATCTACTAACGTATCTAATAAATCGTCACCAATGTAAATTGACTCTTCAATGAAGGCTCCTTTTAATAAAGGCTTTTCAGACTTCTTTCTGAAGTTTTTAATCAATTTAGCCGGCGCATTTCCTGTTTCAGAATACATTACCGAAGTATTACCTTTTAAAGTCGTTGGTAAGTCTCCGAAATCTTTATCAGAGGCTTCCATCGCCTTTTCTAACAATGTATTTTTTACAACAGCTAACTTTACGTTTGCTTTAAAAGCAGCTCTACGTAAATTTGAAGTGTCCACTGCATTTAATCCAGAAATATCAGCTAAATAGATATTTGTATTATCTGCAAGTTGAGCAGTTAACTCTTCAATTACCAATGATTTTTCTTCTCTTGTCATAATTATTAAAGTTTACTACTATTACTTCTGATTTGTCTTAGGGTCAACAGGGATACTTGGGCTCATAGTACTTGATAAGAAGATACTCTTTACATAGGTTCCTTTTGACGCCGTTGGCTTCATCTTTACAATTGTAGTAATCAATTCACTTGCATTACCTACAATCTTCTCAGCACTAAATGATGCTTTGCCAATTGGTGCGTGAACGATACCAGTTTTATCAACTTTAAAGTCGATTTTACCAGCTTTAACTTCACTTACCGCTTTGGCTACATCCATAGTAACTGTTCCTGTTTTTGGATTTGGCATTAAACCTCTTGGACCTAATACTCTACCTAATGGACCTAATTTACCCATGATGCTTGGCATAGTGACGATAACGTCAACGTCTGTCCAACCACCTTTGATTTTATCTAGGTACTCATCTAACCCCACATAATCCGCACCTGCTTCTTTAGCTTCGTCTTCTTTATCTGGTGTTACTAATGCAAGAACCTTCATGTCTTTACCTGTTCCATGTGGTAAGGATACCACACCACGAACCATTTGATTTGCTTTACGTGGATCAACGCCTAAACGAATAGCGATATCTACGGAAGCATCAAATTTTGTTGTCGTGATTTCTTTAAGTAAAGAAGAAGCTTCTTCTAGAGAGTAAAATTTGTTTCTATCAACTTTACCTCTAGCTTCTTTTTGCTTTTTTGTTAATCTTGCCATTTCAAAAATTTTAGTTTGGAGCTTCTCCTCCTTTAACTGTGATACCCATTGACCTCGCTGTTCCAGCTACCATTTTCATAGCTGATCCAATCTCAAATGCATTCAAATCTTGCATCTTGTCTTCTGCAATAGTTTTTACTTGATCCCAAGTGACTTTTGCTACTTTTCTTCGGTTCGGTTCTCCAGATCCCTTCTTTACTTTGGCCGCTTCTAATAATTGTACTGCTGCTGGTGGAGTCTTGATTACAAATTCAAATGATTTGTCTTTGTAAACAGAGATTACCACAGGTAATACTTTACCTGGTTTATCTTGGGTTCTAGCATTAAACTGCTTACAGAACTCCATGATATTAACTCCAGCGGCACCTAAAGCGGGTCCAACCGGTGGCGATGGATTCGCTGCACCTCCCCGAACTTGTAATTTAACTACTTTGTCTAGTTCTTTTGCCATTTTTAAATAATTTGCCGTGCGTTCTCTAATTGGAAGCTAGAGTAAACACTATGTATTGTAACAATTATTATACTTTTTCAACTTGCATATAGCTTAACTCTAATGGTGTCTTTCTTCCGAAAATCTTAACCATTACTTCAAGCTTACGCTTTTCTTCATTGATCTTTTCGATCGTACCATCAAAACCATTAAATGGCCCATCGATGACCTTTACAGTCTCTCCGATGGTAAACGGAATAGCAATGTTAGAGTCAGCCTCAAGCGCAAGCTCATCAACTTTACCTAACATTCTATTGACTTCAGATTGTCTTAATGGCACAGGATCTCCACCTTTGGTCTCCCCTAAAAAGCCAATTACGTTTGTAATGGACTTAATAATATGAGGAATCTCACCACTAAGGTTAGCCTGTATCATAATGTAACCCGGAAAATAAACGCGTTCTTTGTTAACTTTTTTTCCGTTACGAATCTGAATCACTTTTTCAGTAGGCACTAAAACTTGGTCTACATAATCTTCTAAACCCAATCGAGAAATTTCATTCTCAATATAGTTTTTGATTTTGTTTTCCTGCCCACTTACAGCTCTAACAACGTACCATTTTTTATTTGAATTCTTTTCAGACATAAGTTTGATTACCGTTGTTTAGATTAATTGATTAAAGAAAAATAATACTGAATTGCTCTACTGAACACCGTATCTACGCCCCAAATAGCTAAAGAGAAGATAATAGAGAACACGGCTACAAGCACGGTTAAACGTTGTGCTTCTGGCCAAGGTGTCCACGTTACATTATTCTTTAACTCGTCGAATGATTCTTTAACGTATGTAATTAATCCTGCCATCTGTATTTATATTATTTAAGACCTAAGTCTTTAAAATTATTGTCTCGCACGGGTTGAGATGCTCCCCTCGACTTCGCTCGGGACAGGCTTCTCGCCTCGTTAATTTTAATTAGCACGGGTTGAGAGGCTCGAACTCCCGACACCTGGTTTTGGAGACCAGTGCTCTACCAACTGAGCTAAACCCGTAAATAACAATCAAGGTATCCCGAAAAATCGGAACACCTTAATTGATTATTTAACTATATAATTAGTCTAAAATTTCAGTCACCTGACCAGCACCAACTGTACGTCCACCCTCACGGATAGCGAAACGTAAACCTACGTTCATTGCAATTGGCTGAATCAAATCAACAGTGATTGTTAAGTTATCACCAGGCATAACCATTTCAACTCCATCAGGAAGCGCAATGTTTCCTGTTACGTCAGTTGTACGTACGTAGAACTGTGGACGGTAGTTGTTATGGAATGGTGTGTGACGACCACCTTCTTCTTTCTTAAGGATATAAACCTCAGCTTTGAATTTAGCATGTGGTGTTACAGAACCTGGCTTAGTGATTACCATACCTCTAGAGATTTGAGTTTTCTCAATACCTCTTAATAAGATACCTGCATTATCTCCTGCCTCACCTCTATCAAGGATTTGACGGAACATCTCAATACCAGTAATAGTAGACGTTAATTTCTCAGCACCCATACCAATGATCTCAACTGGATCACCTGTGTTAGCAACACCAGTCTCAATACGACCAGTTGCTACAGTACCACGACCAGTAATAGAGAATACATCTTCGATTGGCATTAAGAAAGGCTTGTCCATATCACGAACTGGCTCTTCAATCCAAGCATCAACTTCTTCCATAAGCTTCATTACTGTATCAACCCACTTTTGCTCACCATTAAGTGCACCTAAAGCAGAACCAGCAACTACAGGTCCGTTATCACCATCGTACTCATAGAAAGATAAAAGATCTCTGATCTCCATCTCTACTAATTCTAATAATTCTTCATCATCAACCATATCCACTTTGTTCATGAATACAACGATACGAGGAATACCTACCTGACGTCCTAAAAGGATGTGTTCACGTGTTTGTGGCATAGGACCATCTGTTGCAGCAACAACTAAGATAGCACCATCCATTTGAGCAGCACCAGTAACCATGTTCTTTACGTAATCCGCGTGACCTGGACAGTCAACGTGAGCGTAGTGACGATTAGCTGTTGCATATTCTACGTGTGAAGTATTAATTGTAATACCTCTTTCTTTTTCTTCTGGTGCGTTATCAATCTGATCGAATGATCTTGCTTCAGATAAACCTGCATCAGCTAATACTTTAGTAATAGCAGCAGTTAAAGTTGTTTTACCGTGATCTACGTGTCCAATAGTACCAATGTTTAAGTGTGGTTTTGAACGATCGAAAGTTGCCTTTGCCATGTTTAATTTATTTTAATCTTAATTTATATTAGTGTTCAAATGTTAAATAGGTATAACCTAAAAATAGAGCTATAAATCGCAACTGAAATTGCAATTTTAGTCTCCTTAATAAAATTGAGCCAATGACCACGCTTTTTGCGTGATGACCTCTAGCTCCTTTATAGAGCCAATGACGAGATTTGAACTCGTGACCTCTTCCTTACCAAGGAAACGCTCTACCCCTGAGCTACACCGGCTTTTCATTTACGATTGCCGATTTGTGATTTACGATCCTGAAATCGCACTTCTTAACTCGTAAATTATAGAGCGGGCGATCACGCTTTTCAGCGTGACGACATTCCACTTTGAGCGGGAGACCGGGTTCGAACCGGCGACATTCAGCTTGGAAGGCTGACGCTCTACCAACTGAGCTACTCCCGCGTTTATCAAATTCCAAAGACTAAATTCCATACTCCAAAATGGATCGGATTTTAATTTGAAAATTGAATGGTATTCAATATTTCAAGTTTGGATGACCTTGCATTAGACTAACAACCCTTTCATTACTTAAAAGATTAACTCGCTATGCTCGTTCATCCGTGAAGGGGAACCCTTCACAAAAAATTTTGAAACACAGTTTTACAAAAGCGAGCTTTTGACAACTGTTCATTCAAAATTTTTGTGGGGAGAGCAGGATTCGAACCTGCGAAGTTAAAAAACAACAGAGTTACAGTCTGTCCTCGTTGGCCGCTTGAGTATCTCCCCGTCCATCAATTTATGGGCTGCAAAAATACAGCTTTTTCATTGATATGCCATTCTTTTAAAGAACTTTTTATTTCGCTTTTATTTCGAAATTTAAGAGCCGATGGAGGGACTCGAACCCACGACCTGCTGATTACAAATCAGCTGCTCTAGCCAGCTGAGCTACATCGGCTTTTCTGCCCTTTTTCATGCTAAAAATGACGCATAAAAAAGTCCGCTATTTCTAACGGACTGCAAATGTAGTGTTTTATTTATTTATTCAAAATAATTTTGAAAAATTTTTGATTAATGTGCGCGCAACTTTTGTTTACGTTTCAACAACTGTCTTTCTAAAGAAGCGGCGGCACTGTCAGCGCCTTCTTCAAAACTCTTGCATTGCTTTTTAACGATAAAGCTATCACCCGGTACACTTACTTTAGCTTCAAAAATTTTGTTGGCCTTTTCGCTGGTGTTTTCAACTTTTAAATAAACATCTGATTGTATAATCTTGTCGTAATATAAATCTAACTTGTCTAATCGCTTTTGAATAAAATTAATGAGTTTTTGGTCTGCTACGAAGTTGACGGATTGCGTGTTTACTTTCATACGTCTTTGGTTTTAGGTTAGACTTTATTTTGTGTTTCTCGGATGCGCTTTGGCATACACTTTTTTTAATTCGGCTATACTGTTGTGTGTATACACCTGTGTCGCTGCCAAACTAGAATGCCCGAGAAGTTCCTTTACTGCGTTTAAGTCAGCACCGCCATTCAGCAAATGAGTCGCAAAAGAGTGCCTTAAGACGTGAGGACTACATTTTAGCTTTGATGACGTTCTACTAAAATACTTATTTATAATTCTGTAAACAAGCATTTCGTAAATTTTAAGACCTTTTTTTGTTAAAAAGAGATAATCGCTATCTACAATGATTTCCAGCCGGTTACGATGATTCAAATACGCTTTAAGTGTTTGCATCACTGTATCTATTAACGGAATGAAACGTTCCTTATTTCGCTTACCGAGGACTTTTAACGTATTATTACCATAGTCGATAGCATTCAATTTTAGATCCACCAATTCTATACGTCGGATTCCTGTAGCATAGAAAAGTTCTACAATCAATCGGTCACGCAAGCCTTCAAAATCGTCTTCTTGCGAAATAAGTTTTATAGTGTTAGAGAGTTCATCTTCAGAAAAAGGAATCTGCACCTTTTTCTCTACTTTTAGGGCACGATGTTTTTGAAGTGGATTATCCTTTCGGGCTTCAACTTTTTGGAGGTATTTAAAGTAAGTACTCAACGCACTCACTTTTCGGTTGACCGTTCGGTTTGATACACCGTCATCAACTAGAAAGACAATCCATTGTCTGATCTGTGCATAATTGACTGCCGCAATGGCATCACCATCATAGGTCTCATTTAAAAATAGCTGGAAGCCTTCCAAATCATTTTCATAAGCTATTATGGTATGCTGGGAATAGTTTTTCTCTAAAAGGAGATAGTCAAAAAATGCGTCTAATGTCATTAGACTAATATAGGTAATCTCAAGTTATTTTTGATTGTGCGTCATTGCGAATTACGCATAGCGTAATGTGGCAATCTTTTAATCTTTTACTAGTTCCATGAGATAACCACGTCTCCCGAAACTTCGGGATTCTCGTTATGACGATTTGAATTAAAATTTTTACAATCCACAAACTACGTCATTGCGAATCACGTCCAAAGGTGATGTGGCAATCTCTTAATTTTTTTCTAGCTCATGAGATTACCACGTCACTGCGTTTCTCGTAATGACCTAAAAACAAAAAATCCCGACGTGCTGTCGGGATTTTGTTATTTAAATAGGAAATCTATTCTTGCTCTGCGTCTCTTAAACCTTGAACATATTGTGCTTTCTGCAACTGTGCTCTACGCTCAATAGAAGGTTTAGTGAACTGCTTTCTAGTCTGCAATGCACGGCGTGTTCCCGTTTTATCAAACTTACGCTTGTAACGCTTTAACGCTCTTTCTATATTTTCGCCTTCTTTTACCTGAATCTTTAACATAGGTCTTAACCTCCTCTCTTTTAGATCACCGCAGCCATAAAAATGACAGGGCTATAATTTTGAGCGGCAAATATATAAACTATTCAGAATCTGACAATAGCCTAATTTGAAGTTTTTGAAAATTAATTTTTAAAAAGCGTCGCGCGTTTGCTTAAATCCTGAATAAGCTTTTCATCCTCATCACTTTCTAGAAGTACATTATAGTTTTTCCAGAAGGCTTCGTTATAAGGTTTAGGCGAAAAGATATCCATATCCCATTCCTCTTGAAGCTTGGTTTGAATCACAATATCATCCAATATTATTTCAGAAAACAATATCTCTTGAACGGTGTAGTAGTAGCGTTCATTTTCATTATATCGCTTTCGCTCAGCTTCCGTGATCTTACCTTTTCCTTTCAGACCGACATTAACGAGCTTTGGCGTTTCGTAATAAATATAGTTAGGATACATTTTGTCTTCAAACTCCATATAATTAATAACCAACTTATGATTGGTCTGCGTGCCGAAGAGTCGCTTGCTACGCTCCTTCTGAACTTTGGACGCGGCCGTTAAATCATACTCCACCCGTTTAATGGCATAATTATCGTAATAGATATAGAGCCAACCATTGGCGTGGTAGCCTTCATTGTACATGCCTTCAGTATCCAGCCCGACAAACGCTTCGCTATCTTCAATCTTAATCTTATAAATTTTACGGTCGTTATCCACCAAAATAGTATCTAACTGAAACTGATGGGTCCGTAAAACATCTTCGCCAAACAGTGCTTTATTATCATTGGCATTTCTGAATAAATTCAATTTGCCTTGAAAGATATTCTGAAGGCCGTTAACCCGAGTGTCATTCCAGCGTATAGCATTCACCAATTCGGAAGTTTGCAAATCCCGGCGATTGACATCGGTAATCTTCAATCGGCTTTTTCCAGCATTTCGGTTTTTATAGGATACGTAGGCAAAGACCGAATCTAAATCCCGAAGGTCATAACTTTTTCGAACTTCGTCCACATTCACTTTTAAATGCTCCGAACTCGACGACGCATATCCCGAATCATAAACCGTGATGGCACTTTCTATGAGCCATTTAAATTCCCTACTGTTTCGTTCTTTATGTCGTAAAAACCCTTTTTGAACATAGGAAGAATCTGGAAGGTTGTCCTCCAAACGCTCCAAGGCGCGTAGTACAATATCGTTTCCGGTTTTGGGTCTGGTTTCTGCTACAAGAAGGATTTCATCCAAAGAGGCTACATCTTCTTCTAGAAAAATATCTTGGGTGGCATCATAATCCGCTACCCTTACTTTAAAACTTTTAAATCCAATGGATGAAACCACTAATGTATCTTGCGCCAGTGACTGCGGAATTTGAAGTACAAACTTTCCGTCCGTATTACTGATGGTTCCTATCGTGGTATTCTGAATATAAACGTTGGCATTGTCTAAAGGCAACAACTTCATAAAGTCTACCACCTTGCCTTTGATTTCTAGTTGCGCAAATCCGAAGGATGCACAAATCAAGGCTAGACCAGTAAAATAAATTTTGAAGTTTGGGGCTTTCATATCAATAATTCTTAAGTCGCTGGCTTGTAGTCCTTGTTATCAATGACCATCTTCGCAATGATTTCACGTAAAATCTCCGAAGTACCTCCGCCAATTGGCCCTAATCGACTATCGCGTGCCATTCGTGCCAGAGGATATTCTTCCATATAACCGTAACCACCTAAAAATTGAAGGCATTGGTAGATAACGTCGTCCGCCACTTTTGTGGATTGTAATTTAGACATGGTTGCTTCTTTCACTACATAATCCCCTTGATCTAATCGCTTGGTGACGTAGTAGTTGAATTGCTTTACAATCTCCGTCTGTGTTTCACAATCTGCAAAACTGTGACGCAAGGCCTGAAAACGATCTATCGTTCTCCCGAAGGCTGTTCGTTCACTCATATATTGCTTGGCATATTCTAAAGCGTATTCTGCTCTGGCGTGTGCATTGACACCCATAATTAAACGCTCTAATGCGAAGTGTTGCATGATGTATGGAAAGCCTTGATTTTCCTCTCCCATTAAGTTTGAAGCGGGAATCTTTACATTATCAAATGCAATCTCACCCGTATCCGAAGCCCTCCAACCCAACTTATCTAGCTTTGTAGCCGAAATACCTGAAGTGTCACGATCCATTACAAAGATGCTGATGCCTTTATTACCGAGTTCAGGATTTGTCTTCGCCGCAACGACCAAGTAATCGCTATAAACACCGTTAGTAATAAACGTTTTTGAACCATTAATGACATAATTGTCGCCTTCTTTTACCGCTGTGGTTCTCATACCTGCTACATCACTTCCGCCAAAAGGTTCAGTAATACATAGACACCCTATCATTTCCCCGGAAATACTTGGCACTAGATACTTTTGCTTTATGGCTTCATCGCCTTCTTTGTTTAGATGCGTCATCGCCAAATAAGCATGTGCCCACATAGCGGCTGCAAAACCTCCCGAATTAATACGTTGCATTTCCTCTAACCAAATGACCATGTAAAACAGGTCTAAATCCAGTCCGCCGTAAGCTTCAGGATAGGTCAATCCAAAATAGCCCATCTCTCCAAATTTAACCCAGATGAATCGCTCAATATGGCCCGTTTCCTCCCATTTATCGATATGGGGGACGACTTCTTTTTGTAAAAAATCCCGAAGACTTTCCCTAAATAAGTGATGTTCTTCTGTAAAATATAAGGTAGACATATATAGCTTTTTTTAGAGCTGTAAATATAACTTAATTATCTCGATTTTATTGAGCGGAAAATCTTCAACTTTTGTTAAGTCATCAAGACTTTTAAAGCCATCTCTTAAGGTACGCTCTTCAATAATTTTGCCTGCAATTTCATAATCGATATGCGGAATCCTAACCAATTGGTCTATGGTCGCTGTATTAAGATTGAAGGTTTCAATTTGGCGTGGTGTCTTTACCGTGAATTGTTGCAGAACCCGCTCAATGACTTCAGGAGATAGCCCCCAAATTTCAGACAATTGCACATCCGCAATAAAACCACCTTTGTATTTGTTTCGGTAATCAATAATACGTTTTGAAAGTGCCTCACCGATGCCGTTAACCTTTCTCAATTGTTCTACTGTTGCTGTATTAAGATCAATTTTTTGATCATAAGTTTTCGGTGAATTTGAATACGAGTTGGAATAGCTTTGAAACGAATTACGAGGTTTAGGATTCGTCACCCAATTTGGAAACTTAAAGTACGGCGATATTTTATTTAACAATGAATCTGAAACTTGAGTGACCGTCTGAAACTGCGCTACAGAATTAATCCACTGATCTTTCTCCCGAAACGCCAATAGTCGATTGATTTCTTCTTGACTCATCCCCAGCGAATACCCTTTGTAATCCGTAATAAAGTTGGGATTAAACGGATAAATCTTCGGTTTGCGGTTCTCCAATTCTACCTTTTTCAAGGAATCGATTTCATTTTGAAACGCGATTAATTCAGAAGAATCGTTTTGAGAACTCTGGTGTTTCGAATCAAAATCAACAAAAAAGTAAATCCCGTACACCGCAACGATGAGTAGTACTAATAAAAAAATCCCACTCCGTTGTTGTTTTGTAAACTGGTAGTGGGATTTCATATTTAAAACTTATGTGTTAATCTTCGATAGCGTCAGCCTTTAACTTAATGGCATCGAGATAACGCTTTAATTGCTTCTTCACTACTGGGTATAAGAAGAATAGCCCTACCATGTTAGGGAAGATCATTGCAAAAATCATTGCATCTGAGAACGCCCAGATTGATCCCATACTTGCTGCTGCTCCAATCACCACAAAAGTTAAGAATAACAATTTATAAACTAAATCGGCTGTTTTTCCTCTTCCGAATAAAAACTTCCATGACTGAAGTCCGTAGTATGACCATGAAATCATCGTTGACACAGCGAACAGTACCACGGCTATAGTTAAGAAAATCTGTGAACCTGGAATATACTGTGCAAAGGCCGCAGAGGTAATTCCCGCACCTTCTAATGGTTGTCCATCGATGTAAACAACACCAGAACCGTCACCACCATACTCAAAGAAACCTCCGAAATTGAAAATCACGATAACCAAAGCAGTCATCGTACAAATCAATACCGTATCAATAAATGGTTCTAATAAGGCAACTAAACCTTCAGAAGCTGAATATTTTGTTTTCACCGCTGAATGCGCAATAGATGCAGAACCTGCACCAGCTTCGTTAGAGAATGCAGCACGTTGGAAACCTACTAAAAGAACACCGATTAAAGAACCAACACCAAAGGCCGTTGGGTTAAAGGCTTCCCTTACTATAAGACCAACAGCATCATCGATTAAACTGAAGTTACTTAGGATAATATACAAACACGCCGCCACATACATTACAGCCATAAAAGGAACAACCTTTTCTGTTACTTGAGCGATACGCTTAATACCACCGATTATAATAATTCCAACTAAGGCAGCGAGCACTAAACCTACAATGGCACCGGCCGCAGTACTTTCCCAGTTGAATAATTCTTTAATTACTATAGTCGCTTGATTAGACTGTGCCGCGTTGCCACCACCAAAAGAACCACCAATACAGAACACAGCAAAAATACCTGCCGCGATTTTTCCAAAGGTCTTAAAGCCTTTAGATTTTAATCCTTTACTGATATAGTACATTGGACCTCCGTAAACTGTTCCGTCTTCACCAACATCTCTATACTGAACACCTAAGGTACATTCCACAAATTTTGTAGACATCCCCAATAGACCACAAACAATCATCCAAAATGTAGCTCCAGGACCACCTAGTGCAATGGCTAATGCTACACCCGCGATATTTCCGTTACCAACAGTTCCTGAAACCGCAGTAGCTAATGCTTGAAAGTGAGACACCTCTCCATCAGAACTTTCATCTCTAATGGTATCTACGATATCTCCATCGATAGCCAAATCATTATTACTGGCTAATTTTTCTTCAACTTTATCTAAATGCTCTTCAATATTAACGTTAGACAAATCCTGTCCTTGCGCTATACCGTCTTCTCCGTATAATTCAGCCGCACCGTGCTTTTCAATGTCTTCGTATTTACCACGAACCGTATTGATCGCTGTCCAAAAATATCTGATGTTTGGAAAACCAAAATAAATAGTAAAAAATAATGCCGAACCTACCAAAAGGACCAATACAAATGGTATAGTATACACATCATCTTGGTATATCGGGAAGAAAATAACATTGGTAAAAAAATCTGCAACAGGTTGAAACGCTTGGTCTATTTTTTGGTCTAATCCAACATCCTCGGTTTCTTGTGCAAAATTTAAAAAAGGAACCGCTAGGGCAATTATTGATAGAAGATATTTCTTCATGAGTTAGTTATTAGTTAGTTATGAAATTTCAAGTCGACAAGATGCTAAAAAATTCTCAGTTATTAAAGTGAGTACCGTTAAAATCTAGGTTTTAAAGGTCAATATCGTATTCAGAATTTAGCTTTTCAATCTGTTCTGGTCGTCCGAGTACAATTACTTTAGATCCTGGAACGAGCTTGGTATTGGCCTCGGGATTGACGATATAGTCACCCTCAGCCGTTTTAAAACCGATAACGGTACAGCCACTGATTTGTCTTAGATCCAAATCCCGAATCGTTTTTTTGCGTTGCGCATCATACAATTGCTCTACGGCCAGTTCTTCAATATTGATATTGCCTGCGCCGACGATTGACAAATTATCGATAAACTCAATAAGGTCTGGAACCACAACCAAAGATGCCATATGATCGCCACCAATACGGTCTGGGAGAATAACATTGTCAGCTCCGGCGAGTTTTAGTTTATTATATGAGGTTTCTTCGGAAGCTCTACTGATTATACATAAATCTTTATTGAGCTGTCTTGCGCTTAAAACCACGAATAAATTATCTGCATCATCTGGCATAGCCGAAATCAAGGTACTTGCTTTTTCAATACCAGCAGTTTTAAGAACATCATCGTCATTGGCATTACCCACTATAAAATTGACGTTATCGATTTTCACTTTTTCCACAACTTCCTTGTTCTTTTCAATGACCACAAACGGCTTTTTGTAAGCGGCCAATTTACGAGCGGCCTGCTTTCCGTTTCGGCCATAACCACAAATAATAATGTGGTTTTCGAGTTTATCAATCTTTTTCTGCATTTGGCGTTGTTTAATATTTTCTAGACTGTTTTTACTTAAAATATATTCGGTAATAATCGAAATGGCATAACCTACTATAACGACGCTTCCCAAAATAAGGACGACCGTAAAAAGTTTAGCATTAGCGTCTAGAGGACCGACTTCACCATAGCCTACCGTGGTAATGGTAATAACCGTCATATACAAAGCATCGACCCAAGCGTAATCTGCAATAAGCCGAAACCCCAAAACACCAACCAACAGAAGCAAAAACAAAAGCGTAAATGCGATATATATTTTAGAACGAAATAAACCGAGTAATGGATTTATCATAGATTATAGGTCGAAAACTGACGTTCGTTTAGTGTAGATAATATCTTTAATACGCATCCAAAAGGCTAAAAATAAATAGAGCGCAAATCCAAAGCCAACGGTCACAAAAGTGATGTACATAAAAGATGTACGAACAATCTTGGCTCTAATTCCCAGACGGTCGGCAATACGCTGACAGACATAATAACCTCGCTTTTGAAAATAGTAAAGGAGCTCGTAGAAAAATTTCATACGGCAAGTTAATTATTTCCTAGGATTAATTGGTTACCAATAGCGCAAGAGACGCATCTATTTTTATCGCAATAGTTATTTTTAAGCTGAATGAGCGCCTGCGAGGTCAATGCCGATTTTTTCATGGGTTTTAATTCGAAGAATTTATCTACGATGGAATTCGACTCCAATTTAATTTCGCTGATGACATCAAGTAATTCTGAATCGATAGTCTTACCATTAGCCTTGGCATAACTAAATTTTAAAGGAATGATGGCATTGATGAGCAAGAGGTCTACAAATGGTTTGGTCATTTTCTTTTTGGAAGCTTTGGAAGGCGTCCCAAAATTGTAATGCGTTTGCCAATAGTTTGAAGGTGTCACACAAAGTAGCTTGTAAAAATCGTCTAAAGTGTTGGTTTGAATGACTTTTGAAAACAGATTTTGCTGGGTGTATAAGGTAGCTAATTGCGCTAAGCGAATCGTCGGGAAATTTGGCGGACGAAGCCTGAAAAATCTTGAAGACTCTACAGCTCCATTTTCAAATTGAAACTTTTGCTTTAAGTAGAAATAACGTTTTTTTAAATCTTTAAAATAAGCGTCTTCAGAATCTAGGTCAAGCAATCCGGATTGTCCAAAAAATAAGGATTCCAAATCCTGACCATCCGATGCCACCTTCCGGACTATTGAAAACGGTATTGACTGTGCCATACTTAAAAAGGCAGAACCATTGACTTTCAATCCGAAAGCTCTTGCCAACATTATAAATAGTACTGCCTCCCAATCGTTTTGAGCTTTCTTCAAAAGTTGGTTGATGTCTTCGGACTTACATTGTAAACGCTCCAAATAGAGTCGTTCTAACCAGTTTTCCAAAGTGAAATTATCTATCGAATTAAAGTCATTTTCGCAGTTAATCCATGCGTTGGATTGATACATCAATTTTTCGTATTCGGCCAGCAGTTTAGGATTGACATAGGGTTTCAATTCCAGCGTATCTAGTACTGAATTATCTGCTCTGTAGATGTCGGCATCATGTTCCCAAACGACATGAAGGATAACATTGTCGTAGGCTTTGTCCTTTTCATGCCGATGCACATACCAGTCTGACGATTTTATATGAATCTCCACATTACCCGCCCATGTTTGCCCATCGATTTTTAGTTGTGCATTGAAGAAATCGGGCCCTGCATCATGGTTGTGTTGCCCAAAAGAAGTGATGATAACAGATTTGCCGTCAACCGTTTTCAGATTTTGAAAATCGAATTTTTTGTATTTCCAGATATAGTGAAGAAAGTCCTCTTGCATAGCAGTCTAAATTACAAAAGGAAACCAAATTTGAGCAAAAAATTATTCGATGTAGCCCATCTCACGCATCCAATCGTCGTTGTACATCTTTCCAACGTAACGACTGCCATGGTCATGGAATAAGACCACAACGACATCTTCAGGTTTAAAATGCTCCTTTAATTGAAGTACACCCTTAATCGCAGAGCCTGCGGAGTTCCCCAAAAACATGCCTTCTTCCTTACTCAGACGTTGTGTATAAACAGCGCCATCTTTATCGGTTACTTTGGTAAAGCCATCGATAATTGAGAAGTCTACATTTTCCGGGAGGATGTCTTCGCCAATGCCTTCGGTAACATAGGGATAGATTTCATTTTCATCAAACTCGCCGGTTTCATGATATTTTTTAAAGACTGAACCGTAAGTATCCACACCCCAGACTTTGATATTAGGATTTTGCTCTTTTAAGTATTTTCCAACACCCGAAATGGTCCCTCCAGTCCCAACACCAACCACGAAATGCGTAACTTTTCCATCAGTCTGTTTCCAGATTTCTGGGCCTGTGCTTTCGTAATGGGCTTTGGCATTACTCGGGTTATCGTATTGGTTGACATACCACGAATTCGGCGTTTCCTCGCCCAAACGCTTCGATACCGAATAATACGAACGTGGGTCAGTAGGCTCTACATTAGTCGGGCAAACCACCACCTCAGCACCAACGGCTTTAAGGATGTCTATTTTTTCTTTGGACTGTTTATCCGCCATTACAAAGATGCACTTATAGCCTTTTACAATTCCGGCTAAGGCTAGTCCCATACCCGTGTTTCCTGAAGTACCTTCGATTATCGTTCCGCCTGGTTTTAGGCGTCCGTCAGCTTCAGCGTCTTCAATCATCTTCAAAGCCATACGGTCTTTAACCGAATTGCCCGGGTTAAAAGTTTCGTATTTGGCAAGTACCAAACAAGGTAAGTCCTTAGTGATACGATTGATTTTTACCAAAGGCGTATTACCAATGGTTTCGAGTATATTTTCTTTGTAATCCATAGCTTCAAAATTGCGGTGCAAAAGTACGGATAAGTGGTTCAATGTTCAAAGTTCGGGGTTTAAAGTTTGATGTTAGTCGTTAGTTGTTAGTCTAGAGTGTAGAGTCTAGAGTGTAGAGTGTAGAGTGTAGAGTGTAGAGTGTAGAGTGTAGAGTGTAGAGTGTAGAGTGTAGAGTGTAGAGTGTAGAGTGTAGAGAAACTGAACATTTTATAATACATTCAGAAAGAAACAACCAAAATCCGTTCCCCTTCGGGAAATATTAGCAAACATTAGGCAAGACTTAAGGCTATCCGAGGGGCTTCTAGGGCTTCTAATCAAAGCGTATCGCCTTCACGGGCGAAATCATAGAGATAATTACGGACGGAATTAAAAGCATTAATAAGGCAATGACGAAGGTGCCGACGTTTAAAGCGATAATGTAATCCCAGGCTAAGTAAACCGGTGCTTCCGTGACGTAATAGGTTTCGGGATTTAGGGGGAAGAGTTTAAAATACTTCTGCGCCAAAAGCAATCCCAAGCCTATGAGATTTCCCCATAACAGACCCAACCCGATTAAGTAAGAGGCATTATACAAAAACACTTTTCTAATGCTCCAATTGTCCGTACCGAGTGCTTTTAAAATCCCAATCATTTGGGTCCTTTCTAAGATGAGTACGAGCAAGGCGGTAATCATGTTGATACCAGCGACCAAAATCATAATAGCGATGATGATATAGGTATTATTATCGAAGATTTTAATCCATTCAAAAATCGTGTAGAATTTTTCTTTTACTGAGACGGCTTTCAGATTCCGGTCTACGGTGTCGTGGACTTCCACGGTTTTTTGTTCCAGCTGACGGAAGTCGTCAATGAAGACTTCGTAGTTCCCCACTTGGTTTTTTTTCCATTTATTCAAACGCTGTATATGTCGAATGTCGGCAATAACATACTTTTCATCTAGCTCTTGAAATCCTGAATTATACACCCCGACAATCTCAAACTTCCGCTGTCTTGGTAATTGGTCAAAATCTGCACCATTGACAAAAAGGCTTTCAAAAGAATCTCCAACTTTAAGGTTCATTCGGTTGGTTAAATAGGTAGAGACCAATACTTCGTTATTCAAACCTTCAGAATAATTGGGCAATCGGCCTTCCACTAAAAATTCTTCAAAATAAGTCCAACGGTAATCCTTGCCTACACCCTTTATGACAACACCTTCAAACTCTTCTGTAGTTCTTATAACCGTGAATTTTGAAGCGACACCTTGCACATGGTTTACACCATCTATAGCTATTACGTTTTTTTGGAAATCGGGCTTCGTGGAAATCGGGTTTTGGGATTCGTCCGAAGCATTGGTATCATAATTTTCAATGACGATATGACCGTTGAATGCCGACACCTTATCCCTGATTTTTTGTTGCAGGCCAAAGCCTGTAGCAATGGCAATAAGCATAACGATAATACCAATGGCGATTGCCGTGATACCGATTTTAATTATTGGTGCCGAAACGCTACTTTTATACGTTTTGTTACCGATAATGCGTTTAGCTATAAATAACTCGAAATTCAAATCCTGAAATGGCTTTTAAGATGTTCAAAAATACAGTTTTATTCTTGGTAATGGTAGTGTTGTCCTGCGGAAATAAAGTCGATGGCAACACACCTGAAACTGATACTTCAGAAGCCTTGGCTGTGAACGAAACCACTCCAGAAACAGCTAGTAATGACATCATCGTCGGCGCGAACAGAACCAGCGAATATCTTAAACTATTAAACGGAAAAACCATTGGTATTGTTGCCAACCAAACTTCAATAGTGCAACGTTTACAACGTAAAGCCATTGATGCGAGCACCATGGGAAGCGAGATGGTTGATGTGCATTTGGTAGATTTTTTGCATGAGAATCGCTCCGTAAATGTCGCCAGTGTTTTTGCGCCAGAGCACGGTTTTAGAGGTACAGCTGATGCGGGAGAATTGGTCAGCGACGGAAAAGATATTAAAACAGGATTGCCGATTTATTCACTTCACGGCAAACACAAAAAACCGAGTGATGAACAGCTGAACGGATTGGATGCTGTGGTTTTTGATATTCAGGATGTGGGCGTTCGTTTTTATACATACATTTCTACCCTACATTATGTGATGGAAGCATGTGCCGAAAACAATATACCGCTCATCATTTTGGACCGCCCCAATCCCAACGGTAATTATGTGGATGGGCCAACTTTGGAAAAGGAACATTCTAGTTTTTTAGGAAAACATCCTATTCCATTGGTGCATGGAATGACTATTGGTGAATATGCCCAAATGATTAATGGCGAAAATTGGTTGATTGATGGTGTTCAATGTGATATTAGCATTGTTACTTTAGAAAATTACACACACGAATCGAGATATAGTCTTTCTGTAAGACCATCGCCAAACTTACCGAATGACCAAGCCATAACACTCTACCCTAGCCTTGGTTTATTTGAAGGGACCAACATCAATGCCGGACGAGGCACAGAGTTTCAGTTTCAGCGTTATGGCGCGCCGTTTTTGGACAAGAGCTATTATGAATTCAGCTATACGCCACAGCCTAATTTTGGGTCTAAATATCCCAAGCACGATGGTAAATTATCCTACGGAGTTGATTTATCTGAAGTAAAAGCAGAACGCGCATTCACACTAAAATATGTGATCGACGCTTACCAAAATTCAACGGACAAATCGAAAGTATTTAATACGAAAAATTTCACTACACATGCGGGTACAGCCAAACTTCAAAAACAGATAGAAGCCGGTAAAACAGAAGCTGAAATCCGTAAAACTTGGGAGAAAGACTTGGAAGACTTTAAAAAGACCCGCGCCAAATATCTCATTTACGACTAGGAAAAACCTCAATTATCATCGTCGTTCTCTTCGTCCGTACCAACTACAGTTCCTTGTTCTTGGAGCGCCGATTTTAGACGTTTCAGCTTCATCTCTGATGACTCCTGAAGCACATTTACCACAAAAACAATTTGCTTTGGGGGCTGCACGGCTACGAATACGTGTTTTCCCTTTCCGAATTGATTCAACGGAATCTTAAAGGAATTACTATCAATATAAAACTCAGTTTTTTGGGAATTGTTTTCGGTATCAATAGCGTAGGCGTAATTGATTTTTTTCGAACTTCTTAAAACTAAGGTATCCTTAGTTTTGTTTAAATCGTGAAAGAGTTCAGAAGCTCTAAAGTTTTTGTTTTTGCGAATACTCGCAAACTCAGATTGTGCATTAATGGTCGTTGACAAACAACAACAGACCATCAATAAAAAACACGGGGCAATGTTTTTCATCATATGTAGGTTTAAGTAAATTTATAACGCAAATCACTTCATAATGTTTTATGAAATAAGTTAAACCGAGGGTACAATTAGTTACGTTTGGGATAGGGTGTTGGATCTTTTAAAATTGAGATCCTATAAATTGGTGGAACATAAAGAAATGCAACTTGGTAGAATACAATTACTCAGTCTTAAATAGGTTATCTACGATTAGAGTCGTCTGGCGATAAAGTTTTGGGGTTATCCTGATGCGCCAATACTGGATTGGAAGTATTAGTTCTCACTTCAGTTGTCAAGATTGGGATATCTTTTAAAACATAGACTACAAATACTATCTGGAGCGGTTGTTGAACGGCGACAAATACGTGCTTGCCCTTCTTAAACTGGTTCAGGGCAATCTTGTAACTTGGTTTATCAATGTAATATTCTTTTGCAGGAGAAGTCCCACCATTGAGTGCGTACACATAATTAATTTTTCGGTCACTCTTTAAGACTAGAGTATCCTTTGTCTTGTTAAGGTCATGATAAAGTCCAGAAGCCTGAACATTTCTATTTTTATCAATCTTAGCAAAATTTACCTGCGCAAACAAAGGGCTGGTTATCGTGGTTGCTATGACCACTGTAACAATGAGGGTGATTTTTTTCACTAAAAAACTATCAAGTTCTACATTCGTTTCACTCAACAGTCATTAATTAATCCGACTTGTAATATAAGGTGAATAAATAGTAACAATACTCATTATCCCTATTAACTGTTGTAATTATCGGTTAAACAGCAATATTTGTCTGAATTCTTACTCTCTTATAGCTTGAAAAACTTTTTCAGGATGGTCTGAAATAATACCATCCACCTGAAAGTCTATCATAATTTGAATTGCCTCATCAGAATTTACAGTCCATGGAATAACTTTAAAACCTGAAGATTGAAGGGATGTTACGTTTGAGGCAGTCAGCAATTCATAATACGGACTGATAATGGAAGGCAAAAAAGATAGTGCTTTTAATTTGGCTTGAATTTTCTCATTATCATCTACCAATAGCGCGATTTGAAGCTTTGGGGCTTGCTTATTAATTTCTTCAAGGATATTGATATCAAACGATTGTAGTGTCACTCTATTTTGAAAATTATAAGACTCTATCTCCTCCAAAACCAAAGCCACGTAGTCTTTTGGGTGTGGTGTATAGATGCCGTAGTATCCTTGTTTGGATTTTATTTCAACATTCAGTTTAACGGAAGCGTTTTCTTTAAGAATAAAGGTCATCAATTCTGAAAGTAAAGGCTTGTAAACGTCCACTTTTTCCTGCTTAGGGAAATCGGGATGGAATTTGGTTCCACAATCAAATTGCTTGATGCTATCATGAGACATTTGGAAAAGGTTGTAGACCATATCCATTTCTTCTGGAATCTCTTCGCCATGAGGATTTAGGCAAATCTTCCGACTCATAAACGGCTCGTGGGAAATGATTATCTCGCGGTCTTTGGTAACGCCAATATCCAACTCAAGGGTTGTAACGCCCAACTCCATGGCTTTTTGAAACCCAATCATTGAATTTTCGGGATATTTTCCTCGCCAACCGCGGTGGCCTTGGATGTCAATATGTATTTGAGTTTGACAGCTCATGAACACTAATAATAGTAAAACACAGAATTTATTCGGCATCCGGCATCATCGTCGGTTGATTGTATTTCTGGAAAGGTTGCTTTAGTAGCGTCCCAATTTTACCGTTGGCGTCTTCATCAAAAAAAACATCGACACCATAGACAATGTCTTCGCGCTCCATATATCTGTACGTCCCAAAAAGGCGGTCCCAAACCGAAAAGATATTTCCGTAGTTAGAGTCCGTATATGGCAATCGGTAATGGTGGTGGATTTTGTGCATGTCTGGGGAAATTAACACATAGCTTATGGCCTTATCCAGTTTCTTAGACATTTTAATATTAGCATGGGTAAACTGCGTAAATATCAATGACATGGCTTGGTACAGCATAACGATAGCAATCGGCGTTCCCACCAAAAACACACCCAATAATGTGAATGAAAACCGAATGACACTCTCAATAGGATGATGCCTATTCGCCGTTGTAGTATCCACCTTATGGTCTGTATGATGGACTAAATGTACCATCCATAATGGTTTTACTTTGTGCTCCACCAAATGTGCCAAATAGGCGCCAAAGAAATCCAAAAACAATACGCCCAAGAATACATATAACCACAAAGGCATTTCGGGCAACCAATTAATAAGGCCAAAGTCATTTGCTACCACCCAATCGGCTGTACCTAAAAGTAGAAACGCCAGACCAAAATTGATGATGATTGTCGTCGCCGTAAAGAACAGATTCGGCAATGCATGGCGCCATTTTTTATAATTGAATTTAATTAAAGGCACAGCACCTTCCAACAACCAAAAGAAGGTAATGCCTCCAACCAAAATTAGGCTTCGGTGTGAAGACGGAATGGTTTCAAAATAATTAAAAATAGTTTCCAAGTCTATTTGGTATTTATATTGATGATTGAGCTGGCTACCTTTTTCTGGAGGCCGTTTAAACCAGACTCATAAGGCGAAGCCTCATCAACATCACCTTTTAATCGGTACGAAATATAATAAAGCATGGCCACAAATGCATCATTTTCGGTATCGATTGTTTGGTCTTGCATTTTTTTAAGCTGGCGTAATACCTTACCTGGGCGGTTTAATACCAAATCCTTTTTCAGTTCTAACAATTCACAGCGTTGCCAGAGCTTAGCGTCTTCTGTTTCGGAAATAAAGGAGCGCGCTTCGCTCAAATAAATATCAAATAAATTCAACAATTCCCCTCGGAGCTTCTTTTGGTTGAATACCGTAAAATCGAGATACTTATCAGCCAAAAAATAGGCGCTGTAAAAATCAGGTTTTGCGTTATAATTGAGTAATTCCTGTTTAAGTAAAGCTGTATTTAAGGCGTAACGCTCAATAAACATGGTAAGTTTAAAATAGTCGCCGAAAAAAATGTTTAGGGGTTCGTTGGTATTGAGGATGTTTCCGACGGCATCTAGCACCTTAAAATTTTGGTCGTCGAATTGGGCCATATAATCAAAACTGCGTTTGTCTTTAATGCTGAAATACCAATCTGAATAGATATCCTCACTCACAATAACAGGCACAAAATTAGCGTAAAGCAAGTCGTAAAGGGCTTTACTTTCAAACAGGTTTTCAACGAAAACACTTCCTCCATTATCACTATCCACTGATACCGGATAGGGAATTTGGGTAGCATCCTCCCAAATCATCAGTATCATTTTATTTTCTAAAATGGCTTTGGTTTTGGCAAACTCCAAAGAGGTATACCATTGCTGTTGGGCAAGACTAACATAAGAGCAAAGCATTAGGCAGAGCGCAAAAAATTGTCGCATAGATTATAGTTTAATTCGGTTTTTCATAGCTTCTACAATGTTATACGTGGCAGGGCAAATAGCAACATTTTTTAGGGTAAGGTTAGAAATCTGTTGAAATTTCTTGCGGTCCGTATGCGGAAACTCCCTACAGGCCTTTGGTCTTACCTCATAAATAGAGCAGTAATTATCGGCTCCCAAAAACGTACACGGCACCGACTGCAACACATAATCATTGTCTTCGTCTACCCTCAAAAATTGTTCCGTAAACTGTTGGGGCTTCATTTTAAGGTGTTTTGCAATGCGCGTAATGTCCTTGTCGGTAAATAGTGGCCCCGTGGTTTTACAGCAGTTGGCGCAGTTAAGACAATCGGTACGCTTAAACTCTTCCTCGTGCAACTCTTGCATGATATAATCGAGTTGCTTGGGTGGTTTCTTTTTTAGCTTGGCGAAAAAAGCCTTGTTTTCCTTATGTTTTTCTTGGGCTTTTTCTGGCAGATTTTCTAGGACGTCTTGCATAATGTAAATTTAGTTAAAGTTTAATTATGGAGCACAAGGCTAATGACTTCTGTAACATATTACTATATTTATATACGTATTAGTTACCAAACTCATCTACAACCATCAACCTCATCTGCTTTCAAGACAGAAAGTAAATGCTGAAATTTTTTAGGCGTATCCGCCATAACCTTATTTCCCAAGGTAAAACGTCTCGCTACCTTAAATATGCCATAGGTGAAATCATCCTTGTGGTTATTGGTATTCTCATTGCACTGCAAATCAACAATTGGAATGAAAATAGAAGACAAAACATCCAAGTCAAAAACTATTTAAATAGCATGGTCATAGATTTAAATAGCGATACTCTGGCATATGATAGAATCATTGGGAACTTTGAGCGTCAAGTCGAAGCCAATACCTTAATATTCAAAGATGAAAACTATCAAGATTTGCCCTTAGATTCAATTGTCTACAGTATCACCAGTCTTTTTGAAATGCATCAATTTGTAGATCAAACGTATCAAAAAATAAAAAATTCAGGGCTCTCTGATAACCTAGGTTCCAAAGAATTGAATAATGCTATAAACCACTATTATTCAAACGGGATAGATCGATTAAGTACCTACTTGCAATATGATAAAGAGCGTTCTACTAGAGATGATGATTTTTGGTTTCTTACAAATGATTACGAAATCAACCTACTCCATAACAAATCTGCCAAAAACATGAACCTCCCATACATAGAAAGTGAGGAGCTAAGAAAAAAAGCCATCATTAAAAAAACAGAATCGAATCTGGGCAGAAATAATTTAAGACATAATATTGACAGAAAGACACTTGGGATTGCTATTGCAAAACAAACTAAAAAAGAAGCAGAAACGCTCATTCAATTGATTAATGAAGAACTTAATAACCTCTAATGATGCTAAAAATCTTGCAGAATCGAGCGTTAATAAATAGACCAGTGGACTATTTTAGTGAAGAGACCAGACTGCCGCGCCGGCATTAATAGTTAACTATGATAAAGTTTTTTAGAAACATAAGATTTAAATTAATGGAAACAGAAAAAACAGGTCGTTACTTTAAATATGCCTTAGGCGAAATCATTCTTGTGGTGATTGGTATTCTGATTGCTCTTCAGATCAATAATTGTAATGAGAATAGAAAAAGTAAAGCTATTGAACTTTCTATATTAAAGGAATTGTTGAGTGATTCAAAGACAAACCTAATGTCTTTAGAGGAAGACGTATATCTGAACACTAGAACAATAGCTTCAAATAATCTGATAAATGATGTGCTTCAACTCGGACAACCATATCATGATTCTCTTAACTTACATTTTGGCAATGTGCAGTACAACACACAACTCACCATAAATACTGGCGGTTTCGAAAATCTTAAATCTCGAGGTTTTGAATATATTTCAAACGATTCTTTACGAAAATCTATTATCGACCTATACGATAGATGGTACGGATTTATTAATGATTTGGGAGAGAAAAACAATAAAATAAGTATTGAACAATTTAATCCTGTTTATAAACTTTATTTTACTGATTATGACCGCAATTTATCTACATTCTATGTATCCTTTAAACCCTTAAACTATGATGAACTTATTCAAAACAAAGAGTTTTTAAATTTAATTCGTTATCAAAAATACCATGATGAATATACAATACAGGCGCTAAAAGTATGTATCAAAGAGATTAAGGATTTAATAGGTAAAATAGAATCTGAATTTAAAAAGTGAAAATGATTAAAATTTTTCGCCAAATACGTCAAAACATAGTTATGGAAAACTCAAAATCAGCGCGCTACTTTAAATACGCCATTGGAGAAATCATTCTTGTGGTGATTGGTATTCTGATTGCGCTTTGGATTAATAATCTTAATATAAACAATGAACAAAATAAAGAAAGGTTAGCCTTAACTGCCAATATTAAACAGGAACTTAATGAAAACTTAAATCAATTTAACTATAGAATTAAGCGCTTAGATGATGTAAATAAAAACCTTATTAAGGTCTTAAATTTTTCGGCTACTTCAAGCACAAATGAACCATTAGATAGTTTAAAATCCTATGTTACAAATGTATTAATAATTGAAGTTCCAAAATTAAATAACTCGAGAATAAGTGGTGCAAAATCATCTGGTAAATTCAGTTTGTTATCAGAAAAAATGACCACATCACTTACAGATTATGAGACTTATGTAACGAATTATCTGAGATTTATAGATATTACAAACTCATATTTTGATGAAGATTGGTCGCATTTGATCATTCGGTTTAATTCGTTAGAGAACTTTCATAATGTATCGTATCCAGAAACAAATCTTTTAGGGCATCCAGAATTGGTTTTAAATGAGCAAGCCTTAATTGACTATTTAAAAGAGCCGGAGACGTATCAATTGCTACATAAATATTACACAAAATTTATGATAGAGAAAGCGTGGCTAAAAGAATTAAAATGCAGAATTGAATCTACACTTGAGATCATAAAAAAAGAATCACTATGATTAAATTCTTTCGCCATATACGCTATAAATCCATGGAAAACTCAAAAACCTCGCGCTATTTTAAATACGCCATTGGGGAAATCATTTTGGTAGTTATCGGAATATTGATTGCATTGCAAATCAATAATTGGAACGAAGTAAAAAAGTTAGAAGCAAAAACACAAGAGTACTATGTGCAATTATTGGACGACCTAAACAAGGACGTCAGTTTTGCACATCAAATTATAGAAAAATTTGATAACTACTTAAATGATCTCGCAACCTATAACAATTCATATTATCAAGATTCTGTGCTTATGCCTGAAGAAGCATACAAGCAAATCTCTAAGCTTCCGGTCTTATCCACCTCATTTACCTTCAACTCCAGTACCATAGAAACGTTGCAAAACAGTGGTGATATCAGTTTAATTCCCTCAGAAATAAGAAACCGATTAATCGATTTAAAACGTCAACAAAAGCTTACGATAATGAGAGCCAATTATACAAACGAAGGTAAAAACGCCATCATTCAAAATTTAAACCCATTGTTGGGGTCCACAACCTTAATCGAAAGACTTAAACATCAGCCAAAAATGAAAGATTTTTTTAAGATAGATCAAAATTTGAGGGAGGTACTTTTCGTCTATGAGGGAGTACATCGATGGAAGAGCATATCCGAACAAGAATCCGTATCTAATTTTCAAGATATGCTAAAGGAAATTGACACCATTGTGAGGCTAATTAATACAGAATTAAAAGAATAATTATAATTCAGAACTAGCAATGATAAAATTCTTCCGTCATATTCGTCACAACTTAATTATGCAAAACAAATCAACCCGCTATTTCAAATATGCCATTGGCGAAATCATTCTCGTGGTTATAGGTATTCTCATTGCTTTACAGATCAACAACTGGAACGAAAACAGAAAAGAACGTCAGCAAGAACAGGTATTGCTGGGCCAGTTACAATCAGAGTTTCAAAGCAACTTAGACCAGCTCGATCAAAAAATACGCCTTCGTGATGATATGCTCAATGCATCACTTAAGATTCTGGCCTATTTCGACGATCCCGAAACTGCAAATCAAGACAGTTTAATTGCATATCTATCGATTACACAGATGGTACCTACGTTTGATCCCATCGTAAACGACTTAGTAAGTTCTGGACAAATGCAGTTGATAAAAAATCAAGTGCTGAAAGAAAAATTAGCACGTTGGACAAGCGAAGTCGTTCAGGTTACAGAAGAAGAGATCTCTTGGGGCAACATTAGTGCTAATCATTTTTTACCTCATCTAAACACTTTAGTCCCTGGAAGAACAATCAGTCATGCCTTCTGGGAAAACCGAAGAATGAGTGCTTTTCATTTAGATAAAGGCAAGACAACCACATTCAAGTTAGCGAAGTCAAAAACAAATTTTGATAGTGCCGTTGTTCTGAACGATTATGGATTGGAAGGGTATATTGCGGATTGCGTTAGCTTTTCAGAACTCACAAATATCCAGTCCTATGCGCTTAGAGAACGTATTGTAGAACTATTGGATATTATAAAATCAGAGTTAGAACCATGATTAAATTCTTCCGACAAATACGACAAACCATCATTATGGAAAACTCAAAATCAGCTCGTTATTTCAAATACGCCATAGGCGAAATCATTCTTGTGGTGATTGGGATTTTAATAGCATTACAGATTAATAATTGGAATGAAAAAAGGAAACTATCGGCAGAAAGAAAGCAATTGATAACCTCTATAAAAGAAGATTTAAGCGCCGATGTTTTAATGTTAAGTAACCTGTTAGAAGAAACAATCAAAGATCAAAATACACTGAAACAACAAAGCGACTATATAAGTAGTGTTTCGTTTACGATGGATTCCTTAGTCAATTTCACAAATAAGGCATCTCAATTTTATAATCCTTTTGAAGGTTTTAATAATAATGCATACAATTCAGCAAAATCATCAGGAAATATTGAAATTATAAATAATAAGTTAAAAAATAACTTATTCGAACTTTCTGTTTTACAAGAAAAAGTGCAATCTACCCTCAATAAATACAGTGATATATACGTGGATCATATTATGAATTTAAACGAACGTTATCCGTTTATTTTAGATTTTTCGTTTATAAAATCTGGAGAAATAAGAGAACTGATGTGGTCTGACATAGATAAAAAGGATCTCGCACTGAGGCTAAACGGCTGGGGAACTTCTAAGGGAAATCTGTACAGGCTAATGACAAGGGAGCTTAAAGCAGTTTTAGAAAAAACAAAGGCGGTTTTAATGCTTATAGAAAATGAAACTAGCCATGATTAAATTCTTCCGCCAAATACGACAAACCATCATAATGGAAAACTCAAAATCAGCTCGCTATTTTAAATACGCCATTGGTGAAATTATCCTCGTTGTTATTGGTATTCTTATAGCGCTACAGATTAATAATTGGAATGAGAGCAAAAAAAGAGTAGTTTTTGAGAAGGAAATACTAAAACAGATAGAAGCTAATCTTAAAAAGGATAGACAAACGCTTAGGACATATGCTCAAAATGGTGAAAAAGCAGTTCAATCCACAGATAAGATACTTAGCGTAACTAATGCCTGGCAAACTAATGACAGCATAAAATATTGGTTAGGCGATATTGTACGTTTTGATAGGTTTAGACCTTTAACTAATGCTTTTGAGGTACTCAAATCCAAAGGCATAGACCAGGTATCTAATAAGCAACTACAGTTTTTATTGGGCACCTATTACGATGATGAATCCTTACGAATTACCCAAGCATGCAAAGACCTAGAAATTATGTTTATAGGTGATTGGATTCCTATACTTAAAAAGAACGTAGAGGCTCAAAATTTTGGGGTGTTTTTACAATTAGCAGACTATGAGGCTTTAAATGAAGGTGGCGAAGTGAGGAATCTATTGATACTTAACAAGGTCAACTGGAATGGAAGTGTTGAACAACTTAAAAATGCAATTGCACTTGTTGACACTATTATAAATATAATTCAACAGGAATTAGATGATTAAATTCTTCCGCCATATACGCCAACGACTCATTAGAGAGAATCGATTCAGCAAATACCTCATTTATGCCATTGGAGAAATCATCCTCGTAGTCATTGGTATTCTCATTGCACTGCAGATAAATAACTATAACGAGCAACGTAAGGCAAGAGTCACGCAAAATACATTCTATGGAGATATTCTGATGGATTTAGAAAAGGATGAAAAAAAACTTAACTATTACAAACGTTTCTGTATAAAACGCATCGAATATTTAGATACGCTCTTAGCATATGTGCGAAACCCACAAAAAATAATGGGTATTGACAAATTTGGTAAGTACGTTGAGCCAATTTTCTATTCGGAACAACCAACCATTAACGATGCTACATTTGAATCTGCCAAGTCTGCTGGCACTTTTAGTGTTATTTCAGATAAAACTTTGCTCAAAAACCTATCTGAGTATTACGCTGACTTTATGCTGGTAAAGAATAATTTCAGTTCCCTTGAACGTTTTATCGAAAACCAGTTTGAACCAATGATGTACAGCCTTCCTGAAGGTTACATGAACGAAAATACGGGTGAACTCGTGATCAATCAATCAGATGTTACTGGGTTTTATAAAAAAATTGCATCCATACCGGACAAAAGAAATATAGACTACAATTATCAAGACTTATTGAACTACCCTCGAATGGAAAATTACATTATTGGTGATATGGGTAGAACCTACAATGCTTTAGGCAAAATAGAAATTAGACAAAAAAAGTTGAAGCAATTAAAACAGGATATTAAAAACCGTGATTAAATTCTTCCGTCATATCCGTCAAACCATCATTATGGAAAATAATAAAACAGGTTCATCCATACTCGCCAATCGTACGGGTCGCTATTTCAAATACGCTATTGGCGAGATCGTCCTTGTCGTTGTTGGTATTTTAATTGCACTTCAAATTAATAACTGGAATGAAAATCGAAAATCTGATATCCAAGAACAAAATGCCTTAAACAATATTCATCGCGATTTTTTAAAAAACAAAGCCATTCTTGATGACGTGAAAACAAAATCATTTTTAATGATGAATTCAGGCGTACAAATCCTTAATCATACCGGAAATAAAACTAAACCAGAGGCTGAAGATGGATTTAATGATCTAATAAATGATTTATTTAACAGTACACCCTATTACCCGCAAAATGGTTTTTTAGATGACCTGTTAAGTTCTGGTAAACTTGGAATATTTAAAAATACAGAATTGAGAAATCTATTGTCATCTTGGAAGCCAGAAGTAGACATTTTAACAGAACAATTTAACACTGTAGATAAAAATGAAGATCTCTTAAATTTCTATATTCTTGAACGTGGTAGTTGGCTTAATGCAGATCAAGCAGATGAAAGAATTAGAAATGTGACATTCCCAATATCTGGTTTTAAAACAGATAATAGGGATTTATTGGGTGCGCTTCAATTCGAAAATTTGATTGAAAATTTAGTCATAGCTGTTGATAATTATTATTCAGCTATGGGAAAGACAGATAAATTATTAGATAAAATCAATGCTTTGTTAGAAAGCGAAATTCAAAAAAATCAATAATTAAATTACATTACAGAATCAAATATAATATTACAATCAAAAACTAAACATGACCAAAGACCTCTTCGGAAAAGCATTAATAGATTACCACGCTGGAAACTATACCGAAGACCTCATTACATGGACCAACATTTCAGAAGAAGATGTCTTACCACTGCCCTACCTATTCCGACCATTTAAAGACATGCCAAAGCTCGAACAGAAAGCACTACAACTCGCTAAAGGAAAAATTTTAGATGTCGGTTGCGGGAGTGGTAGTCATAGTCTTTGGCTACAAAACAGAGGAAAAGACGTCCACGCTATAGATATTTCCCAAGGTGCTGTAGGCGTTGCCAAAGCAAGAGGTGTAAAACATGCTGAGCTAAAAGCCTTATCCGATGAAACTCGAACCTTCGATACCATTCTCCTGCTTATGAATGGGACGGGTATCTTCCAAGAACTAAAGCAGGTTGGCTTTTATTTGAAGCATTTAAAATCGATATTAAATCCTGGCGGACAAATCCTAATTGATTCCTCAGATATTAGCTACATGTATGATGCGTATTATTCTGAACGTTACTTCGGTGAACTCGATTATTACCTCAGCTACAAAGGCGAAGAAGAAATCCCACTAAAATGGCTTTATCTCGATTTTGACACTTTAAAAACCGCCTGCACCGCCGTAGGGCTTCAATGCGAAAAGGTAATGGATGGCGAGCATTATGATTATTTGGCGCGACTGTTTTGAGCGGTAACGCAGAGTTCCGCGGAGTTAACACGGAGATGCGCGGAGAATTTCAGTATTCAATATTAACCCCGAACATCTCCGTGAATCTCTGTGACTCCCCGGTGTTCCTCCGCGACATAACTTAAAAACCAACCTTCCAAACCTTGTCAGAAGCAGGTAAATACTCCGGCAAGGCCGCTGAGCCGTACCATTGATATAGGTCTGGCTTGAGATATTTTGCTTTAATCGCTGGGTCGGTTTGCATTAATTTTTCGGCCTCTTCAATAGTCCTGACGTCTAAAATAAAGATACCTCGATAGTTGTTATCATTTGGTTGCATGGGGCCAGCAACAATAAGTTTCCCCTCTTCTACCAATCGGTTGATATTTGCCATGTGGCCCGCGAATGCTTTATCCATCGGCTCTTTTTCTTTTGATGTATTCTCACCCGTTTTCAGCATTACAAATACGTAGAGTTTCATACCATATTCATCTGCTCCAACTTTCTCTGCCAATTCGGCATCGTAATTAGGGTTGGTTTTCTGCGCTGTTGCTAATTGAAGGCTTAACAAACAAATAACGAGTGTGGCTATATATTTCATAATTCAGGATTTTAATGATTTAGTCCGACTTAAAAATAAGAAAAGCGCTTCATATGGAAACGCTTTTAACTTTTGGTCTAGTAATTTGAAATAAACTCTAATTCATATTTTCTTGCTCATGTGAATTTAATTCAACGTTATCTTGAATGAGATCCTGAAACGAGTTCAGGATGAGAAAATGTGTCAAAAATCAAACTGATACGTCGCACCAGCCAAGGCCTGAAAATTCTGTACTGGGAAATTGGCCCAACGCTGGTAATTATTATTCGCAATATTATTCGCTTTGGCAAACACCGAGAATTGGTCGGTAATCTTATAACCCACATGCGCATTGGCATCAAAATACGCATCTAAAGTAATGAGTGTTGGGTCGGTATCCACAAGCGTTCCGTCTAACTGAAACTCATCCTTACGCTGTCCCATGTAATATAGACTTCCTCCTGCAAACCACTTTTCAGAAATCTGATAATCTAAAAAGACATTCCCTGTGATATCTGGGAGGTTCCATGCTTCTCGTTCATTGGTCGTTGAATAGTTAAAGTATTCGCCCTGAATTCGAAGATTGAAGTTTCTATTCACAGCAATATTCAACTCACCCGCAACCGATAAAGTCTTGACATTGTCATATACCAAATTAAAGGAATTCCCATACTGATAATCCTCTTCGGCAAAGGTCTGCGCATCATTCAATTTAAATAATGGTTTAAAACGGTCAGCGATGTAACGGCCTTTGATATTGTAACTCACATTATTAGACAAACGCCCTTTTAAACCTAAATAGGCATCGTAGCTTCTATCGGTTGGCGCTATCAACACCGTCGGACTTACAAATGGATTTTCCTGTGTGATGTCGTAGAATGAATTCTGAATTAAATCGCCTTTAATTCCCGCATAGGAAATGAGAATATCATCCACCAATCGATACGAAGCTTCAAAATTTGGGAAGATATAAAACTCATTATCTTCCGTTTCAGAATCGCGTAAATAGACGAAATTAAGTCCCAATTGCAGAGTTAAATCGTCTTCAATCATTTCATAATAACCACTGGCGCCAAAAGTGGTATTGCCGTAGTTGAGACCTTCCTCTGTGATATAATTTCTATCGAAATTGCCGTTGAGATAATCGACGCGTAAACCTATTTTTATTTCTTCATCTAAAATTGGAATTGCGAAACGGGTATCTGCTAAAAATCGATTTTCGCCCGAATCACGCGCATCACCAAAACGTCTAAAACGTACGTTACCACCTTCGATAATCGCATCTTCAAAATTAATGTTACCACCCACTTCAAAACCTGTGTAGGAAATACTCGGGTCAATCATATTGATTTCCGTTTGGTCAAATACACCTTCGGGCAAGCCATACCAATTATAGGATTGTAGGTCGGCACCCAAATCTATTTTCCAACTAAAGTCACTTAACTTTTGGGAGTAATTAGCGTTTAATGCCGTTTTTGAAAAGCTGTCATCTAACTGTACGCCTTCAATACCGCCACCTGACGAATGATGACTAAAATAACCGCCAACATTTTCGGTGTTGTTTAGCGCATGATTTAAATACAACTCGCCCATAATATTTGTAAATGAGCCAACACCGCCGGTTAAATAATTATCATACAATTTTGCAGGTGGGCGCTTATCTACATTGGCCGCTTTACCTTTGGCTGGTGTAAAGGTTGACGCCACAGGGATAGAAAAAATATTGTAGCGCACCTCCTTTTTTTGAATGGTGTTTTTATCCTCCAAAGACGGATTGTCCTTAATTTTAAAAGCATCTGAAATGGTCGGCGTATAAGGCTTAACCACATTCACGGTCTGGCTGTCAATGGTATCCTTTTCCCGATTCTGGGAAAAGGAGAAACTCAAACTTAGGATGGTGGTTACTAAAAAACTATATGTGATTTTCATTGTGATTCTTGATTTGAATGATAACTGTTTCATTGTCGATGGCCTTCAAATTAAAAAGGCTTCTACTTAATTTTTAGTTATCTCCTGTTGTGATTGATGAATTTGTTTTGGCTTCTTCGGATTTAATACGTCGCAATTCTTGTTGCGCTTCTGCAACGACATCTTCAAATTCTGGAAAATTCGAAATCACACTTTCCAAAATATAGGTCGCTTGAAAAGCATCATCCAAAGCATAAAAGTTCTTCGCCATAACGACCAAGCCTTTCGCCGAATACAATTTATAACTGCTGTAATCCTTGGCCAATCGCTGAATGACCGTGTTAGAGGCTTTATAACTGCCTTCCTTATTTTTAAAATAAGCGTTGTAGTACAAAGCTTCCGCCGCGGTACTGCCTGTAGCTGATGATTCCACTTTTGCATAGGCCGATTTTGCTTTTGATTCATCACCCGATTTAATGGCTGAACGCGCAATGATGAGTTGTGCGTCACTCCGAATCTTACTATCTAAATTTGAAGTTGTCAGCACTTTTTCGGCATAGGTTTCTGCTTGGGAATAATTCTCAGTCTGGTAATAGGCCTTCATTAAATTAGACTGCGCATAGGTGATATTTTGCGGATAATCGCCTTCATTTTCAAGACGTTCCAAAATTGAAATGGCTCTGTTCCAATCTGACTTATTCAAATAAATCTCACTCAGCTTTACCATGGCTTGCTCGGTATACTCACTCTTAGCCTGGTCAACAACATAAGCATAATGCGGTTGAGCATTTTCAAATAATTCCTTTTTATAATACAATTGTGCCACATAGAAATGTGATGACAAGGCATGAATGCCATTCGGGAAAGCATTTAGATACTTATTGAACTGACGAATCGCTTCATCTGTATTACCATCTAAATACTGCTTTTCTGCGGCAGCATAAGTCGTATTGTCCAATTCGGCATCCGTAACCTCAACATAATCAAGAGTTCGAACCCAACGGGCATATTCGTCCACACGACCGAGGTCAATGTAAATCAAGCGTGCAGTAGATACGGCTTGTACGGCTTCTTCAGAATTTGGGTACTGACTCGCCACTTGTTTAAATTTACTCAACGCGCGCTCATTGTCATTGCCATTGTAATGCACCAAACCTTGACGTAACAAGGCTTTGGAGATAAAAGCACTCCGCGGATAGTCCTTTGCCAATCGTTCGTAGGTTTTCATGGCTTGAGTGGTTTCATTTGCTTTGACATACGAATTGGCCAACTCATACATGGCATCGTCCCGTAATCCTGATTTTGGATAGCCGTTTATAAAACTATTCAATTGCTTAATCTTGGTACTGCCCTGCCCAATGTAGCCATAGCTCATCGCCTTTTGAAAGGCCGCATAGTCAGTTTCTATCTCATTAATGGAAATGGCCTTATCGTAAGCATTAATGGCATTTTGATAATTGCTCGACACAAAATATCCATCGCCCAATCTTAGATACGCATCATTTTTTCGGAGTTTGTCATCACCGGCTTTGGTCAAAAAACTGTCGAAATAGCGAGACGATTGATTGTAATCTTTTAGTTTGAAATACGTGTATGCTAGATTATAATTGAGATTTTTGTTCTCTTCTAAGCTTGAAGCTTCGCTGAATTGATTGAACTGCTTAAAGCCAATCAAAGCCTCGTTGTAATTGGTAAGATTGTAATCGGTTTCGGCTTTCCAATATGTAGCTCGTGCCGTAAAAATGGGGTCGCGTGGTTGGCCTAAGGATTTATCGAACATCTCTGAAGCCTCAGCGTAATTAGATTCGTTGTACAATTCCACACCACGATAGAACGCTACCTTTTGGTAAGCGACTTTGTTTTCAAAACTGTTACGTTCTTCCAATAAGGTCAAAGCCTCTTTGTAGTTTTTTGATGTGATATATGAATCGATTAAAAGCGTTTCAATCTCTTCTTTATATTCGGTTTTAGGATAGGCTTCAAGGTAGCCCGAAAGTACTTGAGGTACGGATTGATAGGGGTTTCCAATTTCATAACTGATTTTAGCATAATTCAACCAAGCATCCTCTTTAATCTGCTCATCAAAATCCATTTGGGATGCATTTCTAAAGGCGTTTAGCGCTTCGGGTTTCTTATCTAAATTGATATAGCTTTCACCTAAATGATAGTAGGCGTTTTGTGCTACAGCGTTGGTGCCGTCAATGATTTTGTTGAATTCGGCAATGGCATTTTCGTAATCTTTCTGCTTGTAGTAAGCATATCCAAGCTGGTAGAAATCAGTATTGTTCCATTTACCACGCTTGCCCTTGTAGGCCTTTAAATACGGAATTGCCGTCTCATATTGCTTTAAATTGAAATAGCTTTCGCCAATGATTTTATTCAATTCTGAAACTTCTTCAGGCGTACTATTTGGTAATTGTGCTTCGGCGAGTTCAATGGCTTTTTCAAACTTTCCTAATTTGAAGTTTAGGTCGGCCTGATAGTAGTTCAGTTTCTCCTGATATTTTTCGTTATCGCTAACTTGTTCAAAATACTCATTGGCACGGTCGTAATCATCGCCTTCATAGGCCATATAACCAATGTAGTATTTTGCTTGCGAACCGTATTCCTTGGAATTCACAACACGGTTCAGATACTTATTCGCTCCATTTTTATTACCCGTAGCGTAATTGGAATAGCCATAATTGAAATTGAACTTTTCACGCTCCGAACGGCTGATGCTGTTTTCATCTACTTTTTCATACCATTTTCGGGCGTAAGCATATTTCGAATTTTCGAAATAGTAATCTGCAACATCAACAAAAGCGGTATTTCGCTTGGTGCTCGTTGGGTATTCTTCAACAAAATCCTCTATGAGGTTATCGGCATTTTTCTGATTGAGTCGCACCGCACAGTTGGCGATGTAGTAGGTACAATCAGATTTTAAATTCTCATCCTCGGTCTCACGTTTTACGTCGTCAAACAGGGATTGGGCCGCCTTGTACTGCTGGTTATTGTACAACGTCAGAGCCTTCTGATAATCGAGAAGGTCACTTGTGTAAATGGCGGATTTTTGAGCAAAAAGGAAGGTAGTAGTGACAAGAAAAACCAATAATAGGCGTTTTTTTACTAGCGTCATTAGCATCGTTTTTTGATTTCGTTTTTATGATGAATTAAGTATCAATTCAAAAATAAATCAATACCAAATCTATAACGCCGTAATCGGCATATAATTATAAACGACTTATGAAAAAGAGTGAATTCGGGGAGTTGATGGTTACTTTTTTTTGAATTTGGCTTTAGGCTGACGTCGCTGGATATCATTGCAATGTTAAGTCTCGATTTTCAGTCGCAGTTGGCAGTTATCACTTGCTAAGCACATGAGTTATTTTTTATTTCTATTCTTTATTCAAGCTGTTTTGAACTTCAAACTCGAAGATTGAAATTTGGGTTTTGGTTTTGGAATTCGGGATTTGATATCAATCTATCGTAATATTGCAATATTACGATAATCTATTAACTGAAAACCAAGTGCCTTCAAACTAAATGCAACTGCAACGCGTTATCTTTTGAAACATCGTTTGATATTGCTCAATTTTAGTAATACTTTTACGCAAGGTTAATACAAATCCCAACTATGGCTGAAACCATTTTAGAACTCAAAGATGCTACCATTTATCAAGGTGATAACATGGTCCTTTCTGATGTTAATTTTGAAATGAAAAAAGGCGATTTCGTCTATCTTATCGGAAAAACCGGAAGTGGTAAAAGTAGTTTTATGAAAACCTTATATGGTGATTTAACCTTAACAAAGGGACAAGGTTCTATTGTGGATTATAACCTGCGTACCTTGAAGGAGAAAGACATTCCGTTTCTACGACGAAAGTTGGGAATTGTTTTTCAGGATTTTAAGCTCCTTCCCGACCGAACTATTAACCAGAATTTGGAATTCGTTCTAAAGGCAACAGGCTGGAAAGAGAAAGACAAAATCAAGGACCAAATTGAAAAGGTATTAGACAAAGTCGCCATGAAAACCAAGGGCTTTAAATTTCCGCACGAGCTTTCAGGTGGCGAGCAACAACGTATTGCCATTGCACGTGCTTTACTCAATGACCCTCAATTGATTTTGGCCGATGAGCCTACAGGAAATCTTGACCCACAGACAAGCGTTGAAGTTATGGAAGTGTTGCAAGACATCAATAAAAACGGTAACACTATTTTAATGGCCACGCACGATTATGCTCTTCTTCTTAAATACCCAAGTAAGACGCTAAAGTGTGATGAAAATAAGGTGTTTGAAGTGGTGCAACGTAAATCTTAAAACCCGAGATTTCGAAAAAGCCGTTTTATAAAAGAGCCTCTCTTCTGTTTAGAACTAGACGCCATTTTTACATCACCAAACACGATTTTATACACCCCGAAATTGGGCGATGATTTCTGGTCTGAAGGGTTAAGAGTATATGCCTTTGTCATGTCCAAATTGAGGCCTAAATCATTGGCAAGCTGACCTGATGCTATGGTTTTTTCAGGATTTTCAATATCATAAATCTTGAAATTTTGCCCTTTTAAATCTCTGTAGTTTGAAAAATCTACGGCAACTGTTCCCGCTTCAGGTTGAAGGATGTTTACTAAAAATTCATTCGGACGGTCTTTAATCTGAAGCAACTTTAAAACCGATTCTGTCTTGAAGGCTTTTGAAGGTCCCCATTTACTATCGGAATCCAATTTCAATTCGTTTTGCCATCGGTCTAAATTATAATCGCCAACTTTCAAAAATCGGAAAGCCGTGGCACGTCTCGTAAAATAGCTATTGTTTGAAAACTTAAAGTTGTTATCTTTTTTGAGGAATTCAGGATTCAATCTTACAAATTCCGAATACACCGTATTGCCTTTAAATTCCAAGCCTTTAACATGCATTAATCGTAGTCCATCTTTCCCTCCGACGACGACATTTTCTAAAAAATGAACATCGCGGATTGGCGCATTCCTATTGAAGCCAAGGGTTACACTCATTCCCCCACCGATTATTTCACCGTTTTTGATATCCGTATTATGATAAAATACGTTGTCTTTTACCACAATGTCATGAGCTATATGTTGCCCTTTGCCGTCACCAGTCGCAACTATGAGATTATCCTTAAACCGACCCGTTGGCTGACCCGAATTAAACACCACATTATCCTTTAAAATCACATTTTTCACAAACTGTTTGCCACCGCCGTTAGACGCTGACCACACTTGTATGCCTTTATAATAATTCGAAAAAATGATGTTACCTTCAATCAGTCGTTGCTCATTACTTTCATTCTGAACATAAATCCCAACTCCATGACCACGCTTACCCATGTAACCGTTGTTATAGATAATACAGTTTCTAATTTCGGTATTTCCTGTACGTTTCCAGCTTCCAAATCCAGAGCCTGGCACGTTGTGAATCGTTATGTTTTGAAACACACAGTTTCGACCTTGCCTATGATTGATTCCGGTAATGGATTTAAAGCCTGCATCTGAAGTTTTTCTTGGAAACTCACCATGAAAGGTCACTGTAAAATCTTTAAAAATAAGTCCATTCCCGTTGACATCCAACACAGCTTCCCTACCCGATTTCACATTGCCATCTAGCACCACTTTTTCATCCTGAAAAGGCATTACAGTAATTCTTTCTGAAGGCGAATTGGTTGAAAGAGAACTTGAAAAACGGCCTTTGTAAACACCGCCATGCAACCAAATAATATCCTTGGCCTTTACTTCAGCTTTTTTATTGAGCGCCGTTTGTAAATCCCATGGATTTGCCAGACTACCGTCACCGTTTGGTGTGCCTTTGGTTGTTTTATGATTTGTAGGAAACACATGAAACTCCTTCTGCGCAAAAAGTGGCAAAAGAAATAATTGCAGAACGAAAATGGCGAGTAGTTTTTTCATATTGAATGAAATTTCAAGAATGATGCCAATGTAAATCTAGATGATGATTATTCGTTCAAAATCTCAACCAAATCTTCAATAATTACAGACGTCTTGTAACGTTCGAGGACTTCTTTTCGTTCCGAAGTTAGTATGAACTCTTTCCCCATCAAGCTTTGAACTTTTGCGCGATAATCTGTGACGTTTTCTGCAATCTCGCAAAGCCCTAGAATTTGTTTATCATCAATAATATTGGAATTCACAATACAATGTCGTCCTTGATACAAGGCATAAAACACCTTCAGTTTTGTGCCCGATTCTTGAAAGGAATAAAGCACATTGATATGGGCTTCTGAAATTAATGAAGTTAGTTGATCTCTATTCGCAATTCGTTCCAAAGAGACATTTGACTGGCGCTCTATTTTATATTCCAACGCTTTTGGTAAGTCTGAACCTGCAATTTTCAATGGAAAATCCAATCCTGCAAACACCTCAATTAAAAATTCTACGGCCTTTATATTATCAGCTGTTGTTAAGTCACCATGGAAAATTGCATATTTTCCAAAGCCCTCATTAGACGTTACTTTTTCAAATCCGTGACACACTGGAAGGAGAGATACTTTTGCATCGTACTGCGATTCAAAATAATCTGAATCATTATGGGATAATGCCAGAATATGGTCCGTCTTATTTAAGATTGGCTCATAAGCCTTTAATTTTCGGGCTTCAAATTTATAAATGAATTTTCGGATAAATGACGAAGAGCTTTCGGCTAAACCCTGCATATAATCGTGCTCAATATTATGTGTCCTTACCAAGATTTTTGATTTTAAATCCTGAACGTTTAAGCTGTGTGTGGTGTGTAAGCCTTCGAATAAGATTGGGTCATTAGTTTTTTTTAGTCGCTGAAATAGAGTTTTATTTTCCCTAACCATTAGGCGTATCGGCAAACGTGAAAAAACAGCTGAAAATGCCGATTTTTGAGGGTAGGAATACACATTTTTGCAATAGTCTTCTAATGGTAATAAATCTCTTCTTTCCTTTATAAAAATATGAAGATGAATATGTATTCCAGACTCGTAAAGCCCCTTGATTTTGTAAAAAACATCAATCGCACCTCCGTAATTTGGTGGGTACGGATTATCAAAAGCGACAATGTGGAGGTGTTTATTCACAAATTGATTTGAAAGGTTGTGGTAACTCTTGCCCAAATTTAATCTAAATTAAACAATCAATACTTTAAATTTACGATTGCATACGTCTAGAATTTAAACGCATTAGATGAATCCCTTAATATCTGTAGTCATACCTGTTTACAACAAAGCTGCTTTTGTTGAAGCCACTTTGAAAAGTATTGCAGACCAATCCTACGAGAATTTTGAGATAATAATTGTCAATGATGGCTCTACCGATGATAGCCTAGATTGCATTGAGGCATTTTTTAATTCAACTGAAAAAAAACTGAATTACAACATCATCTCACAAGTCAATAAAGGCTTGAGTAATGCTAGGAATACGGGTATTGAACATTGTAACGGTAAACTGGTGTTTTTCTTAGATGCAGATGACTTTTGGCATGAAGAATTTCTTAAACGGATGGTATATCTCTTTAATATTTATCCCGATACAAATTGCTTTGGAAGTCGGTTTAGACGTTTTAAAAATAGAAATGATCCTTCAAAACAATCAAAGGTTAATAGTACCGAACTCATCGTTGATTTTTTTAAAACCTGTCGTTACGGGCCATATATATCCCAAAGTAGTTTCGGCTTTAAAAAGTCGCTATATCCTACTATAAAATATGATGAGTCCATCGACTATGCTGAAGATATTGATATGTACATACAGCTTTTTCAGACTGAAACTTTAGCCATAGACCATTCTGAATTGGTTTTTGTAAGAACACATGTTGATGGACAAATGACCTCAACAGATTTTACTAAAAAAAGAATCATTAATCTAGATAAGTATGAATCTATAGCTAAAAAAAATAAAAGTCTAAAACGATTTATTGATTTTTACCGCTATTGTTTTGGATCTGATTACAAAGCACTTGGAAATATTGAACGATTTAAAATAATAACAAAACCTATTAATCCTAATAATCTAAATACAAAACAGAAAACACTATTAGCTTTGCCTCCTTGGTTGCTAAAAACAATAAAATCAACAAAGCGCATTCTAAGTTAAGCTTAATTGAATTTATGCGCTTTAAAATCGTTGAAATCCCTGATATATTCGTCTTCATTAAATTCTTGTGAGGCCAAAACCAAGCACACTGAACCCGATGAAAAATTTTCAAGCTCTCTCCAAATACCATCCGGAATAATAAGACCAATATCAGGTTTATTAAGTGTCACAGTCTTTGAATTTTCACCATCATTCAGAATTACATCAAAGCTACCGCTGACTGCCACCAAACATTCGTGCAATTCTCTGTGGGCATGACCGCCACGTCTTGAGTTAGACGGTACGTCATATAAATAGTAAACCCGTTTCACTGCAAAGGGCAGTACGTCTTTTTCAATCACGGAAATATTGCCGCGATGGTCTTCAATCTTAGGTAAATGCTTTGTTATGCAGTCGGTTATTTTAGTGTTCATAGAGTTTTAAAAATTACTTTCCAAGATTCTAAGTGTTGCTCTAAACTGTAGTTTTTTAAATCAATTTCAGGATTAGTTTCCGACAGTTTATTTAGGAATTCAGAATCCTCGGCCAAGGTGTTCAACGTATCTACAAGATCATTGGTATTTTGATTCTCTACTAAAATACCATTCTTATTGTAAATAATCATTTCTGATGGGCCCGAAGGACAATCAAAAGCCAAAACTGGTGTTTTTAGACTCAAAGCTTCGAGAATTACCATTGGCAAGCCTTCAAACTTACTGGTTAGACAGAGAAATTTTGCACTTTTTATATACGGATAAGGATTTTCCACAAACCCTAGAAGTTCCACATGATTATCTAATCCCAATGAAGCTATTTGACGTTTTAATACATCATAATCTGGCCCTTCACCTAGAATTTTAAGACGAATGCCTTTCGTTCTTAAGTTAGAATTTGAATAGGCTTCAATCAGCAAATCAAACTGCTTCACACTATTTAATAACCGCCCAACGGCAACAACATAATTACCTTCCACAGAGTGTGCCATTGATTTATCAAAAATCCTCTGACGATCTATAGGATTCGGCAAATAATGACTATCTACACCTTTTTCGTTTTTTAATCGCGTCTGAATGCCTTTAGAAACTGAAGTCACAGTGGCTTTGGCATAAAGCTTTCTGAAAAAATCACCTTTCGGGATATGGTAGTCGATATGATAATTATGAACGGTATAAATAACAGTTTCGTTCTTAAAACTAGTTTGATAGATCAAATACTCCATCCACCAGCGGTTTCGCATTCTATAATCAATCCAAATGGTATTGGGGTTTTCTTTAATGATTTTTCGCAGTCTCCAAAGTTTTTGAAATTGCTTTATTGGCTTAATTGAAGAAACTGATTCTCCTAGATGCACCAAACGTCCTGAATAGTTATAGGAAACTTCTGGTTTTAATGTCACAATGAGCACATCATAACCTGCTTTATGAAACAATTGCGATGCGATTGCTGCGGCACGCTCAGCACCACCAAAAGACAGACAATCCACAATCAATCCTATCTTTTTATTTTGGTTTTGCAACAGTATTTATTTAAGTAACTTGCCCAAAAATATCGATTCTTAGTGAATATACTTTTGTTTGGCGAATATAGTGGCTTTTTTAACCACCTTAAATCCGGGCTTATTGAATTGGGACACACGGTAACACTCGCTGCTAGAGAAGACGGTTTTAAGGCCTATGCTACTGATATAAATCTTGAAGACAAAAGGAGAAACAACACTACTTGGCTTTTGTTTAGAAAGGCTATACACAAAATCTTTAATTACGATATCTCCGGACTTAAGGTTTATCAGAATTTCAAAAGAAATAGACATCGGTTTACTAATTTTGATGTGGTATTTTTAATTAATCCTTTTCCGCTTCAGACCCATCCCAAATTAGAGAAAAATATTCTCCAATTCTTATTTAAGAATAATTCTAAGGTTTTTCTCTCGGCTTGTGGCGATGACTACCAATACAATAATTACTTAAAAACCAATGACCTCAAGTATTCTATACTCGATCCGTATTTTGAAGATTCAAACAAAAGAAAGTTTTTCAGGGATAGTTTAAAATACCTCAAGTCTTCACAGAAATTGTTGCATGACTATGTTATTTCAAACTGCGCAGGGATTATTGCTGCAAATATGGACTATGCTATGGCCTATGCAAATACACCTCGCTATTTAGGTTATGTTCCTTTTCCGTTTAAAATGAATTTAGATGAACAAGAAATTGTCGAAGCTGAAAAGTTGACAATTTTTCACGGTATAAATTCTTTCAATTACTATAAAAAGGGAAATCACATTTTTGAAGAAGCACTAGCCATCATTAAAAACAAATATGGTGAGCAGATTAAGGTTATTGAAACCCATGATTTACCCTACCAAGAATATATAGAAGCCACAAAATCTGCAGACATCTTGCTAGACCAAGTATACTCCTACTCGCAAGGCTACAATGCGTTAGAAGCCATGTCTCAAGGTAAAATCGTATTTTCTGGAGCTGAAGATAGATGGCTAGCGTATTTTAATATAGAAAAAGATTCGGTTGTTATAAACGCTGAACCAAATGTTGATTATCTCGTCGAAAAATTAGAGGGTCTTATTAAGGATAGAGAATTAAGGCAACGCATTAAATTGAGTGCCAAACGCTTTGTAGAAACCGAGCATAATCATAAAAAGCAAGCAGAGGCATACATCAAGATTTGGACAGCTTGAAGAAATTAATATCAGATAGCGTCAATACTCTGCCATTGAATTTCTATTTTAGGGTCACAATTAGTTGTTGACGCTTTTGAACCAAAATAGTTTTCCCAACCTTTACATACCTGGTGCTGCCAAATCTGGTACAAGCACACTTCATGATTTGTTGCAATTGCATCCCAAGATATGTATGTCGTCAAAGAAAGAACCGCATTATTGGGTCGACACGAAGTATAGCTCTAAGGATTTAAATGCTCGGGAAGCATATCTTCAATTATTCAATTTAAAAGATGAATGTACCATAAAAGGTGAATCTAGCACGTCCTATATGGTTTTACCAGAGTTTATTGACCGAATTAAAAACACTAATTATAGTGAAGTAAAATTCATATTCATTCTTAGGAACCCTATTGATAGACTTTATTCTCATTATTGGTATTTAAAGGGCTTGGGCGACGAACATCTCGATTTAAAATCTGCTGTTCAATCCGATTTTGATATAGAACCAACCGTATATTCTAGACATAAAAACGGTAAGTATAAGCACTACTATCAGTTTGGGCGCTACGGGTATTGGTTAGATCGATTTTATTCAAATTTTGAAACTTCACAAATCAAGATTATTCTTTTTGAAGATTTAGTAAAAAATCAATTAAATACTTTAAATAACTGTTTTAAGTTTTTGAATCTTGAGACTTTGAGAGATATTCCAACTGTGGAGACCAACACAACCAAGCTTTTAAAATATCCAAAACTATATAGTGTTTTGCAAGACTTAAATCGAGGGCGCTCATCACTATTAAAACCACTTCATCCTGTAGTTCCAAGCCAAGTAAAACGGTTTCTAAGATCAAATGTTAATACCTTCATTTTGAATAAAACCTCTAAGTCATCTTATCCGCCCTTGACAGCTAAAGATCGTAACTATCTTAAATCGCTTTATATTAATGATGTTGTATATTTAAAAAAAGTTACCGGTGTAAATTTTAACCTTTGGGAGGACTTTAACTGCTAACTATGGGGTTATTGAGAATGACATTCTACTCAGGAATTAGCACCACCGTTTCACTGGTGACTAAACTTGTTACCAATAAAATAATTGCGGTCTATTTGGGTACTAATGGTATGTTTTTACTTGGGCAACTCAAAGATTTTTTAGAGTTGGCAAAAACGACAGGTAGCTTTGGTACTGACAATGGTATCATTAAATATACCTCCGAATACAAATCAGATAACGCAAATCTAAAACCTTTACTAAATACAGGGTTTAAACTCCATCTCTATGCGTCTTTAGCCGTTTGTTTGTTGACCTTTTTTTTTAGACAGCCTTTGTCTCAATATCTGTTTGGTGACACACAATATGCCTTTACTCTAGGTTTGTTGTCAGTATCAATTGTGACTGTTGCTTTATACAGCTTTTTTATGGCCGTTTTCAATGGCTTAAAGCTGATAAAAACCTATATAACAATTACCATAATCAGTTCTGTACTATCAACGGTTTTAATGGTTATTTTAGTTATGTATTATGATATCATCGGAGCTTTTTACGCCATTGCACTTCATCAGGTTTTGGTTTTGGTGCTCTGCTTATTTTTCTTGCATAGAGTGAAAGGTTTTAGTCTTAAATATTTCAAACTTAAAGTTGACCCATTACATTTTAAAAACTTAACCAAATTTTCCCTCATGGCATTGGTTGCGCCTCTTTGTTTAATCGGCGCCACACTTTTTGTAAGGTTTTATCTTAATGAGAATTTAGGAGAAGACTATGCTGGCTCTTGGGAAGGTATGTGGCGTTTGTCTGCTATCTATATTATGTTTTTGGCAACTACCTTTAAATTTTATTTACTGCCTACGTTTTCAGAATTGTCTGGTAATGCTCTGAAGAGAGAAATATTTAAAGTTTGGCGGTTGAGTATTCCCACAATCCTATTAATCACGTTAACGATTTATCTGCTCAGAGATTTTATTATCCCTTTACTGTTTAGTGAAGAATTCCTACTAATCAATACCATTATCCTATTCCATTTACTCGGTGATGCCTTTAAAATTAATACATGGGTGTTGGGAAATGTTCTAATTGCAAAAGCGGATACAAAGGCATTTATTGCCTTTCAAATCGGTTGGGCAGTGGTGTTTATAACCCTAACACTTTTTGCAGTGAATTACTATGGTTTCATTGGTGTTTCCATAGCTTATTTTATTACGAATGTCATTCACTTTGTACTAAAAAATGTTTACTTCAGGAAATTACTTTGGAATAAAAACAGTGGTAATTAATAGGCATTTACAACATCAATAACAGAATTTACCAAATTTTGAGGCATTGTTGGATAGATCGGTAAACTCACAACCTGCTCATGCATACGTTCAGTAATCGGTAGCGATAGAGCTTTAAATTTTGAAAAAGCGTTCTGTTGATGTGGTGCTACCGGGTAATGTACTAAAGTCTCAATATCATTTGAAGTCATGTAATTTCGAAATGCATCACGATTAGATACCCTAATCACAAACAAATAAAACACATGATCCAAACTGCCAGAATAGCTAGGCAAGGTGATTTTCGGATTTACAATCCCTTGGAAGTAACGTTTGGCAATAGCTCGGCGTTTATCATTATCAGCATCCAAATACTTCAATTTAATAGATAATACTCGAGCTTGAAGACCACTTAACCTGGAGTTTAAACCCAAATAATCATTGATATATCTTTTAGAACTTCCATAATTTCGAAGCTTCTTTAAAACCTCTTTCAATTCATGGTCATTTGTGGTAATGACCCCTGCATCACCTAAGGCACCAAGATTCTTTGTCGGATAAAAACTAAAGGCGGCCGCATCGGAGAAGTTTCCAGCTTTAATACCGTCTATAGCAATTGCACCATGTGCCTGTGCGGCATCCTCAAAAAGCAACAGTCCATGTTTTTTAGTAAACTCAGAAATCGCTTTCATATCGCATAATTGGCCGTAAAGGTGCACCACCATGACGGCCTTGATATTTGGATTGTGTTTTCTAACAATATCTTCAATATCAATATTGAAAGTCTTGTCGTTTGGTTCTATTAAAACAGGTTCTAATCCGGCATTAATAATAGCCAAAATAGTTGCCATATATGTGTTGGCAGGTACCATAACTTTATCTCCCAACTTTAATTTACCTAGTTCTAAATAGCCTTTAAGAATCAGAGTTAAAGCATCTAAACCATTGGCAGTTCCTACACAATAATTTGTTCCACAGTATGAGGCGAATTCAGATTCAAATTTAGAAACGTCTTCACCTAAAATATAATGGCCTGAATCCAAAAAATGAGGCATCAAGGCTTCAAACTGTGACCTGAAGCGTTCATTTACCGATTTTAAATCCAAAAATTTAATCATGAGAAACCGTATCGTCGTCCCTATCTGAAATTACACCAAATAGTGAACTACTAAAAATAAGCAATACAATACCAAAATGCATTAAATGTGTGAGGAAATGCCCTATGACTACACCTTCGAGTCCAAAAACATCAATTAAATAAATACTAGAAAAATAAAGCGTTACAAATAAGAAAACCTCCAAGATGATAAAATGGCCAAACATGCGCTTTGCTAAAAACTGATAGGCAATAACCATGGCCAAAACGCGCACAAAATCACCGGCCAACTGCCATAAAAACAAATCTTCCGTTGGCTGAAATTCTCTTGAAAACACAAGTCGTACAACAAATGTTCTAGTGAAATAAAGGAATAGCAAAAGCCCGCCGAAATAAGGGATTAGGCTTTTATAAAATGAGACGATTTCCGCCCTAAACTCTCTTTTAGTATTAAGCAAGGACAGTTTAGGTACTAAATACAGAACTATCAGAGAGTTCACGAACATAAGGTAATAGTCTGAAATACGGTTAACTGCTTCCCAATAGCCCGCTTGCTTAATTCCAATTTCTGAAATAATGTAATTTCTAATCAAAATCATTACCATAGGAACAGCTACCGTTGTTGCTAAGGCCATCAATGAATAAGGCCCCAGTTTTGTAAACATGGATTGTGAGACTTCCGATATCTTTATAAAAGAGATTAAATTCTTTCTAAATAAAATGCCAACTAACGTGATTAAAAATATCAATGCCGGAGTAATGGCAATAGCTATAAGGGCACCGTCTATATTGTCTTGCCAAATCAATAATAGAGTGACTAATAACCCAACAACCTGACCAATAATACTTATAATGAGTAGAATCTTATATTTTGAAAACCCATTCATTATGGAAAAGCAAAACATATTGAGCGTATAAAAGGGTAACGCTAAAGCCAAAATTTCTATGATATAGGCGTAATTATAACTCGCCCCAAAAAGAAAATTGTTCACCAAATCTGCATTAAAATAGCAAAGAATGGAAATACCCATAGCCACAAAAAAGCCTGAGAAATAAGCCGTTGACAGCAACTTACTTAAAACCTCATCTTGCTCTTTGTAGCGTCCAATGTATTTTACAAGTCCCTTATAAAAACCTAAGGTGGAGAGCGACTGAAATGCCTTTAAAAAATTATTGAGGTTACCCACCAAGGCGAGTCCTTCCGCACCAATAAAAACAGCAATAGCTTTGGAGGTAAATATCCCTGCTAAAATCTTTATGGCTTGTGAAGTAGAATTGAGATTAGCTACATTAAAAAGAACATTTTTATTGATGTAGTTATTAAATTTTCCCAAAGTGATCTGTCTTAGTTAGGGTTTCTGATGGTTAGAGGGAAGCATCAAAATACGATTCAGCTACAAGTCTACGAAAAATCTGAAAAACCGCCATCCCAACTACTTAAACAAATCATCTATTTTCTTATAATCCTTGGTATTCACACGAAAAAAATTCTGAATAGCACTTAAAGCCCCAAAACCCTCCTTCCAAAAGTGAAGCCCTTCGTTGATACTGCCATCGGCGTTGTGGGATGTTCCAAAATCAAAATAGCGTTTATGATTAAATGTTTCTGTCATCAACTTAGTGATTAAAAAATCCAAACTTCCCAACGCGTTTTTATCTGAATTGCCAGAAATATATTGAAGATGAGCCACGTGCTTTGTTTCAAAAATAGTCGCTCCAGCAACAAGCCCGTTGTTATGATAAATATTGAATTGTCTTATGTTATCGGGAAATTTTTGTTTTAATCTTGAAATTTCTTTAAGCGAATGTACGGGTTTCACACTATGCTTTTTTTGAAGATTTGGTATAAGTATAGAACCCCAAAAGTCTGCAAAATCGTTGGTTTCTTCAAAATGTAATTGTTGAGACATTCCTCTCTTAAAACCTTCTTTTCGGGAGTCGGAAAAAACAACATTACCAATGCTTGCTACGGAATAAAGTTGCTGTTTTTCACAATGACCTATGGCATTCAGAAGATAATCTAGCCCATCTTCTGCCTCAGTCTTGTAAAAATTTGGTAATGATTTTATGGATAGCTGTTCGATATCTGAATCCGCCAAAAACTCCAAAACAGATTTTAAAACTCCTGCTTGTTTTACCAATCTCGTATTGCGCAAAAACACTAATCCACCATAAGTCAATCCTTGATGCGAAAGTACAGTCTTTCCCGTTTTATGGGCAGGCAAAACTGCTACAAGTTTCTCTTTGTCGTATACTATCAAGGAATGGTCTTCAAACCGATCTCTGTGATATTCCATAAAATCGCGTTGAAACAAAAATGTGGCGTTACACGCTTTTGAGATAAAGTGATCCCAATTGTTTTTGTCTAATTCCGAATATGTTTTTACTGTGTAAATGGCTTATGTCCTAAAGATGATCTTCAAAGGTAAATATAGATAAATCCTATTTTTAAATTGTAGATTTGGGTATCATTTAAGGATTTAATGATTCTGCAAATCAAGACCTTTTTAGAAAAAAGAGAACAGCACATATATAGTGTTGTTTTTGCTGTATCATTTATTCTACTTTTATTTAAAGGCCCTATTGTTACGGATGACACTAACAGTTATTTAAACGCAGAAATATCCCGTTTCCCTGGTTATGTTATCTGCATCAATCTTTTTCGATTTGTATTTCAAAGTTATTTTGAATACGTTCTAGTTGCCTTTCAACTTATCCTTGGCTTTTGCGCTATACGTTATGCTTTAAAAACTTTGGGATCAGTATTCAATTTGAATGTTGGTTTTAAACTTGCACTCTTCGTTGTTTTATTAAGCCCATATTTTCAATCTATTTATGTGGCCAACAATTTAACGTCTGAAGGTCTTGCCTTCCCTTTTTACATTGTCTTTATATGCTCCAGTCTACAATTCATTTTTCATGAAAGAAAGAACCTGCTTTGGCTCGTGGCAACAAGCTTCATTTTGTTGTGTCTTACGCGTGGTCAGTTTATCGTGTGCTCACTTATAATAGCTTTTATTTATGGCTTAAAACATCGTAAGAAGATTTTAAGCAAAGAAAAAATCATGCTCTTAGCTGTACTGCTATTGCTTCCTTTGTCAGTAAAATTATTAGATAAGACCTATAGGTATTTAGCATATGACCAGTTTGTTAGCACACCATACAGCTATGTTAATGCAGTAGCTTTACCTCTATTTGTTTCAGAAAAACACGACTCCGATTTATTTAATAATGAGGATGATAAAGCCATTTTTAAATTTGCATATGCCCGAATTGATAGTCTTAATTTATTAAGCTCCAAAGTCAAAGGCCAAAACATGTATACAGAACCGTACTTTAGGTATATGCGTTTTCACAATGATTTCCCTTTGATTTGCAATCAAAACATCCATAGTGGTGGAGTGCATTACTATATAGATAAAGGCTTTACACCTGCCGAAAGCTATATAAAGACGGAGCAAACCAGTAAAAATCTCATGTGGCCATTAATCAAGTCTAATTTTAAAGAGTATGCTACGCTTTATGCAGTAAGTATTGCATATGGTATAAAATCTATTCCTTTGCTCATTATCATCATAATTCTTGGAATATGGGCGTTTTCAAAATCCATTAAGGAGTTCACTGCATTAAACGGATTAGTTATGCTTACAGTGCTATTGGTGGTATCTAATGCCACGATTGTTGCTGTAGCTTGTCATTCCATTTCGCGTTACTTATTTTATAATGACTTTATGTTGCTCTTAGCAGGCCTTGTACTTTTACATCAATTAATAATGGTGACCAATGATTGAATTATCCGTTGTGATGCCCTGCTTAAATGAAGCGGAAACTTTAGCCATTTGTATAGAAAAGGCTAAGACTTCCATCTCAGGAATGGCAATTGAAGCTGAAATTATTGTTTCTGATAATGGTAGTACGGACGGGTCTCAGGACATAGCCAAATTGCATGGCGCTAAAGTTGTGGATGTTATTGAAAAAGGCTACGGAAATGCATTAAAAGGCGGTATTGAAGCTAGTCGAGGGACATACATCATTATGGCGGACGCCGATGACAGTTATGACTTTTCAGATTTAGAACCTTTTGTTTCAAAATTACGTGAGGGCTATGATTTGGTTATGGGCAACCGTTTTAAAGGAGGTGTTGAAAAGAATGCCATGCCATTTCTACACAAATATTTAGGCAATCCTGTATTGTCTTTTTTAGGTCGACTTTTCTTCGGAATTAAAATCAGGGACTTTCATTGTGGACTTAGGGGATTTAGCAAGAAAGCGTATAACATGATGGATTTAAGAACGACAGGGATGGAGTTTGCCTCAGAAATGGTCGTAAAATCGAAATTGAAAGGTTTAAAAATTACTGAAGTTCCAACTACCTTATCTGTCGATGGCCGGTCTAGGCCACCTCACTTAAATACTTGGAGCGATGGTTGGAGACATCTGCGCTTCTTACTGCTTTATAGTCCAAACTGGCTATTCTTACTCCCAGGAATCGTGTTAATGCTATTTGGCACTTTAGGCTTCCTATTTATTGGAGCTAAACCCACCGATATAAATGGTATTACTTTAGATGTGCATAGTCTACTCTATGCCTCAGCTTTTATATTGATCGGATTTCAATTTGTGGTATTTTATGGACTTACCAAAATATTTGCGGTGGAGAACGGGCTACTCCCCAAAAGTTCCAGATACGCAAATCTGTTTAAATTCTTAAATCTTGAACGGGGTTTGCTACTTGGTCTCCTGATTCTGATCATAGGAATATCTCTAAGCGTCAATGCCTATCTTGAATGGCAAGACGTCGCATTCGGAAATCTTAACACTACAGAAACCCTACGCATTGTTATTCCTGCAGTGATGAGTTTACAACTCGGCGTACAGATTATTTTGTTTAGTTTTTTCTTTAGTATTCTAGGCCTAAAGAATAAAGACTAACTCGGTTTTTTAAAAAATAAGTAGTAGAAATTTACCGCAAAAATTGCCGCATTAGCGATAATAATAGGCAATCCTATTCTAAGTGCAGGCATTAAAAAACCGTATATTATGAATAGAACACAACCCGTCATATTAACTAATCGTAATTTCTTAACGTCTTTCATAGTGAAAGACACTAATACCATAAATGACGCCAAATAGCCTATATATTCTGTTCCCGTAATTCCGAATAATTCCATCTTGTTGCCGCAAAAGCGGTAAACTTATAATTAATACTTAAGCTAAAAAAGAGAAACCCAAAAGCTTCTCTTTTTATAATATATATCTTGAATCCATCCCAAAAAAATAAGGATAGAATGACAATTAGTTTCTAGGTTAGATAGATTTGTTACGCTTTCTATCAACTTCCTTTAAAAAGATTTTACGTAGTCTTAAGTGATTTGGTGTCACCTCAACATACTCGTCTTTTTGAATGTATTCCAAAGCCTCTTCCAAAGAGAATTTAATGGCTGGTACAATCTTGGCCTTATCATCCGCTCCCGAAGAACGTACATTACTCAACTTTTTAGTTTTGGTGACATTCACAACCATATCATCGCCACGTGAATTTTCACCAATGACCTGACCTTCATAAATATCTTCTCCCGGGTCAACAAAAAACTTCCCTCGGTCTTGCAGTTTGTCAATAGAGTAAGGAATGGCTTGTCCATTTTCCATGGATACCAATGACCCATTCTGACGTTCAGGAATACCACCTTTTAAGGGTTGATATTCTTTAAAACGGTGTGCCATAATAGCTTCACCCGCAGTTGCCGTTAACAATTGATTTCGCAATCCAATAATACCACGAGATGGTACAATGAATTCACAAACCATACGGTCACCTTTGGCTTCCATGCTCAACATCTCCCCTTTTCGCATCGTTACCATTTCAATGGCTTTACCCGATACATTTTCAGGAAGGTCGATCGTCATTTCTTCAAACGGTTCACATTTTACACCATCGATTTCTTTAATGATTACTTGTGGTTGACCAATTTGAAGCTCGTAGCCTTCACGACGCATAGTTTCAATCAATACCGATAAATGGAGTACACCACGGCCATAGACCATGAATTTATCCGCACTATCCGTTTCTTCAACACGTAGTGCCAAGTTCTTTTCCAATTCCTTGGTTAAACGCTCTTTGATATGACGAGAGGTGACGAATTTTCCATCCTTTCCGAAGAACGGCGAATCGTTAATGGTAAATAACATACTCATTGTTGGCTCATCAATAGCAATCGTTTTTAAGCCTTCCGGATTTTCAAAATCAGCGACTGTATCACCAATTTCAAAACCTTCCAAACCTACAATCGCGCATATATCACCTGTTTGTACAGACTCTACTTTTTTACGGCCAAGACCTTCAAAAATGTGTAGTTCCTTGATTCTATTTTTCACAATAGAGCCATCTCTCTTTACCAAAGAAATCTGTTGCCCTACTTTTAAATCACCACGTGTTAAACGCCCGATGGCAATTCGTCCCGTGAAGGATGAAAAATCCAAAGAGGTAATTAACATTTGGGTGGAGCCTTCTTCAATTTTTGGTTCCGGAATATGCTCGATAACCATATCTAGCAATGGTTCGATGTTTTCGGTTTCATCCTTCCAATCGTCACTCATCCAGTTATTCTTCGCCGAGCCATAAACGGTTGGGAAGTCCAATTGCCACTCCTCTGCGCCTAATTCAAACATTAAATCGAACACCTTCTCATGTACCTCATCTGGCGTACAGTTTTCTTTGTCCACCTTGTTGATGACCACGCATGGCTTTAAACCTAAATCAATAGCTTTTTGCAATACGAAACGTGTTTGAGGCATTGGGCCTTCAAACGCATCCACCAACAGCAATACGCCATCGGCCATGTTAAGAACACGCTCCACTTCTCCACCAAAATCGGCGTGACCAGGGGTATCAATGATGTTAATTTTTGTGTCTTTATAAATTACCGAAACGTTTTTAGAAGTAATGGTAATACCACGCTCACGCTCCAAATCGTTGTTATCCAAAATGAGGTCACCCGTATTTTCGTTCTCACGAAACAACTGACAGTGATACATAATTTTATCTACCAAGGTGGTTTTACCGTGGTCAACGTGCGCGATAATTGCAATATTTTTAATCGTAGCCATAAGATATGCTGATTTTAAGCGCGCAAAGGTACGCACTATAATCGTTTTGACGTTAATAATATGTTATTATTATTAGATGTTAATACTTATTAAAGATTGTTATCGTTTTCTAAAGGAAAGATCTGTTACCAACTCTATTACGTAAATTAAAGAAAACCTGAAAAATAAATTATGAAAGCGTTTAAATTCTATGAAAAGTACGTGCCTTATTTATACTTTCTAATGATAATTCCATATTGGTTTACCATTGTAAATAAAACGGAAGGTATTACAGCGTACCCTATATTTCTATTGGCCATACCTTTTATATGGCAATTGCTTAAGCCATCTCGAATGATTAATTTTTACCTTGGGCTCACATTTACCTGTTCATCGGCATACTTGATCATCATGTATCTTTTCGATAATCTTAATTTAGTGGAAGTTAATACCACCATTGACAATATTCTTCTATTTAGCGGAGTTATGATTGTCACTAATTTCTTCATGTCATTATGGATTATAAAAAGTAGTCTTAATCCAGAATTTTAAAACCTATCTTTGTCATTTAATATAGAATGATATGATTGATTATCTTCCCAAGATTAAAAATGTAGATGCTAATAATTTCTTTCTGCTTTGTGGTCCTTGTGCCATTGAAGGCGAAGAAATGGCCTTGCGCATTGCTGAACGGGTTGTTGAAATTACTGATAAATTGCATATTCCTTATGTATTTAAAGGTAGTTTTAAAAAGGCAAACCGAAGTCGCATCGACAGCTTCACAGGTATCGGTGATGAAAAAGCCTTGAAAATTTTACGTAAAGTATCTGAAACTTTTGACGTGCCTACAATAACCGACATACATGAAGCCTCTGACGCCGCCATGGCCGCTGCATATGTGGATGTCTTACAAATCCCAGCTTTTTTGGTGCGTCAAACCGATTTGGTTGTCGCCGCTGCTGAAACAGGAAAAGTCGTCAATTTGAAAAAAGGACAATTTATGAGTCCCGAGGCCATGAAACATGCGGTACAGAAAGTTAAAGATGCCGGGAATCAAAACGCTTGGATTACAGACCGAGGTACTATGTTCGGCTACCAAGATATGATTGTGGATTTTAGAGGAATCCCAACCATGCGGAAGATGGCACCAACGGTATTAGACGTTACGCATTCTTTACAACAACCCAACCAAAATGTTGGCGTAACTGGTGGAAGACCAGATATGATTGAAACCATTGCAAGGGCCGGCGTGGTCAATAAGGTGGACGGTTTATTTATGGAAACCCATTTTGACCCTGCCAATGCTAAAAGTGATGGTGCAAACATGTTGCACTTAGATAACTTGGAAGCCTTATTGTCTAACTTAGTCGCTATTAGACAAACCGTAAACTCACTTTAATTTTTTCTTAGAGCCCAAAATCATTTTGAAGGGATTGGTGTTGATTCTAAGCTGTTGCTCAATAACATAAACCACGATTTCATCGTCAATGTCGTCTAAGCTCTTATAACGCAGAGACATCACAGACTTCCGATTGGTCTTCACATAGTTATCCTGAAATTTTTCCAATTGCTCCCCATGCCAAAAGGCCAAATCTACATAGTCTTTGGATTGATTGAGATAGCACAGAGGTAAGTCTCTCGAATAATAAAACGGAATCCGCCATTTAAAATACAATTCACAATCTGGGACGACAGATTCAATAATCATCTGCAACTGCAGAAGTATGGAGCGATAGGGCTCGTCCTGATTTAAGATGTAGGCTTCAGCGGGTTTCATTTTTTAACTTTAAAATTACATGAAAATACTTTACGTGTTGCATAGGTATTTTCCTTAAATTTAAACTTTATCTCCCTCAATCTCAAACCTTAAGACTTAACCCTTTTTTGTGGCATTGACTAAACCACACCGCACCACTTGATGACAAAGAAAGAGGAAGCCACAATTTGGACTATTTATGACACATGGCTTCATGCCTATATTAATGCCGACGTAAAAACTTATGACGCTTATTTTGATAAGGATTACCACTTTATAGGTTCTACAAATAATGAAGAGTTCTTAGATCGAAAAGAGACCACAGAATTTTTTAGACAAACTTGCGAGCAACTTTCAGGAAAGACTGACCTAAGAAACAGCATCAAGGTTTTTGAAGAATTTGGCGACTCCATCCTACTTCATCATTTCTTCGATGCCTGGTTTCTTAATGAAGGCGAATGGCTCTATTACCAACGTTTTCGGTTTTCATCCGTCATGCAAAAACGCAATAAGGAATGGCGTTTCGTATTGCAACACTTCTCTGTGCCCGATTCTAAATCAGACGTGGGACAAACCATTGGTTTTGACAACATCAACGCAGAAAACAGACAACTAAAAGAAGCCATACAACGACGCACCATAGAGCTCGAAGCCAAAAACCGAGAACTCGAAGTTGAGACCGCTTTAGAGCGTATCCGAGCACAGGCGGTAGCAATGAAAGAATCCTCAGATTTGCTAGATATCGTCGTTACCATGCGCAACGAGTTTATAAAGTTAGGGCACGAAGCACATTATTTTTGGCACATGATGTGGTTGCCCGAAACCTATGAAAAAGCCATGACCTCTGGTGATGGCAGTAAAATAGGCTTCGTGATGACCTTACCAAGGCATATGCACGGTGACATTCCGCTATTGGCCAAATGGGAAAAAAGTAAGAAACCCACCGTTGTACACGCCATGAACGTAGAAGAAGCAATTGACTATGTGGATAAAATGGTGGCTTTGGGCGATTTTAAAAATATAGATCCACAAGCACCTACGCATGATGAAATTGAGCAAATAGGAGGCTTAACATTCATAATGGCGCGGACGACGCATGGCGAAATTGGATATAGTCTACCAGGCGTAGTAAAAAAACCGGCACAGGGAGATATTGCTATTTTGGTAAAATTTGCGGGCGCATTTGATTTGGCACACCAACGTTTTTTAGACCTTCAAAAAGCAGAAGCTCAAGCTAAGGAAACCCAGATTGAATTGTCATTAGAGCGCATTCGTTCTAACGTAACGGCCATGCAAAAATCATCTGATTTGTTTGATGTCGTAGTGACCATGCGGAATGAGTTCCTTTCATTAGGCCATGAAGCGGACTATTTCTGGCATATGAAATGGGCCGAAGACAACTATGAAATGTGCATGACCGCCGAAGATGGTGGTCGCCTAGGTATGATTATTACAGTTCCAAAGTTTGTTCATGAGCAAATGGACGATTTATTTCAATGGGAAAAAAGCAACAGTCCATATTTTGTGCTCGCACTTAATGGTAAAGACGCTTGGGACTATATCGAAAAAATGAACACCTATGGTCAGTACAAGTTGGTTGATCCAAATGCACCATCGGAAGAAGACATACTGCACATTGGTGGTCTTACGTTTATTATTGCACGTACTACACATGGCGAAATTGGTTTTAGTATCGCCGGAAAGATTGATAATCCACCACAGGCGTCGATTGATATTTTGGTTCGATTTGCTTCTGTATTTGATTTAGCCTACAAACGATTTGAAGACCTTCAAAATTCTGAAAAACAAGCACGCGAAACACAAATAGAATTAGCATTAGAAAAAGTACGAAGCCGAACCATGGCGATGCATTCAAGTCTGGATGTCGGTAACACAATGGTTCTTTTGTTCCAAGAGCTAGAAAGCTTAGGCATTAAAGCAAATCGAAATGGAATAATAATTTTAGATGAAGATGAAGAAGAACATGGTGAAATATGGACCGCTAAACCAAATACAAATAATGTAGTTGAATTAATATCCTGGAAATTAGACATGAGCCTTCATGACTTGACTAAACAAGTTTATAAAGCATGGAAAAACAAAGATTCAGGTACCATATATCCACTAATTGGAGATGATTTAGAAGCATACTATACGGTACTAAATAAATATACTGATATTCCTGTAAAGTTTAATTTGGACACCTTACCTGAAAAGGAATGGTGTTACACTTTTAATTTTAATGAAGGCTTTATTTATTTATTCATCGATGAAAAAATGTTACAGGAACATGAGCAAATTCCCGGACGATTTGCTTCAGTTTTTGGCCAAACTTATCGAAGATATCAAGATCTTAAAAAAGCAGAAGCACAAGCGAGAGAGGCAGAAATTGAAGCTGCACTCGAACGAATTAGATCGCGTTCCATGGCCATGCACAAAACAGATGAACTCTCTGAAGTAATTGTGTTATTGTTCAGCCAATTAGAATTATTGAACTTAGTAATTGACACCTGTTACATCGATATATTTGATGAAGATAATCGCGGTTTTAATATCTGGGTTGGTACTGGTACTGCGATATATCCTGAGCAAGTACATTTACCCTACTTTAAGCATCCTATTCATCAGCTAAACAAAGAGGCAAGACAAAATAATGTAGAATTCTTTAGCATCGATGAAGATGAAAAATCAAGGGATTTATATTTCGAGCACTTTTATGCTAAAGCCGAAGGTATAAATGTTCCTAAAAAACGTAAAGAACATATTGCCAAAGGTTTAGGAATATCAGGTTCTGCCGCACTAGGTAAACACGCTGGTATTACAATGTGGAACTATAGGAAGATTATATATTCAAGGGAAGAAAATGAAATATTGACAAGGGTAAATAAGGTATTTCAGCAAACCTACACACGTTTTCTCGACCTTCAAAAAGCCGAGGCCCAAGCGAGAGAGGCAGAAATCGAAGCAGCACTCGAAAGAATTCGGGCGTCTTCCATGGCGATGCATGTTAGTTCAGAACTTGTTAAAGTAGTTTCGCAATTGCATCAAGAATTGAACAGTTTGGGCATTTCAGTATCCTATTGTCAGATTATAACCGACTTCACCAATGAGCCTAATGACGGATTTATCATCAACAATGCCACTGATAAGTATTTGAATAAGTTTCATGTCCCGTTTCTCAAACATCGCGCAACAGAATCATTATATAAAGCTTTGAAAAATAATGTTGAATATATTGAAGAGACCTATGCTGAAAAGGACATTAAGAGCTATTTTGATTTGGCTTGGAAGTATTCAGATTTGAAATACATGCCAGAGGAAAGAAAGAAAATGATTTTGAAGGCTAAAAATTGGAATAGAGCCTCAATTATTTCCAAAAATTCGGTACTCCATTTTGGTCGTTACAACGGAGACGTTTTTTCTCAAGAAGAATCGTCGATCTTTAAGAAAATAGGGATGGTTTTTGAACAAGCCTATACACGTTTTCTCGACCTTCAAAAAGCTGAGGCCCAGACACTGGAAGCACAGATTGAAACTGCGCTTGAGAAAGTACGATCACGTTCCTTGGCCATGCATTCTACAGATGAATTACAAGAGTTAATCGCCTTAATTGCCGAAAAACTTAGAGATTTAGGAGTCATTTTCGATGCAGGTGGCGTGATTCTTTGTACCTATTTTCCAGATAATAAAGATGTGATGCACTGGATTGCCGCAGAAGACTTTTCATACTCGGGAAATTATTTGGTACCCTATTTCAACACCACCATATTTAAAGATACTTGGGAATCCAAGAATAGAGGTGACACCTATTTTTCAAAGGAATTTTCGGTTAAGGACAAAAACGATTTTTTCGAATATGCTTTTGAACATAGTGATTATAAGCACTTTCCAGATGCGTTTAAACAACATGCACTTCAAGCTAAAAACCATAGAATCACGGCGGCTTGGTCTAAAAATTCAGCCATATTAATTCCTTCATTCACGGAAGTTAGTCCTTCTGAAAGCGATGCAGATATATTAAAGCGCTTTGCCAAGGTTTTTGAACAGGCTTACATCCGTTTTATGGACCTTGAAAAAGCTGAAAAAAGAGCGCACGAAAACCAAATAGATATGGCGCTAGAGCGTGTACGCTCTAGAACAATGGGCATGCAAAAGTCTGATGAATTGGCAGAAACGTCAGCCGTTTTATTTCAGCAAATAAAGGAACTCGCTTCAGAAACTTGGAGTTGTGGCTTTTGTATTTGGCAAGATAATGACAACGTTGAGTTATGGATGGGAGCAGATTCTGGTGGCTTATTACCACCAATGTTAATTCCCTATAAAAAAGAACCCACCCATCGGGATATCTACGAGGCCTCTCTCAGAAAAGAACCTTCATATCACAAAGTATGGAATGGTAAAGCCTTGAAAGAGCATTATGCGTTTTTAAGAACCATTCCTTCTGTTGCAAAAGCCATCAAGGTAATGGAAGATTCTGGGCTTACGCTACCAAAACAACAATGTTACTATGTTGGATTTTTTAAGCATGGCTACCTATTATTGATTACCGAAGAACCAAATGATAACCTCGTTGATTTGAGCCAACGATTTACCAAGGTGTTCGACCTTACGTATACACGATTCTTAGACCTTCAATTAAAAGAAAAACAAGCGATAGAAATTCTAAATGAAAAACAACGTTTGGAAAATACATTATCTGAACTACAAACCACCCAAAAACAACTCATCCAATCCGAGAAAATGGCGAGTTTGGGTGAATTAACGGCTGGCATTGCGCATGAAATTCAGAATCCATTGAATTTCGTAAATAATTTTTCAGAAGTAAGCAAGGAGTTACTAGATGAAATGCTCGAAGAAATAGAAAATGGCGATATGGAAGAGGTCAAAGCCATTATGGATGACATTATTCAGAACCTTGAAAAAATAAATCACCATGGCAAGCGAGCCGATGGCATTGTTAAGGGCATGTTGCAACACAGCAGAGCAAGTGGTAATAAAAAAGAACCGACAGATATTAATAAATTGGCTGACGAATACATGCGCTTAGCCTATCATGGATTACGTGCAAAAAACAAACAATTCAATGCCACTTTAAACACTGATTTTGGTGTTGATTTACCAACAATAAATGTCATTCCACAAGATATTGGCCGAGTTATCCTTAACCTCTTTACCAATGCCTTTTATGCTGTTGACGAAAAGTCGTCTTTAGCCAAGACTTCTGACAATAAGTATAAACCCACAGTTTCAGTAGCCACAAGGCAGATTAAGGATTACGTTGAAATTACAGTAACTGATAACGGAAATGGCATTCCCAGACATGTTTTAGATAAAATTTTCCAACCCTTCTTTACCACTAAACCAACAGGAAAAGGTACTGGGCTAGGCTTATCCATGAGTTATGATATCATTACCAAAGGACATGGTGGCAATTTGAAGGTACAAACAGAAGAAGGGAAAAGCACCACCTTTACTATACTATTACCGATTGAATAATATGCGAAAATTAATTCTACAACTTAGTATCTTAATAGTGTATAGTCTTCCTGTTTTTGGGCAGACCGAGATCACTGTATTGACTAAAGATGATTTTAAAGCTAACCAAAGTATCTTTCTGGCGGAAAAAGGCAATTGGTATTTTAGAAAAGGGCATAATCCCGACTGGGGAAAAACAACTACAGACTTTAGCAATTGGCAAGAACTAAAACCCTCAGAGATTACCAAAGAATTCGAAGACGAAAATGGTCGTATTGAAGGCTGGTTCAAAACAAAATTGAAATTAGATGCGAGCCTAGAAGGTATACCGCTTAGTATCTCTAGAACCCTTTGGGCATCCACCGATGTGTATGTAGATGGCGAGCTGTTTCACGCTTTCGGAAATACCGGCAATCCATACGAAGCTTATAACCCAGTCTTGAAATATCCTGTACCGATTGACCTTGAGATTGGTAAAGTCTATGAGTTGGCAATTCATTTTGTTGATTACGAAACCTCATTAACACAACGTGAGATTCGCCTTAAACCCGAAAATTTAAAACGATTTATTAATCTTACCGGACCAGATTACAAAACCTGGGTTGAAACCGACAAAAAGAAAACCTATGTTTATGGCGCTTTAAGTATTGGTATCACCTTTTTGTTATGTCTTCTATTTTGGCTGTTATCAGGACTCAATAAAGACCAGAAGATTTTTCGGCATATTGCTTTCTTTTTTACGGTGCTATGCATCACAGCAGTCGGACTCTTTCTTGGTTATTTTGTGGAGTTGGGGTATTCGGCCGAAAAGATTCGGTTTTTTATCGCGGTAACCTTTCAAGCCGTTGCGGTTATCTATGGTTTTTTGATTTTAGAATGGGTCTTAACCCAACGCATATCGTGGGTTTCAGTAGCACTTTTAATTAGCTTAGTCACCACTAGCACTTATGCACATCTATTTACCGTATCCTGGCCGTTTACCCTAGTATTCATCACCTTAGTTACATATTTTACGCGCTTGTTTTATAAGCATCGTGCTTCAATTCGAGGTATAAATTTGGTGTTGCTCTTGGCAATTATCATTCCCATTGCAACCAATTTCGTCTATATCGCTATACATAAATATTCGCTCGACTTTTTTAATGAATATGAAAAACTCATCTATGCCATCATAGTACTGACCGCGCCGTTTTGTTTGCTCGTTTACATTTCTGTTCGATTTAAGGAAATTTTGAAGGAAGTTGAAGAAGAGGCCTCCAAAGTCATTCAAGTCACAAATGAAAAACGGGAACTGCTGGCCAATCAGAATCAAGTTTTGGAACGCCAAGTTAAAGAACGTACCGCATCGCTCAACCAATCGTTGGAAGAATTAAAAGCAACGCAATCGCAATTAATTCAATCTGAAAAAATGGCAAGTCTCGGAGAGCTCACGGCGGGCATTGCCCACGAAATCCAGAATCCGTTGAACTTTGTCAATAATTTTTCAGAAGTCAGTAGCGAACTGATTGACGAGATGAATGAAGAATTAGAGAATGGCGATTTAGAAGAAGTGAAGGCCATTGCTTCAGATATAAAACAGAATCTAGAGAAAATCAAATATCACGGGAAGCGCGCGGACTCCATTGTAAAAGGCATGTTGCAACACAGCCGAACCACGTCTGGAGAGAAAGAACCTACCGACCTCAATAAACTCGCTGATGAATACATGCGCTTGGCCTATCACGGACTTAGGGCTAAGGACAAGGGGTTTAATGCTACTTTGCAAACAGAGTTTGACGCAGACTTAGGCCTTATATCCATGGTGCCACAGGAGATTGGACGTGTTATCCTCAACTTGTTTACCAATGCCTTTTATGCTGTGGACGAAAAACAAAAAAGCCTAAATCCGGACGAGAAAGCAAGCTATGCTCCGACCGTTTCTGTGGCGACTGAGAAACAATCAGACATTGCAAAACTCATCATAAAAGACAATGGTAACGGCATCCCAAAGCATGTACTTGATAAAATTTTTGAGCCCTTTTTCACAACCAAACCTACAGGTAAAGGCACCGGATTGGGCCTTTCTATGAGTTATGACATTATAAAAAATCACGGAGGAACTATAAACGTAAAAACAGAGCAAGGCGAATTCACTGCATTTGAAATCAGCTTGCCCATAAAAACATAAACGCATGGCAAAAATACTAGTAGTCGATGACGAAACGGACGTACAAATCCTGTTTCAACAAAGGTTTAGAAAAGAAATACGCAAAGGCGAATTGAATTTTCATTTTGCTTTTTCGGGCGAGGAAGCCTTAAAAGTGTTGGACGATATTAAGCATGAAACAGTGCTGATTTTGTCGGATATCAATATGCCAGGAATGACTGGCCTGGAATTATTGAAAACCATTAAACGCGACTTTAACGAACCGCCACCCGTTGTAATGATGGTAACGGCTTATGGCGATGACGAAAATTACAACACGGCAAAATCCCTCGGAGCGGATGATTTTTTAACTAAACCGGTAGATTTCAAACTATTGAAGGAAAAATTAATTCAGAATATATAATGGCAACAATTTTAGTAGTTGATGATGAGGCAGATTTAGAAATTCTCATTAAGCAAAAGTTCAGAAAGCAAATTCGGCAGAATCAATACCAGTTTCTGTTTGCTGAAAATGGCGTAGAGGCGTTAAAACAATTGAAGGCGTCGCCTGAGATTGACATTGTTCTCAGCGACATCAACATGCCAGAAATGGATGGTCTTACGCTCCTATCGGAACTTAAGGTATCTAGTCCGTTGATAAAGTCGGTCATCGTTTCAGCTTACGGCGATATGGACAACATTAGAACGGCCATGAATCTTGGTGCTTTCGATTTTATCACAAAACCCATAAATTTTGAAGACCTTACCATTACGATGGAAAAGACCTTGGAGCATTCAAAATACGTGAAAGACACACTACAAGCCATAAAGGAAAATAATATCCTAAAGATGTATGTGGACGAGAACGTGTTGAATTTTATGGGACAACGTGAGTTTGAATCCACCATCATGTCTAACGAAACTATAGAAGGAACGGTTATGTTTATTGATATTTGCGGATTTACTAAAATTAGCGAAACAGAATCAGCAGATACGGTGGTTAACCTAATCAATAGCTATTTTGATGAAATGGTAAAAGAAATTATTGAGAATGAAGGCCATATCGATAAATTTATCGGTGACGCCATTATGGCGGTGTATCGAGGCGATTATCATTTAGATAGAGCCATTGATACGGCGCTTGCTATCAGTAAAAAAATATCAAACTTTGCGGTTGAAAATTCGGAATATAAATTTGTACCCAAAGTGTCCATTGGTTTAAAAAGTGGCGAAATGGTTTCGGGAAATATCGGCTCTGCAAGCCTTAAACGTTTAGACTATACGGTTGTTGGAGATACCGTGAATACGGCATCACGGCTACAAGACGTCGCCGAAGAAAATCAAATCCTAATCTCTGAGGATTGTTATAAAAAGGTAAAGGAGTCCTTTAAATGCAGTAAAATAGGAAGCATCGACCTAAAAAATAAAGCCAATCCTATTACAATTTATGAAGTGCTGGAATAATTAAAATATCCCCAGAATCCCAATAACAATTAAAGCAATTCCAATAATAGCCTTAAAAGGACTCAACTTATCAGAAAACTTTCTAAGTGAGGCTTCCATGGATGGTACTTTTCCAAAAACGTGTGTGAGTAGCAAGAAGCCACCAAGCATACTTACAATGTTAAATATTAATCCACTCCAAAAGGAAAATAAAGGCAAAATCACCAAAGCACCTCCTATCACGGTTTGAAACGGTGCCAAGACACCTGCAATTTTGTTGAAGAAATTGCGCTCACCATCCCATTTGTCTAGTGTGGCTAATCCTAGTAAAATACCTCCAGAGAGTTGCGCAATAATTAGTAGTAATCCCATAATGACTTATGTTAGTTGGTTGACTTAAATTTACAAAAAAATTAACAAGCAGAATTCAAATAAATTTATTTACTTTGTAATTCAAAGTACTTTTAATTATGAGTAACGAAGATTATTTAAAAGACATCAGCGAGATAAAACATCTCATGAACAAGTCGTCCCGCTTTATATCCTTAAGCGGTTTATCCGGAATTATGGCGGGTATTTATGCCTTAATCGGTGCCACAATTGCCTTTTGGCTGGTAAACACCTACAGTAATAGCGAACTATATCTCGATGGCTGGGTTTTTAGAACCGCTATGTTAATTCTGTTCCTAGTCGCATTTTTTAGCATCGTCACAGGAATCATTTTAACGACCCGAAAAGCCAAAAAGAACAATGAAAAAATATGGGACAGTTCTTCAAGACGTTTACTCTTTAATTTTTTGATTCCCTTAGTCGTAGGTGGACTATATTGCCTTATTATATTAAGTCAAGGCCGTTATGGACAAACAGGAGGATTGATGCTTATTTTTTACGGATTGGCACTAGTAAATGCTTCAAAATACAGTATTGGGGATATTAAATATTTAGGATTTGCAGAGATTATTTTAGGTCTCATTGCCACATTATACCCAGGTTATGGCTTTTGGCTTTGGGTCGTAGGTTTCGGAATTATGCATATCGTTTATGGGACCTGGATGCATTTTAAATATGATAAATAGTTCTCGCGAAGTCGCTAAGACGCAAAGCATACTCGAAAAAACTTATAATTAAAAATTTTGAAAATGTTTAAATCAAGAATATTGAATTTAATTGGCTGGGTATTTACAATCCTTGTAGTAGACTTGATTTTATGGATAATTATAGGAATGATTTTACTCAATTATGAAGATAATTGGGATTCAACTAAAGGACCATATTTCAGTTTAAGAGGCATGACTTGGACAGAAAGAATAGCCTACATTTCATATTATCTATGGATAGTTTTAAATGTCGTATCAATTTTATATTTAATCTATATTCTTTTTAAAAAACTAAAGACTAAAAACATCAACTGAGAACTGAACTTAAAACTTTAAACCCCGAACTTTGAATTAACGTGAGCATCATCAATAACATAAATAAACTCTTTGACCATCGCATTCGCCTTGGGATTATGTCTGTGCTTATGGTGAATGAATCCATGGATTTTACAAGCCTGAAAGAGTTACTTGGCGCAACAGATGGTAATATTGCCAGTCACATAAAGGCCTTGGAAAAGGCCGACTATATTTCAGTGGAAAAATCCTTTATCGGGCGAAAACCCAACACCAAATACAGCGCTACCAAATTGGGGAAATCAGCATTCAAAAAACATATCGACGCTTTGGAAAAACTCATTCGTAAAACATAAATAGATGCGCTTCGTCCCGAAATGTCGGGAGCGCTCAGGACGACAACAAATTTTTTTAATCATTCGCTTTGAAATACAAAGTACTTTTAACTTAAACATCACATCATGGTACAACAGCAAAACAAATTCGGACATTGGCTAAAAACATCAATCACAGCACGCATGCTCATTGTCGGCGCGTTGGTTTTAGTCTTACTCATTCCCCTAACCTACGTTAACGTTTTAATTTCGGAACGTTCTCACCGACAACGCGATGTCATAACTGAAATCAACACCAAATGGGGTTCGGAAGTTCTACTCTATGGACCAATTTTAAAGTTGCCCTACACGACCTATACGGAAACCCAAGTGTATATTGAAAAATCGAAAAGCTATAAAACCGAGCGCGAGGCCGTTCAGAATTATGTCTATATTTTTCCTGAAGAGCTCAACGTAACATCTAATGTAAAATCAAAGACGCAACACCTCGGCAATTTTGAGACGGCGGTATTTACTTCGGATTTAAAATTGAATGGGTCATTTGCCCTTCCCGATTTGGAAAAGAAAGGCATCACCTCAGCATCTATTGATTGGGAAAAAGCCACTTTTATACTTAAAACTACAAACCTGAAGGGCATAAAAACCGAGATGGAAATTGCGGTAGGAGAAAACAGCTTACCTTTTGAAACCAAGTTTTCAAACCATCAAAATCGCGCCTATCGTATGGATGAATTGGAAACATCGTTTATGGATTCTGAAGTGCTTAAAGAACCCTTCAATTTTAATATGAATATGACCTACGATGGCAGTGAAAAACTTCAAATCGTTCCGGTCGGAAAAACAACAACCCTGAGTATGACCTCCAATTGGGCAGACCCAGGTTTCATCGGTGGCTATGCCCCAAACGATGAAACTAAATCCATAACACCCGAAGGCTTTTCAGCCGATTGGAAAGTACTTTCCATCAATAGACCATTTTCACAGACCTACACTAATAATATTCCAAATTTGGATGAGTATGCCTTCGGGACGAAATTCGTGGTTCTTGTAGACGACTATCAAAAAAGCGAACGTTCTGCTAAATATGGATTCTTGGTTATTGGGTTGACGTTTTTGGTATTCTTCCTCATTCAAACCTTAAGTAAAATCAGCATACATCCGTTTCAATATTTAATGATTGGCTTGGCATTGATTATGTTTTACACGCTTTTGGTGTCCATTTCGGAGCATAGTAGTTTTCTCAAAGCCTATCTCATTGCGGGTGTTTCGGTGGTGACCTTGATAACGCTTTACTCTAAATCGATTTTAAAATCGTTCCGATTTACGGCTTTTATCGGACTATCCTTAACGGTACTTTACAGCTTTGTATATGTCATTATTCAGCTGGAAAACTATGCGCTTTTGGTAGGAAGCGTCGGACTCTTCCTCATCTTGGCCAGTGTGATGTATGTCTCTCGAAAAATAGATTGGAATAACCACTAATTAGTTGGTGTGATGCGCCTCATTCTGAAAACTTAAAACTTGGAAGAATGGGGTTGCTCAACCACTATTTTGAATCATGAATCTTCTAAAAGACATAGAAATCATCGGAACTTACGTGGCATCCATTAGCCTCAGTGCTGGGAGTGTCTTGTTTTTTTGGCACCTCTGTTTCCCCAAATACGAACTCATTTTTGACATCGGTCAATACTATGTGGTGTGGGCCTTTTTCGTAAATCTGGCTATGCTCATCATTTTAATTTCGGCTATCGCTGTTTACAAACAACGTCGTCCCAAATTATTGAAAGTGATTGGACAAATTTTGTTCAATATTCCCGTTGCTATACTCTATTTTATAATTTTAATCGCCTTACTGTAATGAAGATAAAATTCAAATTCAATAAACTGTACTTTCTCTTAGCGCTGTTCTTTTTGTTAGTTGAAGTGCTGATAGCGGTATATCTAAAATCCGGATTTGTCCGTCACACCTTCGGGGATTATTTGGTGGTGTTTTTGGTGTATTGTTTTATTAAAGCTTTTGTTGATATCTCTAGTTTGAAGGCATCACTCTTCGTTTTAGCTTTTGCCTTCGCAGTAGAATTTCTCCAATTATTGAATATCCTTGAGCATCTTGGTCTTGAAAAACATTCCATTTTGAAACTGGTTTTTGGCACCACATTTCAAGTAACCGACCTTATCGCCTACACTTTAGGTGTCATTTCCATTTTAATCCTTGAACATCTTAGAGCATGAAACCGATAAAACAACTCATACAATCCGATTTTAAAACCCTATCAGCCATTTTCATCGCCATGGTATTCAGTGTTTTTACATTAATGCTTCGCATGAAGCTGAATAAGTCCTTTTTCTATTTGTTCCTCGTCTGGAATGCGTTTTTGGCACTCATCCCCTACGCCATTACTATGTATTTAAAAACCGTAAGGTTGAAAAAGTGGCAATTGGGATTAAGCTTTGCAGTATGGCTCTTGTTTTTGCCCAACGCGCCATATATTATTACAGATTTTCTGCATTTACGCGTATCCAATACGAGTTTTCTGTGGTTAGACATCTTAGTATTACTCTCTTTTGCGCTTTCAGGCTTATTGTTGTTTTATCTTTCCTTAAACGATATGAAGGCTATCGTGAATGAACATTTTCCCAAGATATCACAAAGTCTATTTATTGCAACATTACTCCTACTTTCAAGTTTCGGAGTCTTTTTAGGGCGATTTATTCGCTTTAATTCTTGGGATGTGCTGTCACAGCCTCAATTGATAACCAATACCGTTTGGGATATCATTACAAAGCCTCAACTGCATTCCGAAGCCTGGTTATTTACCTTGGCTTTTGGTGGGTTTCTTTATATCGGACTATTCATAATTAACAAATTCAACAAATCATTAAATTAAAAATCATGAAACAACTTATTCTCCTAGTACTTGTTTGTCTTATTACAAGTTGCGAAAAGCGTGAAACACAAATAAATCACGATAAAACTGAAATTAAAGAACTGAAGAAAGATAGCTCAAAAATTGAAATAGCTGACCTTCCCGTACATATAGATAGTACTGATTATTTAATTCATCCCATCGGTAATGTTGAGGAATATGGGCGACGGTTTTCTAGTTATGGAAGCGAAAGAGGATACACTTCATTTTCCGTGGCAAATCATAATGGATATACCATTAATGGCACGCTCAGCAATCTTATATTTCAACATGTTAACGAATTAAAAACAACGGCATTAACTGATGAAATTATCGAAATTTCGTCTGTGACCTATCTAGAAAAACTAAGAAAGCAAACAGGAAAAAACTACTTAATATATAAGATAAGGGACACAGACACCAACAACGATTCAAAGTTAAATTATAGTGATGTCCTCTCTCTTTATATCAGCAAAATCGATGGTTCAGAATTTAAAAAGCTTACCCCAGATATGAGTCAAATTATTGACTGGGATTATTTGGAAGTTAACAATACGCTTTACTTCAGATATATTTCTGACACAAACAAAAATGGAGTTTTTGATAAGAGCGATGTGATAAGTTACAAATTTGTCGATTTCTCAAAACCAAATCTCAAAATAACTAGCTATAACCCAATAAAATAAGATTTTGCACATCTATTCCTTCCCATCCACAAAATCCTGAAGATAGGCAAAGCGTTTTGTCAGTTTTCCATTTTCGGTAATCTTGGCGCGTTTTAAAATACCTTTTGCATCGCCATTGAAAAACGCCGGAATCACATGCTCTAAAAAAGCTTCGCCAAAACCTTCACTAGCGTCTTTTGGAAGTTCACAGGGCAAATTGTCCACAGCCATTACGGTGATAGCATCCTTGGCATCAAAAGCAACTTCAGATTCTTTTATTGGGTCATAGCCATAAAAAGGCTTAGCGATAGTTGAAGCACGTAAGGTTGACGCTACAGGACCATCCACATCACACGAAATATCAGAAATTAGATTGATATTGAAATCGGGATGACGGGCATCCTCTCTAGTAAACAAATATGGCGCATTGTTACCGTAAAAATGGCCCGCGATAAACATATCGGTTTCCTTAGCGTAGGGCATAAAATTACTTTCGTAACCACTTGGGTCTTTATAGAATTTAAACTTATCTCCTACTTTTCCATCTACACGTTTGGCATATTCCATCACATCCGCACGGACATAAACTGGCTCAGTAAATTTTGAAGTGAGATAAAGTGCGTCACTAATTTCCTTTATACCCAAATGGTCCAAAATTTCTTTGGCGCCTTTGGCAACTTTCCCTGTTCCGGTAAGGAGAATTTTGATGCTTGGAATGGTGATTTTATCGAGTTCGGCTTTTACGGCATCTAAATCCGCAAGCGTTTCCACCTTAGGAAGATTGAACGATCCATCACGTAAACCCAAAGCTCTAAATCCGTTGTAGGCACCGACCAATCCGGCGTAGCGTCCAAATCCTATGAGTCTAGCACCGCTTTCCTTTACAATGGTTTCGTGGTCGTAGAGCTCAATATTTTTATCGAGAATAGCTTTGAGCAACTCCCGATTATACGGTTGCTTTTTAATGGTATGCGAAAAGAAAAAATACTTTTTATTGGGAATAAGACTCTCAATCGGCACTTCCTTAACACCAATCATCACATCACAAGCCGAAACGTCCTCCTGAACCGAAAATCCCTTTGAAGCATACTGCTCATCCTTAAAAATCCGAATATCCGAAGATTCTACAATGAACTTGGCATCAGGAAAATTAGCTTTGGCCTCTGCCAGCATATCTGGTGAAAAAACGACACGACGGTCTGGCGGATTTTTACGTTCTTTTATAATGGCGAATGCTATACTCATGGTATGGTTTTAAGTCTCGCAAAAATAAAAGAATAATACGGTGTTACCAACTGAAAAATCTAGTCGACTCTACTGACTTCGCTTTCGGATTTTAGGACTTTATCGCCGTCTTCTTGTTCTATATAAAGAGCTTTGTCCCCTTCCTCCCCTTTTCGAGTAACGCTATTTCCTTTAATAGTTTTTGTAACTTCTTTGGTATAAGTTTCAATGACTTTACCTTCTGCGGTGCCGTTGCCCCAATTCCATTTTACTTTGGTTCCTTCTTTAATCATAGTTTTTAATTTGTATTAAAAGTATAAGACAGCCTAGACATATTGTCTTAAGGCTTTTATAAAATGCGGATGGTAGAGTTATTGCATTAATAATTTTAGTAATTTCGCACACTTTCGCTTGTTCCGAAAGCTATTTTTCGGCTGAGTGAGTGCGTTAGGCCTGCCTGCCGGCAGGTAGGTAGGGATTGAAACGGCATCCTTTTGCTTTTTTTTGCATTAATGCCTTAAATCTTTCTTTCGTTAATTAAACGTCAAGAGATCGCATAAACATAACGCTTTTAAACCCATATAAGCGAGAACAAAACATGCATATTGACCAAATTCTATAAATCGCTAGCCCCCCTACTAAACTATATTTCAGCCTTATACATTGAAACACCTTCTTTGAACATCACTTTTAAAGTCTTTCAATTGTAAAATTATTTTTAGGTAAAAAAGCTATAATTGATGAATAAGTTCTGTCACTGAAATTTTAACAATATAACGTTAGCGTAAATTTCGCGTGGCGTGAAACAAATTTTCTATTTTATATAAATTTTTCTCGGTAAAACTGACAAGAAATATTGAAACCCACTACTTTCAAATCGATCATTTTTGGTTGGTTTATAAGCTATCTCTTCAATATTCCTTTCGCCAGAACTAAAACTTTGAATATTGATTTCTGTTGTTTCGTAATGCATTGGAAATTTTGCATACATTAATTTAATTTTTGAATTTCGCTTTAATTTTCTTGATATTACAATTCTAATTTTATTTTTTTCGTTTGATGGATAATCATAACAATAGTTTCTTGAATACGCAATTAATAATTCTTTACCTTTATTAGAAGTTAAAACTGTTTGATATAATTTGCCATTGTCGTAGTCTGACCAGTTTGTTTGTAATATCTTTTTTAGATTGTTAATAGATACTTTTTCTTTATTATCGTGAACAAATATTTGATAGTCATATTTATTTGTATTTATTTCTGATATATTTACTACATAATTGCAACTTGGGTCTTGAGCTTGTAAAGTCAGAGAAGAAAATACAACGATATGCAAGAAATATCTTACTTGTTTCATAAGTATTAATTTTAAATATTCATTAAGCAATAATATTCTACTATTTTCCATTCACCATTAATTTTGGCCACCTTTAGTCTGCGATCAATTACGGAAGACGTATATTGCTTCATCACATAGCCTTCAAAACCATTTTCAAGAATTATTTTTACCCATTCTCTATTATAAATTATTGGATTACCTTCACTATCCAATGCACATTTAACAGTTGAAAAACTTATCTGACCCAGAACTTTAGCAGTTAATCGAGGTGCTTTTCTAATATTTAAATTTTCAGCCAAAATCACAATGCTTCTATCCATTACAGTATAAGACGGCGCACTAAAATTATAACCAAGTGAATCTTTTTTTCGTTTAAAACCAAATCTTAATATACTTTTTAGAATTTGCCATTGATCACTTTCATTATCATTAAAAAAAACTTCAATAAATTGTTTTTTACCACAACCTCCTTTACCTGCACAGTCAAAAGCGTCCCAGCAATCAATTACGACCTCATGAAGCAGAAGTTCTAATAAGACTTTGTCTTTTTTTAAAACAGCATAACTGAGTTTTGTTTTAAACTCCCAAAAGTCTATATCGAGATATGATTCATCTTTTATTTGAGATGAAATATTAAAAGAAATGGGTAATATAAAAAGGACAAATACCAACTTTTTCATAAGTCTATTTTAAATTCCTACAGAATTATATTAATCTATATTGAAAATTTTTATCTAGGATTTAATATTATGAAATTTTATTTTCTTTAATAATTAAAACTAGACATAATTCAAGTTCTACTTGTCCTAATGTGTACATTCATAATAAAAATTTTATCATTTATACTATTTTTGCAAACCATATGACTTTGGACAGCGTAGTAGATTTCATTTTGTTTTTTGGCATTAGTATTGGTCTTTTTATAGCAAGCGCATTGCTATTGATAAAAAGAAATAATACAAAAGCGAATTTGATACTAGCCACCATTATTCTATTGGCTGTAGTTATGCTAATAGGCAGAGTTTTTTATTTGCGCTATTTTAACGATATTATACTTTTCAGAATTGGCACAACAGTCGATGTAACTGTATTTATATTTGGTCCATTAGTATTCTACTTTTTGAACATTTTTTTATTTGAAAATCAAAATGTCTCTAAACTAAAAACTTGGTTCTTTCTACCAAGTCTTATCTACTTGCTTTTTTCAATATGGACCTACAATCTAGGCATAGAAACATATTACAATAGAGTAACTTCCGGAGCCTTAAACAAATATTATTTTTACATAGAAATCTTAGGCATAATAACCAATAGTTTTTTTGTTTATAAAAGCCATAAAACTATAGGTATATACAAATATTCTGTTAAACAAAATTTTTCCTTTAATCAAAACATAATAAAATTTTCAAATTACTTTTTAAATGCATATGCGCTATGTATATTTTTTTGGATTATCAGCTTCATTAATTTATATCTTTTTAAAAATTATTCCAAATTTTTAAGTTACGATAGTGTTTGGATATTTATACCTGTCTTTATTTACGCTATTGGACTTAATGTTCTGACACAACCAGAAATATTTAAAGTTAGGATAAACTCATCTTCTAAAAAGAATAATCAAAATCGCATTCCTGAACATAAAATTTTAGAGCTCGAAACAACCCTGAATAGCTTATTATTAAAAGAAAAAGTTTATCATAAAAGCGATTTATCACTTAGTGATTTATCGGATATGTTAAAAATCTCCAACAATGATTTGTCTTGGCTAATTAATACGTGTTTTAACACTAATTTTTATGAGTATATCAATCGTTATCGAGTCGAAGAATTTATAACACGTATTAAAAACGGGGATTCTAAAACACATACTATTACTGCTATCGCTTTAGATGTTGGCTTCAACTCAAAGTCCACTTTTTACAAAGCCTTTAAATTGACAACCGACACAACTCCTGGCGAATACATTAAACAAATAAATAATAATTAGAAAGGAATATGTTCGTTTGTACGCAAACGAACGCGCAATTCAGAAGATCATTTTAACTTTAGATTTAATTTATAAATCAAGATTAAATATGAAATTCAAACAGGTATTAATATTACATTTCGTCTTTGTTCTTTCTCTCACTATCTCTTTTATTAGTAATGCCCAGAACACAGAATTAAATGTAGAAACTCTGCTTCCAAACTTTCCTGCAAACGGGTTTTTAAATGTAGACAAAGACGGCAATTTATATGCTTCAGAGTATGGCGTTTTCACTCAAATCGGAGGAAGTGGCACTAGACTTTATAAAATCTCACCTCATGGAAAACTTTTAGATTCCATCACATCACTTTCTGGTCCAATTGGCACATTGAAAGATTCAAAAGGAAATCTATACATTAATAATGACAACGACACCAAACGAAGTATCATATTAAAAATTGACAAGGAAGGCAACCAGACGCCATTTGCAGAAGTAAAAGGATGGCCAATTGGAATGAAAATAGATAAAAAGGGCAATATATATCTAACCAATTACAACACACCAAATATTTATAAAATAGACCAGACTGGTTTGGTTAGTACTTTTATAAAGCACGATGATTTTATTGGTAGTGCAGGGATAGACTTTGATTCAAAGGGCAACCTAATTATAGCTAATTTCGCTACAGCCAAAGTATTTTCAGTTAAGCCCAATGGAAAAATAAGAGAAATTGCTCATCTAGAAGATATTGTCAAGCAAGGTTGGGGTATTGGTCATCTCACTGTACTCGATGATTATATTTATGCCACCGGCATTGTTGTTAATAAAATTTTTAAAATTTCACTTGAGGGTAAGGTTGAAATATTTGCAGGAAACGGCGAGGGAAAAACGAAAGATGGAAGTCTTATGAACGCTGCACTCAACTACCCTAACGGAATAACAAGTGATAAGTTTAATAAAATACTTTACATCTCTGAATACGGGCCTAATGGTGGTATTCGTAAAATTCAACTATAAACAAGTATGAAAAATATTATCATTTTTATAGTTTCATTACCGCTGTTGGTTTTAATATTTAATATCAATGAACAAAATAGATTTAGTCAAAAATCAAAAGAAAATCATTTTCACTATCTAGAAGAAAAAAACGACACATTATTCAGACCTAATTATCCTCAAGGCATCTATTTTACCAAGGAAGAATTTATAAACAAAACACCATCTACAAAAGAAGACTTTGAAATCAAGAAATTTAAAATCGATTCATCCGAAGCCATAAATCATAGTGCCTATTTTTATTTTAAGAAAACGAACAAAAAAATAAAAAACGTCTTTGCGGTTTCTTATAAAGGTCATCTATATTTTCAATTAAAAGCTATTTTAAAAAACAGAAACAAAACAGACAGAGCACAGACCACATACATTCCTAACGCTTTTGTAAGAACTATCATTGGCGGGAACAATTACTTATACACTGAAGCAAAATTAAAAAATCAATGGGCAAAACAATCCCTTTCTCAATTAGGTATTGGTGGTAGAATTGCAGCAAGTAAATTAATTAAAGGCAAAGGCATTGTTTGGGATTTTAAAAATAAAGAATTCAACATATTTAAATCATGTAAAGATTATAATGATTTTATAAAGCAATTATCGCCGGATAGCGTTCAGAAATGTGTTAATCACCAACCAGACACGTTTAAAGTTAGAGAAGCCATTCTCAAAATTAAATAGATAGTTTAATGTCCATTAAAAAAATAATTAAAAGAATTGTAAAATGGGTAGTCCTACCAATTATAGTTTTCTCCCTTTTAATAACTATTACTTATTTAATTAAACCAAAATTAATGGAAGATATTGCAATAGAGCTTCTTTATCCAAAGGTTACTATTGCAAAGGAATATAGCGATTCCTATAAGATTGAAATCCCAAAAATGTATGAGCTGATGTATATTGCCTGTTCTTTAACTGAGACATTTCAGAATGATTCAAATTTAATTAGTAAACGAGTTCCAAAATATTTAAACGATGTAAAATCTCATTTTTCAAAATTTAAAAATCATGATTTAATCCAAGTCTTAGAAGATAAATTAAAACCAAATCCATACTCCCAAATACAGCCAACAATACGCTTTTTTTCTTTAAATTATGAAATAGATGACACTAATACTTTAGTGCATAATGAAGTGTTTCATGTAAATAAACTACTTATCAAACTTTTTAAGGACAAACTATTTTATTATGCAGAATATGAAGATTTAATCGAGGATTTTGCTAAGGCAACTGATTTTAGTAAATTTTATAAAGAACATCAATCTTATTATCAAAAATTGATTACAGATTTTGACCAGCTTTGTGATATAAAAGTCAGTTGGAATTTTTTGGAAAACCGATTTACAGAAAGCTATAATTCGTATCGCATCATTTTTTCTCCTTTAACTGGAGGATTTCATAATACACTTCCAGGTTTAAAAGACAAAGAAACAGGACTGCAACAAACTTGGCTCTTTGTTTCTGCACCACCAAATATTGAAATTGATACACTTACAAAAGATGAACTCGAAATAATTAAAAGTAAGTTTACTAGAGAATTATTTACTGAAATGAATCATAATTACGTTAATCCATTATCAGACACATTTAGTAAATCTATAGAAAGCTCAATCATGGATTACAGCGATTGGAACAAACAAAAGCGCGGGTATAATAGTAAGATATCAACATTTAATGAATATATGACTTGGGGTGTGTTTAGCATATTTGCAAAAGAAACGTATTCAGAAAAAAATAGAGATACGATTATAAGTATTCAAGAGAAATTCATGGTAGAAAACAGAAAATTTATTCATTTTAAAGCGTTTAATAGAGAACTTATTCGACTCTCAAACAATATCAATGATGATGATTTACATTTTCAAAATATCTATAGTGATATTTTGAAATGGATGAGAAAATATCCTAACCCAGAAAATTAATGAGAATTATAACTTTATTCATACTATTTGGTATATTCATTTTCTCATGTGAGAAGCGTAAAAATGATGATTTTGTTGAGAATAAGATAGATAAACTTGTAAAAAGATACGGTGAACTAAAACGGTTTAGCGGCGCAATCATAGTCTCAAAAAACGACACTATAGTTTACGACTCAAATTTTGGTTTGGCTGATTATGAGCACTCAAAACCATTTACAAACAAAACTGCTTTTAAGATTGGAATTCTATCTGAGATTATTACAAAAAATATTGTTGAAGAATTAGCGTTGAAAAAAAAGATTAACCTAAATGACAGTATCTCAGACTATATACCAGAATTAAATATTAAATATACTATCCAAGATTTACTTAATCACCAAACACATTTCCCATCTACTGATATTTTAATCGAAAAGCTCCCCGATTTAGAATATAATTTTATTGAGCCTGTTAATTCTTATAAAGATTCAATTATAAACACAAATGAAAGCGCTATTAATTATAATATTCTGGGATTACTGATTGAGCGGGTAAGTAAAAAATCTTTTCAAGAGAATCTTGACTTATATAGTGATTTATTAGACTTAAAAAACACTCACTATTCAGCGCTAGACAAAAATACCGCTATTGGATATCAATATCATAATTACAGAAACAATGGTCTTGAATTACAAAAAACTTCTAGTCCTGATTTAAATGTTACACTTAGCTCAAGAGGCATTAAGTCAACTACTAAAGACTTACTTAAAATTGCAAAATATAATGATGAAAAGGTAATTGATGTTAGCGGATACATGAAAAATGACGGATTCAGTTTTTCTCTTTACAATAATCCTAAAAATGAAACATGCATTATAATACTTAGTAATTTTAGACATCCTGTGGCAAAAGAAATTACAAACGGTATAGATTCAATACTTAAAGGAAGACCTTATAAAGTTCCATTAAAAAGACAACCATTTGATATCAATAGAAATTTACTTTCTGATTACGAGGGGAAATACGCTCTTAATAAGCATATCAATTTCGATATAATAACCAGAAATGATAGTTTATATACAATTTTAGGTTCTAAAGAAGTTTATTTAATACCCCAATCTAAGAATCAATTTTACATGCCAGATAGAGATGCTGCTTTGCGTTTCTTAACTAATGATTCGGGAATAGTTGACCGAGTTGAGTTATTAGATGGATTTATTAAGGGGCAAATAGCTAAAAGAATAAAATATGTTAATAAAAAGAATTTTAATAATTACCATCGCACTGATGTTTTTCTGTTGTTCAGAATCTAAAACCACTAGTAATAATACTAAGCCAAGCAAAGATTTAAAACCCGTAATCGCGTTTAATAATCTTACCAAAAACTATAATACATGGTGGAGTTATCACTATCATAAGATAGATTTAAGTAAAGATTTTCTGGCTTACGACGTAGACAATACGGAGATTGAAAAATCAGAATTTTTAAAAAGGGTGATGTCCGGTAATTATATTGTTATTGAAGTTAAGTCCAAAGAGATTAAAACCACTGCTTACAAATTATTTTTACTCAACGAAAAAACTCATAAAACTATTGCTAATACAATAAAAAATACGACAGCTACCGAATATAAATATTTTAAGATGGAAGGTCTACCCTTTCCAAAATTTAATGTTACCGATATCAATAAAAACACCTATAACAATGATATTTTAAAAGGTAAGCTCACGGTAATTAAAACATGGTTTATAGCTTGCAAGCCATGCGTTGCAGAGTTTCCTGAACTAAACAAATTAGTTGAGGATTATCAACCAAATAGAAATATTCAGTTTTTAAGTCTAGCTTTGGACAAAAAGGAACAGTTAAATAAATTCTTAAAAAAGAAATCATTTAAATACAATGTCATTGCAGAACAAAAAGACTTGATAGAAAACAAATTGGGATTGAACGTTTATCCAACTCATTTAATTATCGATAAAAAAGGTAATATTGAAAAAGTTTTTAATAAGGCATTTAATATGATATCCTATTTAAACTCAAAAAATATTCTAGTTAAAAATGATAATTCCGAAAAACTAGCACCGCCACCTCCACCGCCGCCACCAATATAACATTGTCTGTTTACAGACTCTTTGAAAATAAAGCATCCAAATAATCCAAAGCAATAATTATTACTTACTGGAAAAAACTGCAGGTACACTTTTTATTTTAAATAAATTTAAATAATCTATAAAGAAAAAAAATGAACTTTATTATTCAATCATTACTCGTTTTATCGACTTTAAGTCCACTTTCAAAGAATCCCAATAATAAAGATATAGAAGTCTTAAGAAATAAAAATCTCGAAGTTCTTTTTACTATATACAATCAAATATGGACTCCTTTTTCGGATGACGGTATTTCAAAAGAAATGATTGAAAACACCTTCTTAATGAAAAAAAACCATGATTTTTTTAATCGATTTAAAAATCATATAGCTATTTCTAAATCAAAGTCTTTTATGAAAAGAAGTGGCACTGACTTTTTTCTATATGCGTTCTATTACGAGGATTTTCCTCAAGTAAAAAGAAAAAGAAAAATTCCCGAAATATTAACAAAAGATATTAATGAAAATTATGAACTCGCTCTAATGGAGATTGATAATTTAATGACTCATATTTCAGATTTTTATAATGTATCAGGATTCGAGAAATTTAATTCTCTGAATGAAGATGTATACTTAAAAGCAAAAAATGAAATTCTTGCTAATCTGCCAAAACAAGATTTTATACTATTTCTTGAAAAATATTTTAATAAAAGACATGCCTCGTATAAATTTATAATTATGCCTTTCTTTAAAACTGAGTTTGGTATGGCTCACCAGTTGAGAAAAGACAATTTAATTGATAATATTACTTTTATTTCTCCTTTTTTACCAGCATCTATTGACAAACAAGGCATTGTAAATCATGTAGGATACGATAGTAAAAAGCATATTTTAGAATGGACTGTGCACGAATATTCTCATCTTTTTTTCAACTATTCACTAAATAGAAAAAAGAATTTAGAAGCTTTAGATAAGTATTCACATTTGTATAAGCCTATTGAAGGCCAGCCACAGATTCAAAATTGGTATTCAATGTTTTCAGAACACCTAGCAGTTGCCTTTGAAATACGAGTTGCTGCTTTAAATAGAAACGATACGAATTACCAAAATCTTTTAAATAAACATGAAGCTTATATCTACTTAGATCACTTCATTGAACAACTGCAATATTTTGAATCAAACAAAGATAAATATACTTGTATTGATGACTTTATACCCGTAATGATAAAGTCCTGCAAACTATTATAGTCAAAAAATGAAAAGTTTTAAATTAAGCAAACACAAAAAAAAGTGGATTATTACAATACTCATAATCTTTTCCTTGACGCTTACTACAGTTGTCTTCGCCATACTTAATCCCAGTATTTTTTATACTCATAAAACAGAATTTGGGCAATACATTATTTATCATTCTTCCGAGCTAGAGCCCGAATTTCAGAGCCGTTTGAACAAAGTAGATTATTACATAAAAAAAAGTGAATATTTTAATTCAAACCTAAAATTTAAATTATGCCTTAATGATGGCTCTTTTTATCCAAGACTAATGGAAATATTACGAGGTCCTGCTTTTGGTTGGGGATTTCATAATATTGCAACTTTTAGAGGAGATTTTAACTTTACAAAAAATGAAATAAATTTAAGAGGATATAAATGGAATTTAGAGCAATTAATGGCTCACGAGCTTACACACTGCCTTCAGTTTCTTAAGCTTGGATTATTCAATTCTAATCCTTTAGGCGATCATGCACATTGGAAATGGGAAGGTTATGCCGAATATATATCTCGAAAAAACGTTAATCAAAAACCACTTCAATATTACATTGACAAATATAACATCGCAAATATAAATAACCCAACAAGTTGGCATATAGAACTTGACGACAATACCATTGCTCCCAAAAGCTATTATGAGTATTGGTTATTTGTTAGATATTGCTTAGATATTAAGGTAATGAGTTATGATCAACTTTTAGAACTTGATATTTCGACTATAAATTTAAAAGATGAAATGCTAAATTGGTATAAAAATAATTATAATTAATTTTACCATTCAATTTTTAATGAACTGATGTTTTCGGTTGTTTTATAACTAAAAATCGATAAACACCATTTAACATTGGAAATAAAGTTTATACTAGTTTATGAAGGCAGATTGGATATAATGAGTATTAAATAATAAGTAACAATTTCACTTATAACAAGTTGGAATACTTTTTGATTCTTTTTAATAAATTGGGTATATTGTCTAAATTCCGAATCTTTTTTATAGATAAATTCGATTATTTATAATAGGAAATTACTATTTGATTAAGGGGTCGACTGGTTTTGACAGCGAGATTAATTAGATGGTAAGCACGTCGTGTAATGGTTTTGAAACACGTAAAAGGCTGAACCAAACATTTAAACGGCGAGAATAACTACGCTTTAGCTGCGTAATCTGAATTATAGTAAGATTTCCGCTCATTCCTACTAGGTAGGAAGGCTAAATGTCTCCAGAAAGCCTTGGTTAGTGGCGTTCTTTTTAGAGGCATCGTAAAAATTGACCAAGATGGGGCAGTGCTTTGTTGCCTTATTGAGATAAAGAAGATAAGTTGTAAGTAGGTTGTCTTTGGCCAGCTTACAATCGAAAAAACAAGCATAGACTAAACGTGTAGAAAGCCCTTTGGTTACTTGTTTGGACGAGAGTTCGATTCTCTCCGACTCCACAATTAAGCGTAGCTTAATAACAGCTTTACGCATAAAAAGCGCAACAAGTTTTACTTGATTGCGCTTTGTTGTTTAAAGATGTTAATTATCATAAGATACATTTACAGCATGGGAGTTAATAGAGAACAGCGAAGCTAATCTCTGCGACTCCACAAAACACCCTTGAAAACACAGAGATTTCAAAGGTTTTTAATTTTGGTTGACAAAATGGCTAATAAAAATATCTTGTAATAGCTGAGAATCTACTTCCCCTTAATATGAATAGTATTAAAATTCTTATCAATCACCATGGACAATGTGCCGTCTGCTTCTATATATTTTAATGAAATAACCTCATCATCCAACTCTACTTCCTTTACGTTGAAAGGTAAACCGTGTATGTTGAATTTAAAGGTTTCATAAGTCGTGGTATACTTTCCTTCCTTATGTTGTCTAATAATCAATTCCTTATTCTTTCCATTAAGCTGAAAGGTCCGTAGACTAAAGCGACCTTTGGTATAATCATAGCCATCATGAGCATCATCAAACAACGTGGAGCGCTCCTTGCCCTCTTTATAATAAACATCCAATGACAATTCTTTAATCTCCTTTTCGCCGACATACTGTTGCACCGGATATTTTGGAATGATGGCGCCTTCTTTTATAAAAATTGGCATAGAATCGATTTCAGCATCCACCCATTTTTCTTTGCCTCCTTCAACAAGTTCGTCCGTCCAATAGTTATACCACTGTCCTCTCGGAATGTACATTCTTCGGCCTTTGGCATTTGGTTCTTGTATAGGACACACTAAAATTTTATCACCGAAAATAAACTCATCGGTTCGGTAATGGGTTTGATGGTCTTCTTGGTCAAACATTACCAAAGACTGTAAAATCGGCGTACCGTGCTCTACTAAATTCCAGAAGCAGGTATACAAATACGGTAATAATTGATATCGAAGTTCAATAAATTTTCTACAGATATCCGTAACATCTTCATCAAAGGCCCAAGGTTCTTGGTCGCCATGGTCGCCCGAGGAATGCACACGACAGAACGGATGAAAAATCCCCAACTGTATCCAACGCGTGAACAATTCGCCCTGCGGTTGCTCTGCAAATCCGCCAATATCGCTACCAACAAAACTAAAGCCAGACATGGCCATACGCTGTGCCTGAATATTCGCTATACCTAAATGTTCCCAAGTGGCCACGTTATCGCCGGTCCATGTTGAAGTATACCGTTGCGTACCAGAATAAGCCGAACGTGTTATTACGAATGGACGTTTTGGATAATTGAATTTCTTTAATCCCTGATACGTCGCCCGTGCCATTTGCATACCATAAATGTTATGTGCTTTTCTATGACTGCAGGGATTGCCATCATAATCATGACGCACATCATTAGGGAATGTTTTGTTCGGTACTTCCATAACGGCTGGTTCATTCATATCGTTCCAAACGCCTTTTATACCGATATCTTCAATTAGCTCCTGAAATAAGCCAGACCACCAATCCCTCACTTCAGGATTTGTGAAATCGGGGAAGTAACATTCGCCAGGCCAAACTTTACCTTTCATATAAGGCCCGTCAGCACGCTTACAGAAATAGTCCTTTTCCAAAGCTTCTGTAAAAACCGAATAATCCTTATCGATTTTAATACCGGGGTCAATAATTGCTACCGTTTTAAACCCATCATCAGCCAACTCTTTTACCATGCGTTTTGGGTCTGGAAAATGTTCCTTGTTCCAAGTAAAACACCTAAAACCGTCCATATAATCAATATCCAAATAAATGGCATCGCACGGAATCTGTAATTCCCTGAATTTTGAGGTAATCTCTTTGACTTCGGACTCTGGATAATAACTCCATTTACACTGATGAAAGCCCAATGCCCAAAGTGGCGGCAGTTGGTGAGGCTTTCCTGTTAAATCAGTATAATTTTCTACGACATCCTGCATTTTAGGGCCGTAAATGAAGTAATAATTCATTTCGCCACCATGCGCCCAAAAGCTGGTGACATTGCGACGTTCGCCACCAAAATCAAAAAACGAACGGAAGGAGTTATCGAAAAATATACCATAGGCTTTGTTATGGTGTAAGCCTGTATAAAATGGAATCGCCTTGTAAATAGGGTCTGTTTCCTTCCCATAGGCATAGGAGTCCGTTGCCCAATTCTGAAAGCGTTTGCCCTTTAAATTTAGATGGTCTGGTTTATCGCCCAAACCATAATAACTTTCGCGGTCGTTGATGACTTTACTCATCTTCACTACATTGCCACCAAACTCATAATTTTCTTCCCAATGAAAGCCCAATTCATCATCGCAAAGCAAGGTCTCATCCAACGCATCATATAATGAAATATGAAGGTCTTTTTTGGCCACTTTACATATCAATTTAGAAGTGGTGATGACATAATGGGTCTCATTTTCCTTTATATCCAATCGGTTATAACCCGTACTTGCATATTGGGTTATGGCATAAGAAAAATCATTTTCAAATGTCCCCGTTGTGGTATATCTAAAGCGTAAAACGCTATCGCGAAGAATGGTGATTTGAAGGACCACGTCATTTTCCGTATGAAAAAAAAGCTGGTCGACATCTTTGCTATAATCTATAATTTGAGATGGAAATAAATTCCCTTTTTGCTCTAATTCAGTATTTACAATCATATAATGATGGTCTAATTTGAAGCATTAAAAAACGTGAAAAAATTCCGCATCCACAGCTTTCTTCCTCACTATTTTCTACGATTTATTAACGAAAACGTTTTAGTTGGTTTTAGTTGGAGTATTTTAAAATCACAAGGGCCAATGGCGGTATATTAATCAAGGTTGAATTTGCTCTTGAATGCCAAGATTTAGCTTCTGAAATAAGTTTTTCATTCTGAAAATCCCCACTTCCCCAAAATACTTTTGCGTTTGTATTTAACAGTTCGGTAAGTTTGCCTTTCCGTGGCAAACCAATGCGATACTGCTCTCGAGGTACTGGTGTAAAATTGCAGGCTACGATTAGGTCATCTTTCGATTTTTTACCTTTTCTAATGTAGACCAAGACTGAGTTTTCAGCATCGGTGTAGTCAATCCATTCAAAACCTTCATGGGAAAATTGCTTTTCATAAAGTGAAGGCTCATTTCTGTACAAACCGTTGAGTGTCTTTACCAAATGTTGTACGCCACTATGAGGTTGATATTGCAACACATACCAATCTAAAGCCTGCTGAAAGTTCCATTCATTGCCTTGACCAAATTCCCCACCTTGAAATAGCAGTTTGGTGCCAGGATGCGTAAACATATAGCCATACAGCAAACGTAAATTGGCGAAGCGTTGCCATTCGTCTCCTTTCATTTTATCCAAAAGAGAGTGTTTTCCGTAGACGACTTCATCATGACTTAAAGGCAACATAAAGTTTTCGGAAAACGCATAGGTCATACTGAATGTTAAATCATTCTGATGATGTTTTCTATATATTGAATCTTTGGAAAAATATTGTAATGTGTCGTTCATCCAACCCATCATCCATTTCATGCCAAATCCTAAGCCACCCAAATCTACGGGTTTTGATACACCGGGAAATGATGTGGATTCTTCGGCAATAGTCTGCACGTCCGGGAAGGATTTATAGATTTCGGTATTTAATTCCTGCATAAAGGAAATCGCATCCAAATTTTCACGTCCTCCGAACTTATTTGGTTCCCATTCGCCGTCTTCTCGAGAATAATCCAAGAAGAGCATGGAGGCCACAGCATCAACCCGCAGTCCGTCCACATGGTATTGGTCTAACCAAAAAATAGCGTTTGATATGAGAAAGGAGCGTACTTCGTTGCGCTCATAGTTAAAGATGAGGCTCTTCCAATCGGGATGATAACCTTTGCGCTTATCGGGATGTTCGTACAAGCAAGAGCCATCAAAATTACCTAATCCGTGGGCATCTTCAGGAAAGTGTGAAGGCACCCAATCCAAGATGACGCCAATATCATTTTTATGAAGCTCGTCTATGAGATATTTTAATTCTTCAGGATAACCAAAACGCGAACTAGGCGCAAAATACCCTGTGATTTGATACCCCCAACTCGGGTCATATGGAAATTCCATAATGGGCATAAACTCTACGTGGGTAAACTTCATGTCCTTTACGTAATCTACCAATTCCGTGGCTAATTCGTAATAAGACAAAAACCGTTCTTCTTTGGCATGGCGTCTCCATGAACCCAAATGCACTTCATAAACTGAAAATGGGGCTTCAAGACTGTTATGTTTTTTTCGTGTGTTTAGCCATTTAGCGTCTTTCCAATGGTAATCATCATCCCAAACAATAGAAGCTGTATTTGGCGGATGCTCACAGCGTCTGGCATAAGGGTCAGCTTTCTCGGTGGTCACACCTTCAGCATGACTTTCAATTCTATATTTATATAAAGTTCCTTTTCCCACTTTGGGAATAAAGCCTTCCCAAATCCCGCTTTCGTCCCAACGGACTTTTAAAGGGTGTGTTTCGGCATTCCAATAGTTAAAATCACCAATAACCGACACTTTTTTAGCACTTGGTGCCCAAACCGCAAAATAGGTGCCATCCTCATTATTGTAAGTAACAGGATGTGACCCCATTTTTTCGAATAAACGGTAATGCTTTCCAGCTTTGAAAAGGTTGATGTCAAATTCTGAAAACAAGCTAAATGCCTTAACCTCTGCCATAAATTACATTGAAAATCCGTTAGGTATTACAGCATTTTTCTTAATGACAACCACACCGTCTTTAATGAGGTATTGGTCTGTTTCAATATCGTCTAAATGCTTGCCACCATTGATGGTTACATCGTCACCTATACGGCAATTCTTATCCATTATGGTATTATTGATTATACAGCGTTTACCGATACCCATCAAAATTTTTCCAGGTTTCATTTCCTCTAAGGTTTCATAATAGTCGGAGCCCATCATGTAGGTATTTGTCACAACAGACTTATCTCCTATCCTAGACCGAATACCAATAACCGAATGCTCAATCTGTGCCGCATTGATGATACAACCATCTGCAATTACCGTTCTGTTTAACGTTGTTCCGGATATTTTTGAAGTCGGCAAAATCCGAGCTCTGGTATAAATTCTATTATCGTCGTACAAATTGAATTGAGGGATATCGTCCGTTAAGCCCAAATTGGCTTCAAAAAAAGATTCTATGGTTCCGATATCGGTCCAATAGCCTTCGTAAGAATAGCTAACCGTCTTATGCTTATTGATGGATTGTGGAATGATTTCCTTTCCGAAGTCAATCGTATCAGGATTATTCATCAACTCAACCAATAAATCGCGATTAAAGACATAAATACCCATCGATGCCAAATAGTGACGGCCTTGGGATTTCATAGCATCGCTCACATCCGAAGTCCAATCTGGCAATAATTTAGTCTCTGGTTTTTCAATAAACGAGGTGATGACGTTCTCCTCATTTGTTTTTAAAATCCCAAATCCAGTTGCCGCTTTGGCATCTACTGGATAGGTGGCGATTGATATTTCGGCATCACTCTCCCGATGTTTTTTAATGAGGTCATTAAAATCCATATCGTAAAGTTGGTCGCCGGACAGAATCAAGGCATAATCAAAATCGTGTTGCAAAAAATGGTGCATACTCTGGCGAACTGCATCTGCCGTTCCCTGAAACCATTTATCACTTTGTATGGTTTGTTCCGCCGCCAATACATCGACAAAGGCTGAACTGAAGAAACTAAAGTGATAAGTATTCTTAATGTGCTGATTTAAAGACGCTGAATTAAATTGCGTCAATACATACATGCGTTTGATGTCTGAATTAATACAGTTTGAAATAGGAATATCTACCAAACGGTATTTTCCTGCAATTGGTACTGCAGGCTTACTACGTGTCGCGGTGAGCGGATAAAGTCTAGAGCCTTGACCACCACCTAAAATTATGGAAATTACTTTTTGATTTATCATGGGTTGATTATTGAATTGTATAAATATACATAAGCTTTTGCGGAAACATCCCATGAATGGTCAATCTTCATGATGCGTTTTCGGATGTCATTAAATTTTGTAGTGTTTGCGTGCAAATCTATGCCTCGCTCAATAGCTCTTGACGAACTCTTTACAGAGACCTCTTTATGCCTGATTCCGAAACCATTATCATCAATATCAGTCACCGTATCTATTAAACCACCGATACTTCTCACAATTGGGATAGTGCCGTATCGTAAGGCATACATTTGGTTAAGACCACAAGGCTCCACACGACTGGGCATGATTAAAAAATCGGATCCGGCATAAATGATATGCGATAGCTGTTCATTATAACCTACATAGACATTATAGTTACCCTTAAATTCATCTTTTAACGCAAGAAGCGCTTTTTCTGTTTCATCAAACCCCGACCCTAATAATAGTATATTACAAGACTCTTGCTTAAGGATAGATTCAAAAACTTGGGGTAAAATATCGGCACCTTTCTCACCAACAAGCCGTCCGATAAAAGATATCAAAGGTTTTGAAGGGTCTAAATTAAATTGTTGACATAAGTATTTTTTGTTTCCCTTTTTTCCTGAAAGCACTGACGTAACTTTATAGTTTTTCTCTAAGTATTCATCGTTCATGGGATCCCAAACTTCGGTATCAATACCATTAAGAATACCTATGCATTTAGCACTTTCGTGTTTTAATAGGGCTTCCAGACCATTCGCTTCATTTTGTAATTCTTCCATATACGACTGAGAAACCGTTGTAACGCGCCAGGCACACTTTATAGCCACAGCTAAAGGGTTTATGGTACCATCCCAATCTAATAAACCAATATGATCATGGTTGAACTCTGGAAGCAAATTTAAATGTTCATAACCAAACCAGCCTTGGTATTGTGCATTATGAATGGTAAGTACCGTAGGTGTATTGCGTAATATTTTATAGTCATAACACTGTTGCACCATAAAAGGCACTAAACCTGTATGATGGTCATGACAATGGATGACTTCCGGCTTTTTAGTCAATGATTTTATCCAATCTAAAACCGCAATCTGAAACGCCAAAAAACGTTTAGTATCATCGTTTGAATACACATTATCCTGATAGAGTAATGGACGAATATCCACACAATACATATCAAAGCCCAGATTAAGCGAGGTCAATTTAAGAATTGAAAAATCGATGTTAGACTCACCCATTTTCAATCTGGCTTTATAAACCACATCAAATGTATTCTCATTAAAAAATTTGAGATTATAAAACGGCATAATTACCGATGCTTCTTGGCCTAACCCGTTCTGATATTTTGGTAAAGCGCCAACCACATCGGCCAGTCCACCGACTTTAGCCAAAGGATAACATTCGGCAGAAATATGAAGGATATTCAAAATAAATTAATTTTTTACCATTTCTTAAAACTACAATAATCAATGCTAATCCCATAATTTGATTTTATTAAATAACTATTATGGTATGGAAACATAATCATTAAACTGAAACTATAATCCTTCGCCTATATTATAAATTTCACCTAAATTTAATCCTATTCTAAAACTATTCAGCAGAAATAATACTTAACAACTAAACCTCGAACATTGATTGCAAAAAGTACCATAAGACAAACGTTTATTATCATTCTGATACTTGTCATTGTAGTTCTTATTTTTAGAGAGCTTATGCCTTACTTTTCCGGAATATTGGGCGCCATTACCTTGTACGTGTTGATGAAAAAATACATGCAAAGCCTTATTAATCGCGGATGGCGACCTGCATTGGCGGCGTTGACACTCATGTTTATATCCTTCATTGTTATAACCTTGCCTTTAGTAGCGATTGCATTGATGCTAGGCAATAAAGTTGGCGATGCCATTTCTAATTCTGAAAAAATAATAAGTGCGGTAAAAGCCAATTTGAATCATTTAGAAGCTTACATCAATTTCGATTTGACGTCTCAAATCAATCTCGAAAAAGTTTCAAGTTGGATTTCAAGTAATTCACAAGCAGTTTTAGGGAATGCCTTTAACGGCTTCATCGCAGTCTCCATCATGTATTTTATTCTATATTATATGCTAGTGAACCAAAAACGTTTACGAGAATCCCTGTTCAGTTACATCCCGATTGCAGACGACAATTTGAAAATTATGGGTTCCGAAATCTACGATATTGTAAAATCTAATGCATTTGGAATCCCTCTTGTTGCCATAGCTCAAGGTATTGTGGCACTGATTGGTTTTTTAATATTTGGCGTTGATGACCCTGCGTTTTGGGCTGTCGTAGTCGCCATTGGCTCCATGATTCCTTTTGTTGGGAATTTATTGGGTACTATACCTGTTTTTATACTTAGCTATTCCAACGGTGATTCGTTTCAGGCTTGGGGCGTACTTATCTATGGTATGACTGTAGTTGCGGCAACAGATAACGTTATTCGACTATTTGTCCTTAAAAAATTGGATAATGTTCACCCACTTATAACCTTATTTGGGGTACTGGTTGGTATTCCACTTTTCGGCTTTTTAGGTCTGATTTTTGGGCCATTGTTGGTCAGCTTACTATTGTTATTTGTGAGAATTTACAAAAAGGAATATGCGTCTTGACGCTGTTTGGCAAAAACTTAAAACACTTTAAAGACATAGCCCAATAACCAATACAGGATGATGAATACAATTATGGTTCCAAAGCAACCGCATTTGCCACCGCCTATCTTTTTGGCACCCCAAGCGGCACCGATGATTCTAAGTAATTTTTCCATGGATTTATTCTAACAAGATTTAGTTAATTAATAATTTTATACGGTAATATGACCGTGTTGACTCAAGTCGGGTTGCTCACCCTTAATGGTTGCGATGCCGAACTTAAAGAATGAAATCAGTTTATTTTGTTTTGGTTCCCAATATTCAGCTTCATCAGGTGTTATTTTGAGAGCACAAATATTTGGGTCATTTTCACCATCAAACCACATATCATCACCAGTTCCATATAATTCTGAAATTACCGACTGCTCACTGACGATTTCGGCTTTTCCAAAGACGTTCATAAACGACATATTACCTGGCTTGGAATACATCAATGCTACCTTATTATCTTCCTTGATGTAGTTGTAATGATTACTCTTCTTTCCGCTTAAAAACCAAATATTCCCTTCGTCATCTACTTTTTTGGTACTCATCGGTGTGGCGTCAAATTTTGCTTGTCCCAAATTGGTGGACAAGATGGCAAAATCGATATCCGTAGCCAAATCTCTCAGTTTTTCTACGGCTTCTTTATTACTCAAATTTTTCATAGTTTTTGTTTTTAATAAAATTAGTTTGAAAGCATACAGTAGTTTGATTGTAAACCTTTATTTTTTAGTGCTATAAATTGAAAATAATAATTCATGATTAGATTATACCTTATTGGCTTGTTCATATTAATCATTGCTATTTTGGCGAATGGCTTGGCTTCAAAATTGGGGCTCATGTCATGGTATGAAGCTATTAACAACTTTATCGATGATGGTACCAAAGCCTTTTCTGCAACACGTTTTATGGATTACTTGTGGTTGCTTTTATTATACCCAATGCTATTATCTTTAGGCTATGTTGTAGGAGATAAAATCTATCACTTACTTTTAGGCTAAATTAAATTTGAATTTAAAAGAGATTCCTGTTCTCACAGGACGTAAATATGGAAAAAACAGTTACCGAAGCTATTGCTTACCGTCGCTCTACACGGATTTATACCGACCAAGAGATAGACACCGAAAAAGTCAAACAATGCCTGTATAACGCATCACTAGCACCAACAAGTAGTAATCTGCAACTTTGGGAATTCTACCATATTACAGATACCGAAATATTAAAACAACTATCAAAGGCCTGTTTGGATCAAAACGCCGCAAAAACGGCAAAACAACTGCTTGTTGTAGTAGCACGAAAAGACCTCTGGAGACAAAGAGCTAAAGCCAATATTGAATTTTTAGGAAAGGTTTATAACAAACCGAATTTGAGCGAGCGCGACCTGAAACGCAAAAAAATGGCAACCAATTATTACAAAAAACTCATCCCTACAGTATATACTGACTTTCTTGGGATATTGGGGTATCTAAAATACTTCACATTCCAAATTGTAGGCTTATTTAGACCTATTTATCGACAAGTACGAGCATCCGATATGCGTGTTGTAGCTCATAAAAGTGCAGGGTTGGCCGCTGAGAATTTTATGGTAAGTATGGCTGCCATCGGTTATGACACCTGCCCCATGGAAGGTAGTGATACCTTACGCGTAAAACGGATATTAAATCTTCCGAGAGGTGCAGAAATAAATATGGTGATTAGCTGTGGTATCCGAAACGAAAAAGGCATTTACGGACCTCGTTTTCGAGTTCCGTTTGAGGAAGTTTATAAACGAATTTAGTTCTTATTAAAATTCCCCAATCCCTCTAACAACCATTGGTAATACTCATCTTCATCAGGCGTGTAGCCTTTTGTAGCGTTGAGTAATTCCATATCATGATTGAGTAAAGCATAGAATGGCTGTGAGTTATTCTCAAAATTTATCGTTTGCAAAGTCGCCCACTTATTTCCAATACTTTTTATGGTCTTAGCCGAACCGTTAGGCCGTAGAAATTGAAACTGCTCCGACTCTGGTAAATCCTTATTATCGTCAACATATAGCGAAATGACCACATACTGTTCAGACAACATATCGTACACATCAGATGTGCTCCACACCTGTTCTTCCATCTTACGGCAGTTGACACAGGCCCAACCCGTAAAATCCAACATTATAGGCTTATTTTCTGCCTTAGCAACAGCAATGCCTTCGTCTAAATCTTTATAGCAATTTAAGTTGAGTGGACATTCAGAATCCTTGTCATAAATGCTATAGAACAAAGGTGGCGGGAAACCACTCAATAACTTCAAATTCGCGTATTTGGTATTGGTCAACCCAGGAATTAGATATATGACAAAAGCCAAAAACAAAATGGCTGTTGTGATTCTGAAACCACCGAGTTTGTTTAGAGGGCCATCGTGCGGGAATTTTATCTTTCCAAATAAATACAAGACTAATCCAATACCGATGATAATCCAAAGGCCTATGAATATTTCACGCTTTAAAAGTCCCCAGTGCTCGACCAAGTCAGCGTTCGAAAGGAATTTTAAGGCCAATGCCAATTCTATAAAACCTAAAACTACTTTCACGGTATTCAACCACCCGCCAGATTTCGGTAAGGTATTTAACCACTTAGGGAACATGGCAAACAGTGTAAATGGTAAAGCGAGAGCCAAGCCGAAGCCACTCATCCCAAGCGTTAATTGCATTGCGCCACCATCAGCTGTTAGCGAGCTTCCTAAAAGCGTCCCTAAAATGGGACCAGTACAAGAAAAAGACACGATGGCCAGTGTCAATGCCATAAAAAAGATACCGATAAAACCACCGATTTTATTCGCTTTAGAATCTAAGGCATTACTCCAAGAAGAGGGCAAAGTCAATTCATAATAGCCAAAGAACGAAAAAGCAAAAGCAATGAAAACAGCAAAGAAAATGATATTAAGCGTAACATTTGTACTAATGTTATTGAGAATTTCGGGGTCTAGGGAATCAATTAGATGAAATGGCAGACTCAGTAAGGCGTAAATTAAAAAGATAAATACGCCGTAAAGGATGGAATTAAAAACCCCCTTCTTATTCTCACCTGAACTTTTGGTGAAAAACGATACCGTCAATGGAATCATAGGGAATACGCAAGGTGTCAACAAGGCAATCAATCCACCTAAAAAGCCCAAGAAGAAAATGCCTAAACTTGTTTTTTCCTCAACATTAACTGTGGCTTCGTACTTGTCTTTCCCCTTTATATTAAGATTTAGAGCCTCTGAAAGCGCCCTACTTCGCTCATCGAGTTCTACCGCTTCAATAGCAAATTTGGAGCCGTCTAAGGCGATATTAAAGTCAAAATCTCCTGGAATACATTTGGCATCATCGCAAGTTTGATATTCTACATAAGCCTTTACGATATTAAGAGTCTCATCAAGTAATCTTATGCGTTGCCTAAATACCGCTTGCTTCTTGAACTTTATAACGTCTTCTTGAAAAATCTCATCAAACTTAGGTGCTACCTGCGGTTCTGAGGTTTCTCCAATGAGCTCATATTTTCCAGCTTCCTTCTCAAACTCAAATAAGGTTTGTGGTGCAAATCCACCTAAATCCTTCTGGGAGTAAATGGCCCAACCATCGTCAATGGTAGCCGTAAACACTAACTCATATTCTGTATCGGAAATTTTGTTGGCAGAGCCTTTCCATTTTACAGGTTCGAGAATCTGTGCAAAACTTAGGGCAGAAATAGCCGTACAAAAGAGTACTGCGAGATATAATTGTTTTAGCATTGGTTTAGGCTTGAATGACAAATGTAAAATTTGCAAACATATTTACGGTTTTATGTCGCCTAATTTATAAAAACCTTATGAAAACCCTGTATAAGGGGTTAATTAGTTATTGGGTTATTTAGGGGATTAATGTAAAGTGTGAGGTTTAGAGTGTAATGTGAAATTCGTCTCTGATTTAGGTTTACTGATTTCGCTTTACGCAAAACTAAACTTAGGCTATGACTGAAAACTGAGACTGCCAACTCCCTAGGACTTCTTTTCCTGCTTTGACGAGTTGTAATGTTTCCAAGTAGAGATACCACCTTTAAGGTCATAGATTTTTTGGAACCCTGCTTGTTCCATTTTTTTGACGCATTTGGCACTTCGCCCACCAGCTTTGCAGTACAAGACGACTGGTTTGGATTTATCGAGCTTAGCGATATCATCATCAAACGTTGGCGAGCTGAAATCTATATTTTGGGCACTTTCAATGTGGTCTTGGGCATATTCGTCTGGCGTACGTACATCCACCAACTGAACATCCTCAAGTTCAAGGATGCTTTCCATTTCTTCAGGTGTGACTAATTTTACTTCGGAAGCTAAACTTTTTTCGTTGATACAGCTTGTAACTACTAGCATCGCTATACCTAAAATTGAGAAGACTATTTTTTTCATATTCATTTCCCCGAAAAGAGGACAGTTTTTAGTGATTAATATCTGTTTTATATAGTTCATTTTGCCTTGATGCAAAACGAACCAAAAAATCACAATCAAAATTAGGGAATTGCTAAAGCACCGCTCACTCTCGAAATTTCGTGCTTGAAGCTTCGCTTCGCATCTACATTTCTTCGTTCACTATTCCTGAATTTTGATGCTTCCGACTATGTCGAAATCAGGGTCTTTCCCTTTTGCTCTTTAAGTTACTAAAGACATTATCAATTAATTCTCAGCTCAATTATGTAACTCAAACATTCTACTGCCAACTGCGACTGTTTGACTGAGACTTTTGTACTAGGGCAAAACGCTGTCGCCTTGCCATTCCGTAAATCCACCGACCAAATTGTAAGCTTTTTCAAAACCCAACTGCGACATTACCGCACAGGCTTGTCCGCTTCGTCCACCAGATTTACAATACACAAAATAGGATTTGGTCTTATCCAATTCGTTTATCTCATCAACAAACCCTTGACCTTTAAAAATGTCAATATGTAAGGCTTCTGGAATCATACCTTCCACCACTTCATCAGCAGTACGTACATCAATAATTACAGCATCATGAGCTTCATTAAGCTGTTTTGTCCATTCTTGCTGTGATAAATCGTTCATTAATAAGGATTTTGCTTTACAAAATTAACATTTCCTTATGATATAGACGAAAAAAAATCCGAAGCGTTACACTTCGGATTCAAATTTCTTTGATTTTTTTATGAAATTACTTCACTTTTATGGAGCAACCTATGGCGCGAGTTTCGGTTAACGGTACATCTCCTCCACCTAAAAGAGCGTCTACTGCGTTCTCAACATATTTTGTTTTTACAGCACTTGCATCCTGATAATTATCATCAATGGCACCAATATATTTCACTTCATTGCCCTTTTTTGTTTTTTCCAAAATGTAAACGTGAGGGGTTTTTGTAGCGCCATATTGCGGGTAAATCTTCTGTCCCTTATCCATTAAATACGGAAAGGTAAATCCTTTTGCTTTGGCTCTAGCCTTCATGGCATCCATATTATCACCTGGCTTTACATCGGTATTATTTGGCATAATGGCAATGACGGGATACCCTTTTGAAGCATATTTTTTATCGAGCTCCACAATTCTGTCTTCATAAGCAACAGCGTAAGGACAGGTATTACAAGTAAAAATAACGATGAAGCCTTTGGCGTTTTTATAATCAGCCAATGAGACCATGTTCCCGTCAATGTTTTCTAGTGAAAAATCGGTAGCGATGTCCCCTACTTTATAGCCATCTGCAACATCAGACGTTGTAAAGGCTGAGAACATAACCAAACCGCATATTGCGACTAAAATTTTGAATGTTTTCATAATGATTGAGATTTAGTTTAAAAATTTATCGATTTCAGTTTTAAGTTCTTCATAGGTAAACGATTGCTCATAGAACCTTCGTTTGTTCCCTTTATAAATAATCGTTGCAGGGATGGCACCCGACCAGTTTTCATTGATATCCGGAATCCACGTGTTTTGGTCCAAATCATCAAAGGCCACGACTTCAGATTTTAAATTATGCTTCTCCAAAAAAGGTTGCAATCTCGTGGTGTATTGTTTAGGAAAATCCAGACTTACCAAAAGCATATCAATATTTTGGTCAGCGTATTCTTCCCGTAATTGTTCAAAATAAGGCAATTCCTTAACGCATGGCGCACACCAAGTGGCCCAAAAATTAACCACGTGAAGTTCGTCGTCTTTCTTATTTATTAGAGGTTTTAAACCAGCATAATCATGGACGGCGATGTTCAATGGTTCTTCAGGCAGTTGAGTATTGACTGCTTCATTTTCAACATCAGACTTTGCAATGGTATCTGTCTTAAACTCCCCTTTTTTTTGCTCGTTGCAATTAAAAAGAAACATTGAGATTATAAGTAATACATATTTCATATTTCAAAATTAAGTAAGAGCCATTAAAAACGTTTCAATTTAACATAACATTAATTTGGATATCAATGACTTGAACCCTATGTTTGTATATACAACAATTGTATATGAAACAATTGAAGGACAGATTAAAATTGACTAGCGATATTAACGACAGTAAGTCTGCTGTGGTTCATATATTGTTTTCAAACATGGGAATTAAAGAAGCGCTAACCGAGCAATTAAAACCTTACGATTTGTCCATTGAGCAGTTTAATGTTCTTCGGATTTTAAGAGGACAAAACGGAAAACCTTTGAATTTACAAGACATTAACGAAAGAATGGTCGCCAAATCTAGCAATACAACACGTCTTGTAGATAAACTCATTGACAAGTCATTTACAAAGCGTAAACCATCCAAGAGCAATCGCAGAAAGGTTGATGTTTCCATCACGGCAAAAGGCTTAGAAGTTCTCAAAACCCTCGACCCGCTGATTGATAAAGCCGAAATGAAAGTAACCGAAAATCTTAACGACAAAGAAATCAGACAGTTAAACAAATTACTTGCAAAGCTCAATGTTTAAAATAGTCCAAAACATAATCCCTCTGATACTTTTTGTGTCTTTTAGTCTGAATACGCTTTCGGCCCAAAATAAAACGATTGATACCGACAAGAGCACCATCATTTGGAAAGGCCATAAAATTACCGGAAGCCATGACGGCACTATCAATTTTGAATCTGGTCAGCTTCTATATAAGAATGATGAATTGGTAGGTGGCGAATTTATCATTGACATGACCTCTATCAATGTCACGGACTTAGATGGCAAATCCAAAGGCAAGCTAGAAGGTCATTTGAAGTCTGAAGATTTTTTCGGCGTTGAGACACATCCAAAATCCAAATTGGTATTTACCAAAGTCACTAAAACCGATAATGGCTATGAGGTCATTGGCGATTTCACCTTAAAAAATATCACTGAACCCATAACCTTTAATCTTACCGTCGCGGAAGATTCCATAAGTTCAGAATTATCCATAGACCGCACAAAATACGATGTAAGATACGGCTCTAAAAGCTTCTTCAATAACTTGAAGAATAGCGCCATTAATGATGAATTTGACCTTTATGTTACCCTATTTTTAAATTCCTTTTGATGAAATAGCACATAAAGGCTCTATGATTCCCGAAACGATTGCCCTATAGTCCGCTCGGGAATCTTTTTTTTAAAACTCTTTTGAATTCAATTTTATCCTCTCTATATTTGAGCTATATTTAAAACAATGCAAACAAACAAAACATGGTGGTGGAATTTTACTAACGAAAGTTTCGTGAAATAGTCCATTGTGTGAAAACATATCAAAAAGGCTTGTCATTCACGACAGGCCTTTTTTTATTTTAATCGTCTTTATGACTACATACCATTTAAAAACCGACTACACCAAAATGCTGGCAGACCACATTACGCCTGTCAATATTTATTTGAAAATACGTGACGTTTTCCCCAATAGTATTTTATTGGAAAACAGCGATTACCGCGCCAATGACAATAGTTTTTCATACATCTGTTGTAATCCCATTGCGTCCATTAACGTCACTAACGATGTTATTACACAGCAGTTTCCTGATGGCGAAATGTCTTCGGAAGAAGCCACGCCAAACAATGTTACCGAAGCGATTCATAATTTTTCAACTCGATTTAATTCAGACGTCAACGAAGATTTCAAATTCATTACCAATGGGATTTTTGGCTACACCAATTACGATGCGGTGCGTTATTTTGAAGATATTGAAATTTCGAAAAAACCGAATTCTATTGATATTCCAGATATCTATTATGCCGTTTATCAAAATGTTATTGCAATTAGCCACTACAAGAATGAAGCTTATATCTTTTCGCATACGCTAAATGGCAAGCACAATTGCGAACAACTAAAACAACTCATTCAGACTAAACAATACGCACAATATAATTTTAAGACAACATCGAAAATTGATTCTAACTTATCTGATGACGACTACAAGCAACACGTAGAACTCGCCAAAAAACACTGTGCACGAGGCGACGTGTTTCAATTGGTATTATCTAAACGCTTTTCGCAAGAGTTTAAGGGCGATGAATTTAATGTCTATCGCGCATTAAGAAGTATCAACCCTTCACCATACCTCTTTTATTTCGATTATGGGAATTACAAGATTTTTGGAAGCTCACCCGAAGCACAATTGATTGTGAACAAGGGAAGTGCGGAAATTCACCCAATTGCAGGAACATTTAAACGCACAGGCAATGACTTAAAAGATGCAGAATCTGCCGAAGCTTTAGTTAAAGACGACAAGGAGAATAGTGAGCATGTGATGTTAGTGGATTTAGCACGAAACGACTTAAGTAGACACGGGAGCGATGTGAAGGTTGAAACTTACCGCGAGGTACAGTTTTTCTCGCACGTTATTCATTTGGTGAGTAAAGTTGTAGGAAAAAAGCACGAGCATACACCAACTATGCAAGTGGTGGCTGATACCTTCCCTGCGGGAACTTTAAGCGGTGCCCCAAAGCACAGAGCCATGCAACTCATAGAACAATACGAAAAAACAAGTCGAAGTTTCTACGGGGGCGCTATAGGATTTATGGATTTTAAAGGCAACTTCAATCATGCCATCATGATTAGGACTTTCCTAAGCAAAAACCACAAACTCTATTGGCAGGCTGGCGCAGGATTGGTCGCCAAATCAAAACCCGAAAGCGAATTGCAAGAAGTATACAACAAACTCGGCGCATTGACAAAGGCGATTACAATGGCGGAGGAGATATAGTGTTCAGTGTTCAGTGTTCAGTATTCAGTGTTCAGTGTTCAGTGTTCAGTGTTCAGTGTTCAGTGTTCAGTGTTCAGTGTTCAGTGTTCAGTGTTCAGTGTTCAGTGTTCAGTGTTCAGTAAAAAATTAGATTATTTTGAAAACAATAAATAAAATTTTAACCCGTAACATTTTCCTTTCCTTAGGAAAGGAGTAAGGAAAGGCTTATGAAAAAAGTACTAGTTATAGACAATTACGACAGTTTCACCTACAACCTTGTCCACTACCTAGAGGAACTAGATTGCGAAGTGACAGTAAAACGAAACGACAAGCTAACACTTGAAGACGTTCGGCCATTCGAAAAAATCGTCTTGTCACCGGGACCTGGGATTCCAGATGAAGCTGGACTCCTTAAATCAATAATCCGAGAATATGCACCAATAAAAAGTATTTTAGGTGTATGCCTTGGCCAACAAGCCATTGGTGAAGTCTTCGGAGGCACTTTGAAAAATTTAGATACGGTATATCACGGCGTATCAACCACAGTAAGACAATGCGTCAATGATGAATCTTTATTCAATAATATGAATGAAACAATTGAAGTCGGACGCTACCACTCATGGGTTGTCGATACCAATTTGCCCGATAGTTTAGAAGCCACATCTTATGATGAGAACGGACAAATCATGTCTTTAAGGCATAAAGTTTATGATGTTAAAGGCGTTCAATACCATCCAGAATCGGTATTAACTCCAAACGGTAAACAGATTTTGAAGAATTGGCTGGAGAGTTGATTAGTTGGTAGTAAAATGAAATAATAACCAAAACAGTTCCCTTTCCTCAGGAAAGGGTTAGGGATAGGAATGAAAGACATATTAAACAGGCTCATTAACCAAGAAAGCATCTCCAGCGAGGAGGCAAAATCCGTATTGGTAAACATCTCCAACGGCGAATATAACGAAAGCCAAATTGCTTCATTTCTCACAGTATATATGATGCGTAGCATCACCTTAGACGAGTTAAGAGGTTTTAGAGACGCGCTTTTAGAACTATGCATCGCTGTAGATTTAGGAGACTACAATCCTATCGATTTATGCGGAACAGGTGGAGACGGCAAAGACACCTTTAACATTTCAACACTGGCTTCATTTGTTACGGCTGGTGCTGGAGTCAATGTATCCAAACACGGGAATTATGGTGTTTCTTCGGCATGTGGCTCATCAAATGTGATGGAGCATTTGGGTATAAAATTTTCCAACGATAAAGACTTTTTAAAGCGGAGCATAGACGAAGCCGGCATCTGTGTTTTACACGCACCACTCTTCCACCCTGCCATGAAAAATGTAGCACCAATTCGTCGTGCGCTTGGTGTAAAAACCTTTTTCAATATGTTGGGGCCTATGGTAAATCCGGCGTTTCCACCAAATCAAATGGTAGGTGTTTTCAATCTGGAATTGCTTCGATTATACGGCTATCTCTATCAAGAATCCGATAAAAACTATGCTGTTGTTCATGCACTCGATGGCTATGATGAAATTTCCTTAACAGGAAAAGCAAAAATAATTTCAAACACCTCTGAAACCTTGTTTTCGCCTTCAGATTTAAATGTAAAAGACATTAAACAGTCTGAGATATTCGGTGGAAACACCGTAGCGGAGGCATCAAAAATTTTCGTGGATGTTATTTCAGGAAATGGCACCGAAGCCCAAAATAATGTGGTTTGTGCTAACGCCGGATTGGCCATAGCCACATCAAAACAAATCAACCATAAGGAAGGATTTGAATTAGCAAAAGAGTCCTTACTAAGCGGAAGAGCGAAGGTGAGTTTAGACAAATTAGTGTCGTTAAGTAATTAGAAGAAAGAGTGTAGAGTGTAGAGTGTAGAGTGTAGAAACAAAATGAAAGGGAATAAATCAAGCAAATATGAATGCCCCCAAATTCCGACCTAGTCGGAAGCATCAAAATTCAGGAATAATGAGCGAAGGAATGGAGATGCAAAGCGAAGCTTTAAGCACGTAATTCCGAGAGCGAGTGGTGCGAGAGCAATTCCCTATATTTTGATTGTGATTTTTTGGTTCGTTTTGCATCAAGGCAAAATGAACAGAAAAACAGAATAATTTAGATTAATTAAAAAGATTCCTGCTTCCGCAGGAAGTTAATATGACCATACTAGACAAAATAGTAAAAGACAAACGCAACGAAGTTGATTTAAGGAAATCCCTAATTCCAACAAGCCAGATCGAGAAGTCCGTCTTATTCGCCAGAGACACCATCTCCTTGGCAGAACGCTTAAAAAACAGCACTTCTGGCATTATCGCCGAACACAAAAGACGTTCCCCTTCAAAATCGACCATTAACCAAAATTTAAATACACAAGACGTAGCCAAAGGTTACGAAAATGCTGGTGTTTGTGGCATGTCAGTGTTAACTGACGGGAAATATTTCGGAGGAAGCTTAGATGATTTATTAACGGCAAGAGCTAGTTGCAACTTGCCCTTATTACGTAAGGAATTCATCATCGACGAGTATCAAATTTTGGAAGCCAAAGCCTATGGTGCTGATGTAATTCTTCTGATAGCTTCAATTTTAACTAGATATGAGATAAAGCAGTTTTCAGAATTGGCTAAGTCACTACATCTCGATGTTCTTTTAGAAGTCCACAACGAAGAAGAACTACAGAAATCCATCATGTCATCTTTAGACATGCTCGGCGTTAATAACAGGAATCTAAAAACCTTCGACGTCAGTTTGAATACCTCAAAGCAGTTGAGCGAATTAATCCCCAATGGCTTTGTAAAAGTCTCCGAAAGTGGGATTAGCTCTGTCGACGCCATAAAAGAGTTACAACCCTACGGCTACCAAGGCTTTTTGATTGGTGAGAGTTTTATGAAAACGGATAATCCTGGAGAATCAGCGAGTCAATTCATTAAACAGCTAGAAGCATGAAACTAAAAGTCTGTGGTATGAAATATCGAGATAATATTGAAGCGCTCTCCTGGCTTCAACCCGATTATATGGGTTTTATTTTCTATGATAAATCATCAAGATATTTTGATGGACAGATTCCAAGTGTTTCAAAATCTATTAAAAAAACAGGCGTTTTTGTGAACGAGGAAATGGATTTGGTCATTGATTTAATTAAAAAACACGAATTGCAAGCCGTGCAATTACATGGCGAAGAATCTGCTGAATTCTGTAAGAAATTAAAGATTTCAATCTTAGAACACTGTCACACTGAGCGCAGTCGAAGTGCAATAGAATTGATAAAGGTATTTAGCATCAAAGACCACTTCAATTTTGAAGCAATACAACCCTACGAAGGTATCGTTGATTACTTTCTTTTCGACACAAAAGGGCAACTTCCAGGCGGAAATGGCTTTACCTTCGATTGGAAAGTCCTAAACGATTATCCATCCAAAACACCATATTTTTTAAGTGGTGGTATTGGATTGGAAACCACGAATAAACTGAAAGAATTTCAAAATAGTCCAGCATCGAAATACTGCTACGCCATTGACGTTAACAGTAAGTTTGAAATTGAACCTGGTTTAAAACATATTGAAGAATTAGAAAAATTCAAACATGACATACAACATTAACGACAAAGGTTACTACGGTGATTTCGGAGGCGCATACATCCCAGAAATGCTCTACCCTAATGTAGAAGAATTACGCCAAAATTATCTTAAGATTATGAATGAACCTTCATTTAAAGAAGAGTTCAATCAGCTTTTAAAAGACTATGTGGGACGACCTTCACCGCTATATTTTGCAAAGCGCCTTTCTGAAAAATACAACACCAAAATATACCTAAAGCGCGAAGATTTAAATCATACTGGCGCGCACAAGGTCAATAACACTATAGGTCAAATATTAATGGCAAAGCGTCTAGGTAAAACCAGAATCATAGCCGAAACAGGTGCCGGACAACACGGCGTAGCCACGGCAACCGTTTGTGCATTAATGGGGATAGAATGTATTGTATACATGGGTGAAATAGACATTGCCAGACAAGCCCCGAACGTCGCCCGTATGAAAATGCTAGGTGCTAAAGTAGTGCCTGCCTTATCTGGAAGTCGTACGCTAAAAGATGCTACCAACGAAGCCATCAGAGATTGGATTAACAATCCCATAGACACCCATTACATAATAGGTAGCGTAGTCGGCCCACATCCGTATCCAGATATGGTAGCAAAATTTCAGGCTGTGGTATCTGAAGAAATTCAATGGCAACTCCAAGAAAAAGAAGGCACAACAAAACCAGATTACGTTATTGCCTGCGTGGGCGGTGGCAGTAACGCCGCTGGCACCTACTATCATTATTTAGATGATATGGATGTCAACATCATCGCCGTGGAGGCCGCTGGCAAAGGCGTGCATTCTGGCGAAAGTGCCGCTACTTCTGCTTTGGGTAAGGAAGGTATCATCCACGGGAGTAAAACATTATTGATGCAAACTAATGATGGGCAAATTACCGAACCCTACTCCATTTCTGCGGGACTGGATTATCCTGGCGTTGGCCCAATGCATGCCAATTTGTATAAAACTGGACGTGCCGAATTCATTTCTATCACCGACGATGATGCTATGACCGCTGGATTGCAACTCACACAACTGGAAGGTATCATTCCTGCCATTGAGACCTCCCACGCCTTGGCCGTTTTTGAGCACAAAGCCTTCAAGCCAGACGACATCATAGTACTTAATCTTTCTGGACGAGGCGATAAGGATTTACAGAATTATATAGATTATTTTGAGCTTTAGCTCAAATGCTGAACTAGATTCAGCATCTTACAAATCAAAATACAACTTAAAGAGATTCCCGTTTCCACGGGAAATAAATATGAACAGAATAAATAAAAAATTACAAGAAGATAAAAAACTGCTCTCTATCTATTTTACGGCAGGTTACCCAACTATTGATGATACAGTAACAACCATTCAAAATTTGGAGAAAAGCGGTGTTGATATGATAGAAATTGGCTTACCGTTTAGCGACCCTTTGGCAGATGGACCAACCATACAAGATAGTTCTACAAAAGCCCTAAAAAATGGCATGACTACAGAAGTGCTGTTCAACCAGTTAAAAGATATTCGGGAAACGGTCTCCATCCCACTTCTTATCATGGGCTATTTTAATCCTATGTTACAATATGGTGTGGAAGCGTTCTGTAAAAAATGTCAAGAGATTGGCATAGACGGATTAATTATTCCTGATTTACCGGTAGATGTTTATCATGAAGACTACAAATTAATCTTCGAAAAATACGGTCTTATCAATGTCCTTTTGATTACGCCACAAACCTCCGAAGAGCGCATTCGTTATATCGATTCAGTTTCAAACGGATTTATCTACATGGTAAGTTCAGCGAGTACTACTGGTGCCACATCTGGTTTTGGTAATGAGCAATCGGATTATTTTTCGCGCATCACAAACATGAATCTTAAGAACCCTCAAATTGTTGGCTTTGGCATTTCCAACCATGAGACTTTTACTCAGGCGACTAAGCACGCTAAAGGTGCTATCATCGGAAGTGCGTTTATAAAACATGTCACTGAACATGGGGTTGCGAATTTAGACCGCTTCGTTAAACCTTTTTTGGGACATTAACTTGTGCCTAAAATGCTTTGCGTCAATCTTCAATGGTTTAGAACAAGCGTACATACTCGTTTCTGCGTATATTGATTTTGAATCTAAAAAATTAAAATACTATGGGAATTATTGAAGATAAAAAGAAATTTAAGAGAACAAAGGAACAAACCAATCCTACGAACTTAACGGCAAATGTCAATCAAAAGACTAACGAATTTGATATTGATAAAGCGACCATCAAAAAACAACAGAATAAACAATAACTGTTTAATAATTCTGTAATAACGCCTATTCATTTCCTTTGAATAGGCGTTTTTGTATCATATTTAGATACATCTCTTCTACTTTGTCTCTTGCCCAAGGAGTGCGTCTCAAAAACTTTAAACTCGATTTTACTGATGGGTTATGAGTGAAACACCTAATATTAATTTGATAGCCCATATATTCCCAACCGTAATGCGCCACCAACTCGTTGATGATTTGTTCTAATTTAACGCCATGTAAAGGATTGTTAGGTTGTGACATTATTTATCTGTTGAAATGACGGTTTGCCGAAATTTTAGAAAAACAAAATCTTATACATTTACCTTTTATCACCAGTCTTATTTATCGATTACGATTACGATTCCTGTTCCGTCTTGGCTTCGACTTTTGACTGTTTCCACCTCCTGAGTTTCTTGAATCCGAATTCTTCCTCCTGCCTTGGTTACCTTGTCTATTCTGCCCAGGCTTAATCGGTTCCGTGGACGCATCGGGGTCTGGTTCAAACCCTTCAATAATCTCTACCGGAATCCTTTGGTCAATTAGTTTTTCTATCCCTCTTAAAAATGAAGTCTCATCGGCACTTACCAAAGAAATGGCTTTCCCACTTGCGCCGGCGCGCCCTGTTCTTCCAATTCGGTGAACATAGTCTTCGGAGATGTTGGGCAATTCAAAATTTATAACGTGTGGCAATAATGGAATATCTAAACCTCTCGCCGCAATGTCGGTGGCTACCAAAACTCTAATGCGTCCTTTCTTAAATCCATCCAAAGCCTTGGTTCTTGCCCCCTGACTTTTATTGCCGTGAATAGCCGCTGCGGTTATCCCAGCCGATACCATTTTTTTAGTCAAACGGTTTGCTCCGTGCTTCGTTCGGGTAAATACTAAAACCTGTTGCCAATTACCTTCAGAAATAAGTTTTATAATCAATCCTGTCTTTTTAGTCTTGGCAACGCGATACACCTGTTGGTCGATGATTTCCACTGCTGTATTTTCGGGAGTCGCTTCAACTTGAATTGGGTCATTCAAAATTTTGAAAGCCAATTTTTTGATGTCTTTAGAAAACGTCGCCGAAAACATCAGATTCTGCCGTTTCGCGGGAATTAGATTCATAATACGTTCAATATCCCTTAAAAACCCCATATCTAGCATACGGTCGGCTTCATCCAACACAAATATTTCCACATGCCTTAATGATAACAAGCCTTGATTCTCCAAATCTATCAATCGGCCTGGCGTTGCAATGAGTACATCCACCCCAGCTTTTAGTTTCTTAACTTGAGGATTCTGATTAACGCCACCAAATATTACCGCCGACGTTACATCTAAGAATTCACTATAGGCTTTGACGTTGGCGTGGACTTGAGCGGCTAATTCACGCGTTGGAGTTAAAATCAATGCACGCACAGCTTTATAGCCTTGACCTTGTGTCGTGGAAAGATGATGTAATAAAGGCAAGGTAAATCCTGCTGTTTTTCCGGTTCCTGTTTGGGCTGAAGCCAGAACATCGTTTCCATCTAAAATGGGCGGAATGGCTTTTGCTTGGATTGGTGAAGGTTCTGTATAGCCTTGTTTTGAGATGGCTTTTAATATTGGAGCAGAAAGCCCCAAATTTTGAAATGACATAGATGGTTATTAATAAGTCGCAAAATGTGTTATCGACTTGTGAATGGCAAAGGTACAGTTAATTTTTTCGCTCTAATGATTTGTAGGAACTATTCATTCCGCCACTGTTGAAACTTTATAAACGGGTTGGTCGAAAAATTCTTAAACCCATGAACAGCGACCGTAATTAATAAAATTACAGCACAGACATAGCACAGCACCATTATGGTTTGATGGTTATTGGCATTAGCCTGACCAATCCCGATAAGTGCCCAAGCACCGACAACGGCAAATTCCCGCATATTTCGTTTGTACACCATATAAATATTTATAAGGCTTGCAATAATAATCATGATGATGGTCCAAACATCTGGTGATAGCCCAAAACCATCCCAATTAATTTTAACCAAATAGCTTGATACATTGGCAATACTCGCAACCGTAACCCAACCACTATAAATCACAAATGGCCACCAAACAAAGGCTATAACAGGAAAACGAACATCGTCTAATTCCATTCGGTTATTGATTACAATTTTAAACAGGCTCAAAAGCAGTAAGAAAATAAAAACACAAGAGAGCCCCGTATAACCATACAACCACGCAAAAACCCAAGACGAATTAAACATACAAGAAAGAACAAACCACCAACCCGTTTTTAGCACAAAATCATCGTTTTTCACTTTAACGAATAGACTTCGACCTTGGTAAATAGCAAAGGCAAAAAGCATCAAATAAATAATACCCCAAATAGCGAAGGTGTAACCTGCTGGCGTAAATAACGAACGGATATTATCCGATATATCACCAATCGTCCTACCGTTAAGTAATCCCGTATTAGAAAGATAATTGACAATAATCGTAGATACTAATGCCACGCCATTGGCAATTTGAAGGGTCTTTTTCATGTTGATTATATTTTATTCAAAATTAAGAACAGTAGTGTTATTATGTTGTTCAAAATACATTGAATATTAATTCAAAAGTTAAGCATTAGGTATCATACATAAAAAGAAAGACCGGTAAAATACCAGTCTTTCATATCATTTTATTTATTTAAGTTCTACCAAGGTGTTGCCAAATAAGGGAATGAAGTTAAGAATTCCTTATCATTAGCATCTACGTTATCATCTGATAATCCAGGAAATTCAGGATCACTCAGACCAGTTTCACCTCCAAAGATTAAAATAAGTTCTACCGTAATAACGTCGTCTGCTAAAGCACGACCAGTTAGTGTATTATCACCATCAAAAAACGTAGTTGTTCCCGTTTTAGAAACCGTTAATACATCCGTAGCCAAAATCGAAGAAAATGTTTTAGCATCCAATTCAAGAGCATTTAAGTCGCCTGGCTCGTTGAAAGCTGGGCTCAAGAACATTAAATTATCTTGAAACATTTGTTGAAAAGCGGCACCTTGTTCCGAAGGTACTGTAAGATTGAAATCATCTTTACTTCCAGATGATACAAACACTGTATTTACAGCTGGTCTTCCCATTTGGTCTTCTTGGATCCAAGTGTTACCGCTAAATGGATCTGAATTGCCTTTAGCCGAAAAATTGGCTTCTTCATTGGCATTATAAGCTTCGTCTTTACTGCAAGCACAGAATAGTGTCGCTAAGACAAGCATTCCAAATATATATTTTATAGTTTTCATAATTAATTCTTTAGTGATTATTGTTTTCTTTTTGTTTCTACCCAAGTATTTATGTTATCGCCGTCCCCAAGCAGTGCTTTTGGTACTTCAACAACAACGGATAAAACATTGGTCCCCGCGAAGGTATCTACACCTTCAGATTTAAATGAAGTAGCCTCGCCAGCTAGGATCGCAGTATACTGACCGAAGTCAAAAAAGAACGGATCGTCTCTTGGACCGGCAAAAAAGCTCATACCATCAGCATTTTCAATGATGGCATCTTGACCATATCGTGTAATCTTTACAGAATTAACATCTGTCCCAGCATCTGGGTTGTACGTTGTTACAATACCTGTTTGATCCGGAACAATTGGTCCTCTAAAAAACATGCGGTTGCCACGTGGCGCCGCCTGAATGACCAAATCCTCTATAGCATCGCCGTCAGTGTCGATATTAAACTCAATAAGGACATCTTGGTCAAACTTTGCGCTATTTGTTTTGTTAGGACTTAATAATCCTTGAACATTAGCTACAAAAACCAGATTATCTGTATTCTCGCCTTGAAAGGCATAAAAGTCGGTGATATCACTGCGACCACCTGCTACTGCTGGCGCATCAATATGATCTGCCGCAATAACAAAAAAGGTGGCGACAGCAAATGCGCCGAATAATAGGTAAATTTTTAAATTTTTCATTGGATGTTAGTTTTAATTAATATTTACATTCACAGATACTTACGCACTTATGATGAGGTCGGTTTTAATATTTTCAATAAATAAACCCTTTTATTGAATATATTCTACCAAATACAAATTATAGCGTTGAAATCCTTAATCCTTTGTGGAATTTTCTGCCTATTTTGAAATTACAAGGACATGTAAGTGAACCGTAATGCCTGAAATCTTAAAAACTGATTATCAAAATGTTAGAAAACAGCCTGTTTTAATCCAAGAAGAATGCTCGGTATTGCATCACCCTAAAATCGAAAGTATTGAAATCCGGGTTTTGTGTTTTTAGTTGCTTGTACAAATCCATACTTCCCACCGCTCTATTTGCGGCGCCAGAAGGTGCGGTTAGGGAAATGGTTTTTATGGTCCTAAGAGAAGTGTCACATCTCGACTCCGCTCGATGTGACAGGTTGGATTTCGTTGGAAGGCGAAACTCGTGGATTCGCGGGACGTTGTCTGAAACGACCTGTAATTTCAAATTGTAATCTTTAAGATAGCGTCTAAAGAAATATTCTGGACCATTCTTGCTATTACCACCCGTAAATAATAAGGTGTCCACTTTAGGATATTCTTGAAGATACCAAATCATATCTCTCAATTTTACGTTTTGCATACCTAAATCTGAAGCGTCAATCTTATCACGTTCCGCCGATTCAACAATATCACAAATCCCAATGTTATGTTTTATTAGAAAATTCTTTCGCTCTTGGATGGCGCTTTCGGTGTTTTCAAAGGTTAAATTCAGGCTGAAAATTTGGTCTAAAATTTTCCATAGCTGTCCATCTCTACTGCCATAGCAAAAATTGACGTCGTCTGGCTTCAGGTCTCCCGTAGTGAATCTCGGCGGTGGTAAAGTCCCAACGATGAGTTTGGTAGCGTTTTTGGGAATGAATGGTTTGTAAGGATGTTGATGAAAGAACATTAGAGCGATTTTAAAACGCGCTCAACTTCGAGCATCGTAGCTCTAAATTTTCTACGGTTGTCTTTTGTTAGGTTGGCAGATTCGGATGAAAGTTCATTCAACAGTGTTCTGGCTTCCTCTTTTCTATCTTGACTTAAATAGAATTTAGCTAGCATTAGGCGTTCATTGTAGTTTGAATAGGGTCTATCTATAGATTTTAAGGCTTCCTCTGCTTCATCTACTTTCCCCGTTTTCATTAAAGCATATCCGTAATAATAGTTCACTTTTGGTGTGTCAAATGCTTTTTGGTCTTTAAGCGATGTACTGTATGAAATGATTTCTTCAAATTGGTCTAAATGATAATAGGCTTCAATCAATTTTTGCTGTGCATAAGTACCATCTTGAATTGGGTCTTCAAGAACTTTCAAATATTCACTTACGGCATTGTTATAATCCTTCAAATCGAAATAGGCATCCGCCAATTCTAAGCGATTAGCATAGGTTTCAGAAAATTGAAGTTTCTTTTCGAGCTCTTTTATTTTTCGGGTTGGCTGAATGGTATTGCTAATATCGCGCTGTACCGATTCTATGTTATTCCGATTTAAAACTTGTGTGAACAGATAAATTAAGCATCCTACTAATGGCAAAAAAATGATGAGGAGAATCCAATAATATTCATTCCGCTTTTTAATGACATGATAAATACAAAATGCCTGAAAAGCTATAATCAAATAATAATGCATGAAGCAGTTAGGTTAGTATTTCATAAATCTATGAAAATTCTTTATCTTATAGGGAACAAAAAACTAGTACCATGGGAAAAGGCGACAAAAAAACCAGACGCGGTAAAATTCATAGAGGCACTTTCGGCGTAAGACGACCACGTATTAAAAAGCGTATCTCTACCGAAGCGAAAATCAATATAGAAAAGAAAACGAAAGGCTAAATCTATCTCGTAAAGACCAAATGGTTAGGCTTAGACAAGTCTTCACTAAAGCCATAACCTTCAGCATTGAAGCCCTTTAATCCGTCTAGCGAGTCTATAGTGTTATCAACAATATAACGAGCCATTAAGCCACGTGCATACTTGGCAAAGAAGGCTACGATTTTGTATTTATCGTTCTTAAATTCCTTGAAATCAATTTGAATTACAGGGACTTTCAACTGTTTTTTATCTACAGCTTTAAAGTATTCATTACTCGCCAAATTCACGAAAAGCTCATCGTCCTTTAACTCATCATTCAAGGATTCTGTTATGCTCTTTTGCCAGAATTCGTAGAGGTTCTTTTTACGTCCAACAGGCATTTTAGTGCCCATTTCCAAACGGTATGGTTGGATTAAATCTAATGGTCTTAAAATTCCATATAAACCCGATAGAATCCTTACCGTATCTTGAAGATTTTTCGTTTTCTTTATATCAAACGAGTAGGCATCAAAACCTCTATAAACATCACCGCTGAATGCATAAATCGCTGGCCGGGCGTTGTCTTTGGTAAATGGTAATTCCCACTCCTGATTGCGCTCATAATTCAACTGCCCCAAAGCGTCCGAAATACTCATCAGTTTCGATAATCCTTTAGCTGATTTCTTCTTTAGTATTTTATTCAAGCGTTCAGAGTCCTCTAAAAATTGAGGTTTTGTCGACTTGGTTGTTGGTAATTTCGATTCGAAATCCAAAGATTTTGCTGGGGATAAAACTAATTTCATGTTTGGCGCTTGAAGGTTTTTCTAATTCTATTGCTATGTAAAAATACAACCTTCGCCTTCAGATTGAAAGTGTTTTAAAACGATTTTAGTGATGCGGTTATAAGGGTTGCCTATTTAGACTTAATCTTCTAAATGCTTAGCATAGTTGCGCCACTTTTCGATACACAGAGACATATCCTCGGGCAATTCCGAAGAAAAACGCATAAACTCGCCTTTGGTTGGATGCTCAAATCCTAAGGTCTTAGCATGTAAAGCCTGACGAGGCAGTATCTTAAAACAATTATCCACAAACTGTCTGTATTTGTTAAATGTAGTGCCTTTTAAAATGCGTTCACCACCATAGCGTTCGTCGTTGAAAAGTGTGTGTCCAATATGCTTCATGTGGACTCTAATTTGGTGTGTACGCCCAGTTTCGAGTTTACATTTTAGAAGGGTAACGTAGCCCAAACGTTCAATGATTTCGTAATGGGTTACGGCCGGTTTTCCTTTATAGGCTTCATCGCCTAAAAAAACAGTATTCTGAAGTCTATTCTTTGGGTGTCGCCCAATATGGCCGACTACCGTTCCTTTATCGTCTTCAACATTTCCCCAAACAATTGCCACATATTCACGCTCCGACGTCTTTTCAGCAAACTGATTAGACAAATGATTCATGGCGTGTTCGGTTTTGGCAACAACCAACAAACCGCTGGTGTCTTTATCGATTCGATGTACCAAACCTGGTCGGTCACTTGAGTTTTTTGGAAGATTTTCAAAATGAAAAATTAAACCGTTGATTAATGTTCCGGAATAGTTACCGTGCCCAGGATGCACGACCATCCCCGCAGGTTTATTGACGACAAGCAAATCATCGTCTTCATAAACAATGTCAATAGGGATATCCTCGCCAACCAATAAGTTTTCGTGTGGCGGATGTTCAAACTTAACAATTATCACATCATGTGGCTTGACCTTGTAATTGGACTTTACAGGCTCATCATTGACAAAAACACTGCCATCTTTAATGCCAGCCTGAATTTTATTTCGTGTGGCATTCTCAATAAAGTTCATCAAATATTTATCGATACGTAAAGGGGTTTGCCCTTTTTCAACCTTAAAAGCGTAATGCTCATAAAGGTCATCTTGTTGGTCGTTAAGTTCGTCTTCTTGCATGTTAGTTTGAAGATGGTCTGTTTCCGTTACCAAGCACCAAATCTATGGTTGACGTCATTGGTAATACATCACCAGCCTTCATTTTTTTTCCTTTATGGCGAATGCCTAAAACCACATCCTTCCCGATATTATCAATATAGGTTTTCTCCCCGACTTTAAAGCCTACAGCTTCAAGCGTTGGTTTGGCTTGTCTAAAAGTACGGTTCACAATATTTGGAATTCCCACTTTTCTGTAGCCCGAAGGATTCAAGGTGAGATAAATCTTTCTATTTTCCTTGACCTGAGAGCCAGCAAGCGGGTCTTGTTCAATGACAGCGTATTTTGGATAATTAGGATTGTAATTGGCGGAATCTTGAATTTCCATCACCAAATCGGCATCATCTAATTCAATTTTAACTGTTTCCAGAGATTTTCCTTTTAACTCCGGAACAACCACAAATTCGCCATTATTGGTAGTAATGTCTAACCACTTCAAAACAAAAAAGACCAACACAATTAAAGCGACAACCGCTAAAGCGATTTGCTTCAGAAAGGTTTTACTGGTCAAAAATTTTATAAAACTCATAGGCTGATGGGTAATAATGGCAAATCTAATCAATTTATGGAATACGCCATTTGGTAAACACGCTATTAGTTACGTTGAAAATTGAAAAATCGATGACATTGCTTCAAAATAAATAATACATTTACGTAGTATAAGTTAACTTAAAGATGACGCAAAATATTGCCATAATAATGGGAGGCTATTCTAGCGAATACGAAATTTCGTTGAAGAGTGGGGCTGTGGTTTATGAAACACTGAAAGCCACCGTTTATAATCCTTATGCCATTCATATTTTTGAGAACAAATGGGTTTATGTAGATGAAGCAGGAACCGAATTCCCTATAAATAAAGACGATTTTTCGGTAATGGTTCATTCTGAAAAAATCTCATTTGCATGCGTATTCAATGCTATTCATGGTTCGCCTGGCGAAGACGGTTTTATGCAAGCCTATTTTGAATTATTGAACATTCCCCACACGAGTTGTAGCATGTATCAGGCTGGATTGACCTTTAATAAGCGGGATTTGATTTCTGTATTGAAACCGTTCGGAATAAAAACTGCTAAAAATTATTACCTCAACCTAAGCGACATTATTGATGAAGATGCGATAGTATCTAAAGTCGGGTTGCCATGTTTTGTCAAGGCCAACAAAGCCGGAAGCAGTTTTGGGATTTCTAAGGTGTATGAAAAAGATAAATTAAAAGACGCGATTGCATTATCATTTAAAGAGGATGATGAAATTATTATTGAGGAATTTTTAGATGGTACGGAAGTGTCTGTCGGCGTGATTTCCTATAAAGGTAAAACAACTGTTTTACCAATGACCGAAATTGTATCGGACAACGATTTCTTCGATTACGAAGCCAAATACTTAGGACAAAGTCAAGAAATTACACCAGCCAGAATTTCTGAAGAGCAAAGACAAAAAACGGAAGCAGTCGCCAAAAAAATCTACGAAATACTTGGTATGACAGGCTTCACTCGAAGCGAATTTATCTTTAAAAATGACGAACCCCATTTCCTGGAAATGAATACCGTACCTGGACTTACTAAAGAAAGTCTTTTACCGCAACAAGCTACAGAAGCAGGTATCTCGTTAGAAGACCTATTCGTAAATACGATTGAGGAAGCCTTGAAAAAATAATAAGTATCTTTGTTAGACTATGAAACGTGCACTTTTTCCTGGCTCCTTCGACCCTATCACCAATGGACATTTTGATATCATTAAACGTGGTATTGATTTGTTTGATGAAATCATTATTGCCATAGGCGTAAATGCCGATAAAAAGTACATGTTTTCACTTGATGAGCGAAAGCACTTTATAGAAGAAGCTTTTAAGTCGGAAGACAAGGTAAAAGTCCTGACGTATGAAGGCTTAACCATTGACTTCTGCAAAAAAGTAGATGCCGAATTTATTCTGCGTGGTTTGCGGAATCCTGCTGATTTTGAGTTTGAAAAAGCCATCGCCCATACCAACAGAAAACTCTCCAAGATTGAAACAGTATTTTTATTAACCTCAGCTGACACCTCCTTCATTTCGTCGTCTATTGTGCGAGATGTTATTAGAAATGGTGGCGATTATTCGGTATTAGTGCCGGGTAGTGTGAAGGTAAAATAATGTCAAAAAAAAAGCATCAGACCTTTTCCTTTTAACGGGAAATGAACTAACGCTTTCTCAATAAAATTGATTAATAGCACTCTAAATATATGCTCTTATCGCGTTAAGTGTTCAAAAATTCGACGAGTAACATTATTATAAGATAAAGTACATAGTATGAAAAATTGAGCTCGTTAATAATCAAATCTTTAGAGTTTTCGAGCTATAAAAATTGTCATTTTTAGACATCAATTCTGTTATCCAAATTGAATATGAGGATGTCTAGAACTAAGATTCTCCTTCTTCCACTCTAAATCTGCTAAAAAGGTGTTGTGGGCTTCCGATTCGGGATTAAAAGGTCTATGCGCCAATCCATTTTGTACAGTCGCTACCTCGGTCATTGTCTTATGTGCCTCATCCGCTATCCAAATATCTGAAAAGCGTTCCCAGATATAATTGATAGCTATGTCATTGGGGTGAATCATATCCGAATCATAGAATCGATAGTCTCGCAATTCATCCATCATCAATTCGTAAGATGGGAAATAAAATCGTTTAAATCTTGGCTCTACGGTTTGAAGTACAGCCGAAACTAAATGCGCTTTGCTCTGTGAATTCTCAACAAAGCCATCCTTTAAATGCCGAACCGGAGACACCGTAAATATAAAATTGATATTAGGATTAACGGATTTAACCAACGCCATGGACGCATCCAGTGATTCCGAAATCTCATCCACAGTCAACAAGCGTTTTGAGAATTTCTTTTGGGGTACTTTATGGCAATTGGCGACCACAGCATCCGTATCTAAATGATGATAGACCCAAGCTGTCCCCAATGTAATAATTAGATATGACGCTTCTTTAAGTAATTGATGGGTCTGGTCTAATCTTGAATTTAAATCAGACACCAAAGCATTAGCTTCAATCGTATTTAATCTTGAATGTGCATCGAAACAGAAGTAGTTTTCTTCGTTTGAATGTATATCTTCTTCAGAATAATAATCAAGATTAACGGCTCTTGTGATGAGGGTTTCAATCGCTAGTGGATGAAATAATATCCCAAATGGATTGATTAAATTCTGAAACTTGAAGTACTCAAATTTAGCGCCAATATTTTCAGAAAAACAAGAACCTAGAAGTACAATTTTATCATCATAGGTAATTTGATGGTGTGGTTGTTTTGAGAGTGGCATTTTGGTTTGAAGTTGCATAAAATCTCTTTAAATTTTCGATAAGTTCAATCTTAATACGCTCTGTCTGGTCGAGCGGAGTCGAGACCTCCATGCGAAAATAATATTACATAATGTAATCTTTAGCCATCATTAGCGCCTCCTCAATTCCCTCAGGTTTCTTCCCGCCAGCAGTTGCATAAAATGGCTGTCCGCCTCCACCGCCTTGGATGTATTTACCAAGTTCTCGCACAATGTTCCCAGCGTTCAAGCCTTTATCGACTACAACCGATTTTGAAATATAGCAAGACAGCATGGCTTTTCCGTTTTGTTCTGTTCCAAATAAAAGAAACAAATCATCAAACTCGTTACCGAGTTCAAATGACAAATCTTTAATACCCGCAATATCCAAATCCACTTTTTTAGCTAAAAATTGAATACCGTTAACGGTTTCCAATTCCGATTTTAAGTCGCCTTTCAAGTTTTTGGCTTTATCCTTTAATAAGGCTTCAATCTGTTTTTTTAAATCGGCATTTTCATCCTGAAGATTCTGTAATGCCTTTACCGGCTCTTTAGCGTTATTGAGCAGGTCTTTCATTTCAAAATACGCACGGTTGTTTTCAGAATAAAAATCCTTAACCGCATCATTGGTGATGGCTTCGATACGACGGATTCCTGACGCTACTGCGCCTTCAGACTTAATCTTAAAATGCCAAATATCTGCTGTGTTATCAACATGCGTTCCACCACAAAGTTCTACCGACTGCCCGAATTTAACCGCTCGTACCGTATCACCATATTTTTCCCCGAAAAGAGCCAATGCACCTTTGTCCAAAGCATCTTGTATAGGGATATTTCTAAATTCTTCAAAAGGTAATTTCCCCTCGATGCGTCGATTGACAAAATCTTCAACTTCTCTCAACTCTTCTACCGTTACCTTTGAGAAATGTGAAAAATCGAATCGTAAGTATTTGGAGTGGACCGCCGAGCCTTTTTGTTCAATATGTGTTCCCAACACCTCTCTCAATGCTTGATGCAACAAGTGTGTTGCTGTGTGATTGCATTCCGTACGTCGACGTTGCATTTTGTCCACAACGGCTTTGAATGTTTCGTTGATATGCTTTGGTAAGTTTTTCGCAAAATGGATAATGACGTTATTTTCCTTTTTGGTGTCTAAAACATAAATGACATCGCCGTGTACATCTTCCAAATAGCCTTTATCGCCCACTTGGCCTCCGCCTTCAGCATAAAATGGCGTAAGATTGAACACCAATTGATATAGTTCCCCATCCTTCTTTGAGGTCACTTTTCGGTAACGCACAATTTTTACATTAGCTTCCAAAGCATCGTAGCCAATAAATTCCTGCTCCTCGTCTTCTATCAGCACCGTCCAATCGTCCGATTGTAAGGCTGAAGCTTGTTTTCCTCGAGCCTGCTGTTCTTCTAGCTTTAGTTTGAATTCCTTTTTATTATAGGAATAGCCTTTTTCACGAAGAATCAAATCTGTTAAATCTTCTGGGAATCCATAGGTATCTTTCAATTCAAAAACCTTTGCTCCAGAAACTTCCTTCGAACTTGATGTTTCAATAATAGAATCCAGCAAAATAAGACCTTGGTCCAAGGTTCTTAAGAATGATGCTTCCTCTTCCTTTATAACATTTTCAATGAGTTGCTTTTGGGCTTTCAATTCAGGAAACGCTTTCGACATTTGTTTGGTCAACACGTCGACTAGTCTGTATATAAATGGTTCTTTCTTATCTAAAAATGTAAAACCATAGCGAACCGCTCTGCGTAAAATTCTTCGAATTACATAACCTGCACCGTTATTACTTGGCAGTTGACCATCTGCGATAGAAAAGGCCACCGCTCTCACGTGGTCTGAAATTACGCGGATAGCCACATCCTTCTGATTATCCTTCCCGTAATCCGTATCGGTAATGGTTTCAATCTCACGAATCAATGGTGTAAACACATCCGTATCGTAATTAGACTGAACGTCTTGCAACACCATGCACAGGCGCTCAAAGCCCATACCTGTATCGATGTGCTTGGACGGCAAAACTTCTAAAGAGCCATCTGCCTTTCGGTTATATTGCATAAAGACCAAATTCCAGATTTCCACAACCTGTGGATGGTCTTCGTTAACTAAGGACTTCCCATCAACCTTGGCTTTTTCTTCAGCAGAACGGATGTCCACATGGATTTCGCTACACGGTCCACACGGGCCTTGGTCGCCCATTTCCCAAAAGTTGTCCTTTTTATTACCCATAAGGATACGGTCTTCAGAAATGTATTGTTTCCAAATATCGTAAGCCTCTTGGTCTAGTTTTGTACCGTCTTCGTTGTCGCCTTCAAACACCGTGACGTATAAAATATCTTTGTCAATGCCATAAACCTCAGTCAGCAATTCCCAGGCCCAAGCAATGGCTTCCTTTTTAAAGTAATCGCCAAAACTCCAATTGCCCAGCATTTCAAACAACGTATGGTGGTAGGTGTCGTACCCAACTTCTTCCAAATCATTGTGCTTCCCAGACACTCGCAAACACTTTTGCGAATCCGCCAAGCGGTTACTCTTTGGTTGACCGTTGCCCAAAAAATACTCCTTAAATGGCGCCATCCCTGAATTCACGAACATCAAGGTAGGGTCGTCCTTTAAAACCATGGGCGCAGATGGCACTATGGTATGCTGTTTAGATTCGAAAAAATCGAGAAACTTTTGGCGTATATCTTGAGATTTCATTGGCAACTATTGAGTGGCAATTGTTATTATTTGATGTATTGCGAAACAATTTTTTATCTTTGATTGTTTAGCGCAATTTCACAGCACTACATATCTGCTGTTAGACTGCAAAAATACTATAAATTAGAAAATGGCTAAGGCAAAATATTATTATGATTCCGAAACGCTTTCGTACCGTAAAATAGAACGAAAGAAACGGAAGACCTTTAAATATGCGACAGTATTTTTACTTGCTTCAGCCTTGTTCGGGTTTTTCTTTGTCATTATTGCCAGCCAATTTTTTGAAAGTCCGAAAGAGCGCGAACTTGCCCGTGAAAACCAGAATTTAAAATTTCAATACGAATTATTGGATAAACGCTTGGATGATGCCATGGCGGTTTTGGAAAATGTAGAGGAACGCGATAACGCAATTTATAGATTGTATTTTGAAGCGAATCCTATCCCCGAAGAACAGCGTCGCGCCGGATTTGGAGGTGTCAATCGTTATAAAAAATATGAAGGTTTCAATAATTCTGAATTAATCATTGAAACCAATAAAAAATTGGACGTGCTTGAAAAAGCAGTTGTTGTGCAGTCCAAATCCTTAGACGAGATAAAGATTTTGGCAGAGGATAAGGAGAAGTTTTTGGAGGCCATTCCTGCAATTCAGCCTGTAAATAATGAAAACTTAACGCGTATGGCATCTGGTTACGGATACCGTACCGACCCTTTTACCAAAGTGCGAAAGTTTCATTACGGAATGGATTTCACCGCACCGCGAGGTACACCAATTTATGCTACAGGAGACGGTATAGTTAAACGTGCAGATAACAGTTCTACAGGTTATGGAAAACATATTAGGATAGACCACGGCTACGGCTATATTTCGCTATACGCACATCTGTACAAGTATAACGTCCGAGTCAATCAACGCGTAAAACGAGGTGACTTAATCGGCTATGTCGGTAGCACTGGACGTTCTGAAGCGCCACATTTACATTACGAAGTTTGGAAAGACGACGAACGTATCAATCCTATCAATTTCTATTATGGCAACCTGTCCCCAGCAGAATTTGATGAACTCTTGAAAAAAGCATCATTAGAAAACCAATCCCTCGATTAAGATGCATATAGACCTTCCTGAAAAACGCTATTACGGTATCGGCGAAGTCGCCAAGGCATTTAATGTCAATGCGTCTTTAATCCGGTTTTGGGAAAAGGAATTCGATGCCATTAAGCCTAAAAAGAATGCTAAAGGCAATAGAAAATTTACACCAGAGGATATTAAAAACCTCAAATTCATTTACCATTTAGTAAAAGAACGTGGGTTTACTTTAGAAGGCGCCAAAACACATCTCAAAGAAGAACGCAAACAAGCCTTAAGTAAATTTGAAATCATTTCAAAACTCGAAGACATTAAAGCAAAACTCATAAAAATTAAAACCGAACTTTAAAACCAACAACTATGAAAAAATGGATTGTACCAGTAGTTATCATCGTCCTTTTAGGATTGTGGGCTATGAACGTTAATAACTCAGCCGTAACCATGGAAGAAGACGTTACTGAAGCGTGGGCAAACGTAGAAAGCAGTTATCAGAGACGTAACGACCTCATCGGCAATTTGGTCAAAACCGTCCAAGGGGCCGCTGACTTTGAGCGTGGGACATTGACAGACGTCATTGAGGCGAGAGCAAAAGCGACCTCCATGAATATTGATGCGAGTAACCTTAGCCCAGAGCAACTTGCAAAATTCAACGAAGTACAGAGTGGATTATCTGGTGCTTTAAAAAGTTTGTTGGTTACGGTAGAGCGTTATCCTGAGCTTAAAGCAAATCAGAACTTCTTGGAACTACAAAGCCAACTGGAAGGGACGGAAAACCGCATAAACGTTGCGCGTGACCGTTTTAACGAAGCTGTAAAACCTTATAATACTTACGTAAGAAAAGTGCCTAACAATATTGTGGCCGGGCTACTTGGCTTTGATGAAAAAGGCTATTACGAAGCTGACGCCGGAAGCGAAAATGCACCTGACGTTGAATTCAATTTCGACTAAAACCAAAATATGAGCAAACTTGAAGACTTCCTTACTGCGGACGAAGAGGCTAACATTGTTGAAGCCATTCGTACTGCGGAAAAATCAACCTCTGGTGAAATCCGCGTGCATATAGAAAGTACCTGTGATGGGCCTGTGGAAGACCATGCTATGGAAGTCTTTCATCTCTTAAAAATGGATAATACCAAAGCCCAAAATGGGGTTTTGATTTATGTTGCCATCAACAAAAAAGAATTTGTGATTTACGGTGACAGTGGCATCAATGCCGTTGTTGGACAAACTTTCTGGGATAGTACCAGAGATATTATGGCTAGTCATTTTAAAAAAGGAGAATTTGCCCAAGGCCTTATTGAAGGGGTTTTACGCGCTGGCAAAGAATTGTCGGCACACTTTCCTTGGATTCATGGCGATATTGATGAATTGGACAATAGCATTTCTGTAGGATGAATAAGCACATATACTCTCTTCTATTATGTTTTGTGTTCTTATTCAGTAGTCAATCTGTTTTAGCGCAGTTTAAAATTCCACCTATTCCTGAAAAGCAAACAAGTATTTACGATTACATCAATCTATTATCCGCTTCTCAAAAGACCGAATTAGAAGGCAAATTGGTTCGGTATTCAGATACGACCTCAACACAAATTGTTGTGGCCATCATTAATTCCACCGAAGGTGAAAATATCAATTATCTTGGAGCCCAATGGGGCGAAAAATGGGGCATTGGTCAAGCAGATAAAGACAATGGCATTCTTATTCTTCTTGCAAAAGGTGACCGTAGGATTGCAATTAATACAGGCTATGGCATAGAAGGTGCCTTGCCTGATGCACTCAGCCGACATATTATTGAGCGGGACATAATCCCCCACTTTAAACAAAATGATTATTACGGCGGACTTAACGCTGGAGCCGATTCCATTTTTAAAGCGCTTAATGGCGAGTACCAAGGCACACGACAAGATGATATGCCGGAATTCCCTTTTGGTGTCTTCTTCATTTTATTTGTCTTTTTCATCATTATCATCATATCCATTTCTAAAAACAGAGGTCGTGGTGGTCCAGGCAGTGGTTCCAATTCAGGAGGCACCAGTCTTCTCGACGCAATTATCCTAAGCAATATGGGCCGTGGCAGTTATTCGCGAGGTTCTGGAGGCTTTGGTGGTGGCGGTTTTGGAGGTTCTTCCGGCGGAGGATTCGGTGGTGGCTTTGGAGGCGGTTTCGGTGGTGGAGGCTTCGGAGGCGGTGGCGCTTCTGGGGGTTGGTAGGCTTGAAAGTTTAAAGTTCCAAATTCCAAGTTCAAATTTCAAAGTTCAAAGTTCCAAGACGGCGCAGATGACAATTGTTTTGGAGAGAGTTGAAGACGCAAAGCTGATTTGATAGCAAATAGAAGTCATGACTATTGAATGTCATTTCTTTCTATCAAATTTTCTATACTGAAAACTGTGTCTGCAAACTGTTATTAAAACCCTAATCCAAAATTATAAAACTACTATCGTTTGTACTGCCTTTGGGGCCAAGACTATTAAATTTCCAACTAAAGCTTAGCATAAAATAGCGACGTAGTACCGTACTTTCAGAATCTTGAATATAATCAGCAGTAATGGTTCGCCTGGCGTTGGTATTTTGGTTTAATAAATCATAGGCTTTCAAGGTCAACGTGCCTTTGTCTTTTAGCATGGAATAGGCCAAGGTAGAATTCCAAAACCAAGCACTCTTTTGAAAGCCTGGCGCAACATTTGGATTGTAATTAAAATTGATGTCGTTCCGCCATTCTAGCTTCTTCGGCACAAAAGTCGCTGTTCTAATTCCCACATTATGCGTTACAAAACTCTGGTCTTCAAATTGAGCTATATCAAAAGTAGAGTTGGTGTAATTAAGTCTATAGGTTGGTGCAATTTCTAATACTTTTTTCCAATCTAGCGTCAGACCAACCGAAGGACCAACCGAGGTATTCTTTGCTGAATATTTTACATCATTATTAAAGTTGATGCGCTTATTAGAATTAATATTACCACCAATGCGGTATTTCAAAGTCTTGGTAGAATCTAGTTTTACGGACTTTCTAAACGACCCGTTGACACCTACATTATAGTTACCATTGACATTTTCATAAGTTGTATTCCGAACAAAATTCTCGTCCACAATCGTTCTTGTCACGATTTGGTCTCGGGTAAAACTCGCGTTTATATTTCCGAAAAAACCGGTTCGTTTTTGCCAATCGAAACTATTGAAGCCACCGAACATCCGGAAATTATTTGAAGGCGACAAATTGGGGTTACCAGTTACAATATTCAAAGGATTAGACACATCTTGAAAAGCCTGCAATTGTCGCAATTGTGGTGGTGTGTTGGTATAGCTAAAGCTAGAATACATGGAAGACTTATCGCTGAATCTGTAATTGGTATTCCCATTAAATTCCAGAGCTCTAAAATTTCGTTTTATGTCAAATTCTGGTCGTAGACCATCTTCATTTTCAATAGTTCGCATCACATAACCTACCCCAAAACCAATACCAAATTTATCTTTGTTGTACCTAACACTTAGTTTAGGCGTGGTTCTTAAATTTCGAAATTTAAAGTCGGAACTCAGGTCGGCGTTAAACAAGTCATATTCCAGCGTTGCATCATTAAAATCGAAGGCAGAATTTACACTGTTCCGCACTTCGGACACATAGCTCAACTCGGTATCTAAAAACAAGGTCTTCGAAATGATGGGAATACGATAAGTAGCACTCAATCGGTATCTATCAAACGAGGCGTCATCGTCTAAAAATTGGTCTCTAGTAATGTCATCTTGGTCAGGGTCATTAATTAAGGTTTCAGAACGTTGAAAATTTTCGCTTTCATCTCTATTAAATTCAACCTGAAAGCCAAATTTTAAAAACGACCCATTGCTATCTAAACGCTTTGTGATGTCTAAATCATTTTGAAAATTCTTTACAAAAGATTCATTAAACGAACTGAAAGTCGTTTGGTTGGATTTTACTTGATTTTCATCCAAGGTTTCTTCAAATCGATTATTCTGACTTATGGAATTTCCATAATTAAACGACGGCCTAATGTTGATGAGAAAAGTAGAATCGACTTCAATATCAAATTCCGTATTGAATCTATGATTATCGTTATCTGAGGTAGTTCTGATATTAGAATTTGTAAAAAATCTAGAATCCGGAAGAATGGTTTCCCTTTCGGTAGTTGATTCATTTTCTGAATTACTTTTCGAATAAAAATAATCTGAAGCCACGTCAACGCCTTTAGATAATTCATCGGCATAATTGGCGCCTGTGCTTCGGGAGGTCACAATGCCATCACCGCCTCCACCAAATGAACGTCCGTTGATGGAAAAATTACCGTTACTATTAATTGAAATGGAACTAACATTACCAAACATCTTTTGTATCTCTCCAAAGCTAAACCCTGGCGAGTTGATGTTATTGCCACCACCGAGTACGGAAATCCGTCGGTCATTATCAAAGTAGTTGACGAGACCTGCAAATTCGTATCGTTCATCAGTACCTCCTCCGGCAGAGACCCGACCAAAAACACCTTTGTTATTTTCTTCCTTAATGGTTAGGTTTATGGTTTTGTTTTCATCATCGCCCTCCTCGCCAGCAAAGGCTTCAGACTTGGTCTTTGTATCTGTTATTTGAACTTTTTCAATCAGTTCTTTAGTCAGGTTTCGGGTGGTAATGGTTGGGTCATTTCCGAAGAAGGGTTTTCCGTTAACCAGAATTTTATTCACGCTTTTCCCATTGACCGTAATGTTGCCTTCGTCATCGACCTCAACACCTGGCAATTGTTTTAAGAGGTCTTCCACGCTTGCGTCTTTTTTGGTTTTGAAGGATTTTACGTTAAACTCCAACGTATCCTTTTTTATGGTAATCGGTGCGCGCGATTTTATAACAACCTCATCTAAAGCGTTATCATCAACTTGCATTTCTATGGTACCTAAATCAATCAATTCCCTGTCAATTGACACGGTTTTTTTGTACGCCTTGTACCCTATGTAGGATATGAAAAGGTTTAAATTGTCGTCGTAGGTTCTGTCTTCGAGTTGAAAAAGTCCGTCCTTATCAGATATCGTATAAGTGACAAGACTGCTGTCTTTAACGCGCTCCAAGTAGACGGTTGCAGACTCTAAAGGTGCTTTTGTGTCAACAGCAGTTAATTGCCCTTTAAGTACGAAGGATTTTTGTTGCGCTGTTACTAAATTGATACACAGCAGGCAAAATAGCGGTAGGAAATATTTCATTAGATTGATTGATGATTGGTCATTCAAAATTAAAACTATTTTTATAGTTAAACAACTATTTGTTTAGTTTTAATTTGAATATAGTTGATACTAAAAACGAAAATAGTCGTTCTTTCGTATGAAAATTCTTAATTTTTCTATAAATAACTCTATTGACATTTAGCGCTTTAAAGCAAAGTGACCTGAAATGGTTTGCCCATCACTCAACTGACCTGAAAACCAATAATCGTCAGTAGGCATAGGATTGCCATTATAGCGTCCATCCCATTGCGGGTTTGAAGCTGATAAAATTTGAATTAATTTTCCATGACGATTAAAAATATGAAAGACTGAAATTTGTAAGTCTAAATCTTCTAAACCCTTAATGCTCCAAAAATCATTGTTCCCATCCCCGTTTGGCGTAAAATACTTAGAGAATCCTAACACCGCAACACGTTGAGACACAATACCACAGCCATTTCTATCATTGACGTAAACATCATGAAAACCAGGCGTGACCTCAGTAAACGTATTCGACTCTTGAAACGGTCCTGTTGGATTGTCTAGACTGTAGTCATAAATCCCTTCACCAAGAACATTCACGGTTACTGTATTGTTATTGACATTAAAATTTTCAAACATGGCTGTAGATGATGCTACAACGGTGATAGTGCGTGTTCTAGCACAACCATTGACACCTCGGACTTCGACGTCGTAGTCACCAGGTTCATTCACTTCAATTTCAATGGTTGTTTCGCCGGTAGACCAGTTGTAGAAATAGTTATTTGGAATATCATCCACGACGCCACCATTTATTTTAATAGTTTCTGGAAATGTATTTAAACAATAAAAAATGCTTTCATCGGGCAGAATGTTGGGCAGTGGTTTTACAATTAAACGTGCCGTGTTGATACCATAACAGTTAACATCATCTTGCACTCTTGCAAAAATGGTCTGTTCAAACGCCTGAGTATTTGAAAAATCTGTAGGCAAAGCATTGTTTTGAAGCAAGGCATCTTCAAAATTAAGGTAGTAGTCTACCGATGTACCTGGTGGCGTTCCTGTTAGTAACTGAGCATCGAGTTCCGACAAATCAAAATTTGTAAACCCTTCGCCTTCCAAAGCATCACAGGCTTCGAGTTCTACCATTTCGGAAGATGAGCTACTCACATTTAAGGTCACTTCAGCAGTTGAAAAACAGCCAGACGTTGTATCGGTAACTTTGGCATAGACTATCTGTCCGTTGCTCGTATTGGTATAGTTGGAATTATCTATTTCCGTCATTAGGCTGGCATCTTCAAAATAGGTGACGCTCCTATTTGCAACAGTACCATTACTGACTAAATTGTCATAACTGCTGAGATTGAAGGCTACCAAACCATCTAACACAGCATCGTCGCACTGCGAAACACTTATATCTGCAGACTCTGGCAAAGGATTTACATTAACCAATAAGGGGTATCGGCGTAAATTAGTACAGCCATCAACCGCAGGTTGCAACCAAAATGTTGTTGAACTACTCAGGTTGACTTGGTATGATAAACCTGTATTTAAAAGTGTTGGTGATGTGGATGTTCCGTACCACAATATATTAGTAGTATTTGTAGTTGCCTCGAGTTGTATGGTAACATTCTCACATACCTCAACAGGGGTGTCGTCTATAGTAATACGAGGCATTAGTATCTCTGTACTCGCTGATAAATTTAAAGGAGGATCGCCAGGAAGACCACCAAACTCTACAAAAAAACCACGGGGATGATATGGATTGGTCGGGTCTGGACTTCCTGCATTGTCTAAATCATTCCATGAGCCCGGTATTCCTATACTAGGATCCGTTATGTGGGCATAATGCTCTTCTCCAAGGTTATTAGGCTCTCCACTATTCCAAAATTCAAAAGAACCATTTACTGTAGAGCCTCCAACACCGCCTTGCCAAAATTGAGTCCCTGCCTCTGGCCCAGTTACCCATATCCAAACCCCTTCTTCTTGGACGTCTGTTGCGCCTATCCAACCTGTTCCAGGACTTTGCTCTCCTGTTAACTGGGCTTCTTCCTCTGATGTAATAGTGGCCAAATACCCTTGTACTCCAAACAGAGTCATTTGAGAGGCTTCAGTTCTCGCTGCCGACCATGAAATACCTGGTGATGATACATAGACATAATAATGCCCTGTACTAGGTAAGTACTTATTGTCACTGAGGTTTACTGAAATCTGTCGGTCTTGTATAAATAACGTTTGTGTAGTCTCAAAAAGCACATTTGAAACTGCACTTTCAAATGCTTCAAATGTTGCTGGTCCAGTTAATGTTAATTGCCCTTGCGTAGCGTCCCAACTTGCAGAAATATTTGGGTGAACACCACTTAAACTCAAGATATCCAAGCCCATCTCATAACCCACAGAAATTTGAACAATAACTTCAGGTAATTCTGTAGCTGTTGGATCTTGGTTTGAAATTCTAATAGAACTGACCACAGGTAATGGTCCGTCTGGGCAATATACCTGATCACCTGTAACCGTCACAGAAGGAGGAGTATTTTGAGCTATCCCCAAAAAAGAGGATAACACAAGAAAACATAAAATTAGTTTTGACAATTTTTCTTCATACATAGCACCTAAAAGTACTATTTTTTCCTCATGTAAACACTAATGGGTACACCGTGAAAATCGAAATGGTCACGCAACTGATTCTCTAGGAAACGTTTGTAAGGTTCTTTTACGTATTGCGGTAAATTACAGAAAAAAGCAAACTGCGGTTGTGGTGTTGGCAGTTGCATAATGTATTTAATCTTTACGTATTTTCCTTTGTAGGCTGGTGGTTCATTGCTTTCTATGATTGGCAACAATACCTCATTTAACACACTGGTTTTAATACGCTTTGTTCGATTTTTATAAACCTCAACGGCTGTTTCTATGGCTTTGTAAATACGTTGCTTATTCAATACCGAAATGAACACAATCGGGACATCGGTAAATGGTGCGATTTCGTTACGGATATGTTTTTCAAAGTCTTTTGCCGTCTTGTTGTCTTTCTCTACCAAGTCCCATTTGTTCACCAGAATTACAACACCTTTACGGTTACGTTCTGCTAACCAAAAGATATTCTGAACCTGTCCGTCAAATCCTCTCGTTGCATCCAATACCAACAGACACACATCACAATGCTCTATAGCACGAACGCTACGCATCACAGAATAAAATTCTAAATCCTCCTTGACTTTTGATTTACGACGAATTCCTGCCGTATCGACTAGATTGAATTCAAATCCGAATCGATTATATCTCGTATCTATTGAATCTCGTGTTGTTCCTGCTATATCAGTAACGATGTAGCGCTCTTCACCAATCAAGGCATTGATAAAAGAGGACTTCCCTGCATTTGGTCGTCCTACGACAGCGAAACGTGGTAGTGCCTCAGCTTCTTCTTCCTCGTCCACATCTGGCAAGGCTTCTACCAAAGCATCCAATAAATCGCCTGTTCCACTTCCGTTAATACTAGCAATAGTATAATAATCGCCCAAACCTAGACTATAAAATTCAACGGCATCTTGTGCTCTAGCGTTGTTATCTACTTTATTGACTGCTAAAAACACAGGTTTTTCAACACGTCTAAGAATGTTGGCTACTTCTTCGTCCATACCCGTTACACCAGATTCAACGTCTACCATAAAAATGATAGCATCAGCTTCCTCTATTGCCAAAAGCACTTGTTTGTCTATTTCCTCCTCGAAAATATCATCACTCCCTTTGACATATCCGCCAGTATCGATTAGGGAAAATTCCTTTCCATTCCAATCGCTTTTTCCGTAATGTCTGTCTCTGGTTACACCACTAACGGCATCTACTATCGCTTCGCGACGTTGTATTAATCTGTTGAAGAATGTTGATTTACCTACATTAGGACGCCCAACAACGGCTACTATATTACCCATATCTGTTTGATTTACTCTGCATTACATCTCCTGTAAGCGGGTGCAAATATACGATAAATAAGGGTTCGTATTACAACGTATTAAATTACAAATCACAAACACAAAATTCCAAAAAAGGCTTACTCGAAAAGCTAAATTCCAAAAACTTACTCTAACGCTGAAGTAACTCTCGCGAAGGCGCTAAGACGCAAAGTTGGACGGGGAAGATAAATTCCAATCCCGAAGTGTCGGGGCTAAATTCCAAAAAAGCTTACTCTATTACTTAAGTAACTCTCGCGAAGGCGCGAAGGCGCAAAGCTTGGCGGGAAATGGAAATACTACAAACTGAGACTGAAAACTGAGACTGAGACTGCGAATGTTAACTGCGACTGAAACCTACTTCTGATTATAACCAAAACGCTTCAACTGCTTCTGGTTACTTCTCCAGTTTTTATTGACTTTTACGTAGAGTTCCAAATGAACCTGCTTACCAAAGAACTTTTCGAGGTCTTTCCGGGCTTCGATACCAACACGTTTTATGGCTTCACCTTTATGGCCAATAATGATACCTTTTTGGGTTTCGCGCTCTACCATGATGACGGAACGCATTCGGATGATGTTTTCCTCTTCAAAAAATTCCTCTGTATCAACTTCAACAGCATAAGGGATTTCCTTTTTGTAATGCAACAATATTTTTTCACGAATGGCCTCATTGACAAAAAACCGTTCTGGTTTATCAGTAAGTTGGTCTTTAGGATAGAATGGTGGAGATTCCGGTAACAATTCAATAATTCGGTTAAACACGTTAGGTACGTTAAACCCTTCCAACGCAGAAATTGGAAAAAATTCAGCATTGGGGACTTTCTCCTGCCAAAGCTGTGCTTGCTCTTCCATTTGCTCTTGATTGGATTTATCAATCTTATTCAGCAGGAGCAACACCGGAATTTCAGAATTGGTAATCTTATTAAAAAACTTTTCATCCTTCAATTCTTTTTCGCCGATTTCTACCATGTAGATGAGAACATCAGCATCGTCGAACGCAGATTTAACAAAGTCCATCATCGATGACTGCAACTCGTACGCAGGTTTGATGATACCAGGTGTGTCACTTAAGACCATTTGAAAATCCTCGCCATTGACAATCCCCAAAATACGGTGTCTCGTGGTTTGGGCCTTAGATGTAATGATAGATAACTTCTCCCCGATAAAGGCATTCATTAAAGTGGATTTGCCCACGTTGGGATTCCCAATAATATTTACAAAACCTGCTTTGTGCATCTTCTCAATTTATGGCAAAGTTACGACCTTGGTTTATTTATTCCCCTATCGTACATCACAATACTACCCGCGACGGCGACGTTGAGGCTTAATTCGGAATTAAATTTTACTAAAAAATGACTTTTTTCTATCGCTATTTTAGACAAGCCGTGGTCTTCGGCGCCTAGTAGATAGACACAACGCCTTGGGTGATGAAAGGTTTCTAAATCTTCTGCGTCTTCTGTTAATTCTACACCGACCAGTCGTGCGCCTTTTGGGAGATGCGCAAAAAATTCTTCAAAGGTTGTATAGTGATAATACGGCATGGATTTAACCGCGTTATGCGTGTCTGAAGCCTGCTTGGCATAACGATTCCCAATAGTAAAAATAAAGCTGGCACCCATGTTTGAGCTGTTCGCCAAAGGACACCTAAATTTTCAGGTGTTTTTCCGTTTTGAATGCCGATTCCAAAAAATTCGTTGGTAAGATTATTTAACATAAGGCAAAAATACAAAACACAGATAGTCTGATTATGTATTTACAGCTATGCTGTCTTCAGGATATTACGGACACGACGCCAAAGTAAATCCGAAGAAATGGAGAGGTCTTCATTCTCCTTCATGATATCATCTAAATTGACGTGCCTAAGAACACCATCTACCTTAACTTTGAAATTTCCTTTTTGGGACACCAAAGCCAAATTCCAATCTTCAAATATACGTTTGAGTTTAGCACCTTGCCACAAGGTTTTTACTTCATAATGGCGTTGGTCTTCCTTTATATTTTCATACAGTTGTAAAACGGCATCTTTGGGCCCTTCCAATAGTTGAAAAAACATATTATTATGATAGACCAAACAACCCGTAATATTGTGAATTTTGTTCTGACGGCGACTCACACTGACAATATCGCTAATGACTTCTGAATTTACCTCTGGTGACATAAGTGACCTATAGCTCAGCTCAAACAAGACGTTATCTTTTTTAAAGGATTCCTTAAAATGATAAGGTTGAATACCAAAACGTTCGTTAAAAATTCTAGAAAAGTAACTACGACTGCTAAAACCGACTTCATAAGTGATTTCAGAAATGGACAAGTTTGTGGATTGTATGAGGTCTTTAGCGTACTCTAGCTTTACATTTCTAATACACTCGTTGACTGAACAGCCATAAAGATATTTCATGGCACGTTGCAACTTCTTTGGTGACAAACCTGACTCCATTGCCAACTCATTCACAGATAATCGCTGAGAAATATTATCGGATATATAGGCACTGAGACCTATTACTTTTCTTAACGTAGAGTCATCAACCAGCTTATTTTGAGACTGTTTAAGCTTTGCGACCTTTAAATTTTCAAGTTGTGATGCCAATGTGTTCAGCACGGAAGCCTCCGTAAGCAAACGCCCAACGACACCGGTACGTTTATTTTCAATAAGGATTTTAGCAAACTCGGAGGTTTTAGGATTTATTTCTCCATAGTGTTTAAACGAGGTTTGACTATCTACAAAACTGAAGGTTTGTTGCAAGGTTTTCTGAAGAAAGTGACGGCTACCTACTTGGGCATCCTTGAGTCTCTCGGTCATTAAAATTATGACCGAAATCTGCAAATCCGTATTGGCCGGCAATACAACATCATTCGTCTGGTCTATAGAACTGGTAAGGACCACACTCTGCATTTCGGAAACCTTTTTCATCTCCCCGTCGTCACCAAATCGATGATAAAAATAACCCTTTAAACAGTAAAGAAAATAGAGCGGGTTCATCTGCTCTTCATTTTTACTAAAGCGTACTTCTTTTTTAAAACGGACATTGTATGTATTTACCGAAAGACCCGGTAAAATATCATATGAGGATATACATCCTTTACCGACTTGGTTATCCAGGTCTAAACGTGCCGTACCGAAGCCTTCGGTAAATTTACCGCCCCAGCCAATAGACATCTTTCGCAGGCCTTCAACTGCTGTATTTACGTTGATTCTTATCAATGGTTGTTTTTTCTTCAAATCTATTAGGTACAGGCTTATTGCTTAACAGATTTATGATTTTCTTTATCAAAAGAAGAATCCTTCAAATATAATATTAAATGCAATGCGAATAACTATTAATGTTATCGCTATTGATGCCATTAAATATCAAATATGTCTAATTTGTAGGAAAAGGCGCAAAAGTGACCAATTAATCTTTGATACAGTTAAACAAAATCTAGTTATCACTTTAGTTTTGAATCATCAATTGAACACATTTAATGACGGAAGCTTTACATCAAACACTTGCTCAATTAAACGAATTACTTGGTGGTAAACTAATTAAGGATACTGACTATTCTCAAATCTTAGTTGACAACGATGATTTTTACGGGAATATAAAGGCATTTTCCTCATCGTCGCACCTTAGCGTCATCAACTTTAACCTGGTTTCTGAAAAGGATATAGAAATTGGACCTTTATTCAGCAACCGTGAATGTTTACATTTTGTAAGTTGTTTGGAAGGTTATCTTGTGCAAAAGCATGATAATAATGATGTACTAAATACGCTCAATAGACGCCAAAACCTCATTTTGAGTTGCCGAACAAACAGTCGGTCCAACGTTAAATTACCGGCAAAACAGCGCCTGAAGGCTACCGTAGTTACAGTTAGCATAAAAAGTAATGATGAGTTACATGCTTTAAAATTTGATGATTCTGTTTTAGAAATTTTAGAAGAATCTTACATCAACGAGCCGTTTGTACATTTTAGCCACATATCCTCTAAACATATGGTGTTTGCTAAACAACTTATTGATTTAAATTTCAGTAATCTCAGTGACCGACTGCTTGCGGAAGGTTTGGCTCTTCAGAATGTGGCCTCACAATTTAAAGATTTTGAGACCTCTGAAATAGAGAGCTCATTGTCTTCTGGCCTTAGTAAACTTGAAGAAAACAAACTCATCAACCTCGCCCAATTTATACAGGACAACATTGACCGACCAATGAAGCTAGAGCAATTAGTGGAATATATCGGTGTGGGTGAAAAAAAATTACAACGCGGTTTTAAAAAACTATTTAATTGTAGCGTTAATAAGTACATCTTAAGTGTGCGATTAGATAAAGCGAAAGAGTTACTAAGAGATGATACTAACACTATTTCTGAAATAGTGTACAGTATTGGATTAAACAGCAGAAGCTACTTCTCCTCTATCTTTAAAAAGGAATTTGGCTTGTTACCTAGCGAATACCGAAAAGAATACCTCCTTGAAGACCCTATTTACGAATATTGCTACGCTTCTGAAGCTATGGATAATTTAAGGAAGTCTCATATACAAGCTATTCTTAACGAATCTACGGCATGGAATTCTGAACATAACCTTACGGGTTGTTTGTTATATCACAACCAACAATTCTTTCAGATAATTGAAGGGTCTAAATCTGATGTGGAAAACATCGTTTCAAAAATAAAGAAAGATTATCGCCACTTTAATATTAAAAAAGTTTTCAGTGGTTACAAATCGGGGCGTTTGTTTCCAGAATGGCATTTAGCTTTTATCGGAGACGCGTCCCTAAGAGACCAAAACTTATTTTTAGAAAACAGCCGTCAATTGGATATGGATTCGTTTTCTATAGGTCTTTTAAAAGACAAAGAAGAGTCTAAAGCTATTTGGGAAGCCACTCGCAATCACCTATTAGCTGAAGAACTTAGGGACCAAAAAATGGGTAAAAAGTAGCGTATAAAAAAATCGCTTCTCTCGAAACGATTTTTTCTCTAAACATAAACTAAACTCCATCCTTATTCTCTAAGAATTCTATTGATATTCATAACCTCTTTAACGGTATAAATTCTATTTGGTCTGTACCCTACTCTAGAATCAAATTGGGTCTTAAATTTTGCATCGATTAATTCTTCAGATGTATCTGCATCTTTAAACAATTTATCTGTACTGTTTCTTTTAATTATAACTGGTTCGTCATTGGCGTCTGTAAAGAAGTACATATCGCCTTCAAAACCATCATAAACCAAGATTTCTTCATCTGGTAATTCTGCCGGAGCGTAGGTACTATTAATAAATATAAATACACCTAGTAATAAAAATAATGTCTTAAATATGGTTTTCATTGGTCTTAGTTTTAAATACTGTTAATTACGTTTTCCATCTTTTGCAAATTCTCTTTCAGTACACGTTTAGATTTAAAAGTAAGTTGGGCAATCTCGGCGTTGTCAACGGCCTGCTCTAATTGGTTTAGAGCATTAATTTGAGTTTCGATATTGTTGGTTATAATTTTTAAAACTGGCTCAAGACTATCAACATTTTTTATATTGTAATCTTGATTTGCAGTAACAGACTCTTCAGGAATAGAAATTAAGCTTTCTCTTGCTATACGATTGTAAGCATTGCTCAATAGATTGTGGTCTGCTTCTAAGTCATTAGCAATTGCTTCAATAGAATCAGGTGTTGAAATCGTTTTAATCTGCTCTACTATCTCTATAATCTCATAATTCTTTTCTGTTGCCTCAACTAAAAGTTTTGCCATTTCCTTATCCTTTGAAATGATGATTTCTTGTGTGGCATCAACATTAACGGAATCGTCTGGTTTTTTATCCATTATAAAATCACAACCCCATAGCGTAGTCATCGCTAATAAGAGTAAGGCTGTTTTCTTTAAATGTTTACATTGTAAAAAATTCATAATTGGTAACTTCAAATCATTTATACAAAGGTCTAATAAATGATCATTTTGATGTTACACAATTTTAAGATGTGGTTATAACATTCCCATAAATACTAAAAATACTAGGAAATTTGTGCCGTCGGAAGAAAGATAGTGAAGGTAGCGCCGACTCCTTTTTGCCCTTCCGCAGTGATAAAACCATGATGGTTATCTACAATTTTTTTACAGATGGAAAGCCCTATTCCCGTACCGGAATAATCCTCACGATTATGAAGTCTATGGAAAAGTACGAAAATTTTCTCGGCGTATTCATTATCGAAACCAATGCCATTGTCTTGAAAGGTAATTTTGGCATATCGATTTGCACGCGATTCCTTTAATACATGGTGATTTGATGCTGAGACGATATCGCTAGTAATTTTTATTTCTGGGTTCCTGTCTACATGAGCGTATTTAATGGAATTACCAATAAGATTAGCAAACAACTGTTGAATCTGAAATGGAACAACTGCCAATTGAGGAAGCTCATCTGCAATAATCTTGGCTTGGCTCTCTGCGATACGCTCGGCTAAATCTTGCTGTGCATCTTCCAAAACCGAGTTAAGGTCAGTCGCTTCAAAAGTTTGGTCCGCCTTATTAGTCCTTGAGTATTGCAACAAATCATCAATAAGGGCACGCATACGGGTTGATGCGGAATTCATGCGTTCTAAATATGCTTTTCCAGAATCTGATAGATTGTCTTTCTCCTTACTCTCCAATCGCGAAATAAAGGTCTGGATTTTACGCAGAGGTTCTTGTAAATCGTGACTAGCTACATAGTTGAACGCCGAAAGTTCTTTATTGTTCAGCTCTAGCTCTTCATTTCGTTCTTCGAGCTGATACATATTCTTCACTTCATCAGTAATATCCACAACTGTTCCTACTAATTGAACTTCGCCTTCAGAATTAACTATGGATTTCCCAAAGCCTTTAAAATGTCTCAATTCGCCATCAGCTCTAATGATTCTATAGTAAATGAAAGGCAATTCCTTATTCTCTCTCATTTTCTCAACCTCAGCTCCTAATTTTTCGACATCATCGGGGTGGACGTGCTTCATAAAATTCTCTATGGTAGACTCAAATGACTGAGGCTCTACACCTAACAAGCGATACAAATTATCTGAATATTCAAATGTATCATCTTCAACATGCCATATCCAATTACCATGGCTACTTATACGCTCAGCTTGTTTAGTGGATTCTTTAAAAATTGTCAATTGATCATTGACCAACGTCATTTCTTTGATATTTAGCATGAATCGTTTGTATGCCAAATACATAATGGCCAAAGCCAGAATAAACAACAGGAACAAAAAAATCGGCGTAAACTGAAGGTCGCTTTCATAGTCTTCCTGCCTTTTTTTAAGCAAAAGATTTTGATAGGAAATCATTTCTTTAATCTTATCACGTATGGCATCCATTTCTGCTTTTCCTTCTAAAAATGATTGAAGAAAAACAGGGCTGTCCAAACCATTTCTTAGACCGAGTTGCGTACTGACTTTAAGGTCTTGAAGACGTTTAGTTATGAGGGTATTCAGCACCTTAAGATTCTTTTGTTGAAATTCGTTGTCTTTCGTCAACTCCTTAAGGACGGCAAAACTATTGTTCACCTTTTCGCGCCCAGAGTTATAAGGATCTAAATAAACGGAATCTTTTGAGACCAAAAAACCGCGTTGGCCTGTTTCCGCATCTTTAAGATAGGACAATATTTGCTCCAGTTCTACATCAACAACATAGGTATGAACCACCATGTCTGAAGAATCCGTGAGATTCTTAATATTTTTAAAGGCAATGGCGCCAATAATAAAGATAAGGCCAAGACTGATAAAGAAAACAGTCCTGATGAACCACGACGATTTGTAGAAAGCCTTTCGATTCATGTTACAAGCGCATCAAAAAATTATCCTTGTTAAGACCGTTACTATGATATTGCCAATTAATGGTAACCACGTTAGACAACACCTTTTTTAAAGCATTAAAATCATTTGGTTTTTTAATGTAAATATTGGCACCTTCCACAAATGTGTTTTCTATATCCTCCTCTGAGGCCGATGTAGAATATATGGCAATGGCCATATTATCAAATTTCTTGTTTTGCTTTAGTTCTCGCAGACATTCCATACCATTTTTACGTGGCATATTTAAATCCAAAAACAGGACGCTAGGTATTTTGGCATCTTCACTATTAAAATAATCCATTAGGTAAGCACCGTCATCAAAAGTGTCTACTTGAGTATTCATCTTTAACTCATCAAATGCCTCGGTAAAAAACATACGGTCGTCCGCATCGTCATCCGCTAAGATTATATGTATTTTGTTTTCTTGCATTGTTAAGATTCGTTAGTGATTTGTTGCCTTTTTGCAATAATGCGCTGAAAGGCAGAAGGGGTAATACCCGTCATTTTTTTAAATTGTGCACTTAAGTGTGCTACGCTAGAGTAATTGAGTTTATAAGCAATTTCTGTAAGGCTCATATTCTCTTTTATGATAAGTTTTTTAGTGTATTCAATCTTTTGGAAGATGATGAAATTCTCAATGGATGAATACGTTATTTCAGAAAAAAGATTGGCCAAATGGCCATAACTGTGTCCTAATTTTTCAGACAGATACACAGAACTGTTTACTTTAATCTGGTTTTCTTCTTCAAACACCATTTCAATCACAGCATCTTTAATTTTCTCAACAAGAATGGTTTTTTGATTTTCAATTACAGACGTACCATAAGATGCCAATTCAGCAACCAACTCATCATAGGCTTCACCAGCAAGCTGGCCTTTAATGTCAACCTCTCCAAAACCAGTGACTTCAAACTCTATGTTATGCCGTTCTAGTACCTCGTTTAACACCTTGTTACAAAGTGTTTTGTAATCGAACTTTACAAATAATTTCATGCTTGCCTTAAAAAATAAAAATCACGCAAATCGTGCTATATCATTGACTCAATCATTCAATTAATGTGCTCTATAAAGGTTAGCTACAGTCTTCAATTGACCTTCGTCTTATGGCTAAAATACATCAAAATTGTTTATGAAAATAAGATGTTTGTTAAACAGCAAAAAAAAGCGCTCAGAAAGTATTTCTGAGCGCTTTTTGCTATATGTTTTATGATTACAGAGGCCGAATTTTATACCACCATTAAATGTTCACTGCCATTTGGGTTGTTATAATGATAGATTTTTACGCGGTACTTGTCTAACGTCTCTTTAAAATTATCATCTATAGCGAAACTCTTTTGAAACTTCTTAATGGTACGCACAAAGTTTCTATCTAATTTTCTACACTTATTAATTACAAAACTATCTTTAATTAAAGTTACGGACGAAAATAAATCAAACCACAAACGATTTAATCCACCAGCTACAGAACCTTTTTCCATTGGCGTAATTTCCATATCATTCAATTCAAGAAGGATGTCCAAAATTAAATCCGTCGCAATTTGACGTTTGTTATCAATCCACAAGATTAAATCATCGTTTTTGGTCTGTGCGATGAGTTGGTCATAACTGCTTTCAATATCATATGCAGTTTCTAAAAGCGTTTTTAGGGTTTTTGCGTTTTTTAAATTTAAGTTTCGAGTAATCATGGAGTATTAATTAATTGTATGTTACAAATTTACCATGCGAATCTCCTTTTTGTGTTATATGATTTTTGAAATAGGTTATAGAATTTAATTCTTGATATTCTTTTCAATTATATTTAAGTAATGAAAAAATCAATCGTTTTGGGATACCTTCCTTGTCTGGATTTTTGAAATTTCAGCTTGTTTTGGCAATCTCAGTTATTATACCTGTGGTTGTTGAAGTTTTTTTTTGAAAAAATAGGTTTGGCTTTAAAGGCATTTTAAACTCATTGATTAGTTAAATTTACCTTTATCCTTTAATTATTCTGATGCCAGCATTAATTAATTTTAAAATAAAAGCTCCTTGATTTCTCAAGGAGCTTTCTAGTAGCGGGAACTGGACTCGAACCAGTGACCTTCGGGTTATGAGCCCGACGAGCTACCTACTGCTCTATCCCGCGATATTGGATGGCAAATATACTACCTTTTTTAACTTTGCCAAAGCGCTTTCAAAAAAATAACTCCTAAATCTTCATTTAGGAGTTACTCATCTAATTATAACTTAAAGACAGATTAATTATCGTCTTCGTCATCTTCAATATCTAAGGTTACTAACTCACCTTTAGTGTTGGCTTCGTCTATATCGAACGTCATGATGTTTGGCAACTGATCCTGAACTTTCGCAAAGTTTCCTCTTAGATTATTGTTAGATAATAAAAGCGTATTCAGTTTTTCTAATTTCGCTAGGCTCGATGGTAATTCACCAAAGAAACTGTTATTAGATAGCACCAATTCTTCCAACTGAGCCATCTCACCTATTCGGTTTGGAAGATTTCCGAAGAAATTATTATCGAATAAACTCAGCACCTTAAGCTTCTTTAAATTCGTAATCGTAATTGGGAGTTTTCCCATAAACTGATTACTACTCAACATTAAGAATTCAAGATTTTTTAAGTTTCCGATAGATACCGGCAAAGCTCCTGAAAAATCGTTATTGTAAATTTCCAAAGCCTTTAGACTGGTAAGGTTACCAATAGAGTTTGGAAGGTTACCTGATAATTGATTGCTGTATAATTTAATCTCTTCAATATTTGGTAAAGTAGTTAAAGCTACAGGAAAGGTGCCCTTGATTTTATTGAAAGACAAATCTAATCGTCTCAAGTTTTTTAATGCACCGATTGAAGCTGGTATGTGACCTTCGAGATTATTAAAACTCAGCACAATGGCTACTACATGTCCATCTTCAATGGTCAGCCCACACCATTTAGACATCGGTGTATTCACATCCCATTTGTTGGTCCATTCAGCACCGTTTGTGGCTTCGTAAAAATCTTGTAATGCGTTTTTCTCAGATTGCGGTATTTCTGCAAACGCTAAGCTTGTGCATAGCACAAATAATAAGGTCAGTTTAATAAGTTTCATAGTTGCGGTTATTGGGGCGAGGGAACCTATTAACAAGTCAAATATAGACGCTACTCGATAAACCGACAAATATTTTCGATGAAATACACTCAAAAATTTTAAAATATTGAATTCAAGTGTGTTAAAAATCACTGTTCTATGCTCTGAGCATCGAAATAGGTGATGGATTGGCCGTCTATCTGAGCATTAATCTGAATGGGATTGCAACAAATTTCGCAATCTTCAATATAATTCTGTTGCGTTTGCGATAGGTCTATCAGCATAGAAATGGTCTCCCAGCAATATGGACATTGAAAGAAATGCTCTTCCATACTAGAACTTTACATTTAGGAGTTCTCCACTTAATTGAAGTACAATGATTTCCGCAAGTTTAGCTTCGTACTTAGCTTGATTCCGACTTAATTCTGTAGACAAGAGGTTCAACTGTGCTTGCCGAAACTCAATGGATGTTGCTTGACCCAATTTGAATTTTTCAACCGTACGCTCAAAATTATTTCGCGCGGTCTTAATGTTGATATCCTGAACTTGAAGAATCGTCAATTTATTCTGATAATCGTCCCAAGCGTTATTAAAATTCCGCTCAATATCAAGAATAAGAGCTTCTTTCTGGAGTTTCTGACTTTCAAGATTAAGTTTGGCGTTTTTCACTCGTGTGATGGTAGCACCCCCATCAAAAAGATTCCAACTGAGATTAAGCCCAGCAGACAAGCCTGTATTTGTAGACACTGCCACAAAGCTTGCGGCGTTGTTGTTATTCTGATTCCAACCGTAGGTACCGTTCAGCCCAATTGTTGGAAGATATCCTGATTTATTGGCCTTAATTGTAAAATCACTAATTTGAATATTACGTTCTATTTGCTGAAGATTTACATTATTTGCGATTAATTTTTGCCTTAAATCTTGTTTATTCAACTGCATTAAAAATGTAACGGTTGTATCGACTTCAAATTCAGAATTAATAGTGTTTCCGGTAACTACATCCAAGTCGCGCTTGGCATTGATGAGCGCTTGGCGGGCGGTGATGATATTGATGCTATCGTTATTGATGTCCACTTCGGCATTAAGCACAGTCAATTTTGTGGTCTGGCCATAATCAAACTGATATTCTGAACGTATTAATCGGTCTTTCGAAATATCAAAAGTTTCATTTAGGGATAATAGGTTTTCTTCACGTTGCGCGACATCGTAATAAATGGTCAGTAATTGTACGATGGTATTTTCAATGGTTTCCCTGGCTTGTAATTCTGAAAGCGCATACTGTTCCTTCAAACTTTTATAATCATACATCCTGCCCAAACCGTCAAAAATGGTGTAATTCAAATTTAAAGACGCATTATATCTTGAGCTTTCAGCACCATTTAACGTGGTTTCTCTACCATCGGCAAACTCTGCACTAAGGTTATCCCTATTGAAGGTAGCTCCAGCATTTCCAGTAAGGGTTGGCAAGTAACCTGAATTTAAAATACTTGTATTATTCTCCGCAACTTCAAGATTATTATTGGCAATCTTAATCCCGTAATTATTTTCTAAAGCCAAAGTGATAGCCTCTTCAGGGCTAACCACCTTTTGGCTAAATATGGAGCCATAAGAAAATAAGGCAACTAATGCTATTTTAAACTTAATGGACATGTGCTTCATTTTTTTCTTTAATAGCCCGTTCTACTTCTTCTTTTGTCACATCCTTACCCGTTGCCAACCACTTAGCATTCTTCTTTAAGTAATTGCTAAACGACAAAAATATCGGTAACACTATTAACGTTAATACTGTGGCGAAGGCGATACCATAAGCAATAGACACTGCCATAGGTATGAGGAATTGTGCCTGACGACTTTCTTCAAAAATCAATGGTGCCAATCCGGCTACTGTTGTTATGGACGTTAGAAAAATAGCTCTAAATCGTGCACGACCAGCTTCGTATAAGGCCTCGTCAAATTCCATCCCGCCTTTCAGATTGCTATTAAATTTGCTTATAAGTACCAATCCGTCATTCACCATAATCCCAATAAGAGCAATAATACCCAATAAAGACAGTATGTTTAATGGAAAATCATGAATCCAATGTCCCCAGGCCACTGCCGGTAAGCTCAACGGAATAATCAGCAATAAAATTAACGGCTGGCTATAACTTCTGAATGTAAACGCAATGACAATATAGATAAGTAACAACACCGTAAGCCCCACAGGAGCCAAAGAATTTGTGAGTTTAAGACGCTCTCTGTTCTGGCCTTCAAAAATCGGAGTTACTGTTGGGTATTTAGATAAAATCTCAGGCATCACCTCATCCCTAATCTCAGCCATAACATCTGTAGAACTGGTCTTTTTAGGGTCTTTGATATCGGCAGATACTTGTATTTCTCGCCGTCCTTCTAAATGATTAATGGCTACATCACCTCTAATAATACTATAGGATGCTATCTCATTCAATGGAATTTTTTCTCCCACTGGTGTTGTAATTCTCATATCATCCAAATTGGTGATGGATGACCTATCACTTCTATCATAGCGCACCCAAACCCTAATTTCATCTTGGCCTCTTTGGAAACGTTGCGCCTGCGCGCCGAAAAATCCAGAACGCACTTGTGCCATCACCGTCCTTAAATCCAAACCTAAAGCATAAGCTGTTTCATTGAGCTCTAAGCGAATTTCTTTTATTCCCGCCGGGTCATTGTCCGTGACGTCTTTAAGCAAAATATTATTTTCTAAATTCTGTTTTAATTCTGCTTTTACAGCTTTTAGCTCCTCGATATTATTTCCAAGAAAAGAGACGGAAATAGGACTTCCACCAAAGTTACCACCGCCACCGTAGGTTAAACTTTCAACACCTAAAACGGGGCCGACTAAATCTTGTATTCTAGCAGTCACCAAATTTGTAGTGATGTCATTCGGTCGTAATTCGCCTGGCAATAGGTTAATTTGAAGAGACGCCGCAGATGAACCCGGCCCAATCGTCTTTATCATATTTTCTACCAGAAATTCACTGGGATTGTCAGACCCTATGTATTCATCATGAATTTGTTGGGTCGCTAGTATCGCTTTGTCTTCAATAAATGAAATTATACTATCTGTTACATTTTCATTAGTCCCGTTAGGCATGTTAAGGTTAATAGCGACTTGATCACTTGCTATTTGTGGGAAAAATGCTACTCTAATAATGCCACCGCTAATGCTTGAAAATGTTAGAATCATAAAGACCACGAAGAATGAAAACGACAAGAATTTATAGTTCAACGAAAAGCGTAAAACAGGGCTATACACATTATCCCGAAGCCAACGCATAATACGGTCTCCGAATTCATTTATGTATCTCAATTTTGAAAAAGCGTTTTGCACGTAACCCGAAAAGCCCTTTTTTGGTTTAGGCTGTTCTACTCTTAAAGCTTTTGAATGCGCCAAATGCGCGGGAAGAATAATCAAAGCTTCAACCAGTGAGACGATTAACGTCAACATCACCACCACAGAAACTTCTCCAAAGAACTCGCCAATACGTCCATCAAGAAAAAGGAAAATACCAAAGGCCAATATCGTAGTGATTATAGCAGAAAGTATTGCAGGCATAACTTCCATCACACCATCAATGGCCGCTTGCTCTGGTGTTTTACCACGTTCGTAATGTTGATATATGTTTTCGGCGATGACAATACCATCATCTACTAAAATCCCAATAACGATAATCATTCCGAATAAAGAAAGAACGTTAATGGTGACATCAAAATAACCCGCAAACATAAACATCCCTAAAAAAGCCACAGGTAATCCAAAAGCGACCCAAAAGGCTAGTCTTGTATTTAGGAAAAGTGACAGAAACAACAATACCAATAGCATCCCAACAACGGCGTTCTCCGTTAATAATGCTGTTCGTTGCACTAAAGTTGTTGACCTATCGGAGACAACATTTAATTGAATGTTATCATAGCGCTGATTAAAGTCCTCTATATAATCTTTGGTTTTTTCTGCGGATGAAATTAAATCCTCAGAATTGGTACTGGTGATGGTAATATTTATGGAAAGATTACCATTAAAATAGCTAGAGTTTGGCGTTTCAGAAAATTGGTCTTTTACACTCGCGACATCCTTAAGCTGAATTTTTCGACCAGAAGCATCCGACCGTATGATTGTATTAGACAGCTCATCAGCGTAGTAAGAACGGTTATTTGCCCTAATTAAATATTCCTCGGCATCTGTTTTAATTGTCCCGCCCGTAGTAATTAAACTCGCTTGATTAACCGCTTGGGCCACTTCGGCAAAGGTGAGGTTGTAAGCCAATAAATCGGCTTCATTTACTGCAATTTCTATTTCCTCTTCAGGATAACCAGAAATCTGAACTTGGGAAATACCGTCAATCCCTCGCAAGTCGTTTTCGATCTGACGGCCAATCTGCTTTAATGTCGCCAAGGACACATTTTTGCCACTCACAGAAAAGGTTATCGTAGGTCGTAGAGCTTCCTGTTTGGCAACTACCAGAGGTTCCATACCTACCGGAAAGGACGGTACGCGGTCCACGGCATTCTTAACCTCAAGCAACATGAAATCTATATTCTTGCCCTTTTCAATTTCCACGTTGATACTACCACTGTTCTCACGTGAGGTTGAAGTGACACGCTCTATTCCATTAAGACCTTTTAAATTATCTTCAATTTTGAGAACGATTCCCTCTTCCACTTCTTGAGGTGACGCCCCAGGATAAGTCACATTGATGCTTATGTTTTTTGAGTCAACAAGCGGGAAGAAAGATGATTTTAAATTTTTTGCCCCGAAAAATCCGAATATAGCAAACATCAAAACCACCACATTCACGGCAACACTGTGTCTTATAAAATAGGCTACGACTTTCCTCATGGCTTAGTTTGAAGATGTAGATTTAGATGAATTTTCTTTGTTTTGAAATGCTTTCACTTTCATCCCCGCATAAGCCCCAGGAATAGGTTTTGCCAAAATGATGGTGCCGTTTGGCACGCCTTTTATCACAGCCTTGGTATCTGAAAAATGGACTGGCTTCACATCTATAATATCTAAAAGACTATCCCTTACCACATAGATTTGATTATTATCCAATAAAAGACCACGCCCAACTTCAATAGCATTACGTTCTTCTTTAGCATTGAGTTTAGCTTCCAAAAACATACCCTCTTTTAAGTCTTTTCCTTTAACTTCTACAAAGGCTTTTATGGTCTGAGTAGTGGCATCAATACTTCCATTAACCCGAGTCACTTTTCCTAAATAACTCATGGTATTTTCAATATTATTGAGTTCTACAGACTCGCCGACCTTTAGAAGTGTCGCGTAAGATTTACCTAAAGACACTTCCATTTCATAAACAGAATTATCTATATATTCTCCGAGTTTTTGCCCGTTTCTAACTAGGGAACCTTCGGTCACCAAAGCTTCAGTGAGAATACCAGAAAAAGGCGCTCGAATTCTATATTTTGAAAGACGCTGTTCTAAATTTTTAACATTGTAATAACTAGATACTATACCTCGACCAGTAATGAAATAGTTTTCCTTTTCAGAAGTCATCTCCGGTAACTTTGGTGTGGTCTTATCCATATCAAAACTATTGAGATAGATCTGCCATTTATCAAAGACTTCTGGAAAGTCTAAGCGCAAATCGGGCATTATTGCCGCAATGGTATTGTATAAATTACTTTTGGCTGATTGTACACTTGCGTAATATTCTGAAGCATCAATACTGATTAAGGTTTGGCCTTGACTATATTCTTGCCCAGGTCTGAATAATTTTCCCGTAGACCTAAAAACACCTTGTACTTCGGCATATAATTCAACACGGCGCTTAGCTACTAAATTTCCGTTAGCCGGAATCACAATCTTAACTGTCTTGTTTTCAATAGTATCCGTAAATACAGTTTTCACAACCTTTTCAGGAACTGGCCGTGTTTTCTTTTTACTGCTTGCTATATAGTTTCCGAGAAAGATGGCGCCGACAATTAAAAGTACGCCGAGAATGCCGAGAATCAGTTTTCTCATGTAGATGATGGTTAGTTAAGCTACAAATTTAGACCAATACCTAAGCCAAGGCAGTTAAAAAAATCCTAATTGTTTAGCTGGTCTAAAGCTTCTTGAACGGTTTCCCAGTCAGCCATTAGTTGCTCCAAACGCTGTTTTTTCTCTTGATAGCCATCAAAGAATTTAGGATCAGAAGCAGTTTGGTCATAATCCGTAGCCAATTTTAAATCATCAGCCTTTATGTCCTTTTCTAAGCTATTGATCTTCGCTTCAATATTACTGAGCTTGTTATTGAGAGATTTCAGTTTTTTCTGGTCTTCGTAGCTTTGTTTATTAGAAACTTTGGATTCGGTTTCCACCACCGTTCGTCGTTCGGCTTCTCTTAGGTTTTCTAAATTCCGTTGCTCCAGATAATAATCGATATCCCCTAAATATTCCTTGATGTTCTGGTCTTTAAATTCATAAACGGTTTCGGTTAAACCTTGAAGAAAATCCCTATCGTGAGACACCAATATCAAAGTCCCTTCAAACTGTTTTAGGGCTTCTTTAAGAACGTGTTTGGATTTAATATCCAAGTGATTGGTTGGCTCATCCATAATCAGCGCGTTTAAGGGTTTTAGCAACAATTTGGCCAATGCTAAACGGTTTCGTTCACCACCAGATAGGACTTTGACGTATTTCTCTACTTCCTCCCCTCGGAATAAAAATGACCCCAAAATATCCCTGACTTTGCTTCTATTCGTTTCATTGGCGGCATCAATCATGGTGTCTAAAACGGTTTTGTTACCATCTAAATACTCTGCCTGATTCTGCGCGAAATACCCAATCTGTACATTATGCCCAATATTAACTTCACCATCATGCTCTAATTCACCGACAATAATTTTTGCCAAGGTTGATTTACCTTGCCCGTTCTGGCCTACAAAGGCAGTCTTTACACCTCTAGGAATACTTAGACTTACATTATGCAACACTTGAAGCTCACCGTAGTTCTTAGATACATCTTCTAATTCTACTACGACCTTACCTGGCGTTACAGACACCGGAAACCGTACACTCATCACCGCATTATCATCCTCATCGACTTCAATACGGTCCATGCGGTCCAATTTCTTTATCAGCGATTGTGCCATAGTCGCTTTGCTCGCTTTAGCCCTAAACTTTTCAATCAGTTTTTCGGTTTGCTGAATCTGCTTTTCCTGATTCTTTTGCGCTGCCAATTGTTGGGTTTTCATTTCGGCACGCAACACTAGAAATTTGCTGTATGGCTTATTGTAATCGTAGATACGACCTAGGCTTATTTCAATAGTTCGGTTGGTGACGTTATCCAGAAACATCTTATCGTGCGATACGATGACCACTGCCCCGGGATAAGTTTTCAAAAAGGATTCTAACCAAATAATAGATTCAATATCGAGGTGGTTCGTGGGCTCATCGAGTAACAATAAATCATTATTCTGAAGTAAAAGTTTCGCCAACTCAATTCGCATACGCCAACCTCCAGAAAAAGTATCCGTCAGTTTGGTGAAATCTTCACGCTTAAACCCTAAACCCTGAAGAATCTTCTCGGTATCGCCTTGGTAATTGTAACCGCCCAATATTTCGTATTGATGCTGAATTTCATTCAAATCAATCATCAGCTGATTGTAGCTTTCGCTTTCATAATCGGTACGCTCGGCGAGTTGAGTATTGATGTCTTCGAGCTGTGCTTCGAGTTGTTTTATGTCTTTGAAGGCTTCGTAGGATTCTTCGAGCACCGTTTTTCCGAAGTCAAAATCAATATCCTGTTTTAAAAACCCAATTTTCAGGTCTTTGTCTGCTGCAATTTGCCCAGTATCATGTTCTTGCTCTTTCGCCAGTATGCGCAAAAGGGTAGATTTTCCCGCACCATTCTTTCCGATGAGACCAATGCGATCGCCGTGACCCAATTTAAAGGTGATGTCTTCAAAGAGATATTCGCCTTGAAACGCAATGGATAAATTATGGATATTGAGCATACCTTTTTTGAATATTGAAATTGACTAAATCGTTGGATGGTGCATCACCCTAAACTTAAAAGCACCTATCTTTATATAGAATTTGAAAACGCAAAAGTAACTGATTTAGCATGATTAGAAAAGGAATGAAACTGTATAGTATTCTGTTTGGCGCTTGCCCAAAATGCCACCAAGAATCCATGTATGTAGAGAAAAATCCTTACATCATTTCTGATACCTTGAAAATACATGAGCGTTGCTCCCATTGCCAAACGAGATACCGAATGGAACCCTCGTTTTTCTATGGCTCCATGTATGTGAGTTATGGTGTTGGTATTGCCTTTGCGGTGGTTGCTTTTGTGGTCAGTTACTTGATTTTTGAATCTTCACTCACTACTGCTTTCTTATCTATTGTTGGAACGCTGGTGGTTCTTATGCCAATTATAATGCGATTGTCTCGCAATATTTGGATTAACTTGTTTATGTCTTACGATTCGGCAAATTCCAAAAACTAAATCACAAGTTTCATTAGATATCATCAAATTATGAACCGTCATTTTTATGCTAGCTATATTCATAAAAACAGCTATGGCTACACCCCTATAGTCCCCTCAAGGGGACAATCTAAACGATGACAATAATTACTAATTGTCAGACTTCCTAAGCAATAAGTTTTCTCAATCGATAATAGATTTTTTAAAAATTGAAAAAATATACCTATGGACTATTGTCCCCTTGAGGGGACTTTAGGGGTGTTTAAAATCTCTGGAAGTTTATCTCCATGTCCAAAGGCTCGTCATATTCAATAAGCTGAAATAATTGCTGTGACACGTAAGGGCCAATCATAACACCTCGGGTTCCCAAACCATTCAAGACATAAAGATTTTTATGTTTTGAATGTCGCCCAACTAAAGGTCTACGGTCTACTGTTGTCGGACGGATGCCAGCCACATGATTAACCACTTTAAAATCGCATTTGAGGATGCTTCTTAACTTTCGTAAAAGCTCCTCTTTAGCTTTTAACGTTGGTTCTTGGGATTTGTCTTCTCTGTTATAGGTGGCGCCCACATAATATCGATATTGCCCAATGGGAAGAAGAAAAACGGAAGACTTAATCGCAACATTGAGATGTAAATCTGGCGCTTCAATAGTCAATACCTCACCTTTGTTTCCGTTAAGTTTGATGTCTTTAAAATAAGGATTTCGCTTCACCCCAAAACCTTCGGCAAAAACGGCGTGTTTGGCTTTTATGTCCTTGTAAACTACACCTTCTTCGGAATGAGTCATTGCGTCATATTGAAACTGTTCTTCTAACAAGTGATGCTTAGACTTTAAACGTTCCTTGTAGGCCATTAACAAGGTTTTCGTATCAATTCTCCCAGCATGCAAGACTTCACCAAAATGAAAGGGTGCGTCGATACATGGTAACGACGTTTTGATAATATCTGGAGACATATAGGTTTCCAATTCTGGTTTTGATTGTGCTTCAAACCATAGATTTTGTTCTTCAATCGAGGCAAAGCGCCTTAAAATTTTGAGTTTGTGATCCACTTTAATGCCTAATTCCTTTTCGAGCTTAGGATACATCGAGTTTACCAAATGCAATTGTTCTTTGGATTGCCAGACTTTGGTAAAACGTTTAAGAATAACAGGATTGTAAAGTCCAGCGGCTACGATTGATGATTTTTGAGAGGCATCATCAAAAACAACAAAGGATTTGTTTTCAGCTTTAAGAATTTCGCAAAACGCGACACTAGCCAAACCGCAACCTACTATGATATAATCCACATGCCTCATGTTGCGAAATTATTAAAATTGAATACGATTACCTACATGATTATACAAAGCTTGTGGGATTGGTGGGTATGACTCTTTAGTTTTAACTATGAGATCACCACGTCTCCCGAAGTTTCGTGATCCTCGTGATGACACTATTATTAATCATAGTTTAAAATCAAAAAATAAGTCATTGCGAAGCGTACCTATGCACGCTGTGGCAATCTTTTGAATACTCTATTATTATGATGAGATCACCACCTCGCTCGTTCCTCTTGCTTCTCGCGATGAAATAAAACAAAAAACGCCCACTAAAAGTGGACGCTTCATTTATATTATGCATCTGGAATTAGTAATTCCACATATCTTGTTCAAAGTTTCGGATTTTATCCTTAATTCGATCCGACTCCAATAACTGCATTAAGGCATTATCTGGAATGTATTCTTTCACCTCTCTATCACCATACACATTTTCTTCTTTGTACATGTAGCCGTGAAAACGACGTGAGTTTAAGAGATGGTCAAACGACACGGGTTTGGCACTGTTCTTATTATTGAAGGCTTTGGCTTCGTGTAAGACGCCTCTAGCTTCTGGGAAGAACACCCAAAACATTCCGATAGGTTCGTTATTGGCTTCATCATCAGAATCGATAAAATTCACATCTGGCGCTGCTGGCGCAATACCTAAAAGACGGTATTTTAATTCACCTTGACGCTTGTCGAAATACCAAAGGCCTTTCAACAAATATGCTTTTACATCGTAAGCCTCAATATTACGCTTTAAGATATATTCTGGATCTACGTAACCATCAGCGTTATACTGATCGTAACCGACATCCATCGTATCTATTTTCTGCATAGACGCCGCCATATCCTCTTGTGTCAATTCTCTTGAAAAATAAGAGTCACTGTACACTTTTGGAATGTCACCATTTTCAACAGCTTTCATCAACGTATGAAACAAAGAACGTCTATTACCTCCAATGTTGTTTGTATCTACAGGGTAGTACAACGGAAAGTTAACACGCTCATCGAGCATTACCTTCTCCCAAGTCATTTTTGAGAATAAGATATCTCTATCATCTACGTAACCATATTCTAGCGGCTGATCGTTGTCCAACAATAACTGAGCTTCGGTCTTTAAACCGATTTCTTCAGGAATCTTGGCGCTTAAGATATTAGCCTGAGCAAACATACCGTTAACGGCAACTACTCCTACTATGGTTAATACAATTTGCTTTAGTTTCATTATTGTCTTTTTTATAAAATTTGAGGCTCTTTTATATACCCTATTAGTTCGCTAATTCAATAACAACTGGTGTTACTGTCTTAATTCTAATAGAACTTCCTTGTGCTTTTGCTTTAATGTTGATGAACTGAACTAGATCACCACGCTTAGCAGAACGCAAGGCATTCTTAGCTTGAGAATTCAATCGGTTTCCATTAACATTTACAGAAGGTTTTCCTGGTACTTTAATGGTAAATGATATAATATCTAATGGTAATTTAAAGTCGAAATCATCACCGAAATCAGCAGATAATTTTCCAATCTCTACGTTATTTCTAGGCAACTTGGCATTTCCTTGCTGACCGTTAAATGATCCTAAAGGCTTTGGTAAATCTTTAATTCTAAAGACTTTGCTGTCAGACACTCTACTTCCGTCATCTAAAGTTGCAGAAACGTTAATCTTAACTTCCCTACCCGACTGTGGACGCATTTCGTATTTACCGGTGCCTGTTTTATTAAGGCCAGGGGCGCTAGCCGAAACTTTATTGTCTGATACACCAGCAAAAGAAATAGTCATTGGGTTGGTTACACCTCGGTAAACAACGTTCATCTTATCAGCAGAAATAGTCGCCGAGTTTGGACGTGGTACTACCACATATTTACCATTAAAGTCGATTGGTAAATCCTTACCATCTTCTTTAAATGTAAACTGACCGTTAACATCATGCTCACCAACATTACCAACAACAAACTCTATACGAGCAGCACCGGTAGAATCAATAGCTTCTGCTCTAGATAAGTCAATATTGTTACCTTCCACAGACAGAGCTGTTGGCGTTACGTTTGCGTATTTTCCTAAAACTACACGACCAGTAAATTTCTCTCCAGCGAAGAATGCATTCTTGTCTGGAATAACTATAGCTGTGTAATTTTTTAATGATACTGCTTCGTCTAATGTGTTTCCTAAGAAAAGGTTGAACATATTAGTTTCAGTTAGCTTCACATCATTCTGCATTGCAGTTAACTTTGTGTAAGAAGCAATAGCCGGGAATCCTTGGTAGTGATAATCTAACCAATCGATTTCCTTACCGTCGTTATTTACAACTGGTGTTGTATCAAATCGATCTTCAAAGTCTTCAATGGCTGATTGATACTTAACGTCATTTCCAAGTATAGTCTTAATATCCGACTTGTACTTTTCAATCGTTGCCATAACCTCGTCACCTTTCTTAGTTAACCGGTCTCCCGTAAACCAAGCTTCGTCCAAGATGTCAGTCTTGTCCATTGCTTCGAATGGTAATTTTCCTGTTTCTGGATCTATTTCGTACTTACCTTCTCTAAGAAGATCATTTTTCAATGTTTCAATATAAGCAAAGAATCGATCAGAAACTGCGGTGATTTGGTTGGCCTTAGCGGCAGCTTCCTTAAATTCTTCGGGCTTTTCTGTTGCCTTTGTTTCTAAGTTGGCCAGCATTCCTGCATTGTTTTCTGCAGCGGCTTCATTATTGTTTTCAAACTTGGCTTCCATAAGACCAAACGCTGTAAGTACTTCTTTTGACATATTCATCGCCATCATTGCGATAAATACCAAGTACATCAGGTTGATCATTTTTTGCCTAGCATTAGCTTTTCCTCCTGCCATGATTAATTAGTTTTTATAGGTTTTAAATTAAAGTTTGGGTAATTATTAAAAACTAATTAGTTCTTGTTCATTGCAGAAAGCATTCCACCATATACACCATTTAAGGATGATAAGTTAGAAGCTAATGATTGCATTTGTTCTTTTAACTTAGTTGCATTTTCTACTGCTTCTTCGTTAATGTTAGCTTGTCTACTAGCGCTTTCCATTTGCACTTTGTATAAGCTATTTAAAGATTCCATCTGAGCCGCAGCTAATGATAATTCTTCACCGTATTTCTTCTGTGCAGTCATTGAATCAACTGTCGGTGCAATACCTTTTGCAGCACCTTCGAAGTTTTTGATGCTATCACCTAAGCTAGACATTAATTCTGCATCAATCTTAGCCTCTTTTAATAGGTTGTCTAATTTCTTAGATAATTGTGCTTCAACTTCCTCTGGAGTTTCATTCTTCTTGCGATTTTTTGCTTGACCACCATCTAATTCTGGATATACCAATGACCAATCTAGGTCGTCTTGTTGTTTTTCAAAAGCGGAGTATGTAAATACTAAGGCTTCTACAATCATACCAATGGTAAGGATTTCTGAACCATAAGGCCAGTGTTGAATTTTAAACAATGCTCCAACAATTACAATTGCAGCTCCTAATCCGTAGATCATGTTTGTTAACGTAAGTTTGCCTTTTTGTGCCATAATTTTTAAATTTTAAAGTTCTAAGTCGGTTACAACTTAAAAGTAGGTTTAAGTTTAGTTTATAGTTTATCTGTAATATTATTTTCTTGCATTTTTGGTCACTTCAGTGCCCATGTAATCTTGTACGGTTCTAAAGCCGATGTAGCTACGTGCAGAATCTGCATATTCGTAATCTCTTGAGCTCACTTGCAGGAAGTAAGCAACATCTTTCCATGATCCTCCGCGAACAACTTTACGCTCATTTTGAGGATCGTTTACTGCTGGGTTGATACTAGACATGTACTCATATGAGGATGTATCGTAAGAACCATTAACCCACTCGGACACATTACCGGCCATATTGTAAAGATTAAAATCATTAGGCTCATAAGCATCAGCTTCTACAGTATAAAGTGCTTGATCTGCTGCATAATCACCACGCATTGGCTTAAAGTTAGCCATAAAACAACCTCTATCATTTTTGGTATAGTAACCACCCCAAGGGAAGGTTGCTCCTTGCAATCCACCACGTGCCGCGTACTCCCACTCTGCCTCATTTGGCAAACGGTATACATTTACGGGCTGACTACCTTTTTCTTTCTGGTAGTTATTATGGTGATTAGTTCTCCACTGGCAAAATGCTTTTGCCTGCTCCCAAGAAACACCAACGACTGGATAGTCACCATAGGCATCATGCCAGAAGTAATCATTGTGCATAGGTTCGTTGTAAGAATATGCAAAGTCTCTAATCCAAGCTGTAGTGTCTGGATAAATTTCGATATCTCGTTGTGAAATGACATCCGAACGCTTTAAGCTTTTGTCTCTTGCTGCCGCCTGAATGTCCATCTCCGTATAGTTATATACAAATTGGGTCACATCCCAAGTACGTTGTCCGTTGTATGATTCCTCTAAAGGAATATACATACCGTCCATCACCTCAGCGTACAACTCATCTGGAAACTCATCTGTATCAAAAATTAGTTCGACATCTTCATTTATTTTACGCTGTTGGTCTCCATAAGTATTAAGCATATAACGTTCATATGCATTTAATAATTCTGGATCCTCTGAATCTACATAAGCAAACTCACCAATATCACCATTACCAGGAGTTTTTCCTTCCAAGTCAGCCATCTCGGCTAATTTCTTTCTAAGAATCTTATCCCTTACATCATAAACAAACTGACGGTACTCACTATTAGTGATTTCCGTTTCGTCCATATAGAATGCTCTAACTGTTGCCGTCTTCGTCGGGGCATCTTCTACACCAGCGATATCGTCATCTGACTTACCCATAATGAATGCGCCACCTGGGACAAGTGTCATTCCATAAGGTTTCTCAGGGTGCCATTTTTTACCTTGCACGCCCACTAACTGTCCTTTGTCACCAGAATTACAACTGGCAATAAAAGCGCCTAATGTGGCTAGTAAAATAAGCTTCTTAATTTTCATAAACTATAGGTTAAATTAGTATCCTTCAAAAATTTTGAGGTGGTAAACATATCTATATATTTTTACATAAACAACTTTTCATCAATTTTTTTTGCATTTCATCCTTGTTAAAATGCATTTCATCGATGTTTTTAACACTTCTAGTCGATAAAATGTACGAATTAGAAGTTGTTCTTCCGGTATGCCTTGTACCACCTTTCTGGCGTATTACCTAGGGTTGCGCCCACATAATCTTCATGGGTGCATGGTAATAACGTATGCTTCTTTAATTTATTATTAAGATTTTCTAAAAAAGGTATTTCTATCCACCATCGACCCGTTTTTAGGCTTTTATAGAAGATAAGTTCCTCGTCTTCAATAAGGACATTGTATTTTTGGTAGGCCGATTCGTCCTTAAAATCGTCATCTTTTACGCGACAATTTACCCCTTCGATGAAATACCAAATCATCTGGGCGACAAGCATTGCCGTTGCTTGGTCTTTTTGGGCGTTCTGATATTCGTAGATACCAAATGAACTTACCTTATTACTGATCCCCGCGTAGCGGGTTACGGCACAAATTTCTTTTCCGGTTAAACCGTTGGGTGAAAATTTTTGATTGCCATCCAATTCTGCAGCGCGAATTGACTTCATATCTATACTTACAATATGTGCATCTCGCATTATAGGCTCTACCATATTTATTTCTGAAGAGACCTCTCCTAAACGGTATGCTTCAAAATAAAGCTTCTCCATCAGGTCGATTTCTTCCTGTGAATTAAAATAAGTCTGATATCCAATGGTTGAATAATTAAAGAGATTATAAGGTTGCTCTAAAATGACCTTTCCTAAATAACTGTTATTTTTAATTGGAAGGTTAGAATCGCCCAAATCAAAATTAGTATCTACATTAACAATATTGACCATAGGCATCAACTGGTCATAAGCGCGGTACTGGCAATAGGTTAAATCTTGACTCCCTCCTAATATAATAGGTATGATGTTTTTTTCAACAAGTAGCTCAATCGAAGTTCTAAGGGCAAAGTACGTATCCTCCACCGATTCCCCAGGTTCAATATCGCCCAAGTCTGCAATATCGGTTGCCCAATTACCAGGGTACAAACCATAAAGCGCCATACGGATAGAATCGAATTTAATGAAGTTGCCTATGTAATTGACGTCATTCCGATTTTCCTGGATTCCAATAATTGCCAAACGGATACCATCTAAATCGGGCATGCCGTTTTGCTGGGAATGAATTCTAATTTTTTTACCGAGATTCTGTTCTGATAATAGTTCGTTATGGGCTAAAACGGTATCGGGAACGGGCGATAAAAAATTAAAATTCATTGGTTATTTCTTTTTGGTAGTTTTTCGTTTTGTAGTTTTCTTTTTGGTCGCCTTTTTCTTTGGCGCATTTTTCTCGAGAATGGCCTGGGCTTCTTCCAACGTCATTTTAGAAACATCGACCGTTTTGGCCAGCTCTACTTTCTGTTTGCCTTTGATAACATTGTGGCGACCCCACCGGGCCTTCTCCACTCGGATACCTTCGTCTTCCCAAACATGGATAAGCTTATCCTTTTCTTTCTGAATCTTATCTTCTATCAAGGTTACGATATCGTCATCAGAGAGATTATCCCAATCGTATTTCTTGTTCACGTTAATGAACATATTGTTCCATTTAATGAATGGTCCGAAACGCCCTTTCCCTTTTTGAACATCTAGCCCTTGATACGTATATATAGGTGCATCAGCTTTTTCTTTCTCCTTAATATATACCAACGCTTCATCATATTCCACACTCAGGGGGTCAACACCTTTAGGTAGCGACACAAATTTCTCGCCGTAGCGCACATATGGTCCATAACGACCATTATTTACTTCGACTTCTTCTTCATTATAATGACCTAATTTTTTAGGAAGTTTGAATAAATCCATGGCTTCCTCATAGGTAATCGTTCCTAATTGCTGGTCTGGAGACAAGCTGGCAAATTGTGGCTTTTCTTCGTCATCTACCGTTCCAATCTGAACCATTGGCCCAAAACGCCCTAACCTTACACTAACTTGCTTACCTGTTTTTGGGTCTATGCCCAAAATACGTTCGCCAGATTCGCGCTCGGCATTTTCCTTCACATCTTCAACTTGCGGATGGAAGCCTTTGTAGAAATCCTTCATCATGGCTTTCCAATCTTCTTTTCCGTCTGCGATATCATCAAAACTCTCTTCGACCTTGGCCGTAAAGTTGTAATCTAAAATGCTTTCAAAATGATTGACCAAAAAGTCGGTCACAATCATCCCGATATCCGTTGGCACCAACTTTCCTTTGTCGGAACCATGTCTTTCGGTTAGGTTGTTTTCTTTCAGTTTTTCATCTTCAAGAACGAGTTGGATATATTCACGCTCTTCGCCATCTACCGTTCCCTTTTCTACATAATTTCTATTCTGAATGGTAGAAATCGTAGGTGCGTAAGTTGACGGACGACCGATACCCAATTCTTCCAATTTCTTCACCAAAGAGGCTTCAGTATACCGCGCTGGCGGTCTTGTGAAACGTTGGGTTGCAGTGATGTAATTTCTATTCAAATTATCATTCACTTTTAAATCTGGTAGTAATCCTGATTGCTCTTCGTCCTCATCGTCATTCCCTTCGAGATAGACTTTAAGAAAGCCTTCAAACGTAATCATCTCACCGTTTGCAGAGAATTGTTCTTTTACTGTCGAATTGCCTTCAACAGCAATCTTCACATTAGTACGTTCTAATTTGGCTTCACTCATTTGTGAGGCGATGGCACGTTTCCAGATTAAATCATACAATCTGGCTTGGTCGCGCTCCACTGATACCGAATGACTCGCAAAATTTGTTGGACGGATGGCCTCGTGAGCTTCTTGAGCACCTTTGGCTTTTCCTTTATAGTTTCTCGGCTTGCTGTATTCTTCGCCGTATGCTGAAATGATTTCGCGTTCTGCCCCTTGCTTGGCTTCTACTGATAAGTTCACAGAATCTGTTCTCATATAAGTAATAAGACCTGCTTCGTAAAGGCGTTGGGCATTACTCATCGTTCGGCCTACAGAATACCCCAATTTACGAGACGCTTCTTGTTGTAAGGTCGACGTAGTAAATGGTGGAGCTGGTGATTTTTTAACTGGCTTTTTCTCCAAGTCGGCAATACTGTAATTGGCATTGATGTTCTTATTTAGAAAAGCCTCAGCTTCTTTTTTGGATTTAAAGTTTGAAGGCAACTTCGCTTTGAACGATTTACCGTCTTCAGTAGTAAATTCCGCATCCACACGGTAGGACGCTTCTGCTTCAAAGGCCTGGATATCACGCTCGCGTTCTACAATCAATCGAACCGAAACGGACTGAACACGACCTGCAGAAAGCCCACCTTTGACTTTACGCCACAATACTGGCGACAGCTCGTAACCTACTATCCTATCCAATACGCGACGTGCTTGTTGCGCGTCCACCAAATTATAATCTATTTGTCTCGGATTCTCAATCGCCTTATTAATCGCCGACTTTGTAATCTCATGAAAAACGATACGCTTGGTCTTATCTTTATCTAGGTTTAAGGTCTCGGCTAAATGCCACGCAATGGCCTCTCCCTCACGGTCCTCATCACTTGCTAACCAAACCATGTCGGCTTTCTTGGCAAGTTCCTTTAATTTTTTAACGACATCTTTTTTGTCCTTGGAGACTTGATATTTGGGTTCGAAATCGCCCTCCACATCAACACCTAATTCTTTGGAAGGCAAGTCTGAAATGTGCCCAAAGCTTGAGGCCACTTTATAATCCTTTCCTAAAAATTTTTCTATGGTTTTGGCCTTTGCAGGCGACTCCACGATGACTAAATTCTTCGACATGTATCCTATTTTAAGGCCACAAAGGTAGGAGAAAAAAAAATGACAATCCTAATATTAAATGTTCGAAGGCTTTAATTACGGGAAATATTAAAGCTCGATTTTTATAAAAATAGAATTATGCCATTTTGTCATAAACTGAAATAAATCCTATCTTTGCACACTTATTGAAACGCAGTATTGCGGTACACGATGGAAAAAATTATAGACGAAAATAAACAGGGCGAAAGCCTCATTTTAGAGCAGAAAGAAGGCAATTCACGCAAACTTTTTATTGAAAGTTATGGGTGCCAAATGAATTTTAGCGATAGTGAAATTGTCGCTTCCATTTTATCTAAGGAAGGTTTTAATACCACACAGAATCTTGAAGATGCGGACTTGGTTCTTGTAAACACCTGTTCAATTAGAGACAAAGCAGAACAGACTGTTAGAAAGCGTCTCGAAAAATACAATGCGGTTAAAAAGGTCAATCCAAAAATGAAGATTGGCGTTTTAGGCTGTATGGCAGAGCGTTTAAAAAGTAAGTTTTTAGAAGAGGAAAAAATGGTTGACCTCGTGGTCGGGCCAGATGCCTACAAAGACTTACCCAATCTCATTAGCGAAGTAGATGAAGGGAGAAATGCTGTAAACGTTATTCTTTCTAAAGAAGAGACTTACGCTGATATTTCGCCCGTACGATTGAATACCAATGGCGTTACTGCTTTTGTATCCATCACCCGAGGATGTGATAACATGTGTACGTTTTGCGTAGTGCCCTTTACTCGAGGTCGTGAGCGTAGCCGTGACCCACAATCCATAATTGAAGAAGTCAATGACTTAGCATCCAAAGGCTACAAGGAAGTCACTTTATTAGGCCAGAATGTGGATAGTTATTTATGGTATGGCGGTGGCTTAAAGAAAGATTTTGAAAAGGCTACGGACATGCAAAAGGCAACGGCAGTCAATTTTGCAAACCTTATGGAACTATGTGCTAAAGCTCAGCCAAAAATGCGCTTTAGATTCGCAACAAGTAATCCGCAGGATATGACGATGGACGTTATCGATGTTATGGCGAAATATGATAATGTCTGCAACTACATTCACCTACCTGTACAAAGTGGTAGCGACCGTATTTTAAAAGAAATGAATCGTCTTCACACACGTGAGGAATATTTTGCGCTCATTGATAATATCAAAAAACGTATTCCAGATTGCGCCATTAGCCAAGATATGATCGTAGGTTTTCCAACGGAAACGGAGGAAGACCACCAAGACACTTTAAGCCTAATGGACTACGTAAAGTATGATTTTGGCTTTATGTTCGCCTATTCCGAGCGCCCAGGAACTCTTGCTGGCCGTAAAATGGAAGATGATGTGCCGATGGATGTAAAGAAAAGACGCTTGTCCGAAATCATTGACTTGCAACAACAGCACAGTCACTATAGAACTAAACAACAGGTTGGTAAAACTGTTGAAATACTGATTGAGAAAGAATCAAAAAAATCAGACCAGCATTGGTCGGGAAGAAACTCACAAAACACCGTTGCTGTTTTTCCAAAGGAGAATTACAAAGTAGGCGACTTTGTGATGGTAAAGATTAATGATTGTACCACCGCAACCCTTATTGGTGAGGCTGTAGGATATAGCCCTACCAACCTCCCCTAAAGGGAGGCTTTAAAGCTTTATGAAAAGAAATAGTTATATAAATTTAGCAATAGTAAACTTCCCCTTTGGGGATTGAGGGGCTATGGAATCAATACAAGCCATAAAACAACGTTTCGGGATTATTGGGAATGACCCAAAACTCAACCGTGCGATAGAAAAAGCCATACAAGTGGCACCAACCGATATTTCCATATTGGTGACGGGTGAAAGCGGAGTGGGTAAGGAAAGTATTCCTAAAATCATCCACCAATTATCCCACAGAAAACACGGCAAATACATCGCGGTAAACTGTGGTGCCATTCCAGAAGGCACGATTGATAGTGAACTTTTTGGACACGAAAAAGGTGCTTTTACAGGAGCTACACAAACCCGTTCTGGTTATTTTGAAGTCGCCGATGGTGGTACCATATTTTTAGATGAAGTCGGAGAATTGCCACTAACCACACAAGTACGTTTGCTACGTGTGCTGGAAAATGGAGAATTCATCAAAGTAGGTTCGAGTAAGGTTCAAAAAACCGATGTACGGATAGTGGCCGCTACGAATGTAAATATGTTCGAAGCCATTAAAAAGGAGAAGTTTCGTGAAGACTTGTATTACCGGTTGAGCACTATTGAAATTCATCTACCAGCCTTACGGGAGCGCAAAGAAGACATTCACTTGTTGTTTCGAAAATTTGCTAGTGATTTCGCTTCAAAATATAAAATGCCAACGGTGAAGCTAACAGAGGACGCTGTTGATTCGCTTTTAAAATACCGCTGGAATGGTAATATCCGACAGTTGAGAAATGTCGCTGAACAGGTTTCCGTTTTGGAGCATAACCGAACCATCAATGCGTTTGCTCTGCAATCGTATTTACCAAATTCAGGAAATCATCTTCCGGCCGTAATTAATAATTCTTCAAAATCTGAAAGTGATTTTAGCAACGAACGTGAGATACTTTATAAAGTGCTTTTTGATATGAAGGCCGACCTCAACGACCTCAAAAAATTGACATTAGAGTTAATGAAGAATGGTTCTAGTTCTGACGTTCAGAAGGAAAATGAAGGTTTGATTGAAAAAATTTACGGCAATGACAATGCTTCAGATTACGAAGAAGCTATTCAGGATTTAGAAGTCTTGGCGATTCCTTCCAATGCGCAAGAACCCCAAATTCAGGAACCAATTATTGAGCAACAAGATAAATATCATTTCGCTGAGGAAATTGAAGAAGAGGAAACGCTCTCGCTTCATGATAAAGAACTAGAACTGATTAAAAAATCCTTAGAGCGCCATAACGGTAAACGTAAATTGGCCGCCGCCGAATTGGGCATCAGCGAAAGAACACTTTATCGGAAAATAAAACAATACGATTTATAATTATACGTTGATAATTGACCGTATATTTAGTCTAATGAAACACTTTAAATATAGCTTCGTTTTTATTCTATCGCTCACGCTTTTGGGTTGTGGTGCTTATTCGTTTACGGGAATTAGTACCAACGCCAATTCGTTTCAGGTGAATTTCTTTCAGAATAATGCTGACCTTATTGAGCCTGGGCTGGATATAGAATTCACTAATGCGCTTCAGGATATCATTCAAGACCAAACTAGCTTGGAACTTTCTACCTCCAACGCTGATATTATTTACGAGGGCGAAATTGTGGAATACCGCATCTCTCCTACCACTGCAACATCCGATAATCGAGCCGCCCAAAACCGAGTGACCATGGGCGTCAACGTAAGATATATTGACAACTTGGACGAGGAGAAAAATTTTGAAAAGCGTTTTTCATTCTTTTACGATTACCCTGCACAAGCACAGCTTATAGGCTCACAACGTGATACGGCATGGGAAGAATTGTTTGAACGGATTACACAAGATATTTTAAACGCCTCACTCGCAGATTGGTAGTCTTATGCAGCAAAGCGAATTTACATACGTTTTACAGCATCCTCAAGCCATAACGGCTCAACAAACCGAGCAACTCAAAGCCTTGGTGGACGAGCACCCTTATTTTCAAAGTGCACGCGCTTTATATCTAAAAGGTCTTAAAAAAAAGGAAAGTTACAAGTATAATAATGCCTTAAAAGTAACTGCCGCACACACAACGGACCGTAGTGTTTTATTTGATTATATCACGTCGGAAGTATTCAATCAAAATGCGATTTCGGAATCCATAAAACAGAATTCAGAATATCTGAAGAACATTTTGGTCAATGAAGTTGATGACATTTCAGTTGATAAAAGCGTAAAGATTGACGATGCTTTAAAGCAGCAGATTCAAGATACCAAAGGGGTGCTTGACCCTAATTTGTTTGAAGAAAAATCAAAAACGCTCCAAACCATTGCATCAACTTCAAAACCAAAAACTGAAATTACCGCTTCTCCCGAAGACCTGCTCTCCATAGGTAAACCTTTAAGCTTTGATAAATCTGAAACACATAGTTTTTCAGAATGGTTAAAACTGACTACGTTTAAACCCATAGACCGAACGTCCGATGCTCAACCCTCAGCTCCCTTAGACACCAAACTAGAACTTATTGACCGATTCTTAACCTCGAATCCAAAAATAAAGCCTACTGAAAATGCGCCAAAACCAAAGCTCGTAAATAATGAGGATACGGTCGAAGAAAGCGTGATGACAGAGACTTTAGCCCGTATTTATTTAGAGCAAAAAAACTATGACAAGGCCATTCAATCTTATAAAATTTTAAGTTTGAAATATCCAGAAAAAAGTGGTTTCTTTGCAGACCAAATTAAAGCAGTAGAAGCGCTTAAATCTAATAATAAAGACTAAAAATAATGTTTACAGTATTTCTTGTATTAATCGTAATCGTCGCTTTCCTTTTAGTGGTGGTAATTATGGTGCAAAATCCTAAAGGTGGCGGTTTATCTTCATCTTTCGGTGGTGGTGGAACCCAACAATTGGGTGGTGTAAAAAAGACCGGAGACTTTTTGGATAAAAGTACATGGGCTTTGGCAACCGTATTGATTTTATTAATCTTAGCCTCTAACCTTACGATTGAAGGTGCAGGTGGTGTTTCAGAATCTAAAGCATTGGATACTGAAGATACGACTAGTATTCCTGTAACGCCTCCGGCAAGTACAACGGATGATACAAACAACTAATTTAAAGTTGTAATATAAATTTGAAGAGCCATGCAATTAGCATGGCTTTTTTGTTTTAAACGCTTAAATCAACTATTTGTCATGCTGTCCCGAAATATCGGGATTGTTTCAGCATCTTCAAGATAAACGGTTAGATTCTGAAAAGAGTTCAGAATGACAGTGTTTCAAAACTGACTAATCTAGCATTATCCGTCAGATCCTTCTGCAAGTTTGTCAGTCTTCTTTTATTGGCAAAATTATTGAATAACGCTTAAGCGTTAATCCTTAATCGGGATAACATAAATTGAATTAATTAACTTAAACAAATTATACAAATGGCTTTAAACATTAAACCTTTAGCAGACCGTGTTCTTGTAGAACCGATGGAAGCTGAGACCAAAACAGCTTCGGGTATCATTATCCCAGATAATGCAAAAGAAAAACCACAAAAAGGAAATGTAGTTGCTATTGGCAACGGAAAAAAAGACGAACCTTTAACAGTAAAAGTAGGTGACACTGTACTTTATGGAAAGTATGGCGGCACAGAGCTTAAACTTGAAGGCAAAGATTATTTAATGATGCGTGAGAGTGATATTCTTGCTATCATCTAAAATTGGAATTCAAAATTTTCAAAAAAACAGATTTAACATTAACAAGATTCCTGCTTTCGCAGGAATGACAAAATAAATTTTGACAATGGCAAAAGATATAAAATTTGATATTGAAGCAAGAGACGGCCTTAAGCGCGGTGTCGATGCTTTAGCAAACGCAGTAAAAGTAACATTGGGACCAAAAGGTCGCAATGTAATTATTAGCAAATCCTTCGGCGCTCCACAAGTCACTAAAGATGGTGTTTCTGTAGCAAAAGAGATTGAGCTAGAGAATGAACTTGAAAATATGGGTGCACAGATGGTGAAGGAAGTTGCATCTAAAACCAACGACCTTGCTGGTGACGGAACAACCACTGCTACTGTATTAGCGCAAGCTATCGTAAAAGAAGGCTTAAAGAATGTTGCCGCTGGTGCAAATCCAATGGATTTAAAACGTGGTATCGACAAAGCTGTTGAAGCTATAGTTAGTGATCTTGACAAACAATCTAAAAAAGTAGGCAACTCGTCTGAAAAGATTAAGCAAGTAGCCTCTATTTCAGCAAACAATGACGACACCATCGGTGAGTTAATCGCAAAAGCCTTCGGAAAAGTTGGTAAGGAAGGTGTTATTACTGTCGAAGAAGCAAAAGGAACAGATACCTATGTAGACGTTGTAGAAGGGATGCAATTTGATCGTGGTTACTTATCGCCATACTTTGTTACCGATGCGGATAAAATGATTGCTGATTTAGAAAATCCATACATCTTATTATTCGATAAGAAGATTTCTAACCTACAAGAAATCCTTCCAATCCTTGAGCCTGTAGCACAATCTGGTCGTCCGTTATTAATCATCGCTGAAGATGTTGAAGGACAAGCCTTAGCGACATTAGTAGTCAACAAATTGCGTGGTGGATTAAAAATCGCTGCTGTGAAAGCACCTGGTTTTGGTGACCGTCGTAAAGCGATGTTAGAAGATATCGCTATTCTAACAGGTGGTGTTGTGATTTCTGAAGAAAGAGGTTTTTCATTAGAGAACGCTGATCTTACAATGTTAGGAACGGCTGAAACTGTAACTATCGATAAAGACAACACAACGATTGTTAATGGTTCTGGAAAAGCATCTGACATCAAAGCAAGAGTTAATCAAATTAAAGCTCAGATTGAAACAACAACGTCCGATTATGACAAGGAAAAACTTCAAGAGCGCTTGGCTAAGTTAGCTGGTGGTGTTGCTGTATTGTATGTCGGCGCAGCATCTGAAGTTGAAATGAAGGAGAAGAAAGACCGTGTGGATGATGCACTTCATGCGACGCGTGCCGCTGTTGAAGAAGGTATCGTTGCTGGTGGTGGTGTCGCTTTAGTGCGCGCTAAGAAAACTCTAGAAAAGATTACTACAGAAAACTTGGACGAAACAACGGGTGTGCAAATTGTGAATAGAGCTATTGAATCTCCACTTCGTACTATCGTTGAGAATGCTGGTGGTGAAGGTTCTGTAGTTATCAATAAAGTACTTGAAGGTAAGAAAGACTTTGGTTACGATGCCAAGTCAGAATCTTACGTAGACATGCTTTCTGCCGGTATTATCGACCCTAAGAAAGTGACACGTATCGCGTTGGAAAATGCCGCTTCAGTGGCTGGTATGATTCTAACCACAGAATGTGCTTTAGTCGATATTAAAGAAGATGCTCCTGCTATGCCTCCAATGGGCGGTGGCGGTATGCCAGGCATGATGTAGTCCGTAGCACGGACAGGCAAGTTGCCACATTTTCGCAATTGACGAATACAAATCTAAGCCCTAGATGAAAATCTGGGGCTTTTCTTATGTTCCCATTCCAAATTTTAATAGTTTTAGATTCTAGCACATAAAACATGGCCAAAACTTCTTCTTGGAAATACACCTTACGGGAAATTATTATTGTCATCATTGGTATCACTATTGCCTTTAGCATGAATAAATGTGCCGAAAGCCGGAGCAATACAAAATTGAAAGAACAGTACCTCACTAACCTGAAAAGCGATATTGAAGCGGACAGACTTCAACTTGAAAACAACATAGAAGCCATTGACAAAAAAATAAAGGTGTGCGAACAAATCATCCCAGTACTGAACACCAACAGCCAACAAGGCATGAGTTTATTAACTAATGTCTTCGAGATTGTTGAGTACGAAAATTTCAACTCTAAAAAAACCACCTACCTTACGCTTGTAAATTCTGGCGACTTGAAACTTATTGAAGATTTTGAATTAAAAACCGCCATTCAACAACACTATTCTAATTATGAAGAGATGGCCGACGATTATATTAGGCATACAAGTCTCATTCAAGATTATTTAGGAAACTACCTTGTGAATAATGCGGACTACGACCAAATGAATCAAGGCAATTCACCTTTTTTGGATGAAATAAAATTGAAAAACATCGTTAGGGCTCTGCTCCAATCATTTGTAGACAAAAGAACAGCGACTCAAGAAGGTGTCAAAAGTTGTGACAACGTGCTCGAAACATTAGGTGAAGCACTTAACTAAGTTGCTCTTAGTTGAAAAACTGAATACTTACTTAATCTTCAGCTTTAAAAACAATTTTTCCATCAAAAATGGTCATCACAACTTTGGTGTCTAAAACCTTATCTTCTGGTACGGTCATCAAATCCTGATTGTAAATCGTAAAGTCAGCTAATTTACCGACTTCTATAGAACCTTTGATGTCTTCTTCAAATGCCCCGTAAGCGGCATCCAAGGTATAGGATTTTAAGGCTTGTGGCCTCGTCATTTTTTGGTCGGGTTCGTAGCCACCTTCCGGTAATCCTTTAAGCGTCTTCCTACTGATACTAGCGTAGAAACTCGCAATAGGATTGATAGGTTCTACAGGAACATCCGTACCATTAACAATAGGCACACCACTCTTTAATAAATCCTGCCACATGTAGGCGCCTTCTTTAATACGTTTTTCGCCGAGTCGATCAATCGCCCAAGGACGGTCGGACGACATGTGTACCGCTTGCATCGCAGGAATCACACCCAATTCTGCAAATCGAGGAATATCATCCGGATGGAGATGTTGTGCATGCTCTATTCGGAATCTGTGATTTTCTGTTTTGTCTTTCACCTCATTCATAGCAAGTCCATAACGGTCTAATATTTCCCGATTAGCCCTGTCTCCAATAGCATGCGCACAAACTTGAAAGCCATTTCGCAAACCATTAAAGGCAGTTTCTTTGACAAATTCCATTGGTAGTGTTTCGTGACCAAAATGGTCTGGTCGGTCGGTGTAAGGCTCCAATAACCACGCACCACGCGAGCCTAAAGCACCATCGCAATTCAATTTTACAGAACGAATGGTAAATCTGTTTTCAGGATCCACACGAATACCTTTTGAATACCATTCGTTCAATAGTTCCTTATCCCATCCTGTTAGCATGGCATAAATCCGAACGTCCATTTTACCTTCTGCTTGCATGGCGTCAAATAAGGCTATGGTTTCACGGCCTATTCCGGCATCGTGAAAACTGGTAATCCCGTTTCTATGTGACGCCTTCACTGCTAAATCGAAGGCCTGTCTATCCGTTTCTGCAGTTTTTTCAGGAATGTGTTTTGTAATAACCGTTTGTGCTCTTTCATTAAAAATTCCAGTTGGTCTTCCGCCTGCATCCAAAATAATCTCACCTCCTTCAACCTGATAAGCGCCCAAACCTTCTTTATACAATCCGGTCAACCCTGCGACCTCCATAGCTTTGGCGTTTGCAAATCCTGCATGACCACTAGCATGACTCAAATAAACAGGGTTATCTGGCGAGACCTCACTCAATTTAAAGTGTGTCTGAAAGCCTTTGACTAAGTCTTCCGGTAACGAATCCCACTTACTCTGATGCCATCCACGACCGGTAATCCATTCGCCAGGTTGGGAAGTTTTCACCCGTTCTTCCACAGCAACGATTATGGCTTGATAGCTTGTCGTTCCCAACAAATCCAAACTGATTTCATTATAACCAAGACCCATAAAATGCCCATGACCTTCAATAAGGCCTGGCGTCATGGTTTTGCCTTGTAAATCCAATAGTTCCGTAGATTCACCTTTGAATTTCTCAGCTCCTGCCAACGTTCCAGCAAATAAAATGGTATCACCCTTTACGGCAACGGCTTCCACAGTTTCTTGAGTATCATCAAGGGTGTAGATAGTCCCGCCATAGATAAGCATTGAGGCTTCAGTTTTTTCATCTTTAGCACAAGAGGTTAGCACTAATGCGAGTAGAATTGAAAGTAAAAAGAATTGTTTTAGAGTTTTCATTTGAGCATGATTTTTTGAAGAACCCTAAATTATGAAAAAAGCCACGCATTTTTTCGCGTAGCTAAAAGAAATACATTATAAAACAATCCTATATTCTCTATAAGATCTAAGAGGCTTTAAATAATAAATGTTTAAAGCTCATTTCCTTCTAATTCTATACAAATTAAAAGACCTCGTAGCATTCATTTGTTGATACCAAACAATTATTGGAATCGCAAAGCCAACTAGACCGATTGCACCAAAATAATACCAAAGAAAAGCGGTAACTACTAGACATAAAATTATAGAACCAACAATAATAAAGTTATTGGCTTCTGCTCTAATTTCATTTATATGCTTTTTTTCAACTTTACCACACTGAGGACAATTTACTTTAATTTCATCACCTTTTTCCATTTGAAGGTCGCCACGTGTTGAAGCACTAGATTTAATCTTAATGTTCTCTTTGCAAGAACTACAATGCGTTGTGAGTCTCATTTTTTAAAATCTCTTAATAAATCTTCCTGTTTCTAATTTAAATTGAAAATAACAAAAAAGCCACGCATTTCGCGTGGCTTTGAATTTTTAATTACCATCGTGATCCTTCTTCACTTCCTCATCCCTATACTTACAACACGGATGAACCGAATTATAAGCTTCGTCAGTGGCCTTAATGGTTTTAGTGTCATGCCCAACTGCCGCTATGTTTTTGCTGATAGTGTCAACATTGGTTTTGTTACCATCATAAATCAATTTTAGCTCGTGGGTTTCCACGTTCCAAATGGCGGATTTTACACCTTTAGTTTTAATGGCGGCCTTTTCAATTCGGGCTTTACACATCATACAAACACCGTCTACTTCCATAATGGCCCTGTCATTTTTAGTTTGTGCAAAACCTACTGTTGTGATTAGCATTACTGCTATGATTGCTAGTTTTTTCATTTTTAGTATTTACCTCATTTCTAGCGAAAAGAGGATTCTTTTTAGTTAAAACTTATTTTTTTATTGAAGCACTTCGCCTGTGCTAAGCGCGACATTTTATCACTGGTTAAATTCTATTTTTTCAATTCTCTCCCGACGATTCGGGACCACTCTCCCGAGACTTCAGAAGTAAAAGAATCGTTTTTATTCCACTCTAAACCGTAACCCTGCATAATACATACTTCCAAATATTGGGCCATACACAAAATTACTATCAAAATTTGCGCCAAACGGATTGTCTGCACTCAATATTGGTCGGTCTTGACGGACATCGGTTACATTTTCCCCACCGACATATATTTCAAATTTAGGAGAAAAAACTTTAGTAACCTGCAAGTTCAAGGTTCCGATGGTTGGTGTTAACTCTGGCAATTGGAATTCGGGTGCACTCAGACTGGTATCTGGATAGCGTTGTTCACTCAACCAATTGTACGTAGCATCGAATTTCCATTGGCTTCCGTTGTCTTTTTCAAGCGTTTCATAAGCCATATTTGCGAATATACGTTCTCTAGGAATTAATGGTTTTTGAAGCCTTCCGGATTTGTAATCCGTCTGTACATCATAATATTTGTAGGCTGTTCTGATGTCAAAACGTTCAAATGGGTTGTAATTGAATTCAAACTGAAAACTATTCGCATAGCTTTCGCCTTCCAAATTATAAAATTGAATCTCGAATGGATCTTCCCAATCCACCACGACCTGATTCTGAAAATCGGTACGGTAGAAGTCTAACGTGATGTCCGCTTTTCTTCCAAAAAGATTGAAACCTTGTAAATAGGACACGCCGTAATTCCATGCGATTTCAGGGTCTAGACCGTAAATCTTTCCGCCGTCATCATCAATAGAAATCTGGCGTGAGCTTGAAAACAAATTCTGGTTTTCAGCAAATATATTGGCGCTCCGCTTTCCTCTTCCAATCGACGCTCTAAAAGCTGATTTTTCCCATGGCGTGTAGCGTGCATGCACCCTTGGTGTTACGAAAAAGCCTAAACGGTTGTGCTGATCGGCACGTATTCCAGCAGTTAAAGTCAATTTATCTAAATTATCATAAGCATACTCAAAAAAGCCTCCGAAGGAATTTTCAATACGTTTAAAATCTGTGGTATTGACTTGTTCGTCGTAATCATCGTGGGTAACACTCAATCCTGTTTTAATCTTATGTCTCGAGTCTGAAATGATACTGTTATACACCAAATTACCATAAAAACTGCGATGGACGATATCGTAATCATTCAATCCAAAATAAGAGTTTTGCTTATGGTAACTAAATGCCGTTTGCACACCCAAACTTTGCCATGGCACTTCGGGATTCACGTAGCCGACTTTAGTGGTGACTTCAAAGCGTTCCGTGTCAATTTCGCTTCCCCAAGCGTTCATTGTCCCTGTGTCTGTGTCTAGATTAAAATCCAACTGACCCGATTGGGTATTGTCATTCAAATACCGTAGGTTAATAAAACTCACGATGCCTTTTTCGCCATTGGTATATTGCCAACGGTTCATGACATTGATTTGATTTTTCAGAGGGACATCCAAAAATGAATCGTCATTATTATCAAATTTTTGATTTCGGGTATTACCATGTAAATACAATCCTGTGCTCCACTTATCGAACACTTGAGTATTGAGATGCGTGTTCAACTCTAGTCTACCGTTGACAGAGCCATAGGCATTGACAAAAACACGGTCATCCGTCGTTGGTTTCTGCAACTCGGCGTTGATTTGCCCGGCTATACTTTCAAAGCCGTTAACAACACTCCCCGCACCTTTAGTAATCTGAATACTCTCTACCCAAGTGCCTGGTATAAAACTAAGACCATAAGCTTGAGACGCTCCTCGGATGGCAGGGACGTTTTCGGTCGTAATTAAAATATAAGGTGAATTAAGGCCCAACATTTTTATCTGTTTTGTTCCAGATACCGCATCGGCAAAATTGACATCGATGGATGGATTGGTTTCAAAACTTTCGGACAGGTTACAGCAAGCGGCCTTTAACAATTCATCCGCGCTAACCGTAAAGGTATTTGTGGCTTTGAGATACGATTTCGCCGTAGCTTGCTTACGGGATGTTACCGTAATAGCATCCAAATCTTGTGTGGATTGCAACACATGGCGAATTGGTTTTGGTGATGTTACAGTAAGTGTATCGGTTTTAAAACCAACATAACTAATAATCAACTGTGTTCTAGATGAATCATAGGCCAATGAAAACTGACCTTGGCCATCCGTCATAGTACCTATCGTTGTATTCAACCAATAGACATTTGCTCCCGCCAACGGCAATTCTTTGCCGTCCACAGCTTCTAAAATTGTGCCTTTAATTTGGTCTTGTGCATTTGCAAACATCCCGAAAGCCAAACTGCATAACATAATTAGCTTTTTCATAAGGCAGACGAGTTTAAAAGCATGAGTATAGCCATGACTATCATAACTGTGTTTTCAATAAATGTCGCTTTGGTCATTGGCAACTTTAAAGCAGTCCCCAAACAGGCACATTGAATTTTGTTCTTACTCAACAAAGCTCGTGTGACGCCGACAGTTGTAATACCTAACACCACTAAAGTTGCTATTAAAGCTATTTTAATTTGAAAACGCATTAAAAAGGCTAAACCTAATGCTACTTCAATAAAAGGATACACCCAACCATACGCCGGAATGGCCTTTGCCAATGGGTCGTACATTTTGAAGCTTTCAGGGAAACCTTTGTAATCCAATAGTTTGAAAAAGCTAAAAACGATGTAGAACAACCCCATAAAATCGAGCATAAATGCTGTGGCATTCCATGGATTTACATTTAATGAAATAGAAGCGATTGTGATGTAAATGAAAATTAGAAACAACGGAAAGAGTTGTCGCCATTCGCTTTTCTCTTCAGCCGTTTCTGCGCTAACCGATTTAAAGACGTTGGTTTTCTTTTGGGAAATTTGATATTTATTGGGCAAAGCCGATTGTAATTGATTTTGGGACAGATGTGCATTCATTTTTAGCACTACTTCTGCTTTGTCCAAATCAACTGTGGCTTGCTCGACCTCTGGTAATGCCAAAAGCGTCTTTTCAACCGAGGCTTTGCATCCGCCACAGGTCATGCCCGTTACGTTATATGTATGTGTCATTGTGTGATTAATTTAATGATAAAATTGCGAATTCTTGCCACGTCAGTGCGTGGTCCGTTTCAAATTTATCATCAAATCAAAAAGACCTCATCCAGAAGCTGTATATCAGCGATGAGATTGGGTGGTGCATAATCCTTGTGTGGGATTAGCTGTTTTGGAAGACTTTCAAACTGAATCTGAAGGCCATAAAGCACGACTTGAAAGAGCTGGATATGTTCCAACGAAACATCTTCAAGTGTTACTGTCGTTAAATCATCAACGCTTTTAATAAGCTCTACTTCGTTTTTACAACATGGCTTTTTTACTGGCGTCTCCATTTCAGAAGTACAGCTTTTTGCTTTTGTAAATACCGCTGTATCTACCAGTGTGCCTCCACAGAAGTGCTTTTCAATCGTGAAAGACATGGTTGAAAAGGCTACCAAAATGGCAAGCTGAAACGAAAGGATTTTATGTAAACGCGTTGGCTTCACACTGCAAAAGTAGAAAAATTGTTAAATCGGATGTGCTTTTTATCAGAGTATTAACGTTTAATTCGGTAGTAATACAAGGCCGGAAGTAGGAAAATAAGTATCAACGGCTGAATGAGGAATCGGCGGATATTGAAAAAAAGATAATAGTCTTCTTGCCTTGGGTTTATCACGAAATATAAGAACAGAATCAGTAAAACGATGTAAGCTACCGTATAAATCAGTCCTGAAAATTTCACCATGCCTCGGTCCATAAAGGCCAAATAAATGATACCGAGTGACAAAATAGTATTCATTACATAGCGCAACGAGGTAAATGCTACCAGCTTGGCGACTTCTCGGCGTGGACTATCTATATATAAAAAGTCATTCTGAAAAAAAAGTAAGTACGGGTCATAGAATAATTCATCCTCAAAACCACGAATCAATGCCAAAAGCACAATAAGTATAAAGATTCCGATATAGCGGATTGGCCTAGACACTTGGCGTTGGTTTTGGTTTGTATTGTTTTGAAAAATGATTCACCCAGACCATCCATAACACGAAGACCAATCCATAAATAGCCAAAGGAAAAATCACAGTATGCAACACATCGCGTCGCCATGGATAATGGAACAATCCTATTGAAAGTAACACAATGCGTATAAGATTTACGGAATAGATTAATACGCTTCCACCAAGCAGAAACAAAGCCGTGCGCTTATACTTATCATTGAATGCGATGACGAACGAGATGAATAAAATAAGGACGCTAATGCCGTTACAGCCTTCAATGACCCGTGCCACGTATTTACGGTTGACGTAAACCATCATTGACGCTTCGTCGGGGTGAGGCTCAACCAAGGTTTCATATCCTACTGCATTGAGCAAGGTTGTGCTCTGTTTGGCGACCAAGTTGGTAAAATAATCGGGATAATATTTAGAACCGTCTGAATAATCGAGATACAGTTTATAGCTAAACGATAGCACCGCATAGACCAACAGAAAGGTTAGGATAAACTTAATAACCAGCTTGTATTTGCTAATGAGTGCTTTCAGATAAAGGCGTGTTAGTTTGCTGTTAAATTTTGATGAAACAGAATTTGAATGTAGGACTTTTTAGATACTTTTGCCAAAAATTAACGATAAAATGACATTTGACGCCCTTAAGCAACCCACAGTAGACATCCTTTCTAATTCAGATTTATCAGTTGACGAACGCCTTTTAAAAGTCTGTGAACTGCTCGAAGAACACATAGAGTATTACAATTGGGTAGGCTTCTATTTTAAGAATGGTGACAAGGACGAACTAAAACTCGGGCCATATGTTGGCGAACCAACAGACCATACCATTATTCCTTTCGGAAAAGGCATTTGCGGACAAGTGGCCGTAAGCAATCAAAACTTTGTTGTGCCGGATGTAAAGGCCCAAGACAACTATATTGCCTGTAGTATTACCGTTAAGGCTGAAATTGTAGTACCGATTTTTGTAAACGGTGAAAATATCGGACAGATTGATATTGATTCCAATACAGCGGAACCATTTACTGAGGCAGATGAGCGATTTTTGGAGTTTATATGTGAAAAAGTTTCTGAACTTTTTTAAATTCCAACATTCAATCTCTAAATTTCAAATAAAGCCCTTAAAAAATTAATCTTTAATCTTCATTTTTATTTGACTGAAATATTAGTAACAATAAAGATGAGATGACAAAGATGAGCAATGGAATATAGAAGGTCCAATAATTAAATTGCTCTAAAGGAACTGAAGTTATTCTTTTAAAAATGGGCATTGCCATCAAAACAAAGCCCAATAATATGACTTTTCTTAATTTACTATATTTCGTAGTTAAGAGTATAAATCCAACCACGCCAAGTAATACGAAAATTTGGTCAGGATTCCCAAAATCGAAACTGACAAGAACCAACCAAGCGATTAATGGCATCCCAATAATTTGCCCTTGTAGCATGATTAAAGCATAGGACAGCAGTAAAATTATTTTTAGTTTTTTAGTCATTTAAGAATTGAAAAATATACCATTGAGATTAAAATAATTAACATTCTTATGGAATTTGGAGATTGAATTTTAGAAATTACTTCAAAATCCAAAGATTTTGAAGTCTACATCCCCGTACGTATCGCTTCAACTGGGTCTAATCGTGATGCTGACAACGCTGGAATCACACCAGAAATCAAGCCAATGACGCTTGCAATAAAGGAGCCCAGCAAAATATTTTGAATTGATAAAACAAATTCAAAGTCTTCAACGATACCGTTAACAGCAACGGTTCCTAGCCATACGAAGATTAAACCTACAATCCCTCCTACCAAAGCTAAGATGATGGCTTCAAACAAAAACTGAAACAGAATAAATTTATTTTTTGCTCCTAGGGATTTCTGGATTCCAATAAGATTGGTGCGTTCTTTCACGCTGACAAACATAATATTGGCAATGCCGAAGCCTCCAACCAATAGCGAGAATAAACTAATCATCCAACCAATAAAGTTCATGGTGCTGATAATGCCATCAATGGCATCTTGAAGGCCAGAAATAACACTGATAAAAAAGGTATCTATTTCGTCTGGTTTTAAACCACGACGTGTTCTTAAAATCTGAGTGATATCGGCTTTTAATTCATCTATATCCGCACCAGACCTTGGCTTAATGATGACCACGTGTGTCATGAGCTTATTATTATCACCATAGCGGTTTCTTACAAAATTAGCGGGAAGAAACATAGAGACGTCGTTACTTTCCCCAAACAATCCAGAACCTTCTTTCTTCACTACGCCAATTACTGTAAATTTTTGCCCGTAAATTCTAACTTTTTTACCCAAAGGCTCAAACTCCCCGAATAAGGAATTTGCAATCTCATCGCCAATCACAACGACGGGCTTTCCAGAGTTTGATTCAGATTCTGAATAAAATCGTCCTTTAGAAAATTCTAAAGTCTGAATATCAGCAAACTCATGAGACACCACAACGGTGTTAACGTTACTCACCACTTCTGACTCATAACGTATACTTTCTGCCCTAGCAAAGAGCTGATAAGCGACATGTTCAGCACCTTCAAGCGACGACTTTAAATATTTATACTCATTGTAAGACACCTCATCAAAGGACTGGCGTTTCCAGCGTGGAACATTAGTTGGGGCAAAAGAAATCCTAGACAAATACATGGTATTGCTATCTAAAGCACTTAGTTGGGACCTAATATTTTTATCTAAAGAATCCACTGCCGCTAAAACGGCAATAATGGAAAAGATGCCTATTGTAACACCTAAAAGGGACAGGAACGTCCTCAGCTTATTATTTCGAAGCGCATTTAAAGCAAAAGACAGACTTTCCCCAAGAATGCGGATATATAGCAACATATAGTTTGATTGATGCGTTAAAGATAGACGAATTTCAAACAGTAAAAGTTACAGAAAACTTAAATACTATAGAGTTTCTTGGAATTACATCCCCGTACGAATAGCCTCAACAGGGTCCAGTCTGGATGCCGACAATGCAGGAATCACACCTGACACTAAACCAATGAAAGATGAAATGACAAAACCTAGAAACATATTACCAAATGACAAAACAAACTCAAAGTCGCCTGAAACCATATTGGCAAAAACCGTCATCAGCCAGACCAAGAAAAGCCCTACCAAACCACCCATAACGGCAAGTATAGTTGCTTCAAACAAAAATTGAAAAAGTATAAACCTGTTCTTAGCACCCAAGGATTTTTGAATCCCAATAAGATTGGTGCGCTCCTTAACACTGACAAACATGATATTGGCAATACCAAAACCACCAACGAGTAATGAGAAACCACTGATAATCCAGCCGATGACATTCATACCGCCGATAATACCATCAATCAACTCCACAAATCCTGCAATTTTAGTGACAAAAAAATCATTTATTTCATCTGGTTTGAGACCGCGGTAGGCTCTAAATTTTTGTTTTAGAACTTCTTCAAAAGCCGCCATATCTGCATTTGGCTTAGGTTTTAAAAGTATTGCACCAGGCAAACCATTTTTTCCTGTATTTTTAAATGTGAGAACAAACTTAGCCGGCACAAATGCACGGTCGTCTGGCGTATCTCCGAATCCCGCACCACGCTTTTCCACAACACCGATTACTTTTAGTTTTCTACCGTAAATTCTAACGGTTTTCCCTAACGGGTTTTCGGTTTGAAACAGGTTTTCTGCCAAAGATGCCCCTAATACAACCACAGGCGCGCCACTTTCTGATTCGCCTTCGGTGTAAAATCGGCCTTTATCAATCTTAAAGCCATCAATGTAATAAATCCCACTACTTACCGGAACTATAGTCACTGGCCCTACACTTTCAGCTTGATAGCGCACAATTTCATTAGACCCAAAAATAGCATAAGCCGAAGCTTCTACATCGGCAATGTTTCGTTTTACAAATTGGTAATCGTCATACTGCATGGGCTCAAAATTCTCACGTTCCCAACGTGGTACATCTGTTGGCCCAAAACTAAAATGTGTAAGATAAACCGTATTCTTATCTATGCCCGAAAGACTGTCTTTAATCATTCGGTCTAACGAATCCACCGCAGCCAATACCGCAATAATGGAAAAAATCCCAACGGTCACCCCAAGAAGGGATAGAAAAGTTCGCAATTTATTGTTTCTAAGCGCATTGATTGCAAAGCTTAAACTCTCTTTAAACAGTCGTAAATAGACTAGCATAGTTATTTTTCTGATAAGATTAACGATAGGACGTTTTCAACAATGGATTGTTACAAATTTGCAAAACTATCTTTTCTGTAAATATTATTTTGTCTACTGAATCTGTATTTTTGTGCCTTCTAAAACACAACACAACAGCATGAGCAACATTAAAATTAAATCGGCCTTAATCTCTGTATTTTCTAAGGACGGTTTAGCACCCATCGTTCAAAAACTTAACGATTTAGGCGTCACCATTTATTCCACCGGTGGCACAGAAAAATGCATAAAAGATTTAGGTATTTCAGTGATACCTGTTGAGGACGTCACCTCTTACCCTTCTATTTTGGGTGGTCGAGTAAAAACCTTACATCCAAAAGTTTTTGGTGGTATTTTGAATCGTCAAAATCACGAGGGCGATGTTGCAGAGTTGGCAGAATTTGATATTCCTCAAATCGATTTGGTCATTGTTGACCTTTATCCGTTTGAAAAAACAGTTGCTTCTGGTGCAGACCACCAATCCATTATTGAAAAAATTGATATTGGTGGCATTTCTTTAATCCGTGCAGCAGCTAAAAATTATGCTGACGTTTTATGTGTGTCTTCAGTTAATGAATACGAAGCATTTTTGGATTTACTCAACGAAAAAAATGGTGACACGTCTGAAGCTGATCGTAAAACTTATGCAATGAAAGCTTTTAATGTGTCCTCTCACTATGACACTGCAATTTTCAATTACTTTAATGCTGATCATAGCGAAGCTGTTTTAAAAATCAGTGAAACCAACGGAAAAGTATTACGCTATGGTGAAAATCCCCATCAACGTGGCTTTTTCTTTGGAGATTTCGATGCCATGTTTACAAAACTTCATGGTAAGGAATTAAGCTATAATAATCTATTGGATGTCGATGCAGCAGTAAATTTAATTTCAGAATTTAAAAACGAAGCACCGACTTTTGCCATTCTAAAACACAACAACGCCTGTGGTTTTGCACAGCGCGATACGGTTCATCAAGCCTATGTAGACGCCTTGGCTGGCGACCCAGTTTCTGCTTTTGGTGGTATCTTGATTAGCAATACAGAAATCGATAAAGCAACCGCCGAAGAAATCCATAAGCTTTTTTGTGAGGTGGTGATTGCACCTTCATTCAGTGTAGATGCTTTAGAAATTCTAAAAGGCAAAAAGAACAGAATTCTTTTAATTTTAAATGACGTTAAACTTCCTGAAACCACTGTTAGGACATGTCTTAACGGTGTTTTGGTTCAAGACAGAGACTATAAAACAGATACCATTGCTGAATTACAGAACGCTACGGAAACTACACCATCTACTTCCGAGCTTGATGACTTGATTTTTGCTTCGAAAATCTGTAAGCACACCAAATCTAACACCATTGTTCTAGTAAAAGAAAGACAATTATGTGCGAGTGGTACTGGGCAAACAAGCCGTGTTGATGCTTTAAACCAAGCCATTCACAAAGCACAGTCCTTCAATTTTGATCTCAGTGGCGCTGTAATGGCTAGTGATGCTTTTTTTCCTTTTCCGGATTGTGTGGAGATTGCTGACAATGCCGGTATCACAGCCGTGATTCAACCGGGAGGTTCCATAAAAGATCAGTTGAGCATTGATTATTGCAACGACAATAATATGGCTATGGTCTTTACGGGAACGCGTCATTTTAAGCACTAACTCTATCGAGAAATCGATGATAGCTAATTAGTTATTTAAACGTTTTTTAGGCGTTAAAAAGTTTGTAGAAAATAATTGGATAATGGACATCTAATAACCAATATCTTTTCGTATAATTAGTTACATTTACAAGCACACGTAAATCACTTTACTAAACCCAAATTAATTATTGATAGCATATGGGATTTTTTGACTTCCTTACGGAAGAAATAGCCATTGACTTAGGAACCGCAAATACACTTATTATCCACAACGATAAGGTTGTGGTTGACAATCCATCTATAGTAGCAAGAGATCGAATTTCGGGGAAAATTATTGCCGTTGGTAAAGAGGCCAACATGATGCAAGGAAAGACCCATGAAAACATCAAAACAATTAGGCCGTTGAAAGATGGTGTAATTGCTGATTTTGATGCATCTGAACAGATGATCAATATGTTCATCAAAAATATACCTGCACTCAAGAAAAAATTATTCACTCCATCCCTTCGCATGGTGGTTTGTATTCCATCTGGAATTACCGAAGTAGAAATGCGAGCGGTGAAGGAATCTTGTGAACGTGTTAATGGTAAGGAAGTTTACTTAATCCACGAACCCATGGCTGCAGCAATTGGTATTGGAGTAGACATTATGCAACCCAAAGGAAACATGATTGTTGATATTGGCGGTGGTACTACAGAAATAGCTGTTATCGCGCTAGGTGGTATTGTTTGTGACAAGTCCGTAAAAGTTGCTGGTGATGTGTTTACCAATGATATTATCTATTACATGCGTACGCAACATAACCTTTACGTTGGAGACCGTACTGCTGAAAAAATTAAGATACAAATCGGTGCGGCAACTGAAGATTTAGATTTACCGCCAGAAGATATGAGTGTGCAAGGTCGAGATTTATTGACAGGTAAACCCAAGCAAGTTCAGATTTCATTTAGAGAGATTGCAAAAGCTTTAGATAAATCCATATTACGAATTGAGGATTCTGTGATGGAAACTTTGTCGCAAACACCTCCTGAGTTAGCAGCAGATATATATAACACAGGCATTTATTTAGCAGGTGGTGGTTCTATGTTACGTGGTTTGGATAAACGCCTGTCTCAAAAAACAGACTTACCAGTTTATATTGCCGAAGACCCGTTAAGAGCGGTTGTTCGCGGTACTGGTATTGTACTTAAAAACTTACCTAAATACAAAAGCGTATTGATTAAATAAGCTTAAATAATGCAACAAATCATCAATTTTGTAATTAGAAACAAAACATTTCTATTGTTTTTATTACTCTTTGGGATAGCATTAAGCTTAACAATTCAATCCCACAATTATCATAAAAGTCAATTCATAAATTCTGCCAATTTCTTGTCTGGTGGTGTTTATGGTACTTTTAGTGGCATTGATGATTACTTCGGATTAAAAGAAAAAAACAACGCGCTTATTGAAGAAAACCAATTATTGCGAGCGCAATTATCCAATACTCAGAACGAAGTTGATTCCACTTGGACCGACAGCATCAGTAATGGAACTTTCAAATACTATAATGCAAAGGTATACCGTAACAATTATGCATCAACCAACAACTATCTTCTCATCAATAAAGGTAAAAAAGATGGCGTACAACAAGATTTTGGTGTCTTAACTTCCAAGGGTATTGTCGGCATTATTGAGAATACGAGCAATGGCTATTCCACCGTACTTTCCATCTTAAACACCAAAAGCCGTGTTAATGCTAGGATAAAAGCGACCAATCACATGGGTTCATTAAAATGGGATGGAAACTCATTGGAGTTGACTCAGCTTACCGATATCTCAAAATTTGCGCCAGTAAAGGTCGGAGATACCATAGTAACTGGCGGTTCCTCTTCAATTTTTCCTGCTGGTATTGGCATAGGGAGCATTCATGATTTTAGTCTCGATCCAAGTGGTGACACATACACCATTAACGTAAAGCTCTTTAATGACATGACTAATATCGGCTATGTCTATATAGTTGAAAATGAAGACGCAGAAGAAATTAACACCTTAGAAAACGGAATTAATGACTAGCGCCATTGCAAATAACGCATTACGGTTTATCATTTTGGTTTTGGTGCAGGTGCTTATCTGCAATAACATCAATTTTCTGGGGTATATTAATCCCTACATCTACATTTTATTTATTCTCATTTATCCCGTAGGCACAAATCGATTAGGCTTTCTGTTTATCAGTTTTCTGCTCGGCATGACCGTAGATTTGTTTCTGGATTCTGGCGGTGTTCACGCCGCCGCTTCAGTAGCATTGGCTTACTCTAGACCCGTCTTTCTGAAATTCGCCTTTGGAACATTATATGAATACAACAACTTAAAGTTTAGTCTAACTGATTTGGGCAACCTCCTAGCCTATATCATCGCTATGACATTTCTGCATCATTTGATATTGTTTTCGCTCGAAATTTTTAACATAAGCCACATACTTCTCATATTGAAAAAGACGTTATTTTCAGGACTATTTACGAGTATTCTGTGCATTATTCTGATTCAATTATTTAGTAAACGAAAATGAGAAAACTACTTCTTTTTATGACGGTGATTTTAGTCGGAATTATTTTTCTGGCTCGGTTATTCTATCTTCAAGTTTACAGCGATAATACCTATAGTATTTTAGAAGATAACGCCATTAGAAAAGAGTACCACTATCCGAAACGCGGTTATGTTTATGACCGAAATGGACAACTTTTGGTTGCCAATCAACCCTCTTATGACGTAATGGTTATTCCGAAGGAAGTAAAGGATATGAAACCTGAAGACCTTTCAGAATTTTGCGACTTACTTAATATCACCGAAGAGGATTATGCCTCTAAGCTAGAAAGGGCACATAACTATTCCCCGCGATTGCCTTCGCCATTTGTACCACAACTGTCCAAAGAAGATTATGCGGTACTTCAAGAAAAAATGCGAAAATATGAGGGCTTTTATATTCAAAAACGTTCTCTTCGTTCCTATCAAACAACAATTGGTGCTAATGTTTTAGGACATATAAGTGAAGTTAATCAAAGAATAATAAATAAGGAACCTTACTACAAACTCGGAGACCTAATAGGTAACGCAGGAGTCGAAGACTCTTATGAAAAAATACTGCGCGGTGTTAAAGGTGTGAGGTTTATTCAAAAAGACCGTTTCAATAAAGATATTGGGCCTTTTAAAGAAGGCATCTATGATACGTTACCTCAACCTGGAAAGGATATTACCATTACCATTGATGCAAAGCTTCAAGAATACGGAGAATTATTAATGAGAAACAAACGCGGTGGCATAATCGCCATCGAACCTGGCAGTGGTGAGATTTTAGCTATGATATCTGGCCCAAGCTATAATCCAAACGATTTGGTGGGAAGAATACGTTCAGGTAATTTCACCAAACTTTTTAACGATAGTATTGCCAAACCTTTATTTGATAGAGGTTTACAGGCGATGTATCCTCCAGGTTCGCCATTTAAAACCCTTAATGCACTGGTTGCTCTTCAAGAAGGTGTGGTTACTACGTCAGATAGATTTAGTTGCTCTATGGGCTACCGCTACGGTAACAGACGTATGGGTTGCCACGCACATCGCAGTCCTGCTGATATGAATCTTGGGATTTATGAGTCTTGCAACGCCTACTTTGCCAATGTCTATCGACGTATTATGGATAAATACGATTCTCCTGCAAAAGGTATGGACGTCTGGAGTAACCATATTAAAAGCTTTGGCTTTGGCAACTACCTCAACAATGACTTATCCGTTGGGCAACCAGGAAAAGTGCCCTCATCACGGACTTATGATAGAGCTTATGGCGAAAATCGTTGGTACACCACCTTTACAATTTCTAATGCCATTGGCCAAGGTGAAGTATTGGCAACGCCTATACAGTTAGCCAACATGGCGGCGGCGATTGGCAATAGAGGCTTTTATTATACACCTCACATTGTGAAAGAGATTGAAAATGATACTATTCCTTCAAAATTTAAAACCCCTAATTATACCACGATAGATAAGCAACATTTTGAACCTGTGGTTCAAGGTATGTTTGATGTATACAATAAAGGAACAGCCAAATACCTTCAAGTACCTGGCATTGAAATCTGTGGTAAAACGGGTACGGCCGAAAACTTCGCCATTATTGAGGGCAAAAAAACCCAATTGACCGACCACTCTATTTTTGTTGCTTTTGCACCAAAGGACAATCCTAAAATCGCCATCGCCGTATTTGTTGAAAATGGCTACTGGGGAAGCCGATTTGCGGGCAAAATGGCAAGTTTGATGATTGAAAAATACATTAAAGGCGACATCACCAGAACGGATATGGAAGATTGGATTTTAACCCACAGCCTAGAAAACGAGTACGCCAAGCCACAATCTGGAGAACCGTTTAAAATTAATGGGGAAACCCAACTTCAGGTTATTGATAAAGAAGAGGTGAAACTTCAACTGGACAAGCCGTTTAAATCCTAGACATGTATAGAGAAAATCATAGAGGATTTAAGTTCGATTGGCTTACCATTATACTTTATCTCGCACTTGTCCTATTTGGGTATATCAATATTGTTTCCGCCTCACATGATGGTGATATTACATCTTGGTTTGACATGTCCCAGCGTTTCGGTAAACAAGCTGTATTCATATGTGTTTCAATAACACTCATTATAATCATACTTTCCTTAGAATCTCGTTTTTATGAGCGATTTGCCAGTATAATTTATCTATTTTCACTGTTAACCTTAGTTGGTTTGTTTCTCTTCGGAAAAAACATCAATGGCGCCACCTCTTGGTATGGCATTGGGGGTATGACCTTACAACCTAGTGAATTTGCTAAAGCCGCTACAGCCTTAGCGGTGTCTAAATACATTAGCGATTTACAAACAGACATGAAGTCCATCAAAGACCAGATAAAAGCTTTGGCTATTATTGTGGTGCCATCTATCTTGATTTTACTTCAGAATGATGCAGGTAGTACATTAGTTTACGGTGCATTCTTCTTTGTTTTTTACAGGGAAGGCATACAGCAAGTCTATCTGATTTCGTTGACGGCATTGATTACTATAGCCATATTAGCATTAAAATTCGGTTTATTGGTTACAGCAGGCATTTTGATTTTGTTTGCACTTATTTATTTATTCCGAAAGCGAAAACGGCGTCCTCCAATACTTCGAACAATTGCACTTATTGTTCTAGGGGTTGGTATTGCTGTTGGCGTTCGGTTTTTCTATACTTCCATTTTGAAACCGCATCAGCAAGACCGTATTAGTTTATGGTTACGTTTAGAGAAAGACCCCGAAAAGCTTCGGCAGATGAAGCAAACCATTTTATATAACCTCAACGAGTCTGAAAAAGCGATTAGCTCGGGTGGTTTAACTGGTAAAGGATTTATGGAAGGTACACGTACCACCGGAAAGTTTGTTCCCGAACAAGATACAGACTATATCTTTAGTACGGTTGGTGAGGAATGGGGATTCCTCGGTTCTGCTTTTGTTGTGATTTGCTTTGTAATACTTATTGTTAGGATTCTCTATTTGGCAGAAATTCAAAAGTCGCAATTCAGCCGCGTATATGGCTATAGTGTGGCGAGTATATTCTTCGTTCACTTCTTAATTAATACAGGAATGGTCATGGGACTTATTCCCACTGTTGGCATTCCTCTTCCTTTTTTTAGCTATGGTGGTTCTAGTCTAATGGGCTTTACGATTTTGTTGTTCATCTTTGTGAAGCTGGATTCCAATAAGATTAATGAGTGGTAGGTCTACTGCAAACTCTTCAAGCTCGCTTCAATAGTTTCAATCTTAGCCAAAGCATCAGCTTCTTTTTTACGTTCTGAAGCCACAACTTGCTCAGGCGCATTGTTAACGAATCGTTCATTAGATAGCTTCCCACGAACCGATTTTAAAAAGCCATTAGCGTACTTCAACTCTTCTTGAAGTTTTTTGATTTCCTCTTCAACATTAATGGCGCCTGCCATAGGAATGAAGTATTCGTTGGATTTTACCCTAAAGGTTAAAGCGCCTTCCAAAGCGTCTTCAACCGTAGAGAATTCAGCAATATTCCCCAATTTGGAAATCACTGAGTTGTATTTTGAATCTAGCTTTTCATTATTGATAACTGACACATCGATAGTATCCTTAAATGCGATATTCTTTTCCTTTCTGATGGTTCTAATGCCTGAAACAGCTTCTTTTACCATTTCAAAATCTGAAATTAACGTTTCATCATAAGACTTGACTCCAGGATATTTTGAAACAATCAGAGCGTTTTCTGGCGTACGCTCTTCCATATATTGCCAAATTTCTTCAGTTAGGAACGGCATGAACGGGTGAAGGATTTTTAGGTTATCTTCAAATAATCTGATAACCATATCAAAGGTTGTTTTATCTATCGGTTGTTGGTAGGCAGGTTTAATCATCTCCAATAACCACGAACAGAAATCATCCCAAACTAATTTGTAAGTGGTCATCAAGACATCAGACAATCTGTACTTACTGTAATGGTCTTCAATTTCGCTCAATGCTTTTTGAAATTTGGCTTCGTACCATTCCAAAGCGATTTTAGACGCTTCTGGTTGTTCAATATATGCTACGTCCCAACCTTTGACTAATCTGAAGGCATTCCAGATTTTATTTGCGAAGGATTTTCCTTGGTTACAAAGTTCCTCATCAAACATTAAATCATTACCCGCGGCAGAACTCAACAACAATCCTACACGGACACCATCAGCGCCGTAGTCATCAATTAACTTTAAGGCATCTGGCGAATTTCCGAGCGACTTGGACATTTTACGGCGTTGCTTATCGCGCACCAATCCAGTGAGGTATACATTTTCAAACGGACGTTCGTCTTTATATTCATAACCTGCAATTATCATACGTGCTACCCAAAAGAATAGAATGTCTGGCCCTGTGACCAAATCATTAGTTGGGTAATAGTATTTAATGTCTGCGTTTTCGGGGTTACGAATACCATCAAAAACACTCATTGGCCATAGCCATGATGAGAACCATGTGTCTAAAGCATCGCTATCTTGGCGAAGGTCTTCGAGTTTTAATGAGTTCTCGACTCCGCTCGAACTGACCGATATTTTCTTATTTGCTAATTCTAAAGCTTCTTCTTTAGTTTCGGCAACCACAAAATCTTCTTTGTCATCTCCGTAATAATAGGCAGGGATTTGCTGTCCCCACATTAATTGTCTGGAGATATTCCAATCGCGAATATTTTCCATCCAGTGGCGGTAGGTATTGTTAAATCGCTTTGGAAATAGTTTTACTTCCTCATCTTCCAACACGGCTTTGATGGCTGGTTTTACCAAATCTTCCATCTTTAAAAACCACTGGTCAGACAGACGTGGTTCTATAACCGCCTTAGTACGCTCAGAAGTTCCGACATTGTGAGTGATGTTTTCTGTTTTTACTAAAATGCCCATTTCATCAAGCTCTTTGGCAACATCTTTTCTAGCAACCACTCGGTCTTTACCTTGGTGATGTAAACCATAGGCATTTAAGGTTCCGTCAGGATTCAGTACATCAATAATTTCTAAGTTGTGACGGTCGCCAATGTCTTTATCATTAATGTCGTGTGCCGGGGTTACTTTAAGGCATCCTGTTCCAAATTCAATATCTACGTAATCATCTTCAATAATCGGAATACTTCGGTTACATAAGGGTACAATGACACGTTTCCCTTTTAAATACTGAAAACGTTCGTCTTCAGGATTGATACACACCGCAGTATCGCCCAAAATGGTTTCTGGTCGTGTTGTGGCAATGGTCACGAATTCAGATTCGCCTTCAATTTGATATTTAACATAGTACAATTTGTCATTGCGTTCTTCGTGAATCACTTCCTCATCAGATAAGGTGGTTTGTGCTTCGGGGTCCCAGTTTACCATTCGGTAACCACGGTAAATCAGACCTTTATTATAAAGGTCTACAAAGACTTTTATTACGGCTTCAGACATGTCATCATCCATCGTAAATTTTGTTCTATCCCAATCGCAAGAACAGCCTAATTTCTTTAACTGTTCAAGGATAACACCGCCGTATTCTTCCGTCCAATCCCAGGCATGTTTTAGGAACTCCTCACGTGTTAAATCATTCTTATCAATACCTTGAGTCTTCAATTTCGCAACAACTTTGGCTTCCGTAGCAATAGAGGCATGGTCAGTACCAGGTACCCAACAGGCATTTTTACCCTGTAGGCGCGCCCGACGAATTAATACATCTTGGATGGTATTATTCAGCATGTGACCCATATGCAAAACACCAGTAACATTTGGTGGTGGAATAACTATAGTGTAGGGCTCTCTGTCGTCTGGTTCTGAATGAAAATAATTGTGTTCCATCCAGTAATCATACCACTTAGATTCAACTGATTTGGCGCTATATTTAGAGGGTATTTCCATCTTTGGTATCCTTTTTGCTTTGTAACGGGCAAAAGTACTTATATTTCTTTTTTTTAGGAATTAATGACGACCATAATCTGTGTTTAAAACGTATTTACTGTTAAATAAAACGCATTACGTCCGATTAATTTTGACGAAACCAAGAAAGTAACTAGCTTTGAATTATAAACTTAAAATGAAAGTCATGAAAAAATTATTTACAATTTTATTTGTAGGTCTAGTGAGTTTAGGATTGCAAGCCCAAGAAAAAGTGGCTAAGATTGAATTTAAAACCGATACAATTGATTACGGAACCATAGAAAAAGGTGCCAATGGCGTCCGCGTATTTGAATTTACAAATACAGGTGACGCGCCTTTGATTATCTCTAGTGTAAAGTCAACCTGTGGATGCACGGTGCCTAAGAAGCCTGAAGCGCCAATTATGCCAGGTGAAACCGGAGAGATTGAGGTAAAGTATGACACCAATCGTGTTAACCCTATAAGAAAAACCATAACCGTAATCTCAAATGCTGATACACCAACAGTAGCTTTAAAAATCAAAGGCTTAGTTGTTAATCCTGGTGATAAAAGCTTAATGGACAAAAAAGAAAAATCGACTGTAGAACAATAAATTAATCTACATTTTTGAAATAGAATCTGAGGAGCCTTCAATTTGAGGGCTCTTTTTTTTGAAGACGTCGTCTAGTTTGAAGCGGAATAGTTTGGACTGACCATCGCGCTCTACACGTATAGAGATGGATTTGCCCAATCTATCATAAAAATAACTATTCACCTGTTGTAGGGTCATCCTATGCGTTTTATTATTATTAATCTCAGTTATAACATCACCAAGCATTAAACCTGCCCTTTTAGCATTGGAGTTATCCCGTAGATCGACAATTTCAAAAGAAGGTTTGAGAACAAAACTGTATCTCGTAGATAATTCTATCGCATTGTTTCCCGATTCTCGCTCATTTCCATATGAATCTATGACCTTTGAAGCTATCTGCTGCTTCACCAATCTCGTTCCATGTTGTTCCAAAACAACTCCGGCGTTGTTGTAATAGAATGGCGCCTTAAAATTTTTATTCTTCTTAAATTGAATAGTCTTGTTTCTATAGTCGAAAATAAAATTGAAGCGTTTTAATAAATTCCCAGCAATACTGCCAGATCGTTCTCTGTACATTCTTGCCACATTCAAAGAAGAAGAATCAGGAAATGCAACATTGACATTCTTAATTTGATAATCTGCCAGTTTAAATTCATTCAAACGGGATCGTTGCCCATAAACTGGACCGCTCAAACCCTTACCTAAGTAATCCTCAAAAAACATATCATCTCTGTAGGTAAGACCAGAGGCTTCATTCTTAAACAACCATAGTGCATCACTACCTCCAGAATCAATCAATAACTTCACAGATTTATAAGTTGAATCTATTTTTACTTCAGCATTTAGATAGGGTTTTCGTTTATAAAGATTAATAGGAAGTGTTCTCCACCTGTCAGCGTTTTTAGACTTAAATTTTTCAGATTTATACAAACGAATATAGCGTCCTCCATAATTTACCTCAACCACGAAATCCTTAAAAATATCGTATCCAATAATACCATGTACAGGAACACCCAATCGTGGGGTGAAATTAATGGTATTGTCAAATACTACAAACACATCCTGATTGACATTAATGGCAGGGCCAAACCTCAACAAGTTTCTCTTGGATCGCAAGGCCTCTATAGACCCTTCACTGCCTAAGCCCTGTAAAAAAATGGTCTCAACCTGCTTAATCTTTAAAGAATCTGTATTAACAATGTTAAAGAGAATGGGTTTACTCACTCCGGTGTCTAAAACAAAGGATAGTTTAACTCCATTAAGCTCTAGAGGCACCACAATAAGGTTGTTGACAAGCTTAAACCTAATTTTCTTGCTCTGATTCGGTTTCATAACAAACTTGCTTTGCCCTGTAGCTATACCGCAGTATGCAATTGCAAGACATATTACAAAATATTTTAAACCAGCCGTCATAAATTAAAAGGTGAAACGGAATGTACAAATCTTTATTCCAACCTTTAATTTTAAGGTATTTTTTTAAATAAACTTTAAGAATTTTCAGAAATTAGCGCCTTAATATATTTCACTATGCCAGCAATATCCGAAAAGGGCCGTATTATGCCAGAATCACCAATCAGAAAATTGGTGCCTTACGCCGAAAAAGCCCATAAGGCAGGAAAAACGGTTTTCTATTTAAATATTGGTCAGCCCGATATTAAAACTCCTCAAGTAGCCTTAGATGCTGTAGCAAATCACTCGCTGGATATCTTAGCTTACTCTCGTTCTGAAGGTTCCGAAGAATACCGAATAAAAATTGCTGATTATTACGCTAAGAATGACATTAATGTTGCACACAATGATATCATCGTAACCACTGGCGGTAGTGAAGCATTACTGTTTGCTTTTGGAAGTATTATGGACCAAGATGATGAAATCATCATTCCCGAACCGTTCTATGCCAACTATAATGGGTTCTCAACAGCTTCAGGCGTTAATGTTGTCCCAGTCATTTCTAAAATTGACAACAATTTTGCCTTACCACCAATTGAAGAATTTGAAAAATTAATCACCAATAAAACCAAGGCCATACTTATTTGCAATCCTGGGAATCCTACAGGTTACTTGTATTCAAAAGATGAAATTAAGAAGCTAGCGGACTTGGTAAAGAAGCACGATTTGTTCCTCATTGCCGATGAAGTTTATCGCGAGTTTGTTTATGACAGCATTTCGCACTATTCCATTTTACAAGAAGAAGGCTTGGAAGACCACGCGATTGTCATCGACTCCGTTTCAAAACGCTATAGCATGTGTGGTGCCAGAATTGGGTATTTAGTCTCAAAAAACAAAACCCTGATTGCGACAGCATTAAAGTTTGCCCAAGCAAGATTAAGCCCACCGACTCTAGCACAAATTGCAAGTGAAGCGGCCTTGCAAACACCTCAAAGTTATTTCGACGAGGTTAACGTAGAATACGTCAGTAGACGAAATACCCTTATCAATGCCTTAGAAAAAATCGATGGTGTTAAAGTAGCCAAGCCAAATGGCGCCTTTTATTGTATAGCCGAATTGCCTGTTAAAAATTCGGATGATTTTGCTAAATGGCTTTTAGAATCATTTGATTATGAAGGACAAACGGTTATGGTAGCTCCGGCGGCTGGATTCTATTCTACACCTGGAGTAGGTCTAAACCAAATTAGAATTGCCTATGTTCTTAATGAAGACAGTTTGCTCAAAGCCGTAAAAATACTTGAAGAAGCCTTAAAAGTTTACAAGGACTAATGGCGACCCAAACCGATATTTCACTACAGCCATACAATACTTTTGGATTAGACGTCAAGGCTCAAAACTATGTAAACATCAAGTCTATTGAGCAATTGAAAGACGCCCTAGCTCAGTATGCCCAGTCGGACATATTTGTCTTGGGTGGTGGTAGCAATCTACTACTGACCAAGAGTATCCAAACCCCCGTTTTTCACATTAATTTAAAAGGCATTTCAGTTGTGTCAGAAACTGAGGAAGACATTATACTCAAGGTAATGGCTGGCGAAAACTGGCATGAATTCGTCTTGTTCTGTTTAGAACGCAACTACGGCGGTATTGAGAACCTTTCTTTGATTCCTGGTAATGTCGGCACAGCACCCATGCAAAACATTGGGGCGTATGGTATAGAGATTAAGGATGTCTTTGAGTCCTGCTCAGCTATGCACATAAAATCCCAACGGGAAGAGCAATTTTCAAAAGAGTATTGCCAATTTGGCTATCGCGAATCCATCTTCAAAAATTCTCATAAAGGCCAATATATAATCACAAGTGTAGAATTCAAATTAACAAAAAAGAATCATACGCTAAGAACGGACTACGGCGCCATAAAAGATGAGTTGTTGGCTATGAATGTGTCAACCCCTTCAATTCAGGATATTTCAAAAGCGGTCATTGCTATTCGTCAACGCAAATTGCCCGACCCAAAAGACATCGGAAACAGCGGTAGTTTCTTCAAAAATCCTGTGATTTCTTCAAACTTATTTGAAGACCTAAAACGTCAATTTCCAGATATTCCGAATTATGTTGTTTCCGATTCAGAAATAAAAGTACCGGCAGGTTGGCTGATTGAAAAAGCAGGTTTTAAAGGCAAGACTTTCGGCAACTACGGTGTTCACGAAAATCAGGCTTTGGTCTTGGTCAATTATGGTGGTGCCGATGGAAAAGACATTCTTAATCTGGCAAAATTAATTCAGAATACAGTGGTCAGATTATTCAATATTCAGCTTCAAATGGAAGTGAATATCATTTAAAAAACATCCAAACACATCACTTAATTCGTATTTTTGAAACTAAGGATGCTTAAACCGCCACAGTTCAATCCTAAATCCCTAACTGAATTTGAGTGTTACGCCTACAGAGAAATTGATTATTAGCCTTCTGGACAAAGGAGACAGACGCGCTATTAATCTGTTGTACGAGCATTATTCCAACAGTCTTTACGGTGTTATCATCAAAGTGACCCAGAAAGAAGAAATTGCCGAGGATGCTTTGCAAGAAACCTTCGTAAAAGTTTGGAAAAATGCAGGTAAGTACGACCCAAAAAAAGCCAAGCTATTTACATGGTTGTATAGAATTGCACGCAACACAGCCATTGATAAACTGAGAAGTTACAACAATCGGCACCATAGAGAAGTCCAAATCGACAAATCGGACGTATATATATTGCCGAGTATGAATATTAACCAAGATGTGATGGATATTAAAGACCATCTTGGACGATTGGAAGAAAAGTATCAAATTGTGTTAAACGCTTTATTTTTTGAAGGCATGACACAACAAGAAGCCAGCGACGAATTAAAAATTCCGCTGGGCACTATAAAATCAAGATTAAAAATTGGGTTAAGAGAACTTAAAAAAGTATACGACCCGTTGAACAAATAAGTATGGAAGAAAAATTACATATCTTTTTAAATTCTGGCAAGCTAGAAAAGTACCTTGTCGGAGATACTTCTATTGCTGAAACTATGGAGGTAGAGCACCTTATAGATAGTTATCCTGAAATTGCTGAGGCTTATGATAAGCTTCAAACAAACTTGGAAATTATTGCTAAAGCCAATGCTGTTGATGCACCTTATGGCAGTTTAGTTAGAATTTTGGATGCCACCAAAGAAAGCTCAGTTGTGGTAGAGAAAAGAGGCTCTAAAATGCCTTGGTTCGGCATAGCGGCCAGCATTGTAGCTTTGTTCTTTGCAGGAAAAACTTACATGCTACAGCAAGAAAACTCGGAGTTGCTATCTGAAAATGATGTCGTAGTCGAAGAAATTTTCGACCTAAGAGGAGATATAGACAAGAACAATAATCGTTTGGAGTCTTTGGCTGAACAATTAATGAAATTAAACAACCCTGACGCACAAAAGTATGTGCTTAGAGGTAACGACCGTGCTAAGGATTTAGAAACGGTAGCTTACATTAATCCGGTTGAAAAAACATCCATGATTGATGTGATTACTTTGCCACAATTGCCAGAAGAGCAGTATTACCAAATGTGGGCGGAGTTTCAGGACAAGATTATAGAATTGGGTGTTTTGGACGCTACAGAACGTAAATTACGTCCAATCCCATACATGGAAGATGCCATGGCATTAAGTATTACTATTGAAAATAAAAACAGTGCTATGCCAAAAGGCAAAGAGGAAGTCGCAGAAATTGCCCTGCGCACCAATTAGAAAGTCCCTTAAATTAAATAGCTGGGCCATAGTCACTTTACCGAAAGTTGCTATGGCCTATTTTGTTTTATAAACTTGACTAAAACCTGTATCTTTGCCTCGACAAACCGCTTAATAAAACTATTGTGAAACTCATACTCATAACCCTAGTTCTTCTCGGTCTCGCCGTGGCGGGCATTGCCATTAAAATATGGGCAAAAAAAGACGGAAAATTTGCTGGCACTTGTGCAAGCCAAAATCCTATGCTCAACCAAGATGGTGAAGCTTGTGGCTTCTGTGGCAAAACTCCAGACGAGTTCGCGGATTGTAACGAACCTCAGCATTCGTAAGCATTTATGACGCTACTGTCGCTTTTATTCTACAGCTTTGTTGCAGTTGTAGCACTTCAAGTTATTTACTATAGTTTTTATTTGATATACTTTCCGTCTGAAAAAACTTCGGAAAGAAAGCAACATAGCATCCCCGTTTCGGTCATTGTCTGTGCAAAGAATGAATCTGAAAATTTAAAAAAATTGATTCCCCTTCTTCTTGAACAAGACCATCCCAATTTTGAATTGGTCCTCATAAACGATGATTCTTTCGACGACACTTTAGAGATTATTGAACAGTTTGAAGCGCGCCACGCCAACATTAAATGCGTCAATGTAAAGTCTATTGATAAGTTTTGGGGAAATAAAAAATACGCTTTAACGCTGGGTATAAAAGCGTCGAAAAACGATTTTCTATTATTTACAGATGCCGATTGCCAACCGAGGTCACATCGTTGGATTTCTGAAATGAGCAGTCATTTTTCCAACCAAAAAGCCATTGTATTAGGTTATGGTGCCTACCGAAAAAAGAAAGGACTACTCAATGCTTTAATCCGATTTGAAACTGTACTTACAGCCATTCAATATTTCAGCTATGCAAAAGCAGGATTGACCTATATGGGAGTTGGTCGTAATTTGGCCTATAGAAAGGAATTGTTTTTTAAGCATTCGGGCTTTATGAATCATATGGAACTACGTTCTGGCGATGATGATTTGTTTATCAATGAAGCATCCGACTCTAAAAACACTGCCATTTGCTTATCTCCAGAAGGATTTACTGAATCTCAACCAAAAACCAATTTTAAATCCTGGTTCTACCAAAAGCGTAGGCATGTGAGTACAGCCAAACATTACAAGGGAAAACATAAATGTCTTCTCGGGCTCTTCTATTTGTCCCAGGTTTTGTTTTGGGTTTTGGGAATTGCACTCGTGTGCACATTATACTTATGGCCTGTTGTGTTGGGATTGATTGGCTTTCGATTTATATTGCAAATAACAACCTGGGCTTTGGCTAGCAAACGATTGAAAGAAAAACTACTTTGGGTATTCGCTCCTATTTTAGAACCTTTTCTAATTGCCATACAATTCTGTATCTTTATAGCTAATCTTATCTCAAAACCTCTGTATTGGAAGTAAATGAAGCGATTGCGCTTGCCAAAGACAACAACCAATTGGCCTTTAATTTTTTATTGGACAACTATTGGAACGATGTTTATGGCTTTCAATTAAAACGAACGGAGAATGAAAACGACGCGGAGGATATTACCATTCAAACCTTCTCTAAGGCTTTCGATAAGATCCACACCTATAAAGAAGAATACGTATTTAAGACTTGGTTGATTACCATTTCAAAGAACATACACGTTGATTTGGTTCGAAAACACAACTCATCTATCAATAGTAAAACAAAGGATGTTGACGAGGAAATCTATAGTATTGCTGATGGTTCGCCGACGAAAGAGGATGAAATTATTCGGGAACAAAATCTGGCAAAGTTGCTTCGAGATATCAAAAAGTTGAAACCGCATTATCAGGAGGTAATTCAGTTGCGGTTTTTTCAAGAAATGAGCTATAAGGACATTTCTATTGAGCTTGATGAACCCATCAATAACGTAAAGGTTAAACTACTTAGGGCAAAAAAGCTTCTTGCCGGAATAATTCAAAAAAGCAATGCTTTCAACGCTTAAAAAACTAGGCCCAGGCCTATTATTTGCCGGAGCGGCCATCGGCGTTTCCCATTTGGTACAATCGACAAGAGCTGGTGCCGATTTTGGTTTCGGGCTACTTTGGGCTTTGCTCTTGGTGAATCTTTTTAAATATCCTTTTTTTCAATTTGGCCCGCGATATGCCATGGCGACTGGCGAGAGTTTAGTCGATGGTTACAATAAACTAGGTAAACCTATACTTATCGCTTTCTTTTTGTTAACATTCGCCTCAATGTTTACCATACAGACGGCGGTGACCATTGTAACGGCGAGTTTGGCTTCTAACTTGTTTTTCACATTTGACCCCATCAGTCTTGGAAGCATAAGTTTGGACAGCGTACAATTATGGACAGTTATCCTTTTGGGGATTTGCGCTTCCATCCTACTTATTGGACGTTATAAATTATTGGATGGTTTAATGAAAATTATCATTATTACATTAACGATAAGTACCATTATCGCACTAATAGCGTCCGCAACAACGACCAAAAGTCCAGTGTCGTTCCAACAAATTTTCCCTAAAGAAGCCAGCTGGGCATTCCTAATAGCATTTATGGGATGGATGCCTGCACCTTTAGATATTTCGGTTTGGCATTCCCTTTGGTCGATAGAAAAAACCAAAGGCCCACAGCGGTTCGAAAAGAAAACATCGTTATTCGATTTTAATATCGGTTACGTTGCCACTATTATTTTGGGTATTGGGTTTCTCTCTTTGGGTGCCTTAATTATGTTCAATACCGGCCAAAGCCTTAGCACAAACGCTAGTCAATTTGCAGGGCAACTGATAAGTATGTATACTAGTAGTCTTGGCTCTTGGGCTTATCTTATCATTGGGATTGCGGCCTTTACAACTATGTTCAGCACTACCCTCACTACCTTGGACGGTTCACCTCGCGTTATGGACAAAACCACGGATTTACTTCTAGAACAAAAAAGTATTAAAAGCTACAAACCATGGCTATTTGCCTTGGTGGCTGGTTGTATTCTTATCTTCTTCCTATTCAGTTCTGAGTTGGGTCAATTGGTAAAAATAGCGACCATCTTATCGTTCCTAACAGCGCCTTTTTATGCTATTCTCAATTATAAATTAATGCGTTCCAAGAATGTCCCAACGGAATGGAAATTGAGCAAAGCCATGCATATTTTAAGTTGGACAGGTATACTATTCTTAATTGGTTTCAGTATCTGGTACCTGAGTATTCTTTAACGACATTTAATTTATTACTTCGTATCTTTGCTTTACAAAAGTTGACTAGAAAATGGATACCGCAACAGCGTCTAACATACTACCACAACGCAAGCCAAAATGGCTCCGTGTAAAATTGCCTACGGGCAAGAAATACATAGAATTAAGAGGCTTAGTTGACAAATACAATCTTAACACTATTTGCACTTCCGGAAGTTGTCCTAACATGGGTGAATGCTGGGGAGAAGGCACGGCAACCTTTATGATTTTAGGAAATGTCTGCACACGCTCATGTGGTTTTTGTGGTGTAAAAACCGGACGGCCCGAACAATTGGATTGGGCAGAGCCCGAAAAAGTGGCACGTTCCATTAAAATTATGGGCATTAAACACGCTGTATTGACCAGTGTTGATAGAGACGATTTAAAAGATATGGGAAGTATTATGTGGGCCGAAACGGTAAATGCCGTAAGACGCATGAATCCCGAGACGACGCTAGAAACCTTAATTCCCGATTTTCAAGGTATCGAAAGACATATCGATAGGATTGTTGAAGTCGCTCCAGAAGTGGTTTCGCATAACATAGAAACCGTAAGACGACTAACTCGTGAAGTACGAATTCAAGCTAAATACGACCGAAGCATGGGTGTTCTTAAATATTTAAAAACACAGGGACAGCGACGAACCAAATCGGGCATCATGCTAGGTTTAGGGGAAACGCGAGAGGAAGTGATTGAAACGCTTCACGATTTACGAGATAATGATGTTGATGTTGTTACTATCGGGCAATATTTACAACCGAGTAAAAAACACCTTCCTGTTAAACAATTCATCAATCCAGACCAGTTTAAGGAATACGAAGAAATTGGGCTAGACCTTGGCTTTAGACATGTTGAAAGTAGTGCTTTGGTGCGTTCTTCCTACAAGGCTCAAAAGCACATCAATTAATGATTCGCTTAGGTATCAACGGATTTGGGCGTATTGGTCGCCGTGTGTTGCGCTTGGCACTAGAACATCCACAAGTTGAAGTGGTTGCCATCAATGATTTGGCAGATGCACTAACATTAAGCCATTTATTGAAATACGATAGTATTCATGGCGTCTTAGACAAGGAAGTCTCTCACGATTCTAGTCACATTGGCGTTGATGGTCATTCAATACCACTTATAAATCAAAACCATCCGAGTAATATTGATTGGACACCTTACGATGTTGATGTGGTGATTGAAGCTACTGGTAAATTCAAAAAGCGTGAAGAATTGCAACACCATATCGATAATGGTGCTTCACAAGTCATTCTGTCCGTTCCTTCTATGGATGAAAGCATCAAAACCATAGTTTTAGGCGTTAATGATGATATTTTGGATGGTAGTGAAAAAATCATTTCCAACGCTTCATGTACCACCAACAATGCGGCGCCGATGATTGACCTTATGCATCAAGCTTTTGGTGTAAAGCAAGCCTATATTACAACCATACATTCTTATACTACGGACCAAAGTCTGCATGACCAACCCCATAGAGACTTAAGACGTGCCAGAGCGGCGGGACAAAGCATAGTGCCTACCACTACTGGAGCGGCGAAAGCCTTGACAAAGATTTTTCCAGAATTGTCAGAGTCGATTGGAGGTTGTGGTATACGTGTTCCTGTAGCTAACGGTTCCTTAACGGATATTACCTTTAATGTTAAAAAAGACGATGTGAGCATTGAGGAGGTCAATGCATTATTTAAAAAGGCTTCAAATTCAAACTTAAAAGGCATCCTTCAATATACAAAAGACCCTATTGTCTCGATTGATATCGTTGGAAATCCACATTCTTGCATATTTGATGCACAGATGACTTCCGTAATTGGAAACATGGTGAAAATCATAGGTTGGTACGATAATGAAACAGGCTACTCCTCTCGGATATTAGACTTAATCTGCAATTTATCGGATAAAAAAGGACGTTTGTCGAATAAATAATTATATTTGTTCAGATAAATAGTGCTTAAATGCCCCAACTAAAACACTACATACTTGCAGTTTTCCTCGCATTTGCTGGGTTTACCATAGCTCAAAATGGCAGTCAGCAAGACGCTGATAAACTTGCTTTTGAAGTAGAACAGCTGATTGACCAAGCCCAAATACAGAGTGACCGAGGTGACTATTTCGATGCCAAAGACAATTTGGAGAAAGCAAAGGATATTGCAATATCTATAAATGACAGAAAAAGCGTAGGCTTTATTCACACCAAATTAGCAAAGCTTCATTTCTTTGTAGACGAGTCCGATAAGGCACTGAGTGCGTTAGCTAAGGCTACAGAGATTCAACGAGATATTAATGACAATCCTAATCTCGCCTTAACTTATAATGTACAAGGTTATATTCACAACAGCAGAGGCGAATACACCACAGCTTTAGAATACTTTAATTCCGCAAGAAGCTTATTCAATGATGAAGGTCTTGATAAATATCTTTCGGAATTAACGCTGAATGAAGCGCGTTCTTACTATCATTTAGAAAATTTTAAAGCTTCGAAAGACAAGCTTGAAGAAGTTATTATTTCTGCCAAAAAACACGACCAACAACGAACATTAAGTACGGCCTATATACTAAGTGCAAAGGTCGCCATGAAATTAGACAATCTTGACATTGCCATGGAGCAGGCCGAAGAGGGCTTGCAACTGGCTACACAGATTGAAAGTCAGGAAAACATAAATGATGCTTATTTAACGATGAGTCAGATTTACGAAGCCCAACAAAATTTTAAGGATGCTAACGTCTATCTCAACCGTCATTTAAAACTTTCGGATTCATTATTGAATATTCAGCGCGAAAACCTATCGCCCGAAAAACAGGCTCAATATGTAACCAAGTACAGAAACGCCGAAAACAAAAATTTAAAAGAGCAAATTGATGAAGCTGATGCCGAGGAAAACCTGTCTCGTATCACAACCATTTTGAGTATCTCCTTAATTACTATTTTATCGCTTCTAACGTTATCACTTTACAAGAATAACAACATCCGTTTGCGCACCAACAACATGCTTCACAAAAAGAATGATGAATTGATTGTTGCTAAAGAAAAAGCAGAGTTAGCCTCAAAAACCAAGGCCAACTTCTTGTCTACCGTGACGCACGAGTTGAGAACACCACTTTATGCTGTGACTGGACTTACCAATATGTTGTTGGAAGAGGAGCCAAAGGAAAAGCAAATTCCACATTTAAAATCCTTGAAATTTTCTGGTGATTATCTGCTGACCTTCATTAATGACATTCTTCAAATTAATAAAATTGAAGCCAATAAAGTTGAGTTAGACCCAGAGCAATTCAACCTAAGAAAAAAGCTGGAAAATGTTATTTCGGCGTTAAATAATTCAGCCTTAGACAACAATATTAAAGTCCATTTAGAATATGGCAAGGGCTTACCGGAGACCTTTTTTGGTGACCAACTAAAATTATCCCAAATCTTAATTAACCTACTAGGTAATGCAATCAAATTCACTAAAGACGGTGATATTTGGGTGCGCGCGTTTAAAGAAGAGCAAGATGGTGACAACTACCGTCTACGTTTTGAAGTTGAAGACAATGGCATTGGTATCAGCAAAGAAAAGCAAGGCCAAATGTTTGAAAGCTTCTCGCAAGGCTCTGTGCAAATTAACCGTAAATATGGTGGCACAGGTTTAGGTCTTTCCATCGTAAAAGGACTTATTGAAATCCTTAAGGGTAAAATTTGGCTGAAGAGCGAATTAGGCAAAGGGACCACGTTCCTTTTTGAAATTCCCCTGAAATATGCCGAACCTAAAAAAGTAGTACCGAAAGTTAGTGAACATGCTAAAAACATTAAGAATTTGGACTTAACAAACATTAAAATCTTAGTGGTTGAGGATAACAAAATCAACCAAATGATTACCAAGAAAATCCTCAACAAAATGGGACTGTACTGTGATGTTGTAGACAATGGCGAAGAGGCCGTAGAGCGCGTACGAGACACCGAATACAACGTGGTTCTCATGGATATTCACATGCCAGGTATCAGTGGATTGGAAGCTACAAAACGCATTAGAACTTTTGATAAAGAACTGACCATTTTTGCATTGACAGCGGTAACTTTGGAAGATAAGATGCATGAGTTTGACGAAGCCGGATTCGACGATATCATCTCCAAGCCGTTTAAACAAGAAGATTTCGAAAAGAAATTATACAATGAATTGTCTGGCACTGGCGACGACAAGGATAAAGTAGCTACACCTCTTTAGTAAATCGCTTAACTACAGTATCAAAATCAGCATCTTGGTCTAGTTGTATCTTAATAGGCAAGTAGAACAATTTTCCTTGTAAAGGCCCAATATCTTTTAGACGCACATAATCTTTTTCCGTGGTGACAATCAGCTTGTCATTACTAAAGGTATTTAATTCATCAAACGTAAAGTTATGATGGTCGCTAAACTCCAAATGTCTAAACTCTAGATTTAACGTTTGAAGATGCTCCACCAAAGGTTTGGCATTTGCAATCCCCGTTACTAAAGTGAATTTATGCAAACTCGTCAACTCCAATTCTTTGTCTTCGTTATAAACGTTTGAATCATAAGTAATATGACTAAAAAACAAGCGCTGAGTCGGTAACAAATTTAATTTCTCCTTAATCTGAAGCTTCTGGGCTTCCGAAATATGCTTTGGACATTTAGTAACCACTACAATTTGTGCACGCTTGGCGCCAGACTTAGGCTCTCGTAGATTCCCGGTCGGTAGCGGGATGTCATCGACATATAACTTCTCGTAGGCTGTTAAGAGAATGTTTAGTCCTGCTTTTACTTTTCGGTGTTGAAAAGCGTCGTCTAAAAGAATGACTTCAGGTTTTGGTTGCAAAGACCTCAAAACCTCAATACCATGCCGACGCTTCTCATCCACGGCTACGGTAATCTCCTTAAATTTTAAATAAATTTGAAACGGCTCATCCCCAAGCTTTTCAGCAGAAGCATTGTCTTTTGCCAATAGAAAGCCTTTAGTTTTTCGGCCGTAACCTCGGCTTAAGGTTGCCAGGTTATAATCAGGACTGAGTAGACGAACCAAATATTCGACCATTGGCGTCTTTCCCGTGCCTCCCGTGCTGAGATTTCCAACGCAAATCACAGGAAAATCATAAGCCTTAGATGATTTCCAACCGATGTCATACAGAAGATTCCGCACCCAAGTCACAATAAAGTAAATCGGAACGATGGGAAATAGGATGATGCGTAGCCATTTCATAAAACGAAAATACTATATATCTGATGGCTTGGCAATTTTATGTTTCCGCATATTGATTTACAAATCATTCAAAAGAAAATTTCGTAGGTTTATACCTCTAAAAAACCAATTCCAATAGACCATGCGCATCAAAGACATCATCGCCCATCTTGAAGATTTAGCTCCATTGGCTTATGCAGAGGACTTTGACAATGTTGGGCTTTTAGTCGGGAATGAAAACGCAGAAGCGACAGGTGTTTTGGTAACGCTAGATACGTTGGAATCCGTGGTTGATGAAGCCATTGCTAAAGACTGTAATCTTATTGTCAGCTTCCACCCCATTATTTTCAAGGGTTTAAAACGCCTAACGGGAAAAAGCTATGTTGAGCGCACGGTTTCGAAAGCCATAAAAAACGATATTGCGATTTTCGCAATTCATACTGCATTGGACAATGCTATCAACGGCGTCAATTCTATCATCTGCGACCAACTCGGGCTAAAAAACAAGCAAATTTTAATGCCTCAAAAAGGGAGCATCAAAAAACTGACGACTTACGTTCCTACAAAAGATGCGGATAATCTTCGCCAGGCCCTATTCGATGCTGGCGCAGGTAATATTGGGAATTACGATAACTGTAGTTTTAATACCGAAGGCTTTGGCACCTTTAAAGGCAACGAAGATTCGAATCCAACAATTGGTGAAAAAGGTCAGTTTCAAACAGAACCCGAAACGAAAATCACCGTCACTTTTTCAAGACATTTGGAAGGGAAAATTCTTCAAACCTTATTTAAATCGCATCCGTACGAAGAAGTTGCGTATGAGGTTATCACTTTAGATAACAGCAACCAGAATATTGGGATGGGTATGGTTGGTGAGTTGGGAACAGGTGTTCCGGCACGGGAATTCCTTCAAACTGTAAAAGAGAAAATGAAATCGGGCTGTGTTCGACATTCAGAATTGGGTGATAAAACCGTTAATAAAGTCGCTGTCTTAGGTGGTTCTGGCGCATTTGCCATTCCATCTGCAAAAGCCAATGGCGCGGACATTTTAATCACGGCAGACCTTAAGTATCACGACTTCTTTTCAGCCGAGCAAGATATCATCGTTGCGGATATTGGTCATTACGAAAGCGAGCAGTACACAAAAACGTTTTTAGTGGACTATCTCTCGAAAAAAATTCCTAATTTTGCAGTCGTTTTATCAAGCACAAATACAAATCCGGTAAAGTATTTATAATTATGGCAAAAAAGAAGGCTGAAGTTTCTGTAGAAGAGCGATTAAGAGCACTGTACGATTTACAGTTGATTGACTCTCGCGTGGATGAAATTAGAAATGTACGAGGAGAACTTCCGTTAGAGGTTAGAGATTTAGAAGATGATGTTGAGGGACTGACCACACGTTTGGAAAAACTGAACGAAAGCTTGGATATGATTGATGAAGAAATCAAGTCTAAGAAAAACCTTATTGAGGAGTCTAAAACCTTAATCAGCAAGTATTCTGAACAACAGAAGAACGTTAGAAATAACAGAGAGTACAACTCTTTGACCAAAGAGGTTGAATTTCAGGAATTGGAAATTCAATTGGCCGAAAAGCACATCAAGGAATTTAAAGCTCAAATTGAGCAAAAGAAGGAAGTGATTGGCGAAACTAAAGAGAAGTTAAAAGACCGTCAGACACACCTTAAGCACAAAAAAGGTGAACTTGATGAAATCTTGAAAGAGACTGAAAAAGAAGAAAAAGCATTACTTGCTAAGTCTGAAGAATTCCAAAAGCAAATTGAAGAGCGTTTGGTAAAAGCATACCAACGTATCCGTACTAACGTTAAGAATGGCTTAGCCGTTGTACCGATTGAAAGAGGTGCATCTGGTGGGTCTTTCTTTACAATTCCTCCACAAGTACAGGTAGAAATTGCGTCTAGAAAGAAAGTCATTACTGATGAGCATTCAGGACGAATATTGGTTGATGCGCAATTAGCTGAAGAAGAAAAAGCTAAGATGGATAAGCTTTTTGCTAAGCTGTCTTAAGTTTGAAACTTATATATTGAAAGCCTCTATTTTCGGATAGGGGCTTTTTTTATGCTCTTATGTCAGTTCGAGTGCGTGACGAAAGAGCGTCTATCGAGAACACATCTACTGAGAGCTTCTCAATAAAAATTCTTAACCGTTTTACAATCTGAAGAATTCACCCGAAATGAAAACTTGGACATTTAGCAAAATTTTAAAACCATTCCCTTTAAGGTTATCTAACTTTGTACGACTATGAAAAGAAACATTGCTATGAACAAGATTTTATCTACTCTAATAGTTGCCCTGCTCTTCAGTTGCAACCATACCGCACAAACTATCAACCCGAAACAACAAGCCGTTATTGATGCCGACCCTGTAGAAGTTCCTTTGGAAAATGGATTGGCAAGAGCCTATTTTGCCAGTGGCTGTTTTTGGTGCGTCGAAGCAGTTTACGAAAGCGTCAAAGGTGTTAAAGAATCCATTAGCGGTTATTCTGGAGGTTATACTGACAATCCAACGTACGAAGCAAGTAATACGGGACGAACAGGCCATGCCGAAGCCGTAGAAATCATTTATGACCCTAAAGTTGTAAGTTTTGCCACCTTGGTAGATGTCTATTATGCATCCCAAAATCCAACGCAGATTAATGGTCAAGGCCCTGACAAAGGGTCGCAATACCGTCCCATAATTTTCTACCAAAATGACGAGCAAAAGCAAATCATTGAAGAAAAGAAAGACGCCCTTGCAAAAAAATTGGATGCCAAAATTGCTTCAGAAATCTACCCGTTTCAGAAGTTTTGGGTAGCAGAAGCCTATCATCAAGATTACGAAAAACGCAACCCAAATAACGGCTACATTCGAAATGTGTCTATTCCGAGGTTAAAACGTTTTCAGGCGAAGATGCCCGAGGTGTTGAAGGAAGAGGCGAAGCATTAAGAATCCGGTTTAAATGGTTATTAAGTCTTCTTGATTGCTTTTACCTCAAAAATCATAGGAAATAACTGCTCCTCCATTACATACATCCCAGATTCGTTTTTCTTTAAGTTAGGGAACACATCGTACGGACTTTCATCATGCTCGTTGAGATAGTCGATGGTTAGCCCTGCTTCTATTAGTGCATTGACGACATCGGCCAAACCGTGATTCCAGCCGTACTCTTTACTGATAATATCTGAATTTTGGTCCGCATACGTGCCTTTGTATTCATCATAAATAACAGCCTCCTGATTGTAATGGTATTGCATTACGGCTTGCCCATCGGTATAATCAAACATCCATAAAATGGGGTGGAACTCTGCAATGTAAAACACACCACCAGGTTTTAAGCGCTCTGCAATCATTTGTGCCCAAGGCTTTAAGTCGGGCAACCAACCAATGGTACCGTAGCTTGTAAACACAATATCAAATTGCTCCTTCACATGCTTGGAGGTATCTAACACATTACAACAAACAAACTGAGCATCAGCCTTTAATTCCTTAGCTAAACTTCGAGCTAGGTCAATCGCAGAATCACTAATATCTATTCCAGTACAGGTAGCACCGAGGCGACTCCAGCTAATAGTATCCTGACCAAAATGGCATTGTAAATGCAACAGCGATTTACCGTTAACATCGCCAAGCGCCTTCAATTCGTAAGGCATTAATGAGGTTTTTCCAGCTTTGAAAGATTTCATATCATACATCTCACTTTGCGCGTGTATGGCAACCTTCTTATTCCATGTGGCTTTATTAACTTCAAAATAATTCTCGTGCTGACTCATCGTTTCTTAAATTTGTGTCTAAATTAAACATTTGTTCAGAATGACATTCAGACTCTTATACCTCTTCGCATTTTTAGCTTTCGCTTCGTGCAAATCAGACAAAAACGAACGCATCGCCGACGAACCAACACCGGCAGAACCGGAATTAACCACCGCTGAAAAAATCGCCAAAGCCCATGGTTATGACAATTGGCAACATGTTAATACCATCAACTTTACGTTTAATGTAGACCGAGGAGGTGACAACAAACGTCCTGGACGTGCTTGGGCATGGGCTCCACAACCAGATGCGGTTCAGTTTTTTGGTGAAGATGAGACCATTGCCTACACGAGAGCGTCGATGGACAGCACCAAACTGAAAACAGACCAAGCATTTATCAATGATAAATATTGGTTATTGGTACCGTTTCAATTGGTTTGGGATAATACCGCAACTTTATCGGAGCCAGTAACCAAAGAGGCCCCAATCAGCAAAACCGAAATGAACATGATTACCATCACCTATCCGAGTGAAGGCGGTTACACACCTGGTGATGCTTACGATATTTTTTACGATGATGATTATATGATTCGCGAATGGGTCTTTAGAAAAGGGAATGCCGAAGAACCATCCATGATGACGACCTTTGAAAATTATAAGAATTACAATGGGATTATGATAGCTACGGAGCACAAAATGCCCGACAGCGATTTCAATCTGTATTTTGATAAAATCAACGTGACGCTGAACAAATAATTGGCACGCGTTTTGAATGTATAAGTGTAAGGTTCGCGATTAAGTTTAGACTTTCTACGTATATCTTTCACTTTTCCGCCTTAGGGCGTCTATATATCGAAGCGTTTCTCTACGGAGAGACGCTTTTTCTTTTAACCTACAAAGCCGACATCAGCATGGGAACCATCACAAAATGGTTTATTGCTAGAAGCACCACATCGACAAAAGGCAGAGCTCCGTTTTTTGGTGGTGGTTGACCCGTCGGGGTTCTTTATTTCGCAATCACCATAGACCAGCAAAGGGCCGTTTTCTCTTATTTCTACTTTAATATCTTCAGGTTGTTCCATTTGTTCTTTTTCAGAATTCATATAGTGCGATAGGGCACCAGATGGGCAGTCCTTAACTTGACTCACCAAGGCTTGCGTAGTCGCATTATCAATTTTTATCCAAGGTTTGTCTTTAGGTTGAAAAACCTCTGGAAGACCCTTCACACAAATCCCAGAATGTATGCACTGTTCGGGTTTCCAGATAATGGTTACTTCGCCGTTACTGTATTCTTTTACTTTTTCCATAGGTTGAAACTTTCTTAAAGATACTAAATTTTGAAGTTGCGATTGACCCAATCCGACTAGACTGGCATCTTTTTAATCCGTATTTTTGTTAGATACCAAAACCAAAAACCATTGTCCGATTACAAATTAGGCAAGGCCTACGCCCTAGAACAGGATAAGAATGACCCGCTCGCGGATTTTAGACAGCAGTTCCATTTGCCCAAAGATGCCAATGGAAATCCTTTAATTTATTTTACCGGAAACTCCTTGGGCTTGCAACCAAAACTGACCAAATCTTATATTGAAGAAGAATTGAACGACTGGGCCAATTTGGGTGTAGAAGGCCATACCGAAGGTGAGCATCCTTGGTTACATTATCACGAATTCTTAACCCAAAGCATGGCGGACATCGTCGGTGCCAAACCGATTGAAGTCGTGATTATGAATACCCTAACGACCAACCTACACTTGATGATGGTGTCGTTTTACAAACCCACGGAAAAACGTTATAAAATACTGATTGAAGCAGATGCGTTTCCGTCAGATAAATACGCTGTGGAATCGCAATTGCGCCATCACGGCTATGACGACAAAGACGGATTAATTCTCTGGAAACCAAATCCTGAAACCGACCTTACCCATTATGACGAGTTAGAACGTTTAATGGAACAGCACGGTGACGAAATTGCACTTATCATGATTGGCGGTGTCAATTATTACACTGGACAATTTTTCGATTTAAAACGCATCACAGAACTCGGGCATTCGTACGGCTGTAAAGTCGGGTTTGATTGTGCCCATGGCGCGGGTAACGTGAAGTTAGATTTACATAATTCAGGAGCTGATTTTGCCATTTGGTGCACTTATAAATACCTTAACTCAGGCCCAGGAAGTCTAAGCGGTGTGTTTGTGCACGAACGGCATGCCCATGATAAAACCCTAAACCGATTTACTGGTTGGTGGAGTCACAACAAACAAACCCGATTTAAGATGCGGGATGAGTTTGACCAATTACCTGGCGCCGAAGGTTGGCAGTTGAGCAATCCGCCTATTTTATCCATGTGTGCCATTAGAGCCTCATTGGATGTTTTTGCTGAGGCCGGAATGGATAACCTCATAGAAAAATCTAGAAAATTGACAGGCTATTTTGAATATCTTATCAACGAATTGAATAATGACCATATCCGAATTATAACACCATCCAATGCAAAAGAACGCGGTTGCCAATTGAGTATTCAGGTAAGAAGTGCAGACAAGGCCTTACACCAAAAACTCACTGAAGCAGGAATCATAACGGATTGGCGAGAACCCGATGTGATTCGTTGCGCGCCCGTACCGTTGTATAACTCATTTGAGGATGTTTTTGAGTTTGTTGAGAGACTAAAGCCCATCCTAGCCTTCCCAAAGGGAAGGAACGATTAACGCAAAAAAATGAACACTAAAGAAAACAAAAGCAACAGTGAGAAAGTCTTCGGGGAATCCCGAAACGTCGGTATAGATGGGGCTTCACAGAATATTCTCATCATTGGAGCAGGCCTCTGCGGGAGCTTACTCGCCTTGCGCTTGGGCCAACGTGGCTACAACGTTAACGTTTATGAAAAGCGCCCAGACCTCAGAACAGTTGACATTTCAGCAGGGCGTTCCATCAACCTCGCATTTTCAGACCGAGGGAACAAAGGCATGAAGCTCGTTGGTTTGGAAGACAATGTGAAAGCGCTTTGTATTCCTATGCACGGGAGAATGATTCATGATAAAGACGGTAACACCTTTATGTCCAATTACAGCGGACGCGATTACGAGTATATCAATTCCATTTCGCGCGAAGATTTAAACGCATTGTTACTGACCGAAGCTGAAAAACATGATAATGTTAACATCCATTTCAATAAAGGCTGTAAAAGTGTCGATTTTGAAAACACCACTGCGTTGTTTAAAGATTATTTGGATAAATCGGAATTTATAGAAGATGCTGATGTCATTATCGCGACGGATGGTGCGGGTTCTAACTTGCGAAAAAGCTATTATTTGGGCAGGAAATTCTTATTTAGTTTTTCTCAGAATTACTTGACGCACGGCTATAAAGAATTAAGCATTCTACCTGCCGAAGATGGCGGTTACAAGACCTTTAAAAACGCCTTACATATCTGGCCAAGAGGCGATTTTATGATAATTGCACTTCCCAATTTAGATGGCAGTTTTACCGTTACGCTATTTTTAAGTTATGGCGAAGGTGAGTACAATTTCAATAATCTCACAACACCTGAAATCGTTACAGAGTTTTTCGAAAAAGAATTCCCAGATGCCTTGGCTATAATGCCGAATTTGGTCGATGATTTCTTTGAAAATCCCACGGCACCATTGGGCACCATTAAATGTTCGCCTTGGCACTACAAAGGCAATACCCTGTTGATGGGTGATTCGGCGCACGCTATCGTTCCGTTTTATGGGCAGGGGATGAATGCATCCTTTGAAGACGTTGTAGAATTCGACGCTGTTTTAGATGAAGGTCATGATAATTGGGAAGCCATATTTAAAGCCTACGAAAAACGACGTAAACCAGATACTGATGCCATTGCCGATTTAGCGATTGACAATTTCCATGAGATGAAAGACCATGTGGGTCAAGCGATATTTCAAGAAAAACGGAAGATCGAAATGGCCTTGGAAAAAGCCTTCCCCGATGACTATTCTTCTAAATATAGTTTGGTTACCTTTAATGAAGATATTGGTTATCGCGAAGCCATGTTGAAAGGACGCGCCCAAGACAAAGCCATCTTGAATATGTTGGCGGATGGAGAGGTCTCGACTGCGCTCGACCTGACAGAAATTAAAAATTTAAAAACAATTTTAGACAAAGTAACAGAAGAAACGAGAGCGATTTTGGAAGATGATGAAATCGCTGGACTAAGTTAAAACGTCATTACTAGGAATGTAGTGACGTGGTAATCTTTTTAATTAATGTGATATTAAAGTAATGAGATTGCCACATCACGCTTAGGCGTGATTCGCAATGACGTAATTTTAAATAAATCAAAAAAAGATTCCTGCCTTCGCAGGAATGACAATAATCAAGTATTCTTACTACGCCCGAGTAAGAGTCTCTCCCTTAGAGGAGATTAAGAGGGGCTTTTTTTACCATGAGTGACGTTACACCAAGAGGCGCATACCCACATACTAAGCGCGTGGGCGATTTTATATTTGTATCTGGCACCAGCTCGCGCCGACCAGACAATACCATCGCGGGCGTAGATATCATCGACGAGATGGGAACCAAAAAACTAAATGCCTATACCCAAACCCAGGAGGTGTTAAAAAACATTGAACGTAATTTAGCCAAGGAAGGTGCGTCCCTAAACGATGCGGTTGATGTGACGTCGTTTTTAGTCAACATGAATGATTTTGCCGATTACAACAAAGCCTACGCGGAGTTTTTTAGCAAAGAGACGGGACCAGCACGGACTACGGTTGCCGTACACCAATTACCACATCCTGATTTGGTAGTGGAGATTAAGGTGATGGCCTATAAACCTATTTAAATGAACATCCAAAACTACATCAACGGCGAATTCATAAATCCAACGTCTAATGCGTGGCTAGATAATTATAATCCTGCTAACGGTGAGGTTTACGGACAAATTCCCAACTCCTCCAAGGCTGATGTAGAACACGCCTATCAAAGCGCCAAATCTGCATTTCCCATTTGGAGTAAAACCACGTTGGATGAGCGCAGTCGTATTCTTATTAAAATTTCAGAATTAATCGAAGCCAACATAGACCGTTTAGCCGAAGCCGAAAGTAAAGACAATGGCAAACCTATAAGTATGTCTAAGGCTGTCGATATTCCTAGAAGCGCGAGTAACTTTCGTTTTTTTGGCAATGCCATTACGCAGTTTGCAAGTGAAAGCCATGAGAGCGTTGGCCAAAATGCCATCAATTATACCTTACGACAACCGATTGGCGTTGTGGGCTGTATTTCGCCATGGAATCTCCCATTGTATTTATTTACCTGGAAGATTGCACCAGCCATAGCCTCAGGAAATTGTGTCGTCGCCAAACCAAGTGAAATTACGCCAATGACGGCTTACCTTTTGGGTGAAATTTGTAACGAGGTAGGCCTTCCAAAAGGAGTTTTAAATATTGTTCACGGATTGGGCACTACCACAGGACAAGCCATTGTTGAGCATCCAAATATCAAAGCGATTTCATTTACAGGTGGTACGGCAACGGGTGCGCACATCGCTAAAGTGGCCTCGCCCATGTTCAAAAAATTGTCATTGGAACTCGGTGGGAAAAACCCAAATATCATCTTTGCTGATTGTGATTATGAAGATATGCTTAAAACCACGGTTCGCTCCTCGTTTGCCAATCAGGGACAGATATGCCTGTGTGGTAGTCGTATTTTTGTGGAGGCTTCGATTTATGAAAAATTCAAAACCGATTTTGTCGAAAAAGTAAAGCAATTAAAAGTAGGACATCCGTCTGAAGACACGACGGATATCGGTGCTTTAGTTTCAAAATCACACCTCGAAAAGGTAAAATCATATATCGAAATCGCTAAATTCGAAAACGAAAACATCCTATGTGGCGGAAACGAAGTAAAGGTCGAAGGTTTTGAAAATGGGTACTATTTAGAGCCTACCGTTATCGAAGTCGATTCTAACGACTGCCGTGTAAATCAAGAAGAAATTTTTGGACCGGTGGTAACTCTAATGCCATTCAATACAGAAGACGAAGTACTAGAGATGGCCAACTCAGTAAAATACGGTTTGTCAGCAACTCTATGGACGAATAACCTTAAACGCACCATGCGTATGAGTCAAGAAATCCAAGCCGGTATTGTTTGGGTGAACACCTGGATGATGCGCGATTTAAGAACGCCCTTCGGTGGCGTAAAAGCCAGCGGTGTTGGTAGAGAAGGTGGATTTGAGGCGCTTCGGTTTTTCACGGAGGCGAAGAATGTGTGTGTAAACAGCCCCACCTAACCTCCCCCAAGGGGAGGAATGCTGACTCAGATGTTATAAAAGTTAAATCCCATTTTCCGTCTTCCCACGTGCGTGACGATTTAGCTTTAGCGGAGAAGGCAAGAGAAGAAACTGATTGAACAGATAAATTAAAAATTAACTAAAAAATTGTTCCCTTTCCGTTGGAAAGGGTTAGGGATAGGAATGAACTTAGAACTTAACAACAAGAACGCCTTAGTCTGCGGAAGCACACAAGGTATAGGAAAAGCAACAGCATTGGCATTGGCTGAAGAAGGTGTCAATGTCACATTAATTGCACGAAACGAGGACAAGCTCAAAGCCGTTTTGGCCGAGTTGCCTTCACACAGAAATCATAATTATATTGTGGCTGATTTTTCAAATCCAGATGAATTGAAATCTAAAGTTTCAAAATTTATTGAAGAAAATAATGGCTTTCACATTCTCGTAAATAATACTGGTGGCCCAAAAGGCGGTCCTATATTCGATGCGGTCTTAGACGAATTTGAAAATGCTTTTACACAACACTTAAAGTGTAATCATGTTTTGGTACAGACGCTTGCACCATTTATGAAATCAGAACATTATGGTCGTATTATTAACGTCATTTCAACATCCGTAAAACAACCCCTAGACGGTCTAGGCGTAAGTAATACCATACGAGGTGCAGTCGCTAATTGGAGTAAAACAATGGCCAATGAGCTGGGGCAATTTGGCATCACCGTAAATAATGTTTTACCCGGTGCTACTTCCACGGAACGCTTATCGCAAATTATTAGGAACAAATCTCAAAAATCTGGTACCAGCGTTGAAGATGCCACAAAAGCAATGCAAAATGCCGTGCCTGCAAAACGTTTTGCTCGGCCCGAAGAAACCGCAGACGCCATAACATTTTTAGCGAGTGCTAGAGCATCTTATATCAATGGGATTAATCTGCCTGTGGATGGTGGAAGAACAAAAAGTTTGTAACTTGTCATTCCTGCGAAGGCAGGAATCCAAAAACATAGTGATTAACAGATTCCTGCCTTCGCAGGAATGACAAAATAGTGAGTCAATGAGTAAATTATATCCTCCCGTAAATTTTAAAGCATGGATTGAAGAAAACCGACATCTTCTTAAACCGCCAGTTGGCAATAAAGTCGTTTGGAAAGATGGCGATTTCATTGTCATGGTTGTTGGAGGCCCCAACAGCCGAAAGGATTATCATTATAACGAAACACCAGAATTTTTCTATCAGGTCGAAGGTGATATTGTCCTTAAGGTTATTGAAGACGGAGAACCGAAAGACATTCATATTAAAGAGGGTGATATCTTTCTATTGCCCCCCAAAGTACCACATTCGCCCCAGCGTGGTGCAAATACCGTAGGCTTGGTCATAGAATACCCAAGAGAAAAAGGGGTGCAGGATGCGCTCCTATGGTTTTGCGAAAATTGTACCACCAAGTTGTACGAAGAGGATTTTACACTAGATAATATTGAAACGGATATGCCAAAAATCTTCGATAAATATTATGGCGACCAGCACAAACGTACCTGTCCTAATTGTGGTGAAACGATGGAACCACCTAAAAAAGTTCAGATAGATAATTAATCAAACAAAGGTGCTTCGACTGCGCTCAGCATGACAATGGAAGATAAACGCAAATTACGAATCAATGGGCATTCTCACCTTCTACCCTATCCTGAGGATATTCCTCAATTCATGAAAGACAAGGGTATTTTTTGGGTAGACAAAGACCGAAAATACATGCTTCAGAAAGATTGGAATCGACCAATCACCGATTCTAGTTTTTTCTTGGATGAAAAGTTAGAGTGGATGGCGCGTAACAAGATTGACCATGCCGTGGTTTTAAACCTTTCCCAGCTTTATGGTAACGGTTTAAGGGTTGAAGAAATGAAACAGGCCTTGCGATTTCAGAATGATTTTAATGCGAAGGTACAACAGGACAATCCGAGTAAATTTACCTGCGGTTTTGTAGTACATCCTGGATTTGTAAGAGGTGCTTGCTGGGAAATTGAACGTTGTGTTGAGGAACTGGGCATGCAATTATTATGCCTACCGACGCACTACATGGATACCATTGGTACCTGGCGTTGCATTTTTGATGAAGAGAACGAACCCATTTTTGAACTCGCCAACAAATACAACCTTGCTGTTGAAATCCATCCGTATGATGGCGAAAAATTCATTAAACTTGAAAATACAAGCTGGCGTTTTCACCTTATTTGGATGCTAGCACAATGCGCTGATGCCTATCACTTTTTGACTTTGAACGGTTATCAAGAACGCTTCCCAAATATGCGAACCTGCTTTGCCCATGGTGGCCAATTGGCGCAAATTAATTTAGGCCGACGTATTCAAGGTTTTGATGGGCGTCCCGATTTGTTTGAAGGGAAAACACACCCTAGAAAAGCCGTAGGCCATAGGAACATTTTCTTTGACACCCTTGTACACGATACTGGTGGCTTGGAACTATTAATAAAAAATCAAGGCTCCAAACAAGTATTAATGGGCTTAGATGACCCTTATCCTCTAGGTGAAATGGAAAGCGAAAAGCAATCCTCCTATCCTGGGAAAATTTTGGATTTAGCCATTGAACGTAACATTATCACCGAGACTGAACGGGATGCAATTTGGGAAGACAACGTCATTCAATGGTTGTGTGGTGATAATCAAGATGAGAAAGACAAATTGGTAAAGAGAATTTTAGGATAATGTATTTCCTTCCTGAAGATTTAGATGATTATGTGGTATCGCATTCTGAGCAAGAGCCGGACTTGTTGAAGGCGCTCACAAGAGAAACCTATCAAAAAATCCTTCAACCGATAATGTTGAGTGGGCCATATCAAGGCCGAGTGTTGAGCATGATTTCAAAATTGAAACAACCAAAACGCATTCTAGAATTAGGCACTTTTACAGGCTACGCCACCTTGTGTTTAGCTGAAGGGCTTCAAACTGATGGCGAAATCCACACCATTGATGTGAATGAGGAATTGGAAACCATCCAGAATAAATATTTTGAAAAATCTGGTTTCAGAAGACAAATCATTCAGCATGTGGGGAACGCTTTAGATATTATTCCGACACTTGAAGATGAATTCGATTTAGTTTTTATTGATGCCGACAAGCCCAACTATTCAAACTATTTCCATGCAATAATTGACAAAGTAGCTACTGGAGGTATCATTCTTTCGGACAATGTGTTGTGGCATGGAAAAGTCATTCAGACGTTGAACCCAAAAGACGTATCCACAAAGGCTGTTTTAGATTATAATACACTTTTGAAAGAAGACCCAAGAGTAGAGACTATTGTACTTCCCATTAGAGATGGCTTAACCATTAGCCGAAAGCTTTAATCGTGACGTTTCTGAAGGTAGTGCCTTATAAAGGTGCTTTGTTATAGTTTGAAAAAATTCGTAATTATCATAGGGTTTAATGATAATATCGGTCATGCCAATCGTCATTAGCCTATCTTTAATTTCCTCCATAACGGAAGCTGTTAACGCTACGATAGGTATATCCTTATTAAACTCACGAATCTTTTGTGTCGCCTCATCACCACCCATTACCGGCATATTTAAATCCATTAACACGAGGTCGTAATGCTTTGTTTTAACAGCTTCTACAGCAAGCTGTCCGTTTTCCACCAAATCGCAGTCGTAGTTTTCTTTGACTAGAATATTTCTTGTTACAATTTGATTTATTTTGTTGTCTTCCGCAATCAGTATTCTGGAGTTGCTTTTGTCTGAAATAATTTGACTTATAGTTTGAATATTTAAAGCTTCCTGTTTTGCCTGATCAATTTCAAAACTAATATTAAAAGTGAATTTGGATCCTTTGCCAATCTCACTTTCTAAATTTATCTGGCTATCGAAAATCTCCAGCAGGTTTTTAGTAATGGAAAGCCCTAGTCCTGTACCTTGATACTCACTATTATAATTTCGGTTTAATTGAGAAAAGGTTTCAAAAATCTTCTTTTGTTCTTCGGGCGCTATACCTGGACCGTCGTCTTCAATACAAAATTGTATAGTTGTAGTTGTTTCGGAAGACCCAACTTGCGTCATGCGCAACCACACATTACCGCCATTGGTAAACTTTAAGCCATTACCTACCAAATTGATTAAGATTTGTGATAAACGTACACTATCGCCCAATATATACTTTGGTAATCTTCGATCTAAGGTTAAATGCAATTGATTGTTCTTTCCTTCTAATTGATAAGAAAAAGAGTTATAAATATTTTTAGCCAATCGCTTTGGACTGAAAGAGGTGTTTTGCAATTCCACTTTGTTGGATTCAATCTTGCTCATCTGAAGGACATCATTGATAAGATGCAAAAGATAATCACCTGAAAATTTCAGCGATTTTAAAAAACCTTGTTCCCGCCTGTCCAAATTATTACTTTCCAATAAGAGACTGGTCAATCCTACAACGCCATACAGCGGTGTTCTCAACTCGTGACTAATATTGGATATAAATAAAGATTTTTGCTTAGAAGATTCTTCTGCTAGATTCTTAGCAAGTTCTAATTCTTTATTTTTTAGGGATAATTGTTTTGCTATTCTACGGTATGACATCTGACTTAGAACTACCAAAATAAGGGTTATCGCCAAAATGCATGCAGCTACAACAACTACAAGTATGGCCTTCCCCTTCTTTTCGTTTACTTCAGCTTGTAAAAGGCGCTGCTGATTAGCGATATCTGCCTTACGCTTATAAGACTCTATATTAAATTGGGACTTTGCCAAGTTAACTTGCCTTAATTTTTCCTCATTAAACACAGTTGCTGCCAAGGACTCGGCAACCACTAACTTTTCGTAAGCCTCTTCTTTACGCTCTAAATTCTTTAAAGCGTTGGCATAATTTTTAGTTATATCCGCCTCTAACATTAATTCTTGATAACTAGGCTTACCAACCTGCTTAAGTTCACTAAGTGCTATCTCGAAATTATCTATTGCCGTAAAGTAATTCTGGTTATTAAAATGGTATCTCCCAAACTCAAAATTTACAAGTGCCCTATCATAAAAATCTAAATTGGTCTTGAGCAAATTTTTGGCTTTTAATACCAAAGCTAATGATGCAGTAGATTGTTCATTTTGGTTATGGTAACTGGCAAGAGCAACCAAAGCCTTAGCCATAATACTGTTTTTCTCTAGTGTTCCTTCTTCGTCATCTTTAGGAATACTTTGCGCAACCCGCATTGCTTCCTCCAAAGGTTTTATGATTTGAGAGGCTTTTTTATTCTGCTTTAGTGCTATCAATCCAATATATAGATTGGCTTTAGACAAGGTATGTGGATCCTCAACGGATTTGGCAGACTCCAGTGCGGTTTGATACATGCTATCCGCATTATGGTAATCTCCGATTTCAGCATATATATTACCTAGAGTTATATAAGAAATGGCCGTGCCATAATAATCTGAAATAGAATCTGAAAGATGAATAGCTCTAGTAATGGCCTCAAATGCAAGGTCGATATTATCCTCTAAGTATGCTTTTTTTGCACTTTGATTGAGGAGGTCTATTGTTTTGATAACACTTCTTTCATCCTGAGCATAGGTGAAATTAAGGATAAAATAGCAAGCTATTAAAAGTAGGTTCAATTTCATGTAGGGCAAATTGGGAGCGGCAACATAGCAAATATTTAAAGAAATACGACAAAAAGTACTATTTTTTCGATGAAATGCATTTTCAGAAATATTTCCCCACAAAAAAATACATATATCAAGAAAATCAACTATCTAATTACTAGATGTTTGTATTACAAACTAGCTCGTAATGTTTCAATATTCCCAAACCCGAATTATCCGCTTCTATTAGCTTAAATAGCTGAAGATTATTTATCGTAGACATTCACCTATTACCAATCCTCATGTAAACCTTAGTAAACTCAAAGCTTCTACAAAAGTGAATTACAGCTTTCGCCTAACGGAACCTGTGAAGTCTTCAAGATCATCCTTAACCTTGTTTAGCTCCTCATTGATGTTCTTGGTAACATCGGTATCCATTACGCCAGAGTCTTGGGCACTTTTGGTAACCTCGTGCTTAATGTCATTGGTTGCATCTTTTAATTGACGCATACCCTTACCTAAGCCACGGGCAATTTCAGGGATTTTATCCGCACCAAAAACCATAATGACTATAAACAGTATGAATATAATCTCTGGTCCTCCAATGAATAGTATGTTTAGTGCGTGTATCACGGTGCAAATATAGGCTGACTGTAGGGAATAAAAAAAGCCGACTCGTTAAAAAGTCGGCTTTATATCATATAGTGGATGACTAGTTTTTCATGCCACTTTTAAACTTATTGAAATCACTTTCTTGAGCCTCTCTCGGCCAAGAATTATTTGTAGTGTCAACATCAGCAGTTTCTAAATCTGGATCAACCGTTATCTTAACGATTTCTTTTTCGCTAGCTATAGCTTTGCTTGCTTGCTTATCATTAAGTCTCCAAATCTGTGCAGGATATGTCACCTTTTCGCTTGTACCGTCAGCATAACTATATTCTACAATCAAAGGCATCACCAAACCACCTGGCTTGTTGAACGTAACACTATAAAAATACTTAGGCGCTTTAATTTCTTTACGCTCGGCTTCAGAGAAGTTATCCATAACATACTCTTTCACCGTTGGTAAATCTTCAAGACCTTTACCTTTCATAGCGGCATCAAATTCATCAGAGTCTTCTTCAACAAAGTAGATTAATTCGTCAGTACTCATATTAAAACGCTCTGCTAATTTTGTACCTTCCGCACTTGGCTTAGAAGTGACAACAAATTTCTTAACATCTTCTATACCAATATCCGTGTAATCCGTTGTATAGAACCAACCCCTCCAGAACCAATCTAAATCAAATGCCGAAGCATCTTCCATAGTTCTAAAGAAATCTTCAGGTGTTGGGTGCTTAAACATCCAACGGTTAGCGTATTCTCTAAAAGAATAATCGAACAGGTCACGTCCCATAATAGTTTCTCTTAAGATATTAAGTCCCGTAGCTGGTTTACCATAGGCATTGTTTCCAAATTGATAAGTATTTAAACCTTTGGTCATAATTGGTGCAATGAAATCTTGATTACCTCCCATGTAGCGAACAATGTTTTTAGCTGGACCGCGTCTCGATGGGTATGCCGTTTGCCCTTCCGAAAGCGCAGTTGGGTACCACTCGCCAAAATCTTGCTCAGCCACATATTGAACAAAGGTGTTTAAACCTTCATCCATCCATGTCCATTGGCGTTCATCTGAATTGACGATCATTGGGAAGAAATTGTGTCCTACCTCATGAATAATAACACTAATCATCCCAAATTTAGTTCGGTCTGAATAATTTCCGTTTTTATCCGGACGACCAAAATTGTAACAAATCATTGGATATTCCATACCCATCGGTGCGTGAACCGAAATGGCTTTATGGTAAGGATAATCAAAAGTCATACGTGAGTATGATTTTAATGTACTTGCCACCGCTTTTGTAGACCACTGCTCCCATAACGGGTTTCCTTCTTTAGAATATAAAGACACAGCCATCACATCTTTATCACCCACTTTAACAGCCATCATATCCCATAAAAACTTTCGGGATGTAGCAAAACCAAAATCACGAACCATCTGTGCAGAAAGCTTCCAGGTTCTCTTTTCTTTTGATTTTGTCTTTTCTGTTTTTTCAGCCTCTTCTTGAGTAACAATCATTACTGGCTCGTCATAAGACTTTTTCGCCTGATTGAAACGCTTCATCATTTCCTTAGTGAATAACTCTTCACGATTGGTTAAAAATCCTGTACCATCCAAGATATGGTCTGCTGGCACGGTGATATTCACGTCAAAATTTCCAAATGGTAAGGCAAACTCATCACGTCCCCAGAACTGGGAATTCTGCCATCCTTCAACATCATTGTATACAGCCATACGTGGATAGAATTGCGCCATAACATAGATTCTATTATCATTCTCAGGGAAATATTCGTATCCTGAACGCCCACCATCTTTTACGTGATCATTGATATTGTACCACCATTTGATTTTAAAAGAAAATTTATCACCCGTATTCATCACCTTTGGCAACTCAACGCGCATCATCGTTCTATTAATCATGTGTGGCAAAGGCTTGCCGTTGACATTAGTGACAGATTCGATATTAAAACCCCCATCAAACCCTTCACTTAAATACGTTCTCGCCGCTCTGCTTGGCGTGGTTGCTGGACCAATACCTGAACTATTAATCAATGGGGTTTTGGAATCTCTAGCACGCATATTTTGGTCTAATTGTACCCAAAGATATTTTAGCGGATCTGGAGAATTATTGGTGTAGGTAATGGTTTCATTACCGTAAAGTCTTGCATTTTCATCATCAATTTCAATGTCCATTTTGTAATCGGCCTGCTGTTGGTAGTAAGCTGGCCCAGGAGCACCCGATCCGGTTCTGAACATATTAGGCGTTGCAAATTCATCATATAACTGCTTGAATTTGTTGTTGTTGGTGTGACCTTGAGGTTTTTCTTCAGTAGTTTCATCCTGAGCAAATGCGCCAGCAGAAACAAAAAGAATAGCCCATAAGGACTGCTTAATTAATTTCATAAATTATAATGATTTGTTAAAAATGATGCCTAAAATAGCGATTTTAAAGGGCTTTGAGAGATTTTTAATCAAAGTTTAACACACCTTGATTTTTTTCTGGAATCATTAAAAAGCTCTTCTTTTTGGAGTTGATTTCTGTGCGAACAATATTCTGTTGCTCATCAAACATATCGAATAGAACTTCGTTTGTGATTTTCATTGAGGATATGCCTTCAACCTTTAAAACTTCGAGATAACAATAGGTAATATCTTCCTTGTATTCGTGACCCAAATAGTTAATATCAGCTTCCTTTCCGTTGATAACCAATTTTAGTTTATCGGTAAGATAGCGTTGCATATACATATCTACATTTTTAGATTCGTCTTTTCCTGCTAATGTAATGGTCTCATCGTAGCGCTCTCGCAATAGGTTTTCAAAATCATCAATAAAAATCTGGCTGGTAATCTGTACAGCTTTCTCTTCCTTTGCATAGACGATTTTAGTAACACTGACGTAGTATTTATGAGCCACAGACATAGCCATAAATAATGGTAGGGCAATAAGGGTGAGAATAACTATTCTAGATTTCATAATACAGGTTTGAACGGGTAGTTTCAAAAAGTGTTCCAAGTTAATTCTTTTCTTCAGAATTTAGATTGGCTTTATATGCCTTTAACTTTCTAAGCAAGAATTCTACGGACTTTAAGTCATCATTCTGTTTGCAAAGCGCTTCAAAATCGGGGTCATCGGTGAGGCTGTTAAAATAGTTGTCTTGTAATGTTTCATCAAGAGTTTCATTATCGAATAATGATTTTGAAAATTCGGATTTATAACGTTGCATACATTTTTCCCTATACTCCAGAGCTACTTGCATTTTAAGGCGTTTGGTTCTGCCACTAATCGCATTTAAAAGTTTATTGATGTTCACCGAAGTCGGTGTCAACATAGTGCCATGATCCGCGTCATGCAACCGGGCTTCCACTTGGGTTTTTCGCTTACCGGTGTAACCTGGGATTCCAAGATCGTAAAAGTCGATATCTCGCTTAGCGTCCGAATTGGCAATATCACTTTCCAAATTTCCTGAAAGGACTTTACCCACCGTCACTTCATCCAACTCATTAATGTTTTCGGCTAATTGAATTTGAAGCAAACCGCCACTGAGAATATCTTGAGTGATTACTACCTCAACGGGTTTGTATTTTATGCCAGAAATTGAAAGTGTATCTTGAAGCCGGGCTTCGATTTCAAAAAATCCACGCTCATCGGTCACAGTGTATTTTGAAAACGTTTTGTTTAAAACATGAATACGGTCTACATCCTCAGATGCTATGACCTGTCCATTAATTTTTTGCTGTGCATTTAATGAAAGCACAAAACAACCGAAGAAAAAAAAGAGAAATTTAGTTTTTGCCACGCTCAATTAAAAATAGCTGACTTTGCTTTCGGATATAGTCGATAAGGAGCAATTCATTGTTTTTTTCAAGAAGTCTTTCATCGAGTTCTTTACCTTTCAAATAATCAAAAAAAGCATCAACCTGATTCAGTGGGATATTAAAATTCTCATTAATATACTTGGCGTTGTACCGCTTTGAGATTGGGGTTTGCAATTCGGATTCTAATTCAGGATTCGTCTTCTTTTTCTTGGTAAACAGACCAACTAGATTTATAATATTAAGACCGTATTTAAATTCCCTGTTGGTGAAGGGGTTATCAACTTTAGTATTTTCATCTGCTGTATACTCGTACAATTCGGTATTTTTCGCATCCGTATAGATGTCGTCCATATCCACGTTAAACGTTCGCACCGTTTCAAGGTCTGTAGCCAAGTTACCCGTTAAATCATACGGAAGTACAATGACCTCATCGAGCTTATTGACGTCCTCAACCAAATACACGGTCATTTGTTTGGATTTCATCACATTTTCATCAACCCTTACGGTGAAATCTTTAAATTGAAGTGCACCAAACTCCACAACATCATTCAAAGCAACATTAATTTTGAAGGTGCCATTCGCCTCAGTCGTTACCCCTTTATTGGAACTTGAGTTGTAAACGGTTATACCTTCGCGCTCATCAGAATCCACCACAATTTTACCAGAAATTTCCACACGAATGATTTCTTGAGCTCCTGAAAATAGTGAGACAGACAATAGTGAGAGAAAAAGGTAGATGGTTTTCATAGTAGCGTTTGTTGGTTTATGTAAATTTAAGACAGAAGCCTCTTAAGCTTTTACCAATGTGGTGGTAAATTTTTGTTAAACTGAACTTATCTCTAAATTTACGCAAAAAAGAAATGGCAAACATCATAGCCGCCAGCACCTCAACCGTTTTTGGAAGTGGTCATTTAGAGTATTTGCATGAAGAGCTCAAACCCTTCTTTAAAGAAGCTGATGAGATTATATTTATTCCTTTTGCCAGACCAAGTGGTATCTCTTACGACGATTACACGGAAAAAGTAAGTCAATCTTTTTCCAAAATAGGAAAACGCGTCAAAGGACTACACACTTTTGAAAACCCTAAGCAAGCACTTATGAATGCCGAAGGTATTTTTACGGGCGGTGGCAATACATTTGTGTTGCTAGACCAACTTTATAAACTCAATCTTATTAATGATTTAAAGCAAAGTATCTTAAATGGAACACCGTATTTAGGTACCAGCGCCGGTAGTAATATCTGCGGGCTCACCATTGGCACAAGCAATGATATGCCCATTGTTTACCCGCCAAGTTTTAAAGCTATGGGACTGTTTTCGTTCAATATCAACCCGCATTATCTTGACCCGATTTCAGGAAATACCCACATGGGCGAGACCCGTGAAACGCGTATTTCTGAGTTTCATAAATTTAATCCACAACCGGTTATTGGATTACGCGAAGGCAGTTGGATAGAGGTTGATGGCGAAGACATTAATCTTCGCGGGAATTTACAAGCAAGGCTATTTAAACAAGGCCAACGTGCTGTTGAAATTGAATCAAATTCTGACTTATCATCTATTAAATAGACTTAACCCGCTGTGCATTTTTAGAAAATTCGTCATTTCGAGTGGATTTTTGGATTGAAATGAGAAAAATTTGTATCGAGAAACAGAATTTTTCCTTTAAATAACTTCTCGATACAATTTTTCGTACCTCAAAATCACTCGAAGTGACGATGAATCGTATTTTAGTATTCAAAATGTACAACGGGTAGACTTATATTTTTTTGAAGAAATGGTAGCCCCAGGCTTCATAACCATCATTGTAGTAAAATTTGTGTGAGGGATAGTTGTGTACATAGGTGTTTAACTCCATGGACTTACAGCCTTTTTCTTCAACATAAGTCTTTATCCAAGACATGAATCGCTTACCCAATCCTTGACCCCGATAAGCATCGGAAATATAAACATGGTCTAATTCTACAGACTTGCCCGTGTAATGACGCGTACAGAACCACAGGCCAGAAACACCTATCAATTGCTCGCCATCATAAATCACAGCACATTCATAATTCTGATGCTTCATTTCGTTGAACCGCTCTTTTAAAAGAGTTTCAGACACACGGCCCTCATTCAATTTGAATACCAAAGGGATTATCTTGCCTAAATCTGAATTAGGGAGAATTTCGAATTTAATTTCCATGTAACAATTATTAATGATAAAAATAATCTCTCTATCCCTTAATTGCAAAATTCGTTAATTAATAAAGTAAACTTTAATATGGATTTGAGTTAACAAAATAAGTATAGCATTTGTACCTTTTGGCATCATCTAATTAAAAATAAAATGAGAAGAGGAAGTTTTAAAATCCGATTACTTATAGGTTTGGCCGTTGTTGTATTTGCTTTTTTGAGACGCTGTAGCCAGCAGGAAGAAAATCCATATACCGGCCGTACACAGGCAATATCCTTATCGCCCGAGCAAGAAATTGCCATCGGTCTGCAAAGTGCGCCACAAATGGCACAGCAACACGGTGGTTTACATCCAAACAATCAATATCAAGCTTTAGTGGATAATGTTGGTAATAAACTTATTGATAACAGTATTGCGCAACAAACACCGTACAAATATGAATTCCATCTATTGGCAGATCCTAAAACAATCAATGCTTTTGCCTTACCTGGCGGACAGATTTTCATAACCTATGCTTTGTTTTCAAAATTGGAAAATGAAGACCAATTGGCGGGGGTTCTCGGCCATGAAATTGGGCACGTTCTGGGGAAACATTCAAATGAGCGAATTACAAATTCAAACTTTTGGTCAACACTCGCTATGGGTGCTGCAGCCATAGATTTTGGGCAGGTAGCGCAACAAATCGGACAAGGTCAATTGCTTAAAAATGGTCGTGGCGACGAACTGGAGAGCGATGACTTGGGCGTCCGATTTATGATGAAAGCAGGCTATAATCCCGAAGAAATGATCGGCGTCATGCAAATTCTTAAAGATGCCGCTGGCCCCAACCGAGTTCCAGAGTTTCAGAGCACACATCCAGATCCTGAAAATAGGATTGAAAAAATTAGAGAGTCCATTGCGAAATACAGAAAAGCACCCCAAACCTAAGTCTAAGGTGCTTTTCCAAACTAACTCTAACTAATTTTTTAAGATGCTTTTTTAAATCGCTTTAAAAACAAGGCTGCATCTTTAGCATTTGTTTTTTCAGCATGTCTTAAAGCACTGTATCCTTTATCGCATAGGGTATGAACATCTGACCCCGCTGTGATCAATACTTTAATTACTTCTACTCTATTGTACTTTGCCGCGTAATGAATGGGTAGCATTCCGTTAGATTTTACATCTAGCTTATTCCCATTGGCAATAAGTTGTTTTACGGTGTCTATATCACCCGTGGCCGCAGCCTTGCACAAAGCGCTAACCTCAGATATTGGGCTAACCAATTCTGTAGATGAAGTTTCCGTTAAAATCTCGTTTGCATTTACACTAATTGTGAATAGCCCTAATGCCAAGGCTAAAATGATTGATGTTTTTTTCATGATGAAAGAATTTAATTAATTGATTATGTTATGATTGTTACTTAAAAGACGCCTACAATCTCATTGCGTTACAACACATACACCTTTATAACATTAGTTTAACTAAAAGTGTTTCAAACTGTTAAAGCCAGTTATTTCGAAACTTGTTCAATAAATCTAGCGGTTAGCAACCTATCTTTATTTGAAATCTTATCTTTGAGCTTCATCAGAATTAACATATGAACAAAAAAGTCATTTTAATGATTCTAGATGGTTGGGGCCTATCTCCCGACCCTAAAGTTTCTGCCGTAGACCAAGCCAACACGCCATTTATTGACAGTTTATATTCGAAATTCCCACATGCCACGCTAAGAACGGACGGCTTACATGTTGGACTGCCAGAAGGACAAATGGGCAATAGTGAAGTGGGTCATATGAATTTAGGTGCGGGACGAATCGTTTACCAAGATTTGGCAAAAATCAACCTTGCCGTACAAAACGATAAACTAAAGGACGAACTCGTATTAAAAGAGGCCTTCACCTATGCCAAAAACCATAATAAAAAAGTTCATCTTTTGGGCTTGGTTAGTGATGGCGGGGTGCATTCACACATCAATCATCTCTTCGGGCTGTTGGATGCCTGCAAGGAAAATGCCTTGAGCGATGTCTATATCCATGCCTTTACGGACGGTCGTGATGTCGACCCAAAATCGGGTTATGGATTTATTTCTGAACTCGAAGACTACCTAGAAACAACCACGGCAAAACTCGCTACGCTCACTGGTCGTTATTACGCTATGGACCGCGACAAACGTTGGGAGCGCGTAAAATTGGCTTACGATGCTCTGGTAAACGGTCAAGGTGAGGGAACGACCAATATCTTGAATTCGATTCAAAATCAATATGAAGAAAATGTCACCGATGAATTCTTAAAACCGATGATTCTTCTAAATTCTGAAGGTGAACCAACCGCTAAAATCGAAGAAGACGATGTGGTGATTTTTTTCAATTTTAGAACCGACCGAGGACGTCAATTGACGGATGCATTGTCGCAACGTGATTTTCATGAACAGAACATGCACAAGTTGAATTTGTATTATGTGACCATGACCAATTACGATGAGAATTTTGAAAACATCAAAGTAGTTTTCAATAAAGATAATATTACCGAAACGCTAGGTGAAGTCCTTTCAAAATCAGGAAAGACCCAAATACGAATTGCGGAAACCGAGAAATATCCTCACGTGACGTTTTTCTTTTCAGGAGGGCAAGAAGAACCCTTTGAAGGTGAAACGCGCATTTTGAAGAACTCTCCCAAAGTTGCGACCTACGATTTAAAGCCGGAAATGAGTGCTTACGAACTTACTGAAGCCCTATTACCTAAACTAGAAAACGGCGAGCCCGATTTTGTCTGCCTTAATTTTGCCAACGGCGACATGGTAGGCCATACTGGAGTGATGTCATCAGCCATTAAAGCCTGCGAAGTTGTTGATGACTGCGTAGGGAAAATCATTTCCACAGCGCTAGACCAGGGCTATACAACATTATTAATTGCAGACCATGGCAATTGCGAAACCATGATAAATCCTGATGGGTCTCCCCACACAGCGCATACCACTAATCCTGTCCCTGTGATTCTTATTGACAAAGATTTAGAAACAATCAAAAACGGAATTCTTGGAGATATTGCTCCAACTATTTTATCTTTGATGGGTGTGGAACAACCAAAAGCCATGACGCAACATAGTTTGGTGTAATATGAATTTTCAAGACCGACTCATACTAGCCATAGATTTTGATGGTACCATCGTGCATGATGCTTATCCCGATATTGGAAAACCTCAAATTTTTGCGTTTGAAACCTTGAAGCGCCTTCAAAAAGATGGGCATCGACTCATCCTTTGGACCTATAGAGATGGTTCAAAGCTTGAAGAAGCTGTTCAATTCTGTAAGGATAATGGTATCGAGTTCTATGCCGTAAATAAGAGTTTTCCTGAGGAGCAATTCGATTCGAAAAAAAGTCGAAAAATTCACGCTGACCTTTTTATAGATGATAGAAATATCGGCGGTTTTATCGGCTGGGGGAAAGTCTACCAAATGATTACCAACGAGATTATTTCCGAAGAAAAAAAGCCGAACAAAGGAGGCCTTTTCGGTTGGCTAAAGTCATAGCGACTTAACATCTTCAATCCAAATTCATTTTATAGATTAATAGCTATCTTTGCCGTCTAATTTTACCTGCAATGATTATTGTAAAGACCAAAGAAGAGATAGAATTAATGCGCCAAAGTGCCTTGGTGGTGTCTAAAACCCTAGGCATGTTGGCCAAGGAGATAAAGCCTGGTGTTACAACTCAACAACTAGATAAACTTGCGGAAGACTTTATCCGTGAGCAAGGTGCAATTCCTGGGTTTTTGGGGCTTTATGATTGTCCTTCCACGTTATTATGTAGTGTTAATGAAGCTGTTGTTCATGGCCTTCCGACAGATACCCCGCTCAAAGATGGTGATATTGTTTCTGTGGATTGTGGTGCACTGATGAACGATTACTATGGCGACCATGCCTATACGTTTGAAATTGGAGAAGTGGATGAAGAGACTAAAAGGCTCATTCAGACGACCAAGGAATCGCTTTATGTAGGTATTCGTGAATTTAAAAACGGCAATCGTGTTGGTGATGTGGGCTATGCAATTCAGAAATATTGCGAAGACCGAGGTTATGGTGTGGTTCGGGAATTGGTTGGGCATGGTATCGGAAAAAAAATGCACGAAGACCCGGAAATGCCAAACTACGGTAAACGCGGACGCGGTAAAAAATTCTTGGAAGGTATGACTGTTGCTATAGAACCCATGATTAATATGGGAACGCACAAAGTAAAACAACTTAAGGATGGTTGGACGATTGTCACCCAAGACGGAAAACCAAGCGTCCATTTTGAACATGATGTGGCATTGGTTAATGGAAAACCTGAGATTTTATCGACTTTTAAGTATGTTCATGAGGCTTTGGGGATTACTTCGGATGAGGAGGATGAGTTTAGGGCTGTGCCTATAGAGGTATAGTTTTCACACAGAGTTACGCAGAGACACACAGAGTTGCACGGAGGAATTACTATTGTGTATTTTGAATATTATATTACTTGATGATTTACGATAAAATCACAGAAAATATTATTGGAGTTGCCATAGAGGTTCACAAAGCAGTCGGTCCGGGATTATTAGAATCCGCTTATCAAGAATGTCTTTTATATGAATTGAGAGCATTAGGCTATTCGGTCAAAAAAGAGGTGTCTCAACCTAAAACCTACAAAGACTTGATTTTAGACAATGGTTATCGCATAGATTTACTTGTAGAAAACACGGTTGTTATCGAATTGAAAACTGTAGAACGATTTACAGATGTCCATACCGCGCAAATTTTAACTTACATGAAGTTGGGTGATTATCCTGTTGGACTTTTATTCAACTTTCGTTCTAAACTTCTTAAAAATGGAATTAAGAGATTTATCAATACTAATGATTAAATTCTCTGAGAATCTCCGTGTCAACTTCGTGAAACTCTGTGTAAAACCCCATATAAACTAATGTCAAACCTCTTTAAGCTCATACTCAATCTTATCCCGCGCCCAATCCTCATTCGGTTGAGCTATGTTGTTAGACCAATTTTAGCATTCTTCCTAAAAGGTACAAAATACAAAGACCCCATCGACGGCAAAAATTTCAGTAAGTTTCTGCCCTATGGTTATGGTACCCAACGCCCAAATGTGCTTTCGCCCTCAACACTAAGTTTAGAACGCCATCGTTTGCTTTGGCTTTATCTTAAAAATGAAACTGATTTCTTTAGTTCGAATTTGAAGGTGCTACATTTCGCCCCAGAGCAGTGCTTTTTAGACAGATTCAGAGCGCTAGAAAATTTGGATTACACCACCACAGACTTGCTATCGCCAATTGCCGACGTGAAGGCTGACATTTGCGACCTACCCTTTGAAGACAATAGTTACGACGTCATTCTTTGCAACCATGTGTTGGAGCATATACCTGACGACAACAAAGCCATGCAAGAACTCTATCGTGTTATGAAACCTGGCGGTTGGGGTGTGTTTCAGATTCCACAAGATTTAAATCGTGAAGCTACATTCGAAGATGCCTCAATAACCGACAAAGCCGAACGCGCTAAAATCTTTGGTCAGTACGACCACGTGCGTGTATATGGCCGTGATTATTTTGATAAGCTTCGGTCAGTTGGTTTCAAGGTTGAAGAAGTGGATTACACAGCAACGCTTTCTGACGAAGATACTGATAGATTTAGATTGGCGAAGGGTGAGATTATTCCGGTGGTGTATAAGTAACCTTTTTTCTTAATTACCAGTTGCCGTTTATATTGTTAGAGGTTTTGGCTCTATGTGTTGTAACATACTGATTAGACATAAGCTTGCTGCAAGACCAGTAAAAATTTTAAAACAGACTGAAGAGTAATAAACTATAAAACAAAAAAAGAAAAATCTCCAATCTGTACGTTTTAATAAACTTCATTTCTATAGACTTTATACGATCAAAGAACGATCCGATATGACATTAATTTTAATTTTAAAAAGAATGCAAGGATTGACTTTTTACATACAATCCTTGCAGCTCCACTAACTAAATAAATCAACCAACCGTTTTAGAGATTAATTTTGATAAATCTTAGAGTTTGTATTTTATCGTTTTCGGATTTTATTTTCGCAAAGTAGAGCCCATTTTCAAGTTGTGATACGTCTATCGTATCTTGATTTGAAACAATCACTTTCTGTCCCAATGCTGAATAAATCTCAATGCCAGCATTAGGTTGATTGGTTCTGATATTTAAAATAGACCTTGCGGGATTTGGATACAGCTTAATCTCTTTGTTAAATACATCAACATCATCAATACTTAACACTGGCGAACCAAATTCATAAATTCCCTGATCTACATTTGCTCCAAAAACACGTTGGTTACCAGCAAAATCTACAGTAAATGTTGATGGCAGCAAATTAGCATCTCCACTATCTATAGCCGACGAATTATTAACCAAAGTAAAATCTCCATTTGCAGCATCTGAAAATATTGGATTAGTATTTGAATCGTTAATAACAGTGTTGTTATTAACAGTAGCTCCTGCATAACCACTAAAACCTGCATCAGAAAGATTGTAAGTAATAACAGGATTACCGTAGTTGGTACCATCTACAATTTCAGAAAGAATTGGTGTTGTAAAAGCTACGCCATCCGTATTTTTTTCTGTAATGTTGTTAGAAAATTGTACATTGATTGTAGCACCATTAGCTTCTTCTACACCTACTGATGTTCTGCCTCTGTCCGCAGGTAAGGATCCTCCATCAATATTACCATAGATAACATTGTTAAAGATATTTGCGTTTACGGTTGACCCAGTATTAAAAGCCCTAAGCCACATAGCACTTCCGGAAAATACAGTTGAAGAACTGTCAAATTGATCTGTTTGGTTTCCAAAGAAAAGATTACCATAGCTATTTACATCATAGCTAATATTGTTGGCAAAAGTAATGGCATAGATCCCAGCGCCCCAATTGGCTCTGTTGAAACTAATTTCGGTGTTTACAATTTCCAAAGCGGTACTAACCTCCGCAAAGTGGAAGATTCCTGCACCGCCATTGGCTGCATAATTATCTGTTATTTTACAGTTTTTTAAAGTTACATTTAAAGCTGTGCCGCTTACAAATACACCACCACCATTTTTATTGATTATTAATGAGCCACCGCCAGAATAACCACCACTAATTGTAACACCTTCCACCAAAGTATTGCTCGATCCTATAAAAAGCGTTGTTTGAGCATTATCAACCCTTAAATTTGATGAGCCACCTATAACGTCATTCTGCGAAAAGTCTCCAGTTAACTCTGTGGGATTGGCTCTAAAATTTCTTTGCAAAGCATTGGTTTCAGTGCCATTGAATCCTCCCAAAACTTTAATATTATCAAAAGCATTAGGTATACCAAAAGCATTAAAAGTAGCGTAAGAATCGGGCAAATACACGCCTTCTGCTATCCAGAACTCCACGTTGTTTGTGGACAAATTTTGGAAAGCTTCATTTGGATCATTGTAAGCATTGGCCCATGATGTGCCATCATTTGCTCCAGTAGCATCAATATCTACATAGACAACAGTTTGTGAATTTACATTGGCTGTACCTATGCAAAACAACAAAATAAGTAGTAGTTTTTTCATAATTTAATAGATTTAGATTTTTTATTAGAAAGCAAAAATGCCTCGACATCGAGTCATTTTAATTACATCTTTTCTGAAAGTGCACTGTTTTTTTCTGAATATTTGATTTGAATCAAGAATCTAAAAACAATTACCAGCAGTAGGATAATTGCCATCGGTCAATGCAGAATTTGTACCAAACTGCATGCAGTTAACCACGTTATCTGTAGCCCAACCGCTTAAATTTTGATTGAAAACGGTTGCCGAATTAAGCATAAAATCCATATTCGTCACACTAGACACATTCCAACCGCTAATATTACTATTAAACGCACTTGCCGAAAAAAACATAGAACGCATTGTTATTACATTACCAACATTCCAATCACTTATATCTCCATTAAAATTTTCTGCATTGGCAAACATCTCATCCATATCGTTGACATTCCTAACATCCCAGTTGTTCAAATCACTGTTAAAAGATGTTGCTCTAGCGAAAATGTTATTCATATTGGTAACGTTACTTACATCCCAATCATCAAGGTCTCCATTAAAAATTGAAGATCCGAAGGTTTGAAACATAGAGGACATATCCGTAACTTGGGACAAGTCTGGTACATCCGTAGCATTGTACTCTAAATTTCTGCATTCCCTAAAGGCAGCTTGCATACTCTGCCACTGTATATCTCCCCAGCTGTCAATACTTATTAATTTGAGCGTGTTATCAAAATCACCTGTTTGACTGAAAATCGCTGGGAAATCTCCCGAGATTTCTACAATATATGTGCCCGCGTTCGCGTACGTATGTATGGCATCATTAGATAGGTTATTCTCAATGGTTCCATCGCCCCAATCAATGCTATAATCATAATCCGTAAGATTAGGATTGGTACGGATAGTAATCTCTTGGTCATTAGTGTCTGTTCTCCATTGTGTCACGAATGGTCTTGGCTCGTTATTAGATGCATCGTCGTCATTGCTACAGGCCAAAAAAAGAAAACTTGATAACATGGCAAGCGTAAATAGCCTTAAAACTGATTTTTTCATAATGTAGGATTTTCTTAAAATTAGAAACAAAAATGCTTCACTATTGAGGCACTAATTGACTTTTATTTCTGAATGTACTTGGTTTTTTTCTAAAGCAAATCCAAAAGTTTTGTGGCATATTCTTCTACTTTCTTTTTTGTTAAGAACTTTAATTTTGAAGTTTCTTTGCTGTAAAAATTACTGAACTCAAAATCTTTTTCTGCAGATAATGAAGGTAAGAAAACAACGAAGCTATTACCATCATATGAAACAGCATAAAAACCCATGCTATTATTAAAAACAGATTTACCAAATTGTTTACTTAAATCTGATTTATACGTATATAAGGCCGGAAAGCATTTTTCGCAAGCGGCAACCGCCAACATAAGCATTCCGTTATTTTCGACAAGTTGAATCACCTTATCCTTACTAGGACCAGATGTGCCCCGCTCGGGTTCCATTGCTGTGTATTTTCCATCTATAGTTGTTGCTGATGGTTGCGCAATTATTGAAGGAAAAGCAAACAGGCTAAAAAAAGCATTATTACTGTAGTTTTCGAAAAAGAGAATTTAAACATATTAATCAATTGATACCGTGCCACCACAAGATTCATTGCCTGCATAAAATTTTGTGCCGCCACCATTTACTGAAGAATTGCTACTAAAGGTATAGTATAGTGCTTTTTTACAATTACCAGAACCCGAACTGTTGGGGCGAACTGCACTACCGTTTCTAGAGCCTTCTTCATATATGTAGATAGTTTGACCCGTGTTATTTTTAATAGTGACTTTGCCTGCATTATCACGTTGTTCAGCCAAACGGTTGTTTTCTTGGATACGTTTAAACTCGGCAGACTTTAAATAGTCATCACTCATTTTTTTAATGGTTTTAGCCATTAATAGGCTTATGTCCTTTTTATTACTTTCAATACCTTTATTTATTGGATCTTTTATCCATTGTGCATACACATCTTTTTGCTTAGCAAAGGCATTTTTTAAATAAGCGTCCAAAACCGCCTTGGGGTCTTCAGTAGCCATTTTTTTTGGACTTTTCATTGACATCTTTATTTTTTTCAAGCCACCTAATTTGCCTTCTTGAAGTTCCAAAACCATTTTTAAGGCGTAATTGTCTTGATCTTTCCAGTCTTCAATCAAGTAAATTTTACCATCTAAAAATACAGCTCTAGACTCCTGCATATATGCTTCGGACCTTGGGGTAAACCCGATACTCGATTGTAGTTTGGTGTTACCTTCGTAATTATTTTTTACGTAAGTTACCGGAAATGCCTCGTTATCTGGTATATACATTGGGCATCTTTCTAAGTCTGCGTTTTCTTCAAGATATTTGGGATTATCATACAAATACACTTCTTTATGTCGGCTTGTTGGTCTTACTCTATAAGCATTTTTGGCATAAACGAAATATGGTTTTTCTCGGATACCACCGAGGTATTTTCCGCTTGCATCTTGTTTTGTTAAGTAGGCTAAATATTGACCTGTAGCGATACTACCTAGCTCTTGTGATTGATCATTAACCGTGTCTTGTGCGTAAGCGTTGAACAATGCGAATAAAAACGCAAGTATCAGTATGGGCTTTTTCATTTTGATATACTAAATTAAAAATTATGTAATTATTTCTTTAAGAATTTTGATTTTGAAACCGCTCCATTTTTTCCAGTAATCTGAACAAAATAGACACCAGTCATTAAGTCTGAGACATCAATAGCTTTAGAGTTTTTGATGGTTTTCAAAACCTTTCCTGTTATGGAATAAACATTTACTTGTTTAATGTCTTGTAAACTTTCAATATTTAAAAGTGAAGTCGTTGGATTTGGGTATAACCTAAAATGAATGCTACTAAAGTCGTTAATAGATAATGAAGGTAATGGTGGACAATTATCACTATACATTGATGCATTATCTTTTCTCCAGCTACTCGGTGGTGTAAAACCACTGTCTATATTAATACAAGCCAGATTCGGGTTTATTTCGGCTGAAAATATAGATATATCCGTATTATTCCCATTTGCCACATCCAAACCTAATAAACCATTATTAAAAACCACAACTTGTACTAACATTGAATTATTAGATAAATCGAGATATTGAATAGAATTATTACCGACATCAAAAAAACGTAATGATAATAGACCTGAGACATCGATTGACGTCAATTGACAACCGCTACAAAGAAAACCTGAAAGATTTGTGAAAGCCTCAACACCTGTAGCATCCATAACTGGCTGACTATTAATTTGAATGCCTCCCGTAAATACAACAGCTTCAGCAACCTGTATTTCGGTATCGCCATTGGTATTAATATTGGTGTTGTTAACCAAATTTGCTTTAAAGGTAGCATCTGGTATGTTAACTATAGGTTGCGTAAATGCAATATCATCTAAACGAATAACTCTATTTGCGCCACTAAGTTCTGGTGTTACTTCCATTCTTGTTACACCTGTCCAGTTTAAGGCCTGTGTAGAAGCACTGTTATTAATATTTAAAATTGTGTTACTGCCGCTGGTAGCCGAAATTGGCCTAAACTCAAAAGAACCAGACCCGGTGTCCGTAAAGGCGCTAATAGTAGATATATCTACAGGACTATTAAATGTAATAACGACCGTAGCATCGTCATCTGCATTAGACACACCATTACCTGTCGCTCCCTGATTAAAGGGACCAAAAATAACTCGGGAATTATTACCATTTAATTCTGCAGTAAATGCACAAGTAACAGCCATAACAGTTTCTGTGATTGTGCAGAGTTGACCACTTGAAGGTCCCGAATTACAGTTAGCAAGATTTACACTGGATGAATCCCAATTGAAGGTCTGTGTATAAGACATTCCAAATATTAACAATGTAGCAACTAGTAATTTTAATTTCATCTCCGAAAGTTTTAAATTATACAAAACAAAAATGCCTCACTATGGAGGCATTTTTAAACTTTTATTTCTGAAGTCTATATATTTTTTTCTAAATCAAAAGGGGCTAAATCTAAGTATTAAATATTTGCTGAATTACAGACATAAAATTTTCACGCTTATCTTTTACTATTGGTATAGTTTTGTTGTTTTTCATAATTAAATGGTAACCGTCTTTTCTCGACAATTCTTTAATATGTTTTAAGTTGATTAGGTATGAACGGTGAGGTTTATAAAAAAATGAAAGTGACCTCAATTGCCCTACGAAGTGTTTGAGGGGTTTGCATATTAATTGCGTTTCGCCATTTTGCAAGTAGACTTTAGTGTACATGCCATCTGCTTCAAAAAGCAAAATATCGTCATGTGAAATAAATATAACACCTTTTGGTATTTCTAATGCTATTTTACTCAAAGCCAATTGATTGAATGCCTTTTTTAATTCTGCAAATTGATTGTTCAAAGTTCGACTTTTTTGCGCCTCTATAGCTTTATCAGTAGCTTGCTTAAATTCTTCTTTATCAATTGGTTTTAATAAATAATCAATGGCCGACAGCTTAAAAGCTTCAACCGCATATTGGTTATAAGCTGTTGTAAAAATGATTTGAAAATTTACCGAAACATCCTCAAGCAATTCCAAAATTTGCAGACCAGAATATTTAGGCATTTCAATATCGAGATACACAATATCTGGTTGTTCCGCTTTAATTATTTCTACACCCGTTTCTAATTCTGGTGCCTCAAAAATTGTTATAATCTCAGGGCAGAATTCCTCGATAATACATCTGAGCAAGCGTCTTGCCTTATTTTCGTCATCAATGATTAAAGCCTTCATATCTATATGATTTTAATGGTATGGTAATAATTACTTCTGTACCGCAATAATCATTATCAATATCAGAGTTACTATTAACAGTAACCTTTATTTTCTCGTTTCTGTTTTGATTTATAAGCTTTACACGTTTCTCGTTAGCACTAGTTGCAAAAGACCTGTGTTGTGGCCTACGTCCTTTGTTGAGTTCTTTTGAAGCCTCTACGCCAATACCGTTATCTTTAATAGTACAGAATAGCTTGGTTTCTAAGCGATCCAAGTTAAACGAGATGTCTAATTCCCTATTGGTGTTTTTATGAAGTAATCCGTGTTTCAGAGCATTTTCCACATACGGTTGAATAAACAAAGATGGTATCTGAATATCACTTGTACTTAAATTGTCAGAAACATGTATCGAATAATCTAGTGCATCTTCAAATCTGTTCTTTTCAAGTTCAAGATAAATTTTCAGCGCCTTAATTTCTTCAGAAAGTACCACCTCGTTTTCACGACTATGATCCAAATAAATTCTAATGAGTCGACTAAATTTTATAAGATAGGTGCTCGCTAGATCTTTTTCGTTCATCACAATATATTCTTGAATAGAATTAAGGGCATTGAAGATGAAATGCGGATTCATTTGCGAACGTAAGTTTTCCAATTGAGAAAGCACTAATTGCTTACTTACCATCTCTTGTTGAAGAGCCTCGACCTGCCTTTGCTTAAGGACATTAATTTTTCGTCTAAAAAAAAGATATGCTAAAAAGCCTACAGTAAGAATAATTAACACATAGAACCACCAAGTGGACCAAAAGGGTCTTGCTATCTTAAATGTTAGATTAATGGGTTCACCAATCTCACCACTGGATGTTATCGTTCTTGTTTCGAACTTAAAATTACCACTCGGCAAGCTATTGTAATTTATCTGAGGATCACTCCCCCTGAGTGTCTGCCATTTATTTCCTAATCCGATAAGCCGGTATTGGTATTTCAGATTTTCTGAGGTTTGGAAGCCATTAACATTAAGCGTTATTTCTATCGCATTTTCGTCATAATCTAAGTTATAATGGCTTTTGAGAGTTTTGATTTCAGAATCTACCTTTATATTGGCGATATATATATCTGCAGTTTTCCTAGGTTTGAACACCGTAGATTTATCAAGCCGGAACATCCCATTGTTCGAAGCCATATAAATATAATCACCTATTGGTAAAATATCAGCAATACGGTAAGTTGGCATTCCATCTTGTTTAGTAATAGATTTAAACGTTTTGGTTAAAAAGTCGTAGTATTGTAAACCAAGATCCGTGACAATCCAGAGCCCTTTGTCATCACATTTTATTTCTGTAATAATGTTACTTAGTAGTCCATCTCTTTTGGTTATATGCTTTACAACATTACCATTTTTCAACTTATAAATACCAGATTTAAATGACCCTGCCCAAACCTCATTTTCAGTAGAAATATCTAATACTTTGATGTACATTTTTTTACCATCACTAAATATTTCCTTGAGTTCAGCTCCGTCGGGTTTAAACATTAAGCCATTAACGGAAGCCACGTAAATTGAATTCTCCTCTAAATTATAACAGTTAGCGTAAGACCGTGTCTCTCCAAGTGATTCTTCTAGATTATAATTTAGGTCAACTAATTTTACGCCATTATATAATGATATTAGATAACCACCATTTACTACTGATATATCCTTAGCACCATTAAAATCAGAAGAAATTTCTAGTAACTCTTCAGCATTACTTTTATATAAGAACGTCTTATCTTCTTTAGCGACGATAAAGTCCTTATCAAATTGGGCTTTGACAATTTTAGAAACCCTATTAGCCCCAGAAGAATCAATAATTGCTGATTTATGATACTTTATGTTATACTTTGACAGATACCCAGTGTTTGTTCCAAATAATATTTCATTACTATCTATTGATTCTAATTCTGTTATATTTTCTAAACTTTCTGACATTGGATAATGATAAATTCCAATATTAGGTATTAGGTAAATGCCGTTACCTTTAGTACTGATCCAAAAGTTGTCTTGTTTGTCTAAAATAGTCTTAGTCACAAATATTTTATTATACCAATGATTAACAATTCTCAAATTATTACTTTGTAACTCACAAACAAAAAGACCGTTGTCTGTAGATATCCAGAATTGATCGTGGTATTTTGAAATATGTGTTATTAACGTTTGCTCTAGACGTTCTGGGATCTCAATAGCGCTAATAGATTGATTCTCAAAATCTGTACTATAGAATGTGTTTTTTCCGAATTTTAAAAAATATATGAATGAAGTCTCATCGTCATGGAACGTATTTATCCGCCTGATTATGCCAGATTCTTCATCAAAACTTTTAATCATGTCTAGCTTTAGAGAATCTTGTATTACAAATTCTTTATCAGTAAAATACAACATATTAAAGGAAGAGTAAACATAGCCTCGATTATGTTGACTATATGAACCGATAAAGCCTCTATTGTTTTTCAATAACGTTATTTCTGATGTTTTAATGGGGATTTTAAACAGCTTCTGCGCAGACAGGACATATAGAATATTATCGGAAACTAAAAATTCTGAAATTAGACCTCTCAATTTATCTGACAAATCTAAAAACAAATGCATTCGGTCATTTTCCACATAAAAAAATTGACCCGAAATATTCGTACACCAAACTCTACCTTGAGTGTCCTCAAGGACACCAAAGACAGCATTACCACGCTGTTTGGGATGCGTAAAATGCTTGTATTCTCTTCCATTGTATCTGAATAAACCTTTATCCGCGGACAACCAAATAAATTGTTTGGAATCTTCAATTATATTAAATATTTCGATATCTGGTAGCCCATCTTTTTCTGTAAGTTGTATGTGGGCGGGTTGCTGGGCAAAAATCCGAGCAGTGTAAATTACACAAAGAAGTATTAGACTTATGAACCTCAACCTATTGATAGAATTTGAAGTTACAAAGATGAAAAGTCATATGAATTATAGAAGTAATATTTTCTAAAAGCGTTTCTTTTATTTCTAAGTACAACATTACTCCGGAAACCCATTCAAGCTCAAGGTCTCCAATTCACCATTGGCAATCAGAAAAATAAAATAGACTTTGAGTTCATCATGTGTTTTCAAAAAGTCTTTGGTTGAATCAACTCCCATTGCCTGAAAGGCCGTAGCATAACCATCTGCTAACATGGCGTTTGGTGCAATTACCGAGACACTTAACACATTGGTTTTGGTTGGGTAGCCCGTTTTGGTGTCAATGATATGTGCATAGCGATTACCGTTTTCATCCACTTTAAATTTTCGATATGTGCCAGACGTTGCCATGCCTTTATTAGAAAGGTTGATGACTTTAGAATAGCTCTGTGACCCATCAAAATTGGGGTCATCAATACCGACCGTCCAAACCTTAGACTTTTCAACATTAATCCCTTTAGCACGCATATCACCGCCGATATCCACAATGTAATTGGTCACGCCTTCCGACTCTAAAAAATCACAAATGACGTCAATACCGTAACCTTTGGCAATAGCATTAAAATCAAAATAGGTGCCTTCTGGTTTTATAAATCGGTTGTCTAGCTTAATAACCTTATCAAAATTAACGTACTTCATTAAGCTATCAATAGTGGTACTATCGGTAACAAACTTGTTTTCCTCTGGTCCAAAATCCCAAGCGTTAACCACATTGCCAATCGTAGGGTCAAAAATACCTCTGGTTTCCTTGAAGATTTTTTTTGAAGCTTGATAGACGTTATCGAAATGTTTATCCATGGTCACCGTTTCTCCTCGATTTAATTTAGAAATATCAGAATCTGGAATGTAGGTGGATAAGGAATTATTTATAACCGCAAAAATACTATCAAACTGTTTCTGATAGTTAGTGTCACTTTCTGAATAATATTGAATATTAAAGCCGGTGCCAAAGATAGGCCCAGACATGCTCATGTTTTCCTTTTTATAATCTTCGCAAGCCAGACAACAAATAACACAAAACGCAAGTAGTAGTCTTTTCATATTAATTTAAGTGTGTTTCTATAACCTGAATGCCGTTGTATTCAATCAAATACTCTTCATTGAGATAAACGGGTAAATCTACGCCATTGGGATTGCCCAAACCAACACCAGCATACAAGACTTTGGCATCTTTATCCCTAGCGTGATTCTTGAATGTTTCCATCCAAATAACATCATAATTATTCGGGTTTTCTGGGAGTAACACTGCACGTACAATCACAAAAAAATACTGGCTGTTTTTATCGATACACACAAATTGAGGATGCTTTTTTAATTTGCTGTTAATCGCTACAAATTCAAAACCACGAGATTCCAAATCCTTACCAACGTGATTCATGGCTAGGTTGTGTAATTCTTGTTTTGTGAGTGGTTTAGACATTAAATTGGTGTATTCGTCAGATGCATTTCAACTGCGCTCAATGTGACAGCATCTTTGTATTTGCAAATTATTTAAATCTAACAAATTTTGAATTAGCAAAGGTAAAGCCTGGCACATAGATTTCCGAATTAATCGCCAACTTATACCATGGTGAAATCGAAGGGTTTTCAAGATTCTTCAACAGATGAATACTTTGCGCTGGCGTGTTGCCCTGAATCAATAAAAATAAACGGTCGTTTTCATCAGATTCTGCAATATCAGCAATCATGACTACATGGCCCGGAAAGCCACCGACTATAAGCATATCACCAATTTGAAGGTCTTCGATTGATGAAACTGTTTCTAACTCGTTGTTCAAAGACATCGTCCCAGAATAGGTGTAAATGAGATTCAGGTAGTTGTAGAAATTTGCTTTTGAATGATTGGCTTGTGCCGTTTTTAAAAACCGAACGTCATTGCCATTAATCTTTGGACGATAGCCTTCGGCATATGTCTTCCAAGAGCAATAGTCGCCACTGGTAAATTCAAAACCAATTTTGTCTTTCTGATTGGTGTTCCAAAGATATTCGCTTCGTAATCTAATGAGGGCATCAGCACATTGTTGCAAGCCGTTGCTAGGGACGTCCACATCCAAAACGCCAACATGTCCCAATTGGTAGAAATAAGGTTCACCATCGTAATTGATTACCTTGCTCCCAAAGGGCTTCAAATTTTGATGCCGAATATAAAATTGAAATGAGTTTGAATCGACCTTAATATGCTCAAATCCATCAGGCATACTCACACGGTTTGCAATGGTTTTTCCAGCTTCATTAATATAGTTTGGTGTATTCACAATAGCCACGACGGTTTGCCGTACAGGCCGAATTTGATAGGCCAAAGCCAGCAGACCACCGATAAGCACCAAACTGAGTAAAAGTTTCTTCATAAGAGATAAACGTGGGGTCTATTCACATTCGTATTTAATACTTATTTTAATCGCATGAAATTACACCCATTGTCTAAGAGTATAGGCTTATTTGTAGGACCGCTGGTTTTTTTAATCCTTACGCTGGGACCGATAGACCTTATAAATGCCCAAGCCGATAAGGTGATTGCTGTTGCCCTTTGGATGGTGATATGGTGGATTACCGAAGCCGTTTCTATTTCGGTTACCGCATTGTTGCCTCTATTGCTATTTCCGTTGTTAAAGGTCATGCCTATTGAAGATGTTGGAGCTAACTACGGAAGCCCAATCATATTTCTCTTCTTTGGTGGTTTTGTTTTGGCACTGGCGTTAGAAAAAGTTAACCTCCATAGACGGATAGCCCTTAGTATCATCAATAAAACAGGAACATCTCCCAATAGAGTGATTCTCGGATTTATGATAGCCACAGCATTTATGAGTATGTGGATTAGCAATACCGCAAGCACAGTGGTTATGTTGCCCATTGCCATGTCGGTTATTGCAATGTTGATTAATGACGCTGATGGTTTTACTAAAAAAGACAAGAATTTTGCATTGAGCGTGATGCTCGGGATTGCATTTTCAGCCAATGCTGGCGGTATTGCCACAGTAATCGGCACTCCTCCAAATTCAGTTATGATAGGATTATTGGAAAATGAATACAACATTGAAATATCCTTTGTCCGCTGGATGATGCTCGGCGTTCCGTTTTCGGCTACCTTAATTGCCATCATCTACTTTGTATTAATAAAGATGTTCCCCAACAAAGGATTGGTCTTTGGCGCTACACAATCTGTGATAAAAGACGAATTGAAAGCCTTAGGAAAAGTAACGCCAAAGGAACGTCAGGTACTTATTACGTTTGCAATTATTGTGTCGCTGTGGATTTTTAGAACGCTCATTAATTCCATATTCCCGAATCTTGGTTTGAATGATACCATGATTAGTATGTTAGGCGCAATAGCGCTATTTGCCATTCCGTTTAATCTAAAGAAAGGTGAATTTATCCTCGACTGGAAAGACACCAGCAAGCTCGCTTGGGGCATTCTCATTCTTTTTGGCGGAGGTCTAGCCTTGGCTAAAGCCATGTCTACCACCGGCATTGTAGATTTGGTAGCCAATGCCATCTCTACCAGCGAAATTAGTATTCTGTTGACCGCTAGCTTACTTATCCTTTTAATGCTTTTTATGACCGAACTGATGAGTAACATTGCATTGACGGCCGTGTTAGCCCCTGTTGTCGCCGGAATTGCCATTGGCTTGGACATCCCTATTTTACAGCTATTGATTCCTGTGGTCATTGCCAGCAGTTGTGCCTTTATGCTACCGATGGCCACACCGCCAAATGCTATTGTCTTTGCTAGTGGTTACATTAAAGTTCATGAGATGGCGCGTGTTGGATTTATTTTGAATTTGATTTCCGTCGGATTGCTGATTCTCATGTTTCAATTTTTTATTCCCTTGATATTTTGAACGCCATGATGAAGTCTTCTAAATATTATTTCATTCTATTGATTTTAGGAATGTTCTTAAACTGTAAAGATGTTCCAAAACTCCCAGACCCGTTGGAAGCTGGCTGGAAAGGCAAAGCCGTTTGCGAAGTTCAAAAAGAGAACGAAAGCATTCGGATTTTAAAATGTACGTTTCCGCCGAATGTTGGGCATGAAAAGCATTATCATAATCCTCATTATGGCTACACAATTTCTGGAGGCAAATTTAGGATTACCGATAAAACAGGGACTCGTGAGGTCAACGTTCCTACAGGATATGGCTTTAGTAATGATAGCATCTCATCGCATGAGGTTCTTAATATTGGCGACACTACTGCTGAATTTTTAATAATTGAATATAAATAGCTTAACAAACTATTTGAAGAACATTTCGTATCTTAATCATGAAAAAGAATAGCTATGATACGTCCATCTCGATTTGAAAACGCCATACAAAAACTCTACACGGCCTTCCACAACAACACCCTAAATCCTGAATGTTGCAAGCAGTGCGCCGTCGGAAATATTCTGGATAATACCGATAGCTGGAAACACCTCTCCGACCAACATGGCTCAACTCAACTGAATTATGTAGGGCGCGTTCATCAAACTTTGGGACGACGTTTCAATGGCTACACGCCTTTAGAATTATTGAATATTGAAGCTGTGTTTCTTAAAGCTTGTGGCTTTCAAATTCCGTTACATCACAAGAATAGTAAGCCTGAAAATCCAACCGATTCTGATGTGCTTTTTAATGGATTAGAAGCAGTAGTTATGCATTTGTGTGCTTTGGATGGCGTGGAGAATGTGATGGATTATACTGCTATGTTTAAATTAAAAATACCTCTACCAAACAAAGGTCAGCATCTCTATTCAACTTGCCATTCATAATTATTAAAAACTATTACACCGAAAAAAGAAGAGATTCTTGTATGAGAGAATCACTAAAATCTCATATTCAGCGTAAACTTCAAGGTTAAAAAAAATATTAAAAATAAAGATTATTCCTACAAATTTGCCGTTTATCGATAAAATTTACGGTTTTTCTAGGTTAATGTTGAAAAAATGAGCTACATTAGATTTGCCCTATCTAACCTACTTATCAATGCAAGCGACGAAATCTATTCCAATTCGCCAAAAACATGATAATATGCTCTTGGAGTTTATCCAAGAACAAGCATCAATAGGAACTTGGCATTTTGACGTATTGAATTCCGATTTACAATGGAGTTCACAAGTCAAAAAAATTCATGAGGTACCCGACAATTATGTACCTGATGTTAGTACAGCTATAAACTTTTATAAAAAAGGCTATAGCCGGAACAAAATCACACAACTTTTTACGGAAAGCCTAGAGGAATTCAAACCTTATGATGTAGAACTTCAAATAGTAACAGCAAAAGGAAATAAACGCTGGGTAAGGGCTATTGGCAAACCTGTTGTAGTCAATAACGAGTGTGTTAAAGTACAAGGCTTATTTCAAGATATTGATGAAAAAACAAAACGTGCTGAAGTGCTGGCAATTAAAGAGAGTGAATTGCGACGAACATTTAATGATGCACTTATAGGAATGGCTTTGGTAGATCTCGACGGAAATTGGCTCAAGGTCAACAAAAGTATCTGCCACATGTTGGGATACACCAAAAAGGAATTAAAAAGCATGACATTTATGGACATCACCCATCCTGATGACCTCATGAAAGGCTACCGAGCCATGTTTGATATGGTTAGTGGTAAGCGAAACCATTTTGAAACTGAAAAACGATATATCCATAAAAATGGTCACATAGTTTGGACCTTACTATCTGTTTCCTTGGTGAGAAAGAACAATGGCAAACCGCTTCATTTCTTAGCACAAGTCAATGATCTTACCCAATTAAAGAATAGTAGTAAAAAAGTTTTACAGCTTCTCGAAACAACCGAAAAGCAGAATAAACGACTACTTAATTTTGCACATATAGTATCCCATAACCTGCGATCACATTACAGTAACTTGGATATGCTATTAGATATTGCTCAAGTTGATTTACCAGAATTAAAAAAACATCATCTTTTCACTATGATGTCAGATGCTATAAATCATTTGGGAGAAACCGTTGAAAACCTTAATGATGTCGCCGCTATTAATATGAAGCGAGACATAAGGCTTGAGCCTATTTCATTACTAGATACTTTTACAAGTGTACTTTCAAGTATATCAGGATTAATATTGGAATCTAAGGCTACTGTCTGTGCTAACATTGATCCAAAATTAAAGGTTATTGGTATTCCAGCATATCTAGACAGCATAATGCTCAATTTTTTGACCAATGCCGTCAAGTATAAAAAACCAGACGGAATAGCAAACATTGAAGTAAAGGCTTCTGAAGCAGATGAGTTTATACTAATAGAGTTTAAAGATAATGGTATGGGTATAGATTTAGAACGTGTCGGTGATAAACTATTTGGCATGTATAAAACATTCCATAAACATGAAGAAGCTAGAGGATTGGGTTTATTTATAACACGTAATCAAATTGAAGCTATTGGTGGGTACGTTAAAGTAGAAAGTGAAGTGCACATAGGAACAACGTTTAAAGTATATCTCAGAAAATTCAATGAGTAGAATTGACTTAACTTGTATAATAGATGACGACCCAATTTTTGTATTTGGGGCTCGGCGTATCATGGAAATGGCAGACTTTTGCAGTTCGTTTATGATATTTAAAAATGGTAAGGACGCTTTAGATAACTTAAAGCCCATCCTTGAATCTGGCAGACAACTTCCAGATATCATTTTATTAGATATCAATATGCCAATAATGGATGGATGGGAGTTTCTCGATGAGTTTATTAAGATAGAATGTAACCAAGAAATAACCATTTACATTGTAAGTTCTTCTATTGATCCAATGGATATGAAACGAGTAGAAAATTATGAAAACGTCTCAAACTACATCGTTAAACCGATTTCTCCAGATACTCTAAATATTATAAAAAAAGATTTTGCTTAATTTTTAGCTTTTGTTCTGAATAGAGAATTTGTTCTATTTTGGAATATATTCTATACAATAAAAAAAAGAGCACCTAAATTTAAGTGCTCTTTTTTATATAAGTTTCTGAATAAATCCCGAAAACTCAGGACAGAATGACAAAATGTCTTGGTTACCCACCGAAGTCATCAAATCTAATGTGCTCATCTGGGATACCGAAATCCTCTCCCATTTTCTGAACTGCTTGGTTCATCAATGGTGGACCACAGAAATATAATTCTATGTCTTCTGGTGCTTCATGATGATTCAGGTAGTTATCGATAACACAGTTATGGATAAAACCTACAAAACCGTCACCAGCTTCATCATTGATGTCTGATTTCACTTTCCAATTGTCTTCTTCCAACGGCTCAGAAAGTGCCATGTAGAATTTAAAGTTAGGGAAGTCTTTTTCTAAATTTCTAAAGTGGTCGATGTAGAACAGCTCACGCTTAGAACGTCCACCGTACCAATACGTCACTTTACGACCTGTCTTTAAGGTTCTGAATAAGTGGTATAAATGCGAACGCATCGGCGCCATACCGGCGCCACCACCGACGTAAAGCATCTCACTTTCGGACTCATTGATGAAGAATTCACCGTAAGGTCCAGAAATCACGACTTTATCACCAGGTTTTTGTGCAAAGATGTATGATGATGCAACACCTGGATTCACATCCATCCATTGGTTTTTAGAACGGTCCCATGGCGGGGTTGCAATACGTACATTCAACATAATCTCGCGCCCTTCTGCAGGGTAAGAGGCCATAGAATAGGCACGCTCTACCGTTTCATTATTCTTCATGACCAATGGCCATAATCCGAACTTATCCCACTCCGCTTGAAACTTATCTGGTGTTTCATGCTCTTCAGGATGCGCTGTAATATCTATGTCTGAATATTTGATTTCGCAAGGCGGAATTTCAATCTGAATATATCCCCCAGCCTTATAATTCATGTCTTCAGGAATCTCTACAACAAACTCCTTGATGAATGAGGCTACGTTATAGTTTCTCACAACAACAGCATCCCACTTTTTGATACCGAAAACCTCTTCAGGAATGGTGATTTCCATGTCTTGCTTTACCTTCACTTGGCAAGCCAAACGTGCACCTTGTTTTAATTCTTTACGTGAGAAATGTGGGGTTTCTGTAGGCAATGCTTCACCACCACCAGAAAGGACGTGACACTCACACTGAATACATGTACCACCACCACCGCAAGCTGACGGTAAAAATACTTTATTGCTTCCTAAAGTCGTCAACAAGGTTGAACCCGAAGCTACTTCTATTTCGCGCTCGCCATTAATCTTAATGGTCACAGGACCTGATGGCGATAATTTTTGCTTTACGAACAGTAGCAAGGCTACCAATAATAGCGTTACTAATAAAAAGGCCGCTACGGTAGCTATGACTGTTCCAACTGTACTTTCTGCTAATAATACCATATTAGTTTAACTCTTTTGTTGTGTTGTTAGCCAATTTCTTTTCTTCTAAATCTTTTGGAGTGATATCATCTTTAATGATTTCAACTGTCGTTTCTTCTTTCTTTTCAGTACTCTCATCACCACCAGTTAACATCCCGCCAAAACTCATAAAGCCGATAGCCATTAATCCTGTAATGATAAATGTAATTCCTAGACCTCTTAAAGGTGCAGGAACGTTAGAATATCTGATTTTCTCACGGATTGCTGCAATAGCTAAAATCGCCAAGAACCATCCAATACCAGAACCTACACCATAATTTAAAGCTAAGGCCAATGTTGGTATTTCACGTGACTGCATAAATAATGACCCACCTAAAATGGCGCAGTTTACTGCAATAAGCGGTAAGAAGATACCCAATGAATTATATAAAGATGGTGAAAATTTCTCCACAATGATTTCTACCAATTGTACCATGGTTGCAATAGTTGCAATAAACATGATAAACGATAGAAAACTTAAGTCGTAGTCTGCAAACTCAGGGCCCAACCATCTTAAAGCGCCTGGCTGTAAAACATATTGATCTAACAACCAGTTTAAAGGTACAGTAATGGCCAATACAAAGATGACCGCTGCTCCTAGACCAACTGCAGTTGATACTTTTTTAGATACAGCCAAATACGAACACATTCCCAAGAACGTGGCGAAGACCATATTGTCTATAAAAATCGATTTGAAAAATAATTCTATATGTTCCATGTCTTAGTCTTCTATTAATGCTGTGTTTCTACTTCTTTGTATCCAAATGATGATTCCAACCACAATCAACGCCATTGGTGCCAATAACATGAATCCATTGTTTTCATAACCTAAAGCGTATAATCCTGTTTTTTCAATAGGATCTCCCAATACTGGGAAACCTAATAATGTTCCTGAACCTAAAAGCTCTCTCACAAATCCGACGATGATTAATATAACACCGTATCCTACAGCGTTACCAATTCCATCTAAAAATGAACGCCAAGGGCCATTACCTAAGGCAAAAGCTTCAAATCGTCCCATAATGATACAGTTAGTAATTATTAAACCAACGAAAGCTCCAAGTGTTTTACTCAATTCGTATGCAAAAGCCTTCAGTACTTGATCTACAATAATTACCAAAGCCGCAACTACGATGAGCTGCGCGATGATTCTAATTTTTGAAGGAATAATATTTCGCATTAAAGAAATCACTACGTTTCCAACACCCATAACGAATAATACCGATATAGACATTACAATAGAAGCCTCAAGTTCTGCCGTAATTGCCAATGCAGAACAAATTCCCAATACCTGAATAGTAATTGGATTATTGTCCGCAAACGGATCCTTAATTAAGGCTGCATCTTTTTTTGATAGTAGTCCCATAAATTAATTCGTTTTTAAGTTTTGGAAATAAGGGTAATATAATTTCATATCCTTTTTGATCATTGCTGAAACACCGTCTCCTGTGATGGTTGCTCCTGCAATAGCATCGACTTCGTTATCAGTTTTGTCTTCGTTCTTTGGGTCAGCGTTACCTTTAGCAACAGTGATGCCCTTAAACGCTCCAGATTCAGTCAACAAACGCTCTCCATAAAAATCATCCATAAAGTAACGTTGCTTAATGTTGGCACCTAGTCCAGCGGTTTCACCCTTATGGTCAAAATAAGCACCTTGCACCACCATATCTTTATCTACGGCAACATAACCCCAAATTGCATCCCAGAGCCCTTTACCATAAATTGGTGCAACATAGACTTGTTTGCCTTCTTTGTTGTCACCAACAAACAATGGCAAGTAGCGTGGCTCGCCAGCATTAGCTTTGGCCTGCTCTTTCTTTACGTTAATAAGGTAAGGTTCTTCGTTAGTTTCAGCGAAGTACTCGTCTCTTGTCTGTTCTTTAAGGATCTTACCGTTAGGATCAATCGTTAAAACAATCTGCTCTTTTACGTTTTCTTCGAAAGCCTTAGGTGCCTTATCCGTTGAAATGAAAACAGCACTGCTTTCATCATTATCGTTGATACCCATAGCGTAAAGAATATTCTGTTGTTTTTCTAAACGCTGGTTTTCTGTAATCGTTGGTTTTAAGGACGAGGCAATAAAAGCCAATAAGGATCCCACAACCAAAACCATTGCTACGGCAAATATGACCGTATATGAATTTTTATCTGTGTTAATTGCCATAATTAAGCTGTTTTAACTTTTACACGTTTTAGTCTTCTCTTTACGTTTCCTTGAACCACATAGTGATCTATAGTCGGCGCAAAGACATTCATTAATAGAATAGCCAAGAATACACCTTCTGGATATGCGGGGTTGAAGACACGAATCATAATAGAGATGAACCCGATCAAGAATCCGTAAATCCATTTTCCTTTATTGGTCTGTGAAGCCGTTACTGGATCCGTAGCCATGTACACGGCACCAAACAAGATACTTCCAATAATTAGATGTTGCCAGAACGGTACACTCATTAATCCATAGAACTTACTGGTATCTGCAATCCATCCCATTTCTACAACGCCGTTGAATATTAAGCCCATAACCAAAGCACCTATGATAGTACTTAAGATGATTCTCCAGCTTCCAATCTTTGTGAAGATTAAGAACAAGGCGCCGATGATAATCAAGAATTTTGAAGTCTCTCCGACGGAGCCAGGAATTAAACCCCAGAACATGTCCCAATAATCAATGTTAGCTAAAGTATTGTTTTGTGCATAAGCACCTAATAAGGTCTCTCCAGAAATGGCATCGACATTTTGTCCGGCCGCTATCATTTCATTGCGTTCTACAGCACCATGAACCCAAACTTTATCTCCAGACATCCATGTCGGATAAGCAAAGAATAAAAAGGCACGTATGGTCAACGCAGGATTCAAAATATTCATCCCAGTACCACCAAACACTTCCTTACCGATAACTACACCAAAGACCACAGCTACTGCTAACATCCATAGTGGAATATCCACAGGAACAATCAATGGCACAAGCATACCTGTAACCAAATAACCTTCTTCAACTTCATGACCTTTAATGACCGCGAATAAAAATTCTACAGCCAGACCAACACCATAAGATACCACAACTAATGGTAATACTTGTGTGATACCAACCCATAGATTATCTAACGTCCAAAATGTAGAGCCCAAAAAGCCGTTAGAGGCTTCAATCTCGCCTAAGGCTAAGTAATGTTGGTAACCAGCGTTGAACATCCCAAAAATTAAACATGGCACCAAAGCAATGATGACCGTGTTCATGGTTCGTTTTAAATCGTCCGCCGCTTTTATATGCGTACCGCCGTGCGTTGTTTCGTTTGGCAAGTATAAAAACGTATGAAGTGCATTAAAGGCCGGAGCCATCTTTTTGCCCTTATACTTTTCTTTTAATTGATGTAATTTTTGTTTTAAACCCATTTTAACCAATCTCTTTAAGCATTAAGTCTAATCCGTTTCTTATAATTTGCTGATGTGGTTGTTTAGACACACAAATAAATTCTGTTAGTGCAAAATCTTCTGGCGCTACCTCATACATACCCAAAGCTTCCATTTCATCTAAATCCTGATACATACAGGCTTTTAAAATCTGAAGCGGGTAAATGTCCAACGGAAATACATTTTCATAATTTCCTGTAACTACAAAAGCACGATGCTCACCATTTGTATTGGTGTCTAACTCGTACTTTTTGTTCGGTTGCATCCACGAGAATGTAAATGCTCTTGATGGCGAAATCTTATCGAAAACCGGCTTGTTCCAACCGAAGAATTCGTAATCATCCCCTTCTGGAATAACTGTAATTACGTTGCTGTAGTAATCTAAGTTACCATCTGGCTTTACTTCTTTGCCAGATAAAACGTTTCCAGAAATAATTCTATCGTTACCGTTCTGCTCCACACCATTATCGTAAACCATTGTCGACACCTCAGCACCAATCTTAGTTTTGAAATAACGAGGCTTTTTAACTGAAGACCCTGCAAAAGCGATGATACGTTCTGCATTGAATTTTCCGGTGAGTAATAACTCGCCAATAATCACTAAATCTTGTGCGCTGACCGTCCAAACGGTTTCACCTTTATTGACTGGGCTTATTTTGTTAATCAGAGTACCCACATTTCCTGATGGATGTGGTCCTGATACTTTATGAATCGTTGCATCATTCAATCCTGCTAAAGGTGAATTGCTATTTTTTCCAACAGAAATATGAACGTCACCAGCTGTAAGTTTAGCCAAAGCTGAAACCGCCGTCTGAAGCTCTGCTTCTTTTCCTGCCAAAGTATAATCCAAATCCGCCGCTAAAGGTGCACTTGCGTAACCTGAAATAAAAATACCTTTTGGCTCAGACTCAGGGTTCGCAACCACATCATAAGGTCGTTGCTTTATAAATGCCCAACATCCTGAAGCTAATAAATGAGCTTTTAAAGCCTCTGCATTGGCATTGGCATCAAACTTTCCGTGGTCTACAAACTCTTGTGCTTTGTCCGCCGTGATTTTAATACCGTCTATTCGGCGTTTTGGCCCACGAATCACTTCTGCAATCGTTCCAGAAACTGGCGACACAAATTTCACCGCTTCATTTTCCTTGTTGTAGAACAAAGTCTCTCCAGCTTTAACGTGCGTACCTTCTTTGGCAACTAATTTTGGAATGATACTGTGGAAATCTTCGGGTCTAATGGTATAAGAATTGCTTAGAATCGCATTTTCGGTCGTCTTTTCGGCTTCTCCGACCAGCTTAATATCTAAACCCTTTTTAATTCTGATGTCTTTTGACATATGTAGCAAAGATTAGTTATCTAAAAATCGGTGCAAAAATACGAATTTCTCTTACAGCTACCATAATTATTCAATTTAAAATTTAGCCCAAAAAGGACATTGTTGTAATTCTGAAATCGTTTGTTGAAGCTAATCATGAATTTATCGTTCCCCTAGATTAAATCTTTGAACAAAATTTTGAATCGGATTACTTAAACTCTTGATTCAAAACTTTTCATGAAATTACTTAGGCACAGAAATTGCTTATCTTTGAAACAAATAATCTTATATGCTTAAAAGACTTTCTCTTCTTTTTAGTTTAATGTGGTTTCCGACCTTGATTTCGGCTCAAGCTACCGAGGTCAATCCTCCAAATTTCATTAAAACCATAACCTTTACAAGCAATACGCCCGAAAGTCAATTACCCATTTTTAGATTAGGCGAACCCTTACGCCTTCAATTTGATGCGTTAACGACAAACGAGGAAGATTTCTACTATAAAATTGAGCATTTTAATTATGACTGGACTCCTTCAAACTTAGTACAAGGCGAATACCTGAGGGGTCTAGACAATCAACGTATAAGAAATTATTTGAATAGCTTGAATACGCTTCAAATGTATTCGCACTACGATTTAAGAATCCCTAATGAAAACACCAAGGGCTTTCTCAAAAGCGGTAATTACATGATTAGCGTTTTTGATGATTATGGCGAGTTGATGTTCTCTCGAAAATTCATGATTTTTGAAGATGTTGTTGCTGTCAGCGCACAAGTAAAACGTACGCGCGATTTAGAAACTATTGAAGAAAAACAAATCGTAAATCTTACCATAAATACAAGAGATGTTCTGTTGAACAATCCATTGGAAACCGTTAAAACCATGATTGTGCAAAACAATAATCTAAAGACGGCAATTACTGATTTAAAGCCACAATACACGCTAGGTCAAGAACTGATTTACCGTTACGACCAAGAGTCGTCCTTTTGGGCGGGGAACGAGTTTCTGTTTTTTGACAACAAGGATTTACGCGCCGCAACAGTGGCCATTCAATTTATTGATTTAAAAGATATTTATCATAACTATCTTTTCACCAACGAAAACAGAAGCGAACAAATTTATACCTATTGGCCAGATATAAACGGTAACTTCCTAATTGATGCCCTAGACCGTGACAATGTCAATGTAGAAGCCGATTATGTGTCTGTACACTTTTCACTGAAGATTGAAGAATTAAAAAATGAAGATGTTCATGTCTACGGGAATTTCAATAATTTCACACCGGACGAAGAAACCAAAATGACCTTTAACCAAGAACGTGGTGTTTACGAAACCGAACTTTTATTAAAACAAGGCTTTTACAATTATAAATATGTTACTCTCGCTAGAGATGGCACCATTGACGAGTCCGCGACTAGCGGTAATTTTTGGCAAACCGAAAATAATTATAAAGTCCTGGTCTATTACAGGGATTTAGGCGCTAGATATGACCGATTGATTGGTTATGGGGAAGCCAGTTCTGTGAATATTAGAAATTAATTTCTTCCTTCGGGGTCTTATTTGTAAGTTTCCTATCATTTTCTGACCAAACTAAGCGTTATACTTTTTAAACTGATTATGCAGAAAGACATTGCCTTATTTTCTGAACTTTGTGAGGTATTACTCAGCGAAGAACAATCGCAACCCGTAGCAAAGCCTATCCCAACATCCGATTTATTCTCAACACTAGATTTAAGCCTTAATCACGAAGGCATTGTCGATGAGGAATTGACATCGAAACTTGGTGACATTATAAAATACACCCCAAAGACAGCATCAAAGTCGTTTTTCAACCAGTTGTTTGGCGGTCGTATAGGCAAAGCCACTTTGGGTGATTTGTTGGCAGTAATGTTGAATAACAGCATGTATACCTACAAAGTCGCTGGACCACAGGTTGGAATTGAAAAGGAAATCATACATCAAATCAGTCGTCTTGTCGGGTATCCTGAAGGAAGTGACGGCACCTTGGCACCAGGCGGTTCAATGACCAATATGATGGCCATGCTTATGGCGCGAGACCTTAAAGCACCTGAGGTCCGTACTGAAGGCCAAACCAAAAAGATGATGGTGTACACCTCGGAAGCCTCGCACTACTCCATCGCAAAAAATGCTGCTTTGACGGGAATTGGCCGTAACCAAGTACGACTTGTAAGAACCAACGATAAAGGCGAGATGCAAGCAGAGCATCTTTCAGAATTAATTCAAAACGATTTAAACGAGGGCCACATTCCGTTTTTTGTTAATGCTACGGCAGGCACCACAGTTTTGGGTGCTTTTGATAATATTAGAGCTGTTTCAAAAGTCTGTAAAACCTTCAATTTGTGGTTGCACGTGGATGGTGCCTATTGTGGCGGTGTTATTTTTAGTGAACGCTACAAACATCTTGCAGATGGTGTAGAATTGTCAGATTCTTTTAGTATTAACGGCCATAAAATGCTGGGCACACCATTGGGCTGTAGCATTATTGTGACCAAACATAAGGAACAGTTGTATAAATCCTTTTCCAACGATGCTGAATACCTCTATCAAACCGATGGTGATGACTATAATTTAGGAAAAACCTCATTGCAATGTGGGAGAAGAAACGATGCTTTAAAATTGTGGACGCTTTGGAAATCCATTGGCACATCAGGATTAGAACAATTGGTAGACAAGCAGTTTCAATTGGCGACTATTGCTAGAGATTACATCAAAAGCAATCCAGATTATACCTTATATAGTTTTGACGATTCAATTTCGGTATGCTTCAACTATAAAGATATTCCGGCTAAAGAATTATGCACGGCGCTGTATGAAAGTGCAGAACTTATGGTTGGGTTTGGGCAATTTAAAGACGATGAATTTGTAAGAATGGTCACCATCAATTCCGTATTGGAACCAGACGATATTTATGCTTTCTTCGGGAAATTAGAAACATTTGTCGAATCTAAACTGTTAAAAACCTTGGCCTAAATCATTTATTCCAAAAAAATACTACATTAGCACCAATATGGTACAACAAGTCACAAGCGGTATTAAAATTTCAGTGGAAACTGAATTTGAAGGCACATTCTACAAAGAGTATAAGGTGCACTTTGCGTTTGCGTACACGGTCACCATTGAAAATCAGAGTGAAAATACAGTACAGCTACTATCAAGACATTGGGATATTTCGGACGCTTTAAACAATCCAGAAACTGTTGACGGCGAAGGCGTAATTGGCAGACAACCTTTGTTAATGCCTGGCGAATCTCATACGTATAGCTCTGGTTGTTTATTGACCTCTCCTTTTGGTGGCATGAAAGGCCATTACAACATGACGAATATTGAAACACAAGAGGAATTTAAAGTCTACATCCCAGCATTTAAACTAAGTGCGCCGTTTGCTGTTAACTAGGCGAATAGGTATCTTTAAAATTGAATTTATACCGTTTCCCTTCCTGTTCTACATGAAAGAACAAACAGTTTGAATACTGCACAAATTGATAAGGCAAATCATACCGAAAGCCTTGTTCTTCAATTGTAAAAACACCATCAATATCTACATTTGCGTATGGAGAAATGCGCCTGAATCTAAATTCAGATTCTGAACCCAAGTCATACAATTCAAACCAAGCGCCGGCTGCTATGCCTGGTAACCACTGCGCATGCGATTGTTTTTCTTCGTTCTCTCTCGGTTCCAAAGTGCCAACAAAACTAGGCTGATGTTGTTGCAATCGGTCCAGAAAATAACGGCGATTGGCCTTACTCACAGAATCTGTATATTCTGAAATTTCACCCGCTTCAGACACCTGGTAAATATAATTTTCCGTATCTGCGATAACGACATTACCCACCGTACTTGGCGTAAATCGCTTTGAGGCAATAAGTTTTCGCTTAATTTTTTCATCAGTAACTCCAGCAATCAAGGCGTCGGTGACAAAGCGGGCGCAATTACAGGCTACTTTCTTAAAGGCCGCATAGTAGATAAAGCCTTCCGCCTGTCTTGCTGAGATATGCGTTCGGGCTTCGTTGTAATTCACGGCCGTGCAAACTGAAGCCACCAATTTGCCCTCACCATGAGTAAGTTTGGGATGTGTTCCCAAAAATTTCAGAATGTCTTCAAGGTTTGAAATGCTATCGCATTCAAATGTTGCTTTCAATGGAAAGTTAAGCTCTGCATCCGTATCTCTTCCCCTTACTCTTCCGTAGGGTTCTGGTGTAATATATCTTCCGAAGTCATGATACTCCAAAACACCTCTTGCTTTGTTGATAAGTACCATCGCCGCATGACCGGCACGGACGTAATTGCGTTTTCCAATTCCAATTCGGAATAAATATTTAGAATACCACTCTTCAGCAACCATAACTATGGTTTCAGGATAAGCTAGCGTGATGATTACGGCGTCGTCTTTCAAATATATGTCAGTTAGTTAAGAGCAAAGTCTAAAACGAAGCGATGAACTTACAAAATTAAAAGCAAAATTAGGATTTACTTAGGAATTGCCATTAAAGCAACATCATTAAAAATTGTACCTTTGCACATCAAAATTTCTAATTAAAAAATCAACATAACATGGGAAAAGGATTCTTTAACGTACCAATTGCCGTCAATGAACCTGTAAAATCTTACGCACCTGGTTCTCCAGAGCGCGATGCTGTTTCTAAAGCATATAAAGACTTATTTAATAGTAGAACGGAAGTGCCATTATACATCAATGGTGAAGACGTTAAAACGGGAAATACCCGAACAATGAGCCCGCCACACGACCATAAACATGTGGTTGGTGAGTATCATTTAGCCGAAAAATCCCATGTTGAAAAAGCAATTTCTACAGCATTGGAAGCTCGCAAGACCTGGGCAGAATTGCCTTGGGAACAACGTGCCGGTATTTTCTTGAAAGCTGCCGAACTGATTGCTGGACCATACCGTGCCAAGATCAATGCGGCAACCATGATTGCACAGTCAAAAACCATTCACCAAGCTGAGATTGACGCTGCTTGTGAGTTCATTGATTTCTTAAGATTCAATGTACAGTTTATGACGGAAATTTATCACGATCAGCCAGAAAGCACATCTGATGCATGGAACCGATTAGAATACCGTCCGTTAGAAGGGTTCACCTACGCCGTAACGCCATTTAATTTTACAGCCATTGCTGGAAACTTACCGGCATGTATGGCATTGATGGGTAATGTTGTCGTTTGGAAACCTAGTGACAGTCAGATTTTTTCAGCTAAAATTATTATGGATATCTTTAAGGAAGCTGGTGTTCCGGATGGAGTTATTAACGTGGTCTTCGGAGACCCAGTTATGATTACAGAAACGGTATTGGCGAGTCCAGATTTCTCAGGACTTCATTTCACCGGGTCCACACATATTTTTAAAGAACTCTGGAAGCAAATAGGAAATAACATCCATAATTATAAAACCTATCCACGCATTGTTGGAGAAACCGGTGGTAAGGATTTTATCGTTGCCCACAAATCAGCAAATGCTAAGCAAGTAGCTACAGCCATTTCGCGCGGCGCGTTTGAGTTTCAAGGTCAAAAATGTAGTGCAGCCTCTCGAGCGTACATCCCGTCTAATCTTTGGCCAGAGGTTGAAGCGTTTGTTAAGGAAGATATCGCATCGTTTAAAATGGGCTCCCCAGAAGATATGGGTAATTTCATTACGGCCGTAATACACGAAGGCTCGTTTGACAAATTAGCCAAGTATATCGATGGTGCAAAATCAGACCCTAATGCCGAAATTATTGCAGGTGGTGGTTACGATAAATCTAAAGGTTACTTTATTGAGCCAACCGTCATTGTAACTTCGGACCCAAAGTACACTACCATGTGTACGGAGCTCTTTGGCCCAGTGATTACTATTTACGTGTACGATGAAAACAAGTATTCCGAAACCTTAAAATTAGTTGACGAAACCAGCGAGTATGCCTTAACAGGAGCAATTTTATCACAGGACAGATACGCGATACAAGAAGCGACTAAAGCCCTTCAAAATTGTGCTGGTAACTTTTATATTAACGATAAGCCAACAGGTGCCGTTGTCGGGCAACAGCCGTTTGGTGGAGCTAGAGCATCGGGCACCAATGATAAAGCAGGAAGTGCGCTCAATCTTTTACGTTGGGTATCACCCCGCATGATAAAAGAAACTTTTGTAACACCTACGGATTATAGATATCCGTTTTTGGGATAAACCTCAAAAAGATTACATATTAAGAAAGCTATCTCATTGGGATAGCTTTTTTTATGATATAAAAAGAAAAACCACTATAAAAATGACCATACACCCTAAACCTATTAGGACGTCACTGTTTTTAAATAAATCGATGAATGATTTCATAACATGTCTTTTTTAACCGGAAATCGGTTGAGTTAAAAATTAAAATGCTATTAATCGAAATAAGAAACTCTGCTTAAATGTATTTAAAACTATCTCAACGCTTTGAAGCTTTTGAGTAAATACCAAAAAATTCGATAAAATGTTGATTTTCAATGAAGAAATACCTCATTGACGCAGAAAGATTTTTTTAGGACACTTTATATTTCATCGGTAAGTAAACGATCTTCTTGGTTTCAAAGAAGTCTTCTTCAAAATAATCAGACAACGGAAAAAGCTTTACCGTACTATATTTTGAAAGTTCCTCCGTTAAATCACCGCCTTTAAGATATAGGATGCCGTTTTTAAGGCTATTCTTTTGCTCTTTTGCGATTTTACCTTTTACCCATTTCGTAAATTCTGGCATTTGGGTCACGGCTCTGCTTACAATGAAATCGTATTGCTCATCAATGTCTTCTACCCTACTATGCGTGGTTCTAATATTTTGAAGGCCCAAAGCTTCAGCCACACCATTAATGACCTTTAGCTTTTTGTTGATGCTATCCACCAAATGAAATTTACAATTAGGAAACATAATCGCCAATGGTACACCCGGAAAACCACCGCCAGTGCCCACATCTAAAATGGAAGAGCCATCAGCAAAGGGCATTACCTTAGCTATACCCAGTGAATGTAGCACATGTCGTAGATACAACTCATCGATATCCTTACGAGAAACTACGTTGATTTTGGCATTCCACTCTTTATACAAGCCTTCCAAAGCTTCAAACTTGTGAAGCTGGTCTTCCGTTACATCTGGGAAATAGTTCTTAAGTAATTCCATAATAGATATTTCGGCAAAAATAGTCAATTTCTATGGTCTTAAAATCAGTATCAACAACAGGGTGGTTCGTTTATTTATTAATATCTTTGACGCTTCCATAATGATTTCTTTTTATATTCGTTATGGAAATAAAACTTAAGGCTTATGTCATCCCAAACGCTTTCATTTTCTCGTGCTGATTCGGCAAAATTTTTCCGAACGCTCAACAAACGCGTCAATTCATATTTTAAAGAGAATAATATTAAACGTACAGGCAACTGGAAACTATGGCTAAAAACCATTGTGATGTTTGCTTTATTTTTAGCACCGTACTTTTTACTACTTACGCTTAACATCCCAACTTGGGCACAACTTCTGTTAACGGTGGTTATGGGAATTGGTATGGCCGGTGTTGGTATGAACGTTATGCATGATGGCAATCATGGCTCCTTTTCCAATAAGGAATGGGTTAACCGTTTAATGGGAAGTAGTATCTATATTCTAGCCGGAAATGTATATAACTGGAAAGTACAGCACAATGTCCTTCACCATACGTATACAAATATCCACGGTCATGATGAGGATTTGGAAGCCGGGCGCGTCCTTCGCTTTTCAAAACACGCTAAGTGGTATAAACATCATAAATTTCAGCATTACTACTCAATTTTACTCTATGGATTATTAACCATTAATTGGGCTATTACCACCGACTTTATGCAGATGAGTCGTTATATGAAACGTAAATTATCCTATGGGAAATTCCCAAATCCTGTGGCTAATTGGAGTAAGTTGGTGATTTCAAAATTGATTTATATTAGCATGTGGATTATAATTCCGATTGCGTTAACAGACTTAGCTTGGTATGAAGTTATCATAGGCTTCTTAATTATGCATTATGTAGCAGGTCTCATCTTAAGTGTTGTTTTTCAACTCGCCCATGTCATGGATGAAGCTGAAATGCCAATGCCAGAAAAAGACGGTACCATGAAAAATACTTGGGCCATTCATCAATTGAAAACTACAGTTAATTTTGGTGCTAAAAATTGGTTGGTCAATTGGTATACAGGTGGTTTAAATCACCAAGTAGAGCATCATATTTTTCCACATATCAGTCATATTCACTATGGAAAAATTGCTGAGATAGTAAAGTCTACGGCCAAAGAATTCAATCTACCTTACAAAGAATACAAAACAACGCGCAAAGCTGTTATTGCTCATTTCAAATTTTTGAAAGAGATGGGCATGAAGCCTGCAATGACTGCATAAACACCAACGCATGAATCAACTCTCTGATAGAATTAACAATCTATCAACCTCTGCCACCCTAGCCATGGCTGCCAAAGCCAGAGAACTCAGAGCTGAAGGAAAAGATATTATAGGACTAAGCCTAGGCGAACCCGATTTTAATACACCAGACTTCATAAAAGATGCCGCCATCCAGGCCATTAACGATAACTACAATAGTTATACGCCAGTTGATGGTTATGTGGAATTGAAACAAGCCATTATAACAAAGTTTAAGCGTGACAATAATCTAGATTACAGTCAAGCGCAAATTGTAGTGTCTACTGGTGCAAAGCAAAGCTTGTCTAACGTTGCCTCAGTAATGCTGAATGACGGAGATGAAGTGATTTTACCTTGCCCATATTGGGTAAGCTACGCCGATATTGTGAAGCTTAATGGGGGTGTTCCTGTTGAAGTTAAAACCAGTATTGATACAGATTTTAAAATGACCGCGACTCAATTGGAGGCGGCCATTACGCCTAAAACCAAAATGATTTGGTATAGTTCGCCCTGTAATCCTAGTGGCTCCGTCTACAGTAAAGATGAATTGAGAGCCTTGGCTGATGTACTGCAAAAACACCCTAATATTTTTGTGGTTTCTGATGAAATCTATGAGCACATCAATTTTATTGGGGGTCATTTTAGTATGGCAGAGTTTGCCGATATGAAAGACCGAACTGTAACCGTCAATGGAGTTTCAAAAGCTTTCGCCATGACAGGATGGCGAATTGGTTACATTGGTGCTCCAGATTGGATTGCCAGAGCCTGCAACAAAATGCAGGGTCAAGTCACGAGTGGCGCAAACTGTATTGCACAACGTGCAGTAATTACAGCCCTGGAAGCAGATCCATCTAAAATCAAATATATGGTGGACGAATTCAAAGAGCGTCGACAGCTTATTCTTGGACTTTTAAGCAAAATTGAAGGATTTATCTGCAATGAACCCGAAGGCGCTTTTTATGTATTCCCGGATGTATCTTACTATTTCGGAAAGACCTTAAATGGCACTGTGATTCACAATGCTTCAGACTTTGCCATGTACTTGTTGGAGCACGCTAACGTAGCGACCGTAACAGGAGAAGCTTTTGGCAATCCTAATTGCATTCGTATTTCTTATGCGGCGTCACAAGAACAGATTGTTGAAGCCATTAAACGAATAGCCAAAGCAGTTTCTTAGTTAGGTTAAAATCAGAATTGCAGTTACGAGGGCAAGGAACCCAATTAAGGTAAGTACAGAGACTTTTATCCACCAAAATTTACGCTCTCTTTGCATGCGTTTCCTGATAGCATGAAGCTGTTTTTCTGATGCTTGAGGCAAATCATATTCCGTCTTTTTAGAAAATCCCTTATAATCGCCTTTACCCAAACTTTTAAAACGCTCTCGCTTTGCACGACGCATTTTTTCGTTGTTCTTAATAGCCGTGATCATGGCTTGTGCTGACCCTCCGAATCCCATAGTCATAAGTATTAATGATTAAAATTTGTGAATAAAAAATGCCTTCCGAAGAAGGCATTAGTTTAAGATCTATATGTTTTTTTGATCTAAAACATAATCGCGATTACAGTTAAGAAAATGCTAAGTTTTAGAGCGACATCAATATGATTGACCATATTGAATTGTTTAATTTTTAGATGTTGTCTAATGCCAAAAACTGATTTTGATGTTGACGCACTATAATTTTGCGCGGCCAGTTTTTTGTAGTTTGAATTTGATAAAGATTCAACGGCGAATGTCTGTGAACCCGGTTCGGGACCTGGGTCAAAATCTTGTGTTGTTACTGTAATTTCCATAATGATTGATTTTAGATACTGAAACAAGTTCAGCATTAATTGGTTACATAGATATGACGCACATATAATTAAAATGTTACAAGCATATATTCCATAAATGATTAAAAACCAATACCTAACCCTCGGAAGTTGCCGTAGATTCTAGACTTTCGATAATTGAAAAATTTTTAAATTTCTACAAACACTTAACGGTTTCGCCAGAAAAAAGGTGTTAAAAGAATAAGTACCGTGAAAAGTTCCAATCGACCAATAAGCATTAAAAAAGTCGCCCACCATTTACCTCCATCCGGCAGAGCTGCATAATTATCCATCGGTCCAAAATCTCCTATTGCAGGCCCAACGTTACCCAAACTCGAAGCTGCCAAACCAATACTCGATTCAAAATCGATTTGAAACATAGAAAAAACCAAAGCACCAATAATGAACGAAAGCATGTATAAAATGAAGAATCCCAAAATATTAAAGACAATATCACCAGAAACCGATTTATTGTTATAACGTACTGGCAATATAGCGTTGGGATGTAAGGCGCGTTTAAATTCCATAAAGCCATTTTTAATCATCACCAAATGGCGAACCACTTTAACGCCACCAGACGTACTTCCTGCTGATCCACCCAAGAACATCAACCCAAAGAAGAAAACCGTTAAAAATGGTGTCCATGCCGTGTAATCTGCTGTAGCAAAACCTGTTGTTGTGACTATAGCCAATACTTGAAACAAGACATGCCGAATGGAAGCTTCCAACTCACCAAAAACCATAGGATGATTGACCGTAGATGCTGCAAAATCTGCTCTAAAATAAACGATGATTGAAGCGACAATCGTGAATGCCAATATAAACTTAGCATAGAGTTTAAACTCTTCGTCTCTTATAATTTTCTGAACACGACCTTTAAACGCGAAATAACTCAAAACGAAGTTGGTTCCCGCCACAAACATAAAAAAGATGATGATGTATTGTATTGCAGGATTGTCATTCCAATGCGCAACACTTGCATTTTTAGTCGAAAAACCACCAGTAGACAATGTACTCAATGCATGATTTATAGCATCAAAAAAGGACATCCCAGCGAGTTTCAATAATAGTGTCTCAGCTGCAGTATACCCCACATAAATCAACCAAAGTCGTTTTGCGGTATCCGTGATTCTTGGATGTAATTTATCGCCTCCAGGGCCAGGTGCTTCGGCTGCAAAAAGTTGCATCCCTCCAATCCCCAACAATGGCAGAATTGCAATGGCCAATACGATGATTCCCATGCCGCCAATCCAGTGCGTGGTACTTCGCCAAAACAATATACCTTCTGGTAAAATTTCAATATCGTTTAAAATACTGGCGCCTGTTGTGGTGTACCCAGACATCGTTTCAAAAAAAGCATTTGTAAATGAAGGAATTGCTTCGGTAACCAAATATGGCAAAGACCCAGAAAGTGACATCACAATCCAACCGAAAGCAACAACGATATAACCTTCTCGCTTATTCATTTCCTTTCGGTGCTTTCTGGTAAATACCATAAGCAATGCACCAAGAAGCAAAATGGTTAATCCAGAAACCAGCAAGCGCATGGTAACGCCATCGCTGTAAATAAGACTAATAAGTGTTGCGATCAACATAAAACCGCCATTGCATAACAACAACAATCCAAAAAAATGGAATATAATTTTATAGTTGAGTTTCATTGCAGACATGAGCTAGGCAAAGAATTGTTCTACCTCTGAAATGGATCTAGGCAAGCAACATACTACGACTCGGTCACCAGATTCTACTTTAAAATCGCCAAGAGGAATAATGCCCTCTCCATTTCTAATAATTCCGCCGAAAATGGCAGAACGCGGAAAATCGAGATCCTTGATTTTTTTATTGGAAATTTTTGAATCTTTCTTTACTACAAATTCCAAAAGCTCCGCATTCATGTTAGTAACTTTAGTCATGGCCACAACTTCACCTTTACGGATGTATCTAAAAATACTGTTGGCGGCCAAGAGTTTTTTATTGATTAGGGTATCAATACCTATGGACTGTGATAATTGATAATAATCCATATTTTCAACTAAGGCTATTGTCTTTTTAACTCCCTTAGATTTTGCCAAGAGGCAAGACATGATGTTGGTTTCAGAATTACCGGTAACTGCTATGAAGGCGTCTGTATCGGCTATATTTTCTTCATCTAATATTTCAACATTTCTTCCATCACCACAAATGACCAAAGCGTCAGGTAGGTCATCAGCTAAATCTTCAGCAATCTCTCGCCTACTCTCAACAATTTTCACATTAAATTTACTATCGCAAAGGTCTCGTGCTGTTTTGTAGCCAATCTTACTGCCACCAAGAATCATAACATTCTTAATGTCCACTTTTACCTTACCTGATAAATCGAACAATTCCTCATCACCCCCTTTTGAGGTCATAAATACTACTTTGTCACCTTCCTTAAAATACGTATCACCACGAGGAATGATGGTGTATTGCGTTCCATAACGCTGAATAGCAATAGGAATAAAATGTAATTCCGGATAAAATTCTGCCGCTTCTTGCACGGTTTTACCAACAAAATCGGCGGTACGGGACAAGCGTAAAGCCAGCATAGTGAGTGCGCCATCCTCAAACTCAAAAGAATCGTTAAATCCGTATTGGTTGAGCAGTAATTCTATTTCCGAAGCCGCCAATGATTCTGGTGAAATCAATTCATCAATTCCAAATTTTGAAAAACCAACAACTTCCTTATTTTCTATAAATTCTGTATTTGAAATACGTGCTACAGTTCGCTTTGCTCCTAGCTGTTTGGCCAAGACACAAGCCGTAATATTTGTAGCTTCGGTAGAGGTAACCGCTATAAACAATTCTGCGCTTTCTATTAGTGCTTCCCTAAGGGTGGAAATTGACGTAGAATCCCCACGCAAAACCCTGATATCTAAATGTTCACTAGCGTAATTAAGACCTTCCTTTTTGGTATCAATCAGTGTGATTTCCTGAGATTCATAGGACAAAAGTTTAGCCAAATGAAATCCCACTTCTCCAGCACCCGCGATAATAATCTTCATTCTTGTTGTTTGAGAAAAACATACAAATATACGGATATTTTGAAGGTTTGATTGAATCAAAAATCAATATAATTATAATCTTGCACCTTCATTTACAGCATTCAAAAACTTATATTTGCCTAAAATTTTCAATGTCTGAAAAAGTAAAACCATACAAAGACAGTGACCTCAACAAAAAGGAACAGGTCACTAAAATGTTTGACACCATTTCTAAGGAATATGATGGTTTAAACCGAGTTATTTCCTTTGGTATAGATATTAAATGGCGTAACCGTGTGGTGGATATTGTTAGAAAAACCAATCCCAAACAGATATTGGATATTGCTACCGGTACAGGTGATTTAGCGATAAGTATGGCAGATACCAGTGCAGAGAAAATCATTGGGTTGGATATCAGTCCTGGCATGCTTGAGGTTGGTGAGGAAAAAATAAAGGCCAAAAACCTATCCGATAAAATTGAAATGGTTGTTGGTGATTCCGAAGACATGCCATTTGCCGACAACACCTTCGATGCCATCACTGTAGCTTTTGGAGTTCGTAATTTTATGAACCTAGAAAAAGGTCTTGAAGAAATTCTACGCATACTGAAACCTGGAGGTCTCTTTGTGATTCTGGAAACGTCTGTTCCAACAAAACCTGTTTATAAACAAGGCTATTCTTTTTATTCAAAATACATTTTACCTACTATCGGCAAGGTATTTTCTAAAGACCGAAGTGCTTACAAATACCTTAGCGAATCGGCTTCAAAATTCCCATTTGGGGAAGCGCTAAACAATATTATTAGACAAATTGGGTTTATTAATGTCGAAGACCACCCGCAAACATTTGGCGTGGCAACCATATATACCGCCTCAAAAGCATAGAAATGAAGCACATCTTAGTCATTTTCGCTGTTTTTTTCAGCATTCAAGTGAGTACCGCTCAGCTTTTTACCAAAAAGAAATTGATAAATCTTGAGAATATGGACAAAAAAGTCCTGTCCTGGGGTTACTTTATTGGGTTGAACTCATACGATTTTAAGTTTGAATATGAGCAAAATCTCGAAGACATCTTGGTTGATAAAAGCACAGGATTTCAATTAGGACTTACAGGGGATTTACGTTTAAACGACCACCTCAATCTACGTTTTGAACCTGGCGTATACTTTGCCAAGCGTAACATTCGTTATGACGAAAGTTATTTTGATGGGCAGGAATTCAACGATAATGACTTGCTTCGCGAGGTGCAATCCACTTACATTCACTTTCCGCTGTTGATGAAGTTTTCCACTAATCGTATCAACAATTTTAGACCATTTATTGTTGGTGGGGTCTCTACTTCTTTAAACTTATCCAGTAACGAAGAAAACCCAGACGACAACTCGGCAGGGCAGTTTAGAATGACCAACAACACCTATTACTACGAGGTTGGTTTTGGTATTGATTTATACCTGCTTTACTTCAAATTTACGCCGTCCATTAGAGGGGTTTTCGCCTTTAACGACGAAATTATCCGTGACTTAGACCCTAACAGTCCGTGGACCGGCAACATCCGAAGCGGTAAGACTCGCGGGATATTTATCAACTTTACCTTTAGGTAATTCGTCTTTTTATCTCGGCCAAACATATTGAAGTCGCAGTTGCTACATTTAAGCTTTCCGTTGCTTTTTTGTTGCCGTATTGCGGAATGGTAATGCGCTTAGATATTAAGTTTGAAACCCCTTCAGAAATACCATTGGCCTCATTACCCATAACAAGAATCCCTGCGTTTGAAGACAATTCTGACTCATAAATTGAAGGACTATCCAAAAATGTACCGATAGTTTCGGCCTGAGACTGCTCTAAAAATTCCTTCAGATTTATATAAGAGATATTTACTCGAGTCAGTGAACCCATAGATGCTTGAACAACTTTTGGATTATAGCAATCCACAGTCTCCAAGCTACAGACCAAATCTTGCACGCCAAACCAATCGCATAGGCGAATGATGGTACCGAGATTTCCGGGGTCGCGCACATCATCTAAGGCCACAATTAATTTTGAATCGTCTATTGGTTTTGGCTTCGGTTTTTCAAAAACCGCCAATGCCTTGTTTGGCGATTTTAATTGACTAATTTTTTTGAGGTCTGCCGTAGAAATTTCGGATTGAAGAGAGGTATCAACATCAAATCGTGTATCTGTAGTGTACAAATGTTTTAAGTCGAAGTCTGAAGATAAAAACTCTTCAATTCCCTTAACACCTTCCACCACAAAAAGACCGTCTTCATCTCTATATTTTTTTTGAGATAAGCGCTTAATTAATTTTATCTGGTTCTTTGATAACACTAAAATGTCTTTACTTTTGTTTAGGCCAACTAAGTTCACAAAATAAATCTTTTTTGGACTAATTTTTGCGTTAGTTTTACATTATAAATTTTAGGATAGAACAGATTTGAAGCGTCTTCAATGCACTTACTGGTTTAGACATCGCAGTTTTAATGCTGGTTTGTTCTGTTTTTTAATCGCACTTTTTTCTGTGCTTCAATCCTGCAATACCGTAAAGCGAGTTAAAGATGGGCAACATCTGTTGACAGAAAACAAAATTGTCGTTGATGGCAAGGTGAGCAACAAGGAGCGAGTGAATAACATTCCTGTTCAAAAGCCAAACAATACCTTTTTACCTATTGGTAATTTTCCGCTTCGTCTTCATATTTACAATTTGGCACGTCCAAATATCGATTCCATCCTTCAAGAAAAAGTCTACAGCGACTCGGCGAAAGTAAAACGAAAAATAAATCTGCTCTCCGAAAAACAGTTTGAACGTGAAATGCAAAGTCGAAAAAACTTTAACGCCTGGTTAAAACGAACAGGTGAAGCACCCGTCATTGTTGACGATACAAAGACTGAAAAATCTTCAAATAGATTGCGGGCTTACTATTTTCAGCGCGGTTTCTTCAATAATGAAGTGGATTATGAGATAAAACGCGACTCCAATAAGAAGGCACAAGTGACCTACACTGTTACACGAAATGCAGGTTATAAAATGGACTCCTTAGAAACGTTTATTGAAACGCCCATAATAGATTCCTTATACAATGCCAACAAGGCAGATTCAAATATTAAAATAGGCAAACAATATGATGAAGCCGATTTTGAAGCTGAACGCACCCGAATTAATAGGGTTATGCGAAATAACGGTGTGTACCATTTTGGGCAAGAATATGTGAGCTTTGAGCTAGATACCGTTGGACGTAATAAAAAATTTAAGACCGACTTAATTATTGACAATCGCAGGATTAGAAATCAAGATACGACCATACGTGAGCCCTTTAAAATGTATAAGATAAAGGACGTCAATATTTTTACGGATTACACGTATGAAAATCAGGTCGACAGTGAAATAACGGATTCCATATCGTTTAACGACTATAATCTGTATAGTTTTGATGAGATGAAGTTTCGTCCAAAGGCTCTAACGGATGCGGTTTTTATTCATAAAGGTGATTTATATCGCGATATAGACAGAACACGGACGTCTCGATTTATAAATCAGTTACAGATGTTCAACTTTCCGAGTGTGGAATATGTTGAAAACCCTCAAGACACTACATTGACTGCTAATATTTATTTGTCACCAAGAAAAAAGTACAGTTTAGGTGTTTCTTTTGATGTGTCTCAAAGTAATATTCAAACTGTTGGTTTTGCCTTTAGCACAGGTTTAAAAATCAGAAATGTATTTAGAGGTGCAGAAACCTTGGATATTTCGGCGCTTGGTTCCATCGGTGCTTCAAAAGACAACCGGGATGAAAACGACCCATTTTTTGACATTAATGAATTTGGTGGTACCATCGGATTGACTATTCCTAGGTTTTATTTGCCTTTTGATGTAGATAATATAGTACCTAAATATATGTCGCCTACCACTAAAATCAATATCTCGGCGACCAGTCAGCAAAATATTGGTTTGGACAAACAAACACTATCCAGTGTCTTTGCTTATCAATGGAATCCTAGTGATAAAGTCTATAATGGGTTGGAATTATTCAATATTCAGTATGTTAGAAATCTTAATGTCGGAAATTATTTTGGGGTATACCGAAATTCATTTAACCGATTAAATGCTATTGCGCAAAACATCGGTGAGATAGGTCCGGATGAAGAACTTCAAAATCCTCCAGAATCCACAGAACCGAGATTTCAACCCGCCAATGATTTTATTTCTGATGTCTTAAATGGCAACACCAGTTTGACTAGCACAGACCAAGATTTTATCACGGTAAATAATATTGACCAACGTAAAGACCGATTAACGGAGAACAACTTAATCGTATCCAGTAGTTTCGATTATCGTCTTGATAAACGCGAAGGTATTTTTGACAATAACTTCTCTACGTTTAAATGGCATGTTGAATTAGCCGGTAATCTTCTTTCGGGCATTTCAAGTTTTACTGGAGCTGAAAAAGATGACGAAGGGCGCTACGAAATTTTGGGCGTTGCTTTTTCACAATATTTTAAAACGGAATTGGACTATATAAAATATTTTGAAATGGGCAGAAAGAGCGTCTTGGCTACAAGAAGTTATTTCGGTATAGCCATTCCTTTTGGCAATTCCAACAGTATTCCGTTTGCTGAAAGTTTTTTCGGAGGAGGCCCTAATGATAACCGTGCTTGGACGGCTTACAATTTGGGGCCAGGAAGTTCGTCAACGATCAATGAGTTCAGCGAGGCCAATCTTAAATTACATTTTAGTGTTGAGCAACGTTTTAACATCTTTGGGCAATTTAATGGGGCCATTTTTGTGGATGCTGGAAATATTTGGAATGTTTTTGATAATGTCGATGACGAACCATCAGTCTTTGGAGGATTAAAATCCCTACGCGATATTGCTGTGGGTAGTGGTTTTGGGTTGCGTTATGACTTCACATATTTCGTTATTAGAGGCGATATCGGTTTTAAAACCTATAACCCTGAGCGCCCTTTGGGCGAGCGATGGTTTAAGGAATATAACTTTCAGAATGCAGTTTTTAATATAGGCATCAACTATCCTTTCTAAAGGGCTCTACACTTGATCATACCTAAAACAATTTTGTGATTTTACAGGCTTTCAAAAGAGATTTCTCGTAAAGAATCTTCAAATTTTGTGTATTTTTGAAATTCAAAAACTAACGAACAAAACTATGAGTCACTCTATAAAACCTGGCGTTGCCACGGGTCACGAAGTACAAGCAATTTTTATTCATGCAAAAGCTAATGGCTATGCACTTCCTGCTGTTAATGTTATAGGATCCAATACTATCAATGGCGTTTTAGAAACAGCTAAAGCGCTGAATGCACCAGTGATAATCCAATTTTCAAACGGTGGAGCGCAATTTAACGCTGGCAAGGGCTTGAGCAATGAGAATCAAAAAGCGGCAATTGCCGGTTCTATCGCCGGAGCAAAGCACGTGCACCAAATGGCCGAAGCTTATGGGGTCCCTGTGATTCTTCATACGGATCATTGTGCAAAAAAACTACTACCTTGGATTGATGGCTTGTTAGATGCCAGCGAAGCTCACTTTAAAGAAACAGGAAAGTCGTTATACAGTTCACACATGATTGACTTATCTGAAGAGCCGTTGGAAGAAAACATCGAAATCTGCAAAACATATCTCGAGCGTATGAGCAAAATGGGCATGACTTTAGAGATTGAATTGGGGATTACTGGTGGTGAGGAAGACGGTGTAGACAATAGTGATGTCGATGCTTCAAAATTATACACCCAACCCGAAGAAGTTGCTTATGCCTACGAAGAATTGAGTAAGGTAAGCGACCAGTTTACCATTGCGGCAGCTTTCGGAAATGTTCATGGCGTTTATAGACCTGGTAATGTAAAATTAACGCCGAAAATCTTGAAGAACTCACAAGAACACATCTCTGAAAAATATAATGTAGAGCACAACCACATCGATTTCGTATTTCATGGAGGATCTGGCTCAACGGTTGAAGAAATCCGTGAAGCAATTGGCTATGGTGTCATAAAAATGAATATTGACACAGACATGCAATACGCCTTCTTGAGTGGAGTCAGGGATTATATTCAAGATAAAAAAGATTATCTACAGACACAGATTGGAAATCCGGACGGGGATGATGTGCCTAACAAAAAGTACTATGACCCACGCGTTTGGTTGCGTAAGGGCGAAGATGCTTTTGTAGAGCGATTGAAAAAGGCTTTTGAAGACCTCAATAACGTCGACACATTATAAGATTTAGCCTTTGGGTTATTTTATAATGTTTTACATTTGCAGTTAAAACTAACTAAAAATTACGATTGGAATGTGAACGGCGGTAATTTTGCTGTTCCACAATCAGGAATCTAAATCGACATCCATATGGCTTGGTTTAAGAGAAAAGATAAGGGTATTCAGACCTCAACTGAAGAAAAAAAAGACACACCCAAAGGCCTTTGGTATAAGTCTCCAACAGGAAAAATAATCGATACCAAAGAGCTTGAAAAGAATTTTTATGTAAGCCCAGAAGATGGTTATCACGTAAGAATTGGAAGCAAGGAATACTTTGAAATATTATTTGACGACAACAAATTTGAAGAATTAGATGCCAAACTATCATCTAAGGATCCGCTTAAGTTTGAAGACACCAAAAAATACCCAGATCGATTAAAAGCGGCCCAGGCTAAAACCGGATTAAAAGATGCCGTACGCACAGCAGTGGGAAAATCTAAAGGGAATGATTTAGTCATTGCCTGTATGGATTTTAAATTCATTGGTGGTTCTATGGGGTCGGTAGTCGGCGAAAAAATTGCCAGAGCAGCGGATTATTCGCTAAAGCATAATATTCCGTTTATGATCATCAGTAAGTCTGGTGGTGCACGTATGATGGAGGCCGCTTTGTCTTTAATGCAATTGGCAAAGACTTCGGCAAAGTTAGCGCAATTGGCAGATGCTGGCATTCCTTATATTTCCTTATGTACAGATCCCACAACAGGAGGTACTACAGCTTCTTTTGCAATGCTTGGTGACATCAATATTTCTGAACCTGGTGCTTTAATTGGTTTTGCTGGTCCACGAGTTGTAAGAGATACCACGGGTCAAGAGTTACCAGAAGGCTTCCAAACCTCAGAGTTTTTGCTAGAGCACGGTTTCTTGGATTTTATTACGCACAGACAACATTTAAAAGATAAGGTAAATCAGTATATCGATTTGATACTGAATCAGCCTTTAAGAGCGTAATATTTTTACTACCTGTATCAAAAGAACCTCACCCCTATTAGCGGTGAGGTTTTTTTATAAGTGTTTTTAGTCTTAATTATATTCCGTTTATGGACTTTGTTATAGGATTAAAGTATTAAATATTAATTTAATACATCATTTATACTTGCATATTATCAATAGTAATAATCATAAAGAGTTTAAAATATGCGCAAGACAATTACGACCTCTCTATTTCTAATAATTACTTTAAACACGATCGGCTATTCTCAAAATGTAGCTTTGATTGATTCATTACAAAATATCATTTATAAAACAGAAGATGATACTCTAAAAATGCAAACCTATAATCAATTGAGACGCGCCACTTATTATAGTGATCCAAAAATGTCTGAGGGTTTTACAGAGAAATATCTAGAATATGCTAAAAAGATTAAAGATTCTCAACAAACTGCCATCGCCCATTTTTATATTGGAAATGCCAATGTAGTTCAGAGCAACTTTGAAAAAGCACTTACAAATTATTTTAAAGCTTCAGATTATTTTGAGCAGATTAAAGACTCCTCTAGGTATAGTTCCACTTTAAACGGTATAGGTGCGGCCTACGAAAATAGTGGCAATGATTCTCTATCACTCAAATATTTTAAAAGATCTCAAAGTATTAGTAAATCTATAGGTGATAAAAGAAGGAGCGCAATAGCTCTTAATAGCATTGCAAATATTTATAAGAGAAGAGGGGAGTTGGAACTTGCAAAAAAATATATGGAAAATGCAGTTTCAGAAATTTCAGAAACGTCACACCAACAATACATCAACCTCATCTCTATGGGCTTGGCTAATATTTACAACGATTTAGAGCAATACGAAAAAGCTTCAACCATATACGCCGATGTGGTCACTAAATTAGATACCGTTTCAGATGTATTTAGCTATGCAACCGCATTGAAATGGCTAGGTCACTCTTCCATTATAAAAAATAAAAAATCTGAAGGCCTTCGACTCATGAAGCAAGCCTACTCTAAATTTGAAGCCAATGGATTTTCTGATGAAGTATTTGATATGATGCCTGATTTAATTAATGCCTATAAAATCAACGGCAATTACAAAGAAGGACTTGAACTGTCATTTGTCCATCAAAAGCTAAAAGATTCTATATTCACTGTGGAAAAGGACAGAAACCTTTCAGACGCCCTTCAGAAATACGAAACCGAAAAAAAAGATGCCCAATTAAAACTGATCAGTGCAGAAAATGAAAAAGCACAACAGCAAAAACGAACTTACATAATCTTAGCTATAGCTGGTCTATTATTTGCCAGTTTGTTAGGCTATTTTGGTTATAAGAACAGGCAGAAAAACAAAATATTGGACCGTCAAAAGAAATTGTTAGAAGCAACTTTAGATGAAAAGAACGTATTGCTCAAAGAAGTACATCATCGTGTAAAAAATAGCTTTCAAATTGTATCTAGCCTTTTGTATCTACAGTCGGAAAGTGTTGAAGACAAGGAGGCTAAAATTGCAATTAAAGAGGCCGAAAACAGGGTCCGTTCTATGGTTCTAATTCATCAAAAATTATATAATAAAGATGAATTAGTAGGCATTAACACTAGAGACTATTTTCATGATTTAGTTTCTGATATTTTTGAGAGCCACCAGTTTACAGACAAAAAAATCGAATACCAATTAGATATAGAACCCATGGTTTTAGACGTTGAAACCATCACCCCTATTGGCCTAATTTTAAACGAACTTATTATTAATACTCTCAAACATGCTTTTGTTGAGGTCTCCGAGCAAAGCAAATTAATAGTTAATTTTAATAAAGAACAAGAGGGCTTACAGCTAATTGTTGCCGATAATGGTAAAGGCTTTGTTTCTGAAATTAAAGAGTCTTCTTTCGGTATTAGACTTATGAAAGCACTATCCAAAAAACTGAAAGCAACCTTAGACTATACTATAAATAAATACAGTGGCACCACGGCTACTTTAATTATAAAAAAGTATAACTTAGTCTCTTAAGATTAATATAATACATGAGTAATTCCAGAAATTTAGTTACGCTTTTGATCATTATATGTTGCGGACTGAGTTATTCACAAACTGAACAAAACACCAAAAGCTATAAGCAAATAGACAGCACTTTGGCGTTAGGTCTTACTGAAAATTACTCCGGTATTAACCGTTTGCTTTGGCAAATCTCTCTTGAACCTTTTGAAAGCGCGCAAGAAAAATTTGACTATTTAAAACCAAAAATCAGCAAAAATGATTCGCTTTTATTCTACTTCTATCAACACCAATTAAGTACTTTTTTAAGAGTTGGACAACCACAAAAAGCATTGCTGTTTAGTGATGAGGGCATTAAAATTGCCAGAGAACTAAAATCTGATATAATTTCTTACGAGGTGTTTCAGTTAAGGGCGAACATATATACCAACTTAAGTAATACTGATTCCGCACTATACTATATAAATCGCTCAGAAAAGATTATTGTTAAAAATGAAAGACTAAGACATAAAATGGCAAGGGTGTTTTATCAAAGAGCGATAATTGCCAATACTTTAGATGACCCTGAGGAAGAGGACGCCTACATGGAAAAAATAGCTGAAGTGGTTTTAAAAAATCCTTCGAAGAAAATGACCTACAACTTCTCAATTGTTGTTTATCACTTTAAAAACAGAAAAAACTTTGAGAAACATGCGTATTATAGCCAAAAGTTTCAGGAATATCTAATTAAGAAAGATGTAACTAAAATACCTGAAAAACATGTCTCCTATGCTTCAATGCTAGAGTTTGAGGATACAGCGACTTATATTAAGGAGCTTAAAAGTATACTTGAAGGAGACGATTATCTCGCTTACGACTTTTATAAAATTCAATTGGCTAATCAAATTGGTCAAGGGTTAATGGCTCTAAATAGATATGATGAGGCAATTGATTATTTTAAAACTTCATTAAACTATAATAAGGATGATGTTAATATATTCAGTAAGCTAATTAGTCATAATTCACTTTATAAGTCTTACTTAAAAATCAACAATTATAAAGATGCAGTTCGTGCATTAGATGACTATATGTTGGTTCAAAATAAAATTAGAGACCAAGAAACTATTAACAAAGTTGCCGAACTTAACGTGCAGTTTGACAGTGAGAAAAAGCAAGCGCAGATAGAACTACTAGATTCAGAAAATAAAGCTCAAACTCTAAGATCTCGTCAATATGCTACTCTAGCTATCTTTGGATTATTATTCACCTTTCTAATTGGTTATTTTGCTTTTAAAATTACATCTAAAAACAAAAAACTAAATTCTCAAAAAGCTCTATTAGAAAGCACTTTGGATGAAAAAAACACACTGCTTAAAGAGGTGCATCATCGGGTAAAAAATAGTTTTCAAATAGTATCTAGCTTGTTATATCTACAGGCAGAAACAATTGAAGATCAAGAAGCTAAACTCGCAATCAAAGAAGCTCAAAACAGAGTTCGTTCAATGGTTCTTATACATCAAAAACTCTACAACAGAGATGAGTTGGTTGGTATAAATACTAAAGACTATTTCAACGACTTGGTTAAAGATATTTTTGAGAGCCATCAAACCATTGATAGAAATATAAGTTATAATTTAAATATAGAACCCATTATTTTAGATGTAGAAACCATAACCCCCATAGGTCTTATTTTAAACGAACTTATTATAAACACATTAAAACATGCCTTTAAAACGGTATCTGAAGCTAATAATCTAAGAGTGAATTTTAATAAACAAAATGACCAATTAGTACTATCTGTTGGGGATAATGGCGTGGGACTTAAATCAGAAGTAAAATCAAGTTCCTTTGGTATAAAGTTAATGAAAGCCCTATCCAAAAAATTGAAGGCAACATTAAATTACAATTCTAATCCTGGCGAAGGAACAATGGCCGTCCTGAGTATCAATAGATATACAATAGTCACCTAGTCACTAAAAAAACAGAGGCATTCACTAAAAAAAACATGACCCTGGGTGTACTGCTCTTATCTTAAACTGTAAATGCATACTATAAGTATATATATTGTTGAAGACGAACCGCTAATCGTTTCTACTATAGAAACAGCGCTACTAAAGCAAGGCCACAAAATCGTTGGTGATGCTGAAGATACAGCTACAGCATTAAAAGAGATCAACATACTTGATCCGGACTTAGTTCTTATAGATATACAACTCGATGGGCATAAAGACGGTATAGACTTAGCATTTGAATTGGATAAGCGTCAGCAACCTTACTTATATCTCACATCGCAAACAGATCCTAACACCATCACACGAGTAAAACAAACCAACCCCTTAGGCTATATTGTAAAGCCATTTACGGAGAATGGACTTAGAAGTAATATTGAATTAGCTTGGCACACACACACTACGCAAAAAAAGAACTATCTCATATTTAAATCTAACGGAAAGCTTAGGCGTTTAAACCAAGATAGCATCCTATATCTAAAAGCCTTTGATAATTATTGTTATGTGGTTACTGCATTTGAAAGTTATTTGGTACCACACACCTTAAAGTATATGTCTGAAGATTTAGATTCTACCAAGTTTATTAAAACACATCGGTCTTTTTGGGTAAATATGCAGCATATTGAAAGTATTGACAAATCTACAGTCATGGTTGCCAAGCATAAGATACCTTTAAGTTCTTCGAACAAAAATAGTGTCCTTGCCTATTTCAAAATGAGTAATTAAATCTTCATTCACTTAATTTTTAATGCTTTACACTAAAAAAAATATTGATCTGACCAACCTTTATATAGCTTTAGAAAGCTATTAATCAAAAAATTTAATAATCATGAAAACGTCAACAGTCATACTTTCGTTACTAGTATTGAACTCGAGTGTTTTGGTAGGTCAATTGTCAGCTTCAATTATCGGAAATGTCAATCCTATCTTAATGATGGGAAGTGAAGCTTTGCTAGCCTTAGGGTACTATGGCTTTAAAGTTATTAAAGATGTAAGGGATGTCTTTGATGTAGATGTTTCTCTCTGAGCACATTTACGTCACCCTTATTATAGAGAAAGCCTCTGGTCACGGTACCAGAGGCTTTATATTTTAATGACATTAAGTTGAGAACCATTAAATACTTTAGTGTTAAGTCTACACTACCCAAGATAGATCCACTAAAAAAAAGTGCTTGTTCACTAAAAATAAAGCACGCTTCACCAAACTTAAAATAACTTTAAAGTGCTATTAATCAGTTGAGTTAGCAAAAGCCTTGTTGTGAGGCTTTGCTGACTTGCCTTTAATGAATTCATAACACATCTTTAGTTACAATGTCTTCTCTATTCAAAAACCATCTTTTCAAGATAACAGTATTACTTATAATCGCAGGCTTATCTGAAGCTTTTGCCCAACAAAGTGGTTTTAACTACAAGGCAATTATCAAGGATGACATGGGTAATGTGGTTTCTAATCAGAATGTAAGCGTCCAATTTATAATATTCGAAGATAATTTACTGAGATATCAAGAGTTACACCAAATAACAACAGATACTAACGGAATCGTTACTCTGACTATTGGGTCTGGAACTCCAATACAAGGGAATTTATCAATAATTGATTGGACAACACAAAATCACAACCTAAATACCAAAATAGATATTGGTAATGGGTTAGAAGATTTGGGTACTATCCCATTTCAAACCGTGCCCTATGCCAATTACGCAATAACTGCACAAACCGCCAATAATGTCTCTGGCCTAGAGATTTTAGATGAAGGTAACGGTATAGGTTGGCGTTTAATTGGTAGAAATCCTGATTTTTATGGTAATATTGGTTCAGATGCGATAGATTTAAGTTATTCTACAGGCACTAGTTCACAACATGGCGCCTTAGGAGCTAAAAGTTTTTCCACTGGAAGAAATACTTCAGCAATTGGTGCAAATGCTACAGCAATGGGAGCATTTACTACCGCTTCAGGATTAAGCTCTGTAGCCATTGGAAATGGTGTTTCAGCTTCGGGTAATTTTTCGTCAGTATTTGGAATAAATAATAATGCTTCAGGAACAGGTTCTACTGCTTTTGGTTCAGAAAATAGTGCCACTGGCATTTATTCTACTGCCATGGGATTCACGACTTATGCAGATGCCTCCTTTGTAACCGTAACTGGTCGTTTCAATATAGGTGGTGGAATTAGTAGCGGGTGGACAAGTACAGATCCTTTATTTGAAATAGGCAATGGCGATGACATCGATAACCGTTCCAATGCCCTAACAGTTCTAAAAAATGGTACTATTACGGCTCCAAGCTTTGAAATTGATGAAATTACAGACGCTAAAGCCTTAATTACAAAAGAATACCTAGAAGCTAATTCAGGTGCTACAGCTACCGGATTAGAAGCTTTAGACGAAGGTGCTGGTCAAGGTTGGCGATTGATTGGACAAAACTCAGATCATTATGCCAACATTGGGTTGGGGGCTATAGATCTCAGCGGAACTAATAATTCTAGTGATGGAAATTCTGGTGCCTCAGGGGAATATGCCCTAAGTTCTGGTCTTAATACTAAAGCATCGGGGTTTGTGTCCTTATCCTCTGGTCTCAGCACCGAAGCTTTGGGGAATTACACCAGTACATTCGGAGCGTTTACAAAAGCAGAAGCAACAATATCAACTGCTTTTGGACGCTTTAATGTTGGCGGTGGTAATCTAACAACCTGGGATCCAACAGACCCTTTATTTGAAATTGGTAACGGATCAGCAGATAATGCCAGATCTAATGCGCTTACAGTATATAAAAACGGAATTGTAAATATTAATGACGCTTATGATTTACCTCATAACGATGGTATTGCAGGCCAAGTGTTAACCGCCGTGGGTGATGGAACTACCGTATGGTTTCCTATTACAAGCGACAATTCTACCGGTTTAGAAGCCATTAATGAAGGAAATGGTATCGGGTGGCGATTTAAAGACAAAAATCCAGCCAACTATGGAAATATTGGTGCAAATGCAGTTGATCTTAGTGAAAGCAATAGTAGTTCTAGCACTAATGGAGCAACGGGTATTAGCGCTATTAGTACAGGATTTAACACCACAGCTAGCGGTAATTATTCTACCGCAATGGGGTTCAATAGTAGTGCAACGAATATTTATGCAATGGCTATTGGAAATGAAGCTTCAGCAACAGGAGATAATTCTATTGCTTTAGGCCGATTGACTGTAGCCTCTGGAGGATCTGCCGTGGCATTAGGCAGTCAAACCACGGCCTCCAATATCGGAGCAACAGCAATGGGAAGCGCTACAGTAGCTTCTGGGCGCAGTGCTACAGCCACAGGCCGTTTTACCCGAGCACAAGCCTATAGTGGTGTTGCTATTGGTAGATATAACAATGGTAATGGCAATTCCGGAAGCTGGGTTGACTCTGACCCAATATTCGAAATAGGAAATGGTTCGGCTGATAATAATCGATCCAATGCACTTACAGTATATAAAAATGGAGCTGTTAACTTTAATGATGCTTATACCTTGCCACGAACCAATGGTTCAACAGGACAAGTGCTGACTGCCCAAGCCGATGGAAATGTAGAATGGACCTCTATTAATAATGATATACCTACACTTATTGATGTCACAACTTATGGTATCTCCTATTCTCCCTATGTCTCAACAGGTTTTGAAGGTCCCCGCTATTACATCGATAAAAATAAAGTACATATTGAAGGCTATATGCGAAAGGATTTCGGGACTGGTGGAATAAGCCAAGGTAATATGTTATTTGTATTACCAACTGGTTACCGGCCGTTGAACAAGCACATGTTTATATGTCCACAAGTAGCTGGCACAAACCTAACAGTTAGTGTAAATCCTGATGGCACCGTAGTTGCTGAAGAGGACTCTAGCAATCAATTTATTGCACTCAATAGCATCTCGTTTCGAATAGATTAAATACATATCACAAATTGCAATACTTATAATAATGAAAACACTTTACAATTATCTTCAAAAAATAACACTCGTTTTTGCACTATCAAGCTTCTCGTTTTTAATTGGGCAAAATTGCATCAACTACAAGTCTCAAATCAAAAACAGTTTAGGCAATGCTGTAGCCAATCAGAATATAAATCTTAGACTTAATATTCTAATTGATAACAATGCTAGTGGCGTTTTAGTGTACAGAGAAACACATGCTATCACAACAGACGCAAATGGTATAGCAATTGTTTGCATTGGAGAAGGAACACCAGATTTAGGCGCTTTTAGTCCAATTGAATGGGATAGATATCCGCATTTATTAAAAGTTGAAGTTGACTTAGGTTCTGGATTTGTTGATTTAGGAAATACTCCATTTAATGCCGTACCAATTGCCTTAAATGTTAATGGATTAGAAAAAGTATATGGCGATAATACCACAGGATGGCGACTAAAAGGTAAAGATCCTGACAATTACGTATGGACTGGTGACAATGCCGTTGACCTGAGTACAAGCTTCACAAATGCGCAACCCTTTGGAGCTTCTGGACAATTTGCTTTCGTTGCTGGACTTCAAAATTTGGCTTCTGGTGACAATTCTTTTGCAATGGGAAATCTTACAATAGCTAGTGGAAACAATTCATTTTCCATGGGAACCAGTACTGAAGCTTCAGGAATTAGCTCAGTTGCAATAGGGTCTGGTACAACAGCATCAGGTATCAGTTCGGTAGCCATGGGATCTAATACCACCGCCTCTGGAATTAGTGCCATGGCAATTGGTGGTGGTAGTCAAGCCACAGGAAATTCAGCAGTTGCCTTTGGAGCTTCTACAGTAGCTTCAGGATCTGGTTCAACGGCAACTGGTGTCGGTACGCTAGCATCCGGAAATTCATCGTTTGCCACAGGCTCTTCAACTAAAGCAGAAGCTTTTGGCAATACTGCTGTAGGACGATTTAATAATGGCGGTGGCACGTCAAACCAATGGATTTTATCTGATCCCTTATTTGAAATTGGGAATGGGACAAGTAACAACGATAGAAGTAACGCATTAACTGTTTATAAAAATGGGACGCTAAACATAAATGACTCCTATAACCTTCCAAACACAGATGGTTCTGAAAATCAAGTTTTAACCGCAAAAGGTAATGGTACTGTAATTTGGCAAAGCGTTAATAGTGTAGTGACTCCATTGGACATAAATAACTATGATGCAAATTATAATGCGTTCGGTGCACCTTATCAAAAACCAAGATACTTCATTGAAAACAATCGTGTTCATCTTGAAGGTCTCGTAAGGCGCAACGCTGGAGCCGTATCTGCAGGAGATGTCCTCTTTACACTACCTGTTGGATATAGACCTAATCTTATAGTGATTGCCTTGGCAACTCAGACTGGCTCCAGTACTGTTAGAGTGGATATCAATCCCGATGGCTCTGTAGTTGCTTTTGACAATACTGCTTTGAATTATCTGTCCTTAAACGGAATCACCTTTAGAATAGATTAAAAAATATACTATGAAATTGACATCTAATTTATTTACACTAATTCTCTTTGGCGTTGCTCTCAATGCGCAAACACTAGAAAAGTCAAGTATAGATTCTGGTGGGTCTTCCACTAACGCATCTGGTATTGCAATCGTCTATACTATTGGAGAAGTAGCGGTACAAGAAAGTTCTACTGGAGGTGTCTCCAGATCTGAAGGATTTATAGGGGAAGCACCTAAACTTAACCTTTCTGCAAAAGTCTATTTACAAGGCCCACTATTAAATCCAGATACACCAACACTAATGAATGATAACCTTAGAAGCTTAGGCTTAATTCCTACAACAAGTCCATATTCTGATAATGCAACTTGCGAAGCCACTGTATTTAATACTACTGGCAATGGAGCTATTGTAGATTGGGTATGGTTAACCTTACGTTCTAAGGATAATACAAGTAGTCTAATAAATGGTCGTTCGGCATTACTTAGACGAGACGGCAGTATCGTAGATGTTGATGGCGTCACGCCTATAAGTTTACGCGCCTATCAAAACACCTATTATTTGGCTATAGAACATCGCAACCATTTGGGCGTTATGAACGAATCACCTATGCAATTCAGTTCCACATCGATAACAAATTTTGATACAACGAATCCTTCGTTTAGCACATTTGGCACTAATGCCGTGACTACACTTCCTAATCTAATGGGGTCCAACGCGCTTTGGGCGGGCGATGTCAATTCTAATGGACAAATACGTTATTTAGGTCCTGGGAATGATACTAACACAATTAAGGACGCCGTCTTAGCAAATAGTAGTAATGCCACAAGCAGTAATTTTTTTCCCTTTTCAGCGTATAGCAACGCTGATATAAACATGAATGGTCAAGTACGCTACTTAGGTCCTGGTAATGACACCAATATTCTTAAAGATATTATTTTAGGTCACCCTAGCAATGGAACGACTTCAAATTTTTTCCCTTTCATATCACAAATTCCAAACATTAACCAATAATTATTCAATTATGAAAAACATTTACTCCCTTCTTTTTATTCTACTTTGTCTCACAACAGGTAAAGCACAAACATTTGATTTTAGCATCAGCTTTATAGGTGTTAATTCTAATACCAATAACTATCAGTTTGCTTTGGTTGCCACACCAAGCGCTACAATAACAGATGGTAATACAGCAGATATGGGTGCAGGGTTCTATATTCCCCTTGGTCTAACTATTGGTAATTTTGAAACTGGTAACTCTAATATTCCTGCGAGTGAGTGGTCAACGCAAGACTTAGGATCAAGTAATTCTAGCGGAGATCCTTATTTTATTTCTAGAGTTGAAGCGGGCTCCTCAAGTATTTTATTAAATGGTGACGGCCCTTTTGAATTAGTCTTGTTTGATGTAATAGCCAATCCAAATCCAACGACTGGTGATATTACTTTCGTAGAAAATGGAGATCCTGTATTCAATGAACTCTTATTTATTGAAAACTACATGAATATTAATCTAGGAGCAGGAACAATAAATGCCTATAATCAAAATGAACCAACTGCAAATTCAATAGCTTTTAATTCATTAACCGTTTCAGATTTAAAAATTGAAAAGGCGACTCTAGAATTGTATCCAAATCCAACAAAGGATTATCTCAATATAAATTCTTCATTTGCTATAGACGCCGTTGAAATTTTTAATGTATCTGGTCAGAGTGTTCTACAAACAACCCAGTTTAATAATATTAAAGTTCAATCCTTTCAGAAAGGGATTTATTTCGCAAGAATAAATATGAATGGAGAATCTATTACTAAGAAATTTGTAGTATATTAAAGATTAAATTAGATGAGCGAGAAAAAATGGATGAGTTTAAATTTATCCTTTTAGATGGAGCATAATAACTCAAAACATAAAACATTGAAAACCTGTCAAGTTTCTATAACCTGACAGGTTTTTTAATTGAATAATGTTGAAAACAGACTAATTCAATGTTATATCAAGCACATTACCATTATTATATGTAAATGTCGCTTGGTTATCACAATCGCCATCACCAAAATCAAACACACCACCAAAGTTAGTGCGGGATACATCAACCGTACCGCTAACAAAATAGGTGCAAATCACTTCGCGTCGTAATGGCTCCATAACTTCGTAACTGTGTGCGTTTCCGTTTCTAAATGTTGAAGTCCAGTTTCCAGTCACTTCAAAAACATTATCGCTAAAAATACCGCTTCCGGCACCTTCCACCCATTCCTTAATCTTGAGACCTTCACGAGACGCTTCTAATCCGCTCGGCCAAATCACAGTTAAATCCAAAGTGTGGGTAAATTGAGGGTTTCCGTTTGCATTAGAGCGTTCTTTCAAAATACTTCGACTTCCGAGAACATTCTTGTTATCGAAATAAAAGTCAATCAAATTGTAATTAATTGTCACTTCTTGCGCCTCTGGATCTCTGGTATAGTCTATAACCAGTTGCCCTTTTAGAAGGTGCCCTCGTACCAAGCAACCTTCCGAGCCAAAATCAATCGTCAATTCCCTGAAATTTTGTTGTGCTACCAAAGTAATAGTTACACAGTCTGGCAACGCTGGTGGTTGTGCAGAACGACCAGAGGCGTTAGCGTTATCATTTTCATAGACTTGAATGACCAAATCACTTAATGCACTTTCTACGGCATCAATTTCGGCCGCGCGTTCTAATTCTAACTGACTATCTGCAGTTATTAGCTCTTCTGTAAATTCATTGTCTTTGGTACAGCTCGTAAGCGACAGGCCAAAAATGATCAATCCTAAGTACAATGCCGCTGTAAATTTTAAATGTTTCATGGTTTCTTTGTTTTTTGTTGAACATTATATTGGACGGCAAATATTAAGAAAGGTTTAAAACCGTTTATCGAAAAGCTTAAAACTGTGGTAGTTTGTGGTGTTCAATTCATAAAAAGTCCTATATTTGCCGCTCGAAAGAAAAACTTTCGTGTACATAAAAATCATTTAACTAAATATTGGAATGTATTTAACAAAAGAGAAAAAAGAAGAGATCTTCGCTAAACACGGTAAAGGAAAAGGCGATACCGGTTCTGCTGAAGGACAGATTGCGTTATTTACGCACAGAATTAATCACTTAACGGAGCACTTAAAAAACAATCGTAAAGATTTTAATACAGAGCGCTCTTTGGTAAAATTGGTAGGTAAGCGTCGTTCGCTTTTAGATTACTTAACCAAAAAGGATATCTTAAGATACCGTGCCATCGTTAAGGAATTAGGATTAAGAAAATAATCTCAATACATAGACCACGCTACGGCGTGGTTTTTTGTTATAAAATATACTGCTACAACGTCATTACGAGAAGCGTAGCAACGTGGTAATCTCTTCATAAAGAAACAGATTCCACAGCCACATAAAAAATGTGGCTTCGCAATGACACAAATTAGAAGAAGCTACAAGGTTTTTCATTGGTCACACAACAATCTCTACACAACAACACAACGACCATTGTTTAACAGTACTGACGATGCTTTGCATGTCAGCACTATATTAAAAATTTTATGATTCCAAAGACTTACAAAGAGGTCATTGACCTTGGTGACGGTAGGGAAATTTCTATCGAAACCGGAAAACTAGCCAAGCAGGCACACGGAAGTGTTGTTGTGCAATCTGGCAAATGTATGCTATTGTGTACCGTAGTATCTAACTACCATGCTGCAGATGTAGACTTTTTACCATTAACAGTAGACTACCGTGAAAAATTTGCGGCTGCTGGTCGTTATCCAGGCGGTTTCTTTAAAAGAGAAGCCAGACCAAGTGATGGTGAAGTATTAACCATGCGTTTGGTAGACCGTGTTTTGCGTCCGTTATTCCCAAAGGATTATCACGCTGAAACACAGGTTATGATTCAGTTAATGTCTCATGACGAAGATGTTATGCCAGATGCTATGGCAGGATTAGCCGCTTCTGCAGCGATTCAATTATCAGATTTCCCGTTTGAATGTCCAATATCTGAAGCTAGAGTAGCACGAGTTAACGGTGAGTTTGTTATCAACCCAACTAGAGCACAATTATTAGAGTCTGACATCGATATGATGATTGGAGCCTCTGCTGATTCTGTAATGATGGTTGAAGGTGAAATGGATGAAATTTCTGAAGAAGAAATGGCAGAAGCCATCAAATTTGCTCACGATCACATTAAAATACAATGTGAAGCACAAGTACGTTTGGCTGAAGCTGTTGGTAAAAAAGAAGTTCGCGAGTACGATCCAGAACGTTCTGATGAGGACTTGGCTAAGAAAATTCATGATATGGTTTACGATAAAACGTATGCCATCGCAAAAGCTGGTTCTGCCAAACATGAACGTGGCGCAGCATTCAGTGAAATTAAAGAAGAAGTTTTCAATGCGTTCTCTGAAGAAGAGCAAGCAGATTTAGGAAAACTGATTCATAAATACGTAGCTAAGGCTCAAAAAGAAGCAATTCGTAATTTAACCTTAGATGAAGGTTTACGTTTAGACGGTCGTAAGACTACGGATATTAGACCTATTTGGTGTGAGGTAGATTACTTACCTTCAACACATGGTTCTTCTCTATTTACACGAGGTGAAACTCAAGCTTTAGCAACCGTAACATTAGGTACCTCTAGAGATGCTAACCAAATAGACATGCCATCTCACGAAGGTGAAGAGCGCTTCTATTTACACTATAACTTCCCTCCGTTTTGTACAGGTGAAGCCAGACCAATTCGTGGAACATCTCGTCGTGAAGTAGGACATGGTAACTTAGCGCAACGTGCTTTAAAAGGTATGGTGCCAGAAGATTGCCCTTACACAGTACGTATTGTTTCAGAAGTATTAGAATCTAATGGTTCGTCTTCTATGGCAACGGTTTGTGCTGGTACAATGGCTATGATGGATGCTGGTGTACAAATGAAAAAACCAGTTTCTGGTATTGCCATGGGATTAATCTCTGACGCAGATTCAGGAAAGTACGCTGTATTGTCTGATATCCTTGGTGACGAAGATCACTTAGGTGATATGGACTTTAAAGTAACAGGTACTGCTGATGGTATTACGGCCTGCCAGATGGATATTAAAGTAAAAGGATTGTCTTACGAAATCTTAGTAAATGCTTTAAAGCAAGCTAGAGACGGACGTTTACACATTCTTGAAAAACTTACTGATACCATTGCACAGCCAAACCCAGAAGTTAAGGAGCACGCACCGACTATGGTAACACGTCGTATTCCTAATGAATTCATTGGTGCTTTAATTGGTCCAGGTGGTAAAGTGATTCAGGAATTACAGAAAGAAACAGATACCACTATCGTAATTAACGAAGACCCAGTTACAGAAGAAGGTGTTGTGGAAATTCTAGGAGTTGGTAGTACAGGAATTGATGCCGTAATGGCTAAGATTGATTCCTTATTATTCAAACCTGAAGTTGGAAGCGTTTACGAAGTTAAAGTCATTAAGATGTTAGATTTCGGTGCCGTTGTAGAGTATATGGACGCACCAGGAAACGAAGTTTTATTACACGTAAGTGAATTAGCTTGGGAACGAACGGAAAACGTATCAGACGTTGTCAATATGGGTGATGTATTTGATGTAAAGTACTTCGGAATAGACCCTAGAACACGTAAGGAAAAAGTGTCTCGTAAAGCTATTTTACCAAAACCTGAAGGTTATGTTGCAAGACCACCTAGGGATAACAATAGAAGTGGCGGACGTGATAACCGAGGACGTGACAATCGAGGACGTGATAACCGTAACCGCGATAATCGTAGAGACGATAGAACACCACGGGAAGAGAATAAGGAGGATTAATTCTTTATAATGATTTTAACCTTTACCCGATTCATAATCTGATTCGGGTTTTTTATGGCATGCTTTTTGATAATTAATAACAAACCAATCAACTATGAAAAATACATTTAAATTATTTTCCGTACTTTATGTCTTAACTTTATTTTCTTGCAATGTTGAACCTTTAGATAGCTTAGTGGCCCAAGAGGACGATGTCATAAAGGTAGAATCTCGATTGTTTAATTTAATTGAGCGTGTTGCTAAGGATGAAAATTCGGAAAATGCAATTTCTTGTTTAGAATTCATATATCCATTTACTCTTTTTAGGTACGATGCTACTCTTTTATTGCAAGAAAATTATGTTATTACAAATGATGAGCAATTTGTAGATGTTCTATCCTCTCTTTTAGAGAATGAGTCAATAAGTTTAAGCTTGCCTTTAAATATTAGAATTGACAATGGCCAATCAATTGTTGTATATACTTATAAGGATTTAAATGACCGAATAACGGCATGTTTAAATGAAGATATTATAGAGTATTGCAAAGCGAATTTACCTTCTCAAAACTGCATTTGGAATGTAGAGAATAATGAAACTTACGACGGTTCATTCTTCGTTTTTACCAATGATGGTGGTGTAACTTACTACTACAATGAAATGACATATTTGGGCAATTGGACTGTTTATTTAATGAATAATCAAGTTCATCTTAACATTAATCTACAAGATAATTCTGACGTCTCTACTTTCTGGAATTTTGATTGGATGATTTCTATTGAAAATAATAATAGTTTTACTTTAGAAAATACCAACAGCACCTTAAACCTTCTAAAAGAATGTTATGATGAGTGCTCAACTTCTGAAATACCAATTTGTACAACCGAAAATCTTAATCCAACTGTAAATTTAGCATTATTTAATGCGTGTATATTGTTTCAAAATGGAATTTTTGATAATACCAATTACACTATAACTTATCATCTAAATGAGGAGTATGCTAACCAAAATGTAAATGCAATTAGTTTCAATTTAGAATTAAATTTAGAATCCACTATTATATTCTATCGTATTGAAAACTCTATAAATGATGAGATTATAGTAAATAGTATTTCATTTAACAAAGAGTATGATTGTGAATTGTAAGTCCGCAAAATTTGCAATTCCGCTTTATTTTTCGTAGTTTATTAGACTATGATACAACAAGATAAAGACAACTACAAAAACGAATTAAACGATTCCATTACCTATTTAGAGAACTTAGGTTACGAAAACATCAAAGCCGATATCGACGGATTTGAAACGCCGAAATCTTACTTAAAAAAAGGTAGTAACATTGCTGTGACTCCAGATATTGTAGCTGAGAAGGAAGGGCGTAAATATCTTTTCGATTTAAGTTTAAAAACGGTAAAACCACGGTTATTAAAATCCAAATGGTTATTCTTAAATACCTTGAGCCAATTAAAATCCTATAGATTTAGGCTAATTACAAAGCGCGGACACTACAAGTTCTCAAATGATATTACGGACGCTATCAATCTAGATACCGTTAAAATCATTAAACTGTAAATTATTTTCACATTTATTGTAACAAAAAAGGGTTATCTTACGTATAACTACTTAGCACTACTATAGTGCTCATTCTAAAAAAAGACTATATAGTAGATGAGACAGCTTAAGATTACAAAGCAGGTAACCAACCGTGAAACCGCATCCTTAGACAAATATCTTCAAGAAATTGGAAAGGTAGATTTAATTACTGCCGATGAGGAAGTGGAATTGGCACAGCGCATTAAAGCGGGTGACCAAATAGCCTTAGAAAAATTGACTAAGGCCAATTTACGTTTCGTGGTATCTGTTGCTAAGCAATATCAAAACCAAGGATTGACCCTACCCGATTTAATTAATGAAGGCAACTTAGGATTAATCAAAGCCGCACAGCGTTTTGATGAAACCCGTGGTTTTAAATTTATTTCTTACGCCGTATGGTGGATTAGACAATCTATTTTACAGGCACTAGCGGAACAATCCCGTATTGTACGTTTGCCTTTGAATAAAATTGGGTCTATCAATAAAATCAATAAGACCTTTGCCTTTTTAGAGCAAAGTCATGAGCGTCCACCGTCAGCAGAAGAAATTGCGAAGGAATTGGATATGACTATCAATGACGTTAAGGAATCAATGAAGAATTCTGGTCGTCACGTCTCCATGGATGCACCATTGGTTGAAGGTGAAGATTCTAACCTTTACGATGTATTGCGTTCTGGTGAATCGCCAAATCCTGATAGAGATTTGTTACACGAATCTTTAAGAACGGAAATTGAGCGTGCGCTAGAAACATTAACGCCTCGTGAAGCAGATGTAATTCGATTATATTTTGGACTTGGAAATCAACACCCAATGACGCTTGAAGAGATTGGAGAAACCTTCGATTTAACCCGTGAGCGTGTTAGACAAATTAAAGAAAAAGCAATTAGACGATTAAAACATACGTCTCGTAGTAAAATATTAAAGACATATTTAGGATAATAGTTATATTACGACTAAATAAACGCAACAACAGTTACAAAACATAACTGTTCGTTTTTTGATTGATGAAAGAACCCCCGGCTGATTACCGGGGGTTCACTTTTTATAGCCCATCTTCCGTCTTCCCGAAGGGAAGAAACTTCTTTTTTTAATTACTTTTGCTGAAACTAAAAACACAACACTTAATTCTTCATTAAAAATGGCTTCAAATTTAATTGCGCCGTCGATGTTGGCTGCAGACTTCGGAAATCTTCAACGTGATGTAGAAATGGTCAATAACAGTGAAGCCGACTGGTTTCATATCGATGTTATGGATGGGCATTTTGTTCCGAATATCTCATACGGTATGCCAGTTATTTCGGCCATGAAAAAGCATGCAACTAAGCCTTTAGATGTGCACCTAATGATTGAAAAGCCCGAACGTTATATCGAAGAATTTGCCAAGGTCGGTGCTGATATTATTACAGTACATCATGAGTCTACGGTACATTTACATAGAACGTTGACCCAAATTGAAAATGCGGGTTGCAAGGCAGGTGTCGTTCTCAACTTAACAACTCCAGTCTCGGTTTTGGAAGACATTCTTCCGAAATGTTATATGGTTTTGTTAATGTCCATCAACCCAGGCTTTGGGGGCCAAAAGTTTGAAGATATGACCTATCAACGCGTCAAAAAACTTCGCAAGATGATTGACGAACAAGGCTTAGATACCTTAATTGAAATCGATGGTGGTGTAACCGATAAAAATATTGCGCAACTTGCCGAAGCAGGGGCTAATGTGTTTGTGGCAGGAAGCCACGTTTTTAAGAGTGAAAACCCAACAGATACTATATCTAATTTGAAGCGCTTGGCGAATAACTAGCCTATTGTTTCAACAATATGTTGGATGATTCTTTCGGCTGTTTTTCCATCCCATAGTGGAATGGGTTCTGCAGTTTTCCAATCGCCACTAAACAACTTTTCCAAATAAGGTTTTAAGTTTTCTGGTTGTGTACCAACGAGTTCGTTTGTGCCGAGGGTAATCGTTTCAGGACGTTCGGTATTGTCGCGTAAGGTCATACAAGGGACATTCATTATGGATGCTTCTTCCGTAATTCCGCCAGAATCTGTAATTACAGCCTTACTGCGCTCAACCAAATAATTGAATTCTAAATAACTTAAAGGTGGTATGTTATGTAATCTTGGATGTGTAATATCCATTCGCTCTAAAATTTGAGCTGTTCTTGGATGCACAGGAAAAACAACAGGTAAATCCTGAGTTTCAGCCATAATTGCATCTATCATGGCTTTTAACTGATGTTCCTCATCAACATTGGCCGGGCGATGCATAGTCAGGACGATGTATTCTTTTTCGTTAAGACCAAGTTCATTCCAAATGTTTGGTTTTTTAAAGCGAGGTCTGTTTTTTAAAAGTGTGTCAATCATGGTGTTCCCTACAAAAAAAATCTGCTGTTCGTCAACACCTTGCTTCAAAAGGTTGTCGTTGGCTAATTCCGAAGTGGTGAAAAAATAGTCGCTAATACTATCGGTAACAATTCGGTTGATTTCTTCAGGCATGGACCAATCGTGCGAACGGATACCGCCTTCAATATGAGCCACCTTTATATTCAGCTTCTTTGCAACCAATGTACAAGCCATGGTTGACGTTACATCACCGACCACAATTACCAAATCACATGGATTTTTTAAAAGGTAATTTTCAAAAGCCAATAGAATAGATGCGGTTTGCTCGGCTTGAGTCCCACCAGAGCAATTTAAATTTGCATCTGGGTCTGGGATATTCAATTCGTCAAAAAAACTACCAGACATGTTGCGGTCGTAGTGTTGTCCGGTATGCACCAATTGATAATCGATAGGAACATCATCTGCTTTTCGACGTTCAATCTCATGAATAATTGGCGCAATCTTCATAAAATTTGGCCTAGCACCAGCAACAATGGTCAGTTTAAACATAAAATGAGTCAGTTGAATTGAATCTCTAAAATAAGTATAATATTGCGTTTAGTATCCTGCAAAATTAAAATTGAGCATTTGCTTTACATAGCCGTAGAGTTTTGGAAATTGCGCCTTAAAATCCCTTGGGGTTTCCATAAAGCATTCAAGAAGAACCGAGAAGAATTCAAACTCATTGGTATACGCATAAGCCCTAAAGTATTTTGAATCTAACAAGGCCTTTCGCTTTTCTTCATCCGAGCGTAAATAGCGTTTTAAGTCCTTATACGTGTCACTAAAAATTATAGAGCTGATATCTCCGTTTTTGAAGCTATTGAAGTGCATGGCGTGACCAAATTCGTGAATGCCCAAATTAAGATTGTCATTACTAATGTCATAGCCGAATTTGAAGTCTTCCCACGAAAAAGCAATAAGCCCCATCCGTGGATTAAACTCTCCCTTGTGAAGCGTTCCACCTTGTTTTGAATAAAATGACTTGGGATACACTAGAATAGTATGAAAAACATCTAACTGATAATTTTTCAAGCCAAAGGTCAGCATTACGGCTGTTGCCCCAATCAATGTTTCGACCTCGGTTGTGATTTCAAAATTGTCTCGTCCAACAAATTCCTTGTTTCTTAAAAAATTTGCCAGTCTGTGCCTAAATATGCGTTTTTGTTTTGTGCTTAATTTTTGATAAAACGAAAACTCCTTCTCGAGAATACGTCGCTTGTCTTGGGAAATCTGTCTTCGGAAAATAATGGAATTCAAAAAAAAAGGTCGTTTGTATTTCTTTGCGAATACCTGTTCAAAATAGATGTAAAACCGACTTAGGACAATCCAACCCATACCAACAAAAAATAAGATAAGAAACACCAAGCGAGTTGTTGGATGCATTTCGGAGATGAGACTTGGGATTGGAATCATAGGTGAAAGATAGATATTCAATTAATTATTTTGAATATCAGATATATAAACGTCGATTAAATAAGTTGAATTGCGCGAGAAAGCTTATTTCTTCGATGCACTGCATTTGTAAATTTGAATGTTCAATTGAAACTAATAGTGGAGGGAGTGAATATTACCGATGTGCTCCAAAGCCTTACGCTCGATGTTTTGGGATTGAGAATAGTTTAAACGAAATAACGCACAAACGAATAGGGTATTTTTGGGATTAAATCCCTTGGATTACAGATCCCTTAGCGCTACGCGCTGAAAATAGAATCCCGTATAAAATGCTTGAGCCAATAGAGTAATTTTGGGATTGAATCCAAAGGATTCATCCCTCAAAGCTCCGCTTTGAAAATAGTTCAAACGAAAAAACGCTCAATCGAGGTTGGCGTTTTTCCTTTTTGAACTATTTATTCGTGACCGCGGAGGGATTCAAACCCCCAACCCTCAGAGCCGAAATCTGATGCGCTATTCAGTTGCGCCACGCGGCCTTAACTTATTTCTTAAAAATTCTCGTCCACTACCTGACTTAAAATACTTTTCTCGCTCAAGAGCTTCTTTTTCTGTTGAAAACACTTCAAAATATACCAATTTCCAAGGTCTAAATCCTTTTGTCGATTTGGTCTTGCCCGCATTATGCTCGACTACTCGCTCTTCTAATCTTGATGTATGACCTTTATATAATCTTCCATCACACTCACTTTTAAGAACATATGCATAAAACTCCATAATCTTCTGCGCCCTGCCTGCCGGCAGGCAGGTATTCAGTTGCGCCACGCGGCCGTATTTATTTAAGACATCAACTGTGCCTTGACTATTGTCGAAATCGTTTTTCCGTCAGCTTTCCCAGCCATTTCTTTGTTGGCCATACCCATCACTTTGCCCATGTCTTTCATACCTTCCGCACCAGTTTGAGAAATGATGTTAGTAACAATCGTTCTAATTTCTTCTTCTGACAATTGCTCTGGTAAAAATTGCGAAATGACTTCCGCTTGGGCTAACTCTGGCTCAGCCAGGTCATTCCTGTTTTGCTCAGCAAAAATAGTAGCACTGTCTTTTCGTTGTTTTACTAATTTAGACAACAACTTAATTTCTTCATCCTCCGTCAATCCGTATTGCGAACCAGACGCTGTCTGAGCCATCAATATTTCAGATTTAATGGCTCGCAACGCCGCCAAGGCCGTTTGGTCTTTCTTTTTCATAGCCGTCTTCATTGCCGGCATTAATTTGGATTGCAAACTCATAATATCTTGTATTAAGGAAGTGCGAAGATAATAAATTATAAGAGTTCCTAATGGACTTATTTCTTCAAAATATGGGTCTTTCAAAATTAAAAATCCTGTCCAAATGGGGTGAGCCCAACTAACTTTTTCCAAATACAACTCCGTCTTTTAAAAACAGAGTCTAGCTAAAAAAACCCGAATTGCTTGGGGAACAATTCAGGTTTCTTAAGTGTTTAACCATTAACACTGCTATTAATCGACATTGTCATGTAAAAAGGAATTATTACTTCTCAACTGAATGTCGTTATTGTCATCCGTACCTACAGACATACGCGAGGCATCCGTGGACTCCGAAGAATGCTTAGCATCTTCTAAGTTTACACCTTGTCTTTTGTAAGCCGGCTCTTTTTCAATTTCATCAATCTTAGCATTGTTGAACTTATAATTAAAGTCTTTCATCATGCGACGGCGTTCGTCTGCTCTAGCCTTTAAAATATCTGAAATAGGGCTATTCATTGGGTCGATATCCTCCTCTTGAATTTCAGGCTTCACTTCAGCTGGAAGCACTTTCTTTTCAAATACCACCTCTTGCTGGACTTCAGCCTCTGTGCTCGTATTTATAGAGGATTGTTCAGTAGAGAACTCTTCTAATGCATAACGCTTCTCACCTTCTTCATTGACCTCTGTCACAGAAATCAGTTCAATTGGGTCAGTGACATCTATTTCGCTGACCTCATCATCCAAATGAAACAGCATTGGCTTCTGATCCTCTTCTGGCTGTTCAACTTCAGGAGTATTTATTTCTGAAAGTGGCAAATCAAAAGATAAGGTAATCTGCTCTTCATCTTTACTTAGCTCTTCCTGAACTTCTTGCTCAGCTCTCACAGGTGTAATGATGAAATCTTCATTGGTCACAGGCTTAATGTCTAAAACCTCATCGTAAATCACATTGATATTTTTGATAGCTTCCGTAGTTTCAATCAATTCGTTTGTCGGTGTTTCAATTTCAAACTCATCATCAATCAAAGTATGCACAATTGGCTTCTCCTTTTCTTCTTCCAATACAATATCTGGTGTGATAATAGCAGGCTCATGCTCTGAAGGAGCGAATTCAGTCTTATCTTCTTCGAGAGCGTGAATCACCTTTTTAATCTCCGTATTAGAGATTTCATCTTGCTGGTCGACATCAAACCCTGTAGCGATGATGGTTACGGAGATGGATTCTTCAAGCGACTCATCTTCACCGACACCCATAATGATATTGGCACCATGACCCGCTTCATCTTGAATATGGTCATTAATTTCTCCAATCTCATCAATGGTAATTTCCTGCGAACCAGAAACGATAAGCAACAATACGTTTTTGGCACCCGTGATTTTATTATCATTTAACAATGGCGAATCCAAAGCTTTCATAATGGCCTCATTAGCTCTGGTTTGGCCAGATGCCGTTGCAGAACCCATAATGGCTGTACCACTATTGCTCAGTACGGTTTTGGCATCACGTAAATCAATATTTTGTGTGTAGTGATGTGTGATGACCTCAGCAATTCCTCTTGACGCTGTTGCCAATACCTCGTCAGCTTTTGAGAATCCGGCTTTAAAGCCAAGATTTCCATAGACTTCACGAAGTTTGTTATTATTGATAACCACCAAAGAATCTACATGAGCACGAAGATTCTCAACCCCTTTTTGGGCTTGTTGGTTTCTCATTTTTCCTTCAAACTGAAATGGCATTGTTACGATACCTACAGTCAATATGTCGAGTTCACGCGCCATTTTTGCAATAATCGGCGCCGCACCCGTTCCGGTACCACCACCCATACCAGCCGTGATGAAAATCATCTTGGTATTGGTGTCTAACATACGTTTGATATCCTCTAAACTTTCAACAGCCGCTTGCTCCCCTACGTCAGGGTTTGCACCAGCGCCAAGTCCCTCAGTTAAGGCCACACCCAACTGAATTTTATTAGGTACGCCACTATTTTGAAGGGCTTGCGCATCCGTGTTGCAGATAACAAAATCTACACCTTTGATGCCTTGTTGAAACATATGATTTATAGCATTGCTTCCGCCACCACCGACACCAATAACTTTGATGACGTTAGATTGGTTCTTTGGTAAATCGAAAGAAATATTCCCAAATTCATTGTTGTTGCTCATATTGACTTAATTATGGGGTTTTCTATTATTGTTTTATTTCTTATTTCTACTATTTATTCGGCGTTGTCTAAAAAATCTTTGACACGCTCAGTAAGCTTATCCAAAAAGGATTTACGCTCTTTTGGTTCTGATTCCAATACCTGTTCTTCTTCAACGGATTCCGTGTCGTCGTATGACTCTTCTTCGAGCTGTAGTTCTTCTTGAGCCTCTCTTGCTTTTCGGTCTTGACGCTTTAAGCCGTCCATGACCAACCCTACAGCCGTGGCATACAACGGACTGGCAATATCATCATCACTATCTCCCGCCAAATGCTCGTTAGGATAGCCTATTCTGGTATCCATCCCTGTGATGTATTCCACCAATTGCTTTAAATGTTTCAATTGGCTTCCACCACCCGTTAAAACAATACCACCGATGAGTTTTTTCTTTTGCTCCTCGTGACCGTAATTTTTAATTTCTACATAGACTTGCTCAATGATTTCCACCACTCTCGCATGGATAATCTTTGATAGGTTTTTCAACGTGATTTCCTTTGGATCACGGCCCCTCAATCCTGGAATAGATACAATCTCGTTATCCTTGTTCTCGCCTGGCCATGCAGAACCAAACTTTATTTTTAAGAGTTCTGCTTGTTTCTCAATTATGGAACAGCCTTCTTTAATATCTTCAGTAATCACGTTCCCTCCAAAAGGAATCACAGCTGTATGTCTTATGATGCCATCCTTGAACACCGCCAAATCCGTAGTACCACCACCGATATCAATCAACGCTACACCAGCTTCTTTCTCTTCTTGACTCAGTACCGCATTTGCCGATGCCAAAGGCTCTAGAGTGATGCCTTCCAACTCTAATCCCGAACTTTTAACACAGCGCCCAATATTTCTAATAGACGATACTTGGCCTACAACAACATGAAAATTAGCTTCTAATCGACCGCCATACATCCCGATAGGTTCTTTAATTTCAGCTTGTCCGTCCACTTTAAATTCCTGTGGTAAAACATGGATAATCTCCTCACCTGGCAACATCACCAGCTTATGAACTTGATTGATTAACTGGTCAATATCGTCCTCATCGATGACCAATTCAGAATTGGCTCTTGTGATATAATCGCTATGCTGAAGACTTCTAATGTGCTGACCGGCAATACCTACCGTGACATCTTCAATTTTTTCAGATGCCGTGACTTCAGCTTCTTGTACCGCTTGTTGGATGGATTGGATGGTCTGCGTAATGTTATTTACCACACCACGATGCACACCAAGGCTTTTGGATTTTCCGACACCCAATATCTCTACCTTTCCATACTCATTCTTACGGCCAATCATTGCCACAATTTTTGTGGTTCCGATGTCTAATCCTACTGAAATGTTCTGCTTTTCCATCCCTTATTTTTTGGTGCAAATGACCTGGGTTTCAAACTTCAGGTTTACACGCGTGTAATTGTCTAGTGTTTTATCCTTCAGCGCCTTTTTATAAAACGCTTTAAAATTGTTGATTTTCTTTTGTAGCATATTCAAACTTCCCAAATCCACCACAAAATCATATGTCCTCATTTTCAGACTTATGTCATCCTTTTCATTTTGGATGATTTCCGTCACATGCTGTTTCAAAAATTCATCTTCATCTATAGCTGTTGCCATTTTTTGAATGGCTTCCAAACTATTTTTTCTAACCTTACCTGTTACCAATGGAACTCGCGCCGAATAATTGTCTGACAAAGGCATGTAGGAACCCTCGTCGTCCACATAATATGAGGCATTGGTGTGAACTCTGGCAATTGGTCGCTTTTGTTCAATTTTAGCGGTAAGCACACCGTCTACTGACTTGAAGACCTGTGCGGTTTTAATCAACGGATTGGAATTTAGGGCAGTTTCCAATTGATTCAAATCTATCATTTCTTTATGCGCGTTGGAAGACCCCGCTTGATTTTGTATTAACAATTTACTAACATTCTCTTGGGTTAGAAACAGGTTATCCGACCCTGAAAATTCAACTTGGGGCGTTGCTATTTTTCGGGTTAAATTTCTATGGCTCGAAAACGCATACAAACTCCCAACCAACAGCATCAGAACCACAACCTTTATGTATCCCCAATTAACCCGCATACTGCAATTCTTGTTTTAATTTTTGCGCTTCAACTCCTATGTCGCCCGCACCCAATGTCATGATGATACGTTTTGAAGAATTTTTTACGGTTTGAAAGATTTCAGACTTTGAAATCAATTTTTTATTGTCATTTTGAATTTTTTCCAATAACCATTCAGAAGTCACATCTTCAATCGGTAATTCCCTAGCAGGATAAATATCCAAAAGAGCTACCTCGTCAAAGTTTGAAAGCGCCTTTGCAAAGTCGTCCGCAAAATCTCGTGTTCTACTGAATAGATGCGGTTGAAAAATGACCAATACTTTTTCGTTTGGATACATTTCTCGCACAGCTTGGTGCACGGCATTGATTTCTTCAGGATGATGGGCATAATCATCGATAAACACCAAATCGTCCGACTTTATCTGATAGGTAAATCGTCGTTTGACCCCTTTGTAAGATGCTAAAGCTTTGGCGAGCTGTGGCTGAGGGATGCCGTATTCTACAGACATCGCCAAGGCTATTAATGCATTAGACAAATTATGTCTACCAGGTAGGTCAAATTTAAAATTGTTGAGGGTCGTCGTCGGTGTTTTTACATCGAACACGTAAGACCCATTCTTTATTCTTATATTTTGTGCGGTATAGTCTGAATCGTCTTCAATACCGTAAGTTATACCTTCAATTGGCAAACCCTTTCTCACGAATAACTTTCCGTTTGACTTTAATTTTGAAGCAAAGTCTCTAAAGGATTTTTCCAATTCTGAAGCCTCGCCATAGATATCTAAATGGTCGGCATCCATAGACGTAATACATGCGTAATCAGGCGATAGCGTTAAAAACGAACGGTCGAATTCATCAGCTTCAACGACTGTCACGTCAGTTCCGTTAAGGATTAAATTGGAATTATAATTTTCACTAACACCACCTAAAAAAGCCGTGACGTTTGTGTCGACTTCATTCAATAAATGACCCAAAATACTTGTAGTAGTCGTTTTACCATGCGTCCCTGCAACCGCAAAACAAAAACTATCTTTGGTCACTTCACCCAAAACTTCGGAACGCTTAAGGACTGAAAATCCTTGTGTTCTGAAATAGGCCAGTTCTTTATGGTCTCCAGGTATTGCTGGTGTGTAAACCACTAAGGTGTGCTCATGATTTTTAAACGCCTCAGGAATATTTGAAACCGAATCTTCAAAATGAACAGAAACTCCTAAATCCTGAAGACTCTCTGTAATTTCACTCGGTGTTTTATCATAACCCGCAACACCATGTCCCTTGGCAACAAAATATCGCGCCAACGCACTCATACCGATACCGCCTATGCCAATGAAAAAAATATGTTTTGGAATACTTCTCATCTGCGATTCAATAGTTTTTCAACTTCATCCGCAATAGTTGTTGTGGCATTGGCTAATGCCAATTCCTTGATGTTTTTTCCGAGCGATTCTTGGATATCTTCAGATTGCAACAATTGTTCAAAAGCCTTATCAAAATCAGTTTCAAGTGTACTTTCTTTTATTAGTATGGCCGCATTTTTATCGGCAATGGCTTTGGCGTTTTTTGTTTGATGGTCTTCTGCTACATTTGGCGATGGAATAAAAATCACAGGTTTACCAACCACGCATAATTCCGAAACCGAACTAGCTCCGGCTCGAGAAATTATAATATCCGCCGCCGCATAGGCAGTATCCATTTCATTTAAAAAAGCATGCACTTGTACATTTTCTAAATCGCTGTGCTTTTTGTATTGTTCAAAATAAAGCTTACCGCATTGCCAAATCAATTGTATGTCGTTGGCCTTGAAGAAATCCAATCTCGATTCTATAAAAGAATTAATACGTCGAGCACCAAGACTTCCACCTAATATCAATAAGGTTTTTTTGTCGTAGTTCAACCCGAATTCCACTTTGGATGCTGTGGACTTACCTTCAATATCCAATAAATCTTTTCTTATTGGGTTTCCTGTTAATTTCAGTTTTTCCTTTGGGAAGAATTTTTCCAAACCGTCGTAAGCCACACAAATGCTATTTGCTTTTTTGCTTAATAGTTTGTTAGTTATCCCGGGATATGAATTCTGCTCTTGTATCAATGTCGGAATCCCTTTAGAATTTGCCACCTGCAACAAAGGTCCACTCGCAAAGCCACCTGTGCCAATAGCCACGTCTGGTTGAAACCGATTGATGATTTTTCGAGATTTGAATAAACTAGACATCAACTTAAATGGAAACATTAAATTCTTCAACGTCAATTTGCGTTGTAAGCCTGAAATCCAAAGGCCTTCAATCTTATAACCTGCTAAAGGCACTTTTTCCATTTCCATACGGTCTTTGGCGCCTACAAACAAAAATTCAGCATCTGGATGACGCTCTTTCAATTCATTGGCAATGGCAATCGCTGGATAAATATGTCCTCCAGTTCCTCCTCCAGATAAAATGAAACGATATGTGGATTTACGATTGCTCATATAGTTTCAGAAAGTATGTCAAGAGGGTTTTCCTCTTCAGATTCGTTTTGTTTTAGTTCTTCGCGCTTGGCGCTCACGCTCAAAATAATTCCAATAGCTAAGCAGGTCATCCAAATAGAAGTTCCACCACTACTTATTAATGGTAAGGTTTGTCCTGTTACGGGGAACAGTTCTACAGCTACAGCCATATTAATCAAGGCCTGAAACACGATTGGCAACCCAACACCGAGCACTAATAATTTTCCAAATATGGTATCTGATTTTTGGGAGACAATCACCAACCTAAACAACAACCAAGAATACATAACTAGTAAAAACAAGCCTCCAACCAATCCGTACTCCTCTATTATTATTGCAAATATGAAATCTGAAGACGACTGAGGTAACACATTTTTTTGCATGGATTTCCCAGGTCCTGCCCCAGTAACGCCTCCCGATGCGATGGCGATTTTAGCTAATTCAATTTGATAATCTTCTTCTGTGTCTTCTCCGTTGGTGAAATTTTCTATCCGGCTCATCCACGTATCCACACGATTGGGCATGGCTTCTGGAAATGACTTTGCCACCAGAATGAAAAGCACCAGGGCTCCAATTCCCATTCCAACGATAACCAATAAATATCGAATGGGGTAACCTCCTATAAAAGCCAGCATCATGACCATTACAAAAATGATAGCCGTAGTTGAAAAGTTTGCTGGAAGAATCAATGCGAGAATTAAGAAAACTGGCACCCAAAGCGGTAAGATGGTTTCCTTAAAGGCGATGGTTTTGTCTTTAATTTTTGAGAGATAACGTGCTACATAGACCATTAATACTACCGATGCCAAAGTAGAGGTTTGAAAAGACATGTTTACTATGGGAATACGAATCCAGCGACTAGCGTTAGCCCCGTCGATAGTTGTGCCTTGCAAAAATGTAACAATGAGTAATACAAAAACGATGGGTAACATCACCATCGATAAACCCCTAAAATAGCGATACGGAATACGATGCACCATATACATAATGGAGAAACCCAAGGCCAAGTGCATAAAGTGTTTTACAAAATAAGTGAAGGTGTTCCCTGCTCCGCCGGTATATGCCAAATTACTAGCCGCCGAGTACACAGGTAAAAACGAGAAAATAGCTAGTAATGCTACTATCGCCCAAATTAACCTATCCCCCTTTATTTGTTTAAACAATTCCACTTTAGCTTATTCTATAAACTTCTTACACACTCTTTAAACTGACGACCACGGTCTTCATAATTTTCAAACAAATCGAAGCTCGCACAAGCTGGAGACAACAGTACATTATCACCTGCTTCAGCAACCTTATAAGCCACTTTTACGGCCTCACTCATATATTGTGTTTCTACAATAATATCGACCATATTCCCGAAAGTAGCCATCAACTTTTCGTTGTCGACTCCAAGACAAATAATAGCTTTTACTTTTTCGTTTATGAATGGAAATAACTCTTTATAGTCATTGCCCTTATCTTGACCCCCGACAATCCAAATGGTTGGACTTTCCATACTTTCTAATGCGAAATAGGTGGCATTAACGTTTGTGGCTTTAGAATCGTTGATGTACTGTACTTTATTAATTCGAAGTACATTTTCCAAACGATGCTCCACACCTTGAAAGTTTTCTAAACTCTCTCTAATGGTCTGCTTCCTAATTTTTAATAGGTGCGCCACGGTCGAAGCCGCCATGGCATTTTTTACATTGTGTTTGCCGTCTAAGGCAAGTTTTTTTATTGGCATAATTATCTGGTTGTTATCTATTGTTACTATTATTTCGTTTTGTGTTGCATACGCACCATTATCAATGGTTTTTGTCAATGAAAATGGCAATGGTCTAGATTGGATGCTATGGTTTGAAAGCCATTCGGCGATTACAGGGTCATCCGCATCGTAGATGAAATAATCATCTTTGGTCTGATTTTCTACAATTCTGAATTTTGAAGCGATATAATTTTCAAACTTGTAATCGTATCTATCCAAATGGTCTGGCGTGATATTGGTCAAGACAGCAATATGCGGTCGAAAGTCTGTTATCCCATCGAGTTGAAAACTGCTGATTTCTAAGACGTAATTTTCGAAATCATCTTCTAAAATTTGCTTTGCAAAACTATCGCCGATGTTGCCTGCTAGGCCGACATTCAATTCGTTCTTCAACAAATGGTGTGTCAATGAGGCTGTGGTGGTTTTACCGTTGCTTCCGGTAATTCCGACTAAAGTTGCCTCGGTATATCGTGACGCAAATTCTATTTCAGAAATCACCTCAACACCTTTTTCTACCAAAGCTTTTACCAATGGTACCGAATCTGGAATGCCAGGGCTTTTCATGACCAAGTCGGCATTCAGAATTAAAGCCTCGGTATGTTGCTCTTCCTCCCAATCTATTCCATGATGTATAAGAACGTCCTTGTACTTTGGTTTGACTTTCCCTTTGTCCGAAACAAAAACCTCAAATCCTTTTGCTTGCCCTAGTAATGCCGTACCTGCACCACTCTCTCCACCACCTAATACAACAAGCCTTTTCATTTATCTAATCTTCAATGTCACGATAGCTAGAATGGCAAGAAAAATCCCTACAATCCAGAACCGTGTGACTATTTTACTTTCGTGATAGCCTAATTTTTGATAATGGTGATGCAATGGCGACATTTTGAAAATGCGTCGGCCTTCTCCATATTTTTTTCGTGTGTATTTGAAATAACTCACCTGCAGTACCACCGATAGATTCTCTGCCAAGAAAATGCCGCATAATACCGGAATCAACCATTCCTTACGAACAGCTATAGCAATTACTGCGATAATGCCTCCAATGGTTAAACTTCCCGTGTCGCCCATAAAGACTTGTGCCGGATAGGTATTGTACCAGAGAAAACCGACCAATGCTCCTACAAAAGCTGCGATGTATATAGTAATTTCCTCAACCCGAGGAATGAACATAATATTGAGGTACTCCGAAAAAATGATATTTCCCGAAACGAAAGCAAAAATGCCGAGCGTCAACACAATAATGGCTGAAGAACCAGCGGCAAGCCCATCAATACCATCCGTAAGATTGGCTCCGTTGGACACGGCAGTTATGATAAATATGACCACAAGAATAAATACTATCCAAGCATAGGGTTTTAAGCTTGGGCTAATCCAAGTCACTAAATTTTCATAATCGAACTCATTGTTCTTCACAAAAGGTATCGTGGTTTTTAGAGATTTCTCTTCCTTTTCGAAAAGCTTACCGGCTTCAATTCGCGGGTTTTCTTCAAGTAAGATTTGTTGCTGCGCTTCAGGCAGTTTTTCTCGCATGGTCACATCATTATTGAAATAAAGCGTCGCTCCGACGATGATGCCCAATCCGACTTGACCCAAAATTTTAAAGCGTCCTTTTAAACCTTCTTTATCGTTTTTAAACTTTTTTATATAATCGTCTATGAACCCAATGGTACCCATCCACACAGTAGTGATGAGTAGAAGAATGACATAAATATTTTCAAGCTTAGCGACCAACAACACAGGAATAACAGTCGCCATGATGATAATAATACCACCCATAGTTGGTGTCCCTGCTTTTTCCACTTGGCCTTCCAAACCTAAATCACGGATGGTTTCTCCAACTTGTTTCTTTTGTAAGAATTTTATAATACGCTTACCAAAAACCACCGAAATCAATAGAGACAGAATGATAGCCACAGCCGCCCTGAAGGTGGTAAACCCAAAAAGTGAGGCTCCAGGGAACTGGAACTCTTGTTCTAAATATTCAAAGAGGTAATACAACATATATTAATTCAACTTTATTGATTCAAGCTTACATTTCGACTGCGCTCAACATGACAGCTTGATTTCATACTTTACTTTTGCAACTGTTTTAAATATTTCTGTACGATTTCAAAATCATCAAAATCAATACGGACTCCATTTATCTCTTGATAGGTTTCGTGGCCTTTTCCAGCAATTAAAATGATATCATTAGCGCTGGCCATCTGGCAGGCTGTCTTTATCGCTTGGTCCCTATTTTCTATAGAAAGGGTTTTCTTAAAATTCTGAGGTTCCACACCTGCTTCAATATCCTCAATGATTTTAGCAGGGTCTTCTGTTCTTGGATTATCGCTTGTAAAAATCACTTTGGTACTTAAGGCCGAAGCGATATGTCCCATTTTTGGTCGCTTGGTAGTATCTCTATCACCGCCACAACCTACTACGGTTATTAAATCTTCATTTTTGGTACGGATAGAGTTGATGGTTTCCAAAACATTTTTCAATGCGTCTGGCGTATGGGCATAATCCACAATTGCCGTGATTTTTTCGTCCGATACTAGGTATTCAAAACGTCCGCTGACACTTTCGAGCTGACTAATCAATCGAAGACTTTCATGATTGTCTAGACCTAATAATTCCGAAGTCGCATAAATGGCCAGTAAATTATAGGCGTTAAAATTTCCTATTAACTTTGACCATAATTCATTCCCATTCAACTTCAACAGCAAACCACTGAATTGATTTTCCATGATTTGCGCCCTGTAATCTGCATAGGTTTTTAAGGCGTAGGTGTATTTTTTAGCATCGGTGTTCTGAAGCATCACCAAGCCATTTTTATCATCAATATTCACTAAAGCGAAGGCCTCTTTACCGAGTCCGTCAAAAAATTGTTTTTTAACATCGCGGTACTCAGCGAACGTGTTGTGATAATCAAGATGGTCATGGGATAAATTGGTAAAAATGCCACCAGCAAAGGTCAATCCGTGGGTACGACTTTGATGAATCCCGTGCGAACTCACTTCCATAAAACAGAACTCCACGCCTTCATCGCTCATTTCATTCAGATAGGAATTTATCGTCAAAGAATCGGGCGTTGTATGCGTAGCATTGTAGGTTTGATTATTTACCATGATTTTTACGGTAGATAGCAATCCGACTTTATAGCCCGCTTCCTTAAATAATCTGTAGAGTAGTGATGTTACTGTGGTTTTCCCGTTGGTCCCCGTAACACCTACCAACTTTAAATTTTCAGATGGATTTCCGTAATAATTTGATGCCATGTAAGCCAAAGCCTCGTTGCTATTTACTACTTGGATATAAGTGATTCCGTTAGCTAAGTCTTCAGGTAAATTTTCGCAAACAATGGCTTTTGCCCCGAGTTTGATGGCCTTAAAAATGTAGTTATGACCATCCACTTGGGTACCAGAAATAGCGACAAACACATCATCATTTTCTACTTTTCTCGAATCGAATTGAATATTCGAAATAGAAATTCCCGTATCTCCCGAGACAGCGTTCATACTAACCTTGTACAATATGTCTTTTAATGCTTTCACGAGGCGTCTAAAACAATGGTTTGGTTAGCTTTTAATTTTATGTCCTTGGCAATGGATTGCTTTTTAATCGTTCCCGAGCCATTCAGTTTCACCTTAACATTTACTTCCATATTTTCAAGCATGGCCACAGCATCCATAGCCGGTAAGCCAACGACGTTCGGCATAATGGTTTTATAGGTGTTTGAAAGGTTATTATAGGCTTCAAAATTGGATTCCACATTGGCGTTTTTGACTTCGAGGGAATTCAACTCGTCGATGAGCGGTGTGTCTGTATAAATTTTTTGGGCAATACGCTTGAAAACTGGGCCAGAAACATCCGCACCATAGTAGCCAACTTTAGTACTTGGCTTGTGAATGACCACAATGCATGAATATTTTGGATTTTCCGCCGGAAAGTAACCTGCAAACGACGATACATATTTTCGGTCTTTGCGCCATTCTTCATAATTGGCATAGTCCGTTCTTGCTGTTCCTGTTTTTCCGGCCATTGAAAATGTTGGGGAATACATGCGTTTTCCAGTACCACGAATGACAATGTTTTTAAGAATATCCCTGATTTCAAGCAATGTTTTATCAGAGCATATTTTTTTGACTAGTACTTCTTTTTCGAACTTTTCTTCGATGCGGTCAAACTCCTTCACAGCGCGTAAGAATCGTGGTTTTATCAACTCGCCATCATTGGCAATGGCATTATAAAAAGCCAAAGTTTGTAGTGGTGTCAACTGCATGTTATAACCGTAAGCCATAGATGGCAGAGCATTTCTACTCCATATTCTGTCTCCTGGCTTTGGAATGACAGGTTCGCCTTCTCCGATGATTTCCACACCCAATTTCTGGTCTAAGCGCCATTTGGATAAACGTGATAAAAATTTCTTAGGATTCTTGGAATAATGGTCATCTACAATGGTTGCCAAACCAATATTACTAGAAACTTCTAAAGCCTTGGCGGCAGAAATTTCGCCATGACCCGCACCGGAATCATTTATAGGACGACCATAAAACATTTTACGCCCATTCTTGGTATCGACTACCGTAGAGGTGTCAATGACTTTATCCTCTAAAGCGGCCATCATAGCCATAACCTTAAACGTTGAACCCGGCTCATGACTTTCACCTACTGCGTAATTAAGACGTTCGTAATATTTCCCTTCTTTATTTCGACCTAAGTTTGAAATGGCTTTGATTTCACCCGTTTTCACATCCATAACCACTGCGCAACCATGCTCAGCTTCATACAATTCCAATTGACCCAATAAGGAATGATGAGCGATATCCTGAATATTGACATCTATTGTGGTATAAATATCGAAACCATCCTTTGGCTCTACCTCATTGGCATCCCTAACAGGTTTCCACTGGCCGTTACCAATTTTTTGCTTTAAACGCTTACCATTTTTGCCTCTTAAATAGTCCTGTCCGTAAGCGCCGTCGATGCCAACACGTGTCCAATACCCACTATCGTCTTGCTTTTCGTAACCAATGGCACGTTCAGCAATACCGCCCATAGGATGCTCACGTCTTGTGGTTTGCTCCACAATGAGACCACCTTTAATTGCCCCTTTTTCGAGCATGGGAAAGTTTCTGAATCTTATGTAGTCGGAGTAGCTGATGTTTCTAGCCAATAAGAAATAGCGGTTTTTACTCTTTCGGGCTTTGCGAAGACTTTGCTCGTGATAATTTACTGATTTCCCCGTGTATTTTGATAGGGAATCTGCCAATGGATTGACCAACTCTTCGAACGTAGAATTTGAAGGCTGAATGGCATCGATACGAATATCATACTTAGGAATAGAGGTTGCCAACAAACTACCATCTGCAGAATAGACATTACCCCGATTTGCTGGAATCTCCCATTCTTTAACGGTACGCTTTTGTGCCATGGCGCGATACTTGTCCCCATCCACAAACTGAATAGTACACAGCTTAAAAATTACCGCCAAGGCAAAGACAAACATGCAACCTGCAACGAAGTACAATTTATTCAATATGTGAGTTTCAGTTGTTGCCAATTATTGGTCTTCTGATTTAATTATTATTTTTTGCGGTGGCTCTTCTGAAATGGCCAAACCCTTATCTTCAACTTTTGATGTAATGGTGGATTCCATTTTTAATCGCATTAAGATTCTGCGCCCATCTACAAAGGCAGACCTTAATTCCTTTACCTCATTATTTAATCTTGCAATCTCATAAACCTTCTTATCCGCACTGTGGGCACTAGCAATCATGATGATTGCCAAACCAGAAATAAAAATGATGACACGCCAATTTTTAAACGAATCATCACTGATTAGAAAAGTCCCCCTGAGTATGCTGTAGATGTTTTTTTTCATAGTTTCTCAGCAATCCGAAGCTTTGCACTTCGCGCTCTACTATTTTCTTTTATTTCAATTTGTGACGGTACAATCAGTGGTCCTACTTTTTTCAATGGCACCTCAAAGTTCCCGAACATGTCTCGCTCTGGCTCGCCTTCAAACAAACCGTTTCTGATAAAGCGTTTTACCAATCGGTCTTCCAAAGAGTGATACGATATAAAACTCAATCGCCCTCCTACTTTTAAGACTTCTGGCATTTGAAGCAATAGTTCTTTTAACACCTGAATTTCTTGGTTGACTTCAATACGGATGGCCTGATAAATCTGAGCCAACACTTTGTTTTCTTTTTTATGTTGTAAAAAGCGCTTTAAAACCGTCTTTAACTGATTTGATGTTTTTATCGGCTCTTGAGTGCGAGCGTGAACAATATCTCGAGCCATGGCTGGCGCCTGGCGCAACTCGCCGTATTGCAATAAGACATCTCTCAAATCCTCTTCGGAATAATGATTGACGACCTCGTAGGCAGAAACTTTATTATCTTGATTCATGCGCATATCCAAGTCGGCTTCAAAGCGAGTAGAGAAACCGCGTTCTGCTACATCAAACTGATGAGAAGAGACACCGAAATCTGCCAGGACACCATCGACTTCCTTTACGCCGTAGAAGCGCAAAAAACGTTTGATGTATCTAAAATTTTCGTTTATCAAAGTAAATCGGTCGTCTTCAATTTTATTTTCAAGCGCATCTTTGTCTTGGTCAAATGCAAAAAGTTTTCCGTCCGGGCCAAGGCGATTTAATATTTCACGACTGTGCCCTCCACCACCGAAAGTGACGTCGACATAAGTTCCGTTGGGCTTTATTGCCAAACCATTAACCGTTTCGTTCAGTAATACTGCATTATGATATTCCATCGTCACCATCATCTTGTCCCATTACTTCTTCAGCCAAGTCTGCGAAATCGCCAGAGGCATCATCAATCGCTTTTTCGTAGCGGTCTTTATCCCAGATTTCAATGATGTTCACCGCAGAAGCCAATACTGTTTGTTTGCTGATGCCTGAGAACGCCAATAAATCTTTTGGAATGAGTAATCGCCCTGCATTGTCAACCTCAACCACTTTTACACCAGCCGTAAATCTTCTAATGAAAGCATCGTTCTTTTTATTGAATCGATTGAGCTTATTTACCTTATTCATCAACAACTGCCACTGCTCCATCGGGTAGAGCTCCAAGCAGGGTTGAAAGACCGCTCGCTTAATCACAAAGCCTTTATCCACTACCGAAGACATCTGCTTTTTCAAGACAGCAGGAAGCATCAAACGCCCTTTGGCATCCGCTTTCACTTCGTATGTTCCTATGAATGAATTCAATGTGATTGATTTAGTTGTCGAACGATATAAATTCAAATATATTGAAAAATTACCCACATTTTACCACTTTTTACCACATTTGTTGATAAGTTCTTTCGTTTTCGATAAAAAGTCACTTTAGCTCGGTGAGAGCATATTGTGGAACCACTTTCTATTACTAGGATTTTGACGTGTTGGAATTGTTGGAATTCCGTCAAGATTGATTTTAACAGCGTCCTTGTTTTAAATCGGATTTAGTTATATTTGTTTTTAACTAACGACTAACTATTGCATGGCACACCTTTTAAAAGAAGAAAAGGATTTTAGATATATTGAAGTAGGAGAAGGCACACCAATCATAGTCCTTCACGGATTAATGGGAGGTCTTAGTAATTTTGATGCCGTGACCAATCACTTTAGTGAAAACGGCTATAAAGTTTTGATTCCCGAATTGCCTATTTACAGCATGTCTTTACTGAAGACCAATGTAAAAGCCTTTGCCAATTACTTGAAAAAATTTATTGATTTTAAAGGGTTTGAAGAGGTCATTTTACTCGGAAATTCCCTTGGTGGCCATATTGGTTTATATCACACCAAAATGTATCCTGAAAAAGTGAAAGCACTCATCATAACCGGAAGTTCTGGACTGTACGAAAGTGCCATGGGTGGCGGTTATACCAAGCGTAGTGATTACGAGGTTATCAAGAAAAAGGCCCAAGAGGTATTTTATGATCCTGAGGTGGCGACCAAGGAAATAGTAGATGAAGTTTATGAGACCGTAAATGACCGCAATAAACTAATTAAAACCTTGGCGATTGCCAAAAGCGCCATCCGTCATAACATGGCTAAGGATTTACCTAATATGGCAACACCAACTTGTATTATTTGGGGAAAAAACGATACGGTAACACCTCCAGAAGTGGCGGATGAATTCCATGAATTGTTACCAAATTCTGACTTGTTTTGGATTGATAAATGCGGACACGCCGCGATGATGGAACATCCTGAAGAATTTAATGAAATTCTGCATAAGTGGTTGGTGGAAAAGGGATACTAAAAGCCCCTCCTCACCTCCCCGAGGGGAGGAATAAATTCTTAAATGAAGTTTAAATAATACGATTCCTGCCTATATAGGAAGTTACCATGAAAATAAAATCAGCCGAATTTGTAATGAGTAATTCTGAAGTGGCCAAGTGCCCTAAGAATCCCATTCCTGAATATGCGTTTATCGGGCGTTCTAATGTGGGGAAATCTTCGTTGATTAATATGCTTACCGACCGCAAGAGTTTAGCCAAAACTTCTGGACGACCAGGAAAAACACAGCTTATCAATCATTTTATCATCAATGATAATTGGTTTTTAGTGGATCTACCAGGTTATGGTTATGCTAGAGTATCTAAATCGTCTAAAAAGACCTTTCAAAAATTCATTACCAATTATTTTGAACAGCGCCAACAACTCGTTTCTGCTTTTGTTTTGGTGGATATTCGTCACAAACCTCAACCTATAGATTTAGAATTTATGCAGTACTTAGGCGAAAGCGGGATTCCGTTTTCCATCATTTTTACCAAAGCCGACAAATTAAAGCCAAAAGCGATAGAGCGAAATGTGGAGGACTATTGCAATATTCTCTTGGAAACTTGGGAAGAATTGCCTCATTACTTCATCACCTCATCGAGTAAAAAGATTGGTCAAGATGAAGTTTTAGACTTTATTGAAGCAACAAATGAGGAGATTGAACAACTTAAAAATTCCATCTAAGTCCTTACATCCAAAACGTCTCTGAGCGCATTGCCCATCAGCATAAAGGACATCACCAAAAGCATAATGCAAAGTCCGGGAATCAAGGCTAAATAAGGCTTTCCTAAAATAATGTAATTGTAGTGGTCTTTAATCATGGCACCCCAACTGGCCATTGGAGGTTGAGCGCCAATCCCTAAGAAACTTAAACCGCTTTCAATAAGTATGGCGGCTGCAAAATTGGCTGCCGAAATCACAATGAGCGGTGCTACAATGTTTGGGAGAATATGATTTTTTATAATTCTGAAATCAGTATATCCTAAAGCCCGTGCCGCAGTAACATATTGCTTTTCCTTGACGCTCATAATCTGTCCTCTTACTACTCTTGCAACTTCCACCCACATGGTTAATCCTACAGCAATAAATACTTGCCAAAAGCCTTTACCCAAGGCCAAAGTAATCGCAATAACTAAAAGTAGCGTCGGAATAGACCAAGCAATATTAATGACCCACATTATTAAGGCGTCTACACGTCCACCATAATAGCCCGCCAAGCTTCCCATAATTAATCCAATAACAAGTGAAATGAAAACGGCAATAAAACCGATGGCGAAGGAAATCCTAGAGCCAACTAAAATTCGGCTAAGGTAGTCGCGTCCATATTTATCCGTACCAAATACAAAAGAGCGCTCTTCAATAAATGATTCAGGATTGGAATCAGGAAATTTTGAAAGTGACATGGATTTTTCTAGACCGACCAACCCGTCTGAAGCATATTCGGTATATTTTAGGTCATTCCCTTCAATATTATAATTCGATATGGGAATTTCTATGTTGACCACTTCTTTCCCATTAAATAGTTTCGATAAAAAACCTTGCTCGGACTCAACTTTCGAAGGTACCTCAAGCATCATCACTTTGAAACCTGGCGATTTAGAATGAATGGATAAATGCATCTGATTGGCATTTTTAGATGCATCTGGTGCCAATACATAAGCAAAAAGCGAAAACAGACCAATAAGAACAATGATACCCAAACTGAAAACGCCCCAAAAATTCGATTTGAATTTTTGAAGCGCTTGTTGTGTTAATGAATTACTTTGCTCAGTCATTCATCTTTAGTTCTTTACAGAGCTTGCTACTTTTGGTTTAATAGCATACGCAATCTTTAAATCGTTTAAGACATTCAATGCTTCTTCAACATAAACATCTTTTGCTAAACTCTCGTGCCAGCGCTCACGCTTCTCCTTTAAAACGGAATCCTTTTCCATCAAGGTCAACTCGTAAGGCAATGAATTGAAGGTCAAATTCGTGTTATAGTCCGATAATTTTTCAAAGCGTTTAGCTTCTTCTTCGTTCTTCTCCAAACGATCTTTGTATTTCTGGTAGTTCAAAGAATACTGCTCGTTCTCTCTAATATCGTTAATCCACTTGGCATTTTGATCAATTAAACTTAATTGTTCATTATTGGCCATTCTGGCTCTACTCTTTTCAATAGCACCGTCAAAATCAAAATAGTTTTCCCAAACCGTAAAATCAGCAGAATCTATCTGATCCCATTCTAATGGTCTGTCATACGTTCGTTCTCCGATACCAATGTATTTGTAACGGTCCGGTACCACAATATCACTTTCGACGCCCTTTAACTGTACAGAACCTCCATTGATTCTGTAGTATTTTTGAGTGGTAAATTTAATAGCACCCATATCTCCGTTTGAATTGTTTCGTACCATGCGGTTTAAATCCAACACATTCTGAACCGTTCCCTTTCCGTACGTTTGCTCACTTCCAATGATAATGGCACGTTTATAATCTTGCATTGCAGCAGCCAATATTTCTGAAGCCGATGCCGACAACTCATTCACTAATACCACCAATGGGCCATCCCAATAGATTGACTGGTCTTCATCAGCCAAAACCTCTTTTGCTTCGCCTGTAGTTCTCACTTGCACAACTGGTCCTTTTTTGATAAACAGACCAACCATATCCACTACGGTTTGAAGCGATCCACCGCCGTTGTTTCGTAAATCCAACACCAAGCCTTCTGCGCCTTGGGCTTTCAACATTTCGATTTCTTTTTTTACGTCTGAAGCCGCATTACGCTTATTGTATTCATCAAACTTGGCATAAAATCCTGGAAGGTTAATTACACCATAAATCTTATCATCTTTTTTAACGGTTGAAGATTTTGCGTAAGTTTCTTCAATAAGAACTACATCTCTTGTAATCGTTAAATCTTCGATAGTTCCGTCGACTTTTTTTAAGGTCAAGGTGACTTTGGTTCCTTTTGGACCTTTAATAAATTTGATGGCATCGTCTAATCGCATTCCGACGATAGTAACAGGTTCTTCTTCATCTTCCTGACGTACTTTTAATATTTGATCTCCTACTTCTAGTTTATTCTGTTTCCACGCTGGGCCTCCACTAATAATTTCGTTAACCGTAATCATATCCATTCGCTTTTGTAAACGGGCACCGATGCCTTCAAACTCACCAGACATACGCATATCAAAACGTTCCTTATCGGTTGGTGCGAAGTAATAGGTATGCGGATCAAACTCTTCTACAACGGCATTGATATAAACGGCAAACCAATCTTGGCGACGTCTATCATCAATAAAATCGTAAAGCTCATCTAAAGACTCCTTGGTTTGTTCTCTCGCTTCTTCTTCAAGTTGCTCTAATGACTTTTTCTCATCCTCTGTCTCATTCAACTCAATGGCTTCATCATAATTGGCAATAGTCGAGAATTTTAGTTGTTTTCTCCAGCGTTCCTTTAAATCGCGCTTATTTTTCACAAAATCCAAGCTTTCGTAATCGGCATTAAAATCTTCGTCAACCGTAAAATCGAAAGGCTTATCTAAAATATCTTCATAAATTTTCTTGGACTCTTCAATGCGCTCTAACAAACGCTCATGCGTTAAATTGAAAAACGTTAAATCCAACTCCTGAAGTTGATCGTCGATTTGAGAACGATACGCTTCAAAATCTTCGATGTCGGATTGATAGAAATAACGCTTAAAAGGATCTAGTTGATCTAAATAATCATCGAAAACACGATTTGAGAAATCATCATTGATATCCTGTGGTTCAAAATGCCCTTGATCTAACACATAAGTTATGAGTTGAATGAGCAATTTATCTTTATCTGGATCTTGAAATGTCTTAGAAGTAAAGCTACACGAAGCAAAAGCAATTAAGCCTGCCAGTAGCAAAAATTTGTATTTCCCTGTCATAATAGCCTTCAATTTTGGGGTCTAACTTAGTTAATTTTAAGTAATTGCTAAAAGTAGGAGAAAAAACCATGCCATAAAATTATGGAGCTACTAATTTTTTGTTAAACCAACGTACCCGAGGTTTCATAGAGATTTTAGTATTTTAGCAGGATATAAAAACCCCGCTTGTTTTATGGCAAAACGCCCTTTAATACTTGTTACGAATGATGATGGCATAACAGCACCTGGCTTACGCACATTAATCAGCGTGATGAATCAGCTCGGAGAGGTCGTTGTGGTAGCACCAGACAGTCCACAAAGCGCCATGGGACACGCTATTACCATAAATTCTACGCTTTATATTGAAGAAATGACGATTGATGATGGCCCACAAAAAGAATACGCTTGCTCTGGGACACCAGCGGACTGTGTGAAAATAGCAGTGAATGAAATTCTCGACCGTCGACCAGATATATGCGTTTCTGGCATTAACCATGGATCTAACTCGTCCATCAACGTGATTTATTCTGGCACCATGAGTGCCGCTTTAGAAGCGGGTATCGAAAGTATCCCTGCGATAGGATTTTCCTTATTGGACTATAGCTGGGGCGCCAACTTTGAACATTGCACAACATTCGTAAAAACCATTGCCGAAAATGTTCTTGAAAACGGGCTAAATGATGGCGTTGTTCTCAATGTAAATATTCCTAATAAAACAGCTTCAGACATCAAAGGCATTAAAGTCTGCCGACAGGCACGTGCCAACTGGAAAGAAAAGTTCGACAAGCGTCAAAACCCAATGGGTCGGGATTACTACTGGCTGACTGGTGAGTTTATAAATATGGATCAAGGCGAAGACACAGACGAATGGGCTCTAGAGCAAGATTATGTTTCCATCGTACCCGTACAATTTGATTTAACCGCTCATCACGCCATAAAGACTTTAAACACCTGGGATTTTAATGCGTAAAAAAGATGTCATTTTTGGCTTTTTAATTGGTTTGGCTTCCGCAGGAATTGGCATTTTGCTTTATGATATTATCCTCGGACTAATCAATGGTGATAGTATCAGCACCAGCTTTTCAAGAACCTGGTCTACCAAATTTTTAGGTAAGCGTGCTAGTGTTGGTGCTTTGATTAACCTTCCTGTCTTCTACCTGTTTTTGAATAGGAAGAATGAAGATTATGCCAAAGGGGTTTTAATGGCTACGATGCTTATTGCCGTAATTTTTATTATAAACCGATTCTAATGAAATACTACATCATTGTTGGCGAAGCTTCTGGCGATCTTCATGGGTCTAACCTTATGAAGGCTTTGAAGGTTGAAGATCCAAATGCCGAATTTCGGTTTTGGGGTGGCGACCTTATGCAGGCTCAAGGTGGTGAACTCGTTAAGCATTACAAGGAACGTTCTTTTATGGGCTTTGCTGAAGTAGTACTTAATCTTAGAAAAATACTTGGTTTCATTAAATTCTGTAAGCAAGATATTGAAGCCTACCAACCTGATGTCTTAATTCTGATTGACAACTCTGGTTTTAATCTTCGCATTGCCAAATGGGCAAAAGAAAACAGAATTAAAACTCATTATTATATTTCGCCTCAGGTTTGGGCATCTAGAGCGAGTCGGGTTGAAAAAATAAAGCGTGATGTCGATGCTATGTATGTTATCCTTCCGTTTGAAAAAGACTTCTATAAAACTCATGGTTATGATGTACATTTTGTCGGGCATCCTTTAATCGATGCTGTTGGCAATAGGAAAAAAATTGAAGAAGTTACATTTAGAAAGGAACACCAACTTGGCGACAAGCCTATTATCGCCTTACTTCCCGGAAGCCGAAAACAAGAAATCAAGAAAATGCTCAGCGTGATGCTTAGCGTAATTGACGATTTTAAAGCCTATCAATTTGTGATTGCTGGAGCTCCGAGTCAGGATTTCAGCTTCTACCAATCTATAATAAAAAAGCAACCTGTTGCGTTTGTCAATAACAAAACTTACGATTTGTTGACCCTATCTTACGCCGCTTTAGTAACCTCTGGTACCGCTACTTTAGAGACTGCGCTTTTTAAAGTGCCACAAGTGGTGTGCTATAAAGCGAGTAACATATCCTATCAAATTGCAAAGCGAATTATTACCTTGAAATTTATTTCCCTGATCAATCTTATTATGGATAGAGAAGTCGTGACAGAGTTAATCCAAGGCGACCTCAACACTAAACGCTTAAAAAAGGAGCTCTCCGCTATCCTCGATGGTGATAAACGCGAGCAACAATTCTTGAACTATTACGAATTAGAACAAAAATTAGGAGGAAAAGGCGCCAGCTCCAAAACCGCTAAACTCATCTATAATGCTAATGCCCCAAAATCTTAAATCTATTCTTTTTGCTTGCCTTGCTCTGACGCTTTTTATGAGCTGTGGCGCATCAAAACGAAATAAAGTCGTCGTAAAAAAGTCTCGAACTGAAACGTCGAAACCCACTACCGTAGAACCATCTTCACAAGCTGAAGACATCATAGATGTAGCATTGTCTTACGAAGGCACACGCTATAAATATGGCGGTACTACGAAAAAAGGCATGGACTGTTCGGGGTTGATTTACACCTCCTTTAAGTCTAAAGACATTCTTATGCCACGCACTACAACGGACCTCTCCTCTCACGGAGATTGGGTGGATGTAAAGAAAGTGATTCCTGGGGATTTGGTATTTTTTGCCACCCGTAAAAATAGTCGAAAGGTGAATCATGTAGGGATTGTTACTGAAGTTAGCTCGGGCGATTTTTCATTTATCCATGCTTCGAGTAGTCGCGGGGTTATGGTTTCAAAATTATCAGACACTTATTGGTATAAGGCCTACGTCCAAGCACGTCGCGTACTTTAGAGATTTTTAGTAACTTTCTATAATGAAGTTACTCCGCTTTCCGATTATAAAATTGACCCTTGGCTTAATCACTGGTATTTTATTAGGCCGACAGCTTCGTATCAGTTTTACGGAAACCGTTTATCTCGCTGGCGCTTTTGTTTTTACTCTTGGATTATTGTTGCTCTTTTTTAGGTCGAAAGTAAATACGCTTCTCTTTGATGTCGTTTCCATTCTGACGATGGTAAGTCTCGGTATGCTCAGCCTTTCTTTTCATGACGACCGACTTGACGATAGGCATTACGTGCTTTTTGAAATTGACCAAAATCAGTTATACACCATAGCATTTAAGATTGATGAGCGTCTGAAACCAGACCGTTACAACGACAAATATATCATTGAATTACAAGGCATAAATTCCGAAATAGCAACAGGAAAAGTCTTGCTCAATATCTCCAAAGATTCATTGCCACTCAACCTAAAGGTTGATAATAATTATGTTACCGTTGCTACGTTTGAAGCCCTTCCAAAACCCTTAAATCCGCATCAGTTTGATTATGGTAAATTCCTGAGAAATCGAGAAATCTATAGTCAATTCAAAATTCAACGGCACGAACTATTGCAACAACCTTCTGACGAGACTTCCATCTATGGTATAGCTGACCAATTTAGAGAGACCATCATTACGAAGCTTGAAGATTCAGGATTTGAAAAAGAACCATTATCCATTCTAAAATCTTTGCTTCTGGGACAACGGCAGGACATCGATTCTGAAATTTACAACACCTATGTCAATGCTGGAACTATTCATATTCTAGCCGTTTCAGGATTACATGTTGGGATTATTTTGTTGATTCTTCAGTTTGTACTTCGACCTTTAAATTATGTGAAATACGGTCGTATTTTCAGAATGGTATTCATCATTATCTTTCTTTGGACGTTTGCCATAGTTGCGGGACTGTCGCCTTCCGTTATTAGAGCTGTGACCATGTTCACCGTATTTGCCATTACCCTGAATTTAAAACGGCCTAGCAACGTTTATAACAATCTATTTATTTCAGCCTTTATCGTATTGCTGATTCATCCACGGTTTTTGTTTGAAGTCGGGTTTCAACTCAGCTATTTGGCCGTACTTGGGATTGTATCCATAAAGCCTTTGTTTGATAAGCTTTGGCGACCCAAATTCTATCCTGTTAAATTGTTCTGGGATGCTTTTACGGTAACGGTTTCTGCGCAGGTCGGTGTGCTACCGATTAGCTTGTTTTATTTTCATCAATTTCCAGGCTTGTTCTTCATCTCGAACACCCTCATCATTCCATTTTTAGCCCTCATTCTTGGATTTGGAATCTTAGTCATTGTCTTGGCTCTTCTGAATATTTTGCCTGAGTTTATAGTCACAAGTTTTAGTTTTGTTATCACAAGTCTGAATGACTTTATTGCCTGGGTCGCAGAGTTTGAAAACTTCCTCTTTAAAGATATCCCATTTGGTCTCTGGCATGCGATTGCCCTTTATTTAGTGATTTTAGCGAGCGTTCAACTGTTTAGAAAAGCACATTTTGCGACGTTTAGAAACCTGATGATTGCTTTGGTTCTTTTCGGCGGTGTGCTTATATACACCAAACAACAATATTCGAGTGACGAACTTATTATTTTCCACAAATCCAGACAAACCCTTATTGCTGAAAAATCTGGAAGGGAAATCAAGGTTTTTCATACTATGGATAGTCTTTCAAAATCTAAAGACCAGACTATCAAAACCTATAAGGTCGGCGAATTTATTTCTGAACTTAAAGAGGATTCGCTCAGAAATGTATTTCAAATGAAAAATAAAACGCTTTTGGTAGTTGATAGTCTTTCGAGCTATAAGGTAAAATCCTTCAGACCTGATTATATCCTACTAACGCAATCCCCAAAACTTAATCTAGAACGCTTGATTGACAGTCTTCAACCTCAATGCATAATTGCCGATGGGAACAATTACAAATCCTATGTATTACGCTGGAAGGGAACTTCAGAAAGAAAAAAAATCCCTTTCCATAGCACGTATGAAAAGGGATTCTATTCCATAAAGTAAATACTATTTAGATTCTTTAAACTCTGGTGTAAAGCCTTCGTAGTATTTATTAAACTCTTCTTGAGTTGTCATTTCCTTGTACTTATCGTCCTTAAATAGTTTTAAGTACAACTCTAATTGCTGTGGCTTGTGATAGCCCGTTAGTGCTGTAATCATTTTAGACTCTTCATCTAAAAATGCAATGGTCGGATAAGCGCGTACTTTTAAAAAACGGGCAAATTCATGTGAACTATTACGACGATTAGCCTTCGCCGGGTCGTATCCAGGGTTTTTAAACGTTTTATCCTTATAATTGACAACGGTATTGCCTTCAGCATTAAACTTTACAGCATAATAGTTTTTGTTGACGTAGTCTACAACATCCTTATTTTGAAAGGTATTCCTGTCTAGCATTTTACAAGGCCCACACCAGTTAGTATAGACATCCATCATAATCTTTTTAGGATTCTTTTTTTGGAGCGCTACGGCCTCCTCATAGGTCACCCAGTTGATTTCCTGTGCTTGGAGCGTCATCACTGCGAACAGTGAAAACGTAAAAGCTAACATTACAAATTTTTTCATACCTCTTTGTTGTATTAATGGCTAAGGTCTTACACCTTAGCCGTTTTTTTAACGCAAAATTAAAGCGTCTATTATCTGATACCGTGCATCATTCTGATCAAGGTCTTGTTTAATATCAGCATTAATATACCTGCTCCGACGGGAATCAACGTAAAAATCAAGAAGAATGTACTCATTCCGTAATCCTCAACAATCGGGTCGATATAACTACCTGTCCAACCTGCGGTAAGATTCGCTATAAAGTTTGCTACAAACCATATACCAAACATCATACCAACAAGCTTTACTGGCGCTAATTTACTTACGTAAGACAAGCCTACTGGCGAAACGCACAATTCTCCTAATGTATGGAACAAATAAGCTAACACTAAGAAAATCATACTTACTGAAGCTGTTTTGGCTCCTAAAGGAATGCCCATAGAGCCATAAGCTAAAATGGCGAAACCAAACCCTAATAAAATCAGACCTATAGCAAACTTTACCGGTCCTGATGGATTGTATTTACTTTGCCAAATTTTTGAAAATAATGGTGCAAAGGCTATTATAAAGAAAGAATTTAAAATACCAAACCAAGATGCTTTTACCTCAGCTGCCTCTTTAGAAAATTCATTATTAAGCATCCAAATTACAATGCCCCAAATAATTACAAAACTTGTTCCTAAGAGAACATTTGATAGCGCGTACTTCTGAAAGGTTTTTTTAAATAACAAAAACAAAACGTATGTAATGATTAGTAAAGGCACTACGGTTAATAATGTATTCACAATCTTGAAGGTTGTTGCCCCGCTACCAGTTAATACCCTGTCAGTGTAATCCGCAGCAAATATTGTCATAGAACCGCCTGCCTGTTCGAAAGCCCACCAGAAGAATATGGTAAAAAACGAGAAAACCCCTATAACCATTAATCGGTCTCCCACAACTTTAGATTTTGACGCAGATGTCATAACCTCTTCTATATCTTCTTTTGTTTCTTCCAATGAATCCTCAATGACATCGTCAAAATCTTCAGACTGCTTAGGAGATAATCCAATTTTACCAAAAATCTTTTGGGCAAAATAGAATTGCAACATTCCGAAGAACATAAAAATTCCAGCTAAGCCAAAGCCATAGTGCCAACCTGAAGTCTCACCTACATAACCACACAAAAGAATTCCTAAAAATGCTCCAGCATTAATTCCCATATAGAAAATGGTATAACCTGCATCTTTCTCTTTTCCTTGTGTTTTATATAACTGACCTACCATCGAGGAAATGTTTGGCTTAAACAAACCGTTTCCAATAATCAACAAGCCAAGACCTAGATAGAAAAAAGAATCTGCGGAATATTCTAAAGCCATAGACGCATGACCTAAGGTCATCAACAAGGCCCCGGCAACAACGGCATTTCTATAACCCATTAATTTATCAGCTATAAAACCACCAATTATTGGAGTAATATAAACCAAACCTGTATACCATCCATAAAGAATAAGAGCCTCAGAACGTTCCCAGCCCCAACCGCCTTCACCAATGATAGCCGCTGTTAAGAAAAGAACTAATAAGGCACGCATTCCGTAATAGGAAAAACGCTCCCACATTTCTGTAAAAAATAGTACAAATAAACCTGAAGGATGCCCTAAGACAGTTTTCTGGTTGGTTTCCGAACCTCCGTATTTAAATTCCATATAGTATAATTTAGTTATTTGATTTTATCCTTTGATTTGTGATTTCACTTTCTCTTCTTCAGGCTTTAGCTCTCGCTTGTCGCCCAAAGTTTCGTGGATGAAATTGGTCATTTTGGTATATAAATGTAATCGAGTATTACCCCCATAAATCCCATGGTTTTTATCTGGGTAGATCATCCAATCGAATTGCTTGTTGGCCTGCACCAAAGCTTCAATCATACGCATGGTATTTTGTAGATGCACATTATCATCACCAGAGCCGTGTATTAATAAAAAGTCACCTTCAAGTTTATTTACATGATTAATCGGTGAATTTTCATCATAACCACTTGGGTTTTCTTGTGGCGTGGTCATATATCGCTCTGTGTATATAGTATCATAGAACCTCCAGCTCGTTACCGGTGCTACGGCAATTGCCATTTTAAAGACATCATTTCCTTTAAATAAAGCGTTGCTACTCATAAAACCACCATAACTCCAACCCCAAATACCAATTCGGTCTTCATCGATGTATGAACGTTTTCCAAGCAATTTGGCCGCTTCAATTTGATCTTCAACCTCGTATTTACCGAGTTCGTTTTGGGTGACTTTTTTAAAGTCCCTGCCTTTTAAACCTGTACCGCGCCCGTCTACACAGGCCACAATATAACCTTGCTGTGCCAGATGTTGATACCAATAGTCGTTAGCACCGTTCCAACGGTTAGCCACTTGTTGAGAACCAGGACCAGAATACTGATACATAAATAACGGGTACTCCTTATTTGGGTCGAAATTCGCTGGTTTAATCATCCACATATTCAAATCGTTACCATTTACAGAAATGGTACTGAATTCCTTCTGAGACGTGACATAATCGTCGAGCTTTTCAACCACATCTTTATTATCAATGATGGTTTTTATCACCTTTCCATCTTTGGCACTGTTCAATGTGTATGTTGAAGGCGACATAGCGCTAGAGTGCGTATTTATGAAGTAAGTGAAATCTGCACTAAACGAAGCACTGTTGGTACCGTCCGTAGATGATAAGCGTTCTTTGTTCTTACCATTCAACTTAATGCTGTATACATCACGATTAATACTTCCATTCTCCACAGATTGGTAATATACCGTGTTCACATCTTCATCGTAACCATAATAATTGGTCACCTCCCAATCGCCATTGGTCACTTGATTGATGAGCTTTCCTGATTTGTCATAATGATAAATATGATTGTAACCATCCTTTTCGCTCGTCCAGATAAAGCTATCATCGTCTAAAAACGTTAAATCAAACGTCACATCCACATAGGCTTTATCGGTTTCAGCCAAGACTAATTTGGAGGTATTGTCTTCAGCGTTAATGAACCATAAATCCAATTCATTTTGATGGCGATTCATGTATTGCGCGCTCAAAACGTCTTCATCATTTGTCCATTTCAATCTTGGGATATAAAAATCATTATAGGTTTTTGACACTTTCAATTCTGAAAGCTTTTCAGAGTTTAAATCATACAAATGCAAACTAACATCCGCATTTTTTTCGCCTGCTTTCGGATATTTAAAAACCTGTTGTGTCTGGTATAAATCCGACCCAAAAACATCCATAGAAAATTCTGGGACTTCAGATTCATCAAAACGAATAAAAGCTATTTTATCGCTATCGGCATTCCAATCAAACGCACGGACAAAACCGAATTCTTCTTCATACACCCAATCGGTAATACCGTTGATAATACTGTTCTTTTTACCGTCATTTGTGATTTGCGTTACCTTTCCAGATTCCAAATCTTTTACGTAGAGATTATTGTTTAAACCATAAGCAATTTTGGAAGCGTCTGGTGAAAATGTTGGTTCTTGCACCAAATCATCGGATAATTTTGTTACCGTTTTGTCATCACGATCGTAGATATAATATTCGCCTAAAGTAGAACGACGAAACACAGGTTTTGAATTGGTGGTCAACAAAATTTTAGATTCGTCTTCACTGAAGCTATAATCAAAAAAACCATTTAAATCAGCAATATCCGCTGAGTTTAAAATGGTTTCTACTTTTTCTAAGGTCTTATAATCGTAAATATCGATACTTGAGTTTCTGCTGGCTCTATCAAAATTCAAAACCGAATATTGTTTCCCGTTGGCCATGGAATGTAAGGCTTGCATCCCTTGGGTTCTAAATTCCCCACTCCAAATATCCTCTAAACTAATCTGTTTGTCCTGCGCCACTAAAACCGCGGTACACATAATGCCGATGACGGCTAAACAATGCCTTATTCTCATTAAGTTTTCTTTTAAATAAAATACTGCCAAGTTTACTAAAAATAATACAAAAATCCCCTATTATTAACAGTAAATCGGCAATTATAGCGCAATAAGCACACAATTTGTGCCAATCCTAGTATCTTTGTTATTTAAATGAATTTGAAGATGCAAAAACCCATTTCTGGCTTTTCAAAATGGAACAAATCCCAGAAGATTGATTGGCTGATTAACACCTATTTTGATGGTAGTACAGATGCAAAACAAACCGTGGAGCAATATGCCAACGCTGATGAAAAATTGCAACAATTGCATGATGAATTCATTGAAAATACCGTTTCTAACTTCTATCTGCCTTTAGGCGTTGCGCCTAACTTTTTGCTTAATGACAAGTTAGTGACTGTACCCATGGCCATTGAGGAAAGTTCAGTGGTGGCTGCCGCCAGTAAAGCGGCCAAATTTTGGTTAGAACGCGGCGGCTTTAAAGCAGAAGTATTGTCTACCACCAAAGTCGGACAGGTCCATTTTATATATAATGGCAATTACGATACCCTACAGTCCTATTTTCAGCATATAAAACCGCGCCTTTTTGAAGAGGCCAAACCCATAACTAAAAATATGGAAAAGCGCGGTGGCGGGATTTTAGATATTGAATTGCGTGACAAAACGGAGCAATTAGACCATTATTATCAACTGCACGCCACGTTTGAAACCTTGGATGCCATGGGCGCCAATTTCATAAATTCATGTTTGGAACAGTTTGCCCAGACATTTGAAACTGGTTTTGATGCTTTTAACACGGACAGTTCCAATTTGGATATCGTCATGAGTATTCTAAGCAATTATGTGCCAGATTGTATTGTGAGAGCTGAAGTACGTTGCCCGATTTCCGATTTAAAGGACAAGGATATCGTAGACCCTCAGGAATTTGCAGAACGTTTTAATCAGGCAATTGACATCGCAAAAGTGGAACCTTTCCGGGCTGTAACTCACAATAAGGGTGTCATGAATGGTATAGATGCCGTTGTTCTCGCCACCGGAAATGATTTTAGAGCCGTTGAAGCTGGCATTCATGCCTATGCTTCGAGAGATGGACAATACAGAAGCTTAACCCATTGCAGTATTGACAATGATACTTTTCGATTTTGGATTGAAATTCCGTTGGCCTTAGGTACCGTTGGCGGCTTAACGCGTTTGCATCCATTGGTAAAATTTTGTCTGGAAATGCTTGGCCAACCAAATGCAAAAGAACTTATGAAAATTGTAGCTGTTGCCGGATTGGCACAAAACTTCGCCGCCGTAAAATCATTGACAACAACGGGGATTCAACAAGGCCACATGAAAATGCACTTGATGAATATTCTCAATCAGTTTGGAGCCAATGCTACAGAAAAGAAAGCTCTAGTTGAACATTTTAAAACCGAAACTGTCAGTCATAGTGCCGTAGTAAGCGCTCTAGAAAATCTAAGACACTAATCATGCCGAAGCACTTTAAAAGTCATGGTAAGCTCTTACTCACTGGCGAATATGTGGTTTTGGACGGCGCCAAAGCGCTAGCGATTCCGACGACATACAGTCAGACTCTTGAAGTTTCTGAGCAACATACAAAGGCCATTCTTTGGAAGAGCTACGATGAAACTGAGTCCCTTTGGTTTGAAGGTGCTTTTCAATTTAAGGATGGTAAATTCAAAACCACCTCAGCATCAGATGGTGATGTTGCTCAACGCCTTGTTCAAATTCTAAAAGTATTAGATGATTTAAATCCTAAAATTTTTCAAGACTTAACTGGAGTCCATTTTAAAACCACACAAGATTTTAATCGTCGATGGGGCTTGGGTACTTCATCTACACTCATTAATAATTTGGCAGATTGGGCAAACATTGATGCTTATGCATTACTCCAAGAAACCTTCGGTGGCAGTGGTTACGATATTGCCTGTGCGCAACAGCAATCGCCTTTAATCTACCGATTAGACAATGGAGAAGCAAGTGTTGAATCCGTAGATTTCAATCCTGAATTCAAGGAACATCTCTATTTCGTCTATCTCAACGAAAAGAAAAACAGTAGGGATGGTATTGCCTATTACAAAACACAATCCAAGGATTTAAAGGCCATCACTGAAATTTCTGCCATAACGGAAGCCCTATTGGATTGCACCTCATTTGAAACTTTTAAGAGCTTGTTAGAAACACATGAAGACTTGATTTCAAAATTAACAAGGCAACATAAAGTCTCAGATCAATTTAAAGATTTCAATGGCACGCTTAAAAGTCTTGGTGCTTGGGGCGGTGATTTTGTTTTGGCCTGCTCAAATGATGATCCAACCGATTATTTTAAAAACAAGGGGTTTACCGTGGTGATTCCTTATGCCGATATGGTATTATAGATTTTGGGGGTTGCAAAACAAGAAAGGCTACTCAAATGAGTAGCCTTGCTTGTTTATTTTGATGCTGGAATAAATATCTACCCTATAAAATTTTAGTAGACGGTCTTCGCACGGTTATCATCAATATCCGCAGCTTCCTGTAATGCCGTAAACACCTTAGATTGCACTGTATTTCTTCTAGCTGTACTTAATCTGTTTTTAACAGCAGTGTAATTATCCAATGCAGGTGCATCGGTCACTTTGGTCACTTCCAATACATAAACCCCACGATCTCCAACAATTGGTTTTGATGTTTCACCTTCTTTTAAACCGAAAGCTGCACCTACAATTTTAGGTTCGGCACCAGCTCCTGAAAGCGTCGTATTCTTCAAGGTTAAACCGCTAGCCGTTTTTACAGACTGGCCTTGGGCACTTGCAATATCATCAACGCTAGTAGCAGAAATCTTATCCATAATCATTTTAGCCTTTTTCTCCTTACGGACTTCAGCTAACACTGGTGTAGTAGCATTGTCTACATCCATTAACCCTTCTTCATTAATATCAACCAATTGCGCAATGATAAAACCACGACCCGCAATTGGGAAACGCTTATAATCATTCAGTTCAGTATCATCTTCAAAAGACCACCGTACCACTTGTCTCTGACTTCCAAGACCCGGAATATTCTCATCCAACTCCTTAAACGTTGCAGGACGAACGGATAATCCTTTCTCTTCAGCAATAGTTCTAAAATCACCATTTTCTAAAGCGATTTCAAATTTACCTACCGCATTGTAAACATCATTGATGGTTTCTTCCGAAGGCTCAATTTTATCAGCAATAGTTGCCAACTTTACTGTTGGATTAAGACCTGTTTGATCTAAAATCTCAATAACATGATATCCAAAAGAGGTTTCAACTACATCCATATCACCTATCTTATTATCGAATGAATACGATTTAAACTCTGGTGCAAAAGATTGGTTGTAGGCAAACTCAATAATACCATCATTTTCGTTACTCACTTTGTCTGAAGACAATTCTAATAAGTCTTGAAATTTTGAACGATTACGGCTAGCAACGTTAAAAATACTATCGGCAGTCGCTTTTGCTTCCTCTGCTGTGATGGTAATTGTTGGATCAACTCGTGTTGCTCCAGCGTAAGGAATTAAGATATGTCTTACCTTAACGGAATCTGGACGTGTTTCCTTTTCCAATACCTTAGATAGTTTGTAGAATCCATTGTCATTGTAAGGGCCGTAGTAACCACCAACATTAGTGCCTAAAATACTGTCTTTATGTGCAGCTGGTAATTCACCGCCTCTTAAAAAGACATCGTTATATTTTAAATCAGAATTAGCGTTTACAAAAGCTTCAATGTTATCTGTATTGTCAAATCCTTTTATAGTATCGTTGGGACGCTCTGCACTCACAAATTCCACACGGTCATTTTTAAGGGTTAACAAATTATCCTTCATGATGGTTTCATCTTCTGGAGATGCAACTTCATCAAACTGGACATAGATAATCTCACGAGTGGCATCAACTTGATACTTCTCCTTGTTCTTTTCCATATAGGCTTTAATTTCAGATTTAGAAACCTCAACCAAACTATCCGCGATTGATGTAAATGGCACTTGCACGTAACGTACATCTACTTTTTTAGCATCCGCCACATATTCGTCTTGCGCTTCAGCGACCGTAGCACCTAATCCTGCTTTGATTAAATTGAAATAATCATTTTGAAGAGCACCTGCCGCAATGGCTTGCTCATTTTCATTCCACTGTTGGTAGTTAATCTGAAACGTACTCAACGGTGCTGGTTGCGGCGCAATCTCCTTAAGATTAGCGATGAAAGCATTCATACGATTTACATCGAAAATACTATCCTGATTTTGAAACTCAGGATATGAACCAAAACTATTCTGTAATAATTCACGCATTTGGTCTTTTTCAACTGAAAGGCCTAATTTATCGTACTCAGTTTGAAGAATTATTCTTCTTAATTCTTGATTGTATACATTGTTCATGGTCTGTACAGATGTACTGTTCGGCCCCATTCTACGCTGTAGGTTTTCAACCTTAAACATGAATTCCTCACGATTAATATCCTCTCCATTTACCGTTGCAATGGTATCTACGGAACTTCCTGTAAGTGCATCGCTATTACGGAATAAATCCCCAATTACAAAGGCGAATAAGGCCATAGCAATCACAAGGATTAGGACCATTGAACGTTGTCTAATTTTATTTAAAACTGCCATTTTATGCTATTGTATTAGTCTAGAACTCGGGTTGCAAGTTCAAAATTTAGTGTGCGAAAATAGGTTTTTCTAGCAAATAATAAAAGGAGAAAACTAGTTTTTATCCACTGTAAATCCGATTAATCCGAAGGGATTTCCTTAAGATGGACAATATCAATTTTGGTAGACGATACTTCTTTAATCGTTACGCGATATTTTCCTACAATTACTTCGGCATCCAACTCCGGAATATCCTGTGTTTGGTGCACAATCATCCCGCCCAAGGTTTCGTATTGGTCGCTTTCGGGCAGGTCAAGTTTATAGGTTTCATTAATATGGTCTACAGGTAGGCGAGCCGAAAAAGTAAAACTGCCATCGGGTGCCTGTTTTTCGGTAAGGGCAATACTATCATGCTCGTCTTCAATTTCACCAAATAGTTCTTCAATAATATCTTCAACGGTCATCACACCAGATGTTCCACCGTATTCGTCAATCACCACCGCTATGCTTCGGCGCTTTTTGGTTAGAATATTAAGGACATCTTTAATGAGTATGGTCTCTGGAACAAAGCTCACAGGAATCAATATCGACGCAATGGATTCTGGCTTTTTAAACAATTCAAACGAATGTACATAGCCCAGAATATCGTCAATGGATTCTTTATATACCAAGATTTTGGTATAACCAGTATCGATAAAGAGTTGCCTTAGATTATCGAGAGATTCCGACAGTTCCACTGCCGTCAGTTCGGTACGTGGCACCATAACTTCGCGGGCTTTTACTTCGGAAAATTCCAACGCATTCTGAAAAATCTGTATTTCGCTATCCACCTCATCATGTTCCTCTACGGATTCCATTTGCTCGGTAATGTAGTTACCTAATTCTACCTTTGAAACAGCAAGGGCTACTTGGTCACCTTCGGTTTTAAAGACGGTTTTCAGGACTGCATCGGATATCCAAATGACAAAATCGGACACGAACCAAAAGAGTAAATAGAAGATATATGTTGGAATGGCCAATATTTTCAGCATGGTGTTGCTGTATATCTGAAAAAAGACTTTTGGTAAAAATTCAGCCGTAATTAAAATTATTAAGGTGGAAATCACCGTTTGTGACAGAAGTTGTAAATCCACAAACAGGTAATTAATTAGTGTAGAGTCGGAAGGCAGAAACCCTTGAAACCAACGTACCAAAACATCACCCATGGTAAATCCATAAATCACTAAGGCTATATTGTTTCCAATAAGCATCGTAGCAATAAATTTTGAAGGTTTTGCGGTAAGCTTGGTTAAAATCCGCCCAAGAAAATCGCCCTGCTTCTTTTCAATTTCAATATGAATTTTATTGGAAGAGACGTAAGCAATCTCCATCCCAGAAAAGAAGGCCGATAGCAACAATGACACTACAATGATAACGATGTCCATTGTGGTTTACTTAGGTTTATTCTGGTTATTACGGTCTTCAAACTTTTTTCTGAAGCGCTTTCTAAAGAAAAACATAAAGATAGCCACGGCAACAAACAATAAAGAGATATAAGCACGTGTTCGGTCTGTTGACCAGTTAGAAACAGCATCGTATAAAAACAATGCAGCAAAAATTAAGTATGCGTACTGAAAAAATTTAAGAATAGCCATTATGATGAATTAGTTAGGCAAATATATCAATTAAGAAACTCTTCTTTATACTATAAGTGAATTAGGTTGCGACTGGGCGCTCCTGAATCATCGGTACTTGCGAAGTGAAAATTTAATACTAAAATTAGTTATTAAACTCTATAGGTCCTGAAGGCTCGTGCATTTCATAGGTTTTGAAATTACGACTGGAATCAAAACCACGACCGCTTATATCAGTGTATCCCTTTTTTAGCCTATAATCCTCGTTGGTAAACACCCACTCGTTCTTTTGGTCATAATACATTTGGGTAGTAAAGAGACTATCTTTAGTATAAGTTGCCAAAAGCACATTACCCCGTAAATCGATAAGATCTGTATTTAAGTAGGAAATCGCGTAGTCTGCGAAGATTTTACTGGGATTGCCCTCTTTATCAAAAATTGTCAACTCTATTCCTTTGGGAAATTCTGAATAGCCAAACGGACGATTGGAATAATCGAACATCTTTGGACTTTTGAGATCCGCTATAAGTTTAGACGAATCGGTATGCTTTAGGTGAATGGTATCGGCCTCACCTATTGGCGCATTTTGAAGCACACCAATCTGCTGTACCTCATTAAAATTGTTTTTACAAGAAAAAAGCATGGTCGCAGCTAATGCTACAACCATGCTATTTATAATATATCTTGTATATACTGTCATTGATTAAGGTACTCTAACCGAACCACCTATCCAGCATCCGATGCTAATCGTTTGTCCTTTATTACCTTTTGAGAAAATCTCAGAAGTCGTTGGTGCTTTTGCTCTATAGTTTGCGGCGTATTGTGCTGCCGTACTTCTTAATCTAGAATCCTTAGAACCAGCTCTTTCAGCTTCGTTAGCTGCTAACCAGAATACTGCTCTCTTGCTAAAGTTGTCATCTCCACAGCTGTTCGCACTAGCCGCATACATAATGGCAATCTGAATGTGTGGGCTACCGTCAGAAGGATTCAACTGCATTGCTTCTCTGTAATACTGTCTTGCCTTACCGTAACTTCCTCTTTTCTTAAAATCGTTAGCGATCTTTTTGTAAAGCTTTGCTTTTTTGATAGGATCCGTTTCCAACTGAACCGTTTGGTCAAAATACTTTTGCTCATCAGTTAGAAGGTACAAGTAAAATGCTGTATCTGCACTTGGCTCAATAGTATTTTTCTGCTGCACCACTTTTAAGAACATTGGATCATCCTTACACCCTTTGTTATATAATCTGTTCATAGCTCTCTGCAACCAAAGACCATCATTCTTATTCTGCTCAAAGTCCTTCTGATAAAGTGGAATTAAAACCTCACAAGTTGCTCTATTACCTAATTTTTGGTCCATGCTACCTGTAATCTTATCATAAACTTCTAAGTACTGCTCATACTGTCTTTTCAATTTACCTTCTCTGCTTGTCAATGCCGTGCCAGCTTCTTCTTTTTCCACAAGCTTATTCAACTTCTTTGAGTTATCGTCAATTTCGGTTTCGATTTTGTCCATAACATCATCGTACTTATCGAACATTTCCTGAGCTTGTTTCTTACCAGCATCAAATAAATCCACCATTAAAGAATAGTATGTATACAATCCTTGTGGGCTTGTAAAATTCTCTACGTCTTTAGTAAAAGCCTCATTATACATATTGTATAAGTCTTCATCGCTTTTACCTAACTCTTTTCTGTACTTATAAGACAACTGTGCTTTCTCAACTAGCATTTTACCTAAAGGCATCTTAGATGAAAAATATTCATTGTATTGGGTATAGGCCTTCAATAAGTCGTTAATATGACCTAACTGCTCAGCACCCGTAGAGTTTTCAATTTTATGTTCTAAAATGTTATCTGCGTAAGCGTAAATCGCTTGGTTAAACTGTGGACATTTTTCCCAAAGTTTTTTCCAAGGACCATAAGCGTCATCATATTTTTTAGCTTTTGCATAAGGTGCAAAAATCTGGAGGTTTGTCATACATTCCTCATCTTGCTGTGCGTGTCCCATATTGAAACCAAGGACCAATGCGAGCAGTACTAATGTAATTTTCGTCTTCATCGTGTTTCTGTTTTGTTAGTTATATTTTCTTTTTCTAAACCATCTATCACTTAGGGATAGACTTAAATTAAGGTTGAAAAAATTCTCTTTTACTAAATTACTATCTGTGGTTCCGCGTTGGCCGTATTCAAAACCGACATTTAATTCAGAGAAAACTCCTCCTAAATTTGCGCCAACTGGTAATCCTAATCCAAAAGACATGCCAAACTCGTTTATAGACTCATTATTTACCACTAAACCTGAGTTTCCAAAGTTAAAGCCTGCACGGTAAACCACTCTATTTAAATATTTTGAAAACGAATTATAGTCTGGCAAATAAAATCCACCGATTGAAATTCTTGAAGCATTTTCAAACTCCGTCCCAGAATCAGTAATTAAAGGGTTGGCATAAACACTTGTGTTCTGAGCTTCGTACTCTGCGCCAATAAACCATTTTTGGGCTTCGCCGATACCTGCACCAAATGATAATCTGTATGGTAAGGACAAATCGGTTTCTCTTAAGTTTTGCGAGCCGTTATCTAACTCTACTTCAATTGTATCTTGCACAAATTCATCACCGTTACCATTTACTGCTACAGTAGATATAGACCTTTGATTTTCCGAACTCAAATTACTTTCAGGCGCAAAAGTTGCGGTCGCAGAAAAGTCCAATTTATCCGAAATCTTAGTTTTATATATGGCTCCAAAATTAATATTGAGACCACTCAAGTCTGAACGGTTGTTTTCACTAGTTTGAAACTGCACCAATTCTCCGTCTTCATTGTAGACAAATGCTAGAGCACTGTTTTCAATTCTTCCGAAATTGTAATTGACATCTGCTCCAATTCTAAATTTTGGACTCAATTGGTAACCCACACCAAAATAAGCTTTATTTAGTCCGCCTTCGCCTTGATATCTATTGAGGAGATTACCGTCATCATCGGTATCTTGCAACTTATATCCAACAGAAGTAAATGGCAAAAGGCCAAATCCAAAACCTAATTTCCCGGCCGGAAAGGACAAGGCGATATAATCAAACACAGCTGTGCTAGTTGATTCTTTGGAATTATTAGTCTTTAAATTTAAAGTATTGAACGTACCAGCGACAGCGAATTTTACCGGTCTACTTTCACCATCATACGGCGCCGCTTCAATATTTTTACCAGCATAACTCGCCGGATTTCGTAAATTAAGGTGAATGCTGTCCATGTAGACACTGATGCCTCCCATCATTCGGTTTTCAACAGTACCCTTAAATTTTAGAGAGCCAATACCATAAAAAGAATATGGCGATGCAGTACCCTGTTGCGCAAATGACGAACAGCTAAAGATTGTAATGAGAATTACAACGACCTTTTTTATCATTATTTTGAATTATAGTCTAGAATAAAATTCAAACCTTCAAGAAGAAAATTCGAGACGGCAAATATGCTATTTTTTAATTGGTTTGACAACAATTTAGCGTCTCCCCCTGTTAAAATAACTGTTAAATCTGGGTATTTGGCGCCATAGTCATTAATTACCCCGTCGATTTCCCTGCTTAAACCATTAACGACGCCAGAGTGAATGGCTTCGTTGGTACTGTTGCCTATAAAATGCTCAGGAGCCTTTGTATCCAATAACGGTAAATTGGCCGTAAGATTATTTAAGACCTTATACCGAAGTCGTAAACCAGGCGAAATAGCCCCACCCAGATAATGATTTTCTGAAGTAATAAAATCATAAGTTACACAAGTGCCAGCATCAATGATGAGTACATTTTTATCGGGATAAAATTTTACCGATGCACTCACCAAAGCCAAGCGGTCAACGCCAAGAGTTTTTGGGGTCGCATAAAGATTTTTAAAGGGTAATTTGGTGTCGGAGTTTAACTGTAAAAGTTTGAAATGCTGACGTAACACATGAAGCTGTCTCTCATTTAATCTACCTACAGAGGAAATGATGGCCTTTTCTATAGCTGGAAACGCTTTCCGGAGACTTTTTAATTCTGAAACAAAACGCGATAATTTGAAGCTTACATGTTCAACGATTTCAGAATCCTGAAAAACAGCACATTTCACCAAAGTATTCCCAACGTCGATTATAAGTTTCATAGCTTGCCTTAGAACTGTAAATTTATAAAATCAAATTTTGTAAATTTCTTTTTGCTAAAACTAAAAATGACTTTATATTTGCACCCGCTTTAGTAATGAACCAACTGGTGCCTTAGCTCATCCCGAAGCGTCGGGAGGTAGAGCAAAGAACTGAAGCCATAAAATCGGTAAGTTTTCAAGGATATAGTACCTTCTTGAAACTATTGAAATATTGAAAATGAAAATGGTGCCTTAGCTCATCCCGAAGCGTCGGGAGGTAGAGCAAGGACTGAAGCCATAAAATCGGTAAGTTTTCAAGGATATAACACTTTCTTGAAACTATTGAAATATTGAAAATGAAAATGGTGCCTTAGCTCATCCCGAAGCGTCGGGAGGTAGAGCAAAGAACTGAAGCCATAAAATCGGTAAGTTTCCAAGGATATAGCACCTTCTTGAAACTATTGAAATATTGAAAATGAAAATGGTGCCTTAGCTCAGTTGGTAGAGCAAAGGACTGAAAATCCTTGTGTCCCTGGTTCGATTCCTGGAGGCACCACCATTTTAGCCCCGACAAGTTTCTTGTCGGGGTTTTTTGTTTCTTTGTGCTTTTACAATTACTCTCTACTCTAAAGAACTTCATGCATTTCCTCTACATCATTTACTCAAAAAAACTTGACAAGTATTATGTAGGCGAAACAGTTGATTTAGAGGAGCGCGTGCTACAACATAACACCAAACATTACAAATCTAGCTTCACGAGTTCTACATCAGATTGGATTCTAAAACTCTCTTTTCAAACTATAAATAGAACCGATGCTCTATTCTTAGAGACTTTTATTAAACGCATGAAGAGCAGAAAATTTATTGAAAAGATTATTGACAACTCAACTATTTTGTCTGATTTACTGAAGAATAGAGGTTGAGGTTCAAGTCAAAATCAATGGTTTATTGATTTCTTTCTTCTCCAACAAACTTTTCCCATTTTGTTCTGTAATCTAATACACTTACCTTCGACCAAAATCCTAATGTTTTAAAACAGTAGCTATGTCCAAACCTTATTATGACGCTAACGACCTAAGAAAGTTCGGGAAAATCACCGAATGGAGTGAAGAACTTGGTACCAAGTTTTTCGATTATTACGGAAAGGTTTTTGAAGAAGGCGCACTCACAGCACGCGAAAAATCATTGATTGCCTTAGCCGTTGCCCACACGGAGCAATGTCCGTATTGTATTGACGCTTACACCAAAGACTCACTACAGCGTGGCGTGACCAAAGAAGAAATGATGGAGGCCATACATGTTGGCGCCGCCATAAAAAGTGGTGCAACGCTTGTCCATGGCGTGCAAATGATGAACAAGGTTAATAAATTAGAAATGTAAACTGTACACCCAATTTTTACGTAAGTAGTACAGCAAAACTTTAGAATGGGGAAATTAAAAACACAATCTTTAAAAAAACGGGATAGCGATTTGGCGCAAAGCAATCGCCAGCTCGAAATACTATCTAACGGCATCTTTCAAAGTGGAGAATTGCCAACTTTCAAAAATAAAATCGCAGAAACTAATCAGTTTCCATTAAAGGCAAAACCTTTGGAAATTCTTCAGGTAAATGTGGGTTACATGTGCAATCAAGTCTGCGAGCATTGTCACGTAGACGCTGGTCCAGACCGAAAAGAAATTATGACGCGCGAGACCATGCAACAGATTTTGGACGTGCTGAAAAACACAGGGGCTCATACTTTGGATTTAACCGGTGGTGCCCCAGAAATGAACCCTAATTTTAGGTGGTTTGTTGAGGAAGCCTCAAAGATTGGCGTTAAGGATTTTATTGTAAGGTCTAACCTTACCATCATTAGAGCCAATAAAAAATATTATGATTTACCGGAGTTTTTCAAAAAACATAACGTTCATGTCGTAAGTTCCATGCCACATTGGACTCGAGGTAAAACCGATAAACAAAGAGGCGAAGGCGTTTTCGACATGTCTATTAAGGCCTTACAAGAACTAAATGCTGTAGGTTACGGCATGCCAGATAGCGATTTAAAATTAGATTTGGTCTACAATCCTTCAGGCGCATTTTTGCCTGGTGACCAAGCCTCAATGGAAAAAGATTTTAAGAAAGCATTACTTGAAGATTTTGGGATTCAGTTTCATAATCTGTTTGCTATTACAAACCTCCCGATTGCAAGGTTCTTGGATTATTTAATTGCTTCAGAAAATTACGAAGACTACATGTACAGTTTGGTGGAAGCCTATAACCCGATGGCTGTTGAAAACGTAATGTGTACCAACACGCTTTCCGTAAGTTGGGATGGCTATTTGTTTGATTGTGATTTTAACCAGATGTTAGAATTGCCCGTAAATAGTAAATCGAAGCACATTTCGGATTATAATACTGAACTACTTGAAGGCAGAAACATCGTCATTTCGCAACATTGCTACGGCTGTACGGCTGGCGCCGGAAGTAGCTGTCAAGGTTCCGTGGCTTAATCATGAAAGTTTATATCTCCATATTCGTATTGCTTTTTTCTTTCTTTGGGTACTCCCAAAAAACACTTTCGAAATTATTGAAACAGTATAATGATAAAGGTGTGCCTTATATTTCTGTTCAAGAGCTAGCTTCGCCAAATACAGACGCTATAATCCTAGACGCAAGAGAACCCTCGGAATTTGAAGTCAGCCATATTGAAGATGCAACTTGCGTTGGTTATAATGACTTCGATATAGACAGGGTTACAACCATGATACCAGATAAAGACAAAGAAATTGTGGTGTATTGTTCTTTGGGCATTCGTTCTGAAAGCATTGGCGAAAAGCTCAAACGAGCCGGGTACACCAACGTTAAAAATCTTTACGGCGGTATTTTTGAATGGAAGAATAACAATTTTGAAGTGTACAACTCTAACAATAAAACCACCGATAGCGTACACGCCTTTTCCAAAGAATGGAGCAAATGGCTGAAAAATGGCATTAAAGTTTACTCTAAGACACTAAAAACCGATGGATAAGGCTCTAATTATTTTTACCCGTAATCCCGAACTTGGGAAATGCAAAACACGCCTCGCAAAATCTGTGGGTGACCAAGAAGCACTTAACATCTACAAGCATTTATTACAGCATACATCTAACGTAGCAAAAATGGTCGATGCCAATCGTTACGTTTTTTATTCAGAAGACATCCAACAAAACGACCTATGGGATAATGCATACTTTTCTAAAGCACTACAAGAAGGAAACAACCTTGGCGAGCGTATGGGGAACGCATTTAAAATGCTTTTTGAAAAAAAATATAAGAAAATCATTATTGTAGGTAGCGATTTATTGGATTTAAACGCTGAACTCATCCGTGATGCATTCAATAAACTTGAAGAAAACCAAGCCGTCATCGGCCCAGCCGAAGATGGAGGTTATTATCTTTTGGGAATGACTAGACTTATTGAAAAAGTTTTTAAAAATAAAGAATGGGGAACAGATACAGTATATAACGATACAGTTTCAGACTTAATGTTGGATAACTTGAGCATTTTGGAAACCCTTAACGACATTGATTATCTTGAAGATTTGGCTCCCTATGCTGATTTCAATTATTTGTTTAACCTTGAATCGAGAATAAAACAAGAATGATAAAATTTATAAACGAAAGTACTGACTACCTAAAAAGCAAAGGCTTTGACAATCCCGAAGTCGGCATCATTTTAGGTACAGGTTTAGGGCAACTCTTAGACCATGTAGAAATTATTGCGGAAGCCAGTTACAATCACATTCCCAATTTCCCGACGGCTACGGTAGAATTCCATAAAGGAAAACTCATTTATGGTAATCTCGAAGGCAAAAAGGTGGTAATTATGCAAGGACGCTTCCATGTGTATGAAGGCTACTCCTTGCAAGATGTGACTTTCCCAGTCCGCATCATGGAAAAATTAGGTATAAAAACTTTACTCGTGTCTAATGCCGCCGGAGCTATAAATCTCAATTTCAAAAAAGGAGAATTAATGTTGATTGATGACCATATCAATTTACAAGGCAGTTCGCCCCTGGCATTTAAAGGTGTTTCGGAATTAGGCGAACGCTTTACGGATATGAGTGCACCTTATGATGCTGAAATCAATTCAAAATTTGAAAGTATCGCTCAGGACAACAGCATCAACCTCCACAAAGGGGTCTACGCTTCCGTTGTAGGTCCACAATTAGAAACACGTGCGGAATATCGTATGCTAAAAATTATTGGTGCAGATGCTGTAGGCATGTCTACAGTCCCAGAAATTATTGTCGCCAATCATTTAAACTTAAAGGTGGCCGCAGTGTCAGTTTTAACGGATGAATGCGACCCAGATAACCTAAAGCCAGTTGATATCGGAGAAATTATGGCCATGGCCGCCAAAGCAGAACCTGAATTGATTACCTTATTCAAAAAATTAATAAAAAGTTTATAAACATTACTATGAGTTATTTAGAAGCTACTAACGATTTATATAAAGAAGCCGCATTAACACCAGATGTAGGCCTTTGCTGTACCACAAATCCGATTTGGGAATTACCAGGATTGAAGATTCCTAAAATTATGCAAGAAATGAACTACGGGTGCGGTAGTACAGTAAATGCACGTGATTTAACCAACAACCCTAAGATGTTATATGTTGGCGTTGGTGGTGGTATGGAATTATTGCAATTTTCATATTTCAACCGTCAGAAAAGTGGTGTAATCGGTGTTGATGTTGTCGATGAAATGTTGGAAGCCTCGCGTAAAAATTTCAAAGAAGCTGAAGCACAAAACGATTGGTTTAAAAGTGAATTTGTAGACCTTAAAAAAGGAGATGCTCTAAATCTCCCAGTCGAAGATAACTCCATTGATGTAGCAGCGCAAAATTGCTTGTTCAACATTTTTAAGGCTGAAGACTTAAAAAAAGCCATTGAAGAAATGTACCGTGTCCTTAAGCCTCACGGGCGTTTAATAATGAGTGACCCAACTTGCGAGCAACCTATGAACGATACGCTACGTAACGATGATAGATTACGTGCCTTATGTTTAAGTGGTAGTTTACCTATTGCAGAGTATGTAAAAGCACTAACCGATGCTGGCTTCGGAACTATTGAAATAAGAGCGCGCAAGCCTTATCGCATCCTAGACCCTAAAAATTATCCTACTGATGAGTTAATCTATATCGAATCTATCGAGGTTGCCGCCATAAAAGACCCAATGCCAGAAGATGGCCCTTGCATCTTTACTGGAAAGGCTGCTATCTACTATGGTTCTGAGGATTATTTTGATGATAAAAAAGGACATATCCTATTGAAAAATCAGCCAATTGCGGTTTGCGATAAAACTGCTGGTGCATTAGCAGACTTAGGTCGTGATGATATTTTCATCAGCGAATCTACATACCATTATGATGGTGGCGGTTGTTGCTAAACCACTAATCGATGGAAAAATACTGGGACATATTTGTGAATTCGTATTCGGGATACTGGAATTATCTTAAATACGAATTCTCTGACCTCAACCATTGGAACAACTATTTCTATGGACTCATTATCATTTCTTTGGTGGTTTGGGCGTTGGAAATCTTTTTCCCATGGCGAAAAAACCAATCCATATTCCGAAAGGATTTTTGGTTAGACACCTTTTATATGTTCTTCAATTTTTTCCTTCTTAATTTAATTGTCTTTATAGCATTATCAAATACGGTTTCGACGCTTTTCAATGATGCTTTAAATGCTATTGGAATTTCCATCGGAAGTCTTCAGTTGTTTGATTCCACAGACCTCCCGAAGTGGTTAGGGCTTTTAATCTTCTTTCTAGTATCGGACTTTGTGCAATGGAATACGCATCGCTTGCTACATCGCGTACCGTGGCTATGGAATTTTCATAAAGTCCATCACTCTGTAAAGGAAATGGGCTTTGCGGCGCATCTGCGTTACCATTGGATGGAGCCTGTCGTGTACAAATCATTGCTTTACATTCCTTTGGCGCTAGTGGCCAATTATTCATCGCAAGATGTGGCCATTGTTTATTTTATCTCAATTGCGGTTGGTCATCTTAACCACGCCAATCTCGGCTGGGATTATGGGCCACTCAAATACGTCTTCAATAACCCAAAAATGCATATTTGGCATCATGCCAAAGCTTTACCAAAAGGTGTAAGCTATGGTGTTAATTATGGACTAACCTTAAGTCTTTGGGATTATATCTTTAAAACCGATTACGTGCCTCATTCTGGCAGGGATATTGAATTAGGTTTTAAGGACGACGATAAATTTCCGAAAGATTTTGTCAGTCAAGAACTCTATCCGCTCAGCAAAAAGTAGTGGGTTTTAAAATTTGAAGGTTATGAAAACGATATACAGCATCATACTGATTTTGCTCATAGTTTCCTGCTCTGGAAGTAAGAAAGCTATTGAAAACGCCAAAGAAGACGAAGTTGAAGTCGAAGTCGAAATTGAAAAGGTAGAGACAAAAATTGAGGTTGAAGAGGTTGAAACTGAAGTTGAAGTTGAGACTGAAGAAAAGGTTGAACCTCAAAAAGCGGAAGAAAAGAATACCAAAGAAGACTCTTTTGGACTTAACCAAACACTTTCAAAACGTGTAGGACCTTTACACATATTGTATGATGAATTACTTCAAAAGTATGTTTCTAAAGAAGGTAATGTAAACTATAAGGGATTCAAATCTTCCCACAAAGAATTATTAGGATATATCAGCGTACTTCAAAAATTGTATCCGTATCTTGACTCATTATCTCGAGAAGACAAACTTGCTTATTGGATTAATGCCTACAATGCCTTAACGATTGATTTAATCTTACGAAACTATCCTGTAAAAAGCATTAAGGATATTAAAGACCCTTGGGACCAACGCCTTTGGAAGTTTGGTGACAAGTGGTTTAATCTTAATCAGATTGAGCATGAGATTCTTCGGAAAATGGATGAACCTCGTATTCATTTTGCTATTGTATGCGCATCATTTTCATGCCCAAAACTTCAAAATTCAGCGTTTACTGCAGAAAACTTGGACGCGCAATTAACAGAAGCTACCAAAAGTTTTTTGGCAGACCCTAACCGGAATGACCTGTCAGAAGACCGCATCGCTATTTCAAAAATCTTTAAATGGTTTAAATCGGACTTTACCGAAAATGGCTCTGTTATTGATTTTTTGAATCAGTATTCGGAGGTGAACATTTCTTCAAACGCCAAAAAAACATATAAGGATTATAATTGGGATTTGAATGATTAAAAACTCATCTTGCCGTTTCTGCGTATATAGGCTATATGATTAGCATTATTATTCCGGTTTTAAACGAGGCCTCTACAATTGAAGAACTCCTTTTTCATTTGGTAGACAATGCCGAATTACAGAACATTTCAGAAATCATTGTTGTGGATGGTGGCAGTACGGATGGTACGCAAGAGATAATCGCCCAATTAGACCTCAATATTAAAGTGTTGGCTTCAGAAAAAGGACGTGCCAAGCAGATGAATGCTGGTGCAAGAATTGCCCGAGGCAACATTCTTTATTTTTTACATGCAGATTCCTTTCCACCGAATCGGTACGACAAATACATTATCGAAGAAGTAGGTAACGGTAATAATGCAGGTTGTTTCAGACTTCAATTTGACCATAATCATTGGTGGTTACGCCTTGCCAGTTGGTTGACCCAGTTTAGTTGGCGGGCCTGTCGCGGTGGAGACCAAAGTCAGTTCATCACGAAAGCGCTTTTTCAAGAGATTGGCGGTTATGACGAAAGCTACACCATCTACGAGGACAATATCCTCATCAATGAATTGTACAAACGGAATGAGTTTGTGGTCATCAACCAAAAAATCCGCACCTCTGCCCGACTCTACGAACGTCACGGCATTTGGAAACTACAGTACCACTTTTGGGCCATCTATGTTAAAAAATGGTTTGGAGCCTCTGCAGATGACTTGTTGGCGTATTACAAAAAGTATATAGCCTAGAAATTTCTAGCTTACAACGCAACCATTCTCCAATTTTCTTATCTTATAACAAATACCAATCATGAAACAATTCATCTTTTTACTGATTGTCACGTGTCTCTTATGCTCTTGTAGTAGCGATGACAGCGACACAGGATTAGTGGGGCGTTGGCAATTAACCGAAGTTTTGGTAGACCCAGGCGATGGTAGTGGTACATTTAACCCTGTAAATAGCAACAAAACCGTAACCTTCAATTCAAACGGTACTTGGTCTTCTAATGGAACTATGTGCTTTATATCTACCGAAAGTAGCAATGGAACTGTAGGCACTTATTCTGAGACTGGTCTTTATTTACAATCGGATAGTTGTAGCAATCCCGATTGGCAAATCCCGTTTGAGCAAAATGGAAGCACACTCATTGTTAGCTATTTCTGTATTGAAGGTTGTCAGGAGAAGTTTATTAAAAGGTAATGACGATGTTCGGTCGGGGTTAGTTCGACCAGCATCACACGCTTCGAGCGGAGCTCTCGCGTGTGATGGGTCTCACTAAAAGTACTGTCCAATTCCAAACACAAACCCTTGTGTAGCATCTGGCGTGATACCGTAGCCATAATCGATTCTAAAAATAGCGTTGAAAATTTTCTTGTGGATAAAGCGAAGGCCCAATCCCGGATAGATTCTCACGTTCTGCGAATCACCAAAATCACCAAAATCACCTCCCGGATTTCGCCAGCTCCCCGCATCCACAAAAGCATTGCCTTGTAAAACAAACCAATCTTTTTCATAAAGTGTATGACGGTATTCGGTATTTAATACAATGGCACCTGTACCTCGGTCAATTAGATTTCCAACGCCTCTAATATTCAAGTTATTATCCACAGCAAAAGGCGCAAAAGGACTATCATTATTTGTTGCTAATCCCAGACGTAATCGATTGGCCCAATTGCCTTTCTCACCGACTCTTAAGAAATAGGAGAAATCATTCCAACCTATTAAAAATTCTGGTAAGGTTTCGTCTCGTGTCGTGACATATTGAAGATTTAACTGACTTCTAAATCCTGATAAATACTGATAGAAATAATCAATATTGTTGTATTCGTATATGCCTTTATACATTAACTTTTTCACTCTCAACTCCAAGGGAACCGCAGGGTCCGTCGCTCCAAATTTATATTGATAATCTTCAGTGAAGTAATTGAGTCCAAACTCCAATCGGTTATTAAAATTAAATTGATAAAGTCCCAATACTTCAATGGATGCATTATTGTATTTGTAGTCAGCCGTAGTGTTATTAAAAAAAACAGGCTCTTGGGTCGTTAAATCCTGGTAATTTATAGCTAGACCAATGTGCCTTGTAAATAGAAAAGGAGCTCTAAAATTTATACCATAAGAACTATATATATCTTTCTGGTAAAATCCCCCAAAGGTTATATTTTGCCCAAATAAATTAAACTCATACAATCCCAACCGATAGGCAAATTCATCATCATTAGTAGTATATACATTCGCCGAAGGGATAATGGTGAAATTGTCTTCTATATTGTAAAATACATTATAAAGCCCCTCGTCATCTGCCGGAAACACCTGAAAATAAGCATGGGCAACACCAGGTAATCGCTTGAGTAGTTTTATATCTTCTGCTATCATTGCCGAATCTAAAACCATACCCGATTTAATTTTTGAAATGCGCTTAACGAAAGATGTTTTTAGCTTTTTATTGCCTTGTACCTTTAAGTCTGCAACCATATGTTGCGAAACAGCGAAATTTATAGTACCAAAAACGCATACGATAAAAGAAGTGACGCGTTTCAATTTTGAGTGGTTTAAAAACATGAAGCTTGGTCTAAACTAATAGCAATTTAGACGTGAACATTTTTAAAACATTACTCAAATAAAATGATAAGATGTTTTTATAGACCAACCTATATGTATACTATCTAATGCTTAAGACTATAATAGTATTTAATAGTTTCCTCTACAGGTTTATTCTGAGGCGTAAATTGATTGTTTTCGGGGCCTCCGGCTTTTTCGTAATTGATGAACCATTTCCAGATAAAGCCTCCGGCAAACCAGTCCTTATCCCAAAAGGTTTCGTATAGCGCCTTGCTGGCATTGACTTGGGCTTGGAGATTGACTTCCGTCATGTCACGGTCGTACTTCCAAGGTTCCTTGCCCGTGTAATCCACACTTCGGTAGCCGTACTCGGTAAATAGAATGGGCTTCTGAACCGATTCCGACAGCCCCTGTATCACTGGAACATGACGCTTCCAGCCTTCCATACATTTTTCAAACGAAGGGGTTTGTTCATCACTTACCGGGAAATAGGCGTCAATCCCAATAAAATCAAGCTGGCTCCAAAACGGTGTTCGTTTAAATTCATCCCAATTGGATGCATAGGTCAATTTCCCCTTATAAATTGCTCTAATCTTTTTAATCAAACTGTTCCAATATTCAGGACGCTTGTCTATGAAATTTTCAAGCTCAGTGCCAATACAGAAAATTTCTGCGTCAATCTCTTCGGCTAAATCGGCATACTCAAGGATAAACTCATCGTATTCCTCTTCGAGCTTTAGCCAATCGGCTTCGGATTCCATATTCAGAAATCCTGTAAACTCCCCTCTTCTAATCCAGATTTGGGGTTTAATCATAATTTTAATATTCAGCTTTCGTAATTCTTCAGCATACTGTTTGGTCCCTGCTCGGGTTTCACCAAACCACTGGCGTTCGGTATTGTGATGAATTTCGGGATTTGCCAAATCTCGTATAAATCCAAAAGGCATTACCGTGGCGTAATTGGCGTTAACTTGTGTCACCACAGGTGTGGTATGTGTAGAATCTACGGGACTACCATAGGCCACAAAACTGACGCCGTTTATCTTTTCCACCTGACTTGTGCAAGACGATAAACCAATGGCAAAACACAAAAAAATGAGGAGCTTAGCTCTAGTCATAGCATAGAATTAAGCCCCTAATTTAAGTTAATCTCTAAAACAATGCTCTTAAGCCAATATTAAAAGTTTCACCAAGGCCAGTATTATTGCCTCTTACAAAGTTGGTGTACAGGGCTTCGATGTTCAACACTTTGGTCAATTGGTATTTTAATCCACCACCGAGTGCCGTAAAATCTTGGGTAAAATTATTGCCCAAATCAATACGCTGTTGGTGTTGCGCCAAGGCCAAAATGGTAAAAGTATCACTCGGAAAATAGCTTAAAAACACGCCAGGCGTTAATAACAAACTATCATTGGCGAAGCTGTCTTCGTTCTTTCCGAAGTTATATTCTGTATTCAATTCTGAAAAAATCTGCCAATCGCCCGAAGGAAAGGTATAATCGTAAAAGAAACGGTTCTGAAAAATAAATCCTTTTTGGTCTAAGAAGACCCCTTCGTCCACCTCATTATCCACCAAGGGAATATGAAACGCCGTCTGTATGGTAAAATTAGACACATTTTTCAGTGGATTAAACTTAATCGCCGGTGCAAATGAGGTAAAGCCAGACCTTGCTGTGCCTGCATCGCCATCAAACGAAAAGACATCAAACGCATCTCGGCCAGCGACCACATTAGACCTGAATTCTAACAACACACCAACATTAAACGTACTACTTTCTGAAACACCAGTAAATATATCGACCGTTGATGTAAAAAAGGTCTGTCTCGGTTCGGTGCCTTCGCTAAATGTACTTTCGGTTTGTGTGTATAAGTTATTGAACCACTTGATGTCCCATTGCCCTTTGTTCAATAATTTTGAAGGCGTATATTCTTGAATAACACTTTTTGAAGCGTCTTCATCATCTTGTGAAAAGCCCGTAAATGCTAGGGCGACTAAGGTTATGGATAGGATTAGTTTTTTCATAATATGCCCGAGAAAGCGGGTATCTTTTTATTTAAAATTTGAGTTTCTTTTTTGAGATTCCTGCTTCGGCAGGGATATATGTCATTGCTCATTAATAGTCCAGTTATACGGAAAGTAACTGAGCTTAAAGTTTGAAGGAATTTTATCCTCACGATAGGTATTAATGAAGTCAATTTCAGATTGTCCGTTAGTCACAAAATCTTCCTTGTACCATTTCATGATTTCTGAAACCTCGACACGTTCCTTTTTGGTATTTACTCTAAGGAAATCGCCGTTGAGCGCCTTAACAGTTTGGGCTTGCATTTGAGCATCTAAAGTTGAAGGTTTATAAGCCGAATTAATGATTGGAGGACAGCCCAACGCACCGCAAACCAATACAAAATGGAATCGCGCATCATTGAATTTCGCTCTCAATAATTTGTTTTCAATATCGTTTAGCGTGATTTGCTTTCCGCCTAAACTGTATGTGGTTTTATCAAAAAAACCATCGTGGTCCAATGGTGATGTTGTCGGGTATTTATTCACCAAGCCTTTAATAACGGAGAGATTATAAGCATTAATCCAAAAGGCCTGATAATTTTTTGTATCACTCGTAGACACCGAAATACCTTCAGCAATAGACAATAATTCATTTAACGCTTCAGGATTGGATTTTATGCCTTTATAATCGACTTTTCCGCTTTTTACATTGGATTTGAAGAAGGCGTCCGACTTTGTAAAAAAGTCATTCAAGCTTTGTGAATGCCCTAAAATTCCGAAAGCCAAAGCAACTACTATTATATATGATTTCATAAGTTTTTGTTTTCTTTTTAGAGTGTTGTAACGCCCCTTAGGTCGATAGGCTAAATTTTAGCTTACAATAAATTTGAAAGAATTTCAGCGTCTAAAATCAAGGCCAAACCTTACACTACTCTGATAATTTAAATTGGTTATAAATTGAAAAGCTCACTTAAGTTCTTAACTTTAACTACGACCTAAGCAGAACTAACAACCAAATTTTCCGAATTCTCGGAACACAACTATGGAGCACATTGTTATAATAGGAAACGGGATTTCTGGCGTCACTCTAGCCAGACACGTCCGAAAACTTTCCGACAAGAAAATCACGATTATTTCTGGCGAAACGGATTATTTCTTTTCGCGTACGGCACTCATGTATATCTATATGGGCCACATGAAATTTGAACACACTCAACCTTACGAAAACTGGTTTTGGAAAAAGAACAGAATTGAATTGAAAAAAGCTTGGGTGGAAACAGTAGACACCGAAAACAAGACACTCAACTTTGCGGATGGTAGCAACATGACTTACGATAAGTTGGTCATTGCCACAGGAAGCAAACCCAATAAGTTTGGTTGGCCAGGACAAGACCTAGACGGTGTAATGGGGATGTATAGCAAACAGGATTTGGATAATCTTGAAAAATACGCACCAAACAAAGACGTCTGCAAACGCGCCGTCATCGTTGGCGGTGGATTAATAGGTATTGAATTGGCAGAAATGCTGAATTCCAGAGAGATTCCTGTGACATTTTTAGTTCGTGAATCCAGCTTTTGGAATGGTGTTCTACCTCAGGGCGAAAGCGAAATGATTAACCGACATATTAAAAATCATCACATTGATTTACGCTTGTCAACCAACTTGCGAGAAATAAAATCAGATGACAACGGCAAGGTAAAATCGGTTATCATTGATGAAACAGGCGAAGAAATCCCATGCGATGTCTTAGGACTAACCGCTGGCGTGTCGCCAAATGTTGCCTTTCTAAAAGACTCAGGTATTGAATTGGGCCGAGGTGTTAAAGTGAATCGTCATTTAGAAACCAACATTGAGGATGTCTATGCCATCGGCGATTGCGCTGAGCAACATGAAGCTATTGGTAATCGTCGACCAATAGAAGCCGTTTGGTACACAGGCCGAATGATGGGCGAAACACTCGCACAAACCCTATGCGGAAATAAAATTGAATACAAACCAGGTTATTGGTTTAACTCAGCCAAGTTTTTGGATATCGAGTATCAAACCTACGGTTGGGTATTTAGCGAACGAAACAAGCAAGATTTTGAAAAGCATTTTCACTGGAAACACGAGGATGACACCAAATGTATTACTGTAGCTTTTCATGAAGGTAATAGACAATTTTTAGGCATTAATACCTTCGGGATTCGGATGCGCCATGAAGTCTTTGACCGCTGGCTGACCGAAAACAGAGATGTCGACTATGTGATGGAACACTTGGCCAAAGCCAACTTTGACCCTGAGTTTTATGCAACATTCGAATCACAAATTCTTAACACTTTTAAAACGCCACAACCTGTAAACGCATAAAATTATGGCTTTAGAAAATAATATGGCTCTCACGGGTCAACCCCCAAAAAGTTTAAACACCAAGCAAAAAATCGGTGTCGTTATTGGCATGGTAGGATTGCTGATTCTATTACTCGCCACTTTTAACGTTGAATTATTCAGTAATGGCTTGGTGCTTACTATAGCACTCTCGGCCTTAATGATTGGGATTATCGTATTCTCAAAAGGCGCCTACGACCATAAGCTAGAAGGTATTAAAAATGATGGTGTTTGGTTTAAATCCATTTCCTCTAGAGGCGTCTTGGGTTGGGTAGCCGGCGTTGCACTAACCGGATTTTACATTATTTTATACTTCTATGCAGATTTATTAGGTCTTGGTCAAGGTGTGGATGGCGCCAATACAGGGTTGATTAGGTTATTTGACCCTCTAAGCTATCTCCTAAGTGGCAATCCCGCGAGTCAATGGTTTGTATATGGTGTATTGTATACTATTGCCATTCTTGGCTTCGGAATTAAATTCTTAATGAAATACAAGCACAACAAATACGAGCAATTGCGTACGGTATCTGTGATGTTTTTTCAGACAGCCTTTGCTTTTTTGATTCCAGAGTTGATGGCTCGCTTAAATTCCGACACCTTTTCATTGCCATACAACGACCTTAAAAATATGTGGCCACTGAACTATTATGCCTTTGACCAATGGCGTGTGGACCAATTTATAAATGCAGAAACCATAGGCATTTTCTTTTTGGTCTTATCCGTTGCCATGGTCTTTTTGGTGTCTCCATGGCTCACCTACAAATACGGTAAACGCTGGTATTGCTCATGGGTTTGCGGTTGTGGAGGCTTGGCTGAAACCGCTGGTGATTCCTTTAGACATTTGAGTAGCAAAAAGCTATCGGCTTGGAAAATTGAGCGTTGGTTAATTCATACCGTATTGGTCTTTTCAGTGATTATGACGACGGCTGTAATTCATTCGTATTTAGGAACAGATACTTCTAAATATTGGCTAACCAAATCGAATTTCTTAATTAGTGTTGGAACATTCCTTACCGGGATTTTTGCACTAACCATGATTTATAAGCGCCAAGAATTAGGCAAGCATGCACGTTATGGCGCCATCGGATTTCTTATTGTCATAGCTTCTTTGTTTGTAATGCATTATACAGGCACGACGGAACGCATTTTCTTTTTTAAAGCTGGAGCTATGCGTTCGGCTTATGGGCTTTACATCGGCTCCATATTTTCAGGGGTTGTTGGCACGGGATTCTATCCGATTTTAGGAAACCGTGTTTGGTGCCGATTTGGCTGTCCAATGGCCGCTATCCTTGGCTTCCAACAGCGTATGTTTTCAAAATTTAGAATTACCACCAACGGCGGACAATGCATCTCTTGCGGTAACTGTTCTACCTATTGTGAAATGGGTATCGATGTCCGTGCATACGCTCAAAAGGGCGAAAATATCGTACGTTCTAGTTGTGTGGGTTGTGGGGTTTGCTCCGCTGTTTGTCCACGCGGTGTTTTAAAATTAGAGAACGATAGTTTGAAAGGTCGCATCAATCCTAACGACATCTTACTAGGTAACGATGTTGACTTAATGACATTGGTAAATCAAAAATAATGCGTTTTTTCATTTTATTCTTTTTTCTTTGCCAATTGGTTTCTGGACAGAATGCCTATCAGAAAAATCATGACAATAACGGCAACTTATTATCTGAAGGTTGGGTAAATGCTTCAAACCAAAAAGTAAAGTATTGGAGATTTTACCATACTAACGGACAAGTGAAAAGCGAAGGGCATTACGAAGCAGGTAAAAAAACGAAATATTGGAAGTTCTACCGTGCGGATGCCTCAAAAGAAAAAGAAGGTCATTTTGAAAACGGTACCAAAGCCAAATGGTGGTTGTTCTATGATAGCATGGGACATATTAACCATAAATGTCAACTAAAAAACAACCAAAAGAACGGGTATTGTCTAAGATATGAACACGAAAAATTGGTGCGTGCTGAAAAGTACAAAGAAGGAAAGAAAATCAATGAATGGACGGATTACAGGTCTTTTCGTAAAGACAATAAACTTTCAGATTTACGCTAAATGACACATATAAAAGTCATTATTCCTGCTTACAACGAGGCAGAATCTATTCCATTGGTTATTAATGATATTCCTGAAATCGTTGATGAAGTCATTGTTGTTAGCAATAATTCTTCAGATGATACGGAAAAAAATGCCAGAAACGCTGGCGCAACAGTTTTGTCCGAACCAAGACCTGGTTACGGATACGCTTGTTTAAAGGGTATGGATTACATTTCAAATTTAGAAAATATGCCAGATATCGTGGTGTTTTTGGATGGGGATTACAGTGATTATCCTGAAGAATTGACCCAAATTGTACAACCAATTATTGAAGATGATATCGATTTTGTGATTGGTGCACGGGTAAAATCGAAACGTGAAGCGGGTTCTATGACCTTTCCACAAATTTTTGGGAATTGGCTGGCAACCACCTTAATGCGTATTATGTTCGGTTCAAAATTTACGGATTTAGGGCCATTTAGGGCTATAAAATATGATAAGTTACTGGCTCTCAATATGCAAGACCAGACTTATGGTTGGACTGTTGAGATGCAATTAAAGGCTTTAAAACAAAAATTTAGCTATCTTGAAGTCCCTGTAAACTATAGAAATAGAATAGGCGTCTCAAAAGTTTCAGGAACCGTAAAAGGTGCTATATTTGCGGGCGTTAAAATCCTCACCTGGATATTTAAATATAGTTTTAAGAAATGATTTTCGAATCAGTCATTATTGTCGTTTACACCATCGCCATTGTGCTTATTTTTTTCTACGCATTGGCCCAGCTCAATTTGCTTTTTAATTACCTCTCTGCACACAAAAAAGTAGACGATTGTGAGGTTTATGATTTAGAGGATTTAAACGAAGTTCCGTTAGTGACAATTCAATTACCAGTCTTCAACGAAATGTACGTGATGGAACGTTTGTTGGATAATATCGCCTTGATTGATTACCCAAAAGACAAGTTGGAAATTCAGGTTTTGGATGACTCTACAGACGAAACCGTAGCTACTACAAAGGCACATGTTGAGCAATTGCAAGCAACAGGTTTAGACATTCAGCATATTACGAGAAGCGACAGAAGTGGCTATAAAGCTGGCGCCTTAAAGGAAGGATTAAAAGTTGCTAAAGGCGAATTTATTGCCATTTTTGATGCGGATTTCCTCCCGAAACCAAACTGGTTAAAATGTACAATCCCTTATTTTAAGAATGAAAAAATCGGCGTGGTCCAAACACGTTGGGGACACATTAATAGAAATTATTCTCTGTTGACCAGAATCCAAGCCTTTGCTTTGGATGCACATTTTACCTTGGAGCAAGTCGGACGAAATTCCAAAGGGCACTTCATCAATTTTAACGGTACCGCTGGTGTTTGGCGAAAAGCCTGCATTCTCGATGCTGGGAATTGGGAAGGCGACACCCTCACCGAAGACCTCGATTTAAGTTACCGCGCGCAACTCAAAAACTGGGAGTTTAAGTATCTCGAAGATGTTGAAACTCCTGCCGAATTGCCTGTTGTGATTAGCGCGGCGCGCTCACAACAGTTCCGTTGGAACAAAGGTGGCGCCGAAAACTTTAGGAAGATGTTATGGCGTGTAGTTAAATCGAAGAATATTTCGGTCAAAACCAAAATACACGGACTGTTACATTTACTGAACAGTACGATGTTTCTCAGCATTTTTACGGTAGCCATATTAAGCATACCTATGCTATATATTAAAAATGAATATGCCCACCTTAGAATGTATTTTTACTTTATGAGCTTCTTTGTGCTCAGTACTATTATTTTCTTTGTTTGCTATTGGTTTATGTACCGCAATATCTACGGTAGTGGCTTTAAAAAGTTCTTTAGTTATATTGGTATGTTCTTTACGTTTTTCTCCATTGCTATGGGCTTTTCATTGCATAATTCTATTGCAGTGATTGAAGGCCATATCGGAAAACGAAGCGAGTTTGTTCGAACACCGAAATTCAATATTTCTAGTTTGAAGGATTCTTGGAAAGGCAACAAATACCTAAAGAAAAAACCATCCCTTCATGTGATTATTGAAGGCATGTTGATGCTTTATTTTGCCTTTGGATTATACAGTGCTTTCGTCGTCGGAGACCAAGGTGGGGACTTTGGATTGTTCCCATTTCACTTGATGCTCTTTATCGGGTTTGGTTATGTGTTCTTTAAAAGTTTAACTTCCAAAGCTTAGGAGCGCTCCTCAAACGGAATCACGATGCCCTTTTCCAAATAATCTTTTAATCCTTTTAGAAGTAGCGCCCAGCAAAAGGACGAATGCTTAAAATGGTCATTACACTCTGGCCAGTCTTTATGCCAAAACTTGAGTTGTGTTCCGTGTTTATGGGTTTCTAAATCAAAACCAAAGGTGGTGGGATTCCAGTCGACATCAGACTTTGTCATTTTATAATGGATGTGGTCATTTGTTTTGCAACTGGCAACCACAGCATACCAATCGTACTCATCCGTAAAATTGAAATTGTAGGTAGCACCAACTTCAGGTTGCCCTGAACATTTCAACGGCCACCATTTTTCCAATATCGTCGGATTAGAAATCGCTTCAAAAACGTTAGGTTTGTTGGTCTTTACGACCAAATCTTGATAAATAGTAAATCCCATAGTTAAATTTAGGGATTTGATTTTAAATTGTGAATTCGCAATTAAGTTTACCTTTAAACCGTGTTACTCAACCCCACATTTTTTAAATACAATAAAACACCCTTAATGCTCATTTTATTGAGCGTTATCCTTTATTGGTATTTTGGGTTTGAATTGGAACGGTCGCAATCTACATTGCTCATTGGCATCTACACAGCACTTTTTGTTTTAGCTTATCACTTAAAGAAATCCGCTGGATTCAATTTTAGTGTATTGGTCATAAGCGCGTTGGTTTTTAGAGCCATTTTTCTTTTTGCCATACCGAATTTATCACAAGATTTTTACCGTTTTATTTGGGATGGACGGCTACTTTTTGAAGGCTTTAATCCCTATCTCTACACACCAGATTCATTTATAAACGCAGGGGAATTCCCTGTTAACGAAGCGCAAGAACTTTATAATGGCATGGGTCCTTTAAGCGCACGACACTATACCAATTATCCACCGTTGAATCAATTGTGTTTTTACATCGCTTCGCTGTTTGGTGGAAAGAGCATTGCGAGTGCCGTGATTGTGCTTCGTCTTATTATTATCTCAGCCGATATTGGGGTGTTGTACTTCGGAAAGAAACTGCTGGAACATTTAAAATTACCATCGAGCAGGATTTGGTGGTACATCTTAAATCCATTTATCATTATTGAGTTTACTGGCAATCTTCATTTTGAAGGTGTGATGCTTTTCTTTTTGGTGCTCAGTTTTTATTTGCTTCAAAAAGGGTATTGGAAATGGTCTGCAATTGCCATTGGGGCCTCGGTATCCGTTAAGTTGATTCCGTTGATGTTTTTACCAGTGTTTTTTTGGTGGTTTTTGGATAAAGATTCCCCTCAAAAAGATACTGTCTCCTCGAGCGGAGTCGAGAGGTCTAAAACTTTGCTGTCTAATCCACTGTTAAGACTTCTCGAGTCCGCTCGAAGTGACAGGAAATGGAAACTTAAACTCTTCGAACTTATCGGGTTTTACGCCATTGTTTTGGCAACAATTCTGGTGTTGTTTCTGCCGTTCTTTTCTTCGGAATTTGTATCAAACTACAGTCAAACCGTTGGACTTTGGTTTAGTAATTTTGAATTCAACGCGAGCATCTACTACCTCGCTCGAGAAATTGGTTATGCCATCACAGGTTATAATGAAATTTGGATAATCGGGAAGATTTTGCCTATAATTTCCTTAGTGGTTATTCTCGGTATTTCCTTCTTCCGAAAAAATAATTCAATTGCAGAATTGGCGACTTCCATAACGCTATTGTTCAGCATTTATTTGTTTATGAGTACTACCGTTCATCCGTGGTATGTGAGTACGGTTGTTTTGGTATCGTTGTTTACCAAATACCGATTTCCGTTGTATTGGTCGCTGGCTGTGGTTCTAAGTTATGTCGCTTATACCGATGTAGAATTTCACGAAAACCTTTGGGTGGTATTTCTTGAATATGTCATCGTCTTTAGTGCGTTTATTTGGGAGGTTTTATTAAAAAAAAGACTACCCTTTTTTGGACAGTCTTATTAAAATCTAGATTTATTCCTACAAGGTCATAAAAAAGACTTTATACCCGTTGTGTATTTTGTACTTAAAAACAAATTCTGTCGTCAGTTCGAGTGATTTTGAGGCACGAAAAATTGTATCGAGAACATTTTATTGAATAAAATCCCGCTTCTCGATACAAATTTTTCTCATTTTCAATCGAAAAATCCACTCGAAGTGACGATTTTTATCAAAATGCACAACGGGTGGTACCTCATACTTTCTTTACTTCAGTGATGGTGTATTCCTCGTAGGTTTCTTCAATACCGCTATCATCTTTTTCAGTGTAAGCTCTTGTGCTGTAGCTCAGTTCAAATTTTTGGCCTTCCATGGCTTTTGATTTAAGATTGACCATTTTTAAAGCCTCATCTGTAATTTTGGTGAAGAACATGTACTTTTCGTTACCATCTTCTTCATCCAGTATTAAAAAGCTGTAGCCATCTTCCTCGTCATAACCATCAAAGGTTCCGACAATAGTCTTGATTTGTGATTTAGTGCCGTCTTGCGCAACAACAGAAGACGAATACGCAGTCGCCATACTTACCAAAAGCATAATGATAAATTTTGTTTTTGTTTTCATAATTAATGCCCGTTGTTAACGGAATTCTTTTAGTTAATATAATTTTTGTTATCTGTTTTATAGCATCTTTAAAATGAACATATCTACCACCTCAACCAAAATTAGGATGATGATAATCCATTCTAATTTACTACTTTCTTTGTGGTCCATGATATCCTTAAACAATTCTAGGTTTTCCTTTATAATTTCTACCCTGTCGTGAATGACACGGTAACGGTCCTTTAAATCGAAGGTTTGTTTTAACCCTAGGTTCAATTTATTCAATTGCTCATTTTCCCACGTGACATCTGGGGAATCAAAAATGTAGAGATTCTCAGAAATCTTATTTTTGATGTTTAGCGTCTTACCAATAAAGCGTTTCAACTTATTGCCTGAAATATCCAATTTCCCTTTCTTTTCGAGATAAACGGTGTGTTTATTGGTTTCGAACAAAAGGTTCTCTGTTATTTCGGAATACCGACTCAACGCCACAGATTGCGATGCATTTAGCATTACCAAACGAATCATTTCGGCATCAAACGACGGTAAAACGATATGGTCGAACTCCACAGCCATTTTCTCATTTTCGAACGTGATTGAAATATCTTCTGACACTTCAGGCGTTTCAAAATTGACCGCGTAAGGTTTGATAAGTTTGAATACTTCTGAAATTTCTTCCGACGTCATATTGAAAAAACTCAACATACCATACTGAAATACGTAGATGTATTTTTCCGCTTTAAATTGATAAAAGAGTTCATCGCTATCCGAAAAAAGAAGCTGGAACTTTAAATTATTTTTACAGGATTTCACTGCCACACTTTTTGCCACATTGTATGCGACAACATGATATGCCATAATATTAAAACAGTAAACTGTATGTATTAGTGAATTTTAGCCAGTAAAGGTTTACTGGCCTATTGATATGTTTTGAGTGACCTTTGGCCTACTCGTCTTCGAAGTTGTCCTCCTCTGCGTTTGAAAACGGGTCGGTTACCGCATCTGGGTCGTCGTCGTCAAAATCCTCGTAGTCATCCTCATCATAATTCTCCATGGTTACCTCAAGCTTAGAACTTACCTTAACGAGGTACTTGGTGTCTTCCGTTGTCACCTCCACAGCCTCAATGGTTTCGTTCTTTGCATTCTTAAATGTAATGATGTGAACATCATCATAACCATCTGGATATTTTTCAACCAGAAGAGCCAAAATCTCAGGTGTTAACTTTTTAAAGTCAACAATGACACGCTTTAGATTGTCAGTTTTTTTCATGGTTACATATCTAGTATATATGCAAATATAAGAGGTGCGACAATTGTAGCATCACTTTCTATAATAAATTTTGGGGTATCAATGTTTAATTTTCCCCAAGTGATTTTTTCGTTTGGTACGGCACCAGAGTATGACCCATAACTGGTTGTGGAGTCACTGATTTGGCAGAAATAACTCCAGAATGGCGTATCCTCACGTTCCATATCTTGATACAACATTGGCACCACACAAATAGGAAAATCACCTGCGATACCGCCTCCTATTTGAAAAAATCCAATGCCTCCCGACACTTCGGGACTGGAATTGACCGTGTACCAATCGGCCAAAAACGTCATATACTCAATACCCGACTTCACGGTGCTTGCATTTAACTCGCCTTTTAGGACATAACTGGCAAAAATATTTCCCATCGTAGAGTCTTCCCATCCTGGACATACAATCGGCAAGTTCTTTTCCGCCGCCGCATACATCCAAGAATCCTTGATATCGATTTCATAATACTGTTCCAAAACCCCAGACAATAACAATTTATACATATATTCATGTGGCAAATAGCGCTCGCCGTTGGCTTCAGCATCTTTCCAAATTTTAACAATATGTTCTTGAATACGTCTAAAAGCTTCTTCTTCGGGAATACAAGTGTCCGTAACACGGTTTAGGCCTTTTTCTAACAAAGCCCATTCATCTTGAGGGGTTAAATCACGATAATCTGGCACGCGTTTGTAGTGCGAATGTGCTACCAAATTCATGATGTCCTCTTCCAAGTTAGCGCCTGTACACGAAATGATATGCACTTTATCTTGACGAATCATTTCAGCAAAAATCTTACCTAATTCCGCTGTGCTCATGGCGCCAGCTAAAGACACCAACATCTTGGAACCTTGTGCTAATTGCGCTTCGTAGCCTTTAGAGGCATCCACCAAAGCGGCCGCATTAAAATGCAAGTAATACTTTTCTATAAATTGAGAAATCTGTCCTTTAGTAGTCATCGTCAATTGCGAATTTTGAAGTTTTGTTTACAGTACTTCCTTGTTTAAAATTACTTTCAAAATCATCTTCTGCATCTTCATCCATAAACTTATAGGATAACATCTTGTAATAGAGTTTAGCGGCCAAGAAGTCAGAAGACTTTTCATTCTTATTTGGGCATAATTCTACAATATCAAAGCCTACAACGTTCTTTTCTTCAAAGACTTGTTTTAAAAATTCGAGCGTTTCGTACCATAATAAGCCACCTGGTTCTGGTGTGCCTGTGCTTGGCATTATCGACAGGTCAAAAACATCTAAATCTACAGTGATAAAAACGTTGTCCGTCATTTGGTCAATGGCACTATCCATCCAATTGTCATCCATCGCCATTTCGTGGGCAAAATAGGTTTTATCCATGTCCATTACCGACTTTTCCTTTACATCCATGGAACGAATGCCTACTTGGATTAAATTGGTATTCTGGCTAGCCTCGTACATGGCGCAGGCATGGTTACATGTTGAACCTTCATACGATTTACGTAAATCGGCATGCGCATCTAATTGCAATACGGTTAAACTTGGAAACATCTCATTGAATGCACGAACTGTTCCAATAGAGACCGAATGTTCGCCACCGACTACGGTTACAAACTTGTTCTTTTTAATATAGCGTTTGGTTTGCTGATGTACGGCATCTACCATGGCTTCTGGAGAGCTGTTCTCAGTGACTGCATCTGTTAAATGAATCCCTTGTTTGTATACTTCGGTTTCAGTTTCAATGTCATAAAGTTCCATATTTTCTGAAGCATGTAAAAATGCTTCAGGCCCTTTATCGGCTCCTTTTTGCCAAGTACTTGTACCATCATAAGGCACAGGAATCAAAACGATTTTGGCCGTTTCTAATTTTGAATAATCATCTGGTATCCCAGCGTATGTGTTTGTTTTCATTTTTTAATGTTGTGTTGTTTTATAATATTACAGATGCTGTAGTTTCAGCCTCTGTAGTTTTATCTTTTGGTTGGGTAGTTGTATAGCCTAAAATATTTAGCAAATCCTCACTTTTCTGTTGTTCAGCGAAAACCTCTGTGGTTATGCTTCCATCTTCATTTTTATTAATGAGAATATGTTTTGGCGAAGGGATTAAACAGTGTTGCAATCCGCCAAAACCGCCAATGGTTTCTTGGTAAGCGCCCGTATTGAAAAAACCGATATATAATGGTTTGTCTTCTCTATATTTTGGCAAATAAATAGCGTTGACGTGTTGCTCACTATTGTAATAATCATCACTATCACAAGTAAGACCTCCTAATAAAACACGTTCATAAGAGTCGTGCCAACGGTTAATCGGTAACATAATAAAGCGTTTACTAATGGCCCAAGTATCTGGTAAGGTTGTAATGAATGAGGAATTAATCATATTCCATTTTTCACGGTCGTTCTGCTGTTTTTGATACAATACTTTATAGATAGCACCGCCACTTTCGCCAACGGTAAAACTCCCGAATTCAGTAAAAATATGAGGTACATCCACGCCTTCTTCTTCGCAAACTTGTTTGATTTGAAGCACGATTTCTTCCACCATATACTGGTAATCAAAATCAAAAGCCAAAGAGTTTTTAATTGGGAAACCGCCACCGATATTTAAGCTGTCCAAGCTTGGACAAATCTTCTTCAAACTGGTATAGACCTTTAAACATTTGGTCAATTCATTCCAATAGTAAGCGTTGTCTCTAATACCGGTGTTAATGAAAAAGTGCAACATCTTTAAGTTGACTTTTTCATTTTCCTGAATTTGCGCCTTGTAAAACGGCACAATGTTTTTGTAACCTATGCCTAAACGTGAGGTATAGAATTCGAATTTTGGCTCTTCTTCCGAAGCAATTCTAATACCAACGTTGAATTGGCCTTCAATCTCTTGAGACAGTAGGTTTAATTCTTCGTAATTATCAATAATCGGGATACAATTATGGTGACCACCGTTAATTAAATTCGCAATGTTGGTTACATATTGCTCACGCTTAAATCCGTTGCTCAACACATAAGTATCGTTAGTAATTTTACCTTCTTTCTTAAGGCTTTGTACAATGTCAATATCAAACGCTGACGAAGTTTCAATATGTATGTCATTCTTTAGGGCTTCATCCAAAACATGTTTAAAATGCGAGCTTTTAGTACAGTAGCAATAGTTGTACGTCGCTTTATAATCATGCTTGGCAAAAGCCTCAGCAAACCAGGATTTAGCCCGTTGAATATTATTGGAAATCTGGGGCAGATAGCTAAACTTTAAAGGCGCACCATACTGCTCTATGAGTTGCATTAAATCCACATCGTGAAACTGCAAGGTTTTATCCTCTAGCTTAAATTCTGGCTGAGGAAAATCGAAAGACTGACCAATAAGGTCAATGTATTTGGTATTCATTTTTTGTTAAATAGAAATAGTTTGAAATAAGGGTAACGTCATTCAAGACCTTTAGGTAAGGTCATAATTAGGGTGTATTCAAACTTGAATTTGGCTTTGTGTAGTTGGGACAAAACCATAGATATGCTGACTATCAGCGATGGTATTTGCGGAAGTTAGCTCTAAAATTCGGTTACTTATCCTATAAGCTACTTTTGAATATGACTTCCTAATTTTCAAAAGCCCGAACGTAAAAACAGGTTTCAATATGTTCAGCTAAAAGCGGGGCAAATTTATATTTTTTTTGAATATGAAAGACATTGTGAGAAAAATTTTCAAACTTTTTTAGTCGGTTTAAGACCTTTAACTAAAACATTGACCTTTAGTCGATAACATTTTAAGGTTTCCTTAACAATCTGATATATTGAACCGTGATTGAATATGTGACCTCCCTCCTAGCTAAACCATATTCCATCAATTGTAACCCAAATAATTACAAGCTATTATGAAAATCAACTTTAAGGCCTTAGGATGCTATGCTATTCTATTTACATTTTGTGCTATGAGCTTATCTGTAAATGCTCAGCTTCATGAAAAATTACAAAGAGAAGGCAATCTCACATTCAAGCAAATTGTTAATCAGTCTGAACAGCATTTTGACCGCACCGGACGGGGTAAAGGTGTTGGATACAAACAATTTCAACGCTGGCAATATTGGGCAAGTCGAAATTTAGATACTTCAGGAAAAGTACGAAACACTAGAGATGCTCTTCAAGCCTACGCTAAATTTTCAGAACAAAACAGCTCATTAGAACGGGCTTTTGATATTGATTATGTAGAGCTAGGACCTTTAACCTCTCAATATACCTCAACCTGGTCTTCGGGCTTGGGTCGAGTAAGTGCAATTGGTCTAGACCCTAATAATGACAATCATATTATTGTTGGCTCGCCAACAGGTGGTATTTGGAAAACAACAAACCTCGGTGGTTCTTGGACTCCGTTATTTGACGACCAAGCTAATATAGACGTTTATGCTTTAGAAATTTCGCACGCCAACCCCAACCACTATCTAGGTGGTCTTAATGGCGGTATGGTACGGAGTACAGATGGCGGTGCCAATTGGAGTGCGGTTACTGGCGTTGACAACAGTGATTTATACAATACCATTAGAACGCATCCTACAGATGCAAACATCGTTTTTGCGGTGGGACAATACCGTGGTAAGGTATTTAAATCAACAAACGGCGGTGCAAGTTTTTCATTGCAAATAGATATTACAAACGACTTTTTTGATTTAGAATTCCATCCAACAAATCCAAACATCATTTATGTGTCTGGAGAAGACCGAATATATAAATCAACCGATGGTGGAACTAATTTCACTCAAATTACCACAGGACCTTGGAATGGCTCAGGTAATGTGATTATGATAGCCGTAACGCCTGATGCCCCAAATAACCTTTATGCTTTAGAAGAGCAAGGTGGTGGTTTCAACGCGCTGTATTTATCACAAGATGCCGGAGCGACATGGTCCACACAAGACAGCTACGATGGTACCAATAACATTATGGGTTATGACCAAACTGTACAGAGCGGTCAGGCTCCGAGAGATATGGATATTATTGTCTCTCCAGTAGATGCCAATATTGTTCATGTTGCAGGTGTAGAAACTTGGAAATCTACCAATTTAGGGCAAAGCTGGGTACAGACCACAAGGTGGAATGCGCCAGGAGCTAGTGATTTTATTCATGCGGATATCGACTTATTGATTTATGACGGCAACCGAATCGTAGCTGGTACCGATGGAGGCATCTACTATTCTACGGATGATGCTACAAGTTGGACGGATATTTCGGCTGGATTAGCCATTAGACAATTTTATAGAATTGGTGCATCACAAACTGATGCTGACCGTGTGTCTGGCGGTAGCCAAGATAATGGTACAGGAACCTTAGTCAACGGTGTTTGGCGCGACTGGTTGGGTGCTGATGGTATGGAAACCTTTATAGATTATTCAAACGCTGATATAATTTACGCCACTACGCAGAGAGGGTCTTTGCAAAAATCTACAGACGGTGGTATTAGCAGAGCAAGTATTTCGCAACCTTCGGCTGACAATGGAAACTGGGTCACGCCTTTTGAACAAGACCCAAATGTGGCTTCAACAATTTACACCGCTAAAGACCAGATTTATAAGAGCACCAATAGCGGTACCAGTTGGTCGCCTATATCAAATTTTCCAAGCGGATTGGTGGATGAGATGAAAATTTCTCCAGCCAACAGCAATTATATTTATGCCAGTATCGGCACAACATTTTACACCACAACTGATGGCGGTTCTAGCTGGAGTTCTACAAGTATTCCTGCTGGTAGTCGTATTAATTATATAACGGTTCACCCAACCAATGCATCTCGAGTAGCGATAGCCATTTCGGGTTCTAGTTCTAAAATCTTTGAGAGCACTAATGCAGGAAGTAACTGGACAAACATTACAGGAAACATTCCTTCCGCAGTAACCATAGAATGTGTTTTATACGACAAAGCCAGTGATGGCGGATTCTACGCAGGAGGAAATCCAGGCGTCTATTATTCTGCATCCGCAGGAAATGCAAACTATTCGGATGTTTCCAGAAATTTACCAAGAGTACGAGTTACGGAATTAGAGATAAGAAATGATGTCCTTTACGTTGGAACATATGGTCGTGGCCTTTGGAAATACGAATTTCAATGCAGTCCCAATGAAGTAGGACAACCCTGTGACGATTTTGATGAATGTACAGAAAACGATGTCTATGATGAAAACTGCGGTTGCGCAGGAACACCAGTTGGAGATTCAGATAACGATGGTGTCTGTGATTTGGTTGACCAATGTGCAGGATTTGATGACACCATAGATTTTGATATGGATGGCATTCCAGACAGCTGTGACACTTCTATAGATTGTAGTTCTTGTATCAGCTCTATCTCAACATTCCCTCATGTTGAAGATTTTGAAAACGGTTTAGGTGATATTTGTCAATTCAGTTCAGATGATATTGATTGGACGGTTCTAAGCGGTCCAACACCGTCAACTGGGGTTGGTCCTAGTATTGCCCATTCTGGAAGCAACTATTTTTATATTGAATCTTCCGACCCTAATTATCCAACCAAGGTTGCCATATTTAAAGGCGCATGCTATGATACCGCTGGGGCTAGTTCAGTATCGATAAACTTCTGGTACCACATGTTTGGTCTCAATGTCAACGAAATAAAGTTAGATGTGTCCTCAGATGGTGGCTCAACGTATTCTACAGTATGGTCAGCCTCTGGGAACCAAGGTGACCAGTGGTTAAACGCTAATGTTGATTTAAGCACTTATGCTAGCGGACAATTAACCTATGCTTTTACAGCAACAACAGGAAGTGATTGGCAAAGTGATATTGCTGTTGATTTGATAACGGTAGATGCAGTCTCTGGAGCATGTAGCAACAATGGTGGCGATGCTGATGGTGATGGTATCTGTGCCGATTTAGATTGCGATGATAGTGACCCAAATATTGGTGGTGAAGGTTCTTCATGTGACGATGGCGATGATTGTACCGAAAACGATGTCTTTGATGCTGACTGTAATTGTGCAGGAACAGTAATCACAGCAGATTCCGATAACGATGGTGTTTTAGACTGTGTGGACCAAGAAATAAATTCACCTTGTCCGCAAGATGTGGATGCCAACGGTGTTTCAAACGATGATGACAACGACGGTATTCCAAACTGTAATGACAGTTGTGATGACCGAATAGATACAGATAATGATGGTACACCTGATTGTTTAGACAATTGCCCTAATGACGGCAACAAAACCGAGCCAGGCAATTGTGGATGTGGTATAGCAGATGTTGATACAGATAACGATGGTGTTTTAGATTGTAATGACCAAGAGCTAAACTCGCCTTGCCCGTTAGATGTAGACGCCAATGGAGTTTCCAATGACGATGATAACGATGGAATCCCTAATTGTAATGACGATTGTGACAACAACTTAGATACCGATGGTGATGGTATTTTAGACTGTGTGGACCAAGAAATCAACTCGCCTTGTCCTCAAGATATTGATGCTAATGGTGTCTCTAATGACGATGACAATGACGGCATTCCTAATTGTAATGACAGCTGTGACAATAGTATTGACACGGATGGTGATGGTGTTGCGGATTGTTTAGATAACTGTCCAAGCGACCCAAATAAAACCGAACCAGGTGACTGCGGTTGTGGCGTTTCAGATGTTGACACGGACGGTGATGGTGTGTTGGATTGTGACGATCAAGAAATCAATTCACCTTGTCCGCAAGATGTAGATGCTAATGGTATTTCTAACGATTTGGATGGTGATGGTGTTTGTGATGCGGACGATATTTGTCCTGCAGGTGATGACAACATAGATTCAGATGGTGACGGTATCCCAGACGCCTGCGATAGTAATTGTATTCCAACAACAAGTAGTTTCTCTGTTGGTCAGCTAACACATTCAGGTTCTGGTTCTGGTACTACGACCTTGAGTTTAACTGGCGGTACACATACGGATGCTTCGTTTAGTATTACGGAGATTAATTCAAGATTAGGTGGAAAACCAGCAAACAGATTTGATGAGCGTGTGGTGGTTACTTATGTTGATGGTAATGGTTCAACACAAACCTATGGCACCTATGTTGGAAGTTCAACAAGCAGTGTTAACGTATCTATAGCTGGAGAAGTTCAATCGATTAGTATAGCACTTTCGGATGCTTTTGATGGCAACTCTAGCACAACAATGCGTATAACGCTTGGTTCTGTGTCGTCTTGTGTGGCCTTAAACTGTACAGATTCTGATGGCGATGGCGTTTGCGATGCCGATGATATTTGTGATGGATTTGATGACAACCTTATAGGTACTTCCTGCGACGATGGTGATGCATGTACCGAAAATGATGTATATACAACCGATTGTAATTGCGCGGGAACATACGTCGATTCTGATGGTGATGGCGTTTGTGATGCAGATGATATCTGTCCTGCAGGTGATGATACTATTGACTTAGATGGTAACGGTATCCCAGATGCTTGTGATAGTGGTGACTGTACATCAGAAACCGGAAACTTTAGTTCTGGCACCTTATTACATTCAGGCAATGGGTCTAGCACAACAAGCTTTAATTTCTCAGCGTTGTCAACAGACGTGAGCTTTACCGTTAGTGGATTAGGTTCTAAAATAAATGGAAATAAAAGCAGTCGTTATATTGATAATGTTTCAATCAGCTATATAGACGCCAATGGCAATACGCAGTCTTATGGAAACTTTAGTGGCACAAACCAAAGCACAATTAACGTTTCTATTAGTCAAGATATTAGTTCAGTAACTGTAACTTTAAGTGATGGGTTTGATGGCAATTCACCTTCAATCAGTGTGAACCTATCTAGTATTGACTATTGTACACAAAGTACAGGTGAAGCCAGTCCTAGTGATTACGCTAAAGAATATGCAATACTTGAAGACGCTTCAAATGACATCAAGGATATGCGCTTATTCCCTAATCCGGCAAATAACGTTATCAACGTAAGATTCAGTGCTAAGGCAAACACCAATTACAACGTTATGGTGAAATCGATTCTAGGTCGAGGTATCCACAACCAATTGGTAAAAGGTTCTGGGCAGGTGGAAGCCTTGAGCATTGATAGTTCTAACTGGCCAACGGGTATTTATTTCGTGGTTGTAAGTGCTTCAAACGAAACAAGTTTAAGAAAAGTGATTATTCAGCGCTAGACGTTTTCAAACTATTCAAAAGATACAATCCCTTCGCTTTTGACGAGGGGATTGTTGTATTTAGGCCTTGCCATGTGTTAAAACTTTCGGATTTAGGGCTAAAAATCATACTTTAGTTGAAACTAAGCCATTTAGCAGTTTAACTTGAAGAATTTGGTGGTTTACTCATTGCCAATTTCAAAATGAAAGAAACATACATACTTTAGACGGTAACAAAATATATCGCATTATGAAAGCACACACATTTACCAACAGTACATTTTCTAAACTGACCCTTTTTGTCGGGTTGTTTTTTATGACATTTTTGGGATTCAATTCCCTTAACGCCCAAAGCCAAGCGCAGGGCAAAACCATTAAAGGCGTGGTGACCACCGAAGGCGAGCCTCTAGCAGGAGCCAATGTTATCTTAAAAGGTACTAGCGTGGGAACATCCACCAACCGTAATGGCGAGTTTACTTTTCCAAGACCTTTAAAAGTCAACGATGTTTTGGTCTTCAGTTTCCTAAGTTTTGAAACCCAAGAAATCAGAATCAAGGCTGATACTGACTTTTTGGAAGTGAAAATGACCGATGACCTTATTGAAATTTTGGGCGCACCAGCTTCGGAAAAGCCTTATAAATCAAAACGAAGCAAACGCAAGCAGTAGCATTACCCAATTTATGAAATGCTATAGTTTTCTACTCCTATTCATTATTGCATTTCAGGTCCAGGCACAACAATCGGATTTTGAAACTATCAATTTTTCAAAAGCGGATAAGCTTGCCCTGAAATGCAAAAATGAATCTCTAAAAAACATCTCAAATTTAGCGTCTTGCCTTACTGATGGTTTGACCACAGGTGTTGAGCGTTTTAGGGCTGTTTTTAAATGGGTCACGGCCAATATCTCCAATGATTACAGCGCCTATTATAGAAATAAGCGCAAGCGTAAACGCTATCAATCGGATTCTACAAAACTTAATATTTGGAATGATGACTTCAAAAAAGTAATGATTTCCAACATGATAAAACATCGTAAAACCATCTGTACGGGCTATGCTTATTTAGTGCAACAGCTTGCTGAAGCGAGCGGTTTAGAATGTGAAATCGTTCATGGCTATGGCAGAACCAGCATGACCTCCGAGGAGGATTTACAATTCCCCAACCACAGTTGGAATGCTGTTAAACTTAACGGAAAATGGTATCTCGCCGACCCCACTTGGGCGAGTGGTATTCCAGACCCAGAAAGTAACCGTTTTACGTTTGATTATAATGATGGTCTATTTTTAACTAACCCAAAGTTATTTGCGGTAAACCATCATCCTATCGACCAAAAATGGGCACTACTCAACGAGTCTCCGAGTTATGACGATTTCTTAAATGCACCGATTCTTTACGGAAACGCGTACAGAAAATTGAATGTGATTGAAGCACCATTACAGTTCCATCATGACATCAACAAAAATGAATCTGTGACGTTTGAATATGAATTAGCTTCAACTCTAGATAAAGATGCTCTTCGTTTTAGCATCGATAATGGTATTGAAACCAAAACGGTTAAGCCAGATAGCTATGAAACGAAAGATAATCTCATGACAGCGACTTACACCTTCCACAATGTAGGTTTTTATGATGTGCACTTATTGCTAGAGAATAGTTTGATTTCTACACATACGGTACGCGTGAGGCGATAATTTCTCAACTAGAAGCCCAAAGAATTGACATTATACTTTTGAAGAGTTCTTTGGGAGAAAGTTCCAAGTTTTTAGTATTTATAAATTGACTTGAAACATTCAAATTATTTGCATTCTTAAGTATTTCGAAAGCACTTTTATTATCAACCTCTAAGGCGACTTTATCTATTATTAGAGATATGAAATTTCCTGAATAACCGATTTCATCAACCCGTACAATATCTTTAGCACTTATATGACTGTTAACTGTTAATCTTTCAACATCCCCAATATCAATTTCAATAAGAGACGCACTTGATTTACGAATCAATACTAATACAAAAGTAAGTACTAAACCGAAAATAAATGTACAACCAACTATAACGAAAATTAGGAAATTGAATTTATTCTCAGGAAGCCAAAATGTAAATGTAAAAATGAGTAAGCTGAAAAATAATATCAACATCGATATATTAAAATTTCGTGTTGCCTTTTTTGCTTTTGAAGTCAAAACATTTACCTTCATTCAATTGAGCTAAATCAAGAATACTATATCATTTTCAGCGTATTCACTTCCTGCGTCGTTAAGTGTTTCCAATGTCCGCGTGGAATGTCTTTTTTGGTCAAGTGACCAATTGAAACACAGTCTATTTTTACAATGTCGTATTTAAAGTGTTCAAAAATGGTTCTAAGAATGGTGTTTCCAGTATTCTTTATTTTGATGCCGACCTGATTTTTAGACTGGCCTTCCACATAGCTGATTTCTTCAACGCTAACCAATTTTCCATCAATTTTAAAACCGTCTTGGATGGCTTTTAAATCTTCGTACTTTAAATTTTTATCGAGTTCAACCTGAAACAGTCTAGCAACCCCAGTTGTAGAATTGGTGAATTTTTGATGTACTTTTTCATCGTTGGTAAACAATAACAAGCCCATAGAATTTCGACCTAATCGCCCGATTGGTCTAATCTTGGCATTCGTAGCATTGGCCACTAAATCCATGACCGTTCGGCCTTTACCTTCGGCTGTGGTTGTCGCAAAACCTTTCGGCTTATTTAGCAACACATATACTTTTGGTTCTGGGCTAATTCGCGCACCATCAAAACGAACTTCATCATCTGGCTTAACCTTATAACCCATCTCCGTGATGACTTGTCCGTTAACGGTTACCAAACCAATGGCAATATTTTCATCGGCCTCACGTCGAGAACATATTCCCGAATTGGAAATGTATTTATTTAAGCGGATTTCATCAGAATCTGATACTTTTTTCGGTGTACTTTTCTTTTTTACTGGAGCATTTCCTCGTACAAACGGCTTTTTAGATGCCGGTTTAGCACGATTATCCCCAGGTTTAGCATCTCTACTTCCACGTCCTGAAACCTTGCGTTTCCCTTTACTTCCTTGATGTCTGCTCATAACTGTTAATTTATATCATTTGGAATTCATATCCAAATAAATAGGCCGGCAAAGGTACAACAATAGTTGGATTGAACTACTTAAATTCCACCGTACTTTGACGCTCTCTATTTACCGTAAGCTTAGTGACATCCGGACGAGAATAATGCCCAACGGGGTCGAAATTTTGACGCTCTTCCAACACCCGATTAAAATGAATGGTTTCCACAATTAATCCATCGGTGTGTAATTGAGGTTCAATAATCCATTCGCCATCGGGTCCTGCGATACAGCTTCCGCCGTTCGCTAAGGTTTCGGGAGCATTTTTTAAAATGTCTTCCAAATATGGCGTGTCTGAAGGAAAATCGGATTTTGACATTAAACTCGAAACGGACACCACATACGACCTTGATTCACGAGCGATAAAACGTGTAATATCTTTGGTGTTATGGTCACTGCCTGGCCAAACCGCAATATGAAGATTTTCACCCAAGCCATACAGCGCAGTTCTTGGTAAGGGCATCCAATTCTCCCAACAGTTTAAACCACCAACTGTAAATGCTTTTAGCGGATGCACTTGCAATCCGTTTCCGTCACCTGGCGCCCAAGTTAAGCGCTCATCGTACGTAGGTTGTAATTTTCTATGTACGGATTGCACGGTTCCAGTTTGGTCAATGTAGACCAAAGAAGCGTAAATACTATGTCCGCCTCGGTCTTCAGGCCGTTCCATAATCCCTAAATAGATAGCGATATTATGTTCTTTTGCCAATTGACAAACCGAATCTAAATCTCCTTTTTCTATACACACCGAATTGCTTACATAGTGTGCATGCAGTGCTTTGTTGACATCGGTATTCCATTCCGCACCACCTGTTAAGGCCAACCAAAATGGATAACCTGGCAACAAGGCCTCTCCAAAGACAACCAGTTCAGCATCTTGTTTAGAAGCATCGATAATACTGTTTTCAATCTTTTCGAGCGTTGCTTTTTTGTTCAGCCATACTGGGGCGATTTGCGCCATTGCTATTTTTAGGGAAGTCTCCATTTATATTTGGTTTAATACAAGGTTAATATCAATCAATGTAATGGAAAATACACCGACTACGATAATGACCTTCAATATGTTATGAAGTATCAAATAATGCATTTTACGTTTCGAATTCCACAGGATAAGTAGGAATAAGATGAGTAACATTACACTACTGTAGAAGAAATAATACATGCGTCCAATTTCAAAATAAAAAATCAGGAGAAAGGCTGTTACAATGGTGACCAATGCAACTATTGTAAGCACGTATTTTGAAATTTTTTCGCCATACACTACAGGTACAGTTCTATAATTTAATGCGAGGTCACCCTTTATGTTTTCGAGGTCTTTGGTCAGTTCTCGCATAGAAACTAAGAGGAACAAAAACAAAGCGTGAATAAAAATCACGGTTTCAAAATTTCTGTAATAAATGAAGACCGCAAAAAATGGCGTTACCGTTAAAACGGCCGATACCAAGTTCCCGGTCATAGGCATTTTCTTCAAACGGTGCGAATAAAACCAAATAGAGAAGATGTACAAGGCAAAGAACATAACTGCTCTAAACGATACGTAGCTTGCGAAAATGACGGCAAGGAAATTCAGGATAAAGTAAAACGACAGCTTGGTGTTTTGGCTGACTAATCTATCTAACATCGTTTTATTAGGACGATTGATAAGGTCTTTTTCAGAATCGTAGAAATTATTGATAATATATCCTCCTGCAATTGTGGCGGAAGACGCCAAAACGAGCATGAGCAAGTTAACATCAAAAACCACAGAACGAACTGGCTTATCGTGCGCAAAGATGTAGACTGACGCCAAGTACTGCGCAATGATAACCACCAAGATATTGTAGCCTCGAACGACTGAAAATAGGCTGAAGACTTTTTTCAGGTAGTGTTTTTGTTTTCGGGAAAGCACAACGCAGAATTAGAAGTTGTAAACGACTTCCAATTTGTGGTCTTTGAGCGCCAATTTGGCCTTATCGATGTTCTCGGTAAAACCTAGAATATAGCCTCCACCGCCTGAACCACAAAGCTTTAGGTAGTAGTCGTTGGTGTCCAAACCTTTCTTCCAAAGGTCATGAAACTGCTGTGGAATCATAGGTTTAAAATTACTCAAGACCACTTTAGATAATTGCTTTGTGTTTTTAAACAAGGACTTAATATCGCCTTTTAGGAAATCATCCACACAAGCATCGGTATGTTTTATGAATTGGTCTTTCAGCATTTTACGGAAACCTTCTTGTTTCATGTTTTCCATAAAAATACTGACCATCGGTGCCGTTTCGCCAACAATTCCGCTATCCAAAAGAAAGACTGCGCCTTGACCTTTTTCGGTTTGAGATGGAATGCCAGTGGCTTCAATATTGTCTTTAGAATTGATTAAAATAGGTAAGCTCAAATAACTATTCAACGGGTCTAAACCAGACGATTTTCCATGGAAAAAAGATTCCATTTCAGAAAAAATAGCCTTTAGCTTTAAAAGCTTTTCTCGGGTTAAATTTTCGAGAACAGTGATTTTTTCAGACGCATAACGGTCATAAATAGATGCTACGAGTGCACCACTGCTTCCTACACCATAGCCTTGAGGAATTGAGGAATCAAAATACATCCCATCGGCCAAATCTTGTTTTAAACGCTCAATATCAAAAGACACCAAATCGTAATCGATGTTTTCTAGATAACCAGCAAACTTTGTTAAACTTTCGTTCGACTTCCTTGCTGTTTCAGAATTATTATCGTCAAGCTTTAACGCGCCATTATAAAAGTTATAAGGGATAGATAAACCCTTAGAATCTTTAATGATACCATATTCTCCGAAGAGCAATATTTTTGAGTAAAAAAGTGGTCCTTTCATAGTTTTATGGGTTAAGCTAAGTTACAACTTTTCAGCACCAAAGCCAACCGTATCGCAAATATAGTGACCGTTTTGACAATACGCAACCAACTGTGTCTTAATGAAATCTAAAACTTTGTCGGCCTCAGCATCGGGATATAAGACGTGGACATTCGCTCCAGCATCTAAGGTAAAGCAGACTTTAGAGCCTGTTTCTTCCCGAAACTGCCATATTTTATTGATGATTTCCAAGGTATTTGGTTTCATTAAAATGAAATAAGGCATGCTCGTCATCATCATAGCATGTAGCGTCAAAGCTTCGCTTTCCACGATTTTATTAAATTCTGAAAGGTCGCCAGATTGCAAAACCTTATCTAAATCAGCTAAATTTTTATGCGCTTGCTGAAACCGCTCTTGGGCAAACGGATGCCCAAACATCAGCTTATGGCCAACCGTACTTGAAACTTGTTTTTCGCCTTTATCGACGAGTAGAATAGTGTCTCTATAATTTTTGAAGTTTGAATGTACTTCCGCTTCATACTTAACCCCAAACAGGTTTGATGAATTTGAAACGGTGTCGTTTTCGCCCCAAACAACTAAAGGCCCTTCTACGCTTCGGCAGGCGCTTCCTGAACCTAAGCGAGCAAGGAAGGAGGCTTTTTGATTGAAATCTTGTTCTACAATCCCCAAATCCTTTGCAATTTCCATCAAACACAAAGCGAGCGCACTCATGCCAGATGCGGAAGAGGCAATCCCAGAACTATGCGGAAAGGTATTTGACGTTTCTATGGTAAAATGATAGTCGCGTAAAAATGGCATGTAAGGCTCAATCCGCTCGAAAAAGGTCTGGATTTTTGGTTTAAAAGCTTCATTTTTTACGCCTTCAAATATGACATCAAAACTGAAATTATTGCCCTCTTTTTTTGAAAACGATACTTCGGTAATGGTTTTGCATTCGCTAAGTGTGAAGCTGATGGATGGATTTTCAGGAATTTGTTGCTCCCGTTTTCCCCAATACTTAATTAGTGCAATATTACTTGGCGAGGCCCATTTTACGCGACCACTTTCTATGTTGGAATTGTAAGCCTCTAATCTGAATGTTTCGTCAGTCATGTATGAAATTTGAAGGTACTTTTGAAGTCACAAAAATACGGAATTACCCAAGATTTAGGGTTTGGCCTCAGATAATTCCAAAAGCTTTAGCATGGTTTTGTAGTTTCTTGCTGTGGCTTTGGTTTCAAGGACTCTTTCAAAATAAGCGAGATTGAATTTAGCACGTCCGTAACCATTCTTTGGAAAGAAATAGATGACATCATTAATAATATGAAATTCTTCGTTTGGGTATGTTTTTTGTTGAGCAATCCCGACCTTATCCGAAGTCGGTTTTTGAGATAACAATACAAAATAACTTACTTGTTTTACGGCATCTTCAAACGGACAATCGTCAAAGATGACTCGTAATTCTGAAGGTGTTTTTGCCAATACAGGAATATCTAATTCGAAATGAGTTTTGATGGCTTTGGCGATTTTTGTTTTTATTTTTGCGACATTATTTAGCTCAGATTTCAAAATAATGTTTCCACTTTGGATATAGGTTTTTACATCTGCGAAGCCTTCTGACGTCAACGCTTGTCTTAAGTCTACCATCGGTAGTTTGTTATGACCACCGACGTTGATGCCTCTAAGTAGAATTACGTAGGTTTTTATGATTTAGAAATCTTGGGATTGTTGTAAAAGTCTAACAATGTAAATACCATCATCAAAAACACGATAATGAATAGTGTAAGCAAAATACTCAAGCTGAACAATTCTCACATCACGATAGCGAATTTGAAATGAATAAGGCATACGTTGAATCAATCTCAATTGATTCATCAAATCTTCAAAAAAAGCATCTTCTTTCTCAATATATTTGAAATAGCACGAGGCCTTATATAGCTCACGTTGAGCTTCGTCCGAAATACTATAGTTTACGTCCATATTTCTTTAAAACTTCTGAAAGTGGCGTAAATTTCAACTCACCCTTTTCGTGACGCTCAATCATATCATCCATCATCGCCTTATATTCTTCAGACGGTTCACTCATGCAAAGCGCTTTGTCTTCCAACATATACTCAATGTAATTTTTAAGCGAGCGCTTTTGAAGTTTGGCTTGCTTTTCTAAAATGGCAATAGCTTTATCGTCCAACTCTATTAATTTTTTTGTCTTTCCCATAATCGAATAATTATAAGATAAATATACAAAATATATAGATTATATATAATTTTTATATCAAAAAATGTTCTGCGCTACAATGTAACCTCCTGTCCATGCGTTCTGAAAGTTAAAACCGCCAGTAACTGCATCGATATTTAGCACTTCGCCTGCCAGAAATAAATTTGGGATTCGTCGACTTTCATAGGTTTTGAAATTGAGTTCCTTCAAATCCACTCCGCCAGCGGTTACAAATTCTTCCTTAAAGGTACTTTTACCCGTTACGTGGAATTCGGCATTAGTGAGCTGTTCGACTAATGCATCGAGTTGGGCTCTATTCAGGTCTGCCCATTTTGTAGCATCTTCAATCTTACTGTAACTGCAAAGCTTTACCCATAGTCGTCTAGGAATATCGAATTGGGGAAATTTTGAAATATTCTTTTTCGCTAGTTCCAATTTAAGATTTTTCAAACTCGTTAAAGCATCTTCATATGTCTGTTTGATAAAATTGATTCTAATCTTGAAATTATAATCGCATTCTTCAAAATAAAAGGCTCCGATTGCCGAGAGTTTTAAAATGGCTGGCGCACTAAGTCCTGCATGCGTGACTAAAACAGGGCCTTCTGTGATTAAATCACTACCAATTACGCTAACCTCAGCATCCTTTACAACGACACCCGGAATATCCTTAAGGCGTTCATCTTTAATATCGAATGTAAATAATGACGGCACCGGCTTTACGATGGTGTGCCCTAAGTCGGACAGAAGATTCCAAATTTTAGGATTGCTTCCGGTGGCAATGACTAGTTTTTTACATTGGATGTCGCCTTGATTGGTTTTCAAAATGAAGTTTGATTCTTGGCTACCCTTCCCGTCATTCTGTACAATTGTTTTCAAACTGTGATTGTACATTACCTCAATATTGAGCTTTTTAGCTTCGTGTAAAAAGCAATTGATTATGGTTTGAGAAGAATCGGTTACGGGAAACATTCTGCCATCGTCTTCAATCTTTAATTCCACACCTCGGTCTTCAAACCAAGCAATGGTATCGCCCGTCATAAAAGTATGAAATGGCCCTAAGAGTTCCTTTTCGCCACGCGGGTAATTGGTCACTAATTCCGAAGGGATAAATTCGGCATGTGTTACATTACAACGTCCGCCACCTGAGATTTTAACCTTTTGCAATCCTGTTTTACCACGCTCTAAAATGGCAATGCTTTTGTCGGGAAAATTTTCAGCGACATTAATCGCCGTAAAAAATCCTGAAGCACCGCCTCCAACTATGATGACGTCTTTTTTCAATCGTTAATTATTGGTGTGGAACGAAGATATTGTTTCCTTTAAGATTTGAGATATAATTTCTCAATTAATGACAAGTCCGTGGCATTGGTGAGGCTTGCCTTACAATCGTTATAAAGATTTTCGATTTCTGCTTTTATGGCATCTTGGTAATGTGGTTCTGCCTTTTCCGCATCGTTTTCAAGATAACTGAGTAAACTGAATAATTTTTGGACCACCAAAACGTCGTGCTTGCAATAGGCTCTTAAAGAGGCCATAACGCCATACAGCAAATGCTTAAAATTGAGTGTTTTGATGAATATCCTTACATGGCCTTCATCATCCATAAAGGTGCTTATATCATGCTTTAGTAATCGAAGCCTCAATAAATCCTTTAAGTAATCAATAGCGTTGACGGCCGTTCCTGGGTCATTGATTCCTGGTGACATGGCTTTGACCGCAACTTCGGTAATTTGTTTAAAGGCCAGTACGTAGTTGTCTTCAATCATTTCACTTTTTGAAAACATGAACGATTCCTTTAATTTAGTTTCCATGTCTTCGTCCACCGAGGAATCCACTTTCAAAATAAGGTCACCTTCCAGAAGATATTCTCCTTTTATTGCAATGGTTTCTACCTTCAAATCATTTTCGGTACAAATTTCACAGAGATAATGAAGATTGATATCTTGAAAATAGCCGGTTTTTGGTGAATGAATAGTGCGCCAATCATCGGAATTTGGAAAGTCTTTTGGGTCCTCTTCAGATTTTAATAATAGATTCAATCTGTTTTTGGCCTTGATATATATTTTTGAAAGTATGGTATTGATTTGAATTTCTTGAGAGATGGAATGAATGAAATAGATAAAGGCACCCAAACAAATAGTCATAAATATGATGGAAAGCAATACCGAAAATCCAGGGAGTTGAAATTTATCACCAGTAGGTTTGACAGTAATTAATGTGAAGATGCAGTAAAGCAAACAAGCGTTATAAATACCTAAAATGTATTGATGTCTCCGATTACTAATCAGTCCTGGCAAGACTCTTGGTGAATAATTACTGGACGCTTGATTAAGTAAAATCATCACCATAGAAAAACTAAATACCATTATGGAAATGAGTCCAGCAATAAAAGTGGTAAGAATTACACGCGCGGTATCTGCGTTGTTAATGACCATCCACGGTACGTTCTCAATAAGATACGCGGAAATGCCTTTGTTCTCAGCATAATACATAAAAAACGCAAAGAGAAAACCGAGAAAACTAAAAACGGCTGGATAGAAGGCAATCTTGCTTTCGAGCTTTACAAAATAGTTTAAGAAACGTTTGAAGTAGGCCTTCATACTTAATATGTTTTAAAAGTTTACTCCAAACCCAAATGAGAATCTAAAGCCATCATCACCCGTAAAAAAGTTAAAGGTTCCGGCCATGCTATTGGCAACAGCGACCCAAAAGCCACCACCATAGTCGTTATGCCATTTTTTAGAGCCATCACCCTCAAACCATACACGCCCTACATCACCGCCAGCAAATAAACCGAGTTGCACTGGAGCTATGGAAGTTCTGAAGCTATCGAATGCATAACGAACATCGGCACTACCTACTAGAGAACGCTGACCTTTAAAACGTTCATTTCTATAACCACGCAGTCCAGTTTCCCCTCCTATATTGGCAAATTGATAAAATTCAATATCATCACCGAAACGCAATTGGGTCCTTAAGTCTGTCTTCAGGACGAGCTTGTTGTTTTTTGATAGGGAATTGTAAAAACCAAGGTGTGCATTGACGAAGGCATAAGTATTATCAAACTTAGTGACTTCTGCTCTTACACCGCCATCAATGTTGAAATCCATACCTCGAGATGTTGCAATTTCATCATCCGCACTGTGGTAATTAAAACGACCTTCAACTGCTGAAAAATAGCGACGGTCGTAAAAGTCTTCGTTTGTTGCAGGTACAAAGTCTGTTATGAATCTATCTTCTGTTGCACCAACTTGAATTGCTTCGAGCTTTAAATCAACGCCAAAATCGGTACCGTATTCACTCGTCTTCAAAATACCAAGGTCTAAACCGTAAATACTCATTTTTACACGGTTGTAGTCAAAGTCTAGCGTTTCGTCATTATTCACACTTTCATTCCCCAATCCGAAGAAGTTCCTTGTGTAATTATCATTAGTATAACGACCGCCCACTTTAAAATTCCAATCGCCTAAAAAATGTGCAAATTCACCTTCATAACGAACATCCAAACCATTGACTGCAAAATCGAATCCTGCTTGGAATCTGTGCTCGTTTGTAAATGGATTTCTATCAAAACCCTTTTTGGTCTTATGGAATTTTAATCCAAGCTTTAGACCATCATCTGGATTATAGCCTAACAAAGGCGTTATTAATCCACCTTTTTGAATGGATTTTTTATAATCGAAATGGTTGATTTTATAATCATCCGTCAATTTAATAGATGCACCATTATTCTGTTCAATGGTATTTGGTTTAGACTTGTGGTCATACACTTTAATGGCGCGTCCTTCCTCTATTTTGTAGACGTCATTGTTTTGCCCTCCAACAATTCGCGTATAAATCGGATTGTTAGCTTTGCCTTTGACCTCAATGACATCATCGTCATCAAGCCCGTAAACCCAGAGTTCGTTTGTCCGTTCTTTAGATAAGGTTCTATCCACCAACACTTCGCCTTTTTCGCCATCTTTAATACGGCTAATCTTAACGTTGGTTTTGCCATTTTCGGTTCTGGTAATGGTAATATGGTCGTCTTTATCAGTTCCTTTCAATACTACCAATTCATCTAAATAAGCGGAATAACGTTCTGCGATATCCACAAGGTTACCTCTACGTCCTTTGAGGTTCTTTTTAATACCAGCTAGGGTAGAGTCTTGTACTTCTACAGGGACATTCTTGAAGGCTTTTTCAATAATATCATCTGTGATTTTTTCTTGAAGTAATTTTGCCTGTTCTATCCATACTCTTTCGTCAGAATTTTTAATCAGTGTAAGGTCTAAACGATAACCAGCCGCATTCATCCAACGGATATCTTTCAATTCAGAATCATAAACTTGAAGCTGTTTTGTAGAACTTGAGATAGATCGTCCTAAATCTAATAATGCACCATCAAAATTCGAAAACACTTGATCCCTATCTCTTGGTATCGGTTTGTACAACTTATCACCATTGGGCTGGTCAAACTGAGCCCATCGCCATTGGTCTTGATGACGATCCCAATCGCCAATAAGCATATCAAATAATCTTGAGCGTATGTATTGCACCTCGTCTATTTTATATTCTTCGTCTTCACGGATTTTTGCGATAATATCGTGCGTGCTTTCAATATCATCGGCATAACCAAAGTTACGTTCCCCTTCATAGGTGTCGGAAGGACGTTCCTCAATCATGTATAATTCATCACCATATTCTGTATTGTAGTTGCCCATATATTTATGCTTGGGCACATATATGATCTTGGGATTGGTATGGAATAAGCGTGCGGCGTCTGCTAAATCCGGAACTACCATAAAAGCGTAGGGATGTGCCGCCGTATAAAAATCTAGAATTAAATCTTCCACCAATGTTTCGTCGTACTCATCTTCAATGAAGTTATCCTTGAAGACTACTTTTTGCATGTACTGCGCCGGACTTTTTCTTAAGGCACGAAGATTAAGCTCACGTCCGTCAGCAGTTTCTAAACGTAACGATCTTGTCTGGTGGCCACCACCAGCTCTCACTATCTTAAGTCCACCATAAAGCGTATCTAAAGTGGCGACGGGCACTGTGATTTTTTTGCTGTAGATGTCCCTATAATTCTCTCCCCAAACGAACTGGAAAAAATCCGTTTTATCGGTTTCTTCTTTTGTATAAATTGAAGCTTCAATCGTTGAAGGAAAAGTATCTGGCAACTGGCTTATATCAAACTCAACATTATTAGGCTCGTTGACTTCTGTTGCAAACAATGGCTCAGGCACACCGTTGACTGCACTGAAAAACTGAACCCAAGAACTTCCGTCTTCGTAAACCACAAGCTTTGCAAATCCCATACCGCCGTAGGTAAATTGGCCAGTTTCGCTTAATGCTGCCGCACCTTCTTTGGCAGCTGATCCTGAAACAATCTGTTTAATACGCCCTTCTTCAGCAACATGATATTGTAAAGTATGTTCGTGACCAGAAGCAATTACCATACGATCCGCCTCAATAGCTAAAACTTCCAAACGTTTCATCAGTCTATTGTAACGTTCATTGTAGCGGTCTTGAGGCGAAACACCACCTTGTGTTCTCATTTGCGTAATGGCAGACGCCAGAATTGGCAAGGGCAATTTACTTTGAAAAGGATATAGATGTTTTTTTGCATGGTAGAATCCACCATGACTTCCTGTGGTGTACATAGGATGATGCATCGCCAAAATGATGGTTTTGCCTTGGGCTTTCTTAATCTCGCCCTCCAGTTCATCAAAAAACCGCTCACGGTCTTTAATTTCGCATTCATCATTTATCGTCGGATGATTCTCCCAATCTTCTAAATACCATTCTGTGTCAATGATAATCATCTCAATGTCATCACCAATCTCAACTGTTTCTAGTGGACAGCCATTTTCTGGAAGAAATGTATTTTCCCCGAGTGCATCCTCAATATACTTTTCCTGTCGCTTAAGACCTTCCAATCCATCCTTCGCATACCAATCATGGTTTCCAGGCAAAAAGACCACACCACCTTCAAAATTTTCTACCGCTTTTATTTGTGCATCAAGAGCATTAATGGCACTACTTCGTCCTTCTTTTCCTTCCTCGGGCAAACCGCTAGGGTAAATATTGTCCCCTAGGAACAATGTGTAATCACCTTCGTTGTAGCTTTGAGATTCTACATGTGTCTTAAATGATTTTAAGGCATCATTGAGTTCACCCATCGGGGATTTTCCCGCATCACCCACCAAATAAATAGTGTTTAGGATTGGTTTATTCGGCAATTGCCCAGTTCTGTTTTCTTTATCGACGTAATTGGCCTCAAATGTGGCGCAATTGGTCAAAAGAAGGGCAATGCCAAATAATAGAAATAATTGTGTTTTTTGCATGTTTGATGAGTGCTTAGTCTACAAAGCACGTTATTTTTAACGCGTGGACTTAGCTGTATAGGTAAAGATATTAATTCTTATACCAACTAACGCACCCAGAGACTGTCTGTAAAATAGTGTTTGCAGTCCAAAAAGTTCTCCTGAATCTCAAAACCTGAACGGCTAGCCATGCTATCGATTCCTTCAAAATCATACTTTTTTGAAAGCTCGGTCCAAATGAGTTCGTTATAATCGAAATCCACGGTGAAATCCATGGCTTTAAAATGCACTTTTTGCGCTCTAAGACTTACGATATAACTCTTCACATCACCTGTAATTGGATTGTAGTGGCAATAAAAATCGAAATCATCAACTTTGAAATCAGCACCCAATTCACGATTCATGCGTAAGAGTAAATTCAAATTAAAACGCTTGGTAATACCATGCGGGTCAAAATACGCTTTGTGAATAATAAGCGGGTTTTTCTTTAAATCGATACCAATTAAGAGCTTATCACCCTCATTCATGTTATTATGGAAGAGTTTTAGGAGTTCATCGGCTTCGTCTGGGTGATAATTCCCAATATTTCCGCCTAAAAACAAGAGGAGCGAAGGAATCTCCGAGTGTTTTTCTTCTTTCAAAACATGAAAATAATCACCTGTTCTAGGTTTAATATTCAAACCTGGAAGACGCTCCGACAAACGCTTCGTTAAACTATCAATGGCTTGTTGCGAAATATCTATCGGCACATAATTAAAGTTGATATTTTCATTGACCAAATACTCTAATAATTTATAGGTTTTAAAACCGTCGCCAGCACCCAATTCTATGATGTTGAAGGGTTGTGAAAAATCCAACGCTTCAAAAATGGCTTTGGATTGCATGGCCAAAATTTCGAACTCAGCGTCGGTTGGATAATATTCAGGCATATTCATGATTTCCTGAAAAATCCTGCTACCGTTATCGTCGTAAAAATATTTAGAAGAAAGATGCTTTTGCTCTGCTGATAATCCAGCGCGAACGTCTGCTTCAAAGCTATTTGTCATGTTATTTGGCTAGTCTTATTCCGGCAAATTGCCATCGGTCATTAGGGGCAAAAAAATTGCGATAGGTCGGTCTGCTATGGTTAACAGAAGTGGCAATTGAAGCGCCACGCAACACCATGGTATTGACCATAAATTTACCGTTGTACTCTCCCAAAGCACCATCGGCCGTTTTAAAATTTGGATAAGGTAAATAGGCGCTATTGGTCCATTCCCATAGCTGACCGTAATTTAATTTTGAAGATGCTACTTCCCATTCAAATTCTGTGGGTAGCCTCAGGCCTTTCAAATTGGCGTAGGCACTGGCTTCATAAAAACTTACATGACTAACTGGGGCATTAGGATTTACCGTTTGAAAGCCACTTAAGGTATAATGATGCCATTGACCATTAAATTGATGCCAATACATCGGAGCATTTAAGGCGTTACTATTAATGAATTCCCAGCCGTCAGCGTGCCACAGATTAAAGTTTGAATAGCCTCCAGCTTCAATAAATTCTATGTATTCTGAATTGGTTACCAATCGATTGGAAATGACAAAATCATGAAGGTAGACCTTGTGTCTCCCCAATTCATTATCAAAACAAAAATCGTCGCCTTGGTGACCAATCTCGTAGACGCCTTCTTCAAATGAAAGGAATTTTTCAGTTTTAAGCTCGTCCTTTAAACTTGGTGCATTTTCCAACGTTGGAAACGCCGGTTGATGCCCGAAAATATATTTTATATCATAATGCAACAATTCTTGATGTTGCTGTTCATGCTGAATTCCAATTTCTATGACTTCTTTTTGCTCATCAGAAAGGTCTTCAGACGCTAAAAAATCGGAGAGTTGTTCTGTTACATATAAACGGTAGTCCAGCACATCCTGAAGTTTTGGGCGTGTCATTAAACCTCTGTTTGGTCGTAAAACCCTAGAGCCGACATTATTGTAATAACTGTTGAAATAATAGGAATATTCTGGATTAAAAACCTTGTAATCCGGGTTGTATTTGGTCAGTACAAATTCTTCAAAAAACCAAGTGGTATGAGCCAAGTGCCATTTTGGTGGCGATACAAATTCCACGGGTTGTATGACCGTATCCTCCACCTCTAAATTGCTACAAATGACCTCGGTCCTTCTGCGTACAAATTGAAATTTAGATGTGAGTTGGTCTGTTTTGGTGAGTGTTTCCAAATTTAAGAGTCTAATAATTCTGTTGAGAAAATAACTTCGGACGCTAAGGTCTTGTGTACAGGACATCTTGAAGCGATATCCGTGAGTTTTTCTCGTTGCTTGGCATCTAAGTTACCAACTAATTTCAACTTCTTATTGATGTAATCCAACTTTTTTGGTGCTTCGGAGCCTTCTGGAAGGTCCTCTGCGTGCTTTTTGGAATAGGTTGTGTAAACATAGACCTCTTTTAAGTCCCACTTTTTACGTTCAGCATACATTTTTAAAGTCATTGCCGTACACGAGGCTAAACCAGCATTCAAAAATTCGTAGGGTGATGGCCCAAAATCTGACCCGCCAATACTTGCTGGTTCGTCGCCGATAAAAGCGTGATTTTCCGTCTGAATGGTTGTGGTAAAATTATCTTCCTCAATATTAAGATGGGCGACTAATTGCTCGCCTTCAGTATCTAAAATCTTATGTTGTTTCTTTGGAAAATACCGTTTTGTCCAAGTGCCAATCACTGCACCAACATAATCGCTGTCCACTTCATTGGTCAACAAATGGTCGGCTTGGTCTAAGGACACAAAACTTTTGGGATGGTGCGCGTTGATGTATAAGTCCTCAGCATTATTGATACCAACGATAGTATCGATTGGTGAATGAAGAATCAATAGGGGTTTACGTAAATTCTTTACTATTTCGGGTAAATTAACCCCTTCAAACTGAGAGACAAATTCTTCATTGATTTTAAATGGCCTTCCGCCGATATTGACCACAACATCACCTTTGTCTTTTTTTTCTTCAAACTCATGGGAAAACAGACGCTTTACATGAGATACAGATGCTGGAGCACCGATGGTAGCAACCGCCTTAATCCCTTCTAATTTTGAAGCTCCAACCAAAGAAGCGGCTCCGCCAAGGGAATGCCCAACGAGTAAGCTTGGTGTCTGATAGTGTTCAGATATATAATGATAGACATCCTGCAAATCCTCAACATTGGCCGAGAAATGACTTTCGGCAAATTCGCCTTCACTTCGTCCTAATCCGGTAAAGTCAAAACGGACAACGCCAAAACCATCTTGGGTCAACGCTCTGCTGATATGCCGTACAGCTGAAAGCCCGCTACTACAGGTAAAACAATGGGAAAATATCGCAAAATGCTGTGGCTTTTGGTCAGCTGGCAACTCTAAATGGGCATACAGTTCATAACCTTTTCTATTCTTAATTTTTAGCTTTTCTTTCATTCTTTGGAATCTTTATGAAATACATTTTGAGATGTCTTCTGCCAGGGGAAACGGCCTTCAATCTCTACTTGAATTGACAAACTGAGAAATGTTCTTATTAGAACGATTATGCCCAAAATTGTCACGGACTCTAATGTAGGATTAGTGTTGACTGTTGCTATTATATCAGCGGCAATCAATACCTCTAGGCCAAGAAGAATAAACTTGCCCAAGGTTTTTCTCAATCTAAAATAACAGTCTTCCTTGCCTTTGTATTTTGAAATAAAAAAATCGACTAGAGAATAAACTACTCCTAAAAGTAGAATTGCAACCCCTAAGCCTTCAATTATTTCTGCGATAATCTGTATGTAATGTCGCATATTTTCTAGGATTCAACGGTCACGCCTTTCCAAAAAGCGACTCTGTTTTTAATACCCTTTGCGAGTTCTGAAACCTCTGGATAGTACCAAGCGGCGTCTAAATTCTCATTGCCGTCAACTTTAATCGTATAATAGCTTGCCTCTCCTTTCCAAGGGCAAACGGATTTGCTATCACTCTTCTCAAAATATTCTTTCTTAATACTGTCGTGCGGAAAATAATGGTTGTTTTCAATAACTACAGTATCGTTGCTTTCGGCGATGACCTGTCCGTTCCAAATTGCTTTCATGGTTTTGTTTTTGGTTAGTTTAATATGTTTTAAGAACTGCAGGATAGCATAGAACAACCGACACGCGTGCGTGCCCAATCTGGTCGTTTTGCAAACCATTGTTCATATTCTGGCTGTTCTTCATACGGATTTTTCAACATTTCAAAAAGCTCTTCCAACAGTGCATAATCGCGTTTATCTGCATCATCTATTGCCAATTGTGCCATATAATTTCTGAGCACGTATTTAGGGTTTACAGCATTCATTGCCTTCTTCCTTTCTTCATCCGTCACTTGTTCATTCTTCAATCTTTGGTCGTAAGCCTTAAACCAAACTTTCCATTTTTTGCTGGTGGCTTCGGAAAGTGCTTCGGGATTATAAAATGCGTCGGCTATAATTTGAATACCATCTTCAGCACTTCCTTTTTTATAGTTGGAAAGCAACCTGAAAAAGATGGTCATATCGGTTTCATGTTCGTGTAGGAGTTCTTCAAGTTGTGCTATCAGTTTTATGTCTTCTTCATTATTAGTTTGAAGTCCTAACTTACGTCGCATCATATCCAATGACTTTCTTTCAAAATCATTTTGATAGTGCTCAAGAATTTTTTCCAAAGGTTTGGCATCTTCAATTAGAGGATACAAAGCATTTGCTAGCTGAATTAAATTATACAGCGCCATGTTAGGTTGATTTCCAAATCGGTAGCGTTTGTGTTGAACGTCCGTTGTGTTTGGTGTCCAACCAAAATTAAAATCGTCTAACCAGCCGTAAGGGCCATAATCAATAGTCAATCCGAGAATGGACATGTTATCGGTATTCATCACGCCATGCACAAATCCAACCCGTTGCCAGTGGATAATCATCTCCAAGGTTCTATGAGTCACGGCTTCAAAAAAAGCGAGGTATTTATTATCAGAAGTGTTTTCCAACTCAGGATAAAAATTCTGAATTGTATAATCTACCAATTGTTTTAAAGTTTTATGGTCTTGTCTTGAGGCGAACAATTCAAAATTGCCAAAGCGAATAAAACTTGGTGCCACACGAGCTACAATGGCGCCTTTTTCGTAATCGGCATTGCCGTCGTAGAGCATATCGCGTAATACATCTTCGCCACTGAGCATAAGACTCAAAACTCGTGTCGTAGGCACACCCAAATGATGCATCGCTTCGCTACAGAGATACTCACGAATGGATGACCTCAGCACCGCCAATCCATCGCCTTGTCTGGAATATGGCGTTTTTCCTGAACCCTTAAGTTGTACTGCCCATAGCTTGTTTTTATGCTCGACTTCGAACAAATTTATAGCACGCCCATCGCCCAATTGGCCTGCCCAATTCCCAAACTGATGCCCTGCATACGCCATAGCATAAGGCTTGGTATTCGGGTAAACGGTTTTACCTGAAAAGACATTCAAAAATGTATTGGATTTAGTCTGAGCTTCAGTTAGACCAAGTGCCATCGCCATTTCAGGATTTGCATGAATCAGTGATGGATTCGCAGGTATTTTGGGCGCTACAAAAGAATGCGTCGCACCTTTGACTTGCCGAACATAGTTTCCCAGTTCAGGGTCTGAGGGCAAAGCATCGGTAAATGTATTTTTTAGGTTTAATTCCAATTAAGAGGCTTTGAGTTTATCGGCATGCAATTGTCGTAACTTTTGAAGTTTTGGCGTAATCACAAAACTGCAGTACCCTTGATTGGGATTGGAGCGGTAATAATCCTGGTGCTCCTTTTCAGCTTCATAAAATGCTTCCAAAGGCGATATTTCCGTGACGATTTGATTGTCAAAATGCGGGTTGAGTTGTTTAAGGACTTCTTCGGCACTTCGTTTTTGTTGTTCATCATGATAAAAAATCACAGAACGGTATTGCGTCCCTCGGTCGGCGCCTTGACGATTCAAAGTTGTTGGGTCGTGCGTGGTCATAAAAATGATGAGTAAATCTTCGTAAGACAGCACATTTTCATCAAAGGTGATTTGAATGACTTCCGCATGGCCCGTTAATCCCGAACAGATTTCACGATAGGTGGGATGTCCCGGTACAGTTCCACCAGAATAACCAGAGACTACTTTTTCAACGCCATTCACTTCCTGAAATACGGCTTCCGTACACCAAAAGCATCCGCCTCCGACTGTAGCGACTTTAAGATTCGACATTTTGTTTTTCAATTTTAATGGATTCAGAATTTACACAATAGCGCAATCCGCTTGGTTCTGGACCGTCAGGAAAGACGTGTCCCAAATGCGCGTCGCAGGTATTGCATATAATTTCTACACGTACCATCCCAAAGGTTGTGTCTTTTTCGTATTTAATAGCGTTTTCTTTTATCGGTTGGGTAAAACTCGGCCAGCCTGAGGAACTATCGTATTTTATGGTAGAATCAAACAGCTTTGTATCACAGCAGATACAGCTGTAGATACCAGCATCGTGCGTACTACAGAGTGCTCCCGTATGCGGTGCTTCTGTGCCTTTTTGCCTTGTAATTCTATATTGTTCAGGCGTTAGTTGTTCGCGCCATTCGGCTTCAGATTTTTCAACCCGAGTGTCTGGTTCTGGATTGCCATTGACGGCAAAATCCATAATATGTTTCCAATTGAGCATTGTGTGTTTTTTTAGGTATCGAAGTAAGATTTTAGTCGATTAAACCTACTAAACCCTTACATTTAAAATAATTTTGAAGTTACGATTTAATCAGAAGACCTTCACAGAACAAAATGTTAAGGGTTCTTTTCGTAATTTTAAAAGCTTTCAAACACTAAGATATATGAGCCAGTCCATTGTAAACGACGCTAAAGATTTTGTTTTTGACCTATTTAAGGAGGAACTCGACCCGTCTTTTATCTATCATAATTTTACACATACGGAACGTGTACACCGAAGCGCATGTGAAATCATTGAAGATTCCGACCTATCGGATGATGAAAAACTGATTATTGAGTTGTCGGCTTGGCTTCATGACACAGGCTATGTTAAAGGGTGCGAAAAACACGAAGAGGAAAGCGTTAAAATTGCTACTGAATTTTTGGAAAGCAAAAAGGTAGACCAAAAAATTATTGCTGGTGTCAATGAATGCATCATGGCAACACGATTCAGTGAAGCCCCAAAAACTGAACTTGATAAAATCATAAAAGATGCTGATGCCTCCCACTTCGGAAAGAAATATTTTGAAGAGGCTAGCGAATTCCTAAGAAAAGAACTGGAATTACAAGGTCATAGCTCTTACTCACCGAAAGAATGGCGTGAAGAAAATATTAAAGTACTAACTACAAAACATCAGTTTCACACTGACTATGCCATCAAAAATTGGAAAAAGCGCAAGAACAAAAATTTGGTCGATTTAATGGACGCCAAAAAGAAGCGCAAAAAGAAGATGAAGAAAGAGGAGGTTAAGGCAAAACTAAAGGCGAAATACAAAAACGAAAGTCCTGAAAGAGGTATTCAGACCTTTTATCGTGTAGCTTTAAGAAATCATATTAAACTAAGTGATATTGCGGATACCAAGGCCAACATTCTGCTTTCGGTAAATGCTATTATTATTTCTTTAGTTCTAGCTAATTTAATTTCCAGTCTCGACCAAAACCAATACCTCATCTATCCTACAGCCATCTTTACATTATCTTGTGTAGTTTCCATGATTTTATCAGTGATAGCTACAAGGCCAAACGTAACAAGTGGAGAGTTTACTAAGGAAGATGTAAAAAACAAAAATGTGAATTTAACCTTCTTTGGTAACTTTCATAAAATGAAATATGAGGATTACGAATGGGCCATCAATGAACTTATTGATGATAAACAATACATCTATGACAGTTTAACAAAGGACTTGTATTATTTAGGAATCGTACTAGAACGTAAATACAGAATTCTTAGGGTAACCTACACAATATTCATGGCTGGTATCATTATCTCAGTGCTTGCTTTTGCCATAGCCTTAAAAACACACCCAGATGCTGAAGTTGAAGATATTTTACCTGAGGGCGTCACTACTTCTTACTTTATTAAGGATACAATGCATGACTCTAAGTTAGAGGAAGCGTTTATGATTTAATGGTATCCATTAAATCTTCATAGGTATAATAGGCATCACTTGAATCTTCCTTGGAATGATAGAGAATACTTGTGCGCAAAGCACGTAAGCCTGTTACACCTTGTAGGTCTTCCAACTCCACAACCTCCATATCATCATTTAAAAGCTGTTTTGACTGCAAAAATTTAATGTAGCGCTTGTACTCTATCTCGTCTTCTTTTTGAGAATAGACAATCGTCAATTTTCCTTTTTGAGTGACGCGCTCTTCAGTACCTTTAATGTATGCCTTGTCCACACGTTTTTTCACGACTTCGTATCTGGCGTTATATGTACCATCAACATCAAACCGCTTTTCGTCCATCCTAAAACCAATGGTCAACGGTTGGTTGAAAACCAAAACCATAGAAGCCACATCTAATGCCACAGGATATTCATGTTGTTTGTGGTAATATTCATTTTCCATTTCGCACATCACCTGTAGTTGCCACAACCTTAAGTTGAATAGATAAATCTCATTAAAATTTTCTTCTTTGGTGATGGCTTCACCGATGTACATGTTGTGTTCAACACCATCGGTTTTAAAGCGCTCAAAAAAATGCGGATACATTTTTTGTGCCTCAATCTGCTTAGCATCCAAAAGTGATGACATATTTTTATTGATGAGTTTTACTGAATCATCATAATGCTTTCGGTAGAAATAAATGACACCTAAATCATCATCAATTTTGGAAATATAATCCGAAACTTCAGATTCTAAGTCTTGATGTTTGGTTGCAATTAATTCTAAGATTGGCTGAACCTCATTCCTTAAAAACGAACTTATAGTATGCTCGCTATCCACTTTAAAGTCGGATATTATTTCTGAATTATAGTCATCGAGTTGGAACTTCACCTGCTCAAAAACAGGCAAATAATCTTTATCTAAGGCAGAAGATATAATTGAGCTCGCCATCTTTAACTGTAAAGCCAAGTCTTTTTGGGTTGCTGAATTTCGTGCGTCGGAAGAGCCTTTAACATCGATTTGCCCAAATAAGGGATACACATTTTCAAACGAAATCTTTTTAAAGGTCGGTACTTCATCAGCCGTTACTTTTGCGCGAATAAAAGATTTAGCTTCATCTTTAAACTTCCAATGAACGCTTGGATGAATTGAGGTACATTCTTGCTGAATAATAGCCTCAATAAGGTTAGCTTCTTCACGCTTAGACCGTTCAACGCCCATAACTATAAACGGCATAATATCGTTTAGTTTGTTGGCATTGATGCTGTTCAATACTTTTGGTTTTTTGGATACTATTTCCAGAACACCAAGAAGCCCCTTTTTGTTGGCAATTGGTGCTAAAATGGCACTCTTTATTCCAGCTTCTTTTAGAATTTTATATTGTGGCGCTTGGCCTTGAGATAACTTAAAATAGCGGTCTACATCCGCAATAGCAAAGAATTCTTTTTCCTCTAAAATAGTTTTATAGGAATTCTCACAAAATGCAGATTTACAATTGATGGCCTCTTTCCCTAAAAGCATAAAACTTTCAAAACCTTCGCCATATACCTGCTCAAAAGCGTCCGTTTCGGGATTGTATTGGGAAAATCCGATATCGATATCTTCAAGATTGAATAAGGACCTAAAGGTTTGTCTTAAATCGGTTACAAAAGAGACTGTTTTGTTGGTACCGTCGGCAATTAAATTCGATTTTATATTAGAAATAGACTGGTCATCCGTAACATCGACGATATTTGCCAAACCAAAGCCCGTAAAGTTATAAGAGCCTTTTGGGAATTTCTCCTTCCAAAGCTCAATGTTATCAAAATTGTCCAGTAATTCGTTGTAATCCTCTTCTGTAATATCTGGTGCCGACGCTGTTTTTTCAATCTCTACAAAGTCTGCATTGTAAAGGATTTTATAGTGACGCATAAAACCCGATGCATCGGGGATTTGATAATAATAAGGACGCTTAAAACTGACCTGATAGCCGAAAACATGGTTGAGGATGACGATACAGCCGATGATATAGCTATCATCTTCAGGCAAGTTTTTCACTTCAAGCTGAAAATCCTCACCTGCATTTTTAATAATATTTTTAAAACGCTGTGAGCTATTGAAAACCACATTCTGAAAAGGAATCGTCGCCACCTTAATTTCATTTAAGGTCAATACCGAACTAAAGCAATCTTGCATCACCGTTGCAATTTCGCTCTTTAACTCTTCAAAATATTTAGGGTCATCAAAACCTTCACGAAGTACCGGATTCTGCTCAGCTACTGCCAAAATTTCCTTGGCTTTTCGCACGGCGAATTCATCGTCACTATCAAGCATGGCCTCATAGCTTTTCAGCAATTTATTAAAGCCAATTTTAATATTAAAAGGGGTCTCTATGTCTTGGGTAATCTTCACGTATATAACAATCTTATGGCAAAGCTACGAAAAATCAGCTAAGCCCTTGTGTTTTAGACGCTGTTAGCTCCAAAACGTTACAAGCTAAACCGATATATTTTCAATATATATACGAGATTTAAGTTTGAAAGGATTTCTTCTAGGTTTGAATTACTCCACCTTTTCCAGAAGAAGCATATCGTGTGGGGAATCTATGATTAATTTCCCGTCTGAAACTTCGGCAGTAGTATTGGAATAGGCATCTCTAATAATAGCACCATTTTCGAAGACTTTAGAGACATCTATTGTTTTTATGCCTGAAGGTAAATCTAGCGCCACAACAACTAAGTCTGAAACATTCCCTTTAGAATAACTTCGGTAAAATACATACGGCTCGCTCGTTATCATCTGGTGCTGACCTGCGCCAACAGCAGGATGATTGGCTCTAAATTGCCCTAGTTTTTGCCAGTGTTCTAGAACTGCGATGTATTCATCGTATTGTTGTATGTCTTCCCAATTCATAAACGAGCGGAGATTGGCGTCACCGATAGCGCCTTCAACTTGTAGGATTCTTCCAGATTCATCACCATAATAAACTTGTGAAGCACCTGGCATTAACAATAGCTTTGTCGCTGTTTCGTGTGGTTTGTCTCTAGTAGCATCAAAGGGTTGCCCATCATCATGGGAACTCATGTAATTCAAAACTTGGACTTCAGAATTGCTATCATTTAAAATCTTAGAATATCGACTAAATACGTCCTCATTAGATTGCTGTAAGGCATTCCATTTGGCTTCGAAATTGATGAGTGCATCAAAAGCACCATCAAAATAATTCACCTTTTTATCGCCAAAATCGAAAGCCTCACCAGAACTGATGCCGTAATTGTACACTTCACCAACGAGGTAGAATTCGTTTTCGTCCAACACCTTATCTGAATTCGTCTTTTTGTATTCTGAAAAGGCATAGTCGCATTCGTTCCTAAATTCCTGCCAAACAGATTCTTCAGTGTGCTTAACCGTATCAACGCGATACCCGTCAATGCCAAATTCCGTGATGTAATCGGTTAACCATTTCATGATATAAAAGCGTGGTGCCCTTGGGTGTCCTGTACGTTTGAAGAAATCATCAAGTTCCTGAACCTCTTGCTCGTAGCGTCCTTCGGCTTTCCATTTGTCGACTAATTGTGGTGGTAATTCTACGGCTTCATCACTTTCAGTTTTGATGTCCGGAAGATTTTTCACCAGCGTACAAGTCACCGTATTATCATAGTTATCATAAGTGCATTGTGGTTCTGTTCGTACCCATTCGTTTGGCCAAACAGGGTCTTGTTCTGTTACAGGCCCCGTATGGTTAATCACCGCGTCCAATACCACACGAATACCTTTAGCATGCGCTTCTTCTACCAACTCTTTAAGGTCTTTTTTCGTCCCATAATTTGGGTCTATTGCTGTCCAATCCTTTGTCCAATAACCGTGAAATCCATAGGTTAATCCAGTGCCTTCATCAGTTCCGCCGTGAATTTGTTCTACAATAGGCGTCATCCAAATGGCATTAATTCCTAAATCGGTAAAATATCCCTCTTTGATTTTTGCAGTAACGCCTTTAATATCGCCTCCTTCAAAACCCCTTAAAACACCAGTTTTCTTATCTCTCCCAAAATTCACATCATTAGATGGGTCGCCATTGTTGAAACGGTCTGTTAAGAGAAAATAAATGTTTGCGCCATTCCAGTCGAATGCACTTGAAACCGTTTCATTTTCATGTTTGACATCAGAATCTAATTTCGTTTTTGTGTTACAACTACTCAGCGAAAGGATTATTAAAAGGAGGAAAAAGTGTTTCATACTTACTGTACTAAAATTTTATAAGAATTAGCTTCTAAACTAAGCGCGTCGTCATTCAATTCCATATCTGAATTCGACATGTAATCTGTGAATTTACCTTTAACTGGAGAAGATATTTTTACTGTTTCATTCGATAGATTTCCCATGAACAGAACAACGTTTCCGTCCTTTTCGCGCTTAAACGCAATTACGTTTTCTGGCGTTTCAAAGAGTTCTAAAGAAGCGCCATTTTTTCCGCCGTGCAATGCTGGATTTGTCTTTTTTAATTTCCCTAAAGCCTCCAGTTGTGACCAAGCCGAACCTTTTTTCTTCGGAATAGAGTCTTTTTCAAAAAACTTTAAGCGGTGGTCTAAATTATACTCTTGACCAGAGTAAATCAAAGGCATGCCGTCGATGGTGTACACCATAGCCGTCATTACCTCGCTATTAGCACCCATACGTTCTTTGATGGTACCGTTCCATGAATTTTCATCGTGATTGGTCACGAAATTCATGAGGATATCATCGGCTTCGTAATCCGAATTTATTTTTTCTAAATAAGCTTTAAAGTCTGATGCTGTCTTCTCGTTTTTAGCCAAACCGTTCATTAAATGATGACCGTCCCAAGCGTAAGCCATATCGAACAAATTGCCTTTCAGCAACTCAGATTCCCAAGCTTCTGCCAACATAAATACATCTTTTTCTGCTCTAATTTTTGGTACGGCCTGCTCCCAAAAATCTGTTGGCACGGAGCCCGCAACATCACATCTAAACCCATCTATGTTTTCTTCTTTTACCCAGTACAGCATATCGGCAATCATTTCCTTGCGCATCTCGGCATTGTCATAATTAAGGTCAGCAACGTCCGTCCAATCGGTGTCTTTTGGATGGATGACTTCGCCGTCTTCGTTTTGTGTGTAATATTCAGGATTGGTTTTTAACCACTCATGGTCCCAACCCGTATGATTTGGCACCCAATCTAAAATCACATAGATTCCATTGGCATGTGCGGTTTTTACCAGTTCTCTAAAATCGTCTTTTGTCCCGAATTCTGGATTGATTTCTGTAAAATCCGTAACTGCATAATAGCTTCCTAAATACTTGTCTTGCTCCTCTTCCGGAAATTCTGAGGCAAACTTACTTTCTGGTCCGCCAGTAGCTTTTCGCTTAGTTTCTGAAATAGGAAAAACAGGCATTAACCAAATCACTTTAACACCTAAATCTTTGAGTTGCGGGATGTCTTTTGTAAAGGCATCGAATGTGCCTTCAGGCGAATATTGACGGATATTGGCCTCGTAGATTATGGCTGTTTCTAAATCTTCTGGTTGGATGGGTTCCAATTGCATCTCTTCAGACTGTACTTCAGCCACATCAACCTCTTCCCTGGCTTTATCTTGGCAACTGACCATGACTAAAGCTAAACTAAATACTGCTATTAATTGTTTCATAATTGGTGGTTAAAATTTGATTTTTATGGTTTTTTCATCAGACGTATCCCAGTTAATATCTAAGGTTACCGTCTTGTATTTTTCATTGTATTTGCCCTTCACTTTTTTGCCATCGACCTTGATTCGTTTTGGTGCTTTTGATACATTATGCACCACAAATTCGATGGCTTTTTTAGAGGTATTGTAGTTTTTAGCTGTTTCAGCTTCGAACTTAAAATCTAGACATTTGTTTTTTTCTTCAAATTGAAATTGCAATAATTGGTAAGCCTCATTCTCTATGGGATTGGCGGTTTTTCCATCATCCATATACAGTTCTCTCATTGATGTTTTCACCGAAGCATCGTGGTAATACTGCAATTGAAAGGTGTCGCCATTGTAAGCTTCGGTGTTTTGCATGGATGTCGCCAAAGGAATAAAAGTGCCAGACCTTACGTAAGTTGGAATGTAAGCAGGATGCGTTTCAATAGATTTGGTTTGCCCACCTTTAATTATTTCGTCTGTTTCAATATTGAACCAATTTGAGGTAGCAGGAAAATAAACCTCTTGATGGGTTAGACCTGCCTCCAAAATTGGCGCAACCAAAATATCATTACCCCAGAGATAGGTTTTTGAATAGTTGAGCAATTCCGGATTATTTGGTTCTTCAAAAAATAAAGGACGCATGAGTGGTTTTCCAAAACGATGGTTTTCAGCCATTAAATTGTAATTATATGGCAACATGCGGTAGCGCATTTCTATAGCGAACTGTGCTAAACGCTTGGCTTTATCGCTTCTATATACGGGTTCACTCGGTACGTCTTCCTGTGCATGAGGCCTGTAAATAGGTTGAAAAACACCATACTGTAACCAACGTGCATACAACTCATCATCTAGGTTGGCTCCTGCAAATCCGCCCAAGTCACTATGCATGTAAGCGAGACCTTGCATAGCCATTTGTAGGGCAATTTCGGGTTGGGATTGGAGACCGCCCCAAGTTCTATTGACATCACCAGACCAAGGTACCATCCCATATCGTTGGGAACCCGAATAGCCTGCACGCATTAGGATAAAAGGTCTTTGTTTAGGGAAATCGCGTTGATAGCCCTCATAGACCAATCGTGCCCAATCATGACCATAAATATTATGAACTTCATCCGCAGAACCTGTATGATGTTGCACCCAGGTAGGATGCACCTCTGGCTCACCCAAATCACCCCAAACACCAGCGACGCCTTTATCGGCTAAGTCTTTGTAGACTTTCCAAAACCAAGTTTCGCCTTCGGATTTATAAATATCGATAAGGCCTGTGTTGCCAAAGTAAAAGTCATATTTCGCTGGATTGCCAACAGAATCTTTGGCCATAGCGCCTGACTTTACGGCATCGTCCCACTTGGACGAGGTAGTCAGTACAAAAGGTTCCGTAATCGGGATGGTTTTAACGCCCTTGTTTTTTAAGCGTTCTACCATGCCTTCAAAATCTGGGAAAGAATCCCGAAAGACTTCCAGATTGCCCATGGTGCCAAAAATATCTTTTCCGAACCAATACAAATCGAGAATTATAGCATCAACGGCAATATTCTCGTCTTCAAACTTTTTAATGGTCGCTTCCACCTCAGCTTGGGAATGATAGCCAAATCGACTAGAAAAATTGCCCAAAGCCCAACGTGGCAACATAGGTTGTTTTCCAGTTAAATCGGTGTAATTATCTATAACATCATACCAAGAATCGCCTGCAATGACCTGATAAGTTTTACGACCTGAAATGGTTTCGTACGTCAAAGTATTGTTGGCCTTGCTGTCTAAATCCAGATAGCCAATCGGGGCGTTATCAAAATGAATCATGTAGCGCTTTGAAGATATAATAATCGGCATGGTGTAATTCATCAATTGACTCTCCGTTTCATAGCCGTAATGCGCGCGATTGTACAACGGCAATCGGTGTCCGCGACGGTTCATACCCAAGGCTCTAGCGCCCCCGCCGTAAAGCACTTCGGAATCTGTAAGATTGAATTCAATTTTTTCCGTTTCGTCAGCGATGATATTGCCTTGCACCATTTCCATCGGCTCATGGGCGTTTTTGTAATAACCCCGCTTTTCCGATGTCAGCGGTCGTCCTTTATAGCTATAGATAATCTGAAAAGGCTCTGTAATGACGGAAACACTTAAGCCTTCCGTTGACCAAGAAATGGTCTCGCCAACATTGTTGTATTTAAATTTTACCTTTTCGGGCGTTTTTACAACAGCATGCGAAGCTTTGGTATTGGTCTCTCCATTTGGAATGAATGTCGTTTGAAAGATATCTTCGGAAAAAGGCACAATCATATATTCACCATCCGAAACTTTAACTTTAAAAACACCATTTTCTTCGGAATGTGATAGGTATTTACGGTCAACATTCTGAGCTGAAACAAAATAGCCGAAAATTAACGTGACAAGTATTACGAATTGTTTCATGGCTTAGGGCTTTCCGAATAAAAAGGTGAATGGTTGGTCTAATCGTTTGTTCCAAGACTCCTCGGAATGTTTGGTACCTTCAAAATAAAGGTTCTTGAAATTGTCTTCTGAATAGCCTTTAGCTTTAAAAATAGCATCAACTCGCGGTGCGAATTTTGGATAGTACTTATCTAAGGTTTTATCGCCATAATCGAAATAAAATTTATTGCCTTCGGCCTCCGTAAGGTTGTCTTCCATATACTTGAAAATCGCTTCAGGAAACGGGTTTGGATTGGTCGGTAAAGCACCTACCCAATGCGTCGATAAACATCCGGCACCTTTAAAAACATCGGGATATTCCACCATGGCATACATGGACATTAAACCGCCCATACTAGAACCCGCCACATAATTTTCATCTTTTTGAGTTGAGAATTGCGCGTCGATTTGTGGTTTGAGCTCCTTTACGATAAACTTAAGATATTCGTCGCCTCTAAAATCGAGATTGAGTTTGGCCTCTCGCCCAGCTTCAAGTAAGGAGTCACGGACTTGGTCTGGCATATATTCAAAGGCTTTTTCTGGAAATAAATCTTGCCAACGCAACTTTGGAATATTGTGAATACCGACAACGATGATGTCATTCATTTTTTCTTCAGAAGTTAGCTTGGTTAACCATTCATCAACTTTCCATTCGCGCTTATTCCATGTGGTGGTGCTATCAAAAAGATTCTGCCCATCATGCATGTAAAGTACCTTGTATTTTTGGTGTTCGGAATAATTTTCTGGCAACCAAACGTCTACAGGTCTAGGTGTGATATTTTCCGATTCATAATCTGTCAATCTCAACAAACTTCCTGAAGCCAAAACCGCATCTTCTACTTTCTTAAACTCATAAGACTGTTTGGATGTCTCTTTCTTAACACCCAAAACTGAAAAAAGACAAATCCCGACGACGCCTAAAATGGAAAACAAAATTCTATTCATTAGTTTTACTTGTATACATTAAACTTCCCTTGCTATCTAAACGCAAATTGTCTTGCCATTGTATCTCGTTGCCTGTAATAACGTTTTTGAGGGTTTTTCCCTTGAGATTCAATTCTTCGAATCGTTTTAAATCGAGCTCGTAAGGTGTTTCATTCTTATTAATAATATGAACTACAGTTTCATCCTTTGATGTTCTGACCAAGACATAAACGCCATTTTCCGGTGCAAAATGAACCGTATCACCATTGTGAATAGCTTTACTCTGTTTTCTGAAGTTGAGTAATTTCTTCAGATAATTTTGCATCTCTTTTTGGTCATCGGATAAGCCTTCACCTGTAAAAGCGTTAACCGTATCGCCCTCCCAACCGCCTGGGAAATCCGTACGGATTAGGCCGTGGTCACCTGGCTGGTCAAAATCGTCCATTAAAATTTCAGTACCGTAATAGATTTGTGGAATTCGAGGTAAAGTCAACAAGTAACTTAAAACCATTTTTGTGTTAGTGAGGTCACCATCGAGTTGGGTGTAAATACGACTCATATCGTGATTATCAGGAAAGACCATAATATTTTTTGGGTCGGCGTAGGCAAAATCGTTGGCCAAACCTTCGTAAATATGAACTAAGCCTGTGTTCCAGTTTTCCTCTTCGTTTAGCGCCTTTACGACCTTTTCCTGCATGGCAAAATCCATCGTAGATTTAAGATTGGATTTGTAACCATCTTTATTTTCCTTACCGTCTTGCCAATAAGCAATCAACAGAGGATTATAGCTCCATTCCTCACCGACAATATTAAAATTGGGATATTCTTGCATAATAGCACCCGCCCAATCTGCCATAAAATCTTTATCCGGATACGGATAGGTATCTTGGCGAATGCCACCTAACTTCAAGGTTTCAATCCACCAAATGCTATTCTGAATAATATACTTGGCCATAAACGGATTACGCTGATTGAGGTCTGGCATAGCATCGACGAACCAGCCATCCGTTAAACCTACAATATCACTCTGAGAGGCGTAGCGGTCTTGGTTTGCTGTACGTCTGTGGTTTGAAAATGTTGTTTTCTCCCACGTCCAGTTGTCCTTGTCATCTTCATATTGTTTTTGATGGTTTACCCAATCTTCAAAAGGCAAATCTTTCATCCACCAATGTTCTAAACCACAGTGGTTGGCAATTTGGTCCATGATGAGTTTAATACCACGCTTACTCGCTTTTTGTGAAAGCTCAATATAATCTGCGCTTGTCCCGAAACGTGGGTCGACACGATAATAATCCGTAATGGCATAGCCATGATAGGACCCTTTTGGCATATCATTTATAAGCATTGGCCCAGGCCAAATGGCTGTGAATCCCATATCTTCAACATAATCTAAATGATTGATAATACCTGAAATATCACCGCCGTGACGTGAATAATTTTCATTCCTATCTATAGTATTTTCTTCTAAAGCACCAACCTCAGTACTGACCTCTTTGCTTTCCTTTGTTGGTGTATAAATGATGTCGTTCGCTGGGTCTCCATTTGAAAAACGGTCTGGGGTAATTAAATAAATCACATCCGAACTATCAAAGCCCACATACTCTTCTGCTGGTCTTTTGCGGGACTTTAATTCATACGTTTGAATGAGGTCATCATCGTTTTCTATTTCGAAATTTATATTGAATTGTCCTGCTTCTGCATCTTTGGCAATCTTTAAATCGAGAAAAAGATAATTTGGGCTTTTGGCTTTATGTACTTCCTCCAAAGACACACCTGGATAACGCAAATCAACATTAATGACATTCCCAATGTTCTTATGATGGACCAACAGTTGAAGATTTTCAGACTTAAAACCTGTCCACCAATGTGGTGGTTCAATTCGTTCTAAATCGTGACGAACATCTTCAATTACAGCAACTTTTTCGGAGGTTTCTGCCTCAACGTCTTTCGACTCGGACTCTTTGCAGGACCAATTCGAAATAAAAAAAACCACCAATACAACTTGAAGTACTCTCATGTCTTTAGTTTAAATAAAAAAACCTGAGCGCTCATAGAACGTTCAGGTTTTTATCGCTATTAATCAGACGACTACCAATTCGTCTGGGCTTATGGTAATATCCTTATCGTTTACTTTTATGGTTAAATCAGCATCACCCTCCAACTCAAACACCGTTTTCTGCTGATTCACTTTTACGTTTACAATTTGATTTCTGAAATTCACTTTAAAGGAATAGGCGTCCCAATTTTTGGGAATCCGCGGTTCAAAAGTCAATTGGTCGTTTTTAATACGCATGCCTCCGAATCCTTCAACGATACTCATCCAAGTTCCCGCCATTGAGGTAATATGAAGACCTTCGTGCACTTCGTGATTATAATCATCTAAATCCAATCGAGACGTCCTCAAATAAAAAGTGTAAGCTTGTTCCATACGATTCAATTTTGATGCTTGAATGCTATGTACGCATGGCGACAAGGAACTTTCATGCACCGTGAATGGTTCATAAAAATCGAAATGACGTTCTAGCTCTTCGGTTGAAAAATGGTCTTCAAAAAAGTAGAAACCTTGAAGCGTATCCGCCTGTTTGATGTATGGTGAACGCAGAATCCTATCCCAAGACCATTTTTGATTGATTGGGCGTTGGTCTTCTGGCAAATCGGCAACTGTTATTAATTCTTTATCTAAAAAGCCGTCTTGTTGCAAGTATATATTTAAGCCTTCATGATATGGGAAATACATGGCATCCGCTACGTTTTTCCAATCGGCCAATTCGTTATCTGAAATCTTGGCTTTTTCTTGGATTCTTGTAAAATCTGATGGGTAATCCGACTTTACTTTGGCTATCATTTCCATGGTGTATTCCAAACACCATTTGGCAATGTAGTTGGTGTACCAATTGTTATTGATGTTGTTTTCGTACTCATTTGGCCCCGTAACTCCGAGAATGACATACTTATCCTTAGCTGTTGAATAGGTTGCGCGCTTGTTCCAAAAACGAGCAATCCCGATTAAGACTTCCAAGCCCATTTCTGGAATGTAGCTGAAGTCACCCGTATAGCGATAATAGTTAAAAATAGCGAAGGCAATAGCACCATTTCTATGGATTTCCTGAAAGGTAATTTCCCACTCGTTATGGCATTCTTCGCCGTTCATGGTTACCATTGGGTATAATGCGGCACCACTGTTGAAGCCTAATTTTTCGGCATTCTCAATGGCTTTATCTAAATGATGGTATCGGTATTCTAACAAATTACGGGCTACCGATTGGTTTTTGGTTGCCATGTAAAACGGAAGACAATAGGCTTCAGTATCCCAATAGGTGCTTCCACCATACTTTTCTCCAGTAAACCCTTTGGGTCCAATATTGAGTGTTGGGTCTGTACCGAGATAGGTTTGGTTTAGATGAAAGATATTAAAACGAATACCTTGCTGGGCTTCAATATCTCCAGAAATGGTAATATCTGCCATATCCCAAATTTTTGACCAGGCGTTTTTCTGTTGTTCCAAAAGTGCAGTAAAACCATAGTCTTGTGCTTTTCTCAACACGTTTTTGGCGGCGGTCACCAATTCGTATTTATCATGATTTCTATCTACAGTATACCCGCCATATTTGGTAATGGAAAAGGTATCGCCTTGAGACAGATTCGCCGAATAACTAAAGCTTATTTTAGTGCTGGATTGACTAACATTTGGTGCAATCTGAAGGTCTTCATCATTCATTTTGAAAGTCGATTGCATAAACGTGCAGGTTGAAAACCCAGTCTTCATAGTTTTGGCTTGTATGAACGCCATCTCATCCTCACGTGTTACACTTAGAATATCCCAAAACTTATCATCCCAATTAGAATCTTCGTTGGTAATACCACCATCTAAATAAGGTTCGAATACAACCGTTGCATCATCATTCAATACTTTAACAGAGTAATTGATAGCGCCCAATTCATCCAAATCTAAACTTAGAAAACGAATGGATTTCACTTCAACCTGAATCCCATTTTTTAGGGTTGCGACAAAAGAACGCGAGAGCCAACCTTCTTTCATGTTTAGTTCTCTCTTAAAATCGGAAACCGTGTCACAGGTATTTAGGTCTAATATTTCGTTATTGATTATGACGTTTATACCTATCCAACTTGGTGCGTTTAATACCTTCGCAAAATATTCCGGATAGCCATTCTTCCACCAACCGACTCGGGTCTTGTCTGGATAGTAAACCCCTGCGATATAACTGCCTTGGAAGGTTGGGCCAGAATAGGTTTCTTCGAAATTGGCACGTTGCCCCATGGCACCGTTACCGATACTGAACAAACTTTCGGACGACATCACTCTATCTTTATCGAAACCTTCTTCGATAATGGACCATTCGTTTGGTATGATATAATTCTGATTCATTCTATATGCTGTAAATCCAGTGAATTTTGAAATTCACATGGTCTAATTTTTTCTATTAATTAATTCGTCAATAAATTCTTCGGATAGTTCCGTGAAATCTTTAAATACATAATCGGCGTGACCTAAAACTTCCTTATCTCCAATTCCGATAGAAATCATATTTGCTCGGTTGGCGGCTGTAACACCAGCTACGGAATCTTCGAAAACGATACAGTTTTCGGGTGTAATATTTAAGGCCTCAGCCGCATTTAAAAACACTTCTGGGTCTGGCTTTGCCGCGCTAACGTCGTTACCGTCAACAATAGCTTCAAACTTGTCGATAATGTGAATTTGCTTTAAGATACGACGTGCATTTTTACTGGCGGAACCTAAAGCGATACCTTGTTCTTTTTCTTTTAATAGGTCTAGATAATGGAGAACGTCTGGCAATAATTCTGACCGATCCATTTTATCTATATAAGCCAAATATTCTTCATTTTTCTGAGCCATGAGCGCCGTAAACTCATGGTCTGAAATGGTTTTATTACCCCACTCTAAAATTTTTTCTAACGAACGCACACGACTCACGCCTTTGAGTTGCTCGTTTTCTTTTTCGCTAAAGTCAATATCAAGGCTGTTAGCAAGGTTTCTCCATGCCAAAAAGTGGTATTTCGCCGTATCAACGATGACACCATCCAAATCGAATATGAATCCTTTATTACTCATCGATTATAACTTTTGCATTGTCACTGACGCCTAGCGATAATAGTCCTGCTAAGATCATTGACCCACCACCAACTAACAGTGCGTAAACAGGCTGGTTTTCGAAAAAGCTAGAAACCAAAAAACCTAAAATTGACGCTGCCACCAATTGGGGAATAACTATGAAGAAGTTAAACACCCCCATAAAATAACCCATTTTGGACGCTGGTAGAGATCCAGAAAGCATAGCATAAGGAACAGAAAGAATACTAGCCCATGCAATACCTACACCAATCATTGGTAACCATTCTAGCATAAAGACGCTCGGTGTACTAATAAAATAAATTGAAATAAGACCAAAACCTCCAGCCGTCAAGGCCAAAAAGTGCGTAAATTTTCTGCTGGTCTTTTTGGCTAAGAGCGGTAATAAAAAAGCAACAAGTGCTGCTACAAGATTATAGTTGGCAAACATAGTACCTACTTGGTTCGCTCCTGTATTATAAGCATCCGAAGTTGTATCAACCGTACCATATATATGTTCTGTCACTGCTCCTGTAGTATATATCCACATAGAAAACAAGGCAAACCAAGAAAAGAATTGCACCCAAGCCAATTGCTTCATTACTTTTGGCATGGTCTGAAAATCGTTCATTATCGTGACAAAACCATTATCAAAGCGCCCACCTTTTTGAAATAGTCCAGAAATTATAAGAGCCAAACCGCCTAAACTTATAAGGCCTAAAGTAAGAACATAAAGATCTTTTTTCAATCCGAAATGGTACACGGCAAATGTTGCAATTAGACCAATGAGAAAGATTAATACACCACGTATTAAATGACGCTGACCGTTTTCGGAAAACCACGCGCTAGATTTCTTTTCTTTATTAAAATCAGCCTCTGCTTTTGATGCTTCAAACGCTTCAATTTCTTCAGGAGAATATTCTTTCGATTTAAAGACCGTCCAAAGTACAGCAATTAGAAATGCAAATCCCCCTACGTAAAATGAATACTTTACTGTATCTGGAATAACACCTTCTGGTGCTGTGTTTGAAACACCAATAAATGTCATAAACTCTGGTAAACGTGATGCTACATATGCCCCTGTTCCAATGAAAAAACTTTGCATGGCAAAGCCCTTTGTCAATTGGTGGTCCGGCAAATTATCACCCACAAAAGCTCTAAACGGCTCCATGGAAACATTAATTGAAGCATCCATAATCCAAAGCATACCCGCAGCAAACCAAAGCATAGGTGAATTTGGCATTATAAATAATGCAAGGGACGCCAGAATTGCGCCTACTAAGAAATAAGGTCTACGGCGACCCAATTTTGGATGCCAAGTCCTATCGCTAAAATAACCGATAATAGGTTGAACAATCAGCCCTGTTAATGGAGCAGCAACCCAAAGTATAGGTATATCTTCAATCTCAGCTCCAAGAGTCTGAAAAATTCGACTGACATTTGCATTTTGAAGGGCAAAACCCATTTGAATTCCTAAGAAACCAAAACTCATGTTCCAGATTTCCCAAAATCCGAGAGAACGCTTTTTCATAATAGTATGATTAAATTTATACTATTCTGATAAGCAAAACTTATCAAAACTTATGGTTGTGAAGTAAAAATATAAGTCTTGATTCGGCGATAAAGATAGTAAAGATTTTAAAGTGACCAAGTTAAAATTCTACTTGGTGGACTCGCGCTCTATTAAATTGGTTTCTATTACTACCGTTTGATAGATCTCTTCTTCGCTATCATTTTCTAGCCGATTGATTAACAAATCCGCTGCTGTTTCTCCCATTTGCTGGGCGTGCTGACTTACCGTACTGAGACTAGGTGTGGCGTGCTTTGACAATACACCGTTGGTGAATCCAATTACCTGAATATTGTCAGGTATATTATGTCCCATTTTACGTGCCACCTTCATCGCTGACAAGGCGTATAATTCGTTAACTGCAAAAATACCATCAATTTTTTCGTTTGCCTTAAAGAGTCCTTCAATCTCTGACTCTAAAGCATCCAAATGGACTTCGTAGTCCATATTGTCTTCGAGTTTAAGGATAAGATCTGCTTCTAGGTTCATTTTATTCTCCTTCAGCGCTTCGAGATAACCTTGTGTTCGTAGCTTACCAACACTCACATAATCGTTAGTGGTTATAAGACCTATATGTTTACAGCCGTTTGAAATCAGCTTGTTAACTGCATTTTTGGCGCCTTTAAAATCGTCAACAATGACCTTATCGCAGTTAATTTCGTTCACTACACGGTCAAACATTACAATTGGCATACCCTGACTCATGGTTTCGTTAAAGTGGTGGTAATCTTGAAGCTGTTGAGTTTCCTTGGAAATTGAAAGAATAAATCCATCAATACTGCCGTTGGCCAGCATTTCCATATTAATAACCTCTTTTGAAAAAGACTCGTTAGATAGTCCAACAATAACATTATAGCCACGCTTATTAGCGACCAACTCCACACCTCTAATCACTTTTGAAAAGAAATGATGCACAATCTCTGGAATAAGAATAGCAATAGTATTGGTTTTTCTATTCTTAAGACTTAACGCAATGTTGTTTGGCCGGTAATTATATAGTTTGGCAAAAGCCTGAACTTTCTGCTTGGTATCTTCAGAAATTTCTGGGCTATTCCTCAGGGCTTTTGAAACCGTTGAAATGGAAACATCCAATTCTCTGGCAATTTGCTTTAGGGTAATTTTTCGTTTCATAGTTTTTCTGCTAAAACAGAGCTAATTTTTTGACTAAGATAATTGAAATTGAATTAAACAAAATTCAAGACTTCTCAATTTTAAGACTTTATAGTTGCCAAATCCTCAAAAATGCCATATTTTAAAGAGAAAATTCTAATTTTCCAAAAAGTTTTTAACACGAAAACGTTTTCGTACCGTCCTAGAATTTCATTAACGATAATTTAATGATTTGTTTACATATATTCATCCCGTGAAGTAAAAATATAATCAAATTAACTAAGCAATTAACTTAAAAATAGTTTATGAAAACATATTTTAACGCCGTTTTGTTTGCGTTGCTTTTTATGCCAATACTCATTTTTGGTCAATCCGTGAGTGGTACTGTAACAGACGGTACTAATGGATTGCCTCTACCTGGTGTAAATGTGTTGGTAAAAGGGACAACAACAGGAACATCAACGGATTTTGATGGAAAATATACATTGAATGTAAGTAATGGCAACGTCCTTGTATTCTCTTACCTTGGATTTGTTACTCAAGAAGTCACTTACAACGGCCAAAATACAATAAATATTGGTCTTGTTGAAGATGCCTCGCAGCTCGACGAAATAGTACTTATTGGTTACGGTACAACCACGGTTAAGGATGCTACTGGCTCTGTAGAATCGGTTACTGAAGAAGATTTTACACGTGGTAATATTGTCACTGCAGATAATCTTATCTCTGGTAGGGTTGCCGGTGTTAATGTGACTACGGACGGTGGTGCACCTGGATCGGGTTCTACCATTAGAATCCGTGGTGGTTCATCTATCAATGCCTCTAATAATCCGCTAATTATCATTGATGGATTACCTATTACCAATGATAATGTTGGTGGTTCTCGTGGTATTTTATCGTCCCTTAACCCTAATGATATAGAGTCATTCTCGGTACTAAAGGATGCTTCGGCTACCGCCATTTATGGATCAAGAGCATCTAATGGTGTTATTATAATCTCTACGAAAAAAGGACGTAAAACTTTTAGTGCAGATATAGATACGCAATATACTTTTGGTGAGATCGATGAGCGTATTGACGTCCTCTCTGCAGATGAATTTAGAGACCTAGTTAACTCACAACCTATTACTGGTGCAACCTTAGACACAAGCCTCTTGGGTAACGCTAACACAGATTGGCAAGACGAAATCTTTAGAGAAACCGTTTCTGCCATCCATAATGTGACGCTAAGAGGAGAACTCTTCAAGTTCTTACCAACACGTTTTTCTTTTGGTGTCTCTCGACAAGAAGGAGCGTTAATTACGTCGTTAAATGAAAGACGTAATTTGTCCCTGTCTTTAAATCCGAGCTTCTTTGACGATCACTTAAAGGTGAACATCAATGCCAACATGGCGTTCGAAGATAACCGATTCGCAGATCGAAGTCAAATTGGGCAAGCTTTACGCTACGACCCTACACAACCGGTACGTGATGGCAATCCGTTCTTTGCAGGTTTTTATCAGCATACGGTACCTGGAAATAATTCATTAATTGCCAATGGTGGAACTAACCCTATATTTAATTTATTGCAGCGTAATAATCAGGGTGATCTTAATAGACTATTTGGTAATATTAATTTAGATTACAAATTTCACTTTTTACCAGAATTAAGAGCTGTATTAAACTTAGGTTATGACCACTCTGAGTCAAACACCAGTACTTTTGCTCGCTTTGCTACGCAAGATGTTGTTCGAGGAGAAACCTCCTTCTTTAATCAACAACGTGTCAACCGCTCTTTAGACGGTTATTTAAATTATGCCAACGATTCCGGTGATGTTTTTGACTATGATGTTTCAGCTGGTTACTCTTATCAGGTATTTACAAATGATGGTGGTTTTACAGGCAACCTACAAGACCCCCAAACTACTGGAGATACATTCGCAGATCCAGACATTGTTTTGATCGGTTTTTGGGGTCGTTTAAACTTGGATTTCTATGACAAATATCTTCTTACCTTAAACTATCGTCGTGATGGCACATCTCGCTTCAGCGAAGACAACCAATGGGGTAATTTTGGTGGTGCAGCACTGGCTTGGCGTTTAAGCGATGAAGACTTTTTAAAGGATTCTAATACTATTTCCGAGTTAAAACTAAGAGCGAGTGTTGGATGGAATGGACAGCAGGAAATTGGGCAAACAGATATTTTCCTAAGCCGTTTACGTCAAGGAAATGAAAATTCTATTTTCCAATTTGGAAATATGCCTGTACAAACATTGCTGCCTTCAGCTATTAATCCAGACATTAAATGGGAAGAAACACGTACCATTGAATTTGGTATTGATTACGGTTTATTTGACAATCGCTTTACAGGGTCTTTAAATGTTTTCCAGAAAGATTCAGAAGATTTATTATTTGCTGCACCTGTCCCTGATGGAAGTAACTTTACTAACAATATCATTCAAAATATTGGAGAGTTTAGAATTCAAGGTTTAGAGTTTTCAGTCAACGCAGATGTGTTCAGAGAAGGTGAGTTTAACTGGAATGCTAATTTTAACGCTACTTTACTTGACCGGGATATTACCTCATTGCCTTTCGGCGCAGATATTCCTGTGGGGCCAAATCCAAGTGGCACTGGTGGTAATATTCAATTACAACGACAAGGTGAAGCACCGAGCTCATTCTTTGTATTCAAACAATTATATGACGCTAACGGAGCACCAATTGAAGGGGCTTATGTCGATTTAAATGGCGATAATATTATCAATGATCAAGATCGCTATATCAGAGAGAATCCGAACCCTAATGCTTTATTTGGTTTTCAATCTAATATGACGTACAAGAATTTCGATTTCTCTTTTAACCTTCGTGCAAGTGTTGGTGGTTATGTCTATAACAATGTGGCATCGGGTAATGCCCAATACGCTTTATTGCAAGACCAGTCCGTTTTAGGAAATATACCTACATCGGTATTTAATACTAATTTTCAACAAACCTCAGATGTTGTATTGTCTGACCTTTATGTTGAGGAGGCATCATTCCTTAGAATGGACAACATTACTTTAGGTTATACCTTTAATTTTGAAAAAGCTATTAAAAGTATTCGCTTATGGGGTGGTGTGCAAAACGCGTTTATCATAACAGATTACAGCGGTTTGGATCCAGAAGTCGGAGAATCTGGCTTTGATAGTAATATTTTCCCAAGAACAAGAAACTTCTTAGTAGGAGCTAACTTTAAATTTTAAAACACTATGAAAAGGAAATTAAAACAATTTAAAAAAGTTGGTGTCTTATTATTAATAATGGTATTTATGGTAGGTTGTACAGACGACCTAAATATCACGCCAAATGATGATGACACACTATTGACCGAAGATGCCTTTGAAGACGAAAGTGCCTACCGTAGCCTTCTTGCTGGGGTCTATGCCAATTTGGCCCTAACTGGAACAGAAGGGGCTGAAAACTCCAATCTAGCAGGTATTGATGCGGGTACTAGCCAATTTGGCCGTGTATTGCTCTACATGCAAACACTTGCTGCCGATCAAATGATTTGGTCTTATGAAAATGATGCTGGTACTAGAGAACTTCAACGTAATATATGGACACCCCAAAATCCTTTGATTTTAGGGATGTTTAGTAGAACTATGGCTTCAGTGTCCTTTGCCAATAATTTTTTAAGGGAAACTACCGCTGAAAAATTGGACGGTAGAAATGTTAGTGACGCCACACGCCAAGATATTGTTGCGTACCGTGCAGAAGCTAGGTTATTAAGGGCTATGGCTTATTACTATATGATGGACCTTTTCGGAAAAGCGCCTTTCATCACTGAAAATGACCCTCTTAACTTTACGCCGCCAGAAGTAAGTCGCGCTGAGCTTTTTACTTTTATTGAAAGTGAATTATTAGATATCCAAAGTGATTTAGTTGCTGCTGGTCAAAACGAATATGGCCGTGCCGACAGAGGTGTAGCTAATATGATTCTAGCGAAGATTTATCTAAATGCTGAAGTCTACATAGGAGAAAACAGATATCCAGATTGTATAACACAATGTGAAGCACTTCTAAGTTCTGGCTATGCTTTGGCTGATTCTTACTTGCACAACTTTATGGCAGATAACAATACCAATTCAGCGACTAGTGAAATTATTTTCCCCATTGTCTCTGATGGATTAACCACTCAAAACTTTGGCCCTACTACGGTTATGGTTAATGGTTCTGTAGGCAGTCTTGAAACCAATGGGTTAGTCGTTGGAGTAACCCAAGGTGGTTGGGGTGGTGCTCTTCGTGTACGTAGAGAATTTGCTGAGTTATTTGCTGATGGTATTTTTTCTCAAGACGAAAGAAATACACTTATTGAAGGTGTTAATGTTCCTAATGGTGTAACGATTGTAACGACGCCACCAACGCCTCCTACACCAAGACCAGTCGATATTGTTGATATTTCAAATCGTGATACAGGCTTTATTTTACAGAAATACTCTAATGTTTCATCAGACGGAACACCAGGTATTGACCAGACCTTTGTAGATACCGATTTTCCATTGTTTAGATTAGCCGATGTGTATTTGATGTATGCCGAAGCTTACCTAAGAGGTGGCGGTGGTTCAGAATCTACAGCTTTAGGCCTTTTAAATGAGTTGAGAGATAGAGCAAATAATGATGAAGTTGTAGAATCTAGTGATTTAACCTTAGATTTTATTTTAGACGAGCGCTCAAGAGAATTACACTGGGAAGCGCATAGACGCCAAGATTTGATTAGATTCAATAGATACACTGGCGGTAACTACAACTGGGCATGGAAGGGTAATGGAAGTAATGGAATCGCTATTCCGGCACATTTCAATGTTTATCCAATTCCGAGTTTGAGTTTAGCTTCAAATCCTGAATTAAACCAAAACACAGGTTACTAAAAAATTTAAAATGACTATGAAACTATATAAAAATATATCAATTCTATTTTTGGCCACTGCTTTGGCCAGTGTCTTTGTCACCTCTTGTGAGGATGATTCTGAGACATTTACAGTTAACAGTACACAGCCCGTGGTTTTAGGAGATTTAGCCAGTTCATCGATTGTGCTAGATCCTAACAATACGGCTAATCCTGTTGCAACATTTATTTGGACGCAAGCAGATTATGGACAACCAACAGCAGAAAATTACGCACTAGAAGTCTCTTCAGACGAAGCTTTTACCGAACCTGTTGTTGTAGCAAATATCAGTGGTACAAATACAGTTACTTTGTCTGTAGGGGAACTAAACAGTGCTGCTAGTAATGCTGGTCTTGCACCTTTTACCGAAGGTATTTTGTATGCTCGTATCATGTCTTCCATAGGAACTCAGAATGGTTTACCAGTACCTTCTAACATTATAAGTTTTACAGTAACGCCATTCTTCAACTATCCTTTTAAGGATTATTATATTGTTGGAAATGCAACACCTCCAGACTGGAATAACGATAACAATAATCCTGCGCTATTCCGTGACGGTAACAACTCCAGTATTTATAGATATACAGGCTTCTTTGCAGCAGGCGAGTTTAAAGTTTTAGAAGTAAAAGGACAGTGGCAACCACAATGGGGTACCAATGATGGTTCTACAATAGACGTTAATCCTGGAGATACTGATGATCCTGGAACATTCCCTAATAACAACCAAGCTATCGAGACTGCTGGTTTTTATACCTTCACCATTAATTTCGGATCCTTTAGCTACTCATTTGAGTCTTTTGATGCATCAGGAGCTACTGACTTTTCAAGTATGACTATTCAAGGATCTGCTACATCAGAGCCTGTAAGCATGAATCAACTTAATTTTGACGGACATATTTGGTACGCAAACAGCGTTACGTTGTCGCAAGGTGAAGTTGGTTTCTTAACAAATACAGGGACAACATGGGCAACGGATAATGAATTCTCTGGTATAGCAACAGAAGGAGGCGCCAGCATACCAGTGGTTGTAGGTGACGACTACGATGTTTGGTTCAACGACCTTACTGGAGAGTATATTCTTATCCCATTAAATCTTTAAAAAAAACGACTATGAAATTTAATATTAAAAAAATTCCTTTTTATGTATTAGGATTGCTCTTGATGTTCACGGCCTGTGAAACAGAAGAGACTCTAATACTTACCGAACCGGAAGCCGATTTTGAATTGTTGGCACCTTCCATATCCAATATCAATCTTAACTATAATCTTCCAGAGAATATAGCCTTTACGATTGCATGGAATGATGATGTCACAAATTCTGACGCCTACACCATTGAGATGGATGTCAATTCTCTTTTTGAATCTCCAATAATGTTGGGAACTTCAACGGGGAACACCTTCTCAATGACTGTTGATGAATTTAACCAAATACTTATTGATAATGGTGCTAATGCCTTTGAGCCATTCACCGTATTTATGCGTATTAATTCTGGAAACGTCGTTTCAAATAGTGTAAGTTTTAGTGTGTCTTCTTTTGCAGAAGCACCTCCAGTTGTTGCTGGGATAGACAATACATTCTCAGTAGTATTACTAGAAACTACTCCAGATGACGAAGCCATAACTGTGACTATTGAAGATCCAGACTTTGGGGATGCAAGTAGTGTTGATGTTATTTACGAAGTACAGTTTGGAGCCGCAGGCACCGATTTTGATCCAGTACAAACTGTGTCCCCTGCAGATGGAGAAATGTTTGTTTCCATGACACATACTGAGTTTAACGAGTTGGCTTTGGCAATAGGATTAAACGCTGAAGAAGCTTCAAATTTAGATGTTAGAATTAAAGCCACCATTGAGATGGATGGCGGAAATATGGAACGTTTTTCCGATGTTATTACCATTGAAGTGACACCATTTAGCGTAGAACTAGCCCCGATACTATATGTTGTTGGAGCCGGAGCTGTAGATGCTGGTTGGTCTTGGGATAATCCTGTAGAGCTACCATTACAAGGGACTAAATATTCAGGAAACATTAATTTAATAAATGACGCATTCAGATTTTTTGAAATAGAATCCGATTGGTCTTCAGGTTTAAATTACCCATTTTACGAAGCCGTAGGATATACCATTGATAGTAATTTAGAGAATGCCAATGATGGTGATAGTAACTTTAGATTTGTCGGCACTCCAGGCCAGTATTTTATTGAAATTGATACAGAAGCAAAAACCATAACCTTAGGCCCTCCTGTGGTTGGTCCTAACTGTAACTTTGACCAGTTATGGATGGTTGGTGCTGGTGTTGTAGATTCTGGTTGGTCTTGGGATACGCCAGTAGCCTTACCATGTACTGGAAACGGAACGTATTCCGGTAACGTAGCTTTAACAAATGATGCCTTTAGATTCTTTACTGTAAATAGTGATTGGGGAACTGGTATTAACTATCCGACCTATGAAGGAAATGGTTATACTATTGATGCACAATTCAATAATGCCAATGATGGAGATAGCAATTTCTTCTTCAACGGAACGCCTGGAACTTATTTTGTGACGGTTGATGATATCAATAAAACCATTACCGTAGAGCCAGAACAATTACAGTGCGAATTTGAACAATTATGGCTGGTGGGAGCAGGTGTGGTAGATGCAGGATGGTCTTGGGATACTCCAGTAGCTTTACCTTGCACTGGTGCTGGTATTTACTCAGGGCCTGTAGCATTAACAAATGATGCCTTTAGATTCTTTACCGTCAATAGTGATTGGGCAACTGGAATCAATTATCCAACTTACGAAAACGACGGATATACAATCGATTCCCAACTAGAAAATGCCAATGATGGAGACAGCAATTTCTTCTTCAATGGAACACCAGGTACTTATACCCTGACACTGAATACGGTTGCTAAAACTATTACTCTTGAGTAAAATTAGCAGTACATATTAAATTAAAGGGCTGTGTAGACATCTACATAGCCCTTACTTTTTAAACAAAATGCAATGAAAAAAACACTACTTTTTATAGTCTCTCTCTTTTTTGGCTTAACATCGTTATTGGCACAAACCTATACATGGACACCAGCTTTCTTTAATGACGATGAGCCTAATATTACACTTACTGTATCCAATTTCGACCCTGTAGCCCAATGGGGTGTCAATGATATTTATTTGTGGGCATGGCACTTTAATAGTGCAGGAACACAGATAAATAATCCCTCCGCAACTGGAAGTGATTTTTTCAATTCGCCTGAAACGGCTAAGTTCACTGATAATGGTGATGGCACCTATTCTTACAATTTTGGTGTTCCTGAAACTTTTTTTAATTCTACCGATGTTGCAGAGATCGGATTTCTGCTTAAAACTAAGGATGGTACGAATCAATCATCAGATAACTTTAAAGAAGTTGGGCGTGTTGTAGTGAATATCTTAGCACCGACGAGTGATCCTGTCATTATTAATAGTGGTGATAACGTTAATATCACGGCAACGATTGGCTTTCAAGGAAGCACCACAGTTCAAGGTCGTCTTGATGTCTTCCTAAATAATGATACTACCCCAACGGTAAGCGATGAAGTCTGCGGTTTTCCTAATTGTGTAGCAACGTTGACTGGTGTGACAAGTGACGCCACCGTACGTCTAGTTGGTACACCACCAGGAGAGACTGAAACTGGCGAAGCCTTTTTTGATATCATTGTTGCACCGACGGTAACGGAGGAACCATTAGCCCCAGGTCTTATAGACGGTATTAACTATGGTGCAGACGCTACAAAAGCTACGTTAGTATTGACCGCACCAGAAAAAGAATTTATCCGAGTGGCAGGAAGTTGGAACAACTACTCCCCAACCAACACGGATAACATGAAGCGCGACCCGGCAACAGGAAAATACTGGATTGAGCTTACAGGATTGACTCCTGGACAGTATGAAACCTATCAATATTGGGTTTATGACACCAATCCCATTGCCAATTCGCCATCTATAGTTAAAACTGCAGATCCGTTTTCTTCATTGGTATTATCACCGTTTGACGATCCGTTTAATCCGAATTTAGATCCTAACCTACCCGCTTACCCAGCAGGCCAAGAACGTGAAGTTACGGTATTGCAAACAGGACAAACGCCATATCCATGGGTCGTTAATAGCTTTAATAAACCAAAAAAGGAAAACCTAATTGTCTATGAAGTATTAGTCAGGGATTTTGATGCCGACAGAAACTACCAAGACTTAATCGATCGCATCGATTATTTCAAGAACCTTAAAGTAAATGCCATAGAACTTATGCCTGTTATGGAGTTTGAAGGCAATGAGAGCTGGGGTTATAACACCTCATTCCACATGGCGTTAGATAAATATTACGGCACACCTGAAAAATTTAAGGAATTTGTGGATATCTGCCATCAAAATGGTATCGCGGTAATTTTGGATATTGCCTTAAACCACGCCTTTGGCCGAAATCCTTTGGTCCGGATGTGGATGGACGACCCAGATGGTGACGGCTGGGGAGGACCTGCATCAAATAATCCATACTTTAATCAGTTCCCTCAGCATGCATTTAACGTAGGTAGTGATTTTGATCATAGCGCTACAGTAACACGAGACTATGCAAAACAGGTGGTAACATACTGGATCGAAGAATATAAAATAGATGGATTTCGTTGGGATTTAACTAAAGGCTTCACGCAGAATTGTGGTAACGGTACTTTTGATGGTGATTTTGGTTGCACAAATAATTACCAACAAGACCGTGTTGATGTCCTTAGAGAATATGCAGACCATTCTTGGGCTATAGATTCTGACCACTACGTAATTTTTGAACATCTCGGTTCTGAGAATGAAGAAAAGGAGTGGGCTAATTACCGTTTTGCAGAAGGAAAAGGCATTATGATGTGGGGTAAAATGACTGATCCTTATAATGAATTGACTATGGGACAGAACGGTAATAAAAATATTGCTGGCATTGGACATAAATCGAGATCAACCTTTGCTGGTCCACGTGTTGTCGGTTATCCAGAAAGTCATGACGAAGAGCGTTTAATGTATAAGAACCTAGAGTTCGGTAACAGCTCTAATAGTAGTCATAATGTTCAGAATCTAAACACAGCACTCTCGCGTATGTCTGCACTTGGAGCAATGTCGGTTATGGTCCCTGGCCCTAAGATGATATGGCACTTTGGTGAACTAGGTATGGAAAATTCGATATTTACGTGTACAAACGGCACTGTAAACACAGAGTCTGATACTACACCTGGAAGTTGTAAATTAGACACTAAGCCACAACCACAATGGGCGAACAATTGGTTAGGCGATGCATTGAGAGCACAAATTTATGATGATTGGTCACGCCTGCATGCGCTTAAAATCAATGAAGCTGTCTTTGAAGGAGATTACACCATTACCTCAGGAAATTTCACTCCACGAATTGATGTTTTTGATACTACAATACCTACATCCCAGCTACGAAACGTTATCATACTAGCCAATTTTAATGTCACCGATCAAAGCGTAAACACAAGCTTTCCAACAGGTGTTACCTCAACTTGGTACGATCTTATGGATCCTACTGGTGCAACAACGATTTCTCAATCAACACCGTCAATTGTTATCCCAGCCGGACAATTTAGAATATTTGGTAATCAGGCTGTGCAAAGTTTGGGCTTGGAAGAGAATCGCTTAAATTCTTTAGTAATGTATCCAAACCCTACGTATGACAGCTTTAAAATTACAACCGACGTCTCTACGGTGGAAGTTTATGACCTATCCGGAAAATTGGTTAAAACCTTTAACGGTGATTTCAATAAAAATCATGAGTTTGATGTTTCGGAATTGAACACAGGCATCTATATGCTACGCAGTAAAAGTAGAGATGGAGGCTTTAAAACAGGTAAGTTAGTCAAGCTCAACTAATTTTTATATAATGCAATTGAGCCAGAAAAAGCTTCCGATATGGAAGCTTTTTTTGTGCACTGTATACCTTGATTAAAAACGCTCCAGAATGCAGGTAGGTTCTTAAACCATAATTCGTGCGACAGAATAATTATATGTAGGATCATATAATGTTCGGTAAATAAAAAATAAACCAATTGGTCTAATTTAAAAATAATCTATATATTTGTAGTCGACATGGGTTACAAGCATAACAAAGAAAACATTCTCAAGGTTGGTTACGAAGTTTTTCGAACTAATGGATATCACAATGTGGGTATCAATAAGATTCTAAAAGAGTCAGGTATCCCTAAAGGTTCTTTCTATAACTTCTTTGAATCTAAAGAAGATTTTGCCCAACAAGTTATCAAGCAGTATGGTGAATCAAATTACTGCTGGATGCAAGACTTTTTTGAAGAGTGTGACTTGTCGCCGATAGAATGCTTGAAGTCCTTCTACTCTTTTATGATTAATTTAAATGAAAAAGATGAATACAACGGCGGTTGTCTTGTAAATAATATGAGCGTAGAGGTAGGTAGACAAAACGATACTCTAGGTTCAGAAGCAAATCAGCATTTTATGGGCTGGCTAAACATTCTTGCTATGGAGATTACAAAAGGGCAAGATGCTGGAGAAATAACAAAGGATTTTTCGGCACTTGAACTCGCCGAATATATGCACTCAGGTTTTTACGGTGTACTAGCTAGAACAAAAGTGACTCGTAATAGAGTTTATATGGATATTTGGTTTGAGATGACATTTAAATTCATTTCAGTCTAAAAAAAATTTAACTACAAAATAAACAGAACAGTCTAATTAATTTAATACAATGAATGAAAATTTAAGAATCTTAAGCTTAGTATTCGTAACCGTTCTACTCGGTTCTTGCAAAGCCGTCGACTTACGGACAGATGCGTTAAAGAATAAAAACATAACAAACGCAGAACAAAAAGGAAAAACTTTACTCATTGAAGCCAAGAATGCTATGGGCTACGATAAACTTTCAGAAACGGAAGTATATGAGGCTAATGCTAAATTCAATTGGACGGGCATCTGGCTAATGATGCCTATGAATGCATTTCCTGGCAATAACAACAAGGAGCTTCAACTACGGTTTGCCACCAACTCATTTGACGGTCAAGTAGAATATAAAGAAGGCAGTAAAGAAGGTGTTATACAAGGAGTCCAATCGTGGGAAGGTTATAAGAGAGAAAACGGTAGCGACTATCTCAAAAGACACGTACACGATAGATATATTTGGGGTTTGGCCACCTCTCACTATCTATTAGAAGCTCCTGTGCACCTACCCGATGCTGACATTATTCGATATGCTGGCAAAAAGGATGTCGAAGGCGAAACTTACGAAACTGTTTATGTTACATGGGGTTCAGAGGAACCCAATAAACAGTTTGATAGATTTTTGGTGTACATCAATCCTATTACCAAACATATTGACCTTTTAGAAGTCACTATTAATGATTTCTTTCTCCCAATGCCAAAAGGAATGCAACACGCTACTGCAAGATATGAACGTAAGGAAACAAGCATAGGTGCTTATTTGCCAAGTAATGTTCAGATACAACTTAAAGGACCTAAGAAATTGGATAACAAGGTTTATAGTTTCGCTTTAAGCAATTATCAGTTTGATTCTTTTGAAAAAGAACTCCTCTATCCTCTTGAGGATGTTGAATACATAGGTTTTTCGAAGCCTAATGATTAAAACATCTATATAAAAAATAGAGGCGTTATAAAGAAGAGAACTTATTAAAAACAACGGTTGCTTGACAATGGCATAGCATATGGACTTAAAAAAATCACTTTTATTTATTCCAGATATTTCTGGTTTCACCCACTTTGTTCAAACAACCGAGGTACAGCATAGTGAGCACGTTATTGCAGAACTTCTTGAAGTTCTTATTTCTGCAAACACACAGTCAATGCGCCTGGCTGAAGTTGAGGGCGACGCGCTCTTATTTTACAAAGAAAATCAAATTCCATCGCAAGAGAAATTGCTCGCTCAGATTGAAACGATGTACACCGCTTTCTATAGTCATCTCAAAATGATGGAAGCAAACCGTATTTGCCCTTGTCGGGCGTGTGCGTCGGCACCTAATCTCAAATTAAAGATTGTACTGCATTGTGGCGAACTTCAGTTTATGACTGTTCAGAATAACAGAAAGCCTTTCGGCGAAATGGTCATTCAAGCACATAGACTTCTTAAAAATTCAATCGATTCTGATAATTATGTTTTGATAAGCGAGCAACTGGCAAATGTCATAGGCCTTAACGCCACGTATGAAAGTAATTTGTTCACTTTTCGCGAAAGCGTAGATACCTATGATGGGAAAAATATTTCATATCTATTTGCCGAAATTGATATTGATAAACTCCAACTATTAGGTTTTGAACCACCAGAGATTATCGTGACCAAAAGTGAACCTAACTTTGTTCTAAAACGTGAAATGCCGATTGATGCTTATGGTCTATTTGAATTGATAACAAACTATCGCTATCGCCATATTTGGGTTGACGGTGTGGAAGAGTTTCAGTTTAATAAGAATGAAGTAACACGTGAAGGTACAGAACACGTTTGTGTAATTAACGGCAAGCATTTCAACTTCACAACGGTAATTAAAAAAGTTCCTATAGAGCAGTTAGTTTATGGCGAACTCACTACAGACCCACCACCTGTGGATAAGCTGTATCAATTTTATATCATAGAACCGATAAATGAAAACAAATCTACTTTACTAGTCGAACAATACTGGAAAACCAAGACAATCTTCCAAAAAATTCTAATGACTCTAGTAGGTAAAAAACAATTCAGGATTGGTCTAACTTCATCCATAGATAAATTACACCAACTTATAAGCTCCAAGCAGTTGTTATTAAACTAGATGATATACGACTCTCATAAAATGCGTTTTAGCAAGATTTTTCTTTTAATCGTAACGTTATCACTATTCTCCTTATCTATTGCACAAACATCAATAGCAGATAGAGGCAATCTTTGGAAAACATTCACTTATGATATGGGAAATGTTTTTCAAGGCACTGGTTATGCCTACTCAAGACCATTGCATTGGCAGAAAAATGACTTTATGAATTTAGGCCTAGTTACAGCTGGAACGCTGGGTCTTTATACCATCGATGATAATATCAGGAGAGAGTTTAGAGGTCATATAGAAAGCGTTCCAGAGATGTTATTGGACTATGGATGGTATGCAGGAAGTCCACAAAACAACTACGGATTTACAGGAGCAGTATATTTAACTGGTCTTTTTACCAAGAACGAAAAATTACGGCGTACAGGTGTGTTGCTTATTTCTTCTGCAACCGCGACTGGTTTTCTTCAGCAATTTACAAAATCTGCAACAGGACGTGCTCGACCAGGAACGGAATTAGGTAAGAATCATTTTCGTCCTTTTGGCGGTAGTTCAAGCTACCGTTCATTCCCATCAGGTCATTCTGTATTAACCTTTACTAATACACACGTTATTGCCAAACAGTTTGAAAGTTGGTGGGTAAAAGCACCTATTTATGCTATAGGTGTCATCCCTGGAATATCAAGAATTTATGATGATGCACATTGGGCAAGCGATGTTTTTTTAAGCTGGGCAATAAGTTATTTTATGGTTGAGGCGATTGATATTTATCTCGATAGGAAATATGAAGAAAAATACAATGATATAAAAACCAAGAAACTATCACTAAATCTATCTTTCAGTGGAAACGCAATAGGAGCGACAATTACGTTTTAGATTATTTTAATCCAAATACAGCTCTCTAATCACATTAAAATGATGGGTCTGATGACCTGAAATACAGAATGCAATAACCCTAACCGAAGTCTTATTTCCATCTAAAGTACCCATACGCTTTTGCTGTTCGTCCGTTAATGAATTAAAGGCATTTTCTGTTTTTTGACGTACACGTTTAAATTCAGCAAGCAAATCGCTTTTACTTTTACCTTTGGCGCCGGCAATAGTGGTATTTTGGTTATAATAAACTGTATGCTCTTTTTCTGAAATAACACCTGCATTCAAAAGCGCGACTTCAAGCATTATTTCTTCGTATGAAATAATATGTTGCAATACCTCACCAACCGTCCATTTAAAAGAACCGTATGCATAATCGATTTTATCTTCAGGTATTGCATCGATAAATGCTATCATCTCGTTAGTTGTATTTCTCAACATTTCTTCAAGCGAAGAGCCTGGCAAAGCTTTGTCGGTATAATACGTCATATTCGTGTTGTACTCACTACGTGGTATTCTATCAAAGAGCATATCTGAATCTGGATTTATGGGTTTATTATTTTGACAAGCGATTGTCTGTATACTTAGAATGATTACAGAAATGAGCTGTGCTACTTTCATTTTTTTTGAATTAAGAAATTCAATACGTCCTCTAGCTGATGGTTCCAATTTTCAAAATCGTGTGCACCGTTAGTCGTAACATTTTTCACTGTATATCCTTTTGATTGGTAAAGGTTGGTCAGCGGTGTCACGTAATTTTCAGCATCGTTTTTTCCTGTTGAAATTAGGATATTGAGGTTTTTATTCTCTGAAAATGCAATAGCGGTAAGCGCGTCATTGCAAGGATAAGTTATTGGAGAGAGCAAGGCGTAGTTCTGAAACAAATTGGTCCTCCCAGAAAAATAAGAGGCATTCAATCCACCAAATGATATCCCTATCAGACTTCTGTATTTCGAATTGAGACGCGGACTCCCTTCTATTAGAGGAACTAATTCTTCTTCAAAAAACCGAATGTAATCCGTATTACAGAAAAAATAGGTGTTGCGTTTATCCTCTTTTGTTCGAACATCAATGGTACTTACAAATACATATTTAGCCTTTGGAATTTTTCCATCCTGAGTTAGTGTTCTTATCGTATCCAAAGCACCATTGTCAATCATTTTCTGACCATCTGTGATGTAAACGATGTTCGAAACTTTATCAGTTGAAATTGCATTATATGTCGTAACCGAAATACTTTCAGAAAGAATATCACTATCAATAGTAAAGGAAGATAGTTTGTCATCTTCAGTGTCCGGCTGACCGAACAATCGTCCCGAAAGCGCTACTATTATTACTATCGCTATAATTCTAAACTTCATATCATCATTTTAAATAAGGGTTGTACGATTAGCACAACCCTTTGAATACTTGGAAAATAGACTCAATACTATTTTGAAGCCATTTTTGCCGCATTGGCCATCATTTCCTTAGATGCCGTATTTAAAAAGCCATTAAACTGCTCTTCGTTCATCTGTGGATTCTTCATAAACTTCTCGTAAGTAGACGTCCATACAATCATAGATTTCTTGTACCCTAAATCAACTACCTTAAAATTGTTAACCATTCCAGCTGCAGGGACTCCTTCAACTACGGCATAGGTGTATGTTCTACCAGCATCATCGAAGGCAAGGATACTTTCCTTAAACTTTCCTTGTCCGTCGGGAGACGTGCAAACTCTTGTACCACCTGCAGCTTTGTCACCTGTGAACTCAACTTTTGCTACCAAACTGGAAAGCTCATCGATATTATCAAGCTCTCTCAGTACTTCCCAAACATCGTCTGCTGAGGCCTCAACAATCATTGTGTTTGTTATTTTAGCGTTGGGATTTTGTGCGTTCATTTGGTTTAATCCAAATATGGCTATCGCAAATACCATAACATGTTTTAATCGTTTCATTTTAATTATCATTTTTAGATTATATGATTTAGATTCAGACATTAATGATGTGTGACAGCTTTGGCAGAGAAATAATTATTTTTAGTATGTTGTCACACCCCGCCTATTGATGCATCTAACTATTAAAGACAATGTTATGGACAATCCGTTCTTAAAGGAGTATACAAGTGACAAGACCGACCATCAATTGGTAAAAGAGGCACAAGATGGTAATAAAGCATCTCTTGAAAATTTGATACTCAAGCATCAGCCGTTTATCTATAATATTGCCTGGAAGATGGTTCGTCATCCGGCAGATGCAGAAGACCTTACACAAGAAGCGACAATAAAGATTATAACAAATTTGGCTCAATTTAAAGGTAAGAGTTCTTTTAGAACCTGGGCCTATCGTATCGTGGCAAATCACTTTTTAATGTCTAAAAGACGCCCAAACGAGTCTGTTTTTGAGAGTTTTGATAAAATGGCCCAAGGTCTAGATATGACGCCAGACACGGAGCTAACAGAAATGGAAAAGAAAGAAAACAAAGCGTTTATAAAGGAAATGAACTATAGCTGTATGAGCGGTATGCTTCTGTGCCTTACGCGAGAACAGCGACTGGTCTATATTTTGGGCGAGATGTTCAATGCAGACCATAACTTAGGCTCAGAAATTCTCAATATTTCAAAAGATAATTTTAGACAGCGTTTATCAAGAGCACGTAAGGACATCTTTAATTTTATGAACGAAAAATGTGGTTTGGTAAACAAGTCCAACCCTTGCCGATGCCATAAGAAAGTGACCTTTGCTCTAAATAATAAGGTTATCGATAGTAGAAATCTGCTTTTTAATCGTGAAGAGTTTTCAAAGTTCAAAACTGAAATCAAAGGCGATACTGACGATATGATGAAAATCATTGATGATAAATATGCTGAACTCTATGGGCAATTACCTTACAAAAAGGATTTTGATAAAAAGACCTTTCTGGAAGACATCGTAAATGATGACCATATTAAGAACTTAATGAAATTGAACTAATGAAAATCACTAAAAAGATAGCCGCAATACTAACCTTATTATTTACCTCCTGGATGCCTATGACAGCACAACAATCATCGTTTAAGAAAGAATTTTTAAAGAAGTGGAAAAACAGTCTGGAATACACGATTGATGTAGCCCAAAAAATGCCAGAATCATCCTATAGCTATAAGCCCACAGAAGACGTTCGTTCTTTTGGAGAGCAAATGGTACACATAGGAGAAGGAATGGCATACATAGGAAACTCAGCTTTGGATTTTCAAACAGTTCCGCAGCCCACAAATGCGAACGATAAGAATGCAGTTATCTCTTATCTCAAGAAGCAATATAATGCGCTAAGTGAGGCTGCTGAAACCAAGGATGCGTCTTATTTTGAAGAAACCACATCCTTTTGGGCTGGCCGGATGAGCCGTAGAAAGATTTTGAACATCGTTTTTAATCACTGCACGCATCATAGGGCTCAAGCCATCGTTCATTTACGAATGAAAGGAATAAAAGCACCCAGCTATATCGCTTGGTAATAGTATTATAGTTACCCCTATATTCGAAAGACCTGAACCTTTGTTTAGGTTTTTTTATGGGGTTTCTCGGCTTAAGTTGTCACACCATTACATATTCTGAATCTAAGTATAAACAATCACGCAGAGAGCAATGAAGATTACGCTTTCGCGAAATTGAACTCGTGAGATTCACGACCATCGGGAGAGCACAGCGCTAAAGCAAATAAATACTTAGAAATAATGAAAATTAACAAAACCCTTCAAGTAAATGCACCTGCCAGCAAAGTTTGGGAAGTGCTTTACACAAATTATGGAGATGCCTGCCATTGGGCAAGTACAGTTAACGAGTCTAAAGAACGTGAAGTAGCCGGTAGCGATTATATAGGTAGAACCTGTTCAACCGTTTTTGGCGATGTGAGCGAAATCATAGACCGCGCCGATGAAGAAAAGATGGAGCTACAATATCATCTGGATGACACACCTTTTATAATGAAAGCAGCGACTGCAAAATGGAAAGTAAAGCCAATGAGTATCAATACCTCGGAGGTAACAATGGACTTAGACGTCACACTGGCAACCCTACCAGGATTGTTGATGGGTTGGATGATCAAACCAAAAATGCGAAAGGATATCAATCAGACCCTCGAGGACTTAAAATATTATATCGAAACTGGAAAACAATCTGACGTGAAAATCAAATCTGACGCAAAATATTTCAGGAAGAAAGGCAAAAAAGCCGCATAATTAAAACTAAAATAAATGACAAATCAAGAAGTAGCAAATAGATTAGTAAGCCTTTTAAGAGAAGGTAAATTCGAAACCGTTTATGAAGAACTCTTTCACGAAGATGCGCATCACATCGAACCGCAATCTGAATATTTTGCAGATGTAAAAGGTCTTGATGCGATTAGAGCAAAAGACAAAGCAATGCAAGAAAATATTGCTGGTGCAGAAGGTCTGGAAGTAGGCGACGCTATTGTTGCAAAGGACTACATCGCTATTCCATACAAAATGACCGCGATATTGAAAGATGGCAACAAATGGCCATTAGATGAGATTATCGTTTACAAAGTTGAAAACGGAAAAATCCTATCAGAACAGTTTTTCTATTAATGGTTGATGGTTAGTAGCAGATAAACCCTTGAAAGTTGAAAGCTTCAAGGGTTTTTCATTTTAATATTATAGCAATGAGATTAGAATTACAAAGCACAATTAACAAGTCGCCAATGACGGTATTTACTTCCTTGTCAGAAGGAATAACTGTTTTCACTAAAAGTGGTCATATTACCGCATCTGCCAACAATAAAAAATTATTGTTGCACACATTTCAGTTAAAACCAGAAAAAATATGTCGAAATATTCGAAATCCTGAAGTAGCTATTACCACCATAATTGGCTCGAACAACACCAGTATAATCAAGGCCATTTTAAAATATGAAATCGCCGAATCAAACGTGCTTAAAAGACTTATTTACAATCTCTTCGGAAAATTAGTACTGAAGAATAAGGTCGCTTACTACCTCGCAGATTTCAAATTTAGGGTTGAGAAATGGGCTTAAATATCGTTTAAAAATAGTTAAATACTCTGCCCGCCAGAAACCTCAATGCGTTGTGCGTTTACCCATTTTGCATCTTCAGTACATAAGAATGCCACAACACCACCTATGTCATTTGCCTCACCTACGCGACCTAAGGCAATGGTAGAACTGATATAATTATTCACTTCTTCATTATCACGCACCACACCACCGCCAAAGTCGGTAGCGATGGCACCTGGCGCTATGATATTGGCATTGATTCCGCGACCGCCTAATTCCTTAGCCAGATATTTCGTAAATACTTCCATTGCACCTTTCATAGCGGCGTAAGCACCATAACCAGGCAACGCAAATCGTGTCAATCCTGTGGATACATTTACAATTCCACCACCACCAGCAAGTAGAGGAAGTAATTCTTGGGTAAGGAAAAACGGTCCTTTTAAATGAATGTTATATAAGGTATCAAACTGGTCTAAATTCGTGTCAGCAATGTTAGCGTGCATTCCTATCCCAGCATTATTAACGAGATAGTCAATGTGCGTGGCATCAAAGTCATTGCTTAATGCACTTTCCAAATCAGTTTTAAATTGCGTGAAAGATTTGTTGTCTTCTACCGCCAGTTGTAACGCAATTGCTTTCCGCCCTTTAGCCTTAATCAAATTCACGACATCTTGAGCAGCGGTTTCGTTAGAATTGAATGTTATCACAACGTCTACACCTTTATCGGCAATGCGCAACGCCATATCTCTTCCCAATCCTCGGCTTCCGCCAGTTACTAATGCAATTTTTGTTCTTGAAGTTTCCATAGTTCTGTTTTTTATTTGTTCGATACAAAGGTGCAAACAGACTATGCCTCAAAAAAGGCAGATATTTTAGAAAAACTGGCGAACATTTAAGAAACCGACTTACGGTAATGTCTAGGCGTCATTTGTGTGGCGTTTTTGAAGAATTTGGTAAAATGTGTCGGCTCGCTGTATCCCAATTTGTAGGCAATGCTTTTTATCGTTCGAGTAGAGTTTTTAAGCAAGGCTTTGGATTCATCGACCAATTTCTGCTGAACCCAGTAACTGGCAGTCTGACCAGTTTTAGTCTTTATAACCGTTGAAAAATAGGCGGCGTTGAGTGATTGCGCTTTCGCGAAAGCGGAAACTTTTAAATCACTTTGATTTATTTTATCTGACCGTACGACAACTTCCAAATCTTTTTTGAATTGCTGTACAATCTCACTATCACGGTCCAAGGCAATTACAAACTGCTCATTTGCCATCAAGATTTCCTTTATATTAAGTAGAAAAACGACAAATAGCGAACTTAAAATCTTGTCCCGTAAAGCAGAAGTATTACTATAAGCAGTTTCCAGCTGTTCACAAAAATTAAGCAGTCGTTCTAGCTGAACATCCGTCAGTTGGGTAGGCGGAACCGTTTCTGAAAGTAAAAAATGAAACTCGCTAAAGACATCATTATTGACATTTTCCTTTAAAAATTGCTCGCTTGTCGTAATGATATACCCATTTACAACTTCCTCTATACCAAAGGATTTTAAATGCCCAGGATTTGTAAAATAAAGCGTGCTGGCCGAAACATCAAACTTATGGCTATCAATCGTATAATAACTTTTACCACTTTTAACGACTAAAAATGAAAAGTAGTTGGCCCTAAAAATAGGTGAAGTCACGGGATTGGGATGCACTTTTTCCATCCTGTGAATCGTAAAATCCATTGCTTGCTCAATAGGTTGTGCTACATTATTATCTTGGTATAGCGCAGAAAGAGAATTATAGGATTTGATTTTGGTCATATACAAATATAATTAGATTGATTTGTCTAATTGAAAAAAATGCCACATCTTTGCAAATAGATTGATTGGTCTAATTGTAATATTATGAATGTAAAGCATAGTAAAGATGATGTTTTGAAAGCAGGAATGGAGCTTTTCCGGCTTAATGGATATCATAATACGGGAACGAATGAAATTTTAAAATCGGCTGGAATTTCAAGAGGCTCTTTCTATAATTTTTTTAAGGATAAGGATGACTTTGGTGCCCAGGTTCTGGATTATTATGGCGTTTGGAGCACCGATTATATGAAAGAAATGCTAACGGATAAAACGCTCAATCCCAGAAAGAGGCTGATTCATCTGTTCGATATATTCGTTCAAGGTTACAAACGAGACAATTTCAAATGGGGTTGTTTACTGGTAGGAATGGGCCAGGAAATCGGTCAAATCAATCCAAAGTTGACCGAAGCCTGCTCGACTAATTTTGAACATTTCATAGATGTCTTTCAGGCCTGCATAGAAGAAGGACAAAACGATGGAACGATTTCATCAGCACAAGATGCTAGAAGTTTAACCATTGCTATGCTTGCGATGTATAATGGTGCACTGGTATTAATGAAATCAGGCATGCACGAAGAACCACTTATCGCTTTTCAAAATCAATTAGAATTAATGCTGAAACCCTAATGAGAAACGAAGAATTGGTCAGAAAATGGAAAGGTAATAAACGCTATACCTTAAAATTTGTGGATGCGTTACCAGAAGAAGATTTTGATTTTAAGCCTTCATCAGAAGTAAAGAGCTATAAATCACAATTGAGCCATATCACGAGTTGGTTACGAACGCATAGTCGATTTGTTACAGATTACGCTTTCCCGCCACAGCGGGCAGGCGCAAAAGCGAAACTCACGTCAAAGGATTTAATCAAAACAGCGCTAGAAGATTTTTTCGATACGTTCATTGAACAGTTACAACAGATGACAGATGAGCAAATCAACGAGACAGTAGACGTTTGGTATGGGAAACGAACGCGATATGAAATTGCCAACGTAATGGACAATCATCTGTCGCATCATAGAGGACAACTGGTTGTTTATTTAAGACTGAAAAACGTAAAACCACCATCGTATTTAGGGTGGTAATATATTTTTTACTATTCGATTAGACAGACCAATCTATATAATTAATTATAATTTAAATTTTAAACAATGAAAAAAAGAATTGAAACCGTAAACCAAGTCAATGCACCATTAGCTAAAGTGTGGGCAAAAGTAGAGCCAGGAACCCATATGGACAAATGGATGCCAATTATTGAGACCTGTTCTGTAGAGGGTAACAAACGTATTTGCACAACTCCAGAAGGTGCCACTTTACACGAAACTATTCAGACCGATGCCGAAAATAAAGTCTTTAAATACAGTATCGACAAGCAAGATTTTATGCCCATAAGTGATATTGAAGGTACCATTACCCTTAAAGATAATGGAGACAATACCACGATGCATTGGGACGTAGATTTTGAAATATCTAAAGAAAATGAGCCAGCGTTTCCTGAAATAAAGAAAAACATCGAGGGAATCTATCAAATGGCCTCAATAAGTCTTGCAGAATTTGCTAACGCCTAAAAATCAATTAATACCGTCCATTTAAAATGGACGGTGTTTTACAATAAAAATACATATGGAAAAAATAACAGCAACACGCACTTTGCCTTTTCCTAAGGAAGAAGTTTGGGCAGTATTGGATGACTTTGATAACATACACCTTTGGAATCCTGGATTAAAAGATTCCCATAGCACAACCTTAGGCAATAAGACTGGATTAGGTGCTCAAAGACACTGCGACCTTGCACCTTTCGGCTCATTTGAAGAACGCATCACAGAATACGTCCCCAATAAAAAAATGGTCATTGATATCTATGACGGTGCAAAATTGCCACCAATTAAGAATATGGGTGGCATTATCGAATTGACCGAGATAGAAGATAAAACTACAATTTCATTTACCTTTCAGTATGAAACAAAAGGAATTATGGGCAAAATTATGAATCCCATTATGATTAGACCAAAAATGACCGAGGGCACGGAAAACTTTCTGATAGGTTTGGAACATTACTTAAAAACCGGAAGGAAAATTACCAAACGAGAACTCAAAAATCTCAAATGACTTAAAATCTTAATGTCAGGACTTATCCAAAATGAGCGTATATTCTTCCTTGGACATTCTGGACTTTTTACGATGATTCAACCGATGTATCGTCATTAAAAGTGTAATTAAAAAAAACACAAAACCACCTAAAATAAAAACGTCGGTTTCCATACGTCCAAAAAGCAATCCGCCGGCAATCAAGCCCATCATACTGGCAATGCTCCCCATGGATGTGCCATAGCCCTGAATGGTGCCTTGACTTGCTTTTGACCCAGTAGAGGAAAGAATGGAGAGAAAACTAGGCCACATTAAACCGTTTCCGACAGACAACAGGGTATTCGCTAGATATAGTAAAACAAAGTTCTCCTTAGAAAGAACTAAGAAGCTAATTCCTAATAAAAACGAACCCGAAAGCACCAAACTGTGACTGGAAAATCTTTGAGACAAACGAGACAATACAGGGCCCTGAATTAGAACCATAATTAGACTAGAGTACGCTAGAAAAAGCCCTAAATCTGTGGCCGACCATTCCAGAATTGTGCTTGCATAAATTGGTAATCCCGCATAGAAAAGGCTAAACGCAAAAAACGTTAAAAAGTAAATCGTGAATAATAAAGGAATCCCGGAAATCCTCAAAATAGACAGCCAATCTTTCTTTTCTTTAGGGCCAGATTCCAACTCGCCCTCAGTATAGCAGTCTTTATGTTCCACTTGAAAGAAACGTCTAATATTCTTTAAAGATACATTCCCAGTGTCTACTACGCAGGGTACACTTTCTACTAACCGCAGATGTATCACAAATATGGCGACTAGAGAAATCACGGATGCTAGTATTAATGGCAAAACTTCACCCAAAATAGTACTTGCTAAAACGCCAGCAACGGCTGGACCAAGAACAAATCCTAGGCTCGTGGAGGCACCCATCTTACCGAAATTACCACTCCTGTTTTCATCAGTTGATATATCAGACATATAGGCATTCGCTACAGAAATATTTCCCCCTGTAAAGCCATCAAAAATTCGCGCGATAAAAATAATCAGAAGAGGCAAAGTCATAACATAACTTCCTGTGGTATCGGTGTCTTGAGACCATAATTCGGTTTCTGGTAAAATAAAGGCCAAGAGAAAAAGTAACCAAGCTACGAAAGTACCTGCCTGTGAAATAATTAGCACTTTCTTCCTACCCAACCTATCCGAGAGTCTACCCAAAATAGGCGCACCTATAAATTGAAAGAAAGGATACATGGCGCCTAAAATTCCATAGATGAATCCGTTCCCACCAAATTTGGTAACAATAAAAATGAGAATGGGGACAACGATACTATAGCCCAGAATCCCAATAAAATTGACCAAGAGAATCGGGAAGATTTTGGATTTAAAGAAATTGGAAGTCGAATTGATGAGCATTTAACAAAGATAGCTGGTTTTAATTAAGCTCTAAATGTTGCTATTCTCCAGGGTTGCAATTCTCAATTGAAGCACTTATTGACCCCAAATTTAAAACACAAAAAAAGCTCCCCATTTCTGAGAAGCTTTATCCTTTTTCGTGCGGGCGGGGAGACTCGAACTCCCACACCTCGCGGCACTAGATCCTAAGTCTTGTCTATCTTGCCCCAATAAACACCAAACTAATTCATTTTCAATTAGTTGTGTTTTTTCAAATTTTATTTGAAGTCATTTAATATCAGTTGATTTCAGCATTTGTTGTACCTATGTTGTACCCAAAAATCGTATTAAATCCGTATCTTTAAAAAAGATTTTTACTGAGTGTTGTACCTGATATGACTTTCGCAATTTAAACAGGTCAACTATGTCAGCAAGTGCACAAATCGTTCTACGAAAAAAGAGGAATTCCAAAGGCTTATATCCTTTAGCAATCCGAATTACCAAAAACCGCCGTTCAACCTTCAAACATATCGGTCATACCATTGACCTTGAGGATTGGGACGATAAAAACCTGAAGGTCAAAAAATCGAATCCCGATGCGGATAGCCTGAACAACCTTCTGTCTTCAAGATTATCCGAAGTACGCAAAGGATTGATGAATCTTCAAAGCGAGAACACCGATTTTTCAGCTGGTCAAATCAAAAGGAATATATACAAGCCTATCTCGAGTTTGACCCTACACGATTATGCCAAAGAGCATTTGGACAATCTCGAAGCTGAAAAAAAGATAAACCGGCTAACTACAGATACTGCCTTGACCACTTATATATGGGTATTTCACAGGTCCAAAAATTTACGATTTCAAGATATTAGCGAACGCTGGCTAAAAAAATTTAAAACCTATCTTCTTGGTGAAAGAAAGCTTTCCGAAACTTCGGCTCTCAATGTTATGGTCCTTATTCGGTTATTATACAACCGGGCAATTTCAGATAAGGTGGTGAGTAAAGATTTATACCCTTTTGGAAAGGGTGGTTTTCAAATTAAGTTTCCAGAGACCCATAAGGTTGGCCTGAACAAAAAAGAGATACTGATATTTGAAAATGTTGAAAATATTACGGATGTAGAACGACACGCCCTCAATGTTTGGCTCTACAGCTTTTATTTTGCTGGGATGCGTGTTTCGGATGTGCTATTTACACGCTGGTCAATGATTTATGATGGTAGGCTGCATTATCGTATGAGTAAGAACGGCAAATTGGTCTCACTCAAAATCCCAATAAAAGCTTTGGCTATTCTAAAATCCTATGAAAAAGATAGACTTTCTGAAGACGATTTTGTATTTCCTGAAATGAAAAAAGCGGACTTAAGTAATGCTAAAGATGTTTACAACAAAACCAGGACTGCCAATTATAAATTCAATAGGCATCTAAAAACTTTAACTAAAAAGACCAAGATTACAAAGAAAGTGACAATGCACATTGCTCGTCATAGCTTCGGCAATATTGCTGGAGATTCTATTCACCCACTAATGCTTCAAAAACTATATCGACATACCGATTTGAAAACTACTATAAGCTATCAAGCAAACTTTATCCATAAAGAGGCTGATGAAGCTTTAAATAGTGTTATTGATTTTTAAGATTCTCAAGAAAAGACTTTATCACTTTGAGTGACATCAATAATCAGTCCATTATCTATTAGGATTTCGGTACTGATTTCACGATATTAATGGCATCTAAAATCCATAAAAAATAATAGATAAATTAAAAGTTCTAGTTATGTAAATGAGCAAATCTTCAAAGATATCACTTCTTAAAAATGGAGAAATAATTCCCTCAGCTCCCAAATCTTCTGTTAATAATTCACTAGATTTTAACGGAGTGATAGTTGAACATCATTTTTTGCAAAAAGGTGAACTACCAGAACATACTATCATAGACCATAGGCTCGCTATAACTTTGGGTAACAATTCAATACCTTTTGAGCACAGGGAAAAAGGGATTTGGAAGCCAATATCACTCCATCCTGGTTCTTTCAATATGCAAAACCACGGTGATATTGGTGTTCCAAGATGGATGGAGGATTATCAATTTTTGGCAATAGCTATCAAACCACAGTATTATGAACAAATCCTACCTAATACGAACTATCGTGAATTGGAATTTATGACCCAGAGGGGTACTATTGACAAAAACGTAATTCTTTTCACTAAGCTTTTTCAAAATGAGCTTTTAAAAAATAGCGGTTATGGAAAGCTTTATCGAGATACACTGGGGATGGCTTTTGCGACATTTCTTTTGAACCAATACTCAACAGGTGGCAAGAAAATTAAAAACCCAACTGGAAAACTTTTCGGCATACAAACAAAAAACATATTAGATTATGTAATGTCCAACCTCTATCAAGACCTTAGTTTACAATCTTTATCCGAGGTAGTTCATCAGAGCCCTTATCATTTTGCCAAGGTATTTAAAAATACTACTGGGTTATCCCCACATCAATTCGTTCTCAAGCTACGACTTGAGAAAGCAAGTGAACTCATACGTTTAAAGAAAATAAGCCTAACTGAGATTGCCCATTCGATAGGATTTTATGACCAAAGTCACTTTACCAACAATTTTAAAAGATTTTATGGAGTGACACCAAGGCAATTTTATAAATCTGTTTAAATACCCCAAGAATTTACAATTTTTTGGTTCTGCTCATTTCTAATTTTGGGTCGTATTAAATGTATAACTAAAAAATTATAGGATATGAACAGAAAGGATTTTCTCAAATCGGTAGGATTAGGTACTGCGGGAATAGCAGTAAGTACCACAGGTCTCTTCGCACAAAACGTAAATAGTACGGAACTTAAGGATTTAAAAGGAAAAACAGCTTTAGTGACAGGTGCTGCCAGAGGTATCGGACTTGGTATAGCCGTCGATTTCGCTAAGCAGGGTATCAATGTTGCATTATTGGATATTGCTGACCCTAAAGGTGGAATGGCAATTGAAGGATATCGTTTAGCAAATAAATCAGAACTTGATTCCGCCACAAAAGAAATTCAAAAACTGGGAGTGAAAGCTATTGGCATTCAAGCCGACGTTCGAAATCTGGAAGCTATGAAAAAAGCTGTGGACAAGACCATTTCGGAATTGGGTGGGCTTGATATTGTCGTGGCTAATGCCGGTGTGGGTATTTGGTCCCCTTTTGAGGATATGAACGAGAAACAATGGAAAGATGTCATCGATGTTAATCTAACCGGAGTGGCAAATACGGTATGGGCCTCACTTCCCCAATTAAAGAAACAAAAAAGTGGAAGTGTTATTACACTAAGCTCAATTGGCGGAAGACAAGGTGTTCCCGGAGTAGCCAATTATGCATCCACTAAATGGGCGATAATAGGGCTTACCAAAACATTGTCCTTGGAATTGGGAAAGTATAATATTCGGGTAAATTCTATTGCACCAACAGCTGTAAATACTCCGTTGTACAGAAGCGAGGGTCAATACAAATCTACGGGTATGTCATCCTTTGAGGACCAAGACAATGCAATGATGGGTTATCACTCACTACCTACGCCAGCTTTAGACCCTGTAGATATTGCACAATCAGCGACTTTTTTAGCTTCAGATAATTCAAAGTTCATCAGTGGTTTGGTGTTAGATGTTGCAGCAGGAGGTAATGCCAGATACACAGGATAAAAAGTAAGTTTAATAAAAAATAAAGAAATTATGACAAAAGAAAATAGTAAAGTTTGGTTCATAACTGGGGCCTCTTCAGGCTTTGGAAAAGCATTCGCCCAATATGCGGTCTCTCAAGGCTATAATGTAGTGGCGACCGCAAGAAGGCAGGAAAAATTGGAACAACTTGCCAAGGCAGCACCCGAGCAAATATTACCGATTTCCATGGATGTCACCGAACGCGCAGAAATTAAAAATGCCGTTCAAAAAGCCATTGAAAAATATGGTAAAATAGACGTATTGATTAATAATGCAGGATATGGCATTGTTGGAGCCTTGGAAGAGACTCCTGAAAAGGAACTTCGAAGTCAAATGGAAACCAACTTCTTTGGTGCCGTTGCCGTGACGCAAGTAGTTTTACCCTATTTGAGGAAACAGAAAAGTGGTGCTATAGTTAATATAAGCAGTATGGGCGGTAATATGAGTTTTGGGGGTTTCAGTGCATATTCAGCTTCAAAATTTGCATTGGAAGGAGCCTCGGAAGCTTTAGCTCAAGAGGTAGCTCCATTTGGAATCAAAACTATGATAGTGGAACCAGGTGCATTTCGAACGGATTTTGCTGGGGATGGATTCAGGCATATGCCAAAAATAGAGGCATATAACGAAATTGTAGGAGGAACTCGCGATTTTGCGAAGGAAATGGATGGCACCCAAGAAGGTGACCCGTTGAAAGCTGCTAAAGCCATAGATATTGCTCTTCAATCTGATAAAACACCTCTAAGACTTCAATTAGGTGAGGATGCTATAAGTGCCGTAAAGGAACACGCCGAAGTATTGATTAAAGAATTGGAGGAATGGAGAGAGACAGGAGAGAATACTCGGTTTGAAAAATAACGGTATATAGAAACATACTAAAGGCGAAATTGAATTTTCAAGACCGTACAGACTGCCAATGGCATAATTGTCTTCGCCTTTTGTCCAAATTCACAAAAACAAAGTGTTGTAAGGCCATATCTGACTTGACCAATTTAAACAGGTCAACTATGTCAGCAAGTGCACAAATCGTTTTACAAAAAAAGAGGAATTCCATAGGCTTATATCCTTTAGCAATCCGAATTACCAAAAAAGGCAAGATTACAAAGAAAGTGACAATTCACATTGCCCGCCATTCTTTTGGCAACATTGCTGGCGATTCTATTCATCCTTTGATGCTTCAAAAACTATATCGTTATAGTGATTTAAAAACTACCATCAATTATCAGGCTAATTTCATTCATAAAGAGGCTGATGATGCTCTGGATAGTGTGGTAAACTTTTAATATACAAAAGTGAAAGATGCGCTATCATTTCTTGGAAAAAACTTTTTCTACAAAGCCTCAATGATTTCAGATATTTCTGCGCGTTTAGTATAGTCTTCGTTAACATAGCGATAGGTCACGATGCCATCCTTATTAACAACAAATGTTGCTGCAACTGGAAGTTCAAACTTATCATTTTCGTTATGTTTTGCTACATCAATACCAAAGTTGTCATATATAGATTGTATTTCTTTGGGTAGTTGAAAGACTAGACCGATTTGTTTTGCCAAAAGATTATCCTCATCGGTCAACACCTCAAAAGATAGTTCGTTTTTTTCGGCGGTGGACAAAGAGTTGTCTGGTGTTTCAGGACTGATGGCCACTAAATTGGCGCCTTTGCTTTTAAACTCAGGTAAAGCCGCTTGTAAAGCCTTAAGCTCTATATTGCAATATGGACACCATCCTCCTCTATAAAAAGATATAACCAGAGGACCATTCTTTAAAAGATGACTTGATGAAATAGTTTCACTTTTGGCATTTTTTAGCACAAACTTTGGGAACTTTTCTCCTATCTGTATGGCTTGTTTTGAAATTCCCTCTTCAACAAGGATGTTTGTGGCTTTATCCATAACAGCAAGTGTTTCTGTGGGTATTTTACTCCTGCTAAGTGTATTGGCTTTTAGTAATGTTTCTGCTAAAGACATATTTTTGGTTTTAAGTTTATCTCTACGTCGAGATATCTTCGTTTCAATTTCATAACAAAAGGTTAAATTAAAATCCCATTAGCTCACGGACTTTTTTTGCATTTTGAGCTGAAGTGAGGCGTTCTAAAAGTAGTAATGCAACATCAACTGCAGTTGAGGGATTCCAAGATGTCGTAATATCATCATCCGTTACAATTGCCTTAGAGATGACGTTTACACCCATTTCTTTCAGCATATCCTGTCTTAACGGGTTTTTATTATAAGTGGTACCTTTTTTATGGTTAAGAATACCACTTTTGGCAATGGGCAGCGCTCCTGTGCAGATGGATGCAATAGGACTGCCTTTTTCTCTAAATTTCCTAATGACTTCAAGAAAAGGTTCGCTAAATGCCTGCTCATAAAAATGATATTGCTCAAAGCCTCCCGGAATTGCCAATGCGTCATAGTCGTTTATGTCTATTTCGTTAATAACATAATCGACTATCAACTTTTGATTAAAGGTGCTTGTTATTGTATTTGAAAGGCCACTGGTGTGCAGAATAGTACTGCCATCACCTTCTTCAAGATTCCAGCCCATCACGTCAATAAAAGCGCTTGCTTCAAAAATTTCAAAACCATCAGCGAGTAGTAGAAGTATTTTTTTCATTCTTAAATCATTTTATTCTTCTTATGCGATACTACAAAAAGGTAGTCGATATCATCACGGATAAATTACTCTTTTGTAACCCTAAAAGTGTCTGCATTTTCAATATGCGCCTTACTATAGATTGGATGAGTGACTACCTTAAAATGATTTCTCTCTTATATTCAATCAAAATCAAACTTCAGCCAATAAAAACACCCTAAATCAACAGTAATTTCTAAAGTATATATCTTAAAGGAAAAATCTATAATACCTCAGGAAGCATATCTATTTCTGAAGGCCCTTCTCTACCGCATCTTTGTAGTGTAATCAAAACATATATCAAGATGACGACAATTTTTAACATACTCAGGGCACTTTTTAGCAATTCAAACAAGAGCGTATCAAACGATGTGCAACTGCAAATCATAAAGGCAGATTGTGATAACCCGTATGCATCTGGTGTGTACTGTGAATCAGAAAAACCTTTTATTTCAAATTTTCAATAAACAATTTTTAAACAATTAAAATCAAGTATTATGACAACATTTAATGTACCAACAAGAGAAGAAGTAAACACAACGAACCAAGCAATTTTTGACAACTTAGAAAAAGCAGTAGGCTTTGTACCTAACCTTTTTGCAACCTATGCTTACTCTGATAATGCGCTTAAAAACTATCTCGATTTTGCTAATGCGAAAACATCGCTTAAAGCGAAAGAAAAAGAAGTTGTTAACCTTGCGGTTAGCCAAGTAAACAATTGTGAATACTGTTTATCTGCTCACACAGCTATTGGCAAAATGAATGGATTTACAGAGGACCAAATCCTAGACTTACGAGCTGGACAAGCACCTTTTGACCAAAAGCTTGATGCATTGGCAAAACTTGCCAAAAATATTACAGAAAATAGAGGAAACACAGACCACGATGTATTAGAAAATTTCTTTAATGCTGGCTGGACAAAGGAAAACCTAATTGACACTATCTCGCTTGTAGGTGACAAGACTATATCTAACTATATCAATAACACTACAAGAATTCCGGTAGATTTTCCTCAAGTACAATCATTAGAAACTGCGCAAATATAAATCCCCTAACTTATGCAGTTTCACTTTGAACAGCTCACTGTTATGTGAGCTGTTCTTGATTTAGGCAATTATATGATGCAACCGCCAGACAAGGGAAAGATATACAATTTAAAGCACCAAACAGCCATTATACCGCCTTGATAATCAAGCTACTTTTACATTATAATTTAAAACAAAATAGATATGAAAACTTTAATCACAACAATCGTAACACTTTTACTAACCGTAACGCTTACAGCACAAAACTATGTAGCCGTAAATACTTCAAATTTTGAAACTGATGTAAGAACAGTTTCTACAAAGAAAATTTCTAAAACAAAATCAGTATCAGCATTGACACTCGAAATTTATGAAACATCAAATTTTGAATACCGTACCTTTTTAAAGGATGCCGAAGATGCTAAAAAAAGGTATCAAATAGGGCGAGAAATTTACACAAAGAAAGAATTGGTCAAGATTTTTAGAAAAGGCGCAAGACGGTCCGAAAATGTTATAGAATTTGAAGAATTTCTTACAGACTATAATCCAAAATTCTTAAACAATGTTTCAGAACGAGAAACAGCTGACATCTTCACAAAGTTTAGAGAAGGTACATTGCACGCTTATTTAGATAAATTGCCAAGTGGGATTTTCTAGTACTATGTAAATTTTGAAAGAACTGAAAGAACTTACAAAGATGCTTTAAACTCTTTTTTAAAAGTAGCCGGTGGCGAACCTACTTGGTTTTTAAAATATTTAGAAAAATGAGCAGGCTCAGAAAACCCTACTTCATAACCAATTTCCTCGGCAGTTTTGTCCGAGTAAAACAGAAGCCTTTTTGCTTCTAGAATTATACGTTCATTGATAATTTTCAGAGGACTTTTATCACCAGATTTATTAAACAAGTTTGACAACGTTTTTGGCGATTTAAAGAGCATCTCGGCATAATCTGCTACTTGATGCTTTTCACGAAAGTGTTGTTCTACCAAAATATGATATTGCCTTACTAGGTCGTATTGCGGTTTTGGCAAATCTGCTTCTGGTTGTTCATTTTTAATTAAGCGTGTCGCTTTAATCAATAAACGCTTCAGAATAGAACGTAGCATTTCGCCTTGGATATGGTCTTTGGTTTCAAATTCTTCTTTCAGAATTAAAAACATTGCTTCAAAACTGGCTATATCTTTTTCACACAAAGTTACAACTGGTGGCAATGAAGAACCAAAAAACAAAAACCCTTGACAGGAAACCTCTGCATCGTGGTCACGTATGCAATAGAATTCACGGTTGAAAACGACTGCGGTTAAACCTGAGTCTTTTTTCATTTCAACAATATTGAGCGGTGTACAGAAAGCAACTTGGTTCTTATTTATTTGTAACCTATAGCCATCTACAATTATGGTAGCATCTTTTTCCCTTGCCCATAGGATTTTGTACATTCCTTTCCTATCCAATAGGTTCATTGCTGGACCGCAGGTGAAATTGGTTAGGGTAATTGAACTCTCATCTTTTATACTTGAGTAATCTAATTTCATAAATAGTATACTGTTACAAACAACTTATAAAGATAGAAAATTCTAAATAGCGCCTAGATTTCATTATGCAAACCTTTGTAAGTTGATTTAATTAAAAACCATAATCTTTATAGTGATTCGGTCGCTATCGTTAGAAATATTTTCTTCACACGAACTCTAAATCTGCACTAAAAAGTTTTGTCTCTTATATAAAGACGATAAAATTTGATTCAGTTTACACTTTAAAGCTATTAAGTGACTTTCCTTATGCTTATTATTTATAATTTCAGATTGTTATTTCTCAAACCAGAGACGTTTATAGGCAAAATTTAAACACCTTAGAGTTGTAAATGAATTTTTAAATGAAAAATGTACAATCATACGGGAACAAATTATATTTCAACCACTTAGATATCCACCTACATTTGAACTATTAATAATCTTAAAACGTAAAATTATGCGATTTATCACAAAGAAAATTCACTCGTACCTAGATTACCCAGTAGCAATCTCGTTAATACTATTGCCTTTTTTATTAGGCTTAGGCGAGACAAACCCTATAGCCTTTTATCTCTCAGTCATTGTAGGTGTAGCTGCCTTAGGCCTGACTATACTTACAGACCACCAAACAGGATTGCTGTCACTCATACCGTATCGCTTGCACCTCATCGTAGATGGTGCGGTAGCCATATTATTCTTACTAGCACCTTTTATCTTTTCTTTTGAAGGTTTGGACGCCTATTTTTATTGGATTAATGGCGCAGCTGTACTTCTTGTAGTCTCTCTACATAAAGCCGAAGTTCAAAAACCTGTTGCCTTAGCCTAGTAAAATCTAATCACAACAAAAAGCCTATCTTCTCAAATCATTAATTGATTTGAGAAGATAGGCTTTTTAAATATTGAATATTACGCTTTCGCGAAAGCTTAAACAGAATTCAAAATATTAAATCATCGTTAAGCTAACAGTAAGCCCTACCGAAAAATTACGAGGTAGTTTATGAACCCCAAATATTGCTCTAGAATGATGTCCTGCATCACCAAGAACTTTTACAAACAAATCTGAAGCGCCATCAACAACTATAGGCGCGTCATCCCAATCATCTAAAGATTGATAATAAGCATCTATATGGTTTAAGCCTAAAATGTTTTCTTCCCCAACCTTTTCAACAATTTGAGCGAGCACATTTAAAGCACATATTTCCATTGCACGAATACCTTCTTCTGTTGTGAATTCTTTACCCAGTTTACCTTGATAATGAAACTTCTCATTTAAATAGGAAACTGAATGGCAATGTAAGCCACCTTACCTCTGATATTTACAGATTTGTACGAACCTCCTGGTGCGGAAGCTTTGGGCAAACTGAGATTGAGCTCGTTTAGTTGTTTTGTAATGTTCATTTGCTAATTATATATGATAATACTAAGTCACTTAAATCTATTTCATAGTTGCTTTAATTTTTTTAATTGCTTTCTCTAAGGAACTAATTAAATCTTTTACATTATGTCGTCTTAGAGGTTGTGTTTTAACTATATGTTTGTAATAGTCAACGACACCTTTATGAAAGTCTTCTAAAAATAATAAGTCTAAATGCATATGTTCCCCAGGGTTACCGTAATCATAGCGTTCTCTAAATAGTTCTGAAAGCACAAAGATTAAATCGTTGCTAATGTCAGGTATTAACTTCAGTATCTCTGGAACATCTAAGTATTGTAATAACTCTTTACTTAATTTGTTCTCAGTAAATAAAGTGGCCAAAGCTACTTTATTCTCGTTTTTAAGGTATTTTATAACTTGTAGGGAAATTGATGTGTCCTCCTCTGCTTTAATTTTTTGATGTATAGTTTTTATAGCATTAACTATAATTTGCGTTTCTGGGTTTTCATTTTTAAAATGCATTAAATTAGTATAGGTATATTCGTGTATTTCTTTCCTCTTTCCAGAGATAGATAATCCTTTTAGCAGGTCTTTTTCAATTTTCTCCTTAGTTAATTTTATTAAACCTTTATCTGAAAAATAGAAAAAGAAATTTGCTATCTGTTTGTAGTCATACATCCAGTAAACACCTTTTTTAGCATAGTCATAAACTTTCTTACTTACTCTTGCAAAATCCTCGTCATCAAGCTCTCTAAATTTATAATCTAATATTCTTCGGAATGCTATTATTTCATCAGATAGAACTTCTGGTTCTCTGACTTTGAGCTCTGATTTAAAAATTTCTTTATTAAAATGTCCAGAAAGCACATAGTAATACAAGCTTGGGTAAAAATGATACTTGTCTATATTAGAAGTAAGGTATTTTTCATAAAACAGTTCAGCCCTTGTTTTTATTCGCTTTTCGTCTTTGTTTTGGCGAGACAGATAGTTGGAAGTTATTCTTGAATACCAGTTAGCATCTATCGCCTTAAAATCATCAAAAGTGGTTGCATCTTTTGATTGTAGTTTTCCTTGCTTGAACTCTATTGAAAAGATGGCAACAAGAAACAAACACTCTGTAATATATTGACTCTCTTTAGTCTTTATAGTTGGGTAAATGGTTTGAATACACTCTAAGTAAAAGTTTACTATTCTTAAATTCTTTATTTTCTGTTCTTTGAAAACACTTATTATATAATCTTCTTTCGTTTTTAGAAAATCATAAAATGAACTCTCATTTTTATAGGTTTCAATTAAAATTGGAATTATCGTTTCTAGCTCAGGATCATAATTGAGAACTCTACCTATTATTTTTTCCTTGATAATATCATACCCGTTAATTAAAGCCCTATTTGTTTCTTGGTCTTTAATTTTATCCTCGTCTGCCAAAACGATGCATTTTAATGATTTATGTTCTATAAAATCTGCTAAATACCCAAACAACTCGTCAATTGGGATTTTACACCTTTCCAAATCATCAAAACAGATACAATATTTTTTAAAACCAAAAGCTTTGATACTAGTACCTTTAGCGATGTCAGTTAAATCACTTTTGAAAAAAAACTTACTTGTGGCATTGGCAATATTTTTTGAAACCGCTGCAAGATTCTTTACAATATCACTCTGGCTAGAGCCAAGCTTAGGTATCAATTCTATGAAAATTAATTGTTCTAATTTTTCAATAGAGTTGACTCCATTTAATGAAATATACATTGGTTTTAAATCTTTACTCTCTATAACATTAACCAATGATTTTTTCCAAAAAAATGTTTTACCACTACCCCAACCGCCATTAATTAATAGAGCATATTGGGTTTGCGGTTTATCTAAGTATGCCTTTATTATGTCTTGAATATTTTCTGTTCGCATTTAAAAAATTTAATACCATTATAATCAATTTTTTACGGTTTACATATTAATAATAGATTTTTAGTTTTAAAGCTCAAAAATTACACTCCTGCATAATTAATCCCAGTCAAGTGATGCACATCCCTATTAATGGTTACTAAATCATCTGCGTTAAACTTTGTGATATCATCATAACCGCAAGAGCGAGATATTACTTTGAGAAGCTCGTTAGAGGCATCGAAAAAATTATGTAATTGCTTTGCTGAGGAATCAATAATTAAACGACTACGTAGCGATTCTTTTTGGGTCGCGATACCAACGGGACAAAAGTCTGTTGCACAAGCACGCATTCCTAAACAGCCTATGGCTTGTATGGCTGAGTTTGCCACCGCAATCGCATCTGCGCCCAGCATCAATGCTTTTGCAAAATCTTGGGCGACTCTTAAACCACCAGTCGCGATTAGGGTAACATCGGTGGCACCTTGTGCGTCTAGATACTTTCGAGCTCGTGCTAATGCTGGTATCGTAGGAACGTTGATATTATCTCTAATGATAGAAGGTGCAGCTCCTGTACCGCCACCGCGACCATCAAGGATGATATAATCTACACCTACATCAAGTGCAAACTGAATGTCTTTTTCTATATGACCAGCTGCCAATTTAAAACCTATGGGAATACCACCTGTTTTTGAGCGTACTTTGCCTGCAAACTCCTTAAAATCTTCGACTGATTTTAAATCTCGAAAAGTTGCTGGCGAGATTGCTGATTCTCCTTCATTTATACCGCGAACTTTAGCGATATCCTTAGTGACTTTATTGCCTGGTAAATGACCACCAACTCCTGATTTTGCGCCTTGCCCAGCTTTAAAATGAAAGGCTTGAACCTTATCGAGCAGTTCCCATTTAAACCCAAATCCTGCGGAAGCCAACTCATAGAAATAACGACTATTATTAGCTTGTTCATCAGGTAACATTCCGCCTTCTCCAGAGCAGATTCCTGTTCCTGCGAGTTCGGCACCTTTTGATAAAGCGATTTTTGCTTCTTTAGAAAGTGCGCCAAAACTCATATCACTCACAAAAATGGGCATCTTTAACGTGAGTGGCTTTTTGGCTTTTGGCCCTATAACGGTATCTGTATTTACAGAAGCATCATCTAACAATGGTTTACGATGTAATTGTGCTGGTAGGTATTGTATATTCTCCCATTTTGGTAACAGATTTCTATCTACACCCATAGAAACGGTCTCGCCGTGATGTCCTACTTTTTTGAGACCATTCTTAGATAAATTCTTTATGTAACCTGTATAAGGTTCGGTGTCTTCGGGATGAGTGTCTGCATAAGCTCCCAGATATTCATCACGGTTAAATGGTGGTGGGTTCTCTTTTTCAAATTCAAGAATTTCATCTGTATTTACAAAGAGTTTTCCTTCAGAAATGATAGCTTCAAACTTGTGTAGCTTTTCATCATTATTGTATTCACTTATTCCCGTATCGTATCTATAATCCCAACCGTGAACACCGCAAATTAAATTCTCGCCATCTATATATCCACCGCCCAGCAATGCGCCACGATGATGGCATCTTCCGTAGAGTACAGAAACTTCTGTTCCGTACTTTACAATAACAAGGTCGGTTTTTGAAACTAAGGCGTGTACAGGGACTTTATCTTCTAATTCTGAAAGGTTAAATAGTTGTTTTTTGGTCATCATAGTTTGATTTGATTAGTTGTTGAGATATAAACGCACTAAAGGGACGAATGAAAACACTCGTCCCTTTGCCCTATTTGAGCTGTTTTTTAAGCCTATGCGTGGTAATAACGCTCTCTATAGATTTTACCGTCTTTCCACTCTGTGGCTACCACTTGTTCTGATACCATTGTGCTGCCATCTTTCATTTTGAGCTTCATTACTGCGTCATAATAACTGTGGTTACCTTGTACGGCGTAGTCTCCAATCTCATAGCTGATGAACTCTTCCAAGTGATTATTGATAAGGTCGTGCTCAAAATCTAAAGCTACTTTCTTCCCTATTTTAGGTGCTGCATTTGCTTCTCTTAATTGTACATCGTCGTGAAGATAGGTTTCCATTGCTTCGATAAATGCTCCTTTTTCAAGAAGACCGTGTACTTTCTTTAAATTGTTTTCGATTGTTGTTTCTGTTGTATTCATAATATGTCTTTTTAATTGTATTTATTGATATTAATTTGTTGTTCAAATATCCGATGAAAAATGCGTTTTATGCTTATGGTAATTCCCTAATATATTGTACATTTTTCCCTTGATAGCTATTGAGTTTTTACGCTTTACCGCTTCGCTCTCCTTACAGTCGTGAATCTCTCAGACTCGATTTCGCGAAAGAGTATATCTAAGAAGCTCTATGCAGACTTCTCATTTTTAGCATTTAATGTAAGACCTGCTAGAGTAAATAATAATCCTATGTGTGTTATTACAATTATCCAAGTGACATTGTTGTTTCCACTCATATCGGCAAATCCTGCTGGAAGCCAAACCATTACTGTTGCTACTAATAAAAGCAGCGTTAGTACCGCATAAGTTTCAAATAATTTCTTGCCTAGGATTAACAAAACACCAGCCACTAGTTCAGTTATGGCAAGACCTATAGTCATTATAGTAGCAATAACGCCACTCACTCCAAATACGCCTCCTATAAATCCAGTAGCGCCTTCAAGTCCTGGTCCACCTAAAAAGCCTGGTATAAACTTTTCAAGTCCACCCCAAATGAAGATAAATCCTATTCCGATTCTGATTAATAAATTTCCGTTGATTTTTGAATTTTGTGATTTCATAATATATTGTTTTAATGATTATTGTATGGTACAAATATACTTGGCGTCTTACCCTCAAATAATAGCTTAAGTTCCTTACGACTTATACATTTTTCCCTTTGAGTACATTTACAACACTTTTATGTCAAAAATGACCTTGCTTGCGACTGTTTTATGCACTGGACACTTAGAGGCAATGGCTTTTAATTTTTCCTTTTGAGCATCATCTAAGTCTCCTACAAATTTTAATTTCTTTGAAATATGGTCGATGTAACCTGGCTTTTCTATGTCCAGCATTAAATCATCGCTGTGTTTCCTGCTGTGAGAGATATAGACGTACACTTCTTGTAAATCCCATTTTTTGCGCTGTGCATAGAGTTTTAAAGTCATTGTAGTACAAGCTGCAATGGAAGCGGTTAAATATTGATAAGGCGATGGCCCAAAATCATCTCCTCCTATTGAGCCAGGTTCATCTGCGATAAAGTTATGCGTATTTGTACTGAGATTTGTAGTAAAATTATCTTCGAGAAGATTAAGGTGCGCCACCAATTGGTCTTCGCCAGCATCTAAAGCAGTGTTTTCCAACTGCGGAAAATACTTTTCTACCCAAGAACCAATGACTTTGCCCACATAAAGACTATCTTCTTTTCTGTTCAACAAGTGGTCTGCATCATCCAGACTCACAAAACTACGCGGATGTCTGGCAGCATTAAAGAGTTCTAAAGCATTTGAAATCCCTACGATGCGGTCTATAGGCGAGTGCAGATTAAGATAAGGGATTCTAAGTTCCTTCATTACATCTACAATCTTCGTTTTCTTAAAATTATCGATAAATTCATCGTTGATAACAAATGGCCTGCCGCCTATATTTACTTCATAAGATGGCTCATTACTGCTTTTATCTACTTGATTTATAAAATGCTGCGCGGTATGCTCAATATCTGATGGCGTACCTATGGTGACCAATGCCTTGATATCTTCCAGTTGAGAAGCTGCAACTATTGAAGCCGCTCCACCTAAAGAATGCCCAATAAGTAAAGATGGTGCTTCGTAAGTTTCTTTGATGTATTGATGTACGTCAATCAAATCCTGCACATTTGCGCCAAAGTGACTCTCAGCAAAACTGCCTTCACTACGTCCTAGTCCTGTAAAGTCAAAGCGTACCACCGCAAATCCATAATCGGTTAACGCTCTACTTACATTTCTTACCGCATTAAGACTGCTGCTGCACGTAAAACAATGAGCAAAAATGGCGTAGGCCTTAGGCTTCTGTTGTAATGGTAATTCTAACTGCGTGTGCAGTAGATATCCTTTTCTGTTTTTTATTTTAAGTTTTGAGTTCATTTTGGTTTATTCTTTTAGTTAAATAATAACATCTCTACCTAATGGTACTGTCTTAAAAAATCGTAGTTTTTGTATAGGTTGTAAAAAGTTCTAGCGCTTTCATACCGCGATAGGAATTTCCTTTAGCGTTCAATCTTGGGCTCCATACTGCAATACTGTATTTTTCTGGATACACAGCTATGATACCACCACCAACGCCACTTTTACCTGGAAGACCTACACGAAAGGCAAATTCTCCAGATTCATCATAAAATCCGCAAGTTTGCATAAGCGCATTAATTCTGTCCGCCTTTATGGGATTAATTATGGGTTGGTTGTCATTTCCTTTATGAGCGTCACTAACCAAAAACATAAAGGCTTTTGATAAATTTTCGCAACTCATTTCCAGAGAACACATCGTAAAATAGAAATCCAAAACATCGTTAGGTTTATTTTTGATGTTCCCAAATGACTTCAAATAATTACATAGTGCTATGTTTCTATAGCCCACAGATTTTTCTGAAGTTGCCACGGATAAGTCGTACCCAACATTTTCTGCCGAACATAAAGAGCGTACAAATTGTAGAAATTCATCTTTAGGATTTTTTAGTCTGCTTACGAGAATGTCACATATAACCAATGCACCAGAGTTGATAAAAGGGTTTCTTGGTATGCCATTTTCATCTTCAAGTTGCACCAATGAGTTATAGGCATTTCCAGAAGGCTCAACACCAACACGGTTCCATATCTCATCTCCTTCAAGTTTGTAGGCCAAGGTGAGTGACAATACTTTTGAGATACTTTGAGCAGAAAATTTGGTTTGATAGTCTCCCGTTCCATATTCCTCACCAATAGCCGTACGAAAGTAAATCCCAAACTTTTCTGGGTCTATACAAGACAATTGCGGAATGTAGTCTGCAATCTTTCCATAATTTTCTAGTTCATTAATAGAATGATAAATTTTATGTATTATTTTTTTATAGTTCATCGTTATTTTCTTCTTGCATTTCGTTTTTTTCAGCAAAAACATAATACAGCGGCAAAGCCACTAGTAAGGTGCCACCTAGAATATTGCCTAGTGCAGCAGGTAAAATGTTCCACATTATAGCATCTGCCCAAGCCGTACCTTGTCCCATTGGGATAGCGATAGAGAAGTATCCCATATTTGCAGGACTATGTTGAAAATTTGCAGCAACGAAAAGCGACACTGACAAAAACACAGGTATATATTTCCCAATAATTGTCCTTCCCATAAGGGCTAAAATTGCAGCAATCCCAATAAGCATATTTCCAAACATCCCAGACACTAATGCTTTGAACCAACTTAGTGTTGTGCCAACTTCAGCGTAGTACATTTTTTTTTCAATTAGATGGAAAAGTTCGGTTTGTACTTCTTCAGGATATACGTGGGCAAAATTAATAAGCCAACCCACAGTAAGTGCCCCAGTCACATTGCCTAATATGGTTACTCCCCAGAATTTAAAAACATTTGACACCAATTCTCTTCTAGTACAATTGAGAATAGATGTAGGCAAGACAACATTAGTTTCCGAAAACAGTAATGCTCCTGTCATTATCACAATAAAAAAACCTACAGAAAAACCTAAGCCTTGTAACAGCAATTTAGTCCCTAAGGTTTCAACACCAGCTGAGATTAATACTGAAAACAGCGCTCCGAACGTAATGAAGCTACCGCCTAATAAGGCTAGAATGAATATTCTGGTTATAGAGGATATCTCTATATTATGCTTTGTTTCTTTGTACATTTCTGCAGAAACTCGACTTATGTTAAGGAACTGGGTTTTCATTGGTAATAAATTTTTATGCTTATTATTTAATCAGTTAGTAAAATGGACTTATACATACTCAGAAATAAGGTTATAGATATATGCCACTCGCTTGCACAACCTAATGTTTTAAATAGTCTTTAAGTCCGTAACTTGCCAAAACACCTTCGCCGGTCGCTGCTGCGACTTGGGCAATAGCGCCTTCACGCACATCACCAGCTGCAAAAATGCCTTCGACAGATGTTTTTGCGAGTCCGCTGGAAGTAATAAAGCCTTGTTTATTTAAGTCAATGACGTTTTCAAAAAGCTTCGAGTTAGGTATCAATCCTATGAAGATAAATGTACCATCGCCTTCAATGAGTTCTTCTTCTCCAGTCGCATTGTCTCTGACTTTTAATCCTTTAAATTGACCATTATCATCTGCAACAAACTCTAAAGAGGTTTTATTCATATAAGTAGAGACATTTTCCATTTTTGGCAATTTCTCTGTATAGGTAGGCGATGCCGTAAACTCTTCAGAACGGTGTACAATTTTCACTTCTTTTACAAAGCCGGACAGGAATATTCCTTCTTCCAGCGCGCTGTTACCACCACCAACGACAACGACTGTTCTATCTCTATAAAACGCACCATCACAAGTTGCACAAAAATGAACGCCAGAGCCTATGAGCTCTTCTTCTCCAGGAATGTGCAAGCGTCTGTACGTTGAGCCAGTAGCTGCCACCACACTACGACCTATGTATGTTTCCGTAGCAGATTTTACGTAGAATTTATTATCCTTCTTTTCAATAGACTCTACATCTACTCCTGTGGCAATAGTTGCTCCGTAAGTACGGGCTTGCTCTTCCATTTTATCCATTAAATCTGGACCAGAAATATTTGTGAATCCTGGATAGTTCTCAATCGTTTGGGTTAAAAAAGCATTACCACCTATGGTTTTCTTTTCTAAAATGATAGAATCAAAACGGTCGCGTTGTGCATAAATAGCTGTGGTTAATCCAGCTGCACCACCGCCAATAATGATAACATCATACACCTTGTGTTCTTTCTTTACATCAATATCCAGCAACTCTTTTAACGAGGCATTATCAGGATTTGTGTATGGCGTACCATCAATTAAAATGGTAGGAATAATGCGTTTTCCTTTATTGATTTTCTCAACTTCATCGGTTGCCCACTCGTGTTCGTCTACATCTATAAATTGAAAGTTAACGCCGTTATCTGCTAAGTAGCTCTTGGCTCTACGACAATCTGGACACCAGTCTGCGCCAAATAATTGTACCACACCAGCATCATTAATTCCCAAAACATCTGCAAGCTCTGCGTTGTTTGGATTGGTGTAAGTGGTTCCGTTTATATCTATGGTCGGAATAATGCGTTTACCGTTATTGATTTTTTCCACCAAACGTGTCGCGCTTTCATCTAAATCTACATCTATAAATTCAAAAGGGATATTATTTTCTTTTAAGTATGCTTTTGCTCTTCGACAATCTGGACACCAGTCGGCTCCGTATAATTTTAGTGTGTTCATTTTTATTGGTTTTGTAGTTATGAATATTTGATAGCACAAATGTATTGTGGTTACACAGTTTCTGTAATAGTCATATTTCCGAAGTGATTATACATTTTTCCCATTTGTGAATCAGAAAAGCTTTTGCCGTACTGTAAGTGTTCATATTGCTTTAAAAAATCAATCACTTTATGCTCGGGCATCTCACAAGGTTTTAGTTGTAAGCCAGCTTTTGTATGATAGAGATTGAAGGAAATAAAATCACCATCTTTCAGATTTTCAGCATATACTTTTACACTCTTTCCGTGATTAAAAATCGCTTTGGTCACCGCATATTTTTGACCCTTATAACTCACTTCAGAATAGCCTTCCTCTAACTGTTCAACACTTGCCTTAATAAGCTGTTTGCTTACTTTGGTTACTGATGGATTTCTCAACGTTTTGTTCCCTATGACTATGGTTGGGAAATGTTGCTCTCCATTAGCATAAAACAGCGTTAAGAACTCTTGATTCATCACATCATTCTCCAGTTCGTAAAAATCATACGGTATGTGGTTGTCGCTCATCCATTGCTTATAAAATCTGGACTTGTGGCAGGTTGCCTTCCCAAAAAGTTTTATTGCTTCCATATCGTGTGTCTTTTACTGTTGAATTATTTTGTTTGCGCTTTATCGCTTTCGCTCTCCCGATGGTCGTGAAGCTAAGTTGTTTGCTTTACGGTTATACTCTCTTGGCAATCGTGAAGCTACTTTATTCGCTTTCGCGAAAGCGTACTCATACCTTGCCTTCTGCTTTGAGTTTATGTACCGCTTCTTTAAAAAATTGATGTCCGCCATTAATGGTACAGTTGTCATCAAGTTCAAGCACAGCACCTTGAAACTTAGTGTCCCAATGCCCATTTTTGAGCGCTGTTATGGTATCAACATTTACTGAATGTTCTCCTGCATAGCCTTTTACATAGAGATAGAATTTTGAACTTACCTCATCTGGAATCGACATCCCAAGGCCTATAACGTGACCTCTGTGTTTATTAAAAGTGTACAATGATGCAATACCAAAGTGATGTGGCCACACCCTAATTTCTGAATGTGGTGTAAATTCCTGAAGCGCATCCTCTAAGGCTAAGTGTGCCATTATCCTGTAGTGCATAATCTCTCCCAATCGTGGCATATTTTCAAGATGAAAGACATACTCATCAGTTATAGGCTCATAAGGTAAGGTGTAATGCATTTCATATGTAAAAGGCAACGAAATACCATTTTCTATAGCTTGTTTTTCTATCCAGTCTAAGACTTCTTTATGCGTTTTACCTTCTAAAGGAAATTTTATTTTATCAAAACCTTCAATCCACCATTCTATTGAAAATGAAGAATAGCTAAAAGCCAGCACATCGCCATTTGTGTTTAACGGTCGCGTTGTTAAACAGCCACAGCCCGTAAGTGATTTTAAGTTGGTATGACTGTCGTCCTTTTTCTTAGGAAGAAAACTATTTGCCGTCGCCGCGAGGTATTGTATGATTTTATGAACCTCTATTTCTACTTTTTGATGTGATATTGTATAAGCTCCCATAGTTTTCTATTTTAAAATGGAAGACTTAACCCAAATGTGATACGCCCGCCTTCATCAGAATCAAAATAGGCAAAGTTCAAGGCCGCAAATCCTCCCATTTTGAAGTACATACCTGCTCCTGGTGAGGTATGCCACTCCTCTGAATCTTCATTTTGCAACCATACACGCCCGTAATCAAATCCTGCATAAGCGCCTACGGTAATGGGTATGATACCGTTGCGTAATCTTCCTAATGCCACTCTAAAGTCTGTGCTGTGGTAAAAAGATTGTTTTCCTGTAAAGCGCTCGTTTCTAAAACCTCTCAACCCATCATTACCGCCTATGGTTGCGCCTTGATAAAACTCAAATTCATTACCTAAATTGATGTGTCCTTTTACTTTTGAAGCGAGTATAAAGTTACCTCGATTATCTAATTTGGTCGCAATACGCGCCTCTGGAATAAGATAGCCAAAGTTGTTACTGTTTTCTAAATTTGATGTAAAACCAGCCGTTAACTTAAAACCTAATCCCGCTTTTGAAACGACTGCGTCTTTAAGATTATCATACTCGTAAGAGGCTTCAATACTCCCAAAATTCTGTCCCTCAAAGTTCTCTGGGTTTATGTCAGCTTGCGCTATAAAACGGTTGGCAGTATTTTCAATCTCATAATTATCGTAACGTACGCCCAGTTTAATCTCGCTTCCTTGATAGCCTCTAAAAATAAGTGATGGTGCAAACGATAAGCGTTGTGTGCGTACTCGGTTAAAGTCTCTTCCTAAATCATCTTCAAAATTTTCGGTCTCATTTCCGAAGCCAAAAAAATTGTCTGTATAACTTGGACTGCTGTATCCGGCTTCTATGCCTAAATTCACTTTATTAAATATGTATGCAAATTCGCCAGAATAGGACACATTTACACTACTGGTTTCATAGAAATAGGTAAGCCCTAGATGATGTTCATCTGTAAACGGATTTCTTACCAATGAATTTTTTTGATAATTAAAACGTGCGCCTATGCCTAATCCGTCATCTGGGTCAAAACCTAAAAGCGGTGTTGTATTACTCAAATCTCTTCGATGTTTTTTAAAGTAATATGTATTAAGGTCATAATTATCTGATAGCATTTTAGCCACAGGTGCTTTAAAGGTGTTTTCTTCCTTTTTATGGTCGTACACTTTTACATTTTTGCGGTTGAGCGCTTCATAGGTGTCGTTTCCATTACCACCTATGATTTTTAAGTGAATAGTTTTATTGCCTTCACCTTCTATTCTAAAGGTGTCATCGTCTGCAAGTCCGTAAATCCAGATTTCCTTGGTGTCTTTTCTATCATAGGTAACATCCCAAAACACTTCACCCATTTCTTCTTTGGTCTGGCGTTCTCCTACAATTTTGGTTTTACCATCTGGCATTCTGGTAATGATGAATAAATCTTTCTTATCTGTTCCTGTGACAAGAATACAGCGAGATAAATACTCAAACATATTGTTTGCATTACTCTCAATGTTTGCTAACCTGCCTTTGAGCGCTTTTTTTACTCGAGCTACTTTTTCTTGGTCTATTTCTGGCGGAAGGTTTGCAAATGCTTTTTCAATGACATCCTCTGTGATATTTGCTTTTATAAACTGGGCTTCTTCAACCCAATCTTCTCTTTTGTGATTTTTTAGGACTGCGAGGTCCACATCATCTCCAGCATCATTATACCATTTTACGTGATTATAATCTTCGTCATAGCGTTGCATAAAACGCAATGGCGGTGTAAGTGTGGTTAAAGCTCCAAGAATAAACCCATCAAAATCTGAATAGACCTGGTCACGGTCTCTTGGTATTGGGCGATAGTGCATCTTGCCATTTTCATCTTCGGTCTCTGTCCATTTCCATTGGTCTGCGTGCCTGTCCCAATCACCTATGAGGTTGTCAAAAATACGTGTACGTATGTACAATCTTTCGTCTATGGTAACCTCATCCTTATTTCGTAATTCTTCAAAAAGCTCAAGGGTATTGATAATTTTATCGCCTGCGCCTAAAGATGCCACATCTTCCTGACCGTCTGATAAGCGTTCTTCAATAAAATAAATATTATCACCATAATCGTCATTATAATTGCCCAGCGCATTCTGTTTTGGAATGTAATATAATGCTGGATTTGGGTGTAAAATGCCCACAGCATCTGCAAGGTCGCCTATGGTTAACGCACCGAAAGGATTTGCCGTAGTCCAGTAATCTTGTAAGAGTTGGACAAAATAAGTTTCCTCTACTTCAGCTTCAAGATATTCTGTTTTAAATAAGAAGTATTGTATAAATCTAAGGGCACTTTTCTTTGCGCTACGCATTGCATATTGTCTTCCGTCTTTATCAACCAAACGTATGGAATTGGTTTGATGTCCACCACCTTTGCGCAAGGGTTTTAAACCACCGTATAAGGTATCGAGTAGGGCAGTTTTTATCTTAATTTCTTTTGCATAATCATCACGGTAGTGTTCTCCCCATAATGCTTTATAAAAACCGCTTCTTTCCAGCTCTTCTTCGGTATAAATAGATTTGTTGACATACTGCGGACTTTCATATTCCTTATAATCTTGCATCGCCACCATTTCATACCGTGGTCGCACTTCTTTTGAAAATACAGCCGTACTAAAACCGTTTGACGCATCGTAAAAACTTACCCAAACCGCACCATCTTTAAATTGTGTGATTTTGGAAAACCCTAATTGTGAACTGCTAAATCCACCTTTTACAGAACCAACCTTTGCAGTTGCACTACCAGAACCGCTTATGATATTTGGGATTCCTTTAATGTCAAAATATTGCAAGCTATGGTCGTGAGCACTTAAAAGCACTACATTTTTGATTTGTCTTGCTATAGTCACCACTCGCTCACTCAATTCCTTATAATGTACGTTACTAACATCTTGCGGATTAACGCCAAAACTAAACTGAGAACCAGCACGCCCTAAACTTTCTACCGGATGATGCATTGCGAGTATAACCGTTTTGCCCTCGCTTTTTTTAATTGTGCTTTCCAGTTCTACATAAAATTCTTCTTTAGTTTTTATGTCACAATGTTCATTAATTGTAGGATATGCGTCCCAATTCATTATGGCCCATTGAGAATCTACGATTATCATATCTACTTCATCATTTATTTTTACGCGCTCCATCGGGCAACCTCTTTCTGGCTGAAAGGTGTTTTTGCCTACCGCTTTGTCTATCGTTTTTTCAATATTTCTAAGGTTTTCAAAACCATCAGTCCACTCGGCATCACCTGGGATAAAAAAGGAAGTTCCTTTAAATGAATTAGCAAGTTTGGTTTGTAGTTGAAGTGTGTTATCGTCCTTTGAATTTACTGCATTTCCTAAGAAAAGTAGTGTACTTTCCTTTGACGCATTCTTTGTAGTTTTTTGCAAGCCGTCCAGCACTTCTTGTAATTGAGCAGTCGTTCCCTCGGCCGTGTTTCCTATGGCATAAAAGGTGTGTGATATTTTCTTATTGGGTAGTTCTTGTTGCGCTTTCGCGAAAGCGGAAACAAATAACATTATTAAGAGAGTTAGTATTGGTATAGTTGGTTTCATAATGGTGGTTTTAAATTTTTTCTAAAAAGTTTTTACGAGACTCCGAGACATCTAGCGTGGTAGTATGTAACTGGCCATCTCGCATATATTTAATTTCTAAACTGTTTTTATCTTGAAGTAAAATTCTTGTGGCTTCCATACAATCTACGTGACAGGTGTTGTGATTTTCTATGGATACAATGAGGTCTCCGCCCAGAAACAGCTCGCGACCATTTACGACTGCTTTAATGTCTCCAGCTCTGAGTCCAGCTTTGTGCGCAGGACTGCCTTTGGCCACACTTTGAATGAGTACGCCACCTTCTAATGACTGGTTGAACAAATGCTCTAACTCTTCACGTACGAGTAATAATCCATCTACACCTATCCAAGGTCTATCTTCAAAAGACAATAAATCCTTAGCCGTGTTTATAGTTACCGCCATCCCGATGCCTTGAAAACCACCAGAAACAGTAAGAATACTGGACGCAATCCCGATAACTTCTCCATTAGAATTAAATAATGGGCCACCGCTGTTACCTGAATTTATGGCCGCGTCAGTCTGAATAAATTCAACTTTAACCGTACCATCGTAAATTTTATTAAAGCCTCTAAAGGCAGATATAATTCCCGATGAAAATGAGTTTTCCATACCATAAGGACTTCCTATGGCGTAGATATTTTGACCTACCACCAGTTTATCTGAATCACCAAGCGTTGCGTGTACCAGTGTGCTATCTGGTATGTCAAGTTTCAGCAAGGCGATGTCTGCATTTGCCTCGCTAAAAAGTACTGTTGCCTTGCGCATTTTACCGTCTTGGGTCTTTACCATAATATCTGAATTACCAGATACAACGTGCGCTGCGGTAAGAATATGGCAGTCGTTGGAAACTAATACGCCAGAGCCTAAACCACCACCTTGACGCAGTCCTCTTTCTGATGGTGTTGTGCTTGATGTAAATATGGTTACTACTGCTGGCAACGCTTTTTCATAAACGGTTGCCACACTTTTTTCTGAAGTTGTAATGTTTGCAGGTATGACGCGCTTTAAGGGTTGTACGTGCTTGTTTTCTTGTGCCACAACGGTAGTTGCGAGCAGAAAAATGATGATTTTGATGGTGGTTTTCATTGTGTTATGCTGGTTTTTGTGCGAGCATCTCTGCATATTGTTTTCTAAACTTAGACAGCTTAGGCTCTATGACTGCGGTGCAATAGCGATACTCTGGGTTGTTTTTATAGTAATCTTGATGCTTTTCGTCTGCCTTAAAAAAGGTCTTTCTTGGGCTGACTTCTGTAACTATAGGCTTGTCAAAAAAGGGTTGTAATTCTTTAAAGACAATATCTATAATTTGCTTTTCGCGAGGTGTTTCATAAAACACTACAGAGTGATATTGGGTTCCAATGTCTGCACCTTGGCGGTTTAATAATGTTGGATTATGCGTGATCATAAAAATGACAAGCAATTCTTCATAAGTCACAATTTCTGGGTTGTAGGTAATGTGTACAACCTCTGCGTGACCAGTCATTCCTAAGGATACTGCTTGGTAGGTTGGTTCTTCTTCAGAATTTCCACCGCTGTAACCAGAAGTAACATTGATGACACCTTTTACTTCTTGAAAAAAAGCCTCGGTACACCAAAAGCATCCTCCTCCAAAAATTGCTGTTTTATATGTTGTGTTTTTCATTTTACTACGCTACTAATTAAAGAGTATTGGCTTTCTTGATTTGCTTGGCAATACGCGGTCTTTTCTTCTTAGCAAGTTTTTTATCACTTGCTTTTTCTAATACTATCGCTTCAGAATTGATACAGAAACGCAATCCTGTTTCTCCTGGACCATCAGGAAAAACGTGCCCTAAATGTGCATCGCAGGTATTGCATACAGTTTCTACTCGTAACATTCCGTGGGATTTATCCTTGATATACTTTATTGCGTTTTGCTCGACTGGCTCTGTAAAACTTGGCCAGCCTGAACTTGAATTGAATTTCCCAAAAGAATCAAAAAGAGGTGTTTTACAATTAACACAACTATACTTTCCGTCTTCAAAAATGCTACATAATGCTCCTGTATGCGCACGTTCTGTTCCCTGTTGTCTTGTAATTCTATATTGCTCTGGTGTGAGCTGTGCTCGCCACTCATCATCTGTTTTGTCTACACGACGATTGGGTTCTGGGTTTCCGTGCTTGATGTACTCTATAATTGTATTCCAATTCATAATCGTTTGATTTATTTGTTATTCTTGATATCAATTATCTGACGCACCATTTGATTGGTAAAACCCCATTCATTATCATACCAAGTCATTACTTTTAATAAATCACCATCTACCACACGCGTCATACTTAAATCTACCGTTGAGGCAAAAGGACTTTTTACAATATCTGACGATACAATTGGGTCGTAGGTCGTATCTATGACATCTTTGTAGCGGTCTGTTTTTGCTTCTTCTTGCAGGATTTCATTAACCTCTTGAACCGTTACATTTTTCTCCATTACAAAAGTCATATCTGACAATGAACCCACAGGAATAGGCACTCTAATGGCCACACCATCAAATTTCCCTTCATATTCTGGTAATGCCTTAGTAGTGGCAATTGCAGCTCCTGTTGTGGTTGGGATAATATTTGCTGCACCTGCACGACCCATTCTAAAATTCTTTTTATTAGGTCCATCTACTGCTGTTTGTGATGCAGTGTAAGCGTGTACGGTTGTTATTATGGCTTTTTTAACGCCAAAACGTCTTCCTAAAATTTCAACAATAGGACTTATATTATTTGTCGTACAGCTGGCACAAGAAAATACTGAGGTATGTCCTGCCTTTGTATTTACACCGTGAACAACTGTTGGTGCTTCGACGCTTTTTGTAGGTGCTGAGATGATGACTGTTTTTGCTCCCGCTTTGATATGTCTTTCTGCATCCTCGTAGCCTGTAAATACTCCTGTACTTTCTATAACCAAATCGACTTTGTATTCCTCCCAAGGCAATTCTTCTGGATTGCGTTCGCTGTAAAAGGGAATGGTTTTTCCGTTTATTTCAAGTGACGTATTGGTATGTGTAACTTTGTGTTCATAATTTCCGTACACGGTATCGTAGTTTAATAGATAAGCTACATTTTCGATATCAATAATATCATTTACCGCTACGAGTTCTAATTCTTTGTTTTCTAAAATTACTTTGAGCGCAGCTCTCCCGATGCGTCCCATTCCATTAATTGCAATCTTCATTATGCTTGTGTTTTTGATGGTTTATTGATTTTATTTAATGTATGTTTTGTAGTCTCCAAAAAACTTGCTATTCTGAATTTATCAGATAGCAACATTGTATCTCCTGAAAGTCCGTAGAGTACTTTATCCATTATTCCCGAGGTGTCATTTGTATAGTCCATAATGCTCTTATTTTTATTTACTGTAAAACTACTCTGGATATGAGGCTTCTGAAATACTGGTATTTCCGATATACTTATACATTTTTCCCTTAGATAAAAAATGGGGCGTATAACACAACCCCATCTTCTCACTATTAACCAATAAAACCAATATCCATCTGCTATCTGGCAGATGTATTTTCAGGAACCATTTCTGCTCCTACACCTTTGGCAGCTCTCAATACAGGGTAATATTGAGTGAACACAAAATCATCTTTTGCACTTGTAGCGTGACAGCTATTACACATATTTGTGGCAAATGGTGTGGCCATATTCTTCAAATCTTCGTCAGGTGGCGTTGTAAAACTGAAGTAAGCCCAATTGCCAGGCTCATCTGGAAAGTGCTTGCTACTTTTAATAGTGGCTTCTAATCCTATATAGTCTCCCATAAAGTAGCCATTGCCACTTGCTGCTGCCTTGCTTCCTACGCTTACTAACTCTTTAACGAGAATAGTACCATCACGCCATTTGCCTGTAGCTTTGTACTCATCATAACTTTGTGGGTCTATATATACATTATGAAATTCTGGAAAAGCTGCTTTACCATTATTCATATCGTTAGGTGTAAGTGGTGCACCTACAAACACCCAACTTCTGTAATCTGTAGGGCGTTTAAGCTCATCGCCTTGCATTGTGAAGTAAGTTACTTTTTCATAATTGTCTTTTTCTCCACAGGAAAAACTGAGAGAAATAAGTATAATTGCTATTACTTTTGATACTATTGTCTTCATAATTATTTGATTTTAAATTATTTATTATTGATATGGTTAGTTATTAAAAGGAAATTGCGTTCTTACCAAGTCTCGCCCGCCAGTATGATGACAACTTATGCATCCTTGCACACCATTACCCATTGCTGCCAGCGCATTTGAGTCTGTTGTACTAGTTACTTCATACCAGAACCAACCCAACCCTTTTTCGGTTTCGTCTTGCGTTTTCACCATAACTGCCCAGCCTGCGAGTTCTCCTTTGTCATTAAACATCTCCTTAACTATACTCGCTCCCAGCGGATGCTCGTCTCTGTTTTCGGCAAGTGATGTGGCTATAGCGTCATTCATAAAAACTCTTACGGGCAATCCTATTTGCGTGTGTGGTCCTTGCGATGGGTGCATTTCTTTCTCTTGGGTTTTAAACTTTTTGTAAGCGCCAGATTGCAGGTAGGCAAACAAGCTTTCTTTAGCCAGCGGTATTTCTGTGTCCAGTCCTTCTGGCGTTGGTGCTGCTGGGTCCCAAACGCCTACTACTTTTTTAGTTCCTTCACGTTTCCCACTATTTTCTGGTATGACGTCTGCGCCTATACCTTTCGCCGCTCTTAAAACTGGATAATACTGTGTGAACACAAAATCATCTTTAGCATTTGCCGCGTGACAGGCATTACAATCATTAGTACCAAAAGCCGAAGCCGTATTTTTAAGCTCTTTCCCTTCAGGATTTGTAAAGCTGAAATACGCCCAATTTCCTGGCTCATCTGGAAAATGTTTTTTACTTTTTATCGTTGCTTCCAGTCCAATAAAATCGCCCATGAAATAACCGTTGCCACTCGCAGCAGCTTTGCTACCTACACTTACTAATTCTTTTACCAGTATGGTGCCTTCTCGCCATTTTCCTGTTTCTTTCCACTCTTGGTAACTTTGTGGATCGATGTACACATTATGAAATTCTGGAAAGGCAGCTTCGCCATTATTCATATCATTAGGTGTGGTAGGCGTTCCTACAAATACCCATTTCCGATAATCTGTGGGACGTTGTAGCTCATCGCCATTCACAGTGAAATAGGTGACTTCTTCGTATCCCGAACTGTTATTACAGGATACGAGAAATAAGCCACACATTATAAATACTATTACTTTTTTCATTGGGTTAGGTTTTTAGTGTTAGGTTTAGCTGTTTAAAAGTTCTTTAAGTTTCGCTGTTGTATAAACGTGGCTCGCCATCATCATAAAATTAGTTTGTGCCGCTTGGTCTCCGTTAAGATTGGGTAGTTTTGCGGAAGCAGTTGCATCTCCAACTACTGCAACTTCAAAACCAGTTTCTAGCAATTCTCGCATATGAGATTCTACACAGAGATTACCAGACATTCCTGCCAGTATTACCTTGTCTATTTTTTGTTTACGTAATTGTAAAACCAAATCATTAGTCTCTGGCCCAAAAACTTTATGCGGCCCAACTACGGTAACATTATCTTTATTTGAGATGTATTCTTTGTACTCGGGCAACCAATCTGCTCCTGAACCTTCAAAGCCTTTAGTATTTAGTTGGTCTCCTCTATCGAACATTGTAATGGCGTGCATCAATTTTTCGAGTGCACCTTCAAATTTCCACTTATGGTCGTGCTCGTAATAGTAGTGTGGTGAGACAAAAATGTGAATGTTTTTTTTTGCACCCAGCATAAATAAAGTTTTGAGATTTTCGATGGTATTGTTCTCTACTACACTTTCGCCTACTGCAGCCCAAGCCACTCCATTTTCACTTAAAAAATCATTTTGAGGGTCTGTAATGACCATTGCGGTAGTTGCATCAATTTCAAACCCTGTTACTGGCAACTGTGCTTCCGCTTTTCCTTGTTGTGCTTGTTCTGTTGTATTCATTTTCATTTTTTTTAGTAGTTTGACAAACTATGCTTGTGTTTTTGAATTTTATTATTTTTCCAAAAGCTTGTTATTTTATGTTCTTCCATATCAATTTGATTATTAATGTCTCTCGATACGGTATAAATAGTAAATGACAGTCTATTTTCTATCACTTTAATTTTATCTACTGTATGTTGCAACAATCCTTCTGAAGACGCTAAACGTTGCATCAACCAGGTAATGTCTTTCTCATCATTACAATCATCATCTTTACATTCTATGCACGTGTTAGGCCGATAGTATTCCTTGAGAATTTTGCACCACTTGCCATTTTTGAGCAATAGCAAGAATATTTGCAATGTGTTTTTAGACATTTTCTTAGGTTCTAAGGTTAGTTTAATTCTTTTGCAATGGGTTCTTTTTTTGCTTTCGCGAAATCGAGCTTGCGAGATTCACGACCATCAGGAGAGCGCAACGGTAAAGCGTTTGCCAAATAAATTTCCCACACATAAAAAACAATCACGCTTACGAGCTGAACTCCTGATGTAATGAGAAAGGCTATATGTTTAAGTCTGTTTTTCATAGCTATAAGGTATTACTGTATTTGATGTTCGGCTTCTGAGAGTGTATTGAGGCGTGATGGATATTGAATTTCCATACGCTTCTCGATACGTGCGCCTGCTTGCTTAGATTCCAGTATGAATTTTTCTTTGGCGGTCTTTACTGCTCGTTTGCCAAAGTACTTTGTAAGCAATTTGCTTACATAAGAAGGATTGCGCTTGAGCAACTTAGGGATGTCTGTAAACGCTATTTTTTTTCTGAAATGTTCTTCAATAAGAAGACTAAATTTTTTAATGATGTGCAATTGCGTTTCACCTATTGATGGAACAATGGGACTATCTTCCACACGCATTATCGAGACAGCCATCACCCTTTTGAGTACATCTCTTACCGTTTCAATACAGCCGTTATACTGATTGAACTCACGTTCCATACATTCATACATCATCTGGAAGAAACCTTGCTCCACTTCAGAAAGTTGAAAGATGTGCGGATGGTTTACGCCAAAATACCAGAACCAATAAAAGCTTGCTTCTTCGGCCGCATTAGATAGTTTGTAAAAATCCTTGTTATATGCTACCACATTTACCGTATCGTGAGGTTTTGAAACCTGAACGGTATTGAGCGGTTTACAGAACAGCACCTCATCCTTTTTAAGCGTTATCAATTTATGGTCAACATATATCTTTACCGCATTACCACGATTGTAAATAATCTTATAGAGCGCACTTGATGTGAGCAAGCCCTCATAATCTTTGTTCTTAAAGTCTGAGAGAAAGAATAGTCCTCCGGTTTTTGGGCAAATGATGTGATGTTGCATATCTGAATAATTTGAAATTGAACATTCCATTGTTATGCCAACACCCTATTTATCTGATTATCAATCCATTAAAAAATATAATGCTTGTCTAAATACACAGTATCTTGTGGGTTTCACAATATTGTGTTAATGAGAGGATTAAGAATGTGTTGGAATTTTCAGAAAAAATGAAGTGTAATGAAGCTCATCCTAGTAAAAGTTACATCCCATATATTGTAGGTGTACAAAATATTAGGGTTTCCTATATATGAATTACCAATAAAAGACTGAATTCTAACTACATACAAATAAGAGTCGTTTGGCACGTTTATGGTCGCTAAATCAACGAAATCTAAAAATTGTGTTATTTTGAGCTATATAAAATCAAAGAATGTCTAAAAAATTACTCATTGTAGAAGATGAATTCTTAATCGCAAATGAAATAAGAAGTATTGTTACCCAACTAGGTTATGCGGTGACGGCGGTAGCAAAATCTGCAGATGAGGCACTACTTGCTGTAAAGACTGAAACACCAGACTTAGCTTTACTAGACATAAATATTATAGGGAATAGAAATGGTATTGAACTTGCCAAAATACTACAAGAAAAATATGGCATCAAACATCTGTTTATTACATCATACTCAGATAAAGCCATCGTTGAAGAAATGAACCGTACGCAACCGCTGGGATATATTTTAAAGCCCTTTGATGAACGTGATATACGTGTCGCTTTACAAATGGCCAATGCCAGTTTAAATGCTACTAATAAACCAACGTCTCATAAAATAAAAACAACTACTAAGCTCAATAAAGCCGTTATAGGCAACAGTCCTAAATTTCTCGAAGCCTTAAAAAAGGTAGAACTCGTAGCACCTACTAATGTTACCGTACTATTAGCTGGCGAGACCGGTGCTGGTAAAGAGGTGTTTATGCAAGCTATTTTTGACAATTCGACTAAAAACCAGAAGAAGCTTGTGAAGGTAAACTGTGCTGCATTGCCTTCTGAGCTTATTGAATCGGTATTATTTGGTCACGAAAAAGGAAGTTTTACTGGCGCGACAGAGAAACGCATCGGCAAATTTGAACAAGCTAATGGCGGTACTATTTTTCTTGATGAAATAGGTGAGTTACCGTTAACAAGTCAATCCAAGTTATTGCGAACCCTTCAAGAAAAAGAAATTGAATCTGTAGGTAGTTCTATTCAGAAAAAAATTGATGTACGTGTTATTGCTGCGACAAATAAGGACTTACCGCATTGTGTAAAAGAAGGGACGTTTAGGGCAGATTTGTATTTTAGACTTAGCACGTTCCCTATTCAAATTGCGCCACTTAGGGAACGTAAAGAAGATATTATTCCTTTGGCAACCCATTTTATAGCCCAAGCCTGTTCACGTTTTAATAAAGACCATCTTCCTTTATCTAAAATTTCAGGAAAACAATTGTTACAGTACAACTGGCCTGGTAATGTGAGGGAATTACAGCACGTTGTAGAACGTTCTATATTACTAAATGAAGGAGACACTTTAGATGTACAGCTGGATACTAATAATTCCACTGAAATACCAGGTATAAAAGAATTTCAATTAAAATCACTTGAAGAAATAGAGCGAGAGCAAATCATCGAGACCTTAAAGTACTGCAACGGTAAAGTGCGTGGTAAAGATGGTGCTGCCGAAATTCTAAAACTACATCCCAATACGCTGGATTTTAAGATTAAAAAATTAAATATCAATAAAGCTACCTTGTTTTCATAATGAAAAAACGTTCAACTATTATTTTCCTGTTTGCTCTACTAAGCACATCCATAGCTTTTTCTCAAAAAAAACAGGTGCGTGATAGTTTAAAACAAGCACTCACTTTAAAAGTAGAAGACTCTGTAAAAATAGCAACCTACCTTAATTTAATAAAAACATACTTTCCCAAAGAAATTGATAGCGCTGCTTACTACGGTAATGAGATGCTTCAGTATTCTGAAACTAGAAATTATACCAAGGGCACTATACGGTCTCAAATTCTACTAGCCAAAGTTGACCGAGCTCAAAAGAAAAATGATGAAGGCTTTAAACGCGATAGTTTAGCCTATCAAATGGCGCTCACTATAAAGGACACTTCGCTAATGCGCAATGGCCTTATAGGAATGACTAAATATTATGCCACGATTAAAAACTTTATTGAAGCAAAAAAATATGGGTTACAAACCTTAGCCATAAGTGGCGATGGCAGTAATACACCTGTAAATAAACAGATTGAAATTGCAATTACACAAAGTTATATTTATAAAAGCCTGGAAGAATATGAGGCTTCCATAGCGGTGTTATTACCATTGATAGACCATCTTGATAATCCAAAAGTACTGGACATACGCAAGCAGGAAATCAATACCAAGCTTGCCGAAACTTATGAGTTGAGTAAAAATTATGAGAAAGGATTAACTTATTTTAAGGATGCACTTGACTATACAGACAAGACTAATATTTTACTCAAAGAAGTCCAGCTTTTAATCAATATTGGAACTATGTATGATAAACTGGATAGCATCCCGCAGGCTAAAAATTATAATTTAAAAGCATACGAACTTATTAAGGATAATAAACCTTATGCACCCTACAAACCTTTTATTGCCTCTCGTTTGGGTTATAATTGTATGAAATTGAAGGACTACGATTGTGCTTACACAAACTTTAACCGCATTCTTGAGTATGGGAAAGAGACCCAAAACAATTTTGTGATTGCAAATGCCTACGTAAGTCTGGGCGAGGTATTAATGAAGCAAAATAAAGTTGCGACTGCTCAAAAGATGTTGAACGATTCGAAAAAATTGTACTCAAAAGAGCTTTATAAAACCAATCCTAACGAACGCATCACCGTTTATGAAGCTTTAATAACTATAGATACGCTTCAAAATAGATATAATAAAAGCACCTTCGAAAATCAGATGGCTCATTTTAAGCTCAAGGATAGCTTAGACAATAAAAAAGCACAACAAAAAATAGCTAATCTGGAATTACAGTACCGAGCCACGCAAAAAGATGAAAAAATAAAATTACTGGCAGCTAATAATGAGGTGCAACAGTTACAAATAGAAAAAGAAAAAGACAACGTTTTAAAACTCTCGTTCATAGGGTTTTTGTTACTGGTGTTAGGTGGATTATTTTATTACAAATTTTATACAAAACAGAAGGCCTTGCGCATTATTGATGAGCAAAAAAAGGAACTAGAAGCACGTAATCGCGAGAACGAACTCTTAACTCAAGAGATGCACCATAGGGTAAAAAACAATCTGCAAATTATTATGACCTTACTCTCATCATCGTCAAAAAAGAATAAACTGGCACATAATGAAGTGAATGATATTTTGATGGAAAGTCAGAATAAAATAAAGACTATGGCGCTCATTCATCAGGACTTGTATGCGAGTAAAGAAAAAGGTGCCGGCGAGATTCTTGCTTCGTCCTACTTCGCAAACTTGATTACAAACATCAAGGAATCTTACACCATTATAGACGAATTTAAGGTTGCCATACACCATAAATTTGAAGACATAAAAGTACCCTTGAGCATCGGTGTTCCCTTGGGACTTATTGTGAACGAACTTTTGACCAATGCCATAAAATATGCCTTTAAAAAGAAAGATGGCAATGAGATTGATATTGCTTTCGCGAAAGCGGAAAACCAAGATGCACTATTGTTAAAAATAAAAGATAACGGTATAGGGTTTGAAAAAGAAACCACCGAAAACGGTAGCTTTGGGATAATGATGGTACGTGGCTTAGTGGACCAGCTAGACGGAAGATTATCGATACAGCATAACGATGGTGTAGCTTATGAAATCATAATTCCTAATCAATAAAAAAGCATTACAAATAGGAAAATCCGTTGCGCTCTATACCGATGCGTTTATCTTATTATTCAGAAATAATACCTGAAGACTTAACCGTTATTGCCTTTTCTGGCACTCTGTATAAATACGATTGCAATTACCGAAAAACCTACACCAGTCACCACAGGTGGATTAAATATTTGCTCGCGCTGTAGTCCTAAGTAGGTAATGGCTATAGAAAGTATAATCATTAAAATGGCACTTATGTAATAGGTGTTTTTCATCATTTCGTATTTGAATTCTCAAGATAATAGGTTTTCTGTGAATTGAAAAATTCAATTTTTAAACTTTATAATTTTCAGTTCTAAAAGTAAATGCCTTCCGTGGTCATACGAAGCAAGGTGCGTTTTTCATTTTCCAGTAAAATATCGGCTCGGTGTGCCACCGCATAGTTGTCTAAGATGACGATGTCGCCCTCTTCCCATTGGTGTTTCAGTATGGAAGCCTCATCTGAGAGTCGGTTGTTTATGTAGTTAAAGATTTGGTTACTTTCCTTCATAGGTAATTTATTGCCACCATCGCAATGGTTTAAAATATCTGTAGAAAAACCGATGTCAAAATAAATAGTGTTCTGCCCATTAAATGGATGTTTCCACAATAAGGGATGCACCACATTATCACGATAGACCACAGCATAATCTCGCCATAGTTTCCTATCTTTTTCAGGCAGATTTGTGCTAAGGTTTATGAGAGATGCGAATGAAGTTACTGTACCAGATTTGGGTATTTCTACCATTTGAAATACGCTTATATGTGACGGACGCTCGTGATAAGAATTATCAGAATGCCAAAATACTCCAGAACCTTTGGTGACTTTTGCATCGCTCTTGCGCTCTTCAACTTGAGCTGGTGGAATGGAATATACTACAGGTAATTCTAATTTTCCTAACGCATCCGTTAAAGCCATTTGTTCAGCCCCTGTCCATTTGCGCTTGCCTTTAATAACCACAACGCTATAAGTTCTTACGAGCTGTTTTATCGTATTAATAGTAGGTGTATCTAATACGGTAATATCATCGTACTCCTCAAGCTCGATGCCTATGTATTGATTTATTTTTCTGAATTTTAAAGTGCTCATAACATTTAAATTTCGATAGCATTGAAAATGTATGCTATCTGTGATTTATTTCTAAACCGCATAATCATATTTGGTTAAATGCGTCGCTAAGGATTTTCTCGCTCTGCTCATTAAGACCCAAGCGTTGTTTTTTGAAATATCCAGTCTATCGCATATTTCCTCGGTACTCAACGCTTCGTACACGCGTAGCTTAACGACATTAGATTGACTTTGTGGAATGTGAGCAAGACTTTCTTCAAGCACGTTTTCCAAGGTTTCAAGATGTATGTCAGAAAGTGTAGACGATTCACTTTCGGTAATTGCGGTGGTATGATGATAGGTCTCTTGATATTCTTCGTGAGACATTGTATATTTTCTCATCCTACCTTTGTGCGAAGCTTCTCTGCGGTAATAATCTATGATTTTGTGCTTGAGGATGGCCACAAGCCAAGTGCGCTCGGTTGATTTTTGTTGAAAATTGTCTTTCGCCTTTAAGGCTGCAAAAAATGTATCTGAAATTATTTCTTCTACATCTAACGTATTGCTAACTCTTGCTCTCGTATAATTAAACAGGAATTTATAATAATTGTCCATCCATTTCTCTGCGTTAATTACATACTCTTGTGTATTCATAATTGGTCGTGTTTACAATCTACATTGTAAAACTGTACCAAATTGCAACTATCTTATTTTCAGTATTTTGAAATTTTTCGCCTTTTAAAGAAACACAGCATATTGTAACATTACTAAAAAAGTACATCTATAATGTGATAGTAATACTATTTTTAAGATTAAGTAGTGAATGTTTTCTTTATACCCAGCTTGCGCATTCTGGATTCTAGAGTTGATGGATTAATATCGAGCAATTGCGCTGCGCCATCTTTACCACGTACGCGACCGCCACAATGCTTTAACGTGGCAATAATGAGTGCGCGTTCATTATCCTTTATGGTTTTAGGGCTAAAACCTTGCGTTGCTTTTAAATGCTCATTATCAGCCTTTGGGTTAAGTTGTGCTAGGTTTACTTTTAAAAGTCCGCCATCTGCTATAATCATTGCACGCTCAATAAGGTGTTCTAGTTCCCTTACATTTCCTGGCCATTGATAAGCTTTCATCTGTCGAATGGTTTCTTTTGCAATCCCTTTAAATTTCTTACCGAATCGTTTACTAAAACGCTCTAAAAAATATTCTGCCAGTGCAGGAATATCTTCTACGCGATTGCGTAATGGTGGTAGGATGATAGGAAATACATTCAGCCTAAAAAACAGGTCTGCTCTAAAGTTTCCGTCTTGTACTTCTTTTTCCAGATTACGATTTGTGGCAGTAATAATACGTGTGTCTACCGCTATTACTTTGCTTCCGCCCAAACGTTCTATCTCACGCTCTTGCAGTACTCGTAGTAATTTAGACTGCAATTCTAAAGGTAGTTCTCCTATTTCATCTAAAAAAATAGTGCCTTGGTGCGCCAGCTCAAACTTACCAATGCGACGCTCTGTAGCTCCTGTAAAACTGCCTTTTTCGTGCCCAAACAATTCTGACTCTAATAATTGCGCTGGCAATGTGGCGCAGTTTATTTTAATAAGCGGTCGCTTATTGCGTGGCGACCTGTCGTGTATGGCTCGAGCAATAAGCTCTTTCCCAGTACCTGTTTCTCCTAGAACTATTACGGTACTGCTGCTAGATGCCACTTGCTCAACCATCTGGAATACCTGCTGCATAGGCTCACTAGCGCCTATTATATTAGTAAAATTATAACTGGTTTTTATCTCTTCTTCTAGATATTCGTTTTCTTGGGTCAGTTTTTCATTAAGTCGCTGTATTTCTTCATTGGCCAACAAATTACTTATCGCTACCGAAAGCTGGTCTGCAATGTTAGGGTATAAACGAACTACGCTAGAGGACATATCCTGTTGTTCCTTAAAATGAAATAAGATTATACCATACACTTCATCTCCATTTTTCAATTTGAGGACGACAGAATAATTAAGTCCTGTGTCCTTCATTAAATGTAAGCCTTCAAAATGAGGATATTCTTCGAGCAATTGGTCGACTTCATATTGCTGAAAATCTAATCCCTTTAATATTTGAGATATAGGTGTATTCTTTAACCCAATAGGTTTATGCACTACAGTATCGTACAACGGATGGTCTTTACGTTCATCTGGCGACATCGTTAATATATGCTGAAACGTGGTTTTATCATCTGATAAAATAATGGCGACCGCATCATCATAGTTAACAATAGGTTTTATTTGCATCATTATGGTGTGGTACAAGGTCTCACGGTCTCTAATTTTTGTGGCTGCCTCGCTTATTTTTAGCAGCGTCTCTTTTTGCTGTTTTTCGTCCAGTACTTTTTCATTGGTAATCACGTTGCTTATGGCGATGGATAGCTGGTCTGCAATGTTTGGGTAGAGCTTCCATCTATCATCATCTTTGGGTTGTGGTGTTTCAAAATGAAAAAGCAATAAGCCGAATACCGTACCGCCATTCATTAATTTAAGGATGGTCGTATGGTGCAAACCAACATCCTTCATCAATACAAATCCTGGATAATTTGGGTATTCTTTTAACCAATCTCTATAGAGGTCATAGTTGCGCACCGCGTCCTCTTGTTGAAACATCGTCTCAATAGGACTGCCAACCAAGGGCAAATAATTATTGACTAATTTACTATAATTGGGATGGCTTTTTGTTTGTTGAGATGATACTGTAAGTAAGTGGTTGTACTGGGCACCATCATCTGATAATACAATCGCCACAGCATCATCAAAATGCACAATGGGTCTAAGCTTATCCATAATGGTGGTGTAGAGGTCGTATCTATCGCGTATGTTTGTAGTAGCCTCACTAATGCTCAAAAGGGTTTCGGCAAATTGTTTTTCTTGGACTATTTCTTCGTTGGCAATAATATTATTAACCGTAACGGATATTTGATTTGCTATGTTTGAATAATATTTTTTCCTGGGGTCATTAACCACATCTTGTATGTCCTTAAAATGAAAAAGTAAACCACCGAATACTTTACCGTATTTTTTCAACTGTAAAACAACTGTATGCTTGAGTTCTGTGTCTTTCATTAATAGCAATCCAGCATAGTCAGGATACTTTTTCAACCAATATTCCAAGGTGTACCAACGAAAATCTTCTCCATTTAAAACATCATAACCTGGGGTATTTGCTATGTTGTGATATTTATTTACGATTTTCTTATATAAGGGATGATTTTGGCGGTTTTCATCGGACATTGTTAGTATATAGGTATGCTTTTTTAAATCTTCGTCAAAGCGTATTACCACAGCATCGTCAAAATTGATAATCGGATAAATTTGTGTCCTTATCGTTTTATACAAATCTTCTCGATTACGGATATTGACCAAGGCTTCGCTTATGCTCAAAAGGGTTTCGGCAAAATGTTTTTCTTGGGCTATTTCTTCGTTGGCGAGGATATTACTTAGCGCCATTGCCAGTTGGTCTTTGATACCGTGGTAAAAATCGCCAGCAACAGGTTGCGATGGTTTTTTTTCAAAGTGGAATAGCAATGATGCGAAAACACCGTTTACATTTTTCAATTGTATGCTAATAGTATGATTGAGGTTCGTGTCTTTCATTAACACTATACCTGGATAGGTAGGATAATTTTTTAACCAATCGGTTAATGAAAACAAAGCAATATCGTCGCTTTTTAAAATAGCTTCGAAAGGCGAATTGGCAATCTCTAACTGATGATAAACACTTTCATTGAATTTAGGATGGTCTTTTCTTTCTTGTGGTGCCATCGTTATAACAATTTCGAGTCTAGTTTTATCTTCAGAAAACAACACCAAGACCGCATCGTCAAAAAGGATGTGTGGCCCAATGTCGTTCATTATCGTTGTATGGAAATCTTCAAGACTGCGTATGTTGATGACCGCTTTGCTTATATGCAGTAAAATATCCTGTAATGCCGTGCTTGTTTTCATAAGACTTCTTTTGGTATAAAAGTAATGAAATCTTTGATAAAATAATACTTAACTATACGATATATCACTTTTACAATTCAAATAAACACGAAATATCATAGTTTTATATTTAATGGTTTATTTGCCTTAGAAAAATATTATGCCCACATCGTACAGTATGATTGACTTTCGCTAATATGCCCTTGTGAAATTTGTATTTTGGCACGTTTATAGACTTATATGTATTGATAACCACGTTGATTAACGATGGTCTGTAGCACTGTAGTAACACACAAATGAGTAAAAAGGTACTGGTTATATCACATAGAACCGATGAGGCCAAAAAATTGGCTCGCCAAATGACGCTGGCTGGTTACGGTATTACTGGTATCACAAAAGATAAAAACAGTATTGAAGCAAAGTTAAAATCTGAAAAACCAGATTTTATCGCCCTAGACCTTGAGCTAGCAAATGAGCCTAGCCATTTGCAGTTACTGGCGCGTTTAAATAAAAAATTCAACATTCCGTATATCGCACTTGCAAATCTTCCAGAGATGTCTTCCAGCATATTGGGTGCAGATGCTATAAAAGGTTTGTGGTCGTATCATATAGATAGTCTTGAGCTTGAAAATTTCAGCTTAACTTCGGCATTGTCCCAATCGTTAGAAACGGACACGTCTGCGCCAATATCTAAACGTATTCCGAATATAGTACCAGATTCTTTTAATATTGTTGGGAAGTCAGAAGCTTTCGCGAAAGCGTTATCATTTGCAAACAAAGTTGCCTCCACAGATGTTACGGTACTACTTACGGGCGAAACAGGCACAGGAAAAGAGGTATTTGCAAAGTACATTCACCAAATGTCTTTGCGTAACAAAAAATCTATGATTATCCTTAATTGTGCCGCCATCCCAGAAAACTTAGCCGAATCAGAACTCTTTGGCCACGAAAAAGGCAGTTTTACTGGTGCTACCGAAAAGCGTATGGGAAAATTTAGAAGTGCAGATATGAGCTCTTTGTTTCTGGACGAAATAGGCGAATTACCACTCAAAGCACAAGCCAAATTATTACGCAGTCTTCAGGAAAAAGAGGTAGAAAGTGTAGGCGCCACAGAAACCGTAGCGATAGATGTGCGTTTTATTGCAGCCACCAATAGAGATTTGAGCAAAATGGTAGAAGATGGTACGTTTAGGGCAGATTTGTATTTTAGATTAAATATTTTTCCCATTCACCTGCCAGCGCTTAGAGAACGTAAAGAAGATATCATACCACTAGCCCAATTCTTTCTGGATAGATACGCTAAAAAAGTGGGCAGGTTCTTTAAAGGTCTGTCTAAAGCTTGTAAAAAACGATTGCTCAACTACTCGTGGCCTGGTAATGTGCGTGAGTTGCAGCATATGATGGAAAGAGCCGTTGTACTCGCAGATACCGACGAGATAGACATCGCACAAGTTGAATTTTCTGAAAATGGGAATGTAAATTTTGATATGACTTCAGGAACCAACGAGGTCTTTACACTAGAAGAAATAGAGCGCAAGGCCATCATCAATGCGCTTACCTATTGCAAAGGTAAAATACGAGGCAAAGATGGTGCTGCAACTTTGCTTAAAGTGCATCCCAATACACTTGACTTTAAAATTAAAAAGCTTGGGATTGAAAAGACCAAACTCTTCGATTAAATCATCATCTTCTTTTTACTATAATTTGTAGAGTTACAACATATTGTAGTTACTGCTCTTATTAATATAATTTTATAGTATTGATTATTAATTACTTAAAGACTATTTTATCAATGGCATTGCATTTGGATACTTGGGTATAACTAAACATCCTGTCTAATTAATTGTTTGACGAGATACTATCAAATTAGCGATACCAAAAAAAATGAAGCCTTCCGTATATCATAGTACACAAGCCGTACACACGCGACGCGTTGTTATTAGCATTTTAGTGATACTTTTTACAATGTTAACCACCGTAAAAGCCCAAGACCAAAATGATTTTACAGATAGTAAAAGAACCTTATGGCAAGATTTTACCTATGATATGGGCAACGTTTTTAAAGGAACTGGCTATGCCTATTCCCGACCGCTTTACTGGAAGGGAAATGATTTTTTAATCCTTGGTGGTGTGGCAGCCACCACATTTGGACTTGCTACGGTAGATGAAAATATTACCAGAGAATTTAGAAGTCATAGAGATGATGTTCCTGACCTATTATTAGACTACGGTTGGTATGCTGGTAGTCCACAAAACAATTATGGATTTACAGGTGCGGTTTATTTAACAGGACTATTTACAAGAAATGAAAAACTAAGACGCACAGGCGTTTTACTCATATCATCTGCAACCGCCACAGGATTCTTGCAGCAGCTGTCAAAATCTGCCGTAGGAAGAGCACGACCAGGTGCTGAGCTGGGAAATCATCATTTTAGACCTTTTGGTGGTAATTCTAGATACCGGTCTTTCCCTTCAGGTCACGCAGTACTAACATTTACAAATGCCCACGTTATTGCAAAGCAATTTGACAGTTGGTGGGTTAAAGCACCTATATATACCATAGGTCTTATCCCAGGCATATCTAGAATATATGACAATGCGCATTGGGCAAGTGATGTGTTTTTAAGCTGGGCAATGAGTTTTTTCATTGTAGAAGCTATCGACATTTATCTGGACAGAAAATATGATGAAAAATACAATGACAAAAAATCTAAGTCAGGCTCGCTAAGTCTCACTTTTAACGGAAACGCCCTTGGTGCGGTCTGGACTTTTTAGTTGAGACCGAGCCTTTTCTTTATAAAAAGGTACAGGTTGGGAAAAATATACAATCTGTTAGGAAATAGGTGTATTTCAGAGGCTTGTATCTCGTCGCATCTTTGTACCATCAAAAACAATAATTAATAATAATTTAAAAATAGAAATTATGAGCACATTTAATGTACCAACAAGAGCAGAAGTAAACGCAACAAATCAAGCCATTTTTGACACGTTAGAAAAGCAAGTAGGTTTTGTACCTAACCTTTTTGCAACTTATGCCTATTCAGAAAACGCCTTAAAAAACTATTTAGATTTTTCAGGCGCCAAGACATCGCTTAAAGCGAAAGAAAAAGAAGCGGTAAACTTAGCGGTAAGCGAAGTAAACAATTGCGAGTACTGCCTGTCTGCCCACACAGCAATCGGGAAAATGAACGGTTTTACTGACGAACAAATCTTAGAATTAAGAGCAGGAAAAGCGTCTTTTGACAACAAGCTTGATGCATTAGCCAAATTATCTAAAAACATCACGGAAAATCGTGGAAACACAGATGCTGATGTTCTTGAGAACTTCTTTAACGCAGGATGGACTAAAGAAAACTTAATCGACACTATATCATTGGTAGGTGACAAGACTATTTCAAATTACATTAACAACACTACGCGAGTACCTGTAGATTTTCCTGTGGCAGCACCACTAGAAGCACAACTTGCCTAATAAAAAAGTAGTTTTTTCATAGTTAGTTTTTTGATTAAAGAGGCTCGTTTTACAAACACGAACGAGCCTTTTTATTTGAATTACACATCATACACTATAGCTTACTACGCTTTCGCGAAAGCGTACACACAACCAACCACATTACAATGAAACTATTTTACCTTTTTATCGCTCTATTTATTACTGTAAGCAGTTTTGCACAGACTACAACCGATGATGACCACTATCAATACGAAGTCGAAATAGGAACAGATAATGATTTTTTAGTCATTGCTGCAGAGTCTGACAGATATTACACGTACGGTATCAATAGCACTTTTAGATGGCGCAATGAAAAACCTATTTTTCTAGATAAATGGTTTTCAAAAAAGATAGGCTACTTTCAAAGTGTAGGCCTTAATATAGAAGCCTACACACCAGATTATGAAAGAGAAGACACAGAAACAGACAGACCTTATGCAGGCTGGAGCTATGCAGAATTTGCTGTCACCTATGGATTTAAAAAATCCTTTTTAAGCTTTGGTGTCGATTTAGGGATTTTAGGACCAGACTCACAAGCTGGTGCTTTACAAAACTGGTTTCACGAGCACGTATCTGGAGACCCAGTTTTAGACTGGAGTAATCAGATAGAAAATCAATTTGGGTTTAACATTAGAGGTGTGTATGCTCATACATTATTTGCAAAGAAAAATTTTGATGTATATGGTGTGGCAGATGTGTCTTTAGGTAACATTTTTGCCTATGTAAATCCAGGTGTCAATTTTAGATTCGGAAAGTTTAATCCGTTGTCTCAAACCGCTGCTTTTCAAAATTCATTACTGGCAAACAAATCAAATAGAGAGTTTTATATGGATGCTGGTATTGCACTTAAATTCTCGGGATTTAACGCCACCATACAAGGCGATAAGATAGAAGACCTCAACTTTCTAGATAGTGAGTTTATAAACAATCTGTTTTTAAACGGTCACGTGGGCGGTTACTATTCATCTAATCGATGGACTGTAGGCGTACGCTATATGTATTCTAGCGGAGAACTGAGCGACAACGATAGCCAGCAGTACACGATGCTTACTGGCCTATATAGATTTAATTAAATTTTAAAATAATCAAAATGAAAAAATCAAACAACATAATTATTGTAGCACTTATATGTGCAACACTCGTGCTTTCTGCATTTACCAATTCAGAAAGAACAGATGACTCACCAATAGTCGAAATAAATAATAACGACATATTGTACAAAACGAAAGAGGTAAAAGGATTAAATATCTTTTACCGAGAAGCTGGCAACCCAAAAAATCCTGCTCTCATCTTATTGCACGGTTTTCCCACATCGTCACACCAGTATAGAAAAGTACTGGACGAACTTTCAGATGAATACTATCTAATTGCACCAGACTATCCTGGTTTTGGAGAAAGTGATTATCCTGACCCTGATACCTTTGATTATACATTTGACAACATTGCCAATGTGATGGATGAATTTGTGCAAAGCTTCAACTTAAATTCTTATGGCTTAATGATGCAAGATTATGGTGCGCCCATTGGTTATCGCATAGCGACAAAACATCCTAACAAAGTAAGCTCACTTATTGTACAAAATGGGAATATCTATGAAGAGGGTCTTGGTGCGGCCTGGGGAGATGTAAAAAAGTTGTGGGCAAATTATACACCAGAAAATAAAAAACCACTTTATGGCGCATTTACCTTAGAAGGAATGAAATGGCAATACACGCACGGTACTCGAAATCCTGAAAAAATCAATCCAGATAATTGGGTTATGGATTATTATAGAATGACACGTCCTAAAATTCAGGATATGAACATAGACCTATTTTATGACTATAGAAAAAATGTAGCACTATATCCAGAATGGCAAAAATTCATCAGAGAGTATCAACCACCGATTCTTATCGTTTGGGGTAAAGGCGATTTGTTCTTTCCAGAGTCTGGTGCCGAAGCATACAAAAAGGATGCTAAAAACATAGATTATAATATTTACGACACAGGACATTTTGCACTTGAAGAAGAAGGTGATGCCATTATCGCAAAAATGAAATCATTTTTAGGAAAGTTGCACAGCACCAAGATGGGATATAAAGATTCCACTAAAGAAAGCATCCAACTTTTAAGAAATGCTACACTCGTTGTAAACTTTGGCGGAAAGAAGATTCTCATAGACCCAATGTTTGCCGATAAGGGTGAGTTTCCCGCTTTTGATGGCGCAGGGAACAATTACAGAAATCCAATGGTAGAACTTCCTGTAAATGCTTCTGAGTTAAAAAATATTGTAAATAGCATAGATGCCGTTTTTGTAACCCATACCCATTTGGACCATTGGGACACAAAGGCTCAAAATATGATTCCTAAAAACACACCAATTTTTGTACAACCTTCAGATAAAGCCAAAATTGAAAAACAAGGATTCACTAACGTTACTGCCATAGAAGACCATACAACTTGGGGCGGAATGACCATTCACATAACAGGTGGACAACACGGTTTTGGTAAAGTGGGCAAAATGATGGGAGATGTTTCTGGTTTTGTTTTCGCGAAAGCAGATAAAAAACTATACATCGCAGGTGATACGCGTTGGGCCACCGAAGTAGAACAAGCATTAGCCAAACACTCACCAGACGTCATTGTACTAAATGCAGGAGGTGCTCAATTTATTGAAGGAAACAAAAAAGGTGATGCCATTACAATGACACCTGCAGATATCATTGAAGTGCAAAAAAAAGCACCTAATGCAGATATACTAGCTGTACATATGAACACCCTAAATCACTGTTTCGTAAAACGTAAGGACCTAAAGAAGAACCTTTCAGATAAAGGCATAGATGAATTAGTAGAAATACCTGAAGATGGTGATGTATTTACCATTGAAACTTATTAAACGACATAAACAAACAGAAAATTCTATAAAACTTTAAAACACTTAAGCAAGTAGATTTTTCATTTTGATGGTTGGAAGGGTTCGTTTCACTAAAAGAGCGAGCCCTTTTTTAACTCATATAACAAGCTTATAATGCAACGCACCAAAGGATTTATTTTTACTGGAATATTTTTCTTGAGTTATTTCTGTCAAGCACAACTGGCTGACCTCGCTCGATTAGATTACACCATTTTACCAGCAACAGATTCTGATTTTGAGTTTAATAGAACGAGAGCATCTTTTAACTACCCTATAAAGCTAAATGACAAGCAAGCCTATCTATTCCTTGGGCTGGATTACAGCAACATCAATATCACGTTTGGCGATAATGAAGTACCTTTTGACAAAGAAGAGCTTAACGGCTTTCAGCTTATTGATTTAAACATAGGCTATACGTTTAAGATTAACAAAAAATGGCGATTTGGTGCGCGATTTACGCCTGGTGTGAGTTCAAATTTAAGAGCGAGTGACTTAGATACCGATGATGTGGTGTTTTCTGGTGATGTCGTTTTTATAAATGATAAAAAGAATGACCCATCTGCGCGAAAACCTAATAGATTAATTTTAGGCGTTTCCTATTCTCAAAACAGGGGTTTTCCGTTCCCGCTTCCATTTATAAGTTATTATAGAAAGTTTACAGAGAAATTCTCATATAATCTTGGTGTTCCTAAATCTAATTTTCAATATCACATTTCAGATGCGCATCGCTTAAAATTATATGCACAACTCGATGGATTTACCTCTAATATCCAACAAGGCACTTTAATAACTGGTGAGCAACCTGAACGATTTAATATGTCGCTCATCTTGTCTGGTCTTCAATATGAATTTCACTTTAAAGAACATTTTGAATTCTATTTGAGGAGTGCATATATATTGGATAGAAGTGTTCAACTGCTAGACAGTGGGAACAATGAGATTTTTGAAATAGACAATAGCAATGGTTTCTCGTTGAGGACTGGGTTGCGGATTAAGATTTAAAGTATGTCTGATAATGAGAACAATAGTATCTTGTGCTTATAATATATTTTAAATCTTGATAATATGGAAATCGAAATTTTAACCACAGATGGCACTATCGAAGGAATTGATACTGTGGATAATTTAGAAAACATCAATTCAAAAGTATCGATTAGTGATTTTTTAGATGCTGCCAATATAACATTAGAATATGATATAAGGCATTTGTTTCACAAAGATAGTAGAGCAATAACAGATGATGACCGAGAACTTGTGGCTACCAAAATAAAAGAATCGAAGTCATCTAAAATTTTAATAACACACGGGACTTTCACTATGGAAGCTACCGCTAAATACTTGGGAAGACGCGACCTAAATAAAACAATCGTTCTCGTTGGGTCTTTTACATTGGGTTCATCCATAAACACAGATGCACCTTTTAATCTAGGGTTTGCCATTTGCGCCTTAGAGTTTCTGGAAAATGGTGTATATGTCGCAATTAACGGTCAATTATTGGATTGGAATAATGTGACCAAAAATTTGGAAACCAACAAATTTGAGCAGAGCGATGATTAATATTAATGTTTGGAACAGCAATACATTGGACAACTTTCTTCTATCTATTATTGGATACGATTATCGTTGCAATCACATTTTATTATTCAAACACAAAACCGTGTAGTACCCTTAATCGTTTTCTTAATTTAGGTGTATTGTTCATTCTCTATAATACGAGCGGTGGTTTTTTGCCCTCTGAGCATTTTCCAGGACCTATAATCATACAGTATGTCATTACCTATAGTATCACCATCGCACTTTGCGTTTATATGGTGTACTACCTATATAAAGAATATGATATAGAGGTTTTGGAATATAATTCATCGATAAAGAACCTTTCTATCTTGGCAGGCGGTGGCTTTGCTGTACTGTTCCTTTTGCCCTATTTCTTGACAGACTCCCTCAACTCGGCCCGGTTGATATTTACAATACCCATATCTGTGGTTGCCATCATTTTCTTGGTGATATTCTATAGACGTATTTCCAACCCGCCCAACCCCACTCCATTCATCCTGCGTAGAAACAAACTTGCCATTGTGAGTATAGTAAGTATCGCTCTGTTACCTATCAGTACGCTAGTGGGCGATTATCAATGGATAACCTTTACCGTGATAAACATTGGGTTTTACGCCATTACCACCATTGAGGTTGAACGCTATCTTTACATTATAGAAAATCGTGCGAGAATGTACGAGATTTTTGCACTTCAGAACAAAACCAACGGATATGAAGAATATAAAAAAATTTACGAAAAATTGACCCGGCGGGAAATTGAAATCACTACTTTTATACTTGATGGATTGACCTACAAAAACATTGGTAAAAAACTGTTTATCACAGAAAGAACTGTCTCGAAGCACGCATCCAATATCTTCAAAAAAACAGGTGTAAAAAGTAAAAAAGAGTTTTTATCACAATTTTCTCAGAAAAAGAAAGGTTGATGCCTAATTGGCTCAATACACAGTGTAACACGTACAAAATTACGTGCTGGCACGTAGTAATTTACGTTCTTTATAAATAAGAAAAATGGTTATTCGCCATATTTTAATGGCATAATTATAAGAATAAATCAGTTAAGCAATATTATGAGGAAATCCTAAATTGACCGGCAGGCAAGGGTGTTGGTTCATCGTTGCATCATCCATAGCTGGTCCCAATCCAAGCCGAGCTATGAACGTCCATACCATCTCTACCCATTTTCTCAATGCACTCAAGCGAATACAGTCTGAGGATACCAGTTTGGTGCAACGTGCCATTAAAGCTATAAGAGCGAGCCGTGCCAGCTTGGCAAAATTGCGCAATGAAGTCATCACAAAGGGTTTTGCAAACATTGATGAAGAAGTATTGTTTTTCAAGGTCACCAAACAGTTGCCCCTCGTGCAACTTATTTATTATTCGGAAATCCAAAATTTTCAATGTAGCTTCAATGAGAATTCCCTTTCGTTGAGGCGGGACGGTATCAAAAAACAGTTCTGTAAATACGATGATTTCTTTCTAAGAAATCTGGACTTCGGGCAATACATAGAGCTAGGCTCTACCCATTTTGATGAGTTCTATTTTACCCGCAAACTGCTTGATAAAATGCCCAATACCTCTTCGCCCTATTATCTTCAAGATACCGAGTTCAATACGCCCAAGGATTTTTTACTCGCACAATTTACGGCCTATGGTCTAATGGTATCTTTTTTACGAAAGAAACAAAAGCAACTGGATATGGAATCCGATAGTTTGAAACTAAAGGGAAACTTTGACCTAAAATGCACCTCGTCCAAAATTGATATTGTAGAACTCATCTATGCGCTTCACGCCTCAAAAGCCGTTTTAGGTGATATAAAAGAATTGGTGAGAGCATTTGAAATCATCTTCAATATTGACCTTGGCGATTTCTACAGAACCTTTGTGGATATCCGAAACAGAAGCAATGACCCGTCCAAGTTTTTGGACATCTTGAAAACGTCTTTGCTACAGCGCATTTCCGAACTGGACAATTAGCCATTACTAGTCATAATCCATATCCCAAGACAACCCAACTTGGGGTCATCGCAATTGTGCATAGAAGCACATTGCAATCCATCCCAAAACGTACCGAAAGCCTTTAAAACAGGCATTTTCCTCAAAAGTTAAAGTTAAACCCAAGTTGGGTCATCTTGTGAACAAAACCCATTAATCCCCTTCAATTTTGTAGAACGAAAGTTAATTCAGGTCAAGGGCTATCAAATGCGTTGACAGAGATGCGATAGCCCTTCTCTTAAAAATTGTTCCACTATGCCCACCAGTATTATTACCACAGAAGACTTAATGGAATTTAAGCTCGAGTTGCTCGACGACATCAAAAAACTTCTGACACAACGCGCTTCGGGTAATATGAAAAAGTACATCAAGTCGTCCGAACTGATGGAACTGCTTCAGATAAGTCCTGGCACCTTACAGAACCTTCGCGTCAATGGCACGTTACCCTATACCAAGGTAGGCGGTATCATATTCTATGATTGGGATGAGATTCAAAAAGTGATGGATGCAAACCGGGTACACCATAAATATGATTGATAATGTATGAACTACATCAAACATCTCAATGCGGTCTTTCAGCAATTCTCTATGGATTCTCGCTTGAACCCAACCCACGTCAGCCTGTATGTAGCCCTTTTTCAATACTGGAACATCAACCGCTTTCGCGAAAGCTTTTTCATCAATCGGCAAGAAGTGATGGCAATGGCCAAGATAGGTTCAAAAGAGACCTATCACCGTTGCCTGAAATGCCTTCACGACTGGAAATACATTCACTATATGCCGTCCCATAATCCATATAAAGGCAGTCAAATCAAGATGCTCAAATTCGGTACAAGTGATGGTACAACCAATGACAAGAGTTATGGGACAAGTACTGAAATAAGTGGTGAACAAGTTGCGGGACAAGCATTGGTACCTAATACAAACAGTAAAAAACAAATAGAAAACAGCAATAAACCTAAGCTGCCCAAAGATGAAAATGAAGTGTTGGAATTTTTTAAAAAGAAAATATGGCCAACGGTTGAAGCACGGAAATTTTACAACCACTACACGTCCATTGGATGGAAGGTCGGTGGTAAAATAAAAATCGTCGATTGGCAAGCCTCGGCAGAAAACTGGATGCTCAAGGCCGCCGAAATAGAAAAAGAGCAAACCAAAAAACAACTGTCCCAAAATCAGGACAACCTTAAAACCACAAAACAAAAGGACTATGGACAACCCCTCTAAAATTATTGAAGGTGGCGTCGAGTTTTCATTGGGAACCTTCGACGGTAAAAACGTATGTTACGATTTTGACAAAATCCTGATTTACCTCAATGCCAAGGGGAAATTGCTATTCGGGAAACATTTCAAGATTTATGATGAAGACTCAGAAACCATCCGAAAACTCTGCCAATACTTCATCAAGGACAAGGAAAACTGCCAAAAGGATAACATCGACCCGGAAAAGGGAATGCTGCTCTCGGGTCCTGTGGGCTGTGGCAAGACCAGCCTTATGAAACTGATGAAATACCTCGTGCCATTGCAACGCCCTTACATTGTCGCACCGTGCAGAAACATTGTATTCGGTTTCAATCATTTGGGCTATAAAATCATCGAAGATTATGGTGATAGCAGCCCTATTTGTTTTGATGATTTGGGTGTCGAACCCATTGGCCGACACTACGGCAAGGATTGCAATGTGATGGGTGAGGTATTGCTCTCTCGATACGAACTGTACCTAAAGACCAAATCAAAAATAAAGACCTACGGCACCACCAATCTGAATGCCGAAGAACTGGAAGAACGCTATGGCGCAAGGGTACGCAGCAGAATGCGCGAATTGTTCAACCTGATAGCATTTGACAAGAACACCAATGATAAAAGAAAATAAGCCCATATGGGCATTTAAATATTTCATTATGAAAATAGCAACGTACAACATCCAGAACCTGTTCCATCGAGACAGAAGCCTTAATGACAAATCCTACGGTAAATGTGTGACCGATTGGATAAACGAACTTGATGACCTGATGCGAGGAAACAACAGAACCACCAACCATAAAGAACGCATACAAGAGCTTGTATTTCTGCTGGGTTTTGACAAAACCCTTCAGGCACCCTATGCCGTTTTGAGACGAAAAGCAGGGTTTCTTTTCCTAAAGGGAAAGGAATATTCCAAAGAATTATGTGCCAACGAAATGACCGACTGGAACGGATGGATTACCCTACAAACCACACCCATTGATTCTGTTGCCATTAAGAATAAAGCCCGAGTCATTACCGATGTAAATCCGGATATCCTGTTATTGCAGGAAATTGAAGACAGAGCCTCTTTGGAAGAATTCAATGCGCAACTACTATCCGAATTTGATGGCGAGCCCTTTCAAGAAATTGCCGTGGTTCAAGGAAGTGATAAGCGTGGTCAAGAAATGGGACTGTTATTGAAAAATGGTCACCGTATCAAATCCATTAGTACGCATCAATTTGACATCGATAACAGCCAAAATCCTAAAAAAGAATTCTTTCAATATGAAATAGAGACCAACACCAAGCAGACCATCATACTGTTGGCAGCGCAATTGCAAAAAGAGACTGACGATAAGAAACTAACGGATGCTTACCGCAAATTACAGGCAGAACAAATTGCCAATGTATACCAAAAACTTATAAAGGATGGATATAAAAGTATCATTATTGCCGGCACCCTAAATGCCGTATCGTATTGTGATTCCCTATCCCCATTGCTTCGTAAAACTGATTTGAAAGATGTTACCAAGCATCAAAAGTTCAACGTGGACTTTGATGAAGGCAGCGATGCCGATTACTTTAGATTGGGTGCATACCGTTTGGGCGTGAATATCAAACAGCGGGATTACCTTTTGCTTTCACCAGATTTATTTGCCCAGGCCAAACTATGTGGCCTTAACCGAAAAGGCATACTACCAAGAAAACGCCCTATCTGGAAGGTGTATCCTGATATGCACAGTAAAAGGCAGGCGGCGAGTGAGCATCCGTTGGTGTGGGTGGGATTGTAATTATATTAAACTTTGGCAGAAACAAGAACATTTGCCAAAGCATAAAAAGTAAATACTATCAGCATAGACGCAATTAGATTTTACTTTAATACCTGACTTGATAGCTTATGGGTGTAAGAAAAAACGTTTCCCTACATTAATTTCTTACTAAAAAATCTCAATAAGAGGCGATTTTTCACTATATTGGTTTGCCCTTTTTATTAATCCCCATCACATCACGGTTACCCTAATAACCCCTTTTTGTAGGGGTAAATTTTTATGATAGCTATATGAATAAACACTGTAAGAAAGGTTCGGAATGGCGTAAATGGGATTTGCACGTTCATACACCAGAATCAATATTAAACAATGAGTTTGGTGCAGATTGGGACGTGTATGTAAAGCAGCTTTTTACAAGGGCATTAACCAATAATATTGCAGCCATAGGTATAACTGACTATTTTACGATTGATGGTTATAAGAAACTTAAAACAGAATATTTAAATGATGCCAAACTAAAAGAGCTTCAGTTTAATGATGAGCAAATCAAAAAAATTCATCAGATATTAATTGTACCCAATATAGAGTTTAGGCTTGATAAACTGGTACAAGATAATCGGGTCAACTTTCACGTCATATTCTCTGATGAAGTACCCATAGCCGACATCGAAGAAAACTTTCTACATCGTTTGCACATTATTATTCAGGGAATTCCCCAAGAAGCTGGTGAGCGAAGAGCATTGACTAAAAATAATCTTACTTCTCTGGGTCAAACGTTGCAAGACCAGCACGAAAATTTTAGACAGCATCCAAGTATTCTTTATACCGGTATGATGAATGCCGTTATCTCTGACGATGAAATTTCAAAGGTACTTTCTGAACAACCATCTCTATTTAAAGGTAAGTTCCTAATCGCCACACCATCCGACGAAGATTTAAGTGATGTTGATTGGAATAACCAAGGGCACCTCACACGTAAAATCCTGATACAAAAGTCCGATTGCCTTTTTGCCTCCAATCCCAATACTGTAAAATGGGCATTGGGTAAATTTGGTGACACACCCCAAGAATATATAAATGAGTTTAAGTCACTAAAGCCCTGTATTTGGGGTAGCGACTCGCACACCTATGATGAGATGTTCGTAAAAAATGCGAACAGACTCTGTTGGATTAAAGCAGACCCGACTTTTGAAGGACTAAAGCAGATTATCTATGAGCCTGATGAGCGTGTACATATCGGCGAAATAAAACCCGATGAGAAAAAAGTTTATGAAGTTATTGATAGTGTCAAGTTTGCAGACCCTGTATTTACTTCAGAACCCATTCCGTGCAATCAAAACCTAACCGCTATAATTGGCGGCAAATCAACTGGCAAATCCATATTGCTCAGAAACACCGCAAAAACTGCGGATATTACGGAATATAATAAGCGTAACGCATCTGCAAAAATAGAAGACAAAAAACCTATTCAGGGCTTCCAAGTGATGTGGAAAGATGGCCAGATTTCTAATCTGGGTGCAGAAAATAATCCTGCAAGAAAGATAATATACATTCCGCAATCTTACCTAAACAGAGTTGTGGATGATGGTGAGGATACAGGTGACATTGATGAAATTATACAGGATGTACTTCTGCAAAAAGAAGAGTTTAAGGCGTGGTTCGATTCCTTGAACGATAGGGAAAAAGAAATTGACAGCAAGGTTGAACTTGCCATAAAAAACCTTTTCGAGAATATAGGCATTCTCATTGATAAAAATCGTCAAAAAAAGGAACTTGGCGATAAAGATGGCATTACCAAGCAGATTGAGAAACTCAAGGAAGAAATTAAGACTCTACAGGAAAAATCTAAAGTTAACAAAGAAGATTTAGATAAGTACAACGCTGTTAATACAGAAATCAAGAATAAAAGAGCGGCTATAGATACACTTACCAAAGATATATCCAAACTACAATCGCTCAAAGATATCAGTATTCTTGTAAATGAGAACCTAACTGAAAATATCCTAAACCAAACCTTAAAAGAGGATATTGAAAATCTGATAACCACCAAGATTAAAAACTACAAAGAAGACTGGTCATCCGAAATAGAAAACCGTGTAGTTGCACAACAAGGCCGTATACAAACATTGAATGCCGAAATAGAAGCCTTGGAAAGTTCCATCAAGGATTTAAGAGATGCGCTTAAAGACCAAAACGCGCTCAACGAGTTGATAAAACAACTCGAGAAGGAAGAAAAATTATTGCTAGAAATAGCAGAAATTCAAAAAGAGGCAGACAGCGCCAGAAAACTTTTAGAGAAAAATATCAAATCTCTTGCAGACTCTAATGTTGAATATTATTCACTCTACTTAGAAGCCAAAAACAATGTGAATCTTACTCAATTTGACGAAGACCTTTCATTTGATATCATCACCAAATTCAAAAAGGAAAACTTCCAAGAATCCTTCGTTCAAAAAAGTTTTGACGGGCGTGCAACGGCCAGTAGAGATTATGATTATTTGACTAAATATGAGTTTGAAAATCCTGAGGCACATAAAACCTTTTTAATTACCGAAACAAAAAAAATCATCACGAACAACATACCAAAGCGTAAGGGTATGACCAACAAAGAAGCTGTTACCTCTCTTTTTAAAAATTGGTTTATGCACGATTACAAGGTTACATTTCAGGGTGATGACATTTCGGATATGTCCCCAGGGAAAAAATCCTTCGTGCTTCTGCGGTTATTAATCGATTTAGACGACAGCAAATGCCCTATCCTTATCGACCAGCCCGAGGATGACCTTGACAACCGTTCCATTTATAACCAAGTGGTGAAATTTCTGAGAAAGCGAAAAAAGACAAGACAAATAATAATAGTCACTCACAATCCCAACTTGGTACTGGGCGCAGACGCAGAACTTATAGTAGTTGCCAATCAAGATGGTGAGGGCACCAAAAACAAGGCTCATAAGTTCGAGTACGTTTCCGGTTCCATAGAGTATTCCAAAGCCGAGGACAATGCGATTGCAGAGGTCCTGCACAAACGAGGCATACAGGAACACATCTGTGATATTCTTGAAGGTGGTCCTGAAGCATTTGATAAGCGCAAGAAGAAGTATAATTTTTAAAAAAATCCAAGTGCGATATTGAACAACGACGAAGAGGACATATTTAATTTTAAAGACGAGGCCTCGAAACAGACCAACTACCACGCCTTGATTCCGAAAAGGCGTGAAGGCATCGTTATTTTACATCTTTATGATGGCGTAGTTTCGGGTAGATATGACAACGGAAGGTTCACGGGTGATGAAATCCATCGACTTTTTGAGGTCACGATGACCGCTAAAGAAAAGCGCACTAAATATGTGAAGTCCTATAACAAGAATAGGATAATACGTTTGCAGAAGTTCTTTTTGAGCTACGACGAAGAGACGCGAACCTATTCCTTTCAAGAGTACGGTCTCAACTTCTGCGAAACAGCAAAGGAAACACTTGCTGGTAGTTTCGAACCAACAGAGATTCAGGTTATCTGTTCTTCGCTGAAAAAATTATTAAATGAAGCTTTAGAGTATGATGAAGCTCTTAAAGAATGGTTCGAGATACATTTTAAATACTATCATCCCACACTCAAAAAACATATCGACTATCTGGACCGGCAAATAGATGATTCGGTTTCAAAACTGAGGAAGGATACCCTTGCCCAAAATATAAAGCCACTACAGTTACTTGAAAATGTCAGCGATGATTTAAAGGATGTTCAGAAGAAAAATGAGGATTTGCGAGGCGCTTTCAACGAAACCAATTCTATCAGTCAACTGCTCACGGAAATAGATACTGATAATCGAGAACTGCTTGACCTTATTGAAGAAAAGGTTCAATTTTTTGAAGAGATTCAACGAAGGCTACGTGGTACCGACAGAAGACTGGACAGGATACAACCCAAGATTAAGCAATTGTTTGCCGCTTTTCGCAACCCAGAGTACAGCGCACAGACCGATAGGTTCATTCGGTTTTTGCTCAAATATTCCACGCTGAAAAAAGCCTCAAATGATAAACAGGTCGTTTTTCCTAAAGAAATACCAAATGTGCTTTTAAAGTTTAAAAGGCCAAGGCATATTCATTTTGATAGGGACAGGGATTTGTTCCCCACACGCTCAAAACCCAGAACAACATACGAGCCCGACTTAGAGGCCGAAAAAGAGAACCAAGCCATTCTCGACAAGGCCTATGCCGATTCTGAAAGTATTGAGAATTGGGTTAATCTGATTTTTGCCGAATTGAGGCAGAGCAAACAACTGAACCTTTCAGAAATGTATTTTAGGGTGCTAAAGGATTCTACAGATTTCACTATTGCAACCAAGGTATTCTTCAACATCTTAGATATAGGTTACGATAAGGAAGAATACCATATTGAAATTGATAAAAACAAACTTGTAAAACAAGAAGGACTTATACTATGGAATACAATATTAACGGAACATTAGACTTTTTAAAGTTTCTGGCTGCACCAGATGCGCGGACCTATTTTGGTGAAGTGGACTATTATCTAAAAGATGGCATCCATATACAGGAATATGGTGACCAAATTCTATATTATAGGTTCTTAAAAAAACACAGGACAGACCTCGAAGAATTCTACACCTATTATTATGGCATTCAGCTCAAAGAGGAAAATACTGAAGGTGACTCGTATTTCTTTTTGGATTTCAATAAATCAAGTCGAATCAAAATTCCGTGGACTTATCGGGACATCCTTAAGAATGAATACGCCATCATAGGCATCATCACCTATAAAATAATCTACCACGAAGGTAATGTAGAATTGAACAGCATCTCACAACTTCAAGAGATGATACGGAACGACTATGAAGAATATAAGGAAGGTCTAATCAAATTACTGGCACAATCCGGTAGCGACATCAAGCTATCTGACGACGATGAACGTATCGATTCGGTTGTACACAATGCTCTGAGAAGCTTCAAACGCCTTGGCTGGATGGATATTGACAACGATTACTTTGAACCCAGAGTATCCTTTAACCGCATCAATTCGGTTTACGAAAAACAAATAAAGGATATCGATAACATCATCGCCAACTATCAATGAAGGACTTTCCGAGAATACACAGCTTAGGCACCATAAATATCATTCATCATCAGCATTTTGACTATGAATTGCATCCGTTTAGAACTGACTTCACGGGTGATAGTGCGGTAGGTAAAAGCATCATCACCGACCTTTTACAATTAATTATTATCGGTTCAACGGAATATGAATCCTCTACGACTGGACAAGACGATAGACCGTTCAATACATTGGTCATAGAGTCGAGCGAAAAAGGTGATTATGGCTATGCCTATCTCAATATTGAAGTCGCTAAAGAAGAATATCTTTTAATGGGTTGTTACATAGAGCGGAATGCCAAAATGAGCCAAGCTTTTATAGTACAAGGTGGCCTCGATTTTGAACAACAGTCGTTTGAGCCCTTTCAGAAACCATTTGTTGTGGAAGATTTTGTTGACGAAGGTAATCTTCTGACTTTGGTAGATTTGGACGCTAAGTTGAACCAGACCGAACACTACGGTTGTAAAATCTATCAGTATTTCAAAGATTACCACGAGGCATTGTTCAATAACAATTTACTGCCCATTGATATCGCTAGCAGTAAAAGTGCGTTGCAAGATTATGCCAAAATCCTACAGGCGTTTTCCAGAAAAGGGATTTCTGTAAAAAGTGATGTAAAACTTCAAGAATTCTTGTTTGGAAAAGAAAAGAGCCAAACGTATTACAACACTTATTTAGAAGCGGTCAAAAAGTTTGAGGACTCTGTAAATACGCATCGGGCCAATAAAGCATATATCACACAGATGAAGGCAAAGAGCGATAATATCGAGAAATTGTACGAACTTAAAAAGCTAAAAGATAAAACCGAAAGAGTGTTTATTGAAGTAGCTTGGAACTATCAAAAGCGTATCAAAAAACAAAGCAAGAAAAGCATAAAAATGGTGCTCAAAAATTACTTAGATGCACGGAAAAACTTACAACAGCTAAATGAATTAAAGGCAAATAAACTTCGTGAGGTACAAGAACAAATTAATACACAAAGACCCAAGGAAGATGAGTTGACTATTGAGTTCAATGCTTATAAAAAACGTATGGAACTGCTGAATAGCGCTAAAACGGTAAAGGAAGAACTTCAGCTTAATACCGATACCCAATTACAAGAAATCATCAAGGACTATTTAGAGCAACAGAAGTTTGATGAGGCATTGACGATTCTAAACGCAAAGCTTGAAAAAGTAGGATTGACCAAAGCGTTTTCGGTAATAGATTTTAATCAAGATTTGAAGCAAATCGTAGACCAGCAAGATGACGACATAAAAACCTTGAAAGATAAGCTGTCGTTGGCAAAGGAACTCATAAAGTTCAATGACTTCAACAATCCGGAAACACTATCCTATTGGATTTTAAACCGTGGCAAAGCTTGTTCGCCGATTGAGGAAAGCCTACTGAGACATTTTCAAGATTTGAATACGGCAATGCCTAAATCACCAAAAGCCGATGCACGATACATTCCAAACCCACAACATCTCATTTCGGTATTAGGTAAAGAAGATATTGAAGTAATCGATGATCATTTTTGGTTGAATTTATCCGGACTTAGTATTTACATCAAAAAAGTTGAAAAACAGATTTTTGACACCGATGATAGCAGCAAGATTAAAGATGTGCTTCTGGAAACCCAAAAAGAGAATCAAGAACAACTAAATAAAGTTGAAAACAGAATAGGTAACATCAAAACCTTAAGGTCGTTTCTACTCAACGAACTTTCACAAATACCAAATGCTATACCTGCTTGGCTCGGCAGAAAAAATGAGGGCATTGCAACCAAAGCCAAAGTTGAACTGGCAAAAATAGCCCAAGGTGATATCGACCAGATTTTAGAAGATTTAAACAATGAAGATAAGCTTCTAAAATTATACCAAGAATCCAAAAAACAAAAAGATGGCCAGAGTCAATTACTACGGTACTTGGAAAGTATTGAACAACAGTTACCACAGATTGAAACTGTGGATATAGATACATTGGAAGAGCATATAGAAACGCTACTGGAAGAGCATCAGATTTCGCGAAAGCGAAAAGATAAAACGTTTGCTTTTCAGGAAAAATCCTATGCCTTAGATTATCAAAAGGAATACACCAAACAAAATAACATCCTGAACGAGACAGACCAGCTTGATAAGCTGCTTGAAAAATACGACACATCCAAAAAGCGCATCCTTGAGATTGAAACCGTTTTTCCCAATTGGCTACGTGAGTTTTCTGATATGAAAATTGGTCAAGAAGATTATGACGATTCCAAAGATAAATACAACAATATTTCTGAAGCTTATGTAAAACAATTTGATGCAATGCTCATCGCTTATCAACTTCAAGATAAATCCACTCAGTTTGAAGAGGACAAAAACTTTATGGAACTGGTACGCCTCTTATTACCGCATAGCCTGTTCAAGCAAATCTCATTTGTAGAAGCTGCCGTCATACCTAAAATACTTGAACATCTCGACGAGATAAACGATTCCATTGCAAGGCTCAACCAGAATAAGCTGAGAAGCATCCGGGATATTTTACAAGAACTTAGGTCGACCATTAACAATCAAGTTTCCCATAGCCGAAAAATGAACAGCTTTTTTAAAGAGGACTATATGATTATAAGCGGTGAAAATACCGCTTCGCTAAAGGCGGACTTCAGGAAGGATATTTCATTGAAATGGATTAATGATTTTCTCGCCAACATAGGTAAATTAGACTATGGCATTTTTGACCACGAGAATAGCCTGACCTCAAAATTGGACGACCTGCCGACCATTGAAGAAAAAATCCTTTTGGCTTATAAAGAATACAGTCCAGCACCTTTGCCGAGCGTTAGTATTAGAGAATTGCTAAACCCCTTTTCTTATTACACGTTGGATTATAAACTGCTCACGAAAAGCGGAAAGAAAAATTCGGGCAGTACTGGGCAAACCTACTCATCTATAGCCTTGCTATGTATCGCCAAACTCTCTTTGATAAAAGATGGCAAGGTAAATAAGAATCCTGGACTTCGGTTTTTGAGTATTGATGAAGCCGAGGGCATAGGTTCAAATTTTGATATGTTAAAGGAATTGGCGGAAGAATTTGACTATCAAATCATTTCCATAGGTATTAACCCCAATAAGCTGTCCAGAAAAAATCAATACATCTACAGGCTTTCAAAACGGAAAGACCACGATAGGATAAATCATCAACCATCCGTAATATTTAGCGAACTGTAGACATATGAGAAAAGAAATCACTTGGCGGCAGTTAAAAGGCTTGCATCAACTTTATGAAAACAAAAGCACACGGGTAAAGTTGATGAGCAATGTATTCGTTAAAAAAGTTATCTACGAAAATCTGCAACACATAAAACATCGAGATGGTAATCCAGATGTAATTGAGAAAAATGACGGATTTGACAAGTACTTTAGAGACAACTTGCTCGACCAGTATCAGTACTATGCCGAGTTCTTTGAAAGTGTAGGCATTGAGATTTCAGCAAGGCGTACCTATTCACAGGATATTTTGGAAACCCTCGTCCTTATTCATAAAAACAGGGAAGAACTGAGGAAAAAACTATCCACGGCAAGAATTTTCTCAAGTAATTTTTTTGAGGACAAAGATTCTAAGTTCTTAGATGACCAACGACAATTAAAAAAAGATATCTTAACCATTTTAGGTGTTGAGAAATTCCCAAGAGAATCACCTAAAGACCAACAGTACCGTTTAGTTGTAGACTGCCTTAATCCCAAATATATTTTGCTCTGCGAGAACATTGACTTTCTCAAAGACCCTTTTGAATTTAGAAAGAATAACATTGAACTCTGGTATGTTGGTGGGAACAACACCAAAAAATTGCACGAGCTTCCAACTGATAAAATTCACTTTCCCTTTTTCTATGTCTGCGATTGGGATTACCACGGTATGGATATCTATGCCAGAATAAAGAAAATTGTAAATGATAAGAAAAAAGAAATCACTCTAATCTTGCCTGCCAATCCTATGCTAAAACCTATGAAATCTGGAAAGCACGATAGCAAATGGCAAGATGCACCTTTCTCTGGTCTTAAGCAAGATAGTTTTAATGAAAAGGAAAAAGCCTTAATCGAAGAACTAATAGCAAAAAATAAATGGATTGAAGAGCAGACCATTGACCCGATACCTCTAATAATAAACAATACTGATGGAACATTACCAAAGACTAATTAAGAAAAATGAGGCTACAGGAATTCGGGTGGTTCTGCAATATGTGCGTGAGTTTTGGGAATCGGGCTGGCAAGAAAACGAAGCCAGAAATGACAAAGGTATTGATGGTAGGATATTACTACACAAAAAAGGTATTGAACTTGGTGTGGGCATCAATTGCCAAGTCAAGTGTGGCTTTAATTACATTTCAAGTGTTAATAGTGATGAGATAAGGATTTCCATTTCCAACCAAGAGAAGTTTCTGAAGCATTTAGACTATTGGCACCAACAACACGACCCGACTATTCTGGTATTTGTAAACCCCTTCAAACGTCAACGGGATAAAAGCGGGAATCCGTTAAAAGGTGAAAATGGTAAATTCCTTACCATCGAAAATAGGTTGAATCCTAAAGCTTGGTGGGTGAATTTAAAAGATGCGTCCATACTACCTGAAGATACATCAACAATTATCGCCATACCCAAGAAGAATACATTTGGTGAGCATTCCAAAGGCGACTTTCTAAAATTGATTAGACCGCTGGTAAAAATCCAAGGCCTGTTCAATCTTGCTCTAAATAAATATAGCAAAGCATTGTTAAATTCAGACTCTTTAAAAAAGGATGCCAAGAGTTTTTATCAATCTTGGAAATCTGGTCTTGATAACGGTAAAATGTATTGTAGAGCAGTAGATGCGCATATCAGAATATCCAAAACTGGCTGGAACCATATCACGGCCAGTCGCCGTGGTAAAGAACGACGGGTCAATTCCTTTAGACTTTTAGGTGTGGCCAAACAAATCATAGAAGAAGCGGAAAAAGCCATACTTATCGACCAAAATAAATGGTGGTTTGAGCTTGAGCAGAAATATGGTCTAAGGGCAAGAATCGAAACAGCCCAAGGACAAAGTATTGTTCAGGTTGTACTACTCAGAAGAAAATCGGTGAACAAGGAAAAAGGTACTTGGTGGTTTTATAGCGTACACTATAGAACTTAGATGCAATTCCCTTGTTTTATCGTCCTGTTTAGTGGAATGCCTTGCGTTTAAAACGCTTAAAATAGCCGGAAAAGCACCTAAACCTATAGAAATAACAAGATAGAAATAATTTTAGAATTATCTTGATTTGAGATAGGTCTTTACGGAAATCCAAACCTCTAATACAATAGAGCGCAACAAAGTATAAAGCTCAACATAAAAATTCTTCATCGCTTTAGCTTTTTTTTGGTTTTTAACCCACTCAAAATAGAAAGCGCAATCGCCAAAACATTATCTTCTTCGTTAAGGTGCCTTGCTTCATCGCTATTTGACAGAAAGCCCAATTCCAATAAAACCGTAGGGCAATAATCCACCGTTTCCCGAAGCACTTGAAAGTTGCCAAACTTTACACCACGGCTTTTATAACCAATATGCTGTTTCATACCAAGTTGAAGCTGGTGAGCCATAAGAATCGATTCACGAACGTACTTCCCCTTTAGAGGTACAAAAACTTCAATACCCCTTGCATTCGGATTGTTGGAATGATTGCAATGCAGGGAAATGAACATATCCGCCTTTACCGTCTCAGCAAGTTCTGCCCTATGCTGTAATGATACCAGCGTATCGGTAAAGCGTGTGAGATAGATGTCATACCTGTTATTTAAAAAAGTTTCGTTGACCCTCACGATTTCCTTAGCGATTTTGAGCACCAAATCTTTTTCTTGACACTCATTAATACCTGTGGCACCGGAATCACTTCCGCCGTGGCCAGGGTCAATAATTACAACTGTTTTTCTATTGTTTTCGGTTTGGGCCAGAGTTGTCATTGGTACCATCCAAAATGTTAGAATCAATAAAGTGAGTAAGCGATCCATAATTATACGTTTACTGCACAATTTGTAAAGAATGGGTTCAATCTTTAAGAATCTTCCAAAGTTTAACAGGATTTCGAGTTAAAGTTTAGCGAATTTCTACCCATACTCTCTTTTACCAATAGATTTCGCAAAGATTATTTATCAACGCCCTCATCAGGCATCTAAAAACGAACAGTTATGAAAAAATCAATGTCTATGTTGATTGCGTTGCTGCTCATCTCGGCACCCGCCTTTGCACAAATCGGTGGTATAGAAGACTCGGTAAACGATGTCTCAGATACCATTCGCGCCATCTTTCCGATAATTCTTGGGGTCATCTTTTTGATTGGTTTCCTGTTCAACGCAGGACATTTCTTTGGGGAAAATGCCGACCTCAAAAAAGGGATTACCAGAGTGCTGGTCTTTGTACTTATCGCAGGTGCCGTCGTGGGCATATTTACCTACCTCATTTCAATCGTGGTTTAAGCCTCTAAGAGGCATTTTTTAAAAAGTGTTATGAAGAAATTTGAGGTCTATAGAAACATCAGGAAGCGGGCGATGATTTTCGGTCTGCCCGTTTCCTTGTTTGCCCTGCAAATGGTCTCGGTAGTGGCCTCACTTTTGGTCATCATCTTTTCCTTCAGTTTTGGGATAATTCTTAGCGCAATGGTTTTTAACGCCATACTCTTTGTGGCACTGACCCGAATGGCCAAAAACCCACAACTGCTGCAGACCATCAATGCCTTTCCAAAAAGTATCAGCAATAAAAGAAATTCTGGTTTTAACTATGAAGAAGATTAACCTCTCGGCATATCGACCCATTGCGGATATTCAAGACAATATCATTTTTGCCAATAATGGCAATGTGGTCTTGTGCTATGAGGGCATTCTACCGGAAATCTATTCGCTTTCAGAAAAGGATTTTGAGGACATTCACGGTGCCTGGTTTCAGGCTTTAAAATCACTTCCTGTGGGCACAGCTGTCCATAAACAGGATATCTACCTGAAGAAATCCTATTCTGCAGAACAACTTCCCAATAACACCTTTCTCGAAAAAGCGACATATGCACATTTTAAAGGACGTGAGTATATGGAACACAAATGCTACTTGTTCTTTATACTGACCAAAAACAAGACACTCAATAATCCAAAATATGTCAATCCATTCCGGAAGGTTTCCAAGGGTATCGTCCAGAAATTGGATGACAATGTGAACAGCTTTATAGGTTCGGTCAGCGATTCGGTTTCCTTTATCAATAATAGCCGGAAGATGGAATTTGTTCCGCTTAAAGCGAAAGAAATCCAACATCTAACAAATGGCTATTTCAATGGTTTTAACGAAGGTTTTGACACCGACATTATTCTCGATAAGAGCAACGTAAATATTGGCGAAAACTATTTTGATGCCCTTGCGGTAAACAGCGAGCTGTGCTTTGGCGAAAGCGTACAAAGCAGTAAGACCAATGAGCGATTTACTTCTGACGATTTTGTCTTTCACCAGGGATTCATCGATGGCCTTGGTCTGACCTTGACCGAAAACCATATCGTCAATCAAATCCTGTATCTCGACGACAAACAGAAATGGCGGAAACTGCTCGACAAAAAGATTGAGGAACTGAACAAGAGTTCCAACTTCGGTTCGCAAAATAAAGTGGTACTTGGTAAAATCCAGCACATTCTTGACCAAATCAATGCCGATGACAATGCACGGATAATCCGTGGTCATCTCAACATCATCTTTTGGGCCAAGGAAGCCAAAGAGTTGAGCAAGATAGGTTCAAAGATAAAAACTGAATTCAAAGAACTGGATATTATCTCGTACTACCCTCGTGGTGAAGAGCGCAAGAACTATATCCTAAATAGTTACTGTTGTTTCTCATCCAACTTTTCGAACAATGATTTGTACGTTACCGATTTAAAGCACGCACTTTGCCTGCTAATCAACAACACCAACTACAAATCTGATGAAACCGGAATCATCTTTAATGACCGTGAGCATAACATTCCGGTATTAAAGGATGTTTGAGACGAACGCAAAAAGCGCATCAAGGCCCGAAACTTTGCCATTTTCGCCCCCACAGGTGAAGGCAAGTCATTTCTCGCCAATAACATACTGCGCCAATATTTTGAAAGTGGCGTTCGCCTGGTCATCATTGACCTGGGTGGTTCGTACACCAAATTTGCCAAGCTCTATCCTGAAAAATATACCGTTCTTCGTTATGAAAGCGGAAAAAATCTGGGTATCAATCCATTTTTTATCAGCGACCAAAACGACCTCACACCAGAGCGCCTTGAAGATTTGTCGGTATTTCTTTTTGAGCTTTTTGCTTCAGACTTAAAAGTGACCAAGGCTCAATCGGTTTCCATTAAAAAGATACTGCGATACTACTACGACAGCACCTTGGAAAATCATTCGCTGGACGGGTTCTACAATTTTATAGAAGGGCATCAAAACAATCTTTTGAAGAGCCTAAAAATCCATCCCGACTACTTCAATGTGACGAGCTTTTTGCACGTAATGTCAGAGTATGTCGACGATGGTCTATACAGCTTCCTATTTGAGGTGAGCGAAGACCAGACCTATAAAATCGAGGATAAACGCCTCATCGTTTTTGAGCTGGATGAAGTGAAGGACAACAAGGAAATCCTTTCTGTAATGTTGAAGCTGATAAAGTCGGCCATCCAGAGAACCATTTGGAAAAATCGCGCGGAAAAGGGTATTATCCTCTTCGATGAGTTTGCCAAACAGTTAAAGTTTGATAACGTACTGGAAAGTGTGGAATTCTACTATCAAGCCATCCGGAAACAAAATGGTGCGATAGGTATTATTCTTCAATCCATCAATCAATTACCGAACAATAGTACATCAGCAAGTATTCTCGAAAATACACAAGTGGTATATAGCCTGAACAACGAAAAAGGCTACGCAGAACTGGTAAAGCGATTGAACCTATCCAGCCACGACCTGAACCAATTAAAATCCATCAAAAACAATCTTACCGGTCCTCGGAAGTACACCGAAATGTTCATCAAAATTGGAAAGGAAAGTAACATTTTCCGGCTTGAAGTGCCGAAGGAAGTCTATGCGGCTTACCTCACGGATGGCAAGGAAAACGAGACCATAATGGCCATTTATAATAAGACAAATAATATGGAAGAAGCCATAAAACAATTCACATCTAAAACATAAAGCTATGAAGACAAAAATTTTAATTATCGCAACAGCATTCATCTTTTTACTGCCTGCACGCGCTGCGTGCCAGGGAATGCCGGTTTATGACAACACCAACTTTATCAGCTTGGTAAAACAACTGTTGGAATCGGGTAAGCAGACGGCAGAAATGATTAAGTCCGTAAAATTTTTAAAGGATGCCAAAGAAGCCATAGAAAAGGTTTCCAACGTGGTTAGGCAGCTTAAGGCTGTTGAGGAAATTAGTAGTAACAACCAACGGCTTATCGAGGTAATGCAAAATGACTTACAGGATATTTTGAACTCGCCCTACATCAAACCTGATGAAGTGAATCGGGTGATGGAATCCTTTGATGCCATTGTACAGAACTCTCTGGACACGGTTGATTTTATAGACGAAATCTTATCCAGCGATTACCTAAAAATGAGCGATGCCGAACGTGCCGAAGTCCTCAAAAAGAAAGAGGCGGAATCAAGGGAAATGGTATCAAACATTACCATTAGAACGAAGCGTTACCGAGATATCATCTCATTCAGAAAGATGCAGGACAAAGTGAATAACCGTGAAACAGAATATTAAACAATGTCAATAGGGCTGGAATATATCGATACGGTTTTTCAAACCATACAGGCAAGTGCTTTTTCGCAATATACCATTGCCGGAATGAAAACACTTGCGGTACTGTTCTTCCTGGTCAATATCCTTAAAAAATACAATGAGGGTATTGCAGATAAGGATGGGTATTCTTGGGGGCTGAATCCTGGGGAATTGGCCAAGAACTTCGCCATTGTGCTCTTGGTCATTTTCTCGACTCAGGTCTTGGGATTTTTCGATGGCATTTTGGTTGCTATCGAAGGGCAATACCGTGGAACGGCGCCAGCGCTTTTACCCTTACAATTACAAGACCTACCACTTGAAGAGGAAGTAGGTCTTCTTGACGCTGCGAGTATGGCAATGACACTACTCTATGAAGCCTTGGTAACACCATTATACGGGTTCAAAATATTAGCATTTATCCTTAGTACCATACTCTGGATATTGGATTTGTTTATCTATCCGCTATTCTTGGCAGAGCGTTTTTTTCTTTTGGGTATAATGCAGGCCTTTTTTCCATTGGTCATTAGTTTGGCGGTTTTTGAGAAGTTCCGGTCGCTGGCCTATAATTTTTTTAAACTATACGCTGCGGTGTATATGTTGGTGCCTGCCTTCTTTTTGGTCAATGTATTTATCAATGCCATTTATAATGAAATCAATGCTAACTTCTGGGTCAATCTTTTTGGAAGCGACACTTGGGAAGGTTTTTTTGCACCCGTAGTACAACTGGGCTCAGTTGGCTTTATCGTGTTTCTAAAGTTCAAGCTCTACAGACGCGCCACCTCTTTTACACTCAGACTTTTTAGCAACTAAAACTCTTCCAATGAAAACACCCTATAAAAACATATATGCCGTTTTGAAAATGAACCGTTTTATCGTACTTGCGGTGGTTATTTCTGCGATGCTATCGTCATTCTTCTCGGTTTGGATGGCCTACAACATCAACCAAAAAGCATTGAACAGCGCTTTTGCCGTAAATACCGATGGTTCAATAATTCCATTGAAACTGGTGGCACAAAAAGAGAACTTTAAGGTAGAGGCACTCTCGCATTTGGATTTGTTTCATACCTATTTCTATAACATCGATGCCAGCAACTATGAGCGTAATTTGAAAAAGGCACTTTGGCTAGGCAATAGTTCTGTGGATAATCTGTACCGTCAGAAAAAGGCCGATGGTGTTTATAACAGGCTGCTACAATATTCTCTTGTACAAAAGGTACTGCGTATTGAATCCCAGATTGAAAAACAGAGTGAGACTTATGCCTTTAGAACCGTGACAGTTTTTGAAATCAATCGCGGTTCCATTATCGATACCTATGAGTTGGTCTCAACAGGAAATCTGATAGCCGTTGATAGGCATTTCCCTAACAATCCACACGGATTGCTCATTACCAATTATTTCGAAAACACACTAAAAAAATTAGACTATGAAGGTAGAAAAGAATAAAATCGTCTTTGCAGCGGTGCTGGCCACCGTCCTCATATTTCTCATTGGCTATTCGATGATAGTGATGGGCGATGATGAAAATGAGAGTGAAAGCCTTGAACAGACCCTTGTTCCAGAACTTAATGAAGAGCAAAAAGAATATGATTCTAAACTGGATGCTATCAACGATTTGAAAGAAGTACGCGAAACCAATGCACCCAGTATCTATGATGAAAAGCTATTGGATTCAACTGGACTGTACAATCCCGATTTACCCGAACAACAAAGACAACGCATTGTGGACAGTATCTATGATGCCGGCAAGATTAAGTATTCTGAAGAGCGGTATCAAAATTTAGGTCAAAAGCGAGTGGTTCAAAAAACCGCACCAAAAGTGGATTCCGCAGAAGTCGTTAGAGCACAAAAAATCGAGGCAAAAGAACTGGGCTTGGAACACCAACTGTTCTTTGCCGCTTCGCCCAAGCCCAATGAACTTTCCATCATTGGCAATACGGATGAAACCATTTACGTGGTGGTAGATGGCGACCAAGTTGTGCAAGCAAATACCCGATTGCGTATGCGCCTGATCCAATCGGCTACTATCAATGGTAAGCCGATGCCTAAGAACACACCCATTTTCGGATTTATCAGTTTTCAGCCCAATCGTGCCTTGATTGCTATTGAAAATATAAAACATCATCCTACCAAACTCAAAGCCGTCGACTTGCTCGACGGTAGCGAGGGTATTTACGTAGAGAACAACTTTAGGGAAGAAGTTTCGAGAGAAGTACTCGATGATGTTATTGGGGATATCAATATCCCAAGTGTTCCACAAGTAAGCGGAATCACACAAGTATTCAGGCGCTCTAATCGAAGGGTAAAAGTAACCGTTCTGAACAATTACAGATTAATTCTAAAACCCAGACTATGAAAACGACCATTTTAATATTAGCAATACTGATTTCCGCTTTCGCACCTCGATTATGCTCAGCTCAGGCTAAAGCAGATTCAACGACAATTCTTGACACCATTTATGCAAACGACACCAAGAATGTTGCGCTGTTCTTTCCAAAACCCATTCGTCAAGGTATCACCGGCGCGGATAATTTTGTCTTTACCTATAATCGTGAGAAAGAACAGTATTTTGGGTTACTTCAAGCCAAGCCAGGGAAGGAAAGTAATTTACTGGTAATCAATAGAAATGGCTCAATTTTTTCGTATATTGTAAAGTACAGAAAACAGCTTTCTAAGCTTAATTATTTCATTCCTGCATCGCATAGTATCGGGAATGAAAAGCCGATTATAACTGATTCCATTCTTGCTGAATCTTCTGAAGAGCGTGTAGATAACAGAACGTATTATTATCAAAAATTCTGCACATACCTTCTCAATAGAAAACAACGCATTGGTCGAATTAAGAAGCGAACTGAAGGTATTTTTTTGAGTGTTGAAAATATCGTTTTTGATAAAGAAGAACTGTACTTCGTTATCCAGATTGAGAATAATTCTACCTTGGATTATGATATGAATTTCCTGAACCTTTCGGTTGAAACGAGGGCAAATGGGAAGATGAAATCGATACAACGCCTGTATCAAGAGCCGCTATACAAACATAAGCTGCCTTCAAAAATCGCAGAAGGTGAAATGGTGCGGTTCGCTTATGTGTTGCCCAAATTTTCATTATCCAATGACCGTAGGGCCATTTTAGAACTGAATGAAAAAGATGGCGAACGTAATGTAGAGCTGAAACTATCGCATAGATATATCAATAACCCAAATTAAAATATTATGAAAAAATTGGTCACTTATTTATCGGTCCTCTTGCTGTTTGCCTGTGCCGGCGAGCAAAGTTCTAAACCCTCAGATGTCGCAAAGACTGTTCTCGAGAGTATTTATCAAGGCAATGAAGATGTTCTAAAAGCGCACACCACCAAAGAAGGCTATGCCAGTTTTAATACGGTGATGGCAACGTTTAGTAAGAACAAAAATTCAGATTCTAATTTCAAAGTCCTCGAAGAATCAATAGACGGTGATGTCGCTTGGGTTAAATACACTACATCCTACGATAAGACACCAGGTATCTTTAAGCTCATAAAACAAGAGGGTGAATGGAAGGTGACGGCGAGACGACCTAAAGAAAAGACGCCATTCTAAATTTTGAGCGAAACAAAAAAAGCTACCATATGGTAGCTTTTGTATTAGCAGCAGACCGAGGAATCGAACCTCAAACCTATCCCCAAGCTTCATAGTGATTGGAACTTATCAAGAAATTTCTGTTCGGACAAGTCTGCTGGATAAGGGTGTCTGCCCACCAAAAAGAAATATCACGGTTATTATCATTGAAATGATTACGAAGTTTAAAACTTCTGCGATTTTATTGAAAAGTGTTCTCATATTGTTTATGTTTTTAATTATAAAATTACACACGAGACTTACAATAATCTCTTGGATTAAGCTTGTTGCCCAATACACTACTACGCCAAAATTTTAAAGAACTTATATAGGTTTTATTATTATCTAACTCTCTTTAATTAATAGCAAATATTGTACCAAATCTTGAATAGTATTTTTTCAATTTTTGAATTTTGAATTTTCAAAAATCACCATTTCAATTGCTCTTAAAGAGGTGAGTTTGTACCCAACCTTTTCTTCAATATTTTGATGTATTTGTAGGTACTCTTTGTGTCTTGCAAGTTTACTCAACAGTTCGAGGTATTCAGTATAAAATTTCACATTGCCTATTCTGTAATCATAGGGTTCGAGATTGAAGATGGCTTTGTAAATTCGGCTGTCCCATATTGCATAGTTTTGAGGTGAAATAAAATGCAACAGTTTTGAAACGCCAACCAATGAATTGTTTATTTTTCCCTTAAAATATCCCAAGTCTTTAAAAGTCAAAGCCTGACCAATTTTTGCATCGTTCAATAATTTGAGTGTATGTTCTGATTGGCTCAAATCCAATTTGAGAATCGTAGGCATCCAACCGTAAGTAAAATGACCTGCAATAACCAAATGATGTTTTTCTATTATTGGAACGTTTTGGAAGTATCGAATAAATTCTGGATATGCCTGCACGTATGAACTCTGATTGTCAAACTGTAGATTCTTCAGTAAACCTTGAAATTCTTTGAAGCTTAAATCTATCATCTGTATTCGTCATAAATTTTATCAATTTCAATACTGCTTATCTCCAAATCAGCGTCAACAATTAAGGTAATGGATAAAGGCACGTTAAGACTTGTGCTGGCCAGCATAACGTGGCGGTTCCAGTCTGGGTCTATAATTGCAACCTTAGGTTCCATATCCATCCAATTGGTATATTTTTCTATAAATAGGTCGATTTCCGTATCAATTTCCGTAGCGACCTCAAGAATGAACTCGGTAGCATTCAGTTTCTGTACCGATGTAATCTCCAACTCAAAATCTTCATCATTGATACCACTTACCGTACTACTATCAAATTCGTACTCATCCCTTGATTGATAATGATATAATTCCTTGCCGATATAATTATCGAAAAGGAAATTGGTAATGGGTGTCTTGATGTCAAAATCCCAAATCTTACCATCTTTTATTCTATTCCTAAATGATTCAGCTTGCGAGAAGAATAGTTTTGTGGTCGTATCGTTAAATTCCTTTAAGCCACGTCTCAGTTCTACCGAAGATGCGTCGAATTCTTCTTCAGTCAATTCGTTTATCAAATCTGAGTGTATCTTATCGCCATCGCCAGAAAAGTCAGTATAGTTATTCGTAATAAAAATCACTTCAGGATATGAGATTGCCTGTTCATCTTCAGTCAATATCGACTTCACATTTTCCCAAATCAGGCTATCACGGTATCCCTTTTCGTTTGAATTGAAAGGTTTAATTTTCTTCATCGCTTTTTGCGAAAGTATCTTGTGACTGGTTTTGGGGTATGGTAAGAATGAAACTTTGTTCTCTTTCAGCTTTTTAATGAGCTGGCTCCGATATTGTGATGTGTTCTCCTTAATAAAATCATCGGTTACCTCATTGTCAAAAGACTCTTCAGTAAGTTTCTTTACTGTTTTCAATTCTTTATCGATTTTTTGTTGGGCTTGTTTTAAACGCTCTTCAAATTTATTGCAGACTTCGTCGATAATCACTTTGGGGACGTAAACATCCAACTTTCCTTGCTTGGAACCTTCTAACAATATTCTGAAACTGGGTGAACCCAAGTGCCAATCAGCTATTATGATATTCGAATCGAGAACTACCTTCATATCAACTTTTATATCTATTCCTTAACTGGGTTTTATCCATTTGTACCCAATCCACTATCTCTTGATTTCTGAATTCGTTCATTCCTATATGACCAATGCGATTTTTTGCTTCTTCGGTAAGGCTGAAATATGAAAAATTTGGGTTGTTGGTATGTTCTAAATAATAGGATAACAAGACAAAACTATTCGGTTTTGTAGGATGTGGTATTTCCTCATTCACATATATATCCTTTTTCAAATGACGACTCTTTAACCCTAAGTTTAGGACATAATCATTCTCGGATAAATTGCCGTAATAAAGAATTTTATCCGATGCAATTGCTTGTAGCAAATTGATATTGTCAACATCCTCCTGAACATTAAGACATAGTGTATCTCTATCTCCATTTTGAAGAGCATACGCCAAAGGGTCGTAATACATTAGACAGAATTTGGGTGAAAGTGGAAAGAATATAATTAGCCCTTTACTTAGCAATCCACCATTATTGGGGTAATCTTTATTCGAAAGAAGTATAGGATTAAATTGCACAAAAGGGTTGTCAGAAAGTATAAAATTACTGGCAGTTTGGTTTTGTAGAAGCAACAAGTTCAAATCTCCCGTGATAACCCAATTATCTATGTTATATGCCAAATTGAAAGCTGCTGGTTCTGGATGCTTAATTCTGTGTGTACTGAAATCAATCTGGCTCAATTCTTTATCATACTTAGCTATTGTTTTGAAGGATGAATTGATGCGCTCTTCGGTATTGAACACACTTGACTTTGTTCTAAAGGCGTACATCATCACAAAATGAAGCAAGAATGAATTGGCTTTTTCGGTTCTATCGGGTAATGACCCAGTTGCTATGATATCTTTAATAACTTCAGAGGACTTACCTTCATATAAGGATAGGTAATCTTCAAATGTTGGGTCTATTCCATAAAAATAGGATTCTTGCGCCTGTGACCTAATCGGTGCATCCCTCACAGATTTTCCAGTATTCTTATTGAATAGATAAATGGTTTTATTGTTCGATTCAGAAGAAAAATTCCGCAACAGGAATTGCGATACGAAGTGCTGTCGTTTTTTGTTTGCCATACGCCCTTACATTTTCCATTGTATATGTTTGAGGCGTTCACTTATCCGCAATAATGATTTTACGACCAGGGCTTCTTCAGGCAACTTTCCTGTAAGCAATTCGGCAAACGTGGAATTATAAGTCTTTCCTATGGTTTCCCAAACCTCTTCGGTCTTGTTGAATAGCATTGCTTCTGAAGGATGCTTTGACAGCCATTCTTTATCGTTGGGTATGGCTTTGTCATCATCCTTTCCGACCTGTACCAACATTGCTTCAAAATCCGTGGAATGCATAAACTCACTTATTCTATCGTGTCGAAGCATTTGGTGCAAGTCGTAAGTATGGCGTACTTTACCAGCAAGTTCCTTAAGAGGTTCATCAGCATAAGAAAACCGCACCAGACTGATTATCTTTTCGCAAAAGGTACGTTCGATACTCAAGACATTAACGTCAAACGGTTCCAATCCATAATTCTGTATTAGGTCCACATTGTTCGTAGTGCCTATAAATTCTGCAATCATCGTATGGATAGAAATACTTTCGTAAGGATGGGTATTCCCGAGATTGGATACTTCTACCGCAATGGTTTCACTCACTTGTCCGAAATCACCTTGAGAGTTGGCCTTGGGATATTTGTAGTATAGCTTTCTAATTTTCCCAAGTTTCACCTCAAAAGGATGGCTCGGAATATAAGCCAAAGCACCACCAACGGTATTGGTCACTTTCTTTAATTTACCCTTTAAGGCGGCGCCACTATCGCCTTCTTTTTGAAAAACGACCAGGTCGATATCCTCTGAAAATCGTTCGATGATTTTAAAGCACTTGGATAATGAAGTTCCCCCTTTGAAGACAGCCAAATCTTTGGCTGTTTTATCCGAGAATATCTGTTTAAGGGCATAGGTGACCCAATAGTCCTTCTCGATATATATCTCCGGAATGTAAAAGTGCTGTGCTGCCGCTACAATGGCACCTTCAAAGGCATCTTTATATTCGTGAAGTTTCATTAAGCAATGTTCCAGTTTGAAATGGTGGGCAATATTTTTTCTGATACACCAAACTCATAACTGCTCAAATAATTAATTGTGCCTTTAAGCGACTGACTCAGTTTTTTTAAGGAAAGTGCTTCAAGAATGGCTCCTAAAAAAGCCCGCACTTTTGGTGGGTACGACTTAGCGAATTTGGTCAATTTGTTCTTTTCACTATTGGAAAGCTTTCGAACTTTTTGTTTTATAAATCGCACTCCCTGTGCTTTATCCAAATCGGGAATGTTCTTGAAATCTTTTATGACATCCAATAACTGCAACAGGGGTACATTGTACTTCGTAACCCGCACATAACTCTTGGCAGGTTTAATAACCATATTTCCAATTTTGGTCTTTATCTGCTTATCCTTACTGGCTACACGCACTACTTTAGGGACTTGCGTGGTCAATCCCATTTGATTGTACAAACGTATTCCTGTCACATAAGCTATTTGTCTGTTGTTCTCAAATAGATACTTTTTTAATAATACGTTCTCCCTTGGTTCCAGTTCTCCAAAAACAGTATTCTTTGGCTTGTAATACATTCCATTCTTATATCTCTTGATAGTACCATCAGCAACCAATCTACTTAAAGCTTTAGCTGCAGCAGAAAACTCATCTTGAGGAATAGCCAAACTATCGTATGTAAATACTTCTCCAGCATCCATACGAGCAACTCTATCTCTTATATCTTTAGTAATACTCATAACTCTAAGGGTACAAATATATGTAATTCTATATATTTTGTCAAGTTTTTTCCATATTTTACTTGACTATATATGACAATAACCGTTCCATTAGCTACTTTAGTATTACTTATAGCATCAATACCATTGTAATTACTAGCATTGTTTAAATTACTTATGGGATTTGAACTCTAGTACCTTCGTCCAAAATGGAATGAGTAGATACACCATTGCTGGCACTAAAATTATGGTAAGAATAAAAGTTCTGAGTAAAATTGGAAGTTGATTTAGCATATCACCGAATAACAATAAGATTAGGGTAATTGCAGGATAAATAGCTATCCAAACAATGAATGTAGATTTTAGCTTTTTCATTTTTACTTATTTAAAAAATTTAGGACATCAGTATTGAATCTATTGGGTTCTTCAATCATTGGCGAGTGTCCGCTGTTTTCATAGATTATGGTGATGTTGTCCTTTATTTTCTCTTTTAGCGTATTAATTGTCTCCATTGGTACAATCGGGTCGTGTTGCCCTTGGATTATCAAAGTTTTGGCATTGATATCTTCTAAAGAATCTACCATTAGGTCTTTTCCTTGTAGTAAGGATTTGATGATTTGATGAACCGTGTAGCCATCGTTCCAGCTTAGTTTTTTTATCAAACTTTGCTTCAGATTTTCTGGTCGTAACAACTCCTCGTTCTGAAAGAAAATACGTTTCACATAGCTGGCCATATCTTCGACGGTGGAAGGATTCGCAAAAGCGTAGATATCATCAGCATTGGCATCTTCAGGTAAACCCAGCAGAAAAGCAGGGTCAACAATAATGAGCTTATCCAATTTTTCAGGATGTGTTACGGCAAATAATGCCGATACCCATCCTCCCATAGAGTTCCCAATGAGCGTAGCTTTTTTTATTCCTTTTTGCACCATAAACCCGTTCAGGAATTCTACCAAAGTCGACCCTTTGTAAGGCATCAATGGTTTGTCTGAATAACCAAAACCTATTTGGTCCAAAGAAATTACATTGTAGTTTTGAGCCAGTACTTTTATGTTTTTTATCCACCTTTCGGAATTGCTCCCCAAACCGTGTAATAAAATCAAAGTTTCGCCTTGTCCTTTTTCAACATATTTTAAAGTCTGTCCATAGACCTCTATGCTTTGAAAATCACTTTCTTTATCCTGCGCCATTATGGCGGTATTTGCTAAGAGTACAACAAGTACTATCATTATAGTTTTCATAATTTCTTATTTAAATTTTTGTAAATGTCTAAAATATTTTGCTCACCCTCTTTCCCGGGTATCGAACTAACGTGTTCCATATCTATAAACCCTGTGTAGCCGCTTTTATAAATATGTTTCAGAATATTTACAAAGTTCATTTCTCCGGTTCCGGGTTCGCTTCTGCCCGGATTATCGGCCATATGGATATATGCGATTTCGTCAAAAGTCTGGTCAAAGGTGTTGATGATGTTACCATTTTCAATCTGTACGTGGTACATATCAAATGTCAGTTTTATAGAAGGACTATTAACCGCTTTTACGATTTCGTAGGCTTCGGTAACTTTGGTAATAAATGTTCCAGGGAATTCCTTTCCGTTAATCGCTTCCAAGCCTAAAATAAGTCCTGCCTTTTCGGCTTCTTTGGCAATGACCCTTAGATTTTCTATAAAATTTGCCTTTTGATATTGACGTTCCATCGTAGGATGACTTTTACCCGATAGTAACGTCAGGTACTTACCGTTCACCCGTTTGGCAACTTCAACGGTTTCCCTAATTTCTTTTAAGATAATCTCACGTACTTCCGAAGGTTCGGAAACCAACGTAGCGTTTTGCCAAGTCGTCGTGTTGTGTACAAACGAACCGAGTTGCAATTCGTTTTTTTCAAGCTCTTGAGCAATGGCAATCTGCTGTTTCACAGGGCGTATTTTCATAAAATTGTCCTCGATACCTTTAAAGCCCTGTGCCGCGATAAATTGAATCTGTGAAATAGGGTCTTTGCCTGCGTGATTGATAAACATACCATCTTCCAAACTTGTCAAACCAATATGTGGTGCGAACTTTAGTTTAAAATTGGTCTTGCTCGTAACCTCTGTTGAGTTGGTCATGTAGATTTTAAAATCCCCTTTCTGCACATTAACACCGTTATTTAGCCCAGGTAGTCTATGGAACTGTGCCGTAGTAAAGTATAAATTGCCTTCGCTATCAAAGTCAATACTATCCGGCCAGCTGATTTTATCATTTGAAATGACTTCAATCAATTCATTTGTTTCGGGATTGTACTTCGTAATGGCATTGCGCTCCAAATCGGTTAAATAGAGATATCCATTCTTGAATGTAATCCCGTCGGTTATTACCGTACGTCCAACAAAGCGTAGCCATTCTTCCGTGTGTCTTTGCGAAAGCGTAAAATCATTCAATACCCTCGTATCTATTTTCATCAAAGCGGTTGAGCCAGAAAAGGGTCTGTACTGAAAATAGAGGATTTCATTTTGGGAATCGTAGGCAATGCCATCCGTGGCATAAAAATTTGCGGCATCCACCAATGAAATTCCTTCAATGGTCAATGTTTTCTGTATATCATTCTCTGGTAATTTATTTTGAAGTACCCGTTTTTGTTGCCCAGAATTTAGGTTGATTACTAGTATTCCGCCGTCAACACTATCGGTGATGTAGGCAAAGGATTGTAATTTGTCCACTCGCACATCATTGAGATAGCTTTTTTCTGAAAGTATATTTGAATCAATGCTCGTTACGCTCACTACCGTATTGGTCTCCAAATCGAAATGGATGAGTCTTGCTCCGCCTTCAATCACACCCTGACGTTTTGGCGAGCCGGTGTCCAACACCCATAAATCATTTTGGGCATCGATGGTCAAGCTTTGTACGTTGATGAAGTGACTGTCAGATATATTTAAAGCGTATCCTTTCTGGTTCCAGTTTTTATTTGGAAATGGCATTTGACTTCCATCCTCAAAAATTTCCAAAACCGAATTTGAATGTGTATCTGATGAGTAACTGGAATATGGAAGGTTCGTAAAAATCCTGCCTTCTTGGGAAACAACCACGGCCGTAGGCCTGTGCTCTTTAAAACTCGCTATTTCCTTTAATTGTGTTGTTTCTGAAGCAAGGCTCACAAACATTGTGAGTAGCGCCGTTGCTATCGTAAATATTGTTTTACTCATTGCTGTATATTTGTTTAGATATTCGTGAATCTTCGATTTCATTTTTCTTTCTTTAAATAGTATAATCCTTATTTCTGCCCTTAAAATTTCAAGGGTCTATAAATTCCAATTTTACGACCATCACCACCAAAGGCACCGAAGGTTTTCATCAGTTGCACGAAATAGTCGTATTGCAAATGGTCGTTCATCCCATCAGATTCGGTCCACCATTCAAAGAGTAAAAAATCTCCAGCATCTTCCAAGTTTTGAAAGTACCCGTAATGGATGGCGCGCTCTTCTTTTAAGGTTTCCACCTGTATTTGGGCGACCGACTTTCGCGTTGCCGTGATTCCTTCCTTTTTAATGGGAACATCTACGAACAGCACGAAGGGGCTGGTACCCATACCTACCTTGTTCAACCTATCTAATGTCTTTTGCGCCGTTGGTGCCGTGGCTGGAATAGTGTCCAGAAAGGCGAGGTCCGCTGTATTATGCTTTTCTCTTTCGTTACTCATAGCCCGGTACCATTTGACTCCACGTATGGCCTTTACCAAATCATTTAGGCACTTATGGCGATATGACTGATAGGTCTCGTTCTGATAGTCTGCAACGGATGCCCATTCTTCAAAGAGTACAATTTGTTCTGGCTTTTCTACATTTTGAAAAAACCTGTAGAAAATTGGATTGCTTTTGCCCGTTGCAAATTGAGATAACTTTTGAAGATGTTCGATGCTTTTTTCAGCTTCACTTTCTTTAAATTCGAAGGTGGTGCGTATTCCTACTTTACCAATCGCTTGTTGATTGATATGTTGTTCCAAGTTTATTGCTTCAACCTGCTGACCAAAAGTTAAGGTCGTGGTCATCAGTAATAGAAGAAAGCTTATGTTAAGTGTTTTCATTGTGTTCGTATTTAAATGTTATTATTTAGATTTTTTTAGTGGTCCTGCAAATTCAATGACATTCCCATTTAAGTCTTTTATAAAAGCTACCCTTCTGGTATAGGTATCCAGTGGATATGTTCCTGCTTTAATGAAGGTTTCTATGCCCTTATCGTTCAGCTGTTTCATTGCCAGGTCGATATCATCGACCTGAAAACAAATGTGGGCGAAACCTTGGTGGGACAGATGGTCGGAAAAATCGCTTACCTGCTTGTTGTTCTGTTCTGAAGATTTATCCCCAATAATTTCGATTCTGAAATCACCATTGTTCAAATAAGCTAAATCCAGATTATCCAGACCTTCGACCTTCCATTGTACCTCTACTTCAAAGCCCAAGATATCTTGGTACCATTGTAGGGTTTCCTCAAAGTTGCTCACCCCTAACAAAAGGTGGTCCGCTTTCATTGTGGCCAATCCTTTGTCATTACTATCTGCTTCATTTTTTGAAAAGCTGTAAATCATTACACTTGCCAAGACGATTGCGATTACTGTTACTGTTTTTCTCATTGTTTTATTTTTTAATCTGTTATTGTTGTTTTAAAATTTGATATCCACCTTGTAGGAATCCAAATTTTCCATCAAGTGCTTTTCTGAAGATGTGCCTGGAATAGAAATAACGTTCGGCGCATAATCAAGCAACCAAGCAAGGGAAAGTTGGTTGGTGGATACATTTTCTTTTTCCGCTTTCGCGAAAGCGTCATCATCCCAATTATTGACCGCTACCGGTGTGTGTGCCACAAAAGCAATGTTCTCTGCCGTTGTTTTCTTTACTACAGCCTCGTAACGTCTGTCTTTGAAACTGAAAGCATTTTGTATGGCATCAATTTTTGCAACAGATTGCGCTTTCTCTAACTGTTCTACGGTTACGTTGGAAATACCAATATGTTTGATTTTACCTTCTTTTTGGAATTCTGCCAAGGCGCCTACGGATTCCTCAATGGGAATATTCGGGTCTACCCGGTGTAGGAAGTACATATCAATGATTTCCCGTTCCAATCGCCTTAAACTTCCTTCGATGGCCGTACGTAAATAGTATGGATGGCCGTTTGCCATAATAGCTCCAGGCTTATATTTTACCGCACCGCCTTTGGTAGCGAGCATTACCTTATCCTTAAATGGTCTAATCGCTTCTTGAACTAGAAGTTCAGAAGTATAAGGTCCATAAGAATCTGCGGTGTCTATAAAATTGACCCCGTTCTCGATGGCAGTCCTGATAACTTTAATAGTATTTTCCTTATTCAAGTTATCTCCCCAAATTCCAGCTCCAGTTGAAGCTCTCATTGTTCCAAAACCGATTCTATTAATTTCGAAATCTCCTAGTTTAAATGTGTTATCTGTTTTCATTTTGTATTGTTTTTTAGTACAGTACAAATATCCGACAGATGGGAAGGTATTTTATGGTAAAGAAATCAGTATGACTGGTACATTTTCCAGTTTTTAGCAGAAAAAGAAGATTATAAGCGATAATCCGATGGTGAAACCCCAGTTTTTTGTTTAAAAAACTTAGTAAAGTTAGAAGCGTCCTGAAACTTCAAGAAATAGGCAATCTCGTTTATAGCCATATCTGTATTGTTCAAAAGCGACCGTGCTTCGAGAACAATTCTATCGGAAAGAATCTCTTTTGGGGTCTTACCCGTTACTTTTTTAAGTACCTCACCTAAATAGGTTGCGTTTATATTGATTTGCGATGCTATTTCTGAAATAGTAATGAGACGTTCTACATTATCTTGCGTAATATCATAGAGATGTTTTTCTACAATTTGCTCAAACTGTTTTACGATACGATTCTGCTTTGTTTCCTTTTGATTGCTATATTGATAATTGTAATGCTCGGTGCTTTGATGCATTACGAGCTCCAATAAGGATTTTGCTTTTGCAAAACGATGGACGCTTTTCGAATAACTGATATCATATAAATGCTGAAACATTTGTTCTGTCTCTGACAAGATTTCATCGCTTAATTGGACCACGACTTTTGAAGTGATTTTAAAACCATCGAACTCGGTCACTAATTTCTTGAGTGTTGGATGGTCTTCAAAAAAACTGTCCATAAAAACAATGACATAGCCCTGCCATTCGGATAGCCGATTGTAATATCGCAAATGTTGCGGTGCTTGAAAATAGATACTCCCTTCGGTAATGTGATATTCGGATAGACCAATTTTGTATTCGGCTTCCCCTTTGGTCAATAAAATGATGGAATAGGTATCACTACGGAAGATGCTCGTTTCCTTTACCCAAGTGTTGGGCGTATCTGAAAATTTATGGATATGGAAGTCCTCACTTAAGGGTTGTACCGTTTTTAAACCTCTAAGTAAAGCAAAAATGTTCTGATAGTATTTTTGTTTAGACATTGAAAGTCCAATTTACAAAATCCTAGGTTTAGTGTTTAATCAGAATTAAAAATCGACCTCGCCTCATCATAAACCCGCTCAAAATTAGCCTCCAAATCTGCTTTGGAAAATTGGTTTACATTCTTCGGTAATTCTCTTTGTATGTTGGCTAACTTAAACTGCACTTTTTTATCCTTACCATCGGCATAGGTGATGAACTCGCCTTGCTTTAATCTGAAAAAAACATCCGCTCGAATCTTTGGGATTTCCTTTTCACCTGTGGTAACTCGAGTGTCAAAATCGAGATTATGACCACGACTTATGCTTTTGGTGGGATCCTTGATGATTTCAAAGAATCGTTCATAATATTTGGCGGTGTCTGGGTCGTTTACCTTTCCGAAGAATTGGTAAGATAGATTGCTCAAAATAGCCTTACTTGCCTTATCGCCATACATCATATCATTCTGGATTTTATCCTGCATCACGTAAATAGTTGAAATATTATAGCTTCTCAAAGTTGCTGGAATACGGTGCATATTCAACAATCGGATGGTGGGTGCTTCTTCCATTAGCAAGAAAGATGGCTTGCTGTTTCTTACGCTCATCTGCTTGGTAATCGTGTGGATGATAGTGGCGATGACTGGTGAGTAAGAAGTTTCATATTTCGGGTTATTAACCACGGAAATGACAGCTGGATTAGCTTCACTATTGATGTTTAAGGGTACCTCATCCGCAGACAATGCCATAAAAATGCGTTGTGTGCTAATTCGCTTCAGCGCATTGGCCAGCGTACTTTTAACGCCTGCGGTTTGCCTGTCGGAATCCTTACCACTAATAAAAGCATCTGCCATTGCCCTTGATGTCGTATTGGTTTCCAGAAACTGAATCAAGCTTTTGGTATCAAGAAATTGATAAATCGCAATGAGATGTGGCAAGGTGCAAAATTCCGGGTAATCTGTTTTCATCTTCCAAATCAATCCGCCTATCAATCCTTCCGAAGCATCGTTAAAGAATTTTGTCGTTCCTGTGGTTCCGCTTTCCCTTTGTTCTAAGAGATTTTCAATTAATACCCTTGAGACTTCGTTTACGCTTTCCTCGTTCTCTAAATAGCGTGGCGCAATAGGATTTACCCTATGAATGATTTTATCGAAGGAAATGACCTTAAACGGAATATCGCTATCCTTAAAGAGTGGATATGCCATTTCGGTCAGTTCAAAGTCTTTGTAATCGTGTATGATTCCGCAGAATTTGTTTTCACGAAAGTGTTTTAAAAACCCATAGACCACACTTTCCGTTTTGCCACTTCCTGCAGAACCAATGATGGATGCACCACGTTTTATGTTATCGATTTTAAACTTGCCGGATTTGGTCCTGAAGTTTATTTGATATCTTTTATCTTTCTTTACAGATTCTTCATCATCGAAAAAGACATAAAAAACTATGGCTATCAATAGTATGGGCACCAAAACATAAACAAGTATTTGTGGGATTGTAATTAGCATTAGAATAGGGTTAGTTGTTTCTTATATTCATAGAATCTCTTCTTTGCAGATTCTACATATTCCTTATTGATATCCATTCCTACCAAATCATATTTCATATTCCAACAAGCCATAGCAATGCTGCCACTTCCCAAATGTGTATCAATGATTTTATAACCATTTTTGGCATAGTTCATAAGCAGCCATTCATAGAGCGCTTTTGGCTTTTCCGTAGGATGTATTCTCATTTGTTTATTTTTCATATTCTGTTGAAGCATCCCGTTCCACAACCATCTAAAACAACCCATAGGTCTATCGAAAGATGTCCAAGCGAGTTCCCCATCAGCAAAATCGGTATTGTACTTAGCATCCGTTCTTTTGTCCCAAAAAACCCAACCTCGGGACTTAGGTAACGGGAAATAGTTACCGCCCCAAATGATTTGATTTTTAGAAACCCTCATTAACTCTTTCCAATATTTTTTTTCAGGTATAGCTTTGTCCCAATCGCCAATTGAGCTATAGTCTCTTCTTTTGGCCAGACCAGCTTTAAGACTTTGTGTAAAATTCATTTTATGGATACTGATTCCATATGGTGGGTCAACTATGGCCAAATCAAACTGCTTATCGTTGCATTGCTTTAGGTACTGCATACAGTCCATTGTAAACAGCTCAATCTTCGGTGCATCGAAGCTTGTTCTTCTGTCAGATATGTCCTGTAGATTTTCCATAGACAACTTAGTTTAAATCCCGATTGAGCTTGATTTAATAGCCACCTCAGCACCTTTTCTTAATCTTTTGAAAACCCGAAGTGCCAATTGCGCTTTACTGGTGGGAATATTGGGAATCAACGGTATGCCTGATTTGCCCATTACTTTAAATGCCAACGCTTTTTCATTTGCAGGCAATTTCAATAGCGCAGCGTAGTACAGCTTTGGGTGCTTCACAAAGTCCTTTCTCGCTTTGTAGGTTTCAGCAAAGTTTCGGTCGTAGCCAAAAGTCTTATCAAATGTTTTTTCAGCCGCTACAAAAAATTTATCCCTGTCAAAACCGCGCCCTACCTTTTTACCGTGCATCTCTACATCTGATGCCTTGTACTTGCTTCCTGGGGAAAGACTCACCGAGTTGGAAGCATCCTTTCGGCTTACGATGATATGGATGTGGCTTTGATTTCCAGCTTTCTGCATTCCCTGTAAGATGCGGATACCGTTTTGTTGGTACGGTGCCTCTTTTTCCAATTTTCCGATTTTTAGTTTTAAGCGTTCGATATTTCCCGTTGCCTCGCCGTGTTCTATTTTTCGTATTTCCTGTTTCAGTTTTAGAATCTTGGTGGCATAAGGTTGGTTTTCGCGCACCTGCTTGTCCGTTCCCTTGAAGGTTCGTTGGTGCTCAATCTTGGCATAGTACTTTATATCATCGACCGTAATTGCCCGACCGTTTATTTCACGGTTGAAAGACTTTACGTATTCCTTCATCAGCTCTCGGGTGTATCGCTTCAAATCTTCAATACTGTTCTCTAATTTTCGCAATTCATATTTGGACGGACTCACGGTGATGGAATAAAACTTCGGTTCTTTCTTTTTGAGCTTTGCAGTATTTCCATCAATTTCTCGGACCACTTCTTCAGCCGAAATTTCATCACCATATTGATTAAAGAAATGTTCCATTTCTTCTTGCTGACGACCCTCATTTTCCTTCTCTAAATATGACACAAAACTGGCTGAGCTTTGCCCATAATTTTTGTCCAATTTCTGTGCGGTTATGGTAATGTACATTATTCTCTCTTTTAGATTTCTTTGTTCGTATTTCTGCTTTACCGCTTCGCTCTCCCTTCGGTCGTGAACCTCGTAGACTCGGTTTCGCGAAAGCGGATTTTTTCCTTTTTGCCCGCAGCGTTCTTTTCCAGAATCAAGGGTTTCTTTTTGGGTTCTGCTTCTTTGAACAAGGATTCCATCATCGCAACGGTAGGCTTGGTTTGGCTCTTTTCGATATCGCGCAAAATGGCAATGACACCATTGATTCGCTTTTTGATAAGCTCTTCCAGCGTCTGCATTTTCGGCCCTAAATTCTCGCCAGGCGAAATGCCATTATCTTCAAAAAACTCGAGCATCAAAAGCAAGGTCATCGATTGTGATTTTGAAATTTGACGTGAAAACTGCCTAAATTTCTTGACTACAGATGTTTTGATGCTTATGCTCTCGAACCGTTCTTTTTCGTATCCTTTATCCATTTTTCCGTGAAAAATTTGCCAATTTTACTGGGCTGCGACGGTTTTTCCGTGAAAAGTGTTCCCAATTCTTGTTAATTCATAGTTTCAAAAAAAATCAAATGATTGATTTTCAACACTTTAAAAACGAAAAGGAATGCTTAACATCGCGTAGCGTGTTATCCTCTTGCTATTCCTTTTCGTCCCGCTCGCGGGACAAAATTCCATACAATTACAAAAGGTAATGGCTCTTACATCTGATAAAAAGTGGATGGAATTATTTAAGAAAAAGAAAATGGAAACGTAGAATTATCCATATCAAAAACTAAAAATTGTTGTGGATAATTCAATTTGCAAATGAGAAGAAATAAAAAAGACCCTTGAAAAAATCAAAGGTCTACTTACATCGGTTTTCTGTTTTTAGATATTGAATACGAAATTGTAACTGTAAAGATTTCGCATTGCTTCTTCGTCGAGCATCTTGTCCAAGTTGGTGTTGTACTTTGTGGCATAGTCCATTAAATCCTTGCCGTATTTTTGTTTTACATCCGCTTTAGAATTTGCCAATAAACGTTCCTGGGTCTCTTCGCTCAAATCGGTAAAATTTAGATATATCATACCTTCTAAATTTTAGTATTCGCTCGGCAACATCAGCGTATCGTTTACAAAAAACAATCGCAGTTCATCAAGCGGAAAATCGGTAGCATTATAACGGTGCGTTTCCAAAATGTTATCGTTTCCATCGCTGTAAATAATTTCGGCTTCATAACCAATAAAGTCTTGTCTGTCTTCGGTCAATCTCTTAAAATCTACCGTAATAAATTCGCTTCGGTTCATCAGACTTTTGGCAATAACTGAAGCATCCGTAATGAGCCAAAAACATTCGGCAACTTCCGTTAGATATTTCAGTCCATCCGTAAATCGTGTTCTTATAAGCGGTAGGGAATAGAACATTTCCGTTCCCGTAAAATATTGCAACCGCTCTTTTATTTCATTAACTTGTGCCTTCATTGTTTATCTATTTACATAGTGAATAATGAAAAAGAGGGCGAAACTTTCCACAGGTGCGCCCTCTTTCTTTTGAATGTTACTCGGCAGATGTATTGCCGTTTTTAGACCCTAATAAAAGAATCTCATTGGCTTCCACTTCGGTTACATAGCGAGTGTTGCCATCGTCCGTAGTATAAGAGCGTGTTTTGAGTTTCCCCACTACACCGATTTCCTTGCCCTTTCCTGCATATTTTTCGATGATTTCGGCGGTCTTACCCCAAGCCACGACCGTGTGCCAGTCCGTGCTCTGCACTTTCTCGCCTTTGGCATTCTTGTAATACTCATTGGTTGCTAAAGAAAGACGGGCTACTTTTTTACCACTTTCAAGGTTAGTAATGGTTGGCTCTTGACCAACGTTTCCAATTAACTGTACGTGATTTTTAATAGAACTCATAATAAAAGATTTTAAATATTAATTAATAGGCTATCCGAACCCTTCGGACAGTTTGCGTGTATATTTTTTTTGAATGATTTACTTATTTTATCCAGAGCGTTTTCCCTTTTTTGTTTTTTTAACTTTATTTCCGCTTCCGTGTTGATGATTGTGCAAGAATTCATAGTTTTCGTTTTTGATTTACTTCCCTTAGAGCCTTCGCTGTTACCTTTTTTTGTTGCTGAACGATTTGACAATCGGCTGGGGCGGTAAGGCGTATAAAAAGTGTAGCGCAGCGCAACGGTTTATGCCGCCGTCCGCCCCAGGTTATTGTAGTTTTGCTGGCAAAAAAAGGTAGGGACAGCGTGGTCTCGGAAGTGTATCGGAATACGCTACGTGAATTGCCCAATTATCGGAAGTGGAAATGAACTTAAAATTTATAGTTTAGTACCAGCGAACGTATCCGCTTTTGATTGACGGAATGAAGTGTCCCTTCCCAGCTTAGCGGGTAGGGTTAACGGAATGCAGGAAGTAAAAAGCGGATGGGTTCAACACCTTTGTAGTGAAGCTCTTTTCACGCAATGAAGCTTTTCGCGAAATGTAGGGGAATGTGCTGAGTGGGTTATGTTTTTATCGGTTATATTTTTCAAATGTTGAAAAACTAATTTTTTTGGACAATGTGGTATCATCTATTAACCCAGATTTTGAATGTGCTGGATTACTACCTCCCTCGATAAGTTTGAAAAAGTAAGTCTCATCTACATCCATCAAATCAATCGTTTTTATATATTTTTCGAGTTGGTCAGATTGGTATTGTTCCGTTTCTGGCTCAATATTTACGTTTGGCCCACCAAATTCTGAAATTAGAATTGGTTTTTGAACCATCGTTTTGATATTCTGAAAATAAATGTTCCAATTCTCAACATCATCATATAAATGAATATCAACAATATCGTAGAGAGCGTTTTCTAAAACATATTCAATTCTATCTATGACAGATTGTATTTCATTACTGTTGCAATTTGCTTCCAAATAGGCTTGGTCATAAAGTATGCCTTCATCGTCATAAAACTCATCAATCAGTCCGTTACAACCTGCCAAAAATCTTAAAGAAATTGTTGTGAAACCACCAAGTACGAATTTGGTATTGGGCGAATATTCTTGAATGGCATTGAATACGATGTTGTTGGCAGAGACAAATTGTTGTTCATTACCAATGTACCAAAAGTCGGTTTGCCACTCGTTACCAAACTGTATTTTTGAGATTTCATTTGGATATCGCTGAAGTAGTTGTTCGATATAATTTTTGAATTCATCGTTGTCATTATATACACAGGAATTGGAATTTTGTTGAGAACTACAAGCCCAATCGGGACCATTAGATTGAATTGTCAAGAATATTTCTATATTATTATCTTGTGCCCATTGAATTCTTTCATCAAGAGGCTCCCAATTAAAATTTCCTTCTGAAGGTTCTCTAAAGCTCCAGTTTTCACCAATTCTTATCCTATCTACATCAAGTTCGGCCAAAAGGGGTTTCGTAAAATCTCTTTGTTCATTATCTGCTACTGGCGGAAACGATATGCCCATTGAAAAATCAATTGGATTTTGGGCAGAACCAATTTGTTCGTCATTATTACCTGAACAAGCAATTAACATAAAAATTGTCAATAGTAATACTGTTAAAATTTTTTCCATAATTGCAAGAACCTTTTTAAATCTGTAACAAATATAATGCTATACCATTTCTTTATAGCGATAACACTAACACTTTTAGAATGATATTGAGCAGACTTAATTCACAATTTTTGATAGGAAATGAAGTGTTCTTTTTCAGAGAAACGGAAAGCGTTTGCGGAATGAAAATCTGAAATTGAGGATTGTGTCCAAGATTTTTGTAGGAAAGCTCTTTTCCCGGAAAGTAGTGCAACGGAATGTAGGGGAATGTGCTGAGCGGGTTTTAAAAGCACCTGCTAAACAGTCTTTTTCTGATATTCTGGGCAATCCAATCGGATTTCAGTAGTCTTTAATACTTTTTGAAGTAGGTTGCAGTAGTCTGTTCCGTTATTTTTTTGGTAAAACGTACACCCATAGCAAGTCCGTTGTACGGTCAAAATTCCACTTCGGTTTAATTTATAAATTAGCTCGCTAATTGTACTGAACAGGTTTTCTAATTCATTCTCGTTGAATTTGTCTATCAGGGTTTTAAGAGGTTTTGCAAAATCATTTGTTTCTGTTACCAATTTTTTTCCCAATTCGCTCAACTGTAGTGAGTAGCTACGACTGTCCGAAGTTGAAAATTTTTTTAAAACGATTCCCTTTTTGTCCAAAACCCTGACCGCATCGCTAATAGTTGGCTTGGTCACATTAAACTCTTTGGCTAAATGGCTCACATTGCTCAAGTCCTGTTTGTGGAATGCTATGAAAATCAGTATCTGAATTTGGATTGGGCTTAAGCCTACCAATTTGACTTTTTCCCACAACAACACTTTAAACACTTCTGAAATCCGTTCCAATCCTGCAACGATTTTGCTCGAAGTATCTATTTCCTGTTGTTTTGGATTAAATAAGCTGTTATCCATAAAAAAAGTCCCGTTTGTTGAACGGGACAAAGTTAGCAATCCTAATTAAATTAATCGCAATTCTCCATTTCAATGATGTGAAAGCCTGCATTTTCTATTGATGTAAGGATTTGTACGGTGGCGTGTTCAATATGGCAAAACCTGCATTCTTTCGCTGTTAGATGCTTTGTGGTAAAAGGTTTTGTTTTAAGATATTGTCTGCCGAAGCCAAAAATGGTTTCTTCGTCAGTGACTTCATTTGGCACGAGGATGTCAAAATGCATCACTTTTCCGTCTTCTCGCTGTACATAGGTATCCCATACTGAAACTTTCATTCTATTGTTTTTTTACGGTGTAGGGCAATGATAAATCGCCACTTGCAACGCCATACACTTCGTAAACGCCCAACATTGGCATATTCTCATTACTCGTGTTCACTTTCATAAATGCTGTAACACCATCATAATTAAAATCTGATTGATTGTTCATTCTGTAATTTGGAACGATGACCTTTATCGTATTTCCCATTGTGGTTACAGGAAATCCTGGCGAGTCCATATACATTGGCATTCCAGGATTGGTTGGTGGCAATACTACAGTTTTATCTGCTTTTTTAAATTGTTTTACAGAAAGCCCACCTGCGACCCTTTCATCTTTTGTTAAGATTACCCAATGTGGATGCCAAACAAGGCCGTCATTGTCAAAAATCTTATCATTGTTTTCATCCCAAAGTGGTGTATCATCAAAATCGGGATGCGAAGTTAGGGCAAGAGCAACAATGCCGTCCGTTTGACCAAATCCTACATCGGTCGGTTTTAAACTGGTCGGGAAGACGTAACCCAAAACTGGCGCTCCGTCTAATTGCCCTGCCTTTGTCGGTGTAGTTTTTCCTGCCGTTCCGTTAACATCAATTTCCCAAACAGTTATTCCCAAATCAGATTTGTTAGTAACACGAACTTCTTTTATGGCGAAGTCATTGTTTTTATAAGGGCTTTCTTGAGCACACGATTTTGTTGTGCTGAAAACCATTGTTGCTAAAAGTAATAATATTATTGATTTCATAATTTAAAGATTTAGAAAATTAGGATTCCAATAATTATTTAGGAATCCTAACTATTATGTTTAAAAAATATTAGCCTTTTACATGGTCCATTGATGCACCAAAGTTGATGTGTAACGTATTTCCATTAGGTGTTACTAAAGCTGGTACAGATTTTACACCGGCGTTTTCAGCTTCTGTAATTCTCGACCTGTTTTCGCCAATGTGAACCACTTCCACATTGTCTGCTCCGATTAAGTTTACGATGTCCTGTTCTGCACTTACACAGACTGGACAACCCGCGTGGTAAAAAATTGATTTGCTCATTTTCTGAATGAATTTAAACTGTTATTGCATTATTGCTCTGCAAATATAGTAAGGATTCCTAACTATACAAATTAAATTTATGATTTTATATAGACCCAACCTTGCTTTCCCGACTGGAATGTTATCTTTACTCTCTTGTAATCATAAACTTAGCACAAATCTACTTTCTTTAATTCATCTGTGGAAATTTCGAAGAGTATTCCTTTTATTTTGTCATTTGGGTCTTTACTTGGAACAGCAATAGGGTGAAATTCCTGTTCGATTTTTTCAAGAACAGTTTTGTCTTCAAACTGCATTACGTTTATCGTACCTTTAGAAAGTTGAGTTATTCCGCAAAAACCTCACAATGTATTATGCTGCCAGGCCAGTCTACCAAATATTTTTTATCGTCTTTGTAAGCTGTAGCCTCTTCAAAATTGGGGCCTGTAAAGTTTTTTACAACGTCCAAATCTTCCCAAAAGGTTAGTAATTTGAAATAGGTAAACTCCTCGTCGGAACGTTTCAAGAATGTAAGTTTTACAAAACCCTCTGTTTTTCTGTAATCAAGGATATCCCGTTCTTCGATAAGTTGGGTATAGGTATCGGAAAACTCGATTTTTGTTTTTCCTTCCCAGATTCTTGCTATCATATTATTTTATTCTTTTAATGTACGCTGCCTCTATATATTCACACTTACACAGTTTCTCTATTCTTTTCAAAATTCGCTCCTTCAATACGGAATTATTTGTTCCTGCGCAAAGGAATGAAAATCTGAAATTGGGGATTGTGTTTAAGACTTTTGTAGGGAAGCTCTTTTCCCGGAATGTAGCTTTTCGCGAAATACAGGGGAATGGGCTGAGTGTATTATGAAAATAAACTTTTCATTAGTGCGATAGTATGGGAAAAATGTTAGTAAATTCTATCGAGAATCCAGTTCACAAACTCTTATAAAACATTACCTCTATAGTAATCAAGTACTCTTACAAATAGCAAATATTCATATTTTGTATTTACAAAGTTGACTTTTGCGTTATCCAAATTGTTTTTGCTATTAATATAATTCAAGAAATTTGAAATACCGTTTCTAAATCTTATATCGTTTACCCGGAATGATTCCTCATATGCCTCAAGCTGTTTTAATAAACTTTGAAGACGTTTATATGCTACTTCCATATCAAAATAGATTTGGTCAATAGCGTTTTCAACCTCTAAATGTGTACGCTGTAACTCAACAATGGACTCTTTGACTTTAATTTTTTCTAAAGCTACATTGTTCTTAGCTCTAAATCCATTGAAAATTGGGACTCTCACACCAATACCTATTACTGTGTTTAAATTATTGTCGAGTTGCTCTCTATAACCGATGCGCTCAGGGTTAAAGGATGTTTGCTGGGTCATAACCTGGAAATCTTGCCCATCTATTGTGACAAAATCACCAGTTTCAACAATACTTTGACCTGTAGAGTTAAATATCTGTGCCACACTTGAATAATTAGAATTTAAACCTCCGAAAATAGATACTTCCGGTGTAAATTGTGACTTTGCTATACTAACCCCTTTTTCTGCTGCCTCAAGCCTTGATTTATTAGCTTGAAATATTGCTAAATTTGCTACTGTTTCTAAATAGACTTCATTTACTGATAGACCGTAAGGTTTAAAATCTAAGAAAAAATCCTTATTTTCTATAGTGATATTCTCTTTTAAATTTAATAACCGTGATAAGCTTAATCTTGCATTATTTAAATCACTATGTGCATCCAAAATACTGGTTTCATCGTTAGCGAGTTGTCCTAAAATATCTAAATAGTCAGCTGGATTTCCTGATTCATTCTTATAAAATTCTTTTTGAATCTTAAGTTGCTCCTTTGTAGTTTCATAGCGCTGCTCGGTTAATTGTAAAATAGCTTTGCTGTTTAGAACTTGAAGATATGCCAGGGTTACGTTTAGCACTAAATCCTGTTTAGAAGCTTCTACTTCCATATTGGCAGCTTTTTTGTTCAAACTATTTTGTTTTGCAATATTGATTAATCTAAATCCATTGAAAACGGTCATATTCAAACGTAGACCCAAATTTGAAAATGTCAATTCTTGATTTATAAAATCGTTTGTAAATGGGTCTATACTCCTTCCGTTGTTAACTCCTAAATTAAAATTGCCATTTAAGGTAGGTAACAAATCTGCTTTGGCTTGTTGCAAATTTATTTTGGCTGAATGCGCACTTAAAATGCTTGACTGGATTTCTAAATTATTTTTTAAAGCAATTGCAACACATTCTTCTAAAGTATAAATTTTAGATGCTTCATTTTGGGCATAGCCTATTAAGCCCAATAGAATTATAACGGCAATTGCTGAAATTTTTTTATTCATATTTATTACGTTAAATATTATTAGAGATATATGCCATTAAGAGCAATTTATATCTCAGATATTATAATTACTTTTTAAATAAAAAGTTTTGTGGCAGAGAGAGCACCTAAGAACGAGCGTGAGCTATTAGATTGAAATATCGCCCTGAATTAAATTATTTTTTATAAGTCCTTTTTATGAAAATCAGTATTCGATTTTCACTAATACGATGGTATTTTACAAACTTATATCAGGACATTTTCGGTGACCTTTTGTCCATCCAACATTCTAACAATTCTGTGACTATACTTAGCATCGTGCTCACTATGGGTTACCATAACTATTGTTGTGCCAGCTTCATTAAGGTCTATGAGTAAATCCATAACTTGATTTCCGTTAATGCTATCTAAGTTTCCGGTTGGCTCATCTGCCAAAATTAGTTTAGGATTATTGACTACGGCTCTTGCTACAGCAACACGTTGCTGTTGACCACCAGATAATTGTTGAGGAAAGTGATTCTTGCGATGCATAATCTGCATTTTTTCTAAAACCTCCTCAACCTTTTTTTTCCTTTGGGTTCTTTTTACACCAGTATAGAGAAGTGGTAATTCCACATTTTCGAAAACTGTAAGTTCATCTATTAAATTAAAACTTTGAAATACAAAGCCAATGTTATGTTTACGTAACTCTGAACGTTTGCGCTCATTATAGTTATTAACTTCCGTACCATTAAAGATAAAGCTCCCACCATCTGGGTCGTCCAACAGTCCAAGTATATTTAATAAAGTGGATTTGCCACAGCCAGATGGACCCATTATGGTCACAAACTCGCCTTCCTTAACTTCAAAGGATAGTTTATTTAGTGCAATAGTTTGCACTTCTTCCGTTTTATAGAATTTCTCTAAATCTTTAATTTGTATCATTTTATTTCTTTTGTTAGAAGGTTTCGTTGTGAGTTGTTTTTGCGAATCTCTATTTCAAAATTAATTTTTCGACTTCGCCAAAAGAATCATAGCTTGATGTCACCACCTTATCTCCCGGATTTAAGCCCTCAATAATTTCGTAATATTTCGTGTTTTGATTTCCTAATCTTATATCTACTTTATAGGCTTCATTACTATCTTCACTTACTTTAAAAATCCAGTTACCACCCGTTTTTTGAAAGAAACCCCCTTTTGCTAAAAGCAATGCTTCTTTCTCAGCACTTAAGGCTACTCTTATCTGTAAATTCTGACCTCTTCTAATGCCATCTGGTATCTCTCCATCAAATTTCATATCCACTTGAAAACGACCGTTTGTAACTTGCGTAAAGACCTTTTTAATGCTAAGGGTATATGTTTTGCCATTTAATTCGAATGTTCCTGTTTGACCATTATAAATTCGCGAAATGTAATGTTCATCAATATCAGCTCTTACTTTATAGCCACTTGTTACATCTACTTGTCCTAAACGAGTACCTTTAGTAATGGATTGGCCAATTTCTGCGTCCAAAGAAGTTAACTGCCCATCGATAGGTGCCCTAACCACCAAATCCCCAACTTTTTTTCGCATAAGTTCCAGAGCACTTTGAGTTCTTGCGTATGAACTCTTGGCTTGATTAATTTCAAGTTTTGAAGAAATGGAATCTTCAGATAGTACCTGTTTTGCCAATTTCATACGCTCTTTTTGATAATTAAAATCGTTTTCAGAAGATTCATAATCCATTCTTCCTATGGCTCCTTTATCATATAAACGCTTGTTGAGCTTATAGATTCTTTCTGCTTCAATCAAGTTGTTTTCAACATCTGTAAATTGATTTTGTCTATTAATGGTGTTTTGGCGTGCCGCATTCTGCGAAATTTGCATCTGTGTTAACAGATTGTAAACTGAAGTTTCTTGGTTTACAAGGCTTAACTCTAAATCTGTGTTTGATAATCGTAATATGGGCTCTCCTTTTTTCAATACAGCTCCATCTTCTACAAATTTTTCTTCTACACGACCACCTTCTAACGCATCCAGATAAATTGTTGTAACTGGCAGTACAATGCCATTAACCGGAATATTTTCTTGAAATACACCTTTTTCTATCGTATGAATTGAGATTCTTTCTCTTTCAATATTTAATTTTGAACTATCTGAGGACTGCAAAATTATAAAACCTAACATTGCAACAAAAGCAATACTACCTCCTATGAGGCTAATTTTTTTATTTAAAAACTTCTTCTTTTTAGTTTTAACGTCCATTTTTAATCTTTGAATTATAGATACTTTATTGTGAAGATGATGCCATAAATACAAAACGTTAAAAATCAACATATTATATCTTTATTTATATATATACTGTCCGATTTTAATACACATAATGTCCGAAAATGTACACTTTTTTAAGTATCCTTTTTTAGGTTTTCTATTTTTTTTAGGATAGATATAATATTGTATTATTGTAATAATGGTATTACGTAAAGCTTCTATTTTGGTCATTGATGATGATGCTGACATACTCACGGCATTACGGCTTCTGTTAAAACCCTTGGTAAAAGAAGTTGTGACTGACAAAAACCCAAATAACATTAATTCCTTATTAACGAAAACGGCTTTTGACATCGTTATTTTAGATATGAATTTTAATGGATTGGTGAATACGGGTAACGAAGGCATTTTTTGGCTCAATAAAATAAAGTCACTAAATACTGAAACCTCTGTGATTCTAATGACGGCTTACGCTGATATTGATTTAGCTATAAGGGGCTTAAAAGAAGGCGCATCTGATTTTTTGGTGAAACCTTGGAAAAATGAAAAATTCATTGAAACCATAAATACAGTTTTAGGTAAAAAAAGAACAAAATCTGGAAAAATAAAGCATCTTAATGCTAACAGCACAAGAATAATAGGGGAAAGTGATGTTATGATTGATGTATTTGTGAAAATCAAGAAAGTTGCACCAACGGAAGCAAACGTTTTAGTATTGGGCGAAAATGGTACAGGCAAAGATTTAATTGCTCGTGCACTCCACGATAATTCAAACAGAAAAAACCAGCCATTTGTTAAAGTTGATGTTGGTGCATTAACAGCATCGCTTTTTGAAAGTGAGTTATTCGGTTATAAAAAAGGTGCTTTTACTGATGCAAGAGAAGACAGAAAAGGACTTTTTGAAGCTGCAGATACTGGTACTTTGTTTTTAGATGAAATAGGGAATATAAACTTAAACCAACAAGCTAAATTGTTGACTGTATTACAGAATAGGCAAGTTACGCCTTTAGGGTCAAACACTCCAATACCGATTGACATTCGCTTAATCTGTGCTACTAATTTTGACCCAAAAACCTTATCTGATGAAAAAAAATTCAGGAAAGATTTAGTGTACAGAATCAACACGGTAGATATTGTCGTACCGCCATTGAGAGAGCGCGACACAGATATCACAAAGCTTACGAAACACTTTATATCTGTATATGCAGAAAAATATAACAAAAACTCTTTTTCTTTAGATACTGGATTTATTTCAAAATTAAAACAGCATAGCTTCCCAGGTAATGTTAGAGAACTTCAATATATTCTTGAACGTGCAGTTATTATGACCGATGGTGATGTCTTGAAAGCTGATGATTTAGTGTTCTCATCCATCGAAAGTTCTTCTACTAAGTCGCATATTGGCAATTCAAGTCATAACCTTAACGAATTAGAAAAGAATGCTATTCTTACAGTATTGGAAAAAAATAAAGGAAACATTTCTAAATCTGCGAAAGAATTGGGAATTACCAGAGCTGCTCTATATAGACGAATAGAAAAGTATGAACTATAAAAGCTACATCTTTTGGCTTTTTTTTAGAGTGCTTCTCATAGTTCTTACTATTCTCTGTTTGTTTTACTTTATATATTTTAATTATACATTTTACGCCATAATTTCAGGCCTCTTTGTTCTATCTGTTTTTATCAATACCCTTTTTTTTATAAAACGCCGTTTCGAAGTAATAGAAGATTTCTTTGAAACCGTAAAATATAGTGATTTTTCAAGATGGTTTCCAGAAGATAAAGGGGCGAAAGATATTAGATTTCTATACGCTGGCTTTAATAAAATTAATAAGACTTTTAAAGATATAAATTCTCAGAGTCAAGCACGGTACGTTTATTTGCAGAAGATTTTAGAGATGGTAGATATTGGCATTATCTCCTATAATTTAGAAAGTGGCGACGTTTTGTGGTCTAATGATTCCTTTAGAGAAATTTTAAATATGCCTTCCTTTAAAAATATAATGTTCTTAGAAAAAAGAATGCCAAAACTTTTCACTTCGATTTTTGAAACCTACCGTAAAGATGCCGAAGCCATATCGATAACTATTCAAAATGAAAGAAAAAATGTATTGATTTCTGATACCATTTTTAAAGTCAAAGAAGAATCTTTTAAGCTAATTGTTTTGCAGGATATAGATAATACTCTCAATCAAAATGAATCTGAGTCTTGGAAGAAATTATTGAGTGTGATGACCCACGAAATTATGAATTCCATAGCACCAATATCATCCTTAGCGGATACACTTCAAAAAAACGTACAGATAGCCATTGAAAGTCCTGAAGAAAAAACACTTGAGCTCGAAGACATTAACTTAGGAATCAAATCTATTAAAAATAGAAGTGACGGTTTGATGAAATTCGCAAAAACCTATCGTAGTTTAACCAAAATAACAAATATCAATGTTGAGCGGGTTGCAGTTTCAGAGCTTTTCCTTAACATAGAGTTATTGATGGCACCTTCGATAAGGGCAAAAAAAATTGATATTCACTTTGAAGTTTTGCTACCACATTTAGAATTGGATATTGATAGACATCTAATTGATCAGGCATTAATAAACCTTATCTTAAATGCGGTAGATGCTTGCAAAATAAAAAAAGAAGGGGCGCAGATAAAAGTTTTGGCGTCGCAGAATGCAAATAACCAAATTGTTTTAAAAGTGTTTGATAATGGCTCAGGTATACGTCAAGATATTTTAGAAAAAATTTTCATCCCTTTTTTCACCAACAAAGCTACTGGAAGCGGTATTGGCCTAAGTCTGTGCAAACAAATAATGCTACTACACAAAGGCAAAATATTAGTTAAAAGTGTTGAAGGTAAAGGTACTGTGTTTAGCCTGATTTTTTAAAAATGTATAGCATCATTCATAGCCATTAAATTAAATGAAATGATTAACAATGGTAAACTTCATTCGGTTTTTAGGCTTTTTACAGGATTGGTATTGGCAGCTTTTATTGCTTGAAAACTTATAGTTATAAATGCTATAAAAACAATTATTAAACTAGAAATTAAAAATATCTTCCAATCTAATGCGACACGATATGCAAAATCCTGAAGCCAATTATTCATCACAAACCAAGCTATTGGCATTGAAATTAAAATAGAGATAAATACAAGTTTTAAAAAATCCTTGGATAACGACATCACTATTCTTGTAACACTTGCGCCTAAAACTTTTCGTATTCCAATTTCTTTACGTCTTTGCTGAGCGGTAAACATTACAAGACCAAAGAGTCCTAAACAAGATATTAGAACTACTAGTAATGTCGCTATTTTTGATAATGATGCTACGCGATTCTCTGATTCATAAAGGTTCTGATATTCGGAATCCAAGAAAGAAAACTCAAAGGGATATCCTGGTTGCAGTCTTTCATAAATAGTCTCTATCTCATTCAACACAGCACTTACTTCAGCTGTTTTTATACGTAGTGCCATATCGGTACCACCTCTTCTAAATCTCAAAATTAGTGGTTCCACCGCATTGTGAAGCGAGCCATATTGGAAGTCCTTGACCACGCCAATGATTTCTTTTTGACCGCTTCCGTGGTCAATAATGGTACCTATTGCTGAACTGGGTTCTAAATTCATAAACCTCAGTGCAGACTCATTAATGATAATTTTACTCTCATCGTCATTGAACTCTTTTGAAAAAGTACGTCCGTCTAATACACCAATGCCTAAGGTCTCAATATAATTGTATCCTATCCTAGGTGCTTTGAACATTACTTTTTTATCGGAATCTACACCTCTCCAAGAGTATCCGCCTTGGCCATCGCCTGACTCAAGTAGACTCCCGCTCATAAAAGCAACATCAGTAACAGCGCTCATAGCTTCCAACTCATTCATAAGGACATCCCGATTCTTATAATCCGTCTTTAGTTTGAAAGTAATAACATTCTCCTTGTCATAACCAAGGTTTTTGTCCATCATAAAATCTATTTGGCGATTAATTATGAAAACTGAAATAATAAAAATGACCGCTAGAGAAAACTGAAATACTACAAGCCCTTTCCTAACCCATACTTCACCAGCAACTGTATTGAGTCTACCTTTTAGGATTGATACAGGTTTAAATCTTGATAAATAAAATGCTGGATAACTTCCAGCCAATACGCCGGTAACAATCGCTAAACCAATGATGCCTAATATTAAGGCAAAAGAAGGTTTGAATAGGATGCTTTTACCAGTAATATTATTAAAGTAAGGCAATACCAAAAATGAAAGTATGCAAGCAAATAACGTAGCTAATATGGTAAGGAAAATAGACTCTCCTAAGAATTGAAATATTAAACCTCTTTTTCTTCCTCCAACTACTTTTTTTATCCCTATTTCCTTAATTCTTTTACTCGCTTGCGCCGTTGCCAAATTCATAAAATTGATACAAGCTATAATGAGAATAAACAAGGCAATGAAGGCAAATAATCTTACATAAAAAATTCTGCCACCTACCAGCACACCATTCTCATAAGTATCGTTGAGATATGTGGATGAGAACTGTTGTGTAAATAGCTCGAAATTGTCCCTATCTTTGAGCTTTGTGGTCAAAAACTTTGCAATTTTATCATTTAGTTCGTCGACGTCCGCATTCTCGTCCAAAACCAAATACGTATGTGCATAACCGCCACTCCAATCCCCTGCCCATCTGGAATCGTCTACCATCGATTTGGCCGGTAATAATGCATCAAAGGTGAGGGTTGAATTATTTTTTACATCTTCAAATACACCCGAAACACTCAAGGTTCGTTTTCTACCACCATCGCTCCACTTATAGTCCCAGACCAATGTTTTGCCAATGGCGCTCTGTGGATTTGCAAAGAGACTTTTTGCAAGACTTTCTGAAATTACAATATTATCCTTCCTGGATAAAACTTCATTTTTATTGCCATATAGAAGATTGAAAGAGAACGTATCAAAAAAGTTTTCGCTCGCAAATATGCCCGTTCCAACTTTAGTCCTATCCTCGTATTGTATAACTCCAGATGGTTCCATAAAATCTGCACTGGTGGAAGTTGCGGATTTTACCTCTGGAAATTCTTCTGTCAAGGCATCTGCCAATAACAGCGGACTGTTTTCCATAGTAATGATTTTATTCTCCCAATCTAAGTTGGTAATGACTTGATGAATATTTTCTTTGTTCTCGTGAAAAGCATCTACGCTCAATTCATCGTTTATCCAAAGGCAAATCAGGATTACGGAAGCCAAGCCAGAGGAAAGCCCTATGATATTGATGAGGAAACTGGTCTTGTTCTTTTTTATGCTTCTTATAGCTATAAGAATGGTGTGTCTGAGCATCTTTAGTGTTTTTGAATATTCTTTTAATATGTAAAAAACGTGCCAATCAAATAAGCATTTGATTTCCAGTAATTTAAAATAAAATGAAAAATTAAAAGTGTCCAATTTTGATACACTTGGTGTTCATTTTTTGGACACTTTTATTAGTATTTATTCAAAAGGTCAGGGTTCAGCTCTTCTGTACAAATTCATATTTTAGATAAAGCTATCATCGCCCTTTCCACAGTCTCACAATAAGAACTATAAACTCCAGAATCATATACTTTCAGTTCTTTTATAATCAGAGGAATGTGATTAAATTTTCTACGTTCCAAATAGTCCAATCGAAGCCTTTCCGCGGCGTCCAAATTCCCTAATTTCTCGGCTATTAGAATTTCACCAGCCCTAACGAAATGCTCATAAACACAGCTTTTCCAAGTGTTGTAACCTTGGGCTTCCATTTTTTTGCGTAGTGGTTCAAATAAATGCTCGGTGGAAGTGAACAAACTATCCGGTAGCTGGGCGACAACCGGATTTACAAATGAGTGTCCGAATTCGTGAATGCTCAATTCCATCAGTTCTTTTTCATAGGCAAAGCCCATTTCTAAATTATCCTCATCATCAAAATCCTGAATTCCCAAGGCTCCAAATACACTAAAAACCGAAGTATTGGTATCTCTTAGAATTTTAATCCCAAAACCCATTCCCTTTGGGATTGTTAGACTGGGCACCAGTACGTATTGATCAAAGCTTTCTCCATAAAACTTCTCCATACTCACTATAAAATTATTATCTAGCAATCCATCCGCTATTTCCTGGATTGCACTTTCGTAATATACTTTTGAGTCCGTGAGGTAGTCTTCGAGGTCAATTTCCTTTGCGAAAGCATTTAAACCCTCTAAAAATATTTCTGCATTCTTCCTTGCTGCAATACTATCCTTACTTTTTGAGAAATTTAGATAGTATCCCTTATCAATTTCTGGACTAAGTTCAGCATTTGGTACGTCCCCAACTTGAAGAAGAAAGGCGGTTAAGTAATCAAGCCAAAGGTGGTTGGCAACCGAGAAGCTTTTTTCCAGATTGTTACTTGTTGCAAAGGGTTTGTACTTCAAATAGAGTTGGTAGCCATAGTTGTGCCACTCCTTTTTAGGTATGGTCTCTCCTTGAATTTTCACCGTTTTATTTTCTATATCGACGCCTTCAAAACCTATGAAATAGGCCAAGCCAAGAAGTTCTATGTTTTTATTGATTTTGATATCAAGTTTATCCTCGCTTGTAATATTATTTTGGGTTTGGGAAATGGTACATTGAACAATTGCAAGTGCCGTTATTACCATAAAAAGTTTCTTCATTTTGTATTGTTTTTGAGTACAAAAGAAACTGAAGATGACTTTTAATGCGCTTTAAAACTAAAAATTGGACGTCCAAAAACGTGTTTTTGGACAAAAGTATATCACTTTTCAAGAAAGTCTGAAGGGTTTCTTCCTGTCGTATCCTTGAATATTTGATTGAAGGATGATTTAGAATTGAACCCAGATTCCATTGCTATGGCCAGTAAGGTTTTATGGGATTCCGTGGGGTCATTGATACGTTGCATAGCGTCTTTGACCCTAAATGAATTCACATAGGAATTAAAACTGACGTTATGGTATGAATTGATTAACTGGGAAACATATCGCTCAGGTAGATTCATTCTTGACGCGACCTCTTTGATAGATAGCTTTTGTGTTGTGTAAATTTTATCTTCCCCAAAAAGTGTGGTCAACCTTTTGAGCTCCTTTTCATCATCATACTGAGGGTACTTATCCTTTACAAGCTGCGGCTTCAGAATTTTAGGAATATCGAAAAAAGACGGTTTGAAGTAACTGATGTATCCGAGTACGAAAATAAAAATTAATAAGGCTATCTCAATAACCGTAAAGACTTGAACATCGAACAAGGCAATCAATAGCCATAATAACGTGAGAGACGAAAAGACTGCAAAAAAAGCGGTAAGCCTATGGACTTGAAAACGGCCGCCATTCTTTACTGGTATCTTTTTTAATAGACGATACAGATTGATAAGTTCATTGCCAAATAAAACCAGAACCAAAATCATCGCACAAACTGGAACAATTTCAGTAAATACATACCATACCCTGATGGATATTAAGTCATAGCTTGTTCCAAAAAATTGGTTTGAATAGAATGAAAACAGTTCTGCTATTATTTCGATTATAGCCGGTATAAACAGAAGTTTAGACTTATTATTATATTGAAAATCAGGACGCGTATTCGCCTTCACAAACAAAAATAAAGCGGGTGGTATTATCAAATAAGAGCCCAATATCCAAAATGGCACTGCACCTGCTGTACTGTGGTAAAATGCCCTCATAGCCCAGATATTCAATACTTCTATAGTAATAACGGAAGTTATCAATCCTATATAAAAGACGGTCATTCGTTTCTTGAATACGGAAGAAAGCAGGGCCAAGCTCAGTAGAATTCCCTGACCAGAAACGAGTAATAGAATTATTTCTTCAGCATTTTTCATTTTTAAAAGTCATCAAATCGAAGGCTTTGTTTTTTCAAGATGACTTCTTTCAATTCGATATGCAAATATAAAAGTATCCTATTCTTTTAATAGCTTTTATGGTTTTCATTTTACAGCGCTATAGCATACAGCTCTCTTTGGTTACATTTCATTTTCCATCGCCTCTTTGATACCATCCAGCATCCAAGGCATCAGTTCCGAAACGGTAGGATGCACCAACACAACCCTTCGATAGTTCTTACATTGAATACCACTATGCATTATGGCAGCGAACATATTGATGATTTCATCACCATTGATGCCTAAAATGGAACCGCCCATTATTAAATCGGTTTCTGCATCTACCAGCAATTTGGCAAAGCCTTTGGTTTCTGCCATTTCTTTGGCACGACCTATTTTGCTGAGTGGATAGGTTGCTTTTAAAACTTTCTTGCCTGTGGCCAAAGCTTCTTTTTCGCTCATACCGACCCGACCTAATGGTGGGTCTGTGAACAAACCGTAAATTGGGATACGTTTTGAAATAGTGCGTTCCCCATCGAATAGATAGTCCAAAACAATCTCGGCATCGTTAACCGAGGTATGGGTAAAGGCACCTTCGCCATTCACGTCGCCTAAGGCAAAAACGCCATCAACACCGGTTCGGCAATAATCATCAACTTGAATGTAGCCTCGTTTATTGGTTTTAATGGCTGTATTTTCTAAGCCAATAGTTTTGCTGTTTGGCAATCGACCTATGGCAATCAATAAATCAGAACCTTCAATGGTCTGCTCGTTTCCGTCTATCTCAATGGTAAGTGCTATTCCTTTTTCGGTTTTAGTTACCGCTTTCGCGGAAGCGCTAAAAACAATATCAATACCTTCATCCTGTAATATGTTCTTGATGGCGTCTGCAACATCTTCGTCTTCCCTCGGCATCAATTGTTCTGATCTTTGTACTATGGTAACTTTGGAACCAAAACGCTTATAGATTTGGGCATATTCGGCACCGATGTAACCACCACCCAATATGATAAGGTGCTTAGGCAGGTCGGGTTTATCTAACAGTTTTGCACTATCCATCCATTCTACGGTTTCAATACCTTCTAGATTTGGAATTCTTGGTCGCGTTCCTGTATTGATGTAGATGTTCTTGCCTGTTATTTTTTTATCACCAACGGATAATATTTTGTCCTCAAGAAATACACCTTTTGTGTGATAAAAATCAATATTGTCAGTGCTTTCCAACCACTTTTTCATTCCGTTGCTGTTCCCATTTCGGATGCTGTTCATTCGCTTACGGATGACATCATAATCCACGGTAATCTCACCGATTTTAAAACCATATTCATTCCCCCTTCGAGCCAAATACAACGCCCTTGCACTTGCCACCAAGGTTTTTGTTGGTGTGCATCCATAGTTGACACAACTGCCGCCAACTTTTTCTTTTTCGATTACGGCGATTCTATCACCTGTTGCTATTAATTTTCCGAGCAATGTGCCTGTGGCTTGCCCGGTGCCTAAAATTATATGATCATATGTTTTCATAATGTGTTTGGTTTTTTGAACAGTCCTCTAATAAGGTGGTCGTTCTGAGCGGTAACACCTTAAAATACGAATGTTTTTTCAAGCAATTCATCTATGATTGAATAAACACGACCTGAAATTCTGGGTTTCGGGAAAAACATACAATTCGTTAGGAAGTTGGGTTATGTTATAGCCCTGTCTTTCACCGCTTCTTTGCAGTGATTAAAAGTAAAACGAAATGAAACTAAACAACACCTGTCTTTTCAACTTGATTGAAATCTTTGGTAACCCAAAAAGAACTATTCAAAATAAAATACTTCGGAACTGTGATACCCATCACCACCACGATTTTTATTGTGAATCCGAGAAACCATTTATAGCAATTCAATAACAATTTAAAAACAGAAGTTATGAACACATTTAATGTACCAACAAGAGACGAAGTAAGTGAAGCCAACAAAGCAATTTTTGACCATTTGGAAAAAGCAGTGGGATTTGTTCCCAACCTTTTTGCCACTTATGCACACTCGGATAATGCTTTAAAGAACTACCTAGATTTTTCGAATGCAAAGACTTCGCTTAAAGCGAAAGAAAAAGAAGTCGTGAACCTCGCGGTAAGCCAAGTGAACAATTGTGAATACTGTTTAGCGGCACACACAGCCATCGGTAAACTCAATGGCTTTACCGAAGACCAAATTCTAGAGCTACGTGCCGGTGAGGCAACCTTTGACACCAAATTAGATGCTTTGGCAAAGTTGTCCAGAAACATCACCCAAAATAGAGGAAATACTGATGACGAAGTTTTGGAAAACTTTTTTAATGCCGGATGGACGAAAGAGAACCTTATCGACACGATTTCTTTGGTAGGCGATAAGACGATATCCAATTATATACACCGTACGACAAAGGTGCCTGTAGACTTCCCTGAAGTCGCACCCCTAGAAGCTGCGCTTGTGTAATTCCCCCAAAGCGCAGTTAGTGTAGAGCAGTCCACTCTAATGGACTGCTCTTTTATTCTGTATAAAAAATCAAAAGTAAAAATTGTGTGTGTACTTAGGAATTAAAGAAAATTTTTGAGACTGAGAGCCCGATTATATCTAGTTCATACAATGGTCATTAATACAATATATTGATATTAGGATATCCTATTAGCAAAATCAGATTTGCACTTCTATATATTCGGGTTGATTAATAAAGTTTTCAATAGACTTTTCGATGCTAGTGGCACTGGTGCTAGTACACATTCCTTCCAGAAACTGGTTGATAATAACAATTCTCGTTACCCCCCTTTACCACTTTGAGCGTTCTGGCAGTTGATGCTTAATCGGTTTTAGGTGGAAAGAAATAAAAAAACATTCTTTTAAAACGGCAGATGTTGTTTAACGCAAACGCAGCCCAATGATGATGGATATAACATCTGTGCGTAGAAAGATCCATTGCAAAATGGGTCTTTCTTATCTCAAAAAATACTGAAGGCACAAGCAGTTTACATTGCGCGGTGGCCTTGGGTCGCTTTTTTAAGTTGATCGTACTTTGTAGCGATATCTTTATCCATTTCTTTGGGATAGGTAAAATTGTAGAGCACATCCTTCTAACGCTGTCTTCCGCCAAAGACAATGTTGATATCACCTCGTTCTAAGGCTGCTATGGATTCTTTGGCCACCATTTCCGGTGAGTCCATATTTTCCCGTTTTGAGTTTTCCATCATATCGGTATCCGTGGCGGTTGGGTATACACAAAGTATGTGAATATTATCAGGTGCAAATTCACGTCTTATAGCATCAGAAAATTGCCGTATCCCGGCTTTTGTAATGGCATAGACCGAGTAGAAGGGCATCGCGATAAGACCCAACCCAGAAGAAAGATTGATAATTTGTGGTTCGTCACTTTTCTTGAGCAATGGTATACAATGCTTGGTGAGTAGCGCCGGCCCAATGAGGTTTACCTGAATCTGTGTGCTGATATCCTCATCGCTCATATCCAGAAGAGAACCTGCCGAGACCACGCCAGCATTATGAACGAGCATATCTAAGCTTCCCCAGTCTTGCATTATTTTGGCTACTGCTTTCTTGATGTCCGCAGAATCCGCTACGTTTCCTTTTAAACCTATAAAGTTGACAGCAGGAAATTCACTATTTAATGCATCAAGTCCAGAAAGTGACCTGGACATTATGGCAAAATCCGCGACACCTTTATTTATGAGAACTTTGACCAATTCTTTTCCTATGCCTCTATCACCACCCGTGATGATGACTTTTTTGTTATTGAATTTCATACTATTTGATTTTTTGTTATTAATATATGTTTAGGTCGTAAACCATAAAAGAAAATTAAAGAGGTTAGACTAAGCTGCCTAACCTCTTCATTGTTTAAGCCATTTCATAGACCTCATCAAAAAGCTTTTTATCCAAGCGTTCCTGTTGGTAATGGTATAGAATTCATTGTCTAGAATTACAACCAGTTCTAATTTATTTTAATTGCCTCTTCTACTTGCTTTCCATTCTCTTTAACAGTAAATTTTATGATTTTACCATCCGCATCCTTAATAAATTCGAAAACTAATGGTGCTTCTTTGATGAAGAAAATATTTTCTTCTTCTGAGTGTAGTTCTGCTACCATTCGGCCAGCATCCATTGTTAGTTTTCCTTGTTCCGATAAGAAAATTTTAACGGGTCCGTTTTTAGGTGCTTTGTAATTTCCCACAAAAATAGCAAGCTCATCTTTAGATAATATAGTTTCTTTTTTAAAGATATTTTCAGAAACAGGTTGGTGATCATAACTTAACACCCTGGACATTTTCCATTGCTCATTCTCAAACTTCCAAACATTAGTGAATTTGGCTTTTTCAACTAATCGCTCTTTTGTTTCACCTTCCTTTAAATAGAATATATGGTCACCAGAGATAATTGCGCCGTAATTATTTAAAGGATAAATATTCACAGAGCCCTCAAGAACTTCCCTTCTCAATCGAACATTTTTATTGCCACACACATTTTCGGAAATTTGTTCCATAAATAACGGTAAGGTCTCGGTAAGTCCTCCTTTATCGTGATAAAATTCTATGTCATCTGTAAATAATGTCCTGAACGTTGTTAAATCACAACTGTTATAGGCTTTCCAGAAGGTAGCATCTAATTCTAAGATGGTTTTAGTTAGGTCGTTCTGTGAATTTTGAGCTGTGCCCATAGTGCCACATAATAAGCCTGCTAAAAGAAATACTGTACTAAAGTTTTTAAGTTTTAAAGTCATTTTTTTGATTTTTATTGATGAATTTTTATTTGTTATTTAAGTTTTACGAACTCTTATTGATTGTAATCTCTTAATTAAAAGAATTGCAAAAGGAATTTTTTACTCAACCTTTTTAGCAACCATTTTTCTACCTTGGTCCAACGTGAGACTTACTACAGTATCATTTTCTAAGTTAAAGGTCAATAGGGCATCGACATCCTTAGCTATGAATTTATTCCCATCTATTGGCAGTAACTCCTTTTTATCGTTTTCGATTTGTCCGATAAGTTTGCCATCTTCAATAAAAACAGTGAAGTAATAATTAGGTTGTAGTTCATACGTTCCAACATACTTTTTTAAGTCCTTAAACTTCACTTTTACGGTTTTGAAACTTTTAATATTGCTATCGATACGGGTCCACTTTTTGATTTGATAGGTGTCATTTTCTATCAATTGCATTTGGTTATTGTTTCTTTCAACAGAGAAAGTGGCAAGTGTGTTTTGAATATAGAATCCATTCGGCGCATAAGGAACTAGTTTGTTTTTTGTACGTCCTCTATCAAAAAATAATAAGGATTCATCTTCGAGGCGAATGATTTTTTCAACGCCGTATTCGTTTCTGTAAATCCCATTTAATGATTCCAATTCTGCTACTGATAAATTTATTTCTGACCAATCATAAGGCTTCCCCATCGCCATTGCGGCAAGCTTTGTTGCCGTTAGGCCTGCATTTTGTACGTCTTCAGAATTGGTAAGAATAACTACATAGATATCCTTTTCCGGCACATTTAGAGCATAGGATATAAAACCATTGATGCGTCCACTATGCTTTACAGCTTTTGTGTCTTGTACATATCCGATTTCCCAACCATATCCGTGAAGACCTCTTTTACCAGATGTTAAAATGAACGGGGAAGACGCTTTTTTTAGAATTTCCTCTGAAACTACTTCGTGGTTTTTTAATGATTTATTCCATCGGAACAAATCTTCGGCAGAAGACATTAAAGAGCCAGCTGAATAAGGAAGGCTCATATCTATAAAATCAGCATTCTTATAGTCTCCATTATTGCCTTTATAACCTGAAACTCGATTTTGAACGATTTCCTGAGAATTATCATAACCTGTATCCTTCAGTTGATAAGGCTCGAAAATGGCACTTTCAAGATATTTCTCGTAACTCATACCCGATACCTTTTCGATAATATATCCTAAAAGCACATATCCGGAACTTGAATAATTGTAATTTGTTCCCGGTTCAAAATCCATTGGTTCGTTTTTGAATAACTCAATCAGTTCCAGCGTTGTTTTGCCTTGTTTCATAACATTTGTATCAAACAGAACCGTAGATACATAATCTTTGATTCCCGAAGTGTGACTTAGCAAATGTTCTATTGTTATGCTTTGTCCATTTGTAGGATAATCTGATATATATTTTGTAATCTCATCTTTAAGTGATAGCTTTTTTTCTTCGTAAAGCTTTAAAATGGCAATTGCTGTAAATTGTTTGGATAGGGAAGCGATTCTGTAAATATTCTCATTATGCATCGGAATGTTCAGTTCGATATCTGCTTTTCCATAGGATTGGTGATATACAATAGAATCTCCTATTGAAATCAGTACTGTTCCTCCGGGACTTTGTTGATGTAATTTCTCTGAAATGAGTTTCTGGTAATCCTGTGAACTTAATTTTTGATGAGAAAATAAAGCCAATAGCACAAATGTAAGTGCTTGATAAAATCGTGTCATAATCTTGATTGATGTTTTGGTTAAAAGTTATTCATAAACTCGGAAAATATTTTCCGGGCTCAATGAACTTCTTTTTTGTAGGAAAGGATTCCTATTAGGCCTGACAATTACCTGACATCTATATGACAAATTCTATAGTATACTGAAATTCAGCTTGATGAAGAGATTTTTATTTTTATCTAATGCTACGGTGTTTCTGATAATAATAAAGGCGTTCACTACCAACATCAGCATAATCGTGAGTGGTACTATCTCGTGGTTGATGTCGGTGTACTTTCCCAATTGAGAGGCTATTAGTATCGCTAAAGGTAACGCACACGTCCATAGGATTTGCAGGGTAATAATTTGTTTCGTTATAGGATTGAATGCCTTTTTCCACCTTGTGATTACCAAGGGAAGAAGAATACTGGCGAGTGGAATAAAAATTAAAAAGAGCGAGGATGTATTGATGATTTTTAAAAGTGACCAATTCATTTCATCTTGCTCGGTCTGACCTGGAATTAATACATCTTTACTCACACCCAATGCTTTTGACAATGCATTTAAGGTGTGGCCTTTTAATTCTTGGCCAGATTCTATTCGCTGAATCGTCCTAACCGATATTTTAGCCCTTTCAGCAAGTTCGTCTTGGGTTAAGTTGAGTTTTTTTCTTTGTTTTAATAATTCCGACATTTTGTTACATAATCCTATTTCTAACTTTTATCCAAGTCGTTATATCTGTAACAAATATAAAATTATATTGGATTTACAATATGGATTACTACTATTTCATTTGAAATTTAAAGTGGTAATCGGGAGCAATGTCCAAGACGATTGTATTGAAGCTTTTCTTCCAGAATGTAGCTTTTCGTAAAATGTTTGGGAATGCGCTGAGTGACTTAGAATTTATTAAATAAAAAGAACTGTTCAAAATAACGTACAATTATTTTGTAACCTTTTTCAAAGTCATCTTGTCCAATAAATGTGAATTCACAAAACACATTTCAATTTCAAAATAATACAAGATGAAAAAATTATCATATATACTATTGCTATTAATTAGCATAAACTTCTGTCAAAACGGCTATGCTCAAAGTAAATACATTAAAACTGTGAGCGGAAAAAAAGTGTCCATTTCAACCCTTGAATCTCGTATAGAACATATTATGGATTCTATTCAATTACCAGGACTATCCATAGCCATTATAAACGATGCTAAAATTGCTTATCATAATAAATTTGGTGTGAGTAACCTAAAAACCCAAGAGCCCGTAACTACAGAAAGTATTTTTGAAGGGGCATCATTGTCAAAACCCCTGTTCGCCTATTTTATAATGAAAATGGTAGAACAAGGAAAATTCAACTTGGATGAACCTATCTATGATTTTCTAAAAGATATTTTCCCTGAGAACACTATTGCCGACGATTCTTTTGAAGCTTATAAAAGAATTACACCGAGAATAGTTTTATCCCACGGAACCGGAATTCCCAATTGGGTGAAGGGCAAACCTATAGAAATTGCGTTTGAACCTGGAACTGATTTTTCATACTCAGGCGAAGCATATCAGCATATGGGCGCCGCCCTTGGCACAAAATTAGGAATAGGCTGGGGAAGTCAATTAGACAGTCTCTTTCTTAAAGAAGTAGCTCATCCTTTGGGTATGCAACGCAGTTTTTACACGTGGAACGATGTTCTTGAAAAGCATACAGTAAAGGGCCATATGAATGGAAAAGTGAATATGGAAATGCACCGTGATAAAAAAGTGGGCCCAGGCTATAGCTTACAATCTGATGCTTATGATTACGCCCTATTTCTTATTGAAATGATGAAATCAAACAATTTATCACCAACCCTAAGAGATTTGATGCTTAAAGAGCACAACCATTTTAAACCAGATAATAAAATACATTTAGAAACTGGTCAAACAGGTTGGGGTCTAGGCTTTGCTCAGAAACCTACACCAAATGGGATGATGCACTTGCATACTGGAAACAATCATGATTTTCAAGCTTATGCAATGTTTGTTCCCGACCAAAAATATGGGTTCGTTATGTTTGGAAACTCAAATAACCTATTTCCTTTTTTAACAGAAATAGAAAAGCTAATCGAAGAACAATTTTAATAATTATCAAAATGGAAAAATTAGATGAAGTATTAAGCCTATTGGCTCTATCAGCGGGATTTGTCACCGTCGTGTTTATACTGGCAAAGTATCATTATATGATAAAAAAAGCAATGATTGAGAAGGGTATTGACGTTACCCAATACTCAAAAAGAGTTAGCTACATAGATATCGGTTGTATTGTATTTGGTCTTGGAATTGGCTTTATCGTCTCTTCAATTTTTACGGAAATGGATCTTACAGAAGACACAACAGATTTACTAGTTTTGGGAACGATTTCCGTATTTGCAGGATTAAGTTTAGTTATTGCTCATTATTTGAGAAAACGTACCTCTTAATACGTTGGACACACAATCCGAACGACATATTATAAACCAAATCAAGGAAGGTGATAGCGATGCTTTTAAGCTTATGGTCGAAAGACATAAGGACGCTTCGCTTTCCTTGGCTATTTCAATTCTTAAAGACCAAGATTTGGCAGAAGATGTTTTGCAAGATGTATTTATAACGGTATTTCAAAAAATTGAAACTTTTAATTTCAAATCTAAATTTGCAACCTGGCTATATCGTATTGTTGTAAATACAAGCTATAACCAACTGAAAAAAATTAAAAAAGGTGTTGACATTGAAGAAATTACAATAGTTCCTGAAAAATTAATTACACACGAAGAGATGCTAAAAGAAGAAAATCAAAAGCGGTTCATCAATTTAGCCTTGCTACGAATGAATGCCGACGAAGCTCTCACGTTACGCTTATTTTACCTCTCAGAGATGAGTATTAAAGAGATAAGCAAAATAACAGGATTCAAGACATCAAAAATCAAGGTGTGTCTACATCGTGGCAGAAATAATCTAGATTTTCAATTACGACAATTATTGGGCAATGAGTTAAATGATTTATTATGAAAGAAGAAAAAGCGAAAAAACTGCTCTCAAAAAGCACTATTGAAACCTCTTCGGGTTTCACAGAAAGACTAATGTTAAAAATAGAGGCTCATAAAGCCAAATCAGAATATAATCCTACCATTTGGAATTTTCCTTTAGTTATCGGAGTTTTTATAATGATTACTAGCCTTTGCATAATTCTATTCAATAGTTATTTAGACTATTTTCTTCAGGTATTGCATATAAAGAACATAATATCCAGTAAACCTTCTATGTTAGTAATTTCTATTGCTTTTTTATTAGGTATCCATTATGTCATTCGCTTAAAAGAGCTCCAAAAGGAATTTCTGAAATAGTTGGTTAAGGCATTCTGAAAACGATATAAATCTAGTACTACAATTATTTAGACTTGGTTGTTTTGTAAATAAGCAAATACATTTTGATTTAACAGCTGTTGGCTATGCCTATATACCGTATTATCACCGATTTAGTGTTTGACTATCAGCAACTTCTTTCAAATTAAAAGCAAACTAAGCTCCACTATTGGACTCGGCAAATTCGCGAAATATGCTAAAGTATTTTTTGCAGATTTTGTGATGAGCTATAACTTATCTTTCCAACCGATGATTTCATACACTGCATTTTTGAATCCAAATCATATTGAATTGGAAGCCACTCCCCATCTTCGTTCTTTTTATTCCCTTCCATAATTGTTTTATTTGAAGTTGATTATCGTTTATATAGACGTATTTTTAACGTCGATGGTTGCCTGAATAAATACTAATTGTTTCATTGATAATTAGAATGTCACTTGTGTATCAGGCAGTTCGTTTTTTATACGGGACTTTTCGGTTTCAGAAAAAACATTGTTACTTAATTCCAAAAGTTTCAGATTAGAAAACCCCCTTAAATCGACTGGTAACTTGGAAAGGTTATTATTTCTTAACAGTAAAACTTCCAATCGTTGCATTTCTTGAATACGCTCACATAATTTTTTTATATTAATGTTTGAGTTTTCGTCCAGTACCAATCCTTTAATCTGTGATAGTTTCTCAAGGTTTCTAGGTAGTTTTTTTATATCATTATTGGACAGTACCAGAATTTTAAGAGCTTCAAGGTTCTGTAAAATTTTGAATGCTTTTTTATAATGAAGTTTAGGATTGTCTTTTAAATATAGTTCTTTAAGAGTTTTTAGATGGCTAAGGTCTAAAGGAAGTTTGGTCAACTCATATGAGCTCAATACTAGAAAGTCCAGTTTTTCTATCTTTTTTAAAATTTCAATACTGCTTATAAGGCTTAATCCTACATTACTTGACAAATCTATTTCTCTGAGCTTCGGAAGTTATGTAAGCACTTCTGGAAGTTCTTTAAAATCATTATTTGCAATGTTAACCACTGAAAGTATTTCTAATTCAGATAGTTCTTGGGGTAATGAGGACAGATGATTGCCTTTTACATTCAACACATCGAGATTTTGCATACTTTCTATTCCAATCGGCAGTTTTTCTAAACCGCAATCCGTGATTTATAAGGCATTTACATTGATGAGTGGTTCTATTTGATTTGAAAATTTATTTATCTCGCTACAGTCTAAGTCCAACCATTTAACCTTTTCAGGCGTTTTAATGCTCTAGAAAAGGTGGTGAATTTTTTGTTTTGACTTTAAACCATAGATGTCAACATTAGATTAAGCAATAGAAATAATATTAAGGAATTTTTCATATTAAAATTTATGACTTGTTTACATATAACTAATTTATAAAATCACTTTTTTACTCATTATTGAACCATTTTGAGACAACAATATAAAATATATTCCAGGGCTAATTTTATTAGTATCAATAGCTTTCGAGAAAACTAAGTTCTCTACATTAAAATCCTTACTTAATATCTCTTTGCCAGAAACCTCAAATATCTTGATACTAACTTTTTCATCTGAAAATAGATTTGCATTTATATTGAGTGTGTCTTTTTCTTTATTTATAAAGACTTCAAAATTATTTTCTGATTGGTCAAAATCTGTAGTTGATAAAAATGCGTTATCAATAATCCGCAGATTACTGGTACCTGCATCTGAAACATAAATTCTATCATTGGTGGCATCTGCTAAAATACCATTGGGAAAATTGAAGGTAGCTGTAGAAATGTCACCATCATCATTACCTAAAGAAGAGCCTCCGTACACTGTTCCATTCCCAGAAATAGGATCTATTTGATAAACCTTATGTTCTCCAAGCTGAGTTGCATACAGTTGCGAGTTTGATGCCGTTATAAAACCAAGAAAATTTGCATTCGGTGCTGTAGCTGGTAGTTGGGTCAACATCGTCATTGCGCCACCTTCAAATTTCATTATCATTCTATTGTTATAGTTTGAGATAAAGGTTTCGCCATTTACAAAGGCAATTCCGGAAGGACCATTTAAGGGTGCACCAGAAAACAGTGTGGTCACCGTTCCATCTGATGCCAGTTGCTTAAGTGTATTGTTGTTATATTCAACGATAAGCATATCCGTGGTTCCGGGAATGTTCTTAATACCTGTGGGATTATTGATGTCCGTGGAATAGGTCGTTAGTAGATTTCCAGAAGCAGCATATTTGGAAACGGTATTTGCAGTAGCATCACATATAAATATTTCATCTTGACCGTTAACTGCAACACCATTTGGATTTGTAAATCCACTAGCGAATACAGTCACGTTCCCTGATGTATCATATTTATAAACCGAACCATTTGGAAAATCTGAGCAATAAATAATACCTTGAGAGTCTTGGGCAATACTATCATAGAAATTTCCCTCATTCACCGTTGAGACGGTCTGTGAAAAAGAAAACGTTGCCATTGAGAGGCTGGCTACAAGTGTAATTTTTTTGAACATAGTTTCTTGATTTAAATTTTGGGCTAAACTATATTCCGTATTGCTCTCAATCGACAGGATGTGTACGTTTGGACACATCTAAATGGGTTTTTATATAATTATTGGGTGTATCGTTCATTATTGTTTTAAAAGAACTATTGAATGTTGACTTTGTATTGAAGCCAGATTCCAATGCAATTGCAAGCAATGTTTTGGATTCTGATTCACCTACCTTGACCAATCTCAAAAACTCATCAATCCTATGGCCGTTTATATACTCATAAAAGTTTTTGTTCAATACTTGGTTGAGATACCACGATAGGTTGTTGCTTGATGTATTTGCGCTCTTTGCCAACTGACGAAGGTTTAAATCGGGTATAAGAAAGATTTTCTCAGTTTCAATGAGTTGTTTCAACTTCACTTCCAGTTCCTTTATATCTTCTGGTTTGATTCTACTTTTTGTTTGTTGCTTTTCTATATCGTTTTTCAGTGAAACCCTAAAGATTTGGGGTTGCGTAAGACTATAAAATCCTATGAAATACATAAAAATAGATGTGGACAGCCACATTGTGTTGTAATTTAGATAGGGATTAAATTTTCCGAAACCATAAAACGACACAAAGCTGAAAGCCCATAACAAAACAAAAGTAGTAAGAGCCATAATTAGAAATTTCACATAGGATGTAATGCTTTGGTTAAATGCGATTTGATACTTTTGATTCCTCTTAAACTGTACATAAAGGGCATATGACTTATAGGTGTAAAAAGAAATTGATAACAGCCCAAATTGTTCAATCAGTATAAATGCCAGATTAAGACTTCCGTTGTTATAACTGGTATTGAACTCGTTGGTATCCATTGTAAAAGTCCATAAGAAATAACCCGCATAGATAAATGCAGGCACAAAATGAACCAAAGGAAGTTGATATGTTTTTTTCTCTTGAAAGGCTAACCTTCTTATATAGCAAAACAGAAGAGGCCCAAATAGAAAGAGGGTAGTGTCTATTAAGGTTGCAATTCTTAGAAGCTCATCAAAAGGCATTCGATAGAGTGCTATTCTTCCAAATAGCATAATGGATGCAATTATTAAAAGACAGGTTAGAATTGAGTTGGCAGCCTTATTTTTATTTGGAACAAGCTGAATGGCCAAGGTTAAAAATATACCTTGACTGAGAATTATAATTAATAGAATATCTAAAAATGTAAATGACATCAATTTATTTGCAAAAGTAGATTACAACGATTTGGGACAATTGCAAAATTAAACTTTATAAATTGATGAACCCTTCCGATGCATTATTAGAAGTATGAATGTACCCATCTGTACTTTTTATCAGCCGTAAAACAATCAAACCTGGATAGTAAATAAAAAGAGGAGCCGGCACGAATGCCGACCCTTCTTTTCAACAACAAAAGCTACGCGTTAAGCTTTTTGACTTTCTTTTCATGAACTGCAATTCGCTCTTTCAAACGTGTTTCACGCTTATTTCTCTTTTCGCTGTATTCCTTCTCAATGCCTGCAATCTTAGATTTGTAATATCCCTGCATCGCATTGTAGAATGAAATGTTCGTCAAGTTATTAACGTGATTGCTCTCACCAAAATGTACTTGCTTGGTAAGCATATATCGAATCAGCCTGTGGAAGATTTCCTTTTTGAAGTTCTTCTTGAAATTCTCAACAATTTCAATTCTGGTCATCTTGGCAGTATTTCCTAACAATTTTGAAAAGTATTTCTGTTGGCTCATATAATCCACATTGTTCTCAAAAAGTGATATCGAGAACGCCACCATTTCATCTGTTGAAAGTGTTTTCTTCGTCTCAACATAATTCGTTTCCCTAATCATTTGGACGACTTCTTCAAACTGCTTGTTGTTTTCGATGTGCTTCTTACGGATTTCCCTTTCGTTGATTTTCACGATTTGTTCTTCGGGCGTACAATCCGCCATTTTTCTATTTTCCAATGGTGCTGAATACTCAGTTGATTTCTCAATCACCTTGACAAACACTTCCTTGTTTTGGTAAGTCTCAGGATGAAAAACGATACCATTTGCAAATCCATTTTCCTTGGCTGAATTGTATGCTTCCAATTCTTTATTATAGTCCTCTATCGTTTCCTTAAGTTCTCCATTCAGTTCGTCCTCGGAATAATCGTAATGTTGGTACTCTTTCTTAATGGCCTCAATTGTTGGCTTTACTGGATTTTCGATGATTTCGACATCATCCAGTAGATATACCTTCAAGCCATTATTTTCCAACTGTGAAATAATAAGCTGATTGTTTTCGTCATCTGCCCAATATTGTCGTATTTCAGGAATCAGTAGTACATTCTCTTTTTTGAATTTTTCAATCAGATTTAAGAACGATTTACTTTTCTTTGTCTCAAAACAAGCTGATTTTGTGCAGACCATTTTACCTTCGCCGAACAGATTGCCTTGATTGGCCGCATTGAAAGGACACTCTACGCAAGACCCAGCTTTCGGCACTAACTTCTTATCCATTACATCAAAAGATGCTTTTTCCAAGTCGTAGGTCTGGTCTTTAATCATCCTGTTGATTTGATGGGCATTGAAATCATCGCCCATCGTTTCCAACATCATTAACTGTTCTTCCGGTGCAAAGAGTGCAACACCAACACCCAGCGAAATCGTCATTTCACCATTGCGAACAAAGTGCTTAAATCCATCTATTAGACCTGCCAATTTTAATCTTTGTCGAATGAAGTTGTCCGTTCTGCCCAGTCGTTTTGCAATTTCAGTCGGTGTATACCTCTCGCTCAGGTAAGCTATTGATTCAGCTTCCTCAGTAGGCTCAACATCCTGTCGTTGCAGGTTTTCGATAATCTGAACTTCCAAAATTTCATTGTTCTCATAATCCCTTACAATGCACAGGATAGTTGCTTTATTTGCCATTTTGCTTGCGCGAAATCTTCTTTCGCCCATCACTATGATGAAATCCTTTCCAGATTTCCGTACCGTTATCGGTTGCAGTACACCGTGCTGTTTGATACTTTCGGAAAGTTGTTCCAAATGTTTTTCGTCAAAGGTCTTTCGAGGCTGTTCTGGGTCAGCCTTAATTTTGCCGATGGGAAGGTTCTGAATTTCCAGCTTGGCAGGATTTCCGTTCACTTTAGAAGTGACAGCAGTCTTCGCTCTACTTCTTCTCTTTGTGGTACTTGCTTTTGATGTCATAATACTCAAATTTTAGATTAAACAATATTTGAGCAGGAACCAAACGGAAGACAAAATCTTGGCTCAAAAGGAAACGGAATAAATAAGCGAGGGCAGAAGCATTGGCTTTATGCTGTAGTCTTTTGATGGAAGTATTTTACGAGTTTAAATTGCGGATATATTGTATGATAAAAAACCCTAATAGAGTTATCCACTTTGTAAAATTTATGGAATGGAAGATAGGATAGTAGTGTTTAATATCGAATGAGATTAAATAGCCTTGAAATTAATCTTAGGTCAAAAAAATCAAAAATGTTGTACCTATGTTGTACCCAAACAAAAAAACCTCCCAAAATGGGAGGTTTTATGACTGAAAATTTTTCAGTCGAAAAAGTGCGGGCGGGGAGACTCGAACTCCCACACCGTAAGGCACCAGATCCTAAGTCTGGCGTGTCTACCAATTCCACCACGCCCGCTTTTTCAATATTTTAAGAACTTTTATTAGGTTAAATCCTAAGTCTAGCGTGTCTACCAATTCCACCACGCCCGCAATAGTTTTTTGCCAAATTTCAGGGGTTGTGCTCCGTAGCTTTAGCAAAGGAGTGCAAATATAAACAATAGTTTCAAAATTCAAATAGCTTTCAAATAATTAATACTGCCCGTGTTTTCTTATTTTTGTTTGAAACGAACTACCAATTATGACAGCCATTTCAGACTATATTTCAAAACATAAAGACCGCTTTTTAGAGGAATTGATTGACCTGTTAAAAGTCCCGTCCATTAGTGCCGATTCTGCTTACAAGGAGCATACCATCAAAACAGCGGATATCATCAAATCACGATTGCTCGAAGCGGGTTGCGACACCGTCGAAGTTTGCCCAACAGATGGTTATCCTATCGTTTATGGCGAAAAAATCATCGAACCTGACTTACCGACAGTTTTGGTGTATGGCCATTATGATGTGCAACCGCCAGACCCATTGGATTTATGGGACTCGCCCCCGTTTGAACCCGTCATTAAAAAAACAGACATACACCCTGAAGGCGCCATCTTTGCACGTGGGGCGTGCGATGATAAAGGCCAGATGTATATGCACGTTAAGGCTTTGGAATTTATGACCAAAAACAACCAACTCCCCTGCAATGTAAAGTTTATGATTGAAGGTGAAGAGGAAGTCGGAAGTGTCAATCTCGCTCATTATGTCAAAAACAATCGAGAAAAACTGGCCAACGATGTCATCTTGATTTCGGATACGGGAATGATTGCCAACGACATCCCATCCATTACCACAGGACTCCGCGGTTTGAGTTATGTTGAAGTGGAAGTCACGGGCCCGAATCGGGATTTACATTCAGGATTATACGGCGGTGCTGTGGCGAATCCTATTAATGTTCTGACCAAGATGATAGCTTCGCTTCATGATGAAAACAACCATATTACTATTCCAGGATTTTACGATAAGGTTGAAGAGCTTTCCAACGAAGAACGCGCCGAAATGGCCAAAGCGCCTTTCTCCTTGGAGGATTACAAAGATGCTCTGGATATCGATGCCGTATATGGCGAAAAAGGCTATACTACCAACGAGCGTAATTCCATAAGACCAACCTTAGATGTTAATGGCATTTGGGGAGGCTACACGGGCGAAGGTGCCAAAACGGTCATCGCCAGCAAGGCCTATGCAAAAATTTCCATGCGTTTGGTGCCCAACCAAGATTGGGAAGAGATTACAGAACTATTCAAAACGCATTTTGAAAGTATCGCACCAGCAGGCGTCAAGGTTGAAGTGACACCTCATCACGGTGGACAAGGTTACGTTACCCCAATTGATACGATTGCCTATAAATCAGCATCTAAAGCCTATGAAACTACCTTCGGAAAAACCCCAATCCCACAACGAAGCGGGGGAAGCATCCCGATTGTGTCTTTGTTTGAAGACCAATTAAAAAGTAAAACTATTTTGATGGGCTTTGGGCTGGACAGCGATGCTATCCATTCACCCAACGAGCATTTTGGTATTTGGAATTACTTGAAAGGCATAGAAACCATCCCGTATTTTTACAAATATTTCACTGAGATGAAGTCATAAATGCTACTGTCGCAAGTCTATACAGAACAATGGTCTAACGGTCGAAAGCTTTTGCTCAGATGGCTGTTTAGCTATTTTTCGCTGTACATTTTTATGATGTTTGCGAGTGGATTATTTGCAACACCGTTTAAATGGATTGGGCAAAATATCCTCGGATTCACTTATGATTTTTCAGTAAGTGGCAATGGCAGTGGTGACAATACTTATGCCTATGTAACACTTTTTGTTAACCTAGTCCTAGCTTTTCTTATTACTGCCATCTGGACGGTCACTGACCGAAAGCGTCCCAGCTATAACCATCTGATGTATTGGTTTATTCTCATGCTACGCTTCACGCTGTTTGTAGCGATGTTTGTGTATGGCTTTGTTAAAGTATTTCAGATTCAATTTGGCTTTCCGTCTTTATCACAATTGTTAGAACCGATTGGAAACATGACCCCGATGGGACTAGCTTGGACTTATATGGGCTACTCCAAAGGCTTTGGGATGTTCGCCGGCCTTATGGAAGTTATTGGCGGACTATTGCTTATCAGTCGCCGTACTCAAACGCTCGGCGCTTTCATCATCATTGGTGTAATGACCCATGTGTTTTTGATGAATATGATGTTTGATATCCCTGTGAAACTCCTGTCTTTGCATCTCATTTTAATGGCCTTGGTGATTTTTCTGGCGGATATAAAACGTTTCATTAGCGTTTTTATAACGAATAAATCCACTGAAGCCCATCCGTTTTTCCATCCGAATTCAGACCCAACATATTTTAAAATCCTTCCAAGAATCAAGACGGGCTGTATTCTTTTTTTAGTTGGTATTATTTGCTTTATGGCTTATCCCATTGAAAAAAAACGTAGAAATCCTGACAAGGACGCCCTACTTTATGGCATTTGGGAAGCCAAAACGTTCATTAAAAATGGAGACACTTTAGTGCCTTTGGTTACGGACAAAGACCGTTGGCGCTATTTTATTGTGGAAAGCAAAAAAAGAGCTGTCGCTAAAACCATGACGGATGGTTATCTCGGTTTTGAAATTGAAGTGGACACTGCACTTCAAACTTTAGCTTTAAAACCTATTCGGATGGAAGGACCATTCAATACCTTTTCGTTTGAACAGCCCACGCCGTTACAACTAAATATCCAAGGTAAGCTAGGCGAAGATGCGTACACCATTCATTTTCAGAAGAAAAATATAGAAAATTTCAACCTAGTGAATACTGGATTTCACTGGATTAGCGAACGGCCTAATAATCGTTAATTTTAGTTTTCAAATCTCAATGTATTGAAAAAAAATTTACTCTACACTTGTAGAATTCAAATTTATTTCTACATTTGTAGAGTTAACTCTAAGAATGTTGAAGATGCAATTATCCAAAACCGAAGAACAACTGATGCAACACCTTTGGAAGCTCGAAAAAGCTTTTATGAAAGATTTGCTAGATGCTTATCCTGAGCCAAAGCCCGCAACCACAACTATTGCTACCTTGTTAAAGCGGATGATTGACAAGGGTTTTGTCAACTATGTGACGTACGGAAAATCACGCGAGTATTTCCCTTTGGTAAAGAAAGAAGACTACTTCTCCAAGCATGTGAATGGCCTCATTAAAAACTTTTTTAACGATAGCGCCTCTCAATTTGCGTCGTTTTTTACGACCGAAACCGACCTCTCTAAGTCTGAACTTCAAGATTTAAAAGCCCTTATCGATAAAGAAATTAAAAAGAAACCGCAGTAGTAATTATGTTTTTAAAATTCCGAGTTTATAATCTACAAGGTTAATGAGACCAATTCAAAACAATAAATATCAACGAATTAAATAGCCATGTTGTATATCTTATTAAAATCGGGCGCATGCCTAGCCGTCTTTATGATATTCTATAAAGTGGCCTTAGAAAAACAACCGTTTCATCACTTTAAAAGAGCCTATTTGTTAGGGGCTTTAATCGTATCGGGTGTTATTCCTTTTCTCACATTTACCAATTATGTAGACGTGGTGCAAGACCCCAACGCACTCAATCTTTTAATGAATGACGCCACCTTGCCTTACATGGATTTTGAAACACTTCCAGAAGAACCCACAAACTATTGGCCATTTGTTTTATGGTCCATTTACGGTATAGGCGTGCTCATTTTTGGGGTTAAATTTATTCTGAATTTGAAAACCCTTTACACAAGAATACAACATAACGAAAAGCGAAAAGCCTCCAGTTTTATTCATGTATTGCTTCAAGATATATTGCCACCGCATACCTTTTTCAATTATATATTTCTGAATAAATCGAAGTTTGAAGATAAGGCTATCCCACAAGAAGTCCTACTTCATGAAGAAACCCATGCCCGCCAAAAACACAGCATTGATGTTCTGTTTATAGAATTGCTTCAGGTCATCTTCTGGTTTAATCCATTGCTGTATTTCATAAAAAGAGACATCAAACTCAATCACGAATTTTTAGCCGATGCCCAAGTGTTGAAACACGGTATTTCTGCGAAAAACTATCAAAATACACTGCTCCAATTTTCATCACCGAAGCATGATTGTCAGTTGGCCAACGCCATCAATTATTCATCAACCCGAAACGCCGTCGGCGTCATCAAAAAACGATTTACACTTATGAAAACACAATCTTCACCTCAAAGAAAATGGCTAGTTGGCCTTTTAATTGTTCCGCTTTTAGCCGGACTTGTTTATAGTTTTTCAAATCATGAAACTGTGGAAGTTTATACAGGAAACTCAAATACAATACATCCTATAAACGTTGATATTAAAGAAGAAAATAAGATTACGCTAAACGGAGTTTCAACCAAAAGGACAGATTTAATTTCAAAAATTCAATCTATTAATGCACACTTATCAAAATCGGAAATAATGGAATTCGTTTCGGTGTCTTTTATCATACCAAATAAAACTTATGTAGAGTTTGTGAAAGACATACAGAAAGACCTTCGAGGAATTTCTATTTACAATTCGTCCACGGCATATTATGATGGCCTTAAAAATGTAAATAAGAAAGCTAAACACTCTTCATTCTATGCAGGTCTCACCATTGTAGAAGCCAAAGCCAAAAGAGATGAAATGTTTAGCCCCGAGAATATGGCTGAAGTTGAAAAGTCCATTAAAAATAATCCTCAATGGAGTTACTCGGTTGGAGTAGATTATGTGGAAGAAATTCAAGATTCACAAGTCAAAATTTATAGAGAAGTTTCAGAGACCTATCATAAAGCCATCCGTGAATATATGAAAGGCCCGCAGACAAACAATTCTGAATTAAAACTTTTATACAGTAAAGCAATCAACATGTATAAAGCATTTTCTCAGGAAAAAATAGAAACGCATAATTTAAAGCCCGTGCCTCCAGCACCAGCACAATATAAAACTCCAAAAGAATCAATTAAACAAAACCCACCAACCAAAAAAGAACTCGCCGATTACAATTCATGGGCAAAAGCTATTAACGACAAAATGGCCAAGGCAGAGAAGAACAAATCAAATGACTACCCAATTGTTAAACAAAAAGATATCATTCGTCATAAAGACACTTATGATAGAATGACCGAAACACAACGAAATTCCGCCCAACCTTGGCCTAATTTTCCGCCGCCGCCACCGCCACCACCGCCTCCATTGCCAGAAGAAGCGATTGGTAATCTTAAAGATGTACACATCAATTCATTTAATTATTGGGCCAAATATCTAAAGGGTGAAAATCCGAACCCGAGATATACCACTGACGAGATGTACGAGTACTATTATAAGATGTATAACGCGATGACGGATGAGCAAAAGAAAAAGACAGAGGGCCTACCTCCGCCTCCGCCTCCAAAATCTAAAAAACCAAAACAAGTCGCTGAAACGGAAATAGAAACTATTATAGAACAGGAGCCAAAAAAGGTCTCAAAAGAAGTCATAGACCGCTACGCCAAAGCGCATCCAGAAGCCGTAACCAAGGCCAAAATAAATGGTCAAATTGAAGAAATCGTTGAAATCCCAGAAGACCAGGAAGGCACAACGACTATCTATGGCGTCAACTACAGATATGTGATTAAAGATGGTGTTACCAAATACTACGCACCAAAAGGAAAAAGCTATACCGAAGAAGAGTTTAAAGCCCTTATAAAAGCCATTGAAGCGAAACAGCCAAAAACTAAAACTAGTGGCAAAAACGAGAAAGGTGGGCCTAATGCCAATGCCGAAAACCTTCATTCGGATAAGGAATTAAAAATTAGACAAGTAATATTACATGCGAGTAAAAATCAGAGCAAACCCTTAACTTATCAAATTAATGGTAGTCCGAGTTCGGCAGAAGATGTTGAAACATTTATTGAAAAACATCAAGACGCTAATGTTAGCTTTATTGATTCCGAAAAAAGTATTCTAAATTTTTCTGATAATATAGGTACAAAAATGAGTTTGGAAGACTTACAAAAAGTTTATACAAAAGTCTTTAAAAATTATAAAAAAAGTAATGGAGGTTTAGTTATTGAGGCTATGACGGAACCTAAAAACAATAGCAATAAAGGTGGGCCAAATACAGAAATTGACTCTTTTGATCCAACTAGACATTAAATAAATGTTTGATTGAATATTCCAGACCTGTCAGGTTTCTAAAACCCGACAGGTCTTTTTTTTTCCAAAACTGTAACAAATCCAAGGTTTTAGCGTTCTAATAATTCAAAATCTGTCATTCTGAACTTGTTTCAGAATCTCGCCTTTATGGTTTTTAGACACTGAAACAAATTCAGTGAGACAGTGTGAGACAATCAAACCAATCAAAAAACAATCACAATGCTAAAACAATTCTTTATCATCTGCTCTGGCGCAGATACCGATATCCTCAAGGAATGCTCCATCGGCGAGCAAAACAAATATGCCGGACTCGGTGCCACCGTTTTCTTTACCGCTTTAATGGCGACCATTGCTTCGAGTTACGCACTTTATACGGTGTTTGATAATCTATTCGCCTCTATCTTTTTTGGGTTGATTTGGGGGCTTTTAATTTTTAATCTAGACCGCTACATTGTCTCAACCATTAAAAAGCGTGATAATGTGTTGGACGAATTACTTCAAGCCACACCGCGTATTTTCTTGGCGGTTATTATCGCCGTCGTTATTTCAAAACCTTTAGAATTAAAGATTTTTGAAAAGGAAATCAATCAGGTGTTATTAGAACAAAAGAATGATTTAACCTTAGCGAATCAAAATCAAATCGCTGAGCAATTCACACCAAAAATTGAAGCCCTTAACGCTGATATCGTAACCCTTCAATCGGAAGTTACTACCAAAGAAGCTGAGGTCAACGCTTTGTATGATATCTATATCTCTGAAGCCGAAGGTACCGCCGGTACGCAATTGCTAGGCAAAGGCCCAGTCTACAAAGAAAAACGCGAAAAGCATGATACCGCTTTGGCTGAATTACAACAGCTTAAAGCCGACAATTCAGCAAAGATTTCCGCTATTGAAACCGAAATTCTGAATCAACAAAATTCATACAATGCCAATGTTACCGATTCACAACCCATCATTGATAATTTTGATGGGCTTATGGCGAGAGTCAACGCTTTGGGTGAATTGCCGTGGTTACCATCGTTCTTTATTTTCTTACTATTCTTAGCCATAGAAACGTCGCCGATTCTCGCAAAATTAATGTCGCCAAAAGGTGAATTCGATTTTAGATTACAGGACCAAGAAACCACCGTGAAAACGTGGACGATGCAAAAAGTCAATGAGCGTAAGTTGTTGCTGTCTACGGATAACGAGATAAACAATAAAGTCTACAAAGACATCGCGGAAGAAGAAGCTGTGATTGCTTACAAGCATAAAAAAGCCCGTGAACTGATGCAATTGCAAGCGGATGCCTTCTTTAAAAATCAGAAGTCTGCACTTTAATAATTCTTAGTATTTTTAGGATATAAAACTATATCCCATGAAATATCTCTTACTCTTGCTCGTCTCCCTGATGTGTTACAGCTGTATCAGCGTCAAAGCCGACGTTAACAGCAATTCAACCGTCTATACTTCAGATTATAACCAAGACCGTAGAGCGATTCTCCAAGTCATGGAAGCCCAAGAAATCGCTTGGAATAATGGTGATATGGAAGTCTTTATGCAAGGCTATTGGAAAAGTGACTCCCTGAAATTTTATGGTAGTAATGGCCTCACAAAAGGCTGGGACAATACACTCGCAAATTATAAACGTGGTTACCCAACCAAAGCCGAATCGGGCACACTAAACTTTGTTATCAATGATGTTTCTGCTATTGAAAACCAAAGCTATTGGGTGATGGGCGAATATCATTTAAAGCGTGAGGTCGGCGATGCCGATGGTGTCTTCATCATCATCTTTAAGAAAATAAATGGCGAATGGAAGATTGTGGCGGATATGTCTTGTTAGACTTGCTAGATATTTAGATTCTTAGACGTTTTAGTTTTTTAGATTATCTAACTGCTTTTTTAAATCTACGGGCTTGTGTACTATTTCAGTAGACACAGGATACTTCTCTAACAAATGCGCTGGGCGTATGGGACGCTTTTCAAAACCGCCTCCACAATTGGGGCAAACCTGTTTTAATTTTTCTACACATTCGGAACAGAAAGTACATTCAAAAGTGCAGATATGAGCATCTTCAGCATCAAAAGGCAACGCTTTATTACAGTTTTCGCAGGTTGGTCTAATTTGAAGCATTATAATTTCTTTACGTATTGGGTAATTATGACGATTTGTTGGCCGTCAACTTTACCTTCGATATATTCGGCATTGTCTCTATCCAATCTTATATTCCTCACTGCAGTTCCTTGCTTGGCAACCATACTCGAACCTTTTACTTTCAAATCTTTGATGAGAACTACCGAATCACCATGGTCTAAAATCACGCCGTTCACATCTCTATGAATAATGGCATTCTCATCGGTTTCTCCATCGCCTGCAGATTTTGCTTTTTCTAAAACATCATCATCCAGATACATCATATTTAGTAAGTCAACTGACCAATCCGCCTCAATTCTATTGAGCATACGCCAAGCCATAATCTTAACCGCATCATGCTCACTCCACATGCTATCGTTGAGACAGCGCCAATGATTGTGCTCTATCTGTTCTGAGTCGTCCATTTGAATTCTACAAGTCTGGCAAGCGTAAAGTGCAGTGTTTAAACCATCTTCTTTTAATTCTGGAATACTATATACGTCTAACTTTTCTGGGCTAGCGCATAATTCACACTGATTATGACTTCTATTTTGAAGGTCTTTTTCTAATGACATTATTTTAATTTAAGCTACAAATGTAAGCCTTAGTCGGTAACCTGTTAAAGGGTTTTCCTCAGTTTTTTAGGAAGGGTTTTTACGACTTCATCATAAGAATGGTCAATCAAATCAAAAATAAATTTGGTGTCTAATTCGCCTGTAGAAAAGTGCACCGAATTCCACAGCTTCTTACTCATGTGCCAGGCCGGGGTAATGCTCTCATGGGTTTCCCGAAGTTCTATGGCGTACTCCGGATTGCATTTCAGATTCATGAACCCTTCGCCACTTTCCCACTTTTTGAGGGATGCCAAGGCAAACATCTTGTTACAGACTTTAAAAACCAGCGTATCATTATCGAACGGAAAATGTTCCGTCACGGCTTTTTTAGACATGCAGTAATTTCTGTATTGCTCTATGTTTAAGCTCATATTATTTCCAAAATAAACATTTCGACTAGTTCTTATACTAAAGCTTCAGCGAATCGCATGCGCTGCTTAACAACCTCGTATAAATGTCATTTACGGGTTAATATGCTAAATTTTAATAAGTACTGACTATATCTATTCCAATTCATCAGTGTCATATATTGTTAAATTTGCCAATTCAGCTTTGTTTTGAAAATTTATATCTGCTGACACAAATATTACATTATCTGACGGTTTATTAACTTGTAATTCAAGAGCATTTGCTATAATTCTGTCGTCATTATTGTTAGGGTCAAGCCAATTCAGGGTTCTGTCAAAGTTTGGTTCAGTTGCAATCATTCTTACAGTTATAGTTTTATTCACTTTAACACCTTGCAAAACATTCCCTTGTTTCCTGTAACCTTTAAGTCTTTTTATAACTGATTTTACTTTTTTCCGAAAGTCTTCATTTCTATGTGATATTTTTAGCTTATCAAGTTCAGATAAAACTGTAGGTAGAATGACCAAATCAAATTTATCAGTATTGGTAACTTTGTTATATTCAATTGGGTTAGGATATTGAATCAAAGAATTTGTGTCTGGTAATATTATTATCCGGTTATCTTCTTTATTTAATAACTCTAAAAATTCTTTAAAGACATTGGTCTGTGTTCTAAATGAGTTTTTACCTGATTCAATAGATGAAGGCGCTCTTTTTTGTTCAATTAAGTTTATAATCCTACCGTTTGCGTCTTTAATTGTTTTTAAAATTTTCGGGGTTGCTTTGTGTAGTAAAAGTTCAAAATTTGAATAAAAAGAATTGTATTCTTGTCTAAGTCTAATTTGATTTTTTTCATCTTTTTTATCCCAATGATATTTACTTGCTCCTAAAATTAAACTATTACTATTTGCATTTAAGTCATGATAGTAAATAGAAGAATTGTCCAACATTTCATCGATGATAATGCCTAAACTATCAATTTCAGTTTTTAATTTTTCTATGTAAGACAGATTCCCGTTCATGTTGTCTACAGCAAATTATATATTCAATTTCTCTTTCAAATCTTCCAATCGCTCTTTCAATCTTTCAAGCGACTCTTCATTCAAATACTCTTTATTAATCCTGATGGTTTTGTTTTCCGATAGAACGACATAATCCCCAGCAAAATATTTAATTTCTGCGATGTCTGAAGTAGGAATTCGCTTTCCGAACCACCAATTTTGTTTTATTTCGGAATTGGAAATAGTCATATAACCATTAGATTTTCTTTGAGCGTATATATACACGTAAATCAAACCCAAGATTAACCAACCCAAACTTAACCACCACTGGTCAAACATTAACCATACTTGAATAACCCCAAGTAGAAGCCACACCAACCCCAAATAAAGAAATTGTTTTAATTGCTTTTTCTTATAGTTAATTTTTAGTGTCATTTAAGTCTTTTACAAATGGTATTAATCTTCCCTTTCATGGGATTCCTGCTCCCGAAGCGTCGGGACAGGAATGAAAAATTAGGAATGGCAGAGAGACTTACTCCAAAAGTTTTTGTTCCTCACTATCTAATTTCAAGGCTGAATAATCCAAACGCCAACCAATGGTTTCCACCAAAGTTTCAATGATTTTTATGGCTTCCAAAGCTTCAGTCCGTGCTACGCTGTACAAACCACTTTCTGGGATTTTACTCGCAATATGCTGTTTAGCACGATTATGCAATTCGGTTAAGTCCGACGCTTCAAACCGATTGAACATGCCGTCCTTTTTATCGTAATAATTGATGTTGGATTCAATCGAAAGGACTTCTGGCTGAGGGAATTTGGTTAAAACCACACGTTTCGTTCGGGTATCGGTTTCTAAACTTAATTTGCTTAAGTCGAATCCCACATGCGCTTTCGCATTAATAACGACTAAGGCTTTTTTTCGGCTGGCAATGAGTTTTAGAAATTTTTCCTTGACGTCTTCATAATGGTAAATTTCGGCAAAGTCGCCTTCCACCGTAATGAACTTACAGACGCGTTTAATCTTGTCTAGCAGAATGACCGACTGCTCATTCACTTTTTGTTTTTGACGCCACTGTCTCACAAGGGTAACGATACCCAAAGTGACCAGTATACTTATGATTATGATAAAAAATGCTTCCAAATTATTGCTCTAAAACTTTATATAAAATCGGTTTACTCGGCGTGGCGTCGTTTTCAAAAGGTGCAATTTGAAGGTTTAAAAAATAACAGCCATCCTGCACGTTGTTGGGTACGTAAATAAATTCTGTAATCGTAGCGTCCTTGCGCGCTTTACCTTCTGTATTCCAAAAGGCATTATGTCCTCGTAGTTCTCCTCCATCGCGCTCACGGTCTACCGAAGGCTGGTCAATCAATAAATGCTTCACCCCTTTTTTGACCAAATACTCAATAGCATCTTGCTTTAAATATGGCCAGTTGGTGTTGGAGTATTGCTTAGTCTTTTTGTCCTTCATGTTAGGAATGGTACGGATGACAATAGCATCGCGTTGTTTATTGCCGATAGCAAATCGTAACTGCTTCGCTGAAATAACCTCATCCTTCATATAATTTTCTGGCGCTACTGTAATGACTTCCGCCAGAAAGAAAAACTGTTTCAATTGCTTGTTTATGGAATATACCTTCTCCGTAATATGCCCCAAAGTTTCGGTATGCGTACCGTGCGAATGCGGGTTGAAGGTAATGGTATTGAAATTTACGGAAGCGCCTTCAGAAACACTGACCGTTTCCCCATCAAAAACTTCGGGTTGAATTTTCGGTGGCCCAATGTACCACGCATTAACGTTCTTTGCGCCATCTCGTATTGGGATAGAAATATCCAAGGGTTGTGACAAATCAATCTTTAGTTTTCTGGAGCCGTATTCTATGGTTGCAATCAAGATAAATTCAGTTTAAAAAGTTCTGAAGCTATTCCATCACTCAAAAACTGTCCTTTTTTAGAGACGAATAGCTTATCGCCATCAAGATACAATAATTGCTGTTGAATGAAAGGCTCGGCTTGTTGCAAGATATAGGCTCTGTAAATTTTCCCGAAGCGCTTTTCGATACGCTCAAGTGAAACGCCCCAAATGGTTCTTAACCCCGTCATCACATATTCGTTATAACGGTCTGTAGTACTCAACGTTTCTTGTTCCGCTGGAAGACTGCCTCGTTCTATGGAAGCAATGTATTTTGAATTGTTTCGCACATTCCAACTGCGTTCCTTTCCATTGAAAGAATGCGCAGATGGCCCGATGCCGATATAGGATTTGCCTTGCCAATAGCTCGAATTATTTTTACTAAAAAAGCCTTCCTTTCCGAAGTTCGACAGCTCGTAATGCATGAAACCTTCATCTTCCAATTTCTCCTTTAGTATGAAAAATTGTTCCTCAGCTTGTGCTTCGTCCACATCAGCAATCAGACCTTTTTTTATAAACGATTTTAATGCCGTTTTCGGCTCTACAGTTAGTGCGTAGCTCGAAATATGAGGCACGCCAAAACTCAAGGCCGTTTCTATATTTTGAAGCCATTTGTCATTTCCTGAATTTGGAATGCCATAGATTAAATCAAGTGAAATATTATCAAAATAACGGATAGCTTCTGTTAAGCAAGCTTTTGCTTCGTCGGCGTTATGGGCGCGATTCATCAATTTTAAATCGTCTTCAAAAAAGGATTGGACGCCGATAGAAAGACGGTTGATGCCTATGCTTTTATAATTTGAAAAAATACTATCCGTCAGACCTCTCTCCCGAAGATTCGGAACCGTTCGAGGGGACAGAGAAGATGTATTCAGATTTTGCACCAAGTCATCAGGGTTTGCTTCTAGTGTTATCTCTGGGTCGTTTGAAACCCTGAAATTTTTAAAAACCGTATCAATCAAAAATTGTAATTCGTCAATCGTCAATACCGATGGTGTGCCTCCTCCAAAATAGATGGTTTCTACCGTGGCATTTTTGAATTCGTTTTTGCGTAATTCTATTTCTTTTGCAAGTGCCAAGACCATTTGGTCTCGCTTTTTTAATGAGGTAGAAAAGTGAAAGTCACAATAGTGACAAGCCTGCTTGCAAAAAGGGATGTGAATGTAGATACCTAAAGCCCCTCCTAGCCTCCCCGAGAGGGAGGAACTTTTACTCGGACGGATATGCCTATCACTGTTGGACAACTATTTATCTCTTTTTATTCCGTAAATCGATGATTGGCGAGTTGCTTTTACCTGCTTTGGACGTTTGAGGACTACTATTTTGCTTCACAAAAGCTGACCATCCTGTATAACTTTTACCAATGTCTATGCGTCCTTGATTATAGAAGTGACAAACCGCCGCCGCCAGTCCGTCCGTGGAATCTAAGTTCTTGGGAAGTTCCTTTAAACTCAATAAACTTTGAAGCATTTTAGCAACCTGTTCTTTGGTAGCATTTCCGTTTCCGGTGATGGCCATTTTTATTTTCTTGGGGGAATATTCAGTAATCGGCACCTCTCTAGACAAGCCCGCCGCCATCGCCACGCCTTGTGCCCTCCCTAACTTCAACATACTTTGAACATTTTTTCCGAAGAAAGGGGCCTCAATCGCAATTTCGTCCGGATGATGGGTGTCGATGAGTTCTACGGTACGTTCAAAAATAAGCTTGAGCTTTAGGTAATGGTCATCGTACTTTTTAAGTTGAAGTTCGTTCAATTGCATAAACTGCATTTGTTTTCCGACGACTTTAATTAGCCCAAAACCCATGATAGTGGTTCCTGGGTCAATCCCTAAAATGATTTTTTCTTTCGACATTAATCACAAAATTGGCATCCACTCAACGAAATGGACACCCCAAAGGTAAGGTTATTTACACTGCCATTAAAAGCGCCCAAACCAGATAGTGCCGGGTCGTAATTTTCTAAATCTGTAAAACCGTGGATGTACGAATAGTCCAAATAAACAGAAACTTTTTCACTGAGTGCGTAATGAATTTCCAATCCGGCCAGCCAATTAAGGTAGGATTGCTTGTTTCGGTCTAAATTGTTTAGGGGCGTGGCAAAGCTATACCCCGGTCCTGTATGAAAAACGGTTCGGATTTCACTTGGCAAAAAGTAAAACACAGAAGAAGGGTCGTACACAAATTGGACGTTTATACGGGAATAATTTATTTTGAATTCAGGCGAATTCTCCTCATTAGACATTCGATTAAATCCGTAATCCAATTTTGCGCCCATCTTGGTATTGAACATATGTTGAACACCGAGATTAACGGTCGGAAGATTGATGGAGTTGGCGGTGGCGCCTTCTACAAACCCATTTTGAGATGGTGAATTGATACCTAAAGCGATTTGGGCTTTCCAAGTATTTGTGGTTACCCGTTGCGATAGACCTATGGCGAAACAGCCAAGGAAGACACAAAGGAGGTTGGTTTTGAGGTTATTCATCTATTTTTTGGTTTAATTTGCGCTATGCACTATGGCCTGCCCTACAAAACTAAACAATTCTTTACGCTACTTATTAAATTGAGTATCGTTGTTGGCGCCGGCTACTTCATCGTTACCAAATTAACGGCGCAGTCCGATTTATATTTTTCCGATTTCCTGAAAACTATTATCCAAAATGGCATCTTAAATTTTGAAAATCTACTGATTCTATTGGGATTATCCCTTTTAAATTGGTCCTTGGAAATCTATAAATGGAAAGCCTTGGTTTCGTTTGAAACGCCAATATCATGGCAAAAATCGGCACAGCAATCCTTAGCCGGATTAACAGCCTCGTTCATCACACCAAATAGATTGGGCGATTATGGTGCTAAGCTGGCTTATTTTAATGCTTCAATACGAAAGCGAATTGCGCTCCTGAATCTTCTCGGTCACATGGCGCAAATGACGGCAACGACTGTATTAGGTTTGATTGGATTCATCTATATGATTCTAAAATTTAATATCGATATCTCTAGTTACAAACTGCTTCGGGGCGTAGTTATTTTGGCCACAGTTGGTGCGCTTTCTGTATTTGGACTACGCCAAAACAAATTTCGAATTAAAGGCTTTTCCTTATCCCGAATCTTGAATTACATAAAGCATGAGATGCCATTTACGCTTCACCTAAAAACATTAGGGCTTTCGGCATTACGTTATTTCTGTTTTTCGTTTCAATTGTATTTTATCTTAATGCTTTTTGGTGCTTCATTGACGCCTTTCGAAGGGTTTATCGCCATTACCAGTTTGTATTTTTTAGCTTCTATTGTTCCAACACTAGCGATTTTTGATGTCGTGATTAAATCGGGCTCAGCGATTTATATTTTATCTTTTTTTGATATATCCTCGTGGCTGGTTTTATCGGCAATGACACTGATGTATTTGCTCAATTTTGTGCTTCCAGGTTTGTTTGGGAGCTATTTTGTCCTCAATTTTAAACTTCCAAAACAAGACACTTAATGTTGTTAACCGCTTTACTTATTTGCCTGGCATATCTGTTTTTGATGCTTTATTTTTTAAGAGGGTTCAACAGGCAAAAGGATTTCTTACTCAGTGAAATTGAACCTCAAACCGCCTTCACCATCGTTGTCCCGTTTAGAAACGAAGCGAAGAACCTTCCTACGTTGTTGCGGTCATTTTCAAATTTGAAATATCCGAAAGCGCTATTCGAAATTATCCTCGTTAATGACATGTCTGAAGATGATTCAATTGGCGTTATTAATGAATTCCTCAATTCGAAATCGGGTAAAAACCTGAAAAATATTATTCAAATTAATGACCGAATTATTTCGACGAAGTCTCCAAAAAAGGATGCCATAACAACGGCAATCCATTTGGCCAAATACGATTGGATATTGACCACCGATGCCGATTGCGCTGTCCCTCCATATTGGTTAGATACTTTTGACCAATACATTCAAACTAATGATTGTGTTTCAGTATCTGGTCCCGTAAAATTTACGGGCTTGTCTAGTTTTTTGACGCGCTTTCAGATTCTGGATGCTTTGAGCCTTCAGGCCGTGACACTTTCAAGTTTTGGACTTCAAAAACCCATGTTGTGCAACGGCGCTAATTTTGCCTATAAGTTATCGGCCTTTAAAGAGGTAAATGGATTTGAAGGGAATACCAATAGCGCGAGTGGCGATGATATGTTCTTGTTGGAAAAATTTAAAACATCCTTTCCAAAACAATCGCATTTTCTAAAGTCTGACAAAGCCATTGTGACGACTTTGGTTGAAAATTCAATTGGGGACTTAATGGACCAACGGAAACGCTGGGTGTCCAAAATGGGCGCTTCAAAAAATGGGCTTTCCAAACTCAGTGGTGTTATCGTTACACTCATGAATGTATTGCTGATTGCCTTGATTCCATTGGTTCTTTTTAATATAATTCCAGCGTCTTCGGCGGGTATGATTGTTCTGATTAAATGTAGTGTTGACTTGCTTTTGGTCTTTAAATCCGCTCGCTTTTTTGAGCAGGAAGGTGCCTTGTTATCATTTGTGTTTGCTAGTCTGCTCTATCCGTTTTTCAACCTTTACGTGGTCATTGCCTCACTGTTTGGGACGTTCCGTTGGAAGGACAGAACCTTTTCATCTTAAACGATTTGTGATATTTTTGCTAGATTTACCTTAAACCCAAACCTCAACACTATGAAAAAGTTTATAATTCTCTTGATTTGCCTGACGCTTTTTCAAGTGACCGAGGCACAGGACACCTACGATATTAATGGAGAACGATTAGAATTAAAATCCCTGTCTAAAGGCCGACTCGATTTGTTCATGACCACCACCGATGGCTCAAAACGCTTTTTCGTTAAGAAAGATGAAGGCGATTTCATAGAGCTAAAACAAGCTATCGGCGCTAATGGACAGGCCCAATATATTTCTACCCTTGCAGAGTTGACCAATGACTCTGATGTGACCTTAGAAAAGGTGAAATTTACACGTGCAAGCCTGAATAATTTTGTCGGATTTTACAATTATAAAAAAGCGATTGAAACCGAGGATGGAAATCGGGATTATCCTGTAAACTTTAGATTCGGATTTTCAGGTGGCGTTACCAATAATCCTTTTGTCACCAATCCAGACAATATACTTTCCCCAATGTTTGGTGTGGAATTGGAACTGTATGGAGACACGGATACGCCAAGACATTCAGGGTTTTTACAAGGGAGACATAGTTTTTCATCTGATGACTTCAACTATAGCGCTACCGAATTTTCCCTTGGCTATCGCTTTCGGATAATAAATCAAGAACGTTTCAATATTTACGTGCAAACAAAGTTCGCCACGCTTAATTTTATATCTGAAGAATTGCCAGTCTTAAATGGTCAAATGGTTACAGTTGAAGAAGTCAACGAAACGGAATTCAACCTACCCTTAATTTTTGGACTGGGAACCGACATTAAAGTGTCTGACCATAGTTATTTGACCTTGATTTTTGGCGAATTGTTTGCCATCTTTCAAGAGAATCAGGGTAATTTTCCAACGGATATTGCACTGGGTTATAAATTCAATCTGTAAATGTCTTTACGCTCATTAAAATCTTCAAATCCGGTTTTTAGCGATTATTTTTGGGAGGATAACAATTCGGGTTCACGGAAAATGTCTGTCTTTGGCATTTTTATCAAATCCTTCATCAGTATTTTGGTCATTTCGGGCATCGTCGCTTACATCTGGAAACTCAGCGAAACCGGACAATCCGTGCGTTGGTTTACCCTTGGCGGTATGCTCGGCGCTATTGTTATCAGTATTTTTATTTCGGTACGTCATCATTGGGCACCTTTGCTTGTTCCGCTTTACGTCATCGCTAAGGGTTGTTTTTTAGGTGGCTTTTCGGCTTATGCCCATAATCATTTTCAGGAGTTGCCTTATCAAGCTATTGGCGTGACGATTGTTACCTTTTTTGTAATGCTGATTTTGTATCAAACTAGAATTATCGTTGTGACCAAACGTTTGAGAAGTGTTATCATTACTTCGGTTGTGAGCATTATGGTGGTCTATCTAATTTCTTGGATTCTAAGTTTTTTCGGAATTAAGAGTTACATCTGGGCAACGTCTTGGTTTGCCATTGGGTTTAATGTGCTTGCGTCTATCGTCGCTTCTTTTTCGCTTCTTTTGGATTTTGATTATATAGAACGTTACAAAGGTCGTGCGCCAAAACAAAAAGAATGGCTCGCCACTTGGGGGCTTTTAGCGACCTTGATTTGGCTGTATGTGGAGGTCTTAAGATTGATGCAGAAACTGGCGATTCGGTTTTAATCAATCTGAATAATAATCGGCAATACAAACTCCGTGCGCACTTGCTGACCACGCTTGATTGCTGGATAAACTTTTGGCAATTCTACGATACTTTGGCGCAACAGACTGTCAAGTTTTGGTATGGATGCCGAAGTGCTTTCTTTCACTTTCAAATTTAGTATAGACAATGCGCCCATTTTGTCAATGGAAAGTTTCATAGAAATAGTATCCGACACATCATCGTAAGCTAATAAATCCTGCTCGGCTAAATAAGTATTGACATGATTCAATAAGGTATTCTGAAAACAATTTCGGCGTGCATCCTGCCCCGAAACCCCATCACAACTCGAAAAACTTGGGTATTCGTCAACAGCATTCCAATCAATAGTTTGCAATTCTTCTTGGAGTAAATCTTCTGAATAGACCTTTTTATTGTCGAAATATTGACAAGACGCAAGGAGCACAAGAAGAAGGAGACCAATCAGCCGTTTCATAGGTTGGGTTATGAAACTGAAAAGTACAATTTTTTTAAATGTTAGTCTTTCTTGTTGAACTTTTCTTCTTTTAATTCGGTTAAACGGTATTTGGCAAAATCGGATAAACGATGTTCGTTATGTTTCTTAATGAAGGCCTCGTACAAACTGATTTTAGTATCGATGTCTTCATAATATTCGTCTTTTGTCCTGAGCAAAAATAGTTCTGTAAAGACATCACTTGGGTCTTCTTTTAATGCGGTCTGAAAGGCTTTTATCGCTTCTTTATATTTCTTCTGGCGATTGTAAACCGTACCTAGATTTCTATACTCTTCGTTAAGTGGCACATCTTGAAGCGCAATGGCTTGCGACATGTATTTTTCCGCATTGGCAAAATCACCCAAACGCTGGTACCAAGAGCCAATGACATATAGTGAAGCTGAGTTTCGGGGATTGTAGGCCAAGGCCAATTTTCGCTGTTCAATAGCAGGCTCGTAATCTGAATTTTCAGAATAGCAGACACTCAATAACTCATGAATCATCTCGGAGCGTTCGCCATTTTCTATCAAGCGTTCAAACCAAGGAATGGCATTGGTATAGTATTGCTGGTGGTAAAAATTCTGGGCTTTGAGACTAATTAATTCTAGATTGTTCGGGTAGCTTTCCAAGCCTTTATCAATATAACGATGCGAGGCTTCATGATTTCGTTTAACCAAATGAAACCGTGCTAACTTGTAAATAGCTTTTTGGTGGGTTGGGTCTAATTCATAAGCCGAATAGAATCTGTTTTGCGCGGTGGAATCATTCAGTTTTTCTAGTACTAAGCCTTTTTGGTAATGATAATTTGGGTTTCGGTAATCGGTATTGATGAGTTCACTGAATAATTCTGAAGCTTCCTCGTACTTTTTGGAATTCATTAAACGCTTGGCGTAATCGTACTTATAGAGTGCATTTTCAGGTTCGTTCTCCACCGCTTTTTTATAGTGCTCCAAGGCCTTGTCATAATTTCCCAAAGCCACATAGGCTTTTGCGATGTTATAATCGACAGTTTTGTCACCGTCAAAGGTTTTGTAGGCATCTATCGCCTGACTGTACTTGCCTTCTGCAAACAAATTATCTGCAACAGTCAATGCCGAAGACTGGGCTCCGGCATAACTTAGTGTGACCATTAAAAATAGGCTTAAGTATTTTACCATTTATGAATTTTTAGTTATGTACTTGAAAAGTAATTGGTAAAGCATAAGATACATCAACAGGTTTTCCATCTTGCCGTCCTGGAATAAATCTAGGTAATGATGATACAACTCTTTCTGCCTCCGCTTCTAATTTAGGATGACTTGCCCTAGATTTTACAGAAAAGACCTCTCCTCTTTTAGAAATTTTAAATAATACTTGAATATTCTGACGCCCTGTGACACCCAATTTTTGAGGTAAATCCAAGTTGAAATTTTTATTGACAAATTTTGCGACCTCATTACTTGTACATTTTTTCCTTTCATCTTTTGAAGCCAAATCTTTGCATACTTCATAAGTGGGAATAACCTCAACCTCTGAAAACGGTATAGCATCCGATAAGCCCATATCTTTGTAGAGGTCTTTTTTCAATTGTTCAAATTCTGGACCGCTGGCAGACTTTTCTTCAGATGGACTATCGCCTGCAACTTGAAAAAGAATAGGCAAGGAATACGGTACAGTCACAGCTTTTCCACGTTGCTTTCCTGGAATCATTTTTGGCAATGAAGCAATAACACGCTTGGCCTCCGTTTCTAAAGCAGGATGCGGTGCTCTTGCGCCTATGGATGTGATGTTTCCTTCCTTATCCACTTTGAAAAATACTGAGATGCGTTGTCGACCCGAAAGCCCTAGTTCTGTTGCTAATTCTGTATTGAAATTCTTATTAACGAATTTGGCAATCCCTTGAGACGTACATTGTCGCTTTTCATCATTTGTGGATAATTCAGAACACGTTTCAAATATTGGAGGCTCTTCAATGACTCCGAAAGGAACCTCGATAGACTCTTCTACTTCTTCTATAACGACATCGTCTACAACATCTACAACATTATTACTTTCAGCTTTTTTATCTACCTCAATTAGCTGTGATGAATTTCCGTCAGTAATGTAAAGTGAGTGCCAAAAATCATCCCTTTCAATTAGAGCCATTTTCTCATCGAATTTTTTCTGCTCTTCTACCGTTTTGTTGGAAAGGTCTTTAACGAATAATTTCTGAACTCCGTTTTCAACTCTTGATTCCCAATACTTGATATATTTTTCGGATTTTGCATTTTCCAAATAATCAGCATACGTGGCGTTTTCATTTTGAAACCTCTCTAGTCGTTCAATTTCAGATTCGGTTGCTGTTCCTTTCTTTATTTTTTGCCTCACTCTGTCATTGTGCACAACTTCTACAAATGCCTTTAGTCTGGCAAATTCATCTAGTGACATCGTAAATTTCTGTTTATCCCATTTAGAAATCTCGAATACCTCTTCCATTTCACCTTCATCAGAAAGCGCCTTGAATTTTTCATAATAATGACGTACTAATTCTTTTTCATTTTGATAATTACTTGGAACAACAATAGTCTCCGTAATCGTTTCCTGTTCTTTTTCCTGAGCTCTGACATCTGCCGAGGTGTAAATCAACATCCCAAAAACCATAGGGATTAATAAGGCATATTTGGCAAGTCTGTGCTGTTTGGATTGTGCTTTCTGTAACATAGCTATTCGTTTTTTTAGTAATGATGAATTGAAAAAGGTATTGGTAAAACTCAGGTTTTGAGTTTCAAATACTTGATTCAATAAATTTTGATAGTATTGTTTTTTTCCTTCTTCCTTTACTGCAATGGCGTCTGCGATAAATTCATGCAAGGTTTTAATTCGGTTTTGGTACATGTACACCAAAGGATTAAACCAAAAAATGATTTTTAGACCTTCAAAAAAGAGCAAGTCGAATGTATGTTTTTGGTTGACGTGGACCATCTCGTGCGTCATGATAGAATCGCGTTCGGTGGCTTCAATTTTATCGCCAATAAAGATGTTGTTGAAAAAGGAAAAAGCCAGTGTGCTGTTGAGTAGTTTCACAATAAGGATATTGCCTTTCCACTGTTTGGGATTCTTCGATTTTAACCAAAAAAGACGCATCAGTTTAACCGTAAATATCAACGTTGCTATGGCCAGTCCAGCATAAAATACTATCTGCCACCATGGGGTTTGCGGTTGTTCTAAGACAATGCCAGCTTGTAAAGCAACAGCAGTATCTATAGTAGAAGGTGCAAGCTCTCCTACGATAACCTCGGGCAGGCGAATGACAACGTCCTTGGTTATGGATTCCTTTAAAACGGGAATTTTAATCAACGGCAATACCAATGACAATACGCTTGTGATAAGCAGGTATGCACGGTTATGATTAAAGAAGGTTTCTTTTCTTAAAAACAGGTCGTAAATCAGTAGAAAAACGAGCTGAATGGCAATGGTTTGTAAAATATAATAGAGCATCAGTCGTCGTTTTTATTGATTTCTTTAAGTAGTGCTTCGATGTCGTTGACATCCACATCATTTTTCTTTACAAAGAATGATACCATACTTTTAAACGAACCCTGAAAGTAATTATCCACCAAAGTATTTAGGGATTGGTTGCTGTAAGATTCTTTGGCAACAACGGGAAAATAGTGGTGGCCTTTGCCTTGCTTTTCGTAATCCACAAAACCTTTAGATTCTAAAATCCTTACAATAGTGGATACCGTATTGTATGCCGGTTTTGGTTCTGGCAGGGTTTCAATCACTTCCTTTACTGTGGCTTTTTTCAATTGCCATAAGGATTGCATGATTTCCTCTTCTGCCTTGGTAAGTTGTTTTATGGATGCCATTTTTACTAATTTTTGATTCAATCTGAATACAAATATAACTAATTATTTAGTTTTAACTAATTTTTTAGTTTAAATGTAACAAAAATATGATTCAGGCGTCAAATTATCGAATACCTATTCTATGGATATATTTTTAGTTAGCCTTGCCCTACTTTTTATGGTCCTAGGGATTTTGGGAAGTTTTCTTCCTGTACTGCAAGGACCATTGACCAGCTGGTTTGGGTTTTTGGCGCTATATTTTTCAAACGGCATAGACATTAGCAATACACTTTTGTTTTCGCTTTTGGGTGTCGCCCTATTTATTTGGTTATTGGACTATATCATTCCGGCCTTAGGCACTAAGCGTTTTGGTGGGAGTCGTTCTGGTATGATTGGCACAACGGTTGGACTAATCGTAGGGTTGTTTTCTCCTATCCCATTCGGAATAGTCATCGGGCCTTTTATTGGTGCTTTAATTGGAGAGTTAATGCATAATAGCGATATGAATCGTGCTACGAAAGCGGCCTTTGGCTCGTTCCTAGGTTTTGTCACCTCAACCTTTTTAAAGTTTATTGTCGCAATTATTTTCTTCGGATTCTATATTGTGAAGGTCTCGCAACATACTGGTCCCTGGTGGTAAACGAAAAAACCCAGCAGTTCATCATCGGTCGACGCGCTACTAGGCTTTTTCTTGCTATTAATTCAACAATTACTTAAGAGGGATTAATTAATTCTTGTTGACTTGATAAATATACGCTTGACTTCTGGATTTGGATTACGGATTCTCCGTAGACTTGATGTGGAAAAACCGTAGTTTGTATAATTGATAGGGCTTTCCAACCGAAAAAAACGTGTAAAAAAATTGAAGTTTTATAAGAATCCTTTTTCCTTAGCTTCATAAAGCAGGGTTTCGTCCTTACCGTCTTCAACCGAAAATAATAACTTTAGTTGCTTCTTTCGTTTTTCAATGGCACTCATGGATAGCGGAATATATTCCAGAAGGCTTCGTGTTTTTATGCCTTGGGATAGTAAATGAAGAATCTTACGGTTGATATCATCCACATAAATCTCGCTAGTAATGGTCTTCTTTACATAGTTGTTGACCGTGCTACTATAGTATGGTGGCGACTTTAAGATATGTTGAAACGCATCAGCCAGTTCCATAGACGTTAAATCACTTTTTATAAGAAAACCATCTGGATTAATTTCCTTAATGATATTATGAATCCTGAAGGTTTCATTAAACATCGTGAGAATAATGATTTTAGCATGAGGCAACTTCTTTTTAGCCAACATTGCCAAATCTTCGCCACTTGCATATTTGCCATCTTGAGAGGCAGGCAAACTGATATCGAAAAAACAGACATCGTAATGTGTTCCTTCGGCAGAACGATTAATCATAATCGACGCCATGTCGCAATTGTTTGCCGTATCAAAAAGTAGGGTTTGGTCATCCTCTTTGGTGGCCATCAGTACGTTTTGATAGCCCTCCAAAATTATGGGGTGGTCATCGACCATTAAAATGTTTAGGTGTTTCATGTTATAGATTGTAGGGGATTTTTACGTCAACCGTAGCGCCATTGCCCGGTGATGAAATGACATCTAAGTTTCCGTTAATCTCGGTTGCCCTAGAGGTCATGTTTTTTAGGCCGATACCGCGTTTGCCTCTACTGGTATCAAAGCCTTTGCCGTCGTCAACAATCTCCAAACAAATTACGTCTTTTTTGAGAGAAATGCTAATATCTATACGCTGAGCATCAGCATGTTTATAGATGTTTTGCATGGATTCCTGTATAATACGGTAGATATTGATTTTTGATTTATTAGACATTATTTCCCAACTAATATCGTCAGTATAGTTAAAACTCGACTGAAGACCGTAGGCTTGGCTTTGGGTATCGATTAATTCAGAAACAATATCCATAAACCCAGAACCTGAAACAAAATCGGTATTCAACTCGTGAGAAATCTTCCGAATGTCTTCTTCAATGCCTTTGAGTTGGTCTATATAACCAGTGCGAGATTTTATGGCGTCCTTGCCATCCACAAAATTAAGGCTGTCTAGACTAAGTCGCGTTCCGAAGAGTCGCCCTAAAATACCATCGTGTAATTCTTTGGAAACCCGTATTTTTTCCTGTGCGCGAGCTTCATCTACTTTATCTTGTTGGCCGAGCATTAAATTATAAATTTCTTCATTGGCTTTTTGCTGGTCTTGCATTAATCGTAGTTCCTTGTTTTTGGCCCGTTGGGTAATGATGACATAGACCAAAATCCCTGTGAGCAACAACCCAATGGACAAGAGGAAGAGGTAACGGCGCTCTTTATTAATTTGCTCGTTTTCGGCTTCAAGCTTATCAGTTTCCAGTTCTATACGAGCAAACTTATTGACTTTGTTGCGCTCTATAGTTTGAAGACTATCTTTTAAGGCAATGTGTTCTCTCAAATAGGTTTTCCCTTTTTCGCCTTCATATAAATCTGAAAGTACCAGCATACTCTCTAACAACAAGTCGTTATCTGAAATCTCTTTCGCTATTTTGTTGGATTGAAGGGCGAACTTTAACGAGGAATCTTGAATTTTTCGATTTTGATAATATTTTGATAAATCTATAGATATGGCCAGCTTGGTTGTTGGGTCATTGAGGCTATCGCTAATTCTGTAGGCCTCGTAAAATAAACTTTGAATATTATTGTCATCTGTTTCGCCTGCCAATACTTTGGTGTAAGCTAGGTTGTCGATGATTAATGGATAGAATGTTGGGTCGTAAGGTTCATATTCCTCACGCAATTCAATTAGTTCATTGTATAGCTCAATGGCTTTATCGTATATAAAAAGCTCCCTGTAAACACTCGCTTGATTATTTATGGAAATAGTTTCATTATAGCCACCATCATCCATACGATTAGCAATGTTAATAGCCTGTTCATGGTATTCTAAAGCTTCATCGTATCTTTCTAAGTCTAGGGAAATTATACCTAGAAGATTAAATAAACTCCAGATATTATCTAGGTTAGATTCTGTTTTTTCAAATGACTCAAATAATCTTAAGGCTGTGATAGCATTCTCCTCGGCACCGATGTAATCTTTTTCATCATGTTGCATGCTTGCCATGAAAAGATGCATAGAAGCAATTAAGTTTTTTTTTGCAGAAAGCGCATCGTAGAACTTTATTGAATTTAAATAATGATAGTATGCACTATCATATTCATACTGATAAAAATGATTATTTAATCCTAAATTATAGTGAATTGCACCTAGTGCTAAAGAATCATTAATTTTTTTTGCTAATAAAAGATTGGATTTATTAACACTTACCCAATCATCAATTAATTCAAAATTTTTATAAAGTAAAGCTAAATTTCTATTACTAATCAGTAACGTAGAATCTATATTTATTTGTTCTGATAGTAAAGAAGCTTCTTTTGCATATTTTATGCGCTCAGACTGATCATAGGCTTCATCGGATGATAAGTTTCTCAACTCAATAATGCGGGACAGTTGACCACTATCTTGGCTATAGACACAGCCAGTTATAAAGGTTAGAAGTAATACACCAAAACGGTTTAACATAGAAAATCATCTTGTTCCTCAAAGATAACCTAATTTGGCAATTACATTATTAGATTTCTCAAACCGAAAAAGCCCGCAATTTGCGGGCATATATATTTTGAAGTTTATAGATTTTATCCTTGATTAGGAGCCTTTAATTTCTTTTTACAGTGCGCCAACAAATCATAAGATTTATGTGTCTTTTGAATTTCCTGCTTTTCAGCAACCGCTGGTTCATTAGATTTTACAACTGATACAGTCAATACCAATACGGCTACAAGTAATAAAGTAATTTTTAACGCTTTCATATATTAATCAATTTTAAGGTTCATGTTTAAAACTTGAACAATAGCAAAAAACCATTGTTCTAGGCTTAGCCTAAAATTGTACTAAGAAAAGCGAGGGTAGCTTCTTGGACACTTTTGTGCCCAACAGTAAAATGGATTAAAATTTTTCTAAAATAAGTATTTGGGGCTTATTGAAGAGCATCAAATATATCTGAAAATAAGTGAGATACAAAACTTTAGTCGATAAAATGATTGTTTTTATCGTTAAAAAACATACTTGTAGTCCGTTTAACATGAAAAAATAGCTATTAAATCTCCCTAAAAACAAAAAAGCATCCCAATTTCCTCGCAAGGAGAAAAAAGGAAAGCCTTTCATTGACATCCCCAATTGCTTGGGAACCTCTACATGCTGACAGTATTGTCAGCACAACACAACATCATTATAAGTGCTAAAAAAAGCCCTAATTTCTCAGAGCTTTTTCGCTCCCGATGCTTCGGGATTAAGCGGTCATAATTTAGTTATAGTAAAATAAAACTTAAAACTGTTTGGCCGTTTATTTAGCCTAAAAAAAATACACATAATATAATGAACACTATTTATAAAACGAAACAATGAATTTAAAAAAGCTATATTTAGCTTCTATATAGGAAGAAAATGAAGTATTTATCAATAGCTTTTATCAGTATCAGTTTTTTACTCCCTGCTCAAGAGTTTTTTTCACCAGAATCTCAGTTGTCGTTTGGCTCAAATAATCATACAAATAGAGATATCTCCTATTTTAGTATAGCAGACGAATTTGACAATATAATAGCAGTTGGAACAACCGAGAAAGACTCTAGTTTCACAGATATAGTGTTAAGTAAGTTCGACAATGATTTAAACTTACAATGGCAAAGATCATTTTCTGAAGACACTGATTTATCTTATGACATACCCCTTTCTCTTCAAACAGATTTAAATAATAACATTTACATTTCTTTCAGAAGTAGTCATAATGTTTCAAATACTAATGGAGACGCAGTAATTAAAAAGTATAGCTCTGATGGAGACATGTTATGGACTATTAATATTACAAGCGAATTAGAATATGATGTTTTTGACTATAAATATTTCAATGTTTATGTTAGCGAAAATGGTACCTTAAATGCAATTTACTTTCCTGTGAGCTATGAGTCAAATTCTTCCCCAATTCATTTTATAACGATAAGTGTCGATGGCTCAATTGTCGACCAATATTCAATAGAACTGAACACCCAACTCTTTAAAGAAAACTTTATAAATGGAAAATATGTGCTTTTTTACACAGAGCCAATTGATGAAAACTTTTTAGAATTTAATACTTTTTATAGAATTTTAGACTCAAGTAGCGACTTGGTTTACCAACTGAACGATCAAAGTGAATTCCCTAGTAACTTCAACACATCCAACTTTGAACATTTTAATTTTTTAACAAACAGCAATCACGAAAGCTATTTGGTTTGGCAGGAATATAACCTACCAGAACTTAATGAGATTTACTATTCAAAGATTAATGCCAATGGAATCATGGCATATAATCTAAGTTCAGGCGATTCAATTTCATCATATTATTTATCCAGCTTTTTAAATTCGGGAGACGAACTAAACATACTATCAAACAGCTCAGCAGAATCTACTAGTTCATTGAATTTAACTTTAAACGTTTATGATGTCGATGGATATGTACTGTCCAGCCATGTTGATTCAGATACCCAAGCTGGTTCAGTTAAGGTTGAAAAAGACAACTCTATTCTTGCCTTTACGCAAGAGAATAAAATCAGATTATACGATCAATCCTTATCACTTTTAAATGAATCAGCCATACTTTCTGCCAATAATATCAATGATGTTTCCAAAACATCCTTAAACGAAATAGTAACCTCAGAAACATCACTAGACAAGATGTATCCAGATTCTGATTATTTCACACAAATGGATGTCGTTTTGAATAAATTTAATTCAAATTCGCAAGTTGGCAGTTACAGCTTCGGTGGTATAGGAACTTCAAAAGTTAATCGGATAAATACTTTAATTGATAATGAAGACAAACACTACGTTTTACTAGAAGAAAAGCTAGGACCCGACAACACTTCTATTGGAGGGTCTAGGGCCCCAGAAACAAGACGAATAGAAAGACTTGACGAATCTCTTAACTCTATTTGGAGCATACCTTTAGATAACGAATTTATAGATGGGATAAATGAAGCTGTCGATAGTGATAATAACCTATATATAAATACTTTAGTTTTTGATCCTGTCACAAATCAAATCACCTATGAACTAATAAAAATATCGAGTTTTGGAGAAGTTATTTTTCAAACAACAAGTGAAAATAGTTATGAACTTCATGTAGACCACAATAATAATGTTGTGTTATTTGCCAATGAATATAACAGCTCCACCAATGAAAATGATTTTAAAACCTATACCTATAGTTCAGAGAATGGAACTCTTTTAAGCCAAAAGAGTTTTGAAAGTCAAGAGGCAATTTCGTCATTTAATGATACTAACGATGATTTTTACATTTACACCTACACCGGACAAAGAGAACTAGGAGATGACCAGCCGACTATTCTTTCTATTTACAGAAATATGGATTTACATCAATCGATAGTTATGAATATGGCTTTTGGGAATGAAGAAATCGATCTAAGAACCATATCAGAACCCAACCTGTCAGGAACCATAAGCTTCGGGTCCAGAAGCGGTCAGCTCCATGAAAAGTTACATAAGGTGTCCTTATCTGGCAGCTATTCTTCGATACCAGTTAGTAACATAATTGAAACTACAAAAATTTTGGATGACGGATCCGTATTTGTGATAATTGACGATGATAACATTGATGGAGGCCACATAGAAATTTATAATGAAAATCTGATCTACGAGACTGGAGGCCCCTCAGCATTTTATGGCTCAAAGATATTCTTGATAAATGATTACATCTTTTTATATAGACACTTTGATTCGACTTTCCATGTTTTCAACAAAGATGGGGTTCTAGTGGATAAACTAGTGATTGAAGGAGACTTATTTACAGGTAACTTAAGTTCAACCAATAAGTTTATTATTTCGGGGACATTTGGAAATCAGATATATACCTTTCAACAATTTAGTTGGACCAGAGGATTTCTAAGTCATTACTTATATAACGGGCCAAATGATGATGATGGTGATGGTATAGGGAATTCAATAGACCAATGTCAAAATACACCTAATGGGGAAGATGTTAATAATCAAGGTTGCAGTACAAGCCAAATTGACAGTGATTCAGACGGGGTTGTCGATAATGTAGATCAATGCCCTTTTACAGAAACTGGTCTAGACGTCAATGAACAAGGCTGTGCATTGAACCAAATTGATAGCGATTCGGACGGGGTTTTTGACAATGTTGATCTTTGCCAAAATTCAGTTTTAGTAGATTACGTGAATGAATATGGTTGTTTTGAATTACCCGACAATAACTTCAGAGTCGAAACTCTGTCTGAAACATGTCCAGGAGAGAATAATGGAAAAATCAAGATTGATGCAATCCATAATCTAAATTACCAAGCGCAAGTAAATAATCAAGTCTATAACTTCACTGAAACATTAGAAATAGAAAATCTTAGCCCAGGCACTTATACTTTAAAAATTTCAATTAATGACGAGAATTACGACCAACACTTCAACCTTAATATCGAGTCTTCCGAGAGCCTCACGGGGAGATTCGCCACTAGTTCAGGATTACTCACATTAGTGATTGACCAAGGCTCCAAACCGTATAAGGTTTATAAGAATAATCAATTGATAACTACAACCAATCTAAACAATTTGATTATACCGCATAATCCTAATGATAATATTAGGGTCTCCTCTTCAAAGGACTGTGAAGGCGAATTGATCTATTGTGCAACATGTCCCGAACAATTAAAAGGCTACCCAAATCCTACCTCGGGACTATTATTCATAGATTTAGATTACAGTTATAATGAAACCAAAATTAATATCTATGATGCCAAAATGCGCTTATTGAAAAATGTTAGCCCACAGGCCATTGAAGGCAAAGCAAAAATTGACCTTTCAACATTTTCAAATGGCGTCTATTACATTCGTTTCGAAAAACCAAATAGCCTTTTTATCAAAGTCATAAAAATCTAAATATGAACAATAAAATTTTTATTCTATTCCTTTTAGGAACCCTGTTTAGTTGCTCCAAAAGTGATTCGGATACTGAAGAAACAGAAAATTTGAGCCCTTCAGTGCCAAATTTAATTTTTCCAACAAACAATTTATTTTGCATTGACAATAATTTAAGTCTGGAATGGACTGTGTCAAATGACCCTGAAAGAGATACTATTACTTACAGATTAGAGGTTTCTGAAAATGAAGACTTTACTACATTTTCACATATTCAATCGACCACTTCCACGTCCTTTAATATAGCTTTTGAAAAAGGTCAAAGATATTTTTGGAGAGTTCAGGCAGTGGATAATTTTTCCAATCAAAGTGCTTATTCCAATATTTTTGAGTTCTACACGGAAGGTGAATCTATAAGTAATTACTTGCCCTACGCGCCAGATTTAGTTTCTCCTAGCCCAAATTCTACAATCTCTCAAATAGGAGTTCTATTAGAATGGGACTGCAACGATCCTGATGCGGATCAGCTTTCTTACGATATTTTTTTAAGTACAACTAATCCGCCCGAAGAATTAATCGCGGAAGCACGAATAAGTAACAACTTCTCGATAGATCTAGATGGAGGTTCTACTTACTATTGGAGAGTTATTGCTAAAGACAGCCCAAGTTCTTCCACTGCGGGCCAAGTCTGGTCTTTCAACACTAATTGATTTGTTTTAGACTGTTTATTTTCCAATAAGCCCAAAAACAAAAAAGCATCCCAATTTCCTCACTAGGAGAAAAAAGGAAAGCCTTTCATTGATATCCCCAATTGCTTGGGAATCTCTACATGCTGACGCTTTGGTCAGCACAACACAACATCATTATAATTGCTAAAAAAAGCCCTAATTTCTCAGAGCTTTTGCAATTTTTGCGGTCTGGACGGGACTCGAACCCGCGACCTTCGCCGTGACAGGGCGACATTCTAACCAACTGAACTACCAGACCGTTGCTTAATTGCGAGGGCAAATATACATTCCATTTTTAATATGACAAATAATTTTCAGTAAAATTGAAGGCATTTACACAAATTTTTGGCGCTCTATCATATAGGTCGTCAAAATAGGGTTAAAACCTGCGTTAATGTCCGCCTCTACGTACTTAATCCGGTATTGCCCACACTTTAATCTTAGGTTTTTAAAATAGATGCCCACCGCTTTTTCGTAATTATCTTTAATGTTGTCTGGATACAAATCAATGACCTCACCTGTTTCCACATCGACGAAACGTTTTGGGCGGTTATCAAAATCAAATTGGAGTTCTTTGGACTTATCAATAACATGAAATAAAACCACTTCATGCTTATTGTGCTTTAAATGTCTTAGGGCTTCAAATAACTTTTCGTCAGCTTCTTCAGTCTGAAACATATCGGTAAAAACAAAAATCAAAGACCGCCGATGAATCTTTTCTGCAATTTGATGTAAATAGGTATAGGTATTCGTGATTTTGCTTTCGGGTTGAGACAATACCGTTTGTTCCAATTGATGCAGGAGCATTCTGTGGTGACGTTCACTGCCTTTTTCGGGCGAATAATAATCGTATTTGTCACTGTAAACACTAAGACCCACAGCATCGCGCTGTTTCTTTAAAATATGCATCAAAGACGCCGAGGCCAAGGCGGAAAACCCGATTTTATTTAAGTTAGAAATTGAAAAGTTTTTTAGTGCCGGATAATGCATAGAGCTACTATTGTCAACAATTAAATGAAAACGCAAGTTGGTTTCCTCATCGTAACGTTTAGTGTAGAGCCTATCGGTTTTGGCATAGAGTTTCCAATCGATATGCTTGGTGCTTTCGCCCTGATTGTAAATTTTATGCTCCGCAAATTCTGCCGAAAACCCATGAAACGGACTCTTGTGCATTCCCGCAATAAAACCTTCAACCACTTGTTTGGCCAAGAGTTCCAGGTTTTTAAATCCTGATGCTTTATTTAATTCCTGTTGTAAATCCATCCGCTATATTTCAGTAAGCTTTTTCCGCATTATCGAAAGTATTTAGCTAACTCCTATTAATTCTTGTACAAACTAAAAAAGGTTTGCCGCTTGGACAAACCTTTTATCATATCTTTTAGATAGTTCGCTTATAAAAGCGCATCAATCGCTTCAGCGTATGCATTTTTAGGTGCAACACCTACTTGGCGACCTACAACTTCACCGTTCTGAAATACTAGTACCGTAGGTATATTTCTCACACCGTATTTGGCCGCGAACTCCTGATTTGCATCAACATCCACCTTACCAACTACAGCTTTTCCTTCATATTCGTTGCTGATTTCGTCAATGATTGGACCAACCATTCTGCAAGGACCGCACCATGCCGCCCAAAAATCAACCATCACTGGCTTATCGCTCTTTAATACTGTTTCTTCAAAAGTTGCATCTGTTATCTCTAATGCCATAATATTTAATTTTTATTGTATTCAACTTTAACTCTCGCCTGCCCTGGAGCAGACACACAAAATTAGTCAAAAAACGAGCCAAACCTTACAATGGCAGTATTCGATTTGGCTATTGCAGTATTTGCGTCAGTAATAGATGGTTTTGGGCGCCTCTGTCAAATTCTTATTAAGCCTGAACCCTCGTCTTGTTTCTTGTCTAACTAATTCAACTTATACTTCACTTCACGCTCTTCAAGAGCCGACAAAAGCTCTTGTGAAATCTTGACTTTCTGCTTTCGGCTTGGCATATTTACCTTAATCTTTTCTTTATTATCGTAAACGAGGAAATTCAAGGCATTGTTTCCATCGTGCATGTGGAATAGTTGCTCAAGGCTCTTGATAGTATCTTCTTGCAGTGTGTCTATATTCAATTGAATGGAGAGCTTCTTCGCATAGGCATCCATAACATCATGTAACAACTGAAAATTGTTAAACTGAATCCTTGGGTCACTTTTCTTGCCCGTATCTCTATTTACCCAACCCTCACGAACATAAGCCTGAACATGGACAAAAGAATTTTGAACCAGAAAATGCCTAAACTTTAAATACTCCTCGCCAAAAATCCTGAATTCAAAACTATCGGAGTAATCCTCAATTGTAAACATGGCCCAACCCTTACCTTGCTTGCTCACGCGGTGTTGCACTTCGGTAACCACGCCACCAAACTTTATGTTTTGCCCTACCATCTTTTCCAAATCTTCAAAATCACCAACCACACCATTACAAAAGGACTTCATCTCGGTTTTAAAATCATCCAACGGATGACCGGATATGTAAATCCCCACGACTTCTTTTTCGCGCGCCAATTTCTCCATCGTACCCCAAGTTTCTGCTGGTGGTACCTGAGGCTCCGCAATCTGAACATCGCTGGCCTCGCCAAACAAACTTACTTGGGCCGAGTTTTCATTTTCCTGATGTTTGGCACCATATTTCATAGCTTTTTCCAAAAAGGTGATACCATCACCATCATGAGCAAAATACTGCGCTCTGTGGGTATCTTCGAAACAATCAAAGCCTCCGGCATTCGCTAATCCTTCAAAAGACTTTTTATTGGCCGCTCTTAAATCCACGCGCTTCGCCAAATCGAAAATGGACTTGTAATTACCGTCTTCCTTTCTATTTTCAACAATGGTTTTTACCGCGCCGTGGCCAACACCTTTTATGGCGCCCATTCCAAATCGGACGGCGTTATCTTTATTTACCGAGAATTTATAGTAGCTCTCATTAACACTTGGTCCCAAAACTGGCAATCGCATCCGCTTACATTCTTCCATAAAGAAAGTAATGGTTTTGATATCATTCATATTATTTGAGAGTACCGCCGCCATATATTCTGCAGGATAGTGTGCTTTTAGGTAAGCGGTCTGATAAGCAATCCATGCATAACAGGTAGAGTGCGACTTGTTAAACGCATAACTTGCAAAGGCTTCCCAATCTTTCCAGATTTTTTCGAGCTTGTCTTTGTCCATGCCTTTGGCCGCCGCCTGTTCTATGAACTTAGGCTTCATTTTATCAAGTACCGCTTTTTGCTTTTTACCCATGGCTTTTCGCAAAACGTCCGCTTCACCTTTGGTAAAATCGGCCAACTTTTGCGACAACAACATTACCTGCTCTTGGTAGACCGTAATCCCGTAAGTCTCTTTAAGGTATTCTTCCATTTCGGGCAAGTCATACTCAATGGCTTCGTCACCATGTTTACGGGCGATAAAACTTGGGATGTATTCCATCGGCCCAGGACGGTACAAGGCATTCATTGCAATTAAATCATCAAAAACCGTTGGCTTTAGATTCTTCATGTGCTTTTGCATGCCAGGCGATTCATACTGAAAAATTCCGACTGTTTCACCGCGTTGGAAAAGCTCATAGGTCTTTTCGTCATCTAGCGGAAAATTTTCAGGATCGAGCGTAATGCCGTGCTTCGCCTTGACGATTTTAACGGTGTCCTTAATTAGCGTAAGGGTTTTTAGTCCTAAGAAATCCATTTTCAGGAGGCCAGCACTTTCCACGACGGAGTTATCAAACTGGGTCACGTACAAATCGGAATCTTTTGCCACGGCAACCGGGACATAGTTGGTTATGTCACCCGGAGTGATAATGACACCACAAGCATGAATACCTGTATTTCTAACAGAACCTTCCAAAACTCGCGCCTGATTTACGGTTTCAGCTTCTAAATCACTTCCATCGGAAATATTTAAGAGTTCATTGACTTTCTCTAAATCCTCAGCCCTGAATTTTTGTCCTAATTCTTTTTCTGATAGTCCAAAAATCTTGTTGAGCTTGGACATGGTTGGAATCAATTTTGAAATCCGGTCGGCATCACCCAACGGTAAATCCAGAACTCGTGCCGTATCCCGAATTGAGGATTTGGCCGCCATTGTTCCATAAGTAATGATTTGCGCTACCTGATTAGCGCCATATTTTTGAATCACATAATCCATAACCCGACCTCGACCTTCATCATCAAAGTCGATATCAATATCGGGCATACTCACACGGTCAGGATTTAGGAAACGCTCAAAAAGTAAGTCGTACTTAATGGGGTCGATATTGGTAATCCAAAGGCAATAAGCCACCACCGATCCAGCGGCTGAACCACGGCCAGGCCCAACAGAAACATCCATTTTTCGGGCTTCGCGGATAAAATCTTCTACAATAAGGAAATAGCCTGGATAACCTGTGTTTTCAATGACACTCAATTCAAAATCGAGTCGTTCTTTTATTTCTGGTGTTAAATCACCGTAGCGCTTTTTGGCGCCTTCAAACGTGATATGTTTCAAATAGGCATTCTCACCCCGCTTTCCACCGTCTTTCTGGTCTTCTTCAAACTTAAATTCGTCAGGGATATCAAATGCAGGTAATAAGACATCGCGCGCCAATTCGTAAGGCTCCACTTTATCCACGACTTCTTGGATATTGATAATCGCTTCAGGAATATCCCTAAACAGCGCCTTCATCTCTTCAGACGACTTAAAATAATACTCTTGGTTTGGCAATCCGTAACGATACCCGCGACCGCGACCAATTGGCGTGGCCTGTTTTTCGCCATCCTTTACACATAACAAAATATCGTGGGCGTTGGCATTCTCTTGCTCAACATAATAGGTATTGTTTGTGGCGACAAGTTTTACATTATGCTTTTTGGCCAAGTCAATAAGCACCGGATTTACTCGGTTTTCATCTTCTTGATTATGACGCATTAATTCTACGTAAAGGTCATCACCAAAGGTGTCTTTCCACCACAGCAAGGCCTCTTCGGCTTGATTTTCACCGACATTTAATACCTTGCTAGGCACTTCACCGTAAAGATTTCCGGTTAAGACGATTAAATCTTCCTTGTATTGCTCGATGATTTTTTTGTCGATTCTTGGCACATAATAAAAGCCTTCCGTAAAGGCAGAAGACGATAATTTTGCCAAGTTGTGATAGCCTTTTTTCGACTTAGCCAAGATGACAATTTGGTAGCCGTTGTCTTTTCGGGTTTTGTCAAATCGGTCTTCACAAACAAAAAACTCACAACCAATAATAGGTTTAATGAGCTGTCCTTTTTTAGGCTCGCCATTTTCCTCTGCCTCGGCGTGCTGTGCTTTCACAGCTTTGTTATGGTTTGAGACGGCACTCACAAAGTGAAAGGCACCCATCATATTACCATGGTCGGTCAAAGCCACAGCCGGCATATTTTCCTTGGCTGTCGCTTCCACTAAATCTTTAATACTGATGGTGGATTGAAGGATGGAAAACTGCGAATGATTATGTAGATGCACAAAATCAACGTGCGCTAACTTTGCTACGTCTTCTCGAGACACATTTTGAGAAACAATATCCGACTGCGCTTTTTGAAGTCGCTCGTTAATCTTAGCACTTTCACGCTTAAGATTGATATGTTTTAGGCCAATGGTTTCAATTTCACCTGGATTTTCTTGGGAGAACTTTTCAAAATAATAGGGCTGAACATCTAACTGCTCTTTGGTGTATTCCTTTCTTCGGATTAATTCGAGAAAACAACGTGTGGTTGCTTCAACATCGGCTGTAGCATTATGCGCTTCGGCGAAAGGTTGGTTGAAGAGGTATTCGTGTAATTCGGTTAGCGTTGGGAGTTTGAATTTTCCATAGCGACCGCCTGGAATTTTACAGAGTTCCGCTGTATGCTCGGTACAGGTGTCTAATACGGGTAAGTCTTGCAGTGGGTTATCAATAGACTCACGGACAAACTCTGCGCCCATGATATTCAAATCGAACTTTACATTCTGACCGACGACAAATTTTGTTTTTGAAAGTGCGGTATTGAATTTTCCCAAAACCTCTTCTAACGGCATACCTTGTTCTTGCGCCAATTCGGTTGAAATGCCGTGAATCTTTTCCGCATCATAAGGAATATTAAAACCGTCTGGTTGAATCAAATAATCCTGATGTTCTATGCAATTCCCCATAGCGTCATGCAGTTGCCAAGCAATTTGTATGGCTCTTGGCCAATTGTCTGTGTCGGTTATTGGCGCATCCCAACGCTTTGGAAGTCCGGTGGTTTCGGTATCGAAAATTAAGTACATGAAAAAAGCCCCTCTTGGTCTCCCTACTTCGACTGCGCTCAGCACAGGCTTGGGGAGAAATGAATACTCTAAATTTATTTACTGAAAAGTCAAAAAATGCCAGATTATAAAGAAATTTCTTATTGAAAAATCTGAATCAGCATTGATTAAAAGACAGCCCATAAATCTACTGAGAAATTGAAGTTTTATAAAATGAATTTATGAACAGTTGTAAACAAAAAAATCAGCCAAATGGCTGATTTTTTATCTTAACCTGTCAGTATCTTAGGATACCAATTCTTCTTTTACTTTCACCGTGTTGATGGATGCTTGTATGGCATCTCTATGTTTGGTCAACATGGTATCGATTGTTGGCGGTAAATCTCTGTCCGAAAGTACATCATTGTAATCTTCAAGACTTGCTTCTTCACCTCTAATCGCTTCTTCTAAAATCGCTTCCTCGTTGTTTGTTGAGAAGGTTGATTTTAGCGACATCCAATTTCTGTGCATCGTTCCTGTAAAACTGCCATTTTCTTTTGGTGTCTCATTATAACGGTTAATCTCTGTTTTGATTTCTTCCGCAAAAGTTTCGCGCTCATTGGCTCGGTTGGTAAAGAAAATCTTTAAGTCACTACTATCTACATTTTCAATGGCATTTCTATACCCTTTTTCTGCGTCATAATTTTTGACTAATAATTCGTTTAATTGGTTTGAAATTTTTTCTGAATACTTCATAATTCGTTCTAATCATTTTTAATTTCAATAAGTTATTTATAGATGCGTATCGTTTCACATCTGCATATATAGTATAAGCAAAAGTGTTCGATTTAACAAATAAATTAACATATTTTGTAAGAAAAAGACTTCTTTTAACGAAAATTAACAAGAATCCCAATAATCCTTTTAAATTAAGGGGCGTAATGCTCTATAATTGAAATCTATGAAAGAAAAATACTATAAACAGAATTAATCCGGAAGCGCAAGAAGACCTCCAGTTAATGACACCTTATAAAGTACACCACCAATAAAGTTAACGGAACGTAATCCGTCTTCAGAATAGGCATTAAACCAAAAGTTACCTATAACACGTTTAGGATCAAAATCATCAACATCCGTTACTTCAAGAAACCCTTCGCCGGGATATACACTGATACTTGGGTCTGGCATATTGTTGGTTGAATAAATGGTGCCGTCTGCATCTTTAAAAATAGCGACCGATCCCGTCTCTGGTCCAATTTCATAGGAACCGCGTCTATCGTCTGAAGCAATCAATTGTAACACTTCCGCACCTCTTCGGCCTTCAAAAAGGAAGCCGCCAAAATCAATATCCGCTGCAAAAAAATCAGCTTTCCAAGTTTCACCTTCTTGATTCGCTTGCATGGCCGGATTGTTAAATTCAACATTATCTGTACACCCTAACATAAGAAAGGCAAGTAAAACCAAGAGATATGTAGATTTCTTCATGATGTAATTGTTTTGTAGCATTGTTTATTCGAAACGAATAATAGATCTCAAAAGTATATTATTTTTTAAAATAAGTTCTTCATAATTAAAGTCTTGAAAATTAAAAAAATAAATTATCTTTGCGCCCTCATTAATAACAGAGGTCGAGAACCTCACTAATTAATTATTATGCCTGTAAAAATCAGATTACAAAGACACGGTAAAAAAGGAAAACCTTATTACTGGATCGTAGCAGCGGATTCCCGCTCAAAAAGAGATGGTAAATATCTTGAGAAATTAGGATTTTATAATCCAAACACAAACCCTGCAACTATTGACTTAAACGTTGACGGTGCAGTACAGTGGTTACAAAACGGTGCACAACCAACAGATACAGCTAAAGCATTGTTATCTTATAAAGGTGCCATGTTAAAGAACCATTTAGCTGGTGGAGTACGTAAAGGTGCATTAACTGAAGAGCAAGCTGAAGCAAAATTCAACGCTTGGGTGGAAGAAAAAGCAGCTAAAGTAGAAGCTAAAGAAAGTAAATTGAGTAAAGCTGAAGCGGATGCTAGAGCTAAAGCTCTTGAAGCTGAAAAAGCGATAAACGAAGCACGTATTGCAGCCGCAACTCCAGAAGTTGAGGAGAATGTAGACGCTACTGAAGAAGTTGAAGCTTTAGAAGTTGCAGCCGAAGAAGGTGCAGCAGCGGCAGATACTGAAGTAGCAAACGAAGAAGAGTAAAACTTTAAGATTTTATACTTTTGACCCTGACTTTCTGAAAGAAACGTCAGGGTTTTTTGTGAAATCGTATTTTGACTGTAGACAACACGTCATTGAACAAATCCTGCTACAAAGCGGGATCTATATAAAAGAGATACCCGCTTCCGCGGGCAGTGTCATGAAAAAAGAAGATTGTTTTTACCTCGGAAAAATCGTAAAGAAGTACAGCTTTAAAGGAGAAGTCCTAGCTAAGTTAGATACCGATGAACCCGAGCTTTATGATAATTTAGATGCCATATTTATTGATCTACGTGGTAACCTTGTTCCATTTTTTATTGAAGCGTCACAATTGCATAAATCGGATTTATTACGTTTAAAGTTTGAAGATGTTACTACCGAGGCAGACGCCGATACCCTTATAAAAACCGAATTATACTTGCCTTTAGAGATGCTTCCAAAGCTTGAAGGCGATAAATTCTATTTCCATGAAGTCATCGGGTTTAAAATTGAAGATAAAAACTTCGGAGAAGTTGGCACAATCACTGGCATTAACGACAGCACAGCACAGTCCCTTTTTGAAATTGACCGCAATGGCACAGAAATTTTAATTCCCATGAATGACGAGTTTATTGTTAAGGTGGATAGAAACAATAAAAGGATTGTAGTGGATACGCCAGAGGGTCTTATTGACCTTTATATTCAATGATTTGTCATGCTGAACTTGTTTCAGAATCTATACAAATCTTTATGAGATGCTGAAACAAGTTCAGCATGACAGAAAAATGGAAAGACCATTCAAATTCAAACAGTTTACAGTTAATCAAGACCAATGCGCCATGAAAATTGGCACGGATGGGGTGTTATTAGGTGCTTGGGCTTCATTAAATCATAATCCAAATACCATTCTAGACATTGGTGCAGGCACAGGGGTTATCGCCTTAATGATGGCACAGCGTAGTAACGCAATAACCATAGATGCCTTGGAAATTGACCCTGATGCCTATGAGCAATGCTCAGAAAACTTTGAACAATCGCCTTGGGCAGACCGCTTATTTTGTTACCATGCGTCTTTATTAGAATTTGCAGAAGAAATTGACGACAGCTACGATAGTTTTATTTGCAATCCACCATTTTACGCTGAAGATTACAAAACAGAAAATGAAGCCAGAGATACAGCGCGGTTTCAAGATGCTATGCCATTTGAACATTTGGTATATGCAGTTTCAAAATTACTTTCAGAAAATGGTCTGTTTTCATTAATACTACCTTACAAGGAAGAAGAGCATCTCATAGATTTAGCATTTCAAATTGGGCTAAAATCTTCTAGAGTATGTCGTGTTAAAGGCAATCCGGATTCTGGGATTGTTCGGAGTTTGATTGAATTTTCATATCAGGATTCAGACCTTCAAACTTCAGAATTAATTATTGAAAAAGAGCGACATAATTATACTGAGGATTACGTCAATCTCACCAAAGATTTTTACCTGAAAATGTAAGTTCGCCATTGGGCAATGCAAACGTTTTCGTTACATTTGACCCATAATGGGTTTTTGGTAATTTTTTACGCCCATTTCAAGTATAATTCCAACGATTAAAGCAATTTATAATGAAGCCCGATTTATTTGAAGCTCCAGATTATTACAACATAGATGACCTACTTTCTGACGAGCATAAACTTGTGAGAGACGCGGCCCGTGACTGGGTGAAACGCGATGTTTCTCCGATTATAGAAGAATACGCCCAAAAGGCAGAATTCCCAAAACAAATCATTAACGGCCTTGCTGAAATTGGTGCCTTTGGACCTTACATTCCTGAAGAATATGGCGGTGCCGGATTAGACCAGATTTCTTATGGTATTATTATGCAAGAAATTGAGCGGGGCGATTCTGGAGTTCGTAGTACGGCTTCGGTACAATCGTCTTTGGTGATGTATCCTATTTGGAAATACGGTACTGAAGAACAACGCCAAAAATACCTGCCTAAGTTAGCTTCAGGTGAATGGATGGGAAGCTTTGGTCTTACAGAGCCAGACCATGGAAGTAACCCTGCTGGAATGACGACCAACTTCAAAGATATGGGTGACCATTACTTATTGAATGGCGCTAAACTTTGGATTAGTAATTCTCCATTCTGTAATGTTGCCGTTGTTTGGGCTAAAAACGAAGAAGGCCGTATACATGGTTTGATTGTTGAGCGTGGCATGGAAGGTTTTTCCACACCAGAAACGCACAACAAATGGTCATTAAGAGCATCCGCAACTGGAGAATTGATTTTTCAGGATGTAAAAGTGCCAAAAGAGAATTTATTACCTAATAAATCTGGATTAGGAGCACCTCTTGGTTGCTTGGATTCGGCTCGTTATGGTATTGCTTGGGGCGCTATCGGCGCCGCAATGGACTGCTACGATACTGCGTTGCGTTACTCTAAAGAACGTATTCAGTTTGGAAAACCTATTGCAGGTTTCCAGTTACAACAGAAGAAATTGGCGGAAATGATTACCGAAATTACAAAGGCACAACTTCTAGCTTTAAGATTAGGACAACTAAAAAATGAAGATAGAGCAACCTCAGCACAAATTTCTATGGCCAAACGAAATAATGTGGATATGGCCATAAAAATTGCACGTGAAGCCAGACAAATGCTCGGTGGTATGGGAATTACTGGGGAATACTCTATAATGCGCCATATGATGAATCTAGAAAGTGTAATTACATATGAAGGCACACATGATATTCATTTGTTGATTACCGGGTTGGATATCACAGGTATTAATGCTTTTAAATAAAGTAAAGATTATGAAACATATATTCATTGTAAGCCTAGCCCTGTTGAGCTTGTGCGCAGTAGCGCAACAAAAGCCAAATAATGAGGTAAGTCTAGATGCCTTAACCACAGAAACACAATTTAGCAGTGATAGCCCCGATTTAGTCGAATTTATTTGGTGGATACCGAATGAATTCTGGGAAGCCTCATTTTCACAAGATCCATCAATCTCAGCTAGTGAAGCCCAAGAAATTGTCAGCCTAGTTGAAGATTACACTATCGTCATTGCACTTAAAGGTAAAATTGGGGTGTTTGGTGGCATCAATTATGAGGACGTGGATCACATTCAAAAAGAATTCACCGTCACTTATAATGGAACCGATTTACGATTGATTGGCGAAAAAGAGCTGAATGCAGATACACGTAACTTTATAAGTATGATGAAACCAATGATTAGTAATATGCTAGGTCCAATGGGCGAGAATATGAATTTCTTCATATATGACAATAAAAAATCGCCGATAAACGTGTTTGAAGAGGGTTACATCCAATTCACGTTGGGCGATTACGAAACAGGCACAGAACTACCGCTTGGTAGTTTATTACAAGAAAAACAGTGCTCGGTAACCAAAAAACTACACAATGGTAAATGGAGTTACTGTCCTTACCACGGTGTTCCATTGACAAATAAATAGTCCATAAGCCTCAATCAAAATGAGGCTTTTTTTATGTAATTTGCTGAAATGTCTTCCAAGAGCAGATTAAATAGGGCTTATAACGATGCCAAACGAATTCCTTTTAATTCGGAATCCAAATTTGTCATCTTCAGTGATTGTCATCGTGGCGATAATAGCTTTGCGGATGATTTTGCAAACAATCGGAATATCTATTTCCATGCCCTGAAGCATTACTATAACGAAGGCTTTCAGTATTGCGAGTTAGGCGATGGTGACGAACTTTGGGAAAATTTATCGTTTGAATCAATTTTCTACGCCCACAAAAATGTGTACATGCTTTTGAAACGCTTTCATGACGAAGAGCGTCTTCACATGGTATGGGGCAATCATGATATGGTGTATCGCAATCCAGATTATGTAAAAAAACACCTGTATTCCTATTTCGATAAAAAGACAGGAAAAGACATGGACTTGTTTTGTGATATCGTTTATAACGAAGCACTTATACTTCAAAATGAAGACACAGGCCAAGAACTTTTTATGTGTCACGGTCACCAAGCCGATTGGTGGAATTTCTTGTTTTGGAAATGGAGTCGATTTATGGTACGCATCCTTTGGAAACCTTTAAACGTTATGGGCATTGCCGACCCTACAAGTCCGGCGAAAAACTACAAGGAACTCATTAAAATTGAACGTCGTACCAAAAAATGGATTATTAAGAAAGACAACCTCATTACCGTGGTCGGGCACACACATCGCCCACGATTCCCTGAACCAGGCGACATCGCATACTTCAATGACGGAAGCTGTGTACATCCACGTAGTATCACAGGCTTAGAAATTGAAAACGGGAGTATTTCCTTAGTAAAATGGAATATTGAAACTTCTGATGATGGAGCCTTAAAAATCGTTAGGACGCTTTTGGAGGGCCCTCAGAATTTGGCGGGTTATAAAACGGAATAACTGCTTATTTAAGACTCTGGCGCCAACTCTACCTCCAAACCTTCAAGCTCTGGTGTAATGTGTATTTGGCATCCCAATCGGCTGTTATCTTCGACGTAAAATGCTTCAGACAGCATGGCTTCTTCGTCATCTTGCATTTCAGGTAACTCGTGATTTGACTTGATATAACATTGGCAGGAAGCACACATCGCCATACCACCACAAACACCAATAGTCCCTTCCGGCGCCAGTTCAAAAGAACGTACCACTTCCATTAGGTTCATGGCCATGTCCGTCGGGACTTCCACTTTGTGGGTAATCCCCTCGCGGTCGATAATGGTAATTTTTATGTCGTGGTTTTCCATTTTGAGATGCTTCGAAAGCTAAGTATAATGTTTTATATAAGGTTTGTTACGGAATATTAGCTGTGATTTAGCGATAAACGAAAGATAACAAATGTGAATTGATTCCGATTAAGTAACTCAATGGCTATAACCTAACAATGGGTTTAAACACAAACTTTAATCAGATAAATCTTGGGTTAATTGTAATGCTCCGACGTAGCTACCATTTACGGTTCCGAAATCATTAGTCACAAATGTAAAGTTTAGCGTGTAGATATTATTGGTACGTTCGACTGTTAAATTCCCTGAAATTATTTGATTTTCGTCAATGTCATTTGAGCTAATTATACAATTATTCTCTACAACAATATTAGTTGCAATATTGGTTTCATTTAGCGATGGTTCAGTCGTATTTAATTCGTAGTTGTAAGTTCCGTTAGCCAATTCAGTTGCAGAACTTGAGGTTACATTAAAAATAACGCCTTGAGTCAAGTTGTTGGAGAAATCACAAGCTTCACCGTACCATTCGTTGTTAATTATAGTTCCGTTTATTAGATAAATTGCATGTTTACTGTTATTAGTTCCGTCAAAGGCTGACAAAATAAATCCATTCGGGATAGAATATTCGGTTCCGCTTATTGTAAAATCAGATTCAATTTGGCTTTGATCATCATCATTATCATCTGATGAGCAAGCCAAAATTAATAATCCGATTAAGATTCCAAGTAATAAATTGAGAATTTTCATTTCGTAAATTTTGGGTTTAAATTATTTGCAACATAAAGATTAGAAAGTAAAATTACTCAATCTTTTTTACAACTGCCTTCGGCGCTTCCTTGCGTGTACCGTCAAATCCATCAACACCAGCTACAGTTGTATATTTCATGACATAACGTTTTCCTGGATTAATAATTTTATAAGCAGATTGACACATCAACGTAGCTTCATGGAAACCACAGAGAATCAATTTCAATTTACCAGGGTAAGTATTAACATCACCAATGGCAAAGATGCCTGGGATGTTCGTTTGATAGTCTAAAGAATTGTCAACCTTAATGGCATTCTTTTCTATCTCTAAACCCCAATTGGCAATAGGTCCGAGTTTAGGAGATAGTCCAAATAAGGGTATAAAATGGTCGCACTCAATTTCGAATTCCTTTTCAATATGTTCGGCTTGTTTAACCACCACACCAGCAACTTTCTCATCACCAAGAATACCTATAACCTCAGCTGGAGTCACTAGGTTTATTTTTCCAGCGTTTTTAAGTTCTTGTACTTTTTCGACGGAGTCTAGATGTCCTCTAAATTCATTACGTCGGTGGATGAGCGTTACTTCGCTGGAGACATCACTTAAAAAAATACTCCAGTCTAAAGCAGAATCACCACCTCCAGCAATAACCACACGTTTATTCCGATAGAGTTCTGGGTCCTTAATGATATATTCTACGCCTTTGTCTTCAAAATTTGCAATGTTGTGAATGAGTGGTTTACGCGGTTCAAAACTTCCTAAACCTCCTGCAATTGCTACTACTGGTGCTTGGTGTTTTGTCCCTTTGTTCGTAGTTACGATAAAACTCGCATCTTCTTGTTTTTCTATAGTATCTGCGCGCTCGCCGAGAGTAAATCCAGGTTCGAATTGCTTACATTGTTCTAGCAACTTATCGGTAAGGTCGCCCGCCAAAATTTCGGGATAGGCAGGGATATCATAAATCGGTTTTTTGGGATATATTTCAGAACACTGACCGCCTGGCTGTGGCAAGGCATCAATAAGATGACATTTCAACCTTAATAAACCTGCTTCAAAAACGGTAAACAAGCCTGTTGGGCCAGCCCCAATTATTAGAATATCTGTTTTAATCATATAAACTAGCTACTCAACGTTAATCACTTGTTCAATCTGTGGTGCATACTTTTTAATAGTCATTTCCACACCAGATTTCAAGGTCATTTGATTAACACTACAAGACGTACACGCCCCCAAAAGTTGAACTTTTACGCTTTTACCATCCTCGATAGACAACAGCGAAATGTCTCCGCCATCACTTTGAAGGAATGGCCTTATTTCATCTAATGCCTTTTCGACATTTTGTTTTAATTCTTCTGAATTCATAGTTTATTTTTTAACGGCTGAACAGCCCGCCATTGTGGTAATCTTAATAGCTTCGGTCGCAGGGAGATTCTCATTTCTCGCCACAGTTTGTTCTACAACATTTTTTGTAATGTCATTAAAGGCATCAGCGATTGGTGTATTTTCTTGTAAAGCGGCAGGTCTTCCGATATCACCTGCTTCCCTTACGCTCTGTACCAAAGGTACTTCACCTAAAAATGGCACGTCTAAATCTTGCGCCAAATATTGAGCTCCTTTTTCGCCAAAGATGTAGTATTTGTTATCTGGTAATTCAGCCGGCGTGAAATACGCCATATTCTCAATAATCCCTAAAACAGGAACATTAATACTTTCTTGCTGAAACATGGCCACTCCTTTTTTGGCATCGGCCAAAGCCACGTTTTGCGGTGTACTCACCACAACGGCTCCTGTAATGGGAAGGGCCTGCATAATGCTTAAGTGAATATCACCTGTTCCTGGTGGTAAATCCAATAAAAGAAAATCCAACTCGCCCCAAGCGGCATCAAAAATCATCTGATTTAATGCTTTGGATGCCATTGGTCCTCGCCATATAACAGCTTGGTCTGGCCGAGTAAAAAATCCTATAGACAGTACTTTTACACCATGATTTTCTACTGGCTTCATTTTTGATTTGCCATCCACATTTACTGAGAGCGGGCGTTCGGAAGCAACATCGAACATTATCGGCACTGAAGGTCCGTAAATGTCAGCATCTAAAATCCCAATATTAAAACCCATCTTAGCTAAGGTCACGGCAAGATTGGCTGTTACCGTAGATTTTCCGACACCACCTTTACCAGAAGCGATAGCAACGATATTTTTTATGCCAGGAATAGGATTCCCTTTGATAACATTGGTTTTATTTTCTACTGGTGCTTCTACTTTAATATTGACCTTTACCTGAGCTTTTTCATACACCATTCTGTGAATGGCTTGCATGATTTCCACTTCGGTTTTTTTGCGTGCCTGAAGACTTGGATTGCTTATAGTTAAATCCACGATGACCTCATCGGCAAAAGTGACAATATTGGTTACAGCGCCACTCTCTACCATATTGGCGCCTTCGCCAGGCACTGTGATGGTTTTAAGGGCATTTTGTATATCTACTTTGTTTATTTTCATACTATATCCTGATAGACAGGAAACTCTTTATTAAGACTAATTCTAAACAGCAAAGATACTATGAAATGTTGTATTTAGAAATGATTTAAATTGAATTGCTTGATGCTTTGATTCGAATTATTTATCCTTCAAACTCCTCTAATTCTTTAGTTGGGTCCCAGAAATGCTTTTCAAAATTTTGAATTTGATTATCCTTCACTTTTATGCCCTCGTTTTCGAGAAGTTGTTGCATGAGGTTGGTGCCTTCAAAATGATGTTTACCACTTAATAAACCAACTCTATTCACCACGCGATGCGCTGGCACATCCTTTCCGAAGGAGCCATTCATGGCATAACCGACAATCCGTGCGCTTCTTACAGCACCCAAATATTTGGCTATAGCACCGTAGCTTGTGACGCGCCCTTCAGGAATCAATCTAGCGACATCATACACTTTTTCAAAAAAACCAAGCGTTTCTGGCTTCATTAGATTTCCATTAAAATATTAATGAATGTAACGAGCGCCACAATTCCGGTGATTCCGCCAATTATGTAATTCATGTTTTTTTGTGAAGTAAACGCCTTGTCCTTAATTTTATCAAAAAAGAAAATATACATATAGAGCATTACAAAGGTACCCATTGCGGCTCCCGTAACATAAGTGATGATGCTCAGGCGTTCAAAATCCATAACACCCCAAGAAGCCAAGGTAATAGTCATGTAAGCCTGATAAGGAATAGGAAAAACATTAAGCACAGATAGTAACATTCCATGAAAAAAACGTCCGTGACGACTGGTAATTTCCGTTTCCACTTTTGGCTCAGGGTTTTTAGAGGCCAGTACCAAAAAGTAAATGGTAATGAGCACAAAAAGTACAAAAGCCACACGTTGCAAAATCTCTACAATATCTGGTCTATTGGATAAATAGCGTGCAAAAATGGTGGCAATGTAGGTTTGAATAAAAACCACTAAAGAAACCCCAGAAGAAAACATAATGCCTCTCCCCGCACCTTCTTTTAAGCTAATTTTTGCGGCCGTCATGTTGAGCAATCCAGGCGGAATAACTCCAATTAAGGACACAATTAGCCCAAGGAAGAAGATAATGGTAATACTCAAGTTTAGTTGATTTTAAACCGAATATACGTAATTGCTTTGTCTTGTTCTAAATATTGACTTTCGTAAAAGGTCTGTACCGAGGTTACCTCATCTGGGCTTCCTTCTAACTTATAGACGTTATGGTTGGCATACAACACCTCATGGCCTGCGCCATGCAACAAGCCCAACGTATAGCCATGCATAAACTCGCTATCGGTTTTGAGATGCATCAATCCACCCGGTTTTAGAATTTTTTTGTAGCGCTCTAAAAACTGTAGGTTAGTCATTCTGTGTTTGGTCCTTTTGTACTTAATTTGCGGGTCTGGGAAGGTAATCCATATTTCATCAACCTCGTTTTCTGCAAAGGCATGGTCAATCAGTTCTATTTGTGTTCTTAGAAAATGGGCATTCGGAATATTTTCCTCAATCGCTGTTTTTGCACCACGCCAAAATCGGGCGCCTTTAATATCTACTCCAATAAAATTTTTGTCTGGAAATCGCTGTGCCAGAGCGACCGTATATTCGCCTTTACCACAACCCAACTCTAAAATTACGGGATTGTCGTTTTTAAAAACCTTTGTTCTCCATTGCCCTTTTAAATCAAAATCTGCACCAACAAGTTCATCGCGCGTCGGCTGGTGGACGTTGGCAAAGGTTTCGTTTTCCTTAAAGCGTCTTAATTTGTTCTTACTTCCCACTTTTATTTGATATTTTGGCAAAACTAAGCAAAGATTTTAGGACAAGCTATAGCTTTTATGAAACGAATTTTGGTTGCACCGTTAAATTGGGGATTGGGACATGCCACACGGTGTATCCCCATCATTAATGCGTTGCTGGATTTTAAGTTTCAAGTCACCATAGCTTCGGATGGGCTGGCATTGGATTTACTTCGGAAGGAATTTCCGAATCTTAATTATTTAGAACTACCTTCTTATAACATCACTTATCCTGAAAACGGAAACTTTAAATCGCATTTTTTGAAGCTGGCACCCTCCATTTTGAAGGCGATTAAATCCGAAAAAAAAGTTGTTCAAAATTATGTAAAGAGGCATCAGATTGATGGTATCATTTCCGACAATCGGTATGGCGTAAGACATCCTAATGTGCCTTCAGTTTTTATCACTCATCAACTCAATGTGATGAGTGGCGCAACAACATGGCTGAGTTCAAAACTACAACAACAACTTATTTCAAAATTCGATGTTTGCTGGGTTCCAGATTTTAAAGACGAACCGAGTCTAAGTGGAAATTTAGGCCATTCAAAATTTGATAAAATTCCTGTTAAATATATTGGCCCTCTTTCGCGCTTAAAGAAAAAAGACTTGAGCCTTAAATACAAACTCTTGGTTTTGCTATCGGGGCCAGAACCCCAACGCACGTTGTTAGAAAATAGCCTTAGAAACCAATTAAGAAATTACACTGAACCGATGCTTTTTGTTCGTGGTGTAGTGACTTCAGATAATCAAAAAAAGATTGAAGGCAATGTGTATTTTGTAGATTACATGATAAGTGCCGACTTGGAAATTGCCGTAAACCAAAGCGAAATCGTATTGGCTCGCTCTGGTTACAGTACCATTATGGACTTAGCGTCGCTTGAAAAGAAGGCTTTTTTCATTCCAACGCCCGGACAGTTTGAACAAGAGTATTTAGCAAAACGCTTAGACGAATTAAATATAGCACCATGCTGTCTTCAAACTGAATTTAATCTTGAAAAATTAAAAGCTGTTGTAGATTATTCAGGCTTTAAAACACAAACTTCAAATATTGATTTTGAAGATTTATTTCGCTTTTTCGAGCGTAAATGAGAACTCTGAGCCGACGCCGATTTCACTTTCTACATATAATTTTTCGTCGTGAGCTTCAATAATATGTTTAACGATGGCCAAACCGAGTCCGGAGCCACCTTCCTTACGTGAGCCACTCTTGTCTATGCGGAAAAAACGCTCAAACAAACGTGGAATGTTATCCTTGGAAATTCCTTCGCCATTATCCGTAACGCGAACAATGATTTTATTTTTTATGAGATTTTCAATATTGACTTCGGTGGTGCCTTTCTCTTTTCCGTATTTAATACTGTTTACAATGAGATTGGTTAACACCTGCTGAATGCGTTCTTTATCAGCAAAAACATAAATTGGTTTGGTGTAGTCACGGTCAAAATCGAGCGTGATTTTCTTTTTCCCCGCTTTCATTTCGAATAAATCAAAAACGTTTTTAACTAATTCAATAATATCAAACCGTTGCTTATTCAAACTTAAATCACCGACTTCGAGCTTGGTAATCATATCCAAATCTTTAATGATATAGCTAAGTCGTTCCACACCTTTACTAGCTCGAGACAGGTATTTCTCGCGTAGTTTTTTATCGTCCATTGCACCACCGAGTAAGGTTTCAATATATCCTTGCACCGTAAATAGCGGTGTTTTTAGTTCATGGGACACATTACCAATGAACTCCTTTCTGTATTCCTCACGCACTTTAAGGGTTTCAATTTCTAGTTTTTTCTCGTTGGCGTATCGGTCTATCTGTCTGGTTAACGTTCCCATATCGGTGGTGATGGGTTGACGCCTTAAATCAGCAGATTCTAACAAGGTTAAATCGTCATAAATCTTTTTAACGCGCCGGTATATAAATCGCTCAACACGGTATTGCACAATGACAAAAGACAACGGATAGCAAATCAGAGGGAAGAACAGCATTTGCCATTTGAGTTGGTGTAAGACGTAAAAGAAGACCACCATCAATAAGGTCACAAAAATTGTGAGGTAGAGCGCTGTCATTATGGCGAACTTATATGTTCTCCTGAAATTTCTTTGCATTAGTCTACAAACTTGTAACCAACACCTTTAACGGTTTTAAAGGATTTATCACCGATTTTTTCGCGGAGTTTTCGGATATGAACATCGATTGTTCTACCGCCAACCACGACTTCATTACCCCAGACTTTGTCTAGGATTTCTTCGCGCTTAAACACTTTATTAGGCTTGGTTGCTAATAAAGATAACAATTCAAACTCTTTACGTGGTAAAATAATCTCTTTGCCTTTGTGGGATATTTTATATTCTTCGCGATTAATGACCAAATCCCCGATTTTAAGAATACTATCGACCTTAATATTGTTGTCTTTAAGTCTCCTCAATAAGGCTTTCACTTTACTAACCAAGACTTTAGGCTTGATGGGTTTTGTGATATAATCATCTGCACCCGCTTCAAAACCAGCAACTTGTGAGTAATCTTCACCTCTTGCAGTTAAAAATGTAATTATGGTTTCGCTCAAATCCGGGATTTCCCTGAGACGCTCGCAGGCTTCAATACCGTCCATCTCGGGCATCATCACATCCAGAATGATAAGATGGGGTTTTTGTTTTTTAGCAACAACAATAGCTTCAGCACCATTTTCTGCTGTAGATACTTGGTAGCCTTCATTAGATAAATTGTATCCTACAATTTCTAGAATATCTGGTTCATCATCCACCAGTAAAATCTTGATGTCCTTTTTCTTCACAACTGAAAGATTAAATCTTTGTAAATATAAGGTTAATCGTTAAAAATCTAATGCGCTCGTTTTAATGGTAACATTACCATAACACTGATATTTGAAAAGACTTTCCTACAAGGTGATGGAGTCAATGTTATTATATTGTAAAGAGCACTTAATCAGTCTCAATTACGTCAAAGGTTACTTTAATTTCTTCGTATATTTACGTGCTAATTTTACAAAACACATTATGAAAAAACTTTACTTTTTACTTTTTACGATTTTAATTTCGGTAGCGTCTTTTGGGCAGACAACTCTCGCTGCTCAAGATTTTGAAGGCGCTTCAGGAGATACTTGGACTTTTATTGAAACTCCAGGCACTTATAATGTCAGTGGCGACGTTTGGGCAAATGTCACGTCTGTTGGGACAATTACAAATCCTCAAAATGGTACGAATTTCTGGGGAATGCAAGATCTAGAAAACACTAATGGAGGAGGAGCTTTTGATCACACTTTGGCCTTCTCAAATGTGAACGTCTCTGGTCAGACGAACATCTTACTGACATTCTATTTCCAAACTGTTGGTTTCGACTCAACAGATACCATAAGGGTCGAATTCTTTTTTGATGACGTCTCTCAAGGGGAAGAGTCGATGGCCAAAGATACAGGTGGTGCATGGAGCCTTTTTTCGAAGGTTGTGCCTGATGGTACTTCAAGCGTAAGATTTACAATTTTAGCTAGACAAAATGGAGGTTCAGATTATGCGGGTATCGATAATATTTTATTAGAATCTGGCGCAGTAACTGATCCTAGTTTATCCATCATAGCACCTACAGAAGGTGAAACTGTAAATTCTGGAACCGCTGGCTTTAATGCAACATTAGATGTTCAAAACTTTACGGTTTCTAATGATAATGGAATGGGTGCGAGTGATAATTCTGGAGACGGTTATATCCAATACACAATTGACTCGGATGCGGCTATTAATAAATTTGACGCTAGTGCAATTGTGATTACGGGGTTATCTGCAGGTCCGCATTCTCTAACGGTAGAATTGGTAGATAACTCAGGGATGCCCCTAACTCCAGCAGTTAGCTCTGTCGTAAATTTCACAGTTAATAATATTGTTCAAAATCTACCTTATTATGAAGGTTTTGATTATACTGTGGGTCAAAATCTAGGCGATCAAAACATATGGTCAAACATTAATTCTGGTGATGACATTGTAATAGCCGGGCCTGGAGGCTTAACCTACACAGGTTTAGCTGGGAATTCACAAACTGGAAACCATGTGACTTTTGATGGCAGTGGTATGGAGTCTAAATTAGAATTCACCCCAACAACGTTGGGCCCTGTTTATTCTTCATTTCTATTGAATGTTGCCGACTTAAGCGCAATAACCGACCTTGCCGATGGAGGCTATATCGCCGCTTTGGCTGGTTCAGATTTTGGGTACGACGTTAGAGTTTGGGTTCGACCAAATACAGATCCTGTATCCTCTACCTATGATATGGCAATAACATCTTTAAGCTCCTCGACCGATGGGATAGTATTTTCTGGAACTTATAGCGAAGGAAACACCGTCCTGGTTGTAATGAGTTATGACCCTACAAATGGCTCTATCAAAGGATGGATAAACCCAACAAGCTTAGGCGGAGCGGAACCAGCACCTGATTTTACTGAAACAGATGCAAACCCAACAAATGTAATTGATAGATTCTTTTTACGACAAGATTCTGCTGGAGAAACTCCTTCTTTGTTATTTGATGAGTTACGCATTGGAACAACTTATGCTCAAGTTACTCCAATGACCCTTTCTAATGTTGACGTTAGATCGTTCAATTTCTCATTATACCCTAACCCAACATCAGAAGGTTACGTCAACATCTCAACAGTGAACAATGATGACGTTCAGGTTGCGGTTTATGACATTCTCGGTAAGCAAGTAAAGAATGAAACTTTAAAAAATGAGCGTTTAGATGTCTCTAACTTAAAGTCTGGTGTTTACTTACTAAGACTAACACAAAATGAAGCAACGGTAACTAAGAAATTGGTCATCAACTAAGCATTTATTTTTAGATATTGAAAAAGCGCTATCCAATACGGGTAGCGTTTTTTATTTTGTCTAATTTTGAACTGTGGAACTCACCAAACGCATATTTACCATTTCCTCTGAGCACGACTTTAAGTTAGTAGCCTTAGATGTCTTTCGGTTTCAGCATGAACATAATAAGGTTTACCGTTCTTACTGTGATTTGCTGTACAAACATCCGAGCGATATTAATCAAATTGAAGATATTCCGTTTTTACCTATTCAGTTTTTTAAGTCGCATGTTGTTGTTAGTTCTGGTGCTCCAATTGACATTACGTTTTCAAGTTCGGGAACAACGGGAAGTATCACCAGCAAACACCATGTTACTGATATAAACATTTACGAGCAGAGTTTTATAAAGGGATTCAATCATTTCTATGGCACTATTGAGGACTATGCCATTCTTGCCTTGTTGCCCAACTATTTAGAGCGCGAAGGGTCTTCACTTGTTTATATGGCAGACCGTTTGATTAAAGATTCCGAGCATCCTCAAAGTGGTTTTTATTTAAATGATTTAAATGCCTTATCAGCAACCCTTCAACATCTTGAAAACCAAAACCAAAAGACACTGTTGATTGGTGTCTCTTTCGCGTTATTGGATTTAATTGAAACCCAATCCTTCAACTTGAAGAATACCATCATCATGGAAACTGGTGGCATGAAAGGACGACGCAAGGAAATCATCAGAGTAGAATTACATAACATTCTGAAAAAAGGCTTTGGGGTTGACCACATTCATAGCGAGTATGGTATGACGGAGCTGTTGAGTCAGTCCTATTCTAAAGGTAATGGTATATTTGAATGTCCGCCTTGGATGCGCGTTCTCACACGAGAAACGGAAGACCCCTTCAGTATTCAAGCTATTGGTAAGTCTGGCGGGTTAAATATTATCGATTTGGCCAATGTCAATTCTTGTTCATTTATCGCCACGCAAGACTTGGGACGTGTTTATAATGATTGTACTTTCGAAGTTATCGGACGTTTTGACCATAGTGATATTAGAGGTTGTAACTTGATGGCTTTGTAAGTAAAGCTTCAAAATAAAGACTAACTTTTAAAACCACACATTATGAAATATCTTTTGTTGATTACGTTTTCAATCTTCAGCTTAAACCTTATTGGACAATCAATTGACTACAATCTTAAAAAAGGTTATGTCGCCGAAGGTTACGATGTAGTCTCCTATTTTGAAAACAAAGCTGTGGAAGGCAAAAAAGAATTCAGTTTAACACATGATGGCGTAAAATTTAAATTCAGTTCTAAGACGAATCTTGAGGCCTTCAAGCAAAATCCTGAACAGTATATACCACAATACGGTGGCTATTGCGCTTACGCGGTTGCCGTGAAATCCAAGAAAGTCGGTATTGACCCTGAAACTTTTGAAATACGAGACGGAAAGCTCTATTTATTCTATAATTCTTGGGGTAATAACACCCTAGAAACTTGGCGAGAAAATAATGTGAAAGGTTTACAGAAAAAAGCCGACAAAAATTGGGAAGCTATAAAAGATTTCTAATTTCTATGAAAAAGAAAAACTGATTATAGTTTTAAAGTTGATTGGTTGGTTGAGTGCCCGGGGTGATTACCGGGCACTTTCTTTTATACCACTTTTATAATGTAAGTGCTTTTCTTTCCACGATTTAAAATAATGTATCTATCATTAATTAAATCTTTGGATGTCAACTGATAATCTTCTTTTACCTTTTCTTTATTCACGGAAATTGAGTTTTCTTTAAGCGCGCGCCTGGCTTCTCCGTTAGATGCTAAAAAATTGGTCTGGGCAGATAATGCTCCAATCATGTCCAAGCTTTCAAAATCTAATGTTGTGATTTCAGCTTGTGGCACACCTTCAAACACATCTAAAAATGTACGCTCATTTAAGGTTGCAATATCTTCTTTAAAGGATTTACTAAAAAGAATATTAGAGGCACGCTCCGCATTTTCAAACTCTTCTTCCGAGTGTACCATTTTTGTAATCTCTTCTGCCAAACGGCGTTGCAACTGACGTTGATGCGGTGCTTCTTTGTGTGATTCTACAAGCGATTCAATGTCAGACTGAGATAAAAACGTAAATATTTTAATATACTTTTCGGCGTCTTCATCACTACTGTTTAACCAATATTGGTAGAATTTATAAGGCGAAGTACGCTCAGCATCTAACCAGACGTTACCGCCTTCGGACTTTCCAAACTTAGAACCGTCACTTTTGGTAATCAGTGGACAGGTAATAGCAAAACCTTTACCGTTACCGATACGACGAATCAGTTCCGTTCCTGTAGTAATATTCCCCCATTGGTCACTTCCGCCCATTTGTATGGTGCAGTCATTGGCTTTGTACAAATGCAGAAAATCATACCCTTGAACCAGTTGATAGGTAAACTCGGTAAAACTCATACCTTCTGAAGTAGATTCCGAAGAAATTCTATTCTTTACAGAATCCTTGGCCATCATATAATTGACTGTGATATGCTTACCGACATCACGAATGAATTCCAAAAAGGAGAATTCTTTCATCCAGTCGTAATTATTCACCAGAATTGCTGCATTTTGGGCATCACTTTCAAAATCCAAAAAATGAGCCAATTGGTTTTTTATCGCCTCTTGGTTGTGTCGTAGAGTTTTTTCATCGAGCAGATTTCGTTCGCTCGATTTCCCTGAAGGGTCACCAATCATACCCGTTGCACCACCGACCAAAGCCACAGGTCTATGCCCGCTTCTCTGATAATGCGCCAATAACATAATAGGCACCAAATTACCGATGTGTAGCGAATCTGCCGTTGGGTCAAAACCTACGTAAGCACTTCGCATAGCTTCGCTTAAATGTTCTTCCAGGCCTGGCATACTGTCGTGCAACATGCCTCTCCACTTTAATTCATCAACAAAATTGGTCTTCATCGGTAAGGGTTTATTCGAGAAAATTACAAGGGCAAAGATATGTTTCCGACCCGAAAGAGAAAAGACAAAACCAAAAAAGACTAACTTCGCTATATGGTCTTAGTTACAGGTGGCACAGGATTGGTTGGTTCGCATTTGTTGTTTGAATTACTTCAAACTGAAACCCAAGTACGTGCCATTTACCGAAGAGCCCACAAACTCGATTTGGTAAAACGCGTGTTCTCCTATTATTCTGAAGATTTTGAAGCCCTTTTCAATAAAATTGAATGGATTGAAGCGGATATTACTGATATTCCGAAACTAGAAATTGCGTTTGAAGGTGTCTCCAAAGTTTACCATTGTGCCGCCTTTGTCTCTTTTGAACCCGATAAGTTTGAAACGCTTCGTAAGATTAATATTGAAGGGACTGCCAATATCGTGAACTTATGTATAGCACATAAGGTTGAAAAAATGGTTCATGTCAGTTCTATTGCGGCAATTGGCCAACCCACCAGCAATCAAATAATTATTACTGAGGAAACAGCATGGAACCCTGAAGCAGATAATAGTGTGTACGCCATTACAAAATATGGTGCTGAACTAGAAGTTTGGCGCGGTTCGCAAGAGGGTTTGGACGTTATAATTGTTAATCCTGGTGTTGTCATTGGCCCAGGCTTTTGGCGAAGTGGTAGTAGCGGTAGCATTTTTACACGTGTCAATAAAAATAACACTTATTATACTAAGGGAACATCAGCCTATATCGACGTTGTAGATGTTGCCAAAACCATGATTACATTAATGAATAGCAGTATTAAAAATGAAGGCTATATTTTAATAGCAGAAAATTTGACTTTTAAAACCTTTTTGGATACTGTGGCAAAGGCTATAAATGTTCCACCAACAAAAAAGGAAGCGAACCCTTGGCTGTTACATCTACTCTGGCGATTGGATTGGCTAAAACATAAGATTACCGACTCTAGAAGGCGTATGACCAAACAGTTAGTAAACTCCCTAACGTCAAGGACTACCTATGATAATTCAAAAATAAAAGGTGTATTGGATTTTAGCTTTAAGGACATCTCAAAGTCTATTGATGATACCGCAAAGTGGTTTCTTGAAGACAAAAAATAACTAAAATTTACTGACGCTTCTTGTCGGTTGCTATTATAGGTTTAGTTTCTTTATTAGCATTGACCTTTTTTAAGGAATCCCTTTTTCGTTTTGCTGCTTCTTTTATATCAGTTTCAGCCTTTTCTGCAGCTTCTTTTTCTTTGACAAGACGTTGTCTTACAGCAGCGATTATTTCTTGATAGGCCTCAATATCATGAGCGTAGTAGGCATTGCTTTGTGCAAACTGTGTGCTATCGATGCTATGTTTTTCTAGAATATACTTTTCTGGATTTACGACTTCATTCTCTAATAGTTTTCTGTTGATCCCTTTTGCAGAATTAATGATAAACATATCGTACAAAACGTTATGCATTTTGTCTTTGGAAATCAAATTATCAGGCTTCGGTGGCTTTACCGATTTCTCGCAAGACATTGTAAGTCCTAAGAAAAGAAGTGTAAAAAATACTAGTCTTGTTTTCATCGATTAAAAGTTAAACGTTTTCCGGCACGTGGCTCCATTACTTCAAAATTCTCATAAACCAATTGGCCATTTAAAATGGTATGGGTAATTCTACTTCTAAAGGTTCTACCTTCAAACGGTGACCAACCACACTTATATAATATGTTGTCTTTGTTTACCGTCCAAGGTTTATTCAAATTCACCAAAACCAAATCAGCATAATAGCCTTCCTTAATGTAACCCCGTTTCTCAACGTTAAACAGAATGGCAGGATTATGGCAAAATTTCTCTACAATCTTTTCAATTTTGATTTTACCTTCGTGATGTTTCTCCAATAAGGCCACATATGCATGTTGCACCAACGGCCCGCCTGATGGTGCTTTGGTATAAACGTTATTTTTCTCTTCTATGGTATGCGGTGCATGGTCTGTAGCTATGACATCTATTCTATCGTCCAACAATGCCTTCCACAATTGTTCTCTGTCTTTTGCTTTTTTTACGGCCGGATTCCATTTAATTCGTGTGCCTTTTTCCTTATAGTCTTCATCTGAAAACCACAAATGATGGATACAGACCTCAGCAGTAATTTTTTTGTCTTTTAGTGGTTTGGCATTATCAAACAAGGCCGTTTCTTTTCCAGTGGATAAGTGAAATACATGTAAACGCGCTCCCGTTTTCTTGGCCAAGGCAATGGCTTGTGAGCTCGATTTATAGCACGCTTCCTCACTTCGTATGACGGGATGAAACTCCATTGGAATATCATCACCATACTCAGCTTTGTACTCCGCCATGTTTTTGCGTATGGTGTCTTCATCTTCGCAGTGCACCGAAATGACCATATCTGTACTACTGAATATTTTTTCAATCACCTCAGGGTCATCTACCAGCATATTTCCGGTTGAGGAACCCAAAAATAATTTTAAACCTGCTACCGTTTTTGGGTCTACTTTGAGGATTTCTTCCAAATTATCATTAGTCCCACCAAACATAAAGGAATAGTTGGCATAAGAAGAGTTTGAAGCGATTTCAAACTTTTCTTCCAGCTTCTCCACCGTTGTGGTTTGCGGATTGGTGTTTGGCATTTCAATAAATGAGGTAATCCCTCCGGCTATGGCCGCTCTAGATTCGGTTTCAATATTAGCCTTATGGGTTAATCCCGGTTCCCTAAAATGCACTTGGTCGTCAATGGCGCCTGGTAATAGATAATTGCCTTCGGCATCAATGACATTCATATCGGCAGACTTTACGCTTATTGAGGTGTCAATTTTTTTGATGATATCATCTTCAATCAATAAATCACCTTCAAAAATCTGGCCTTCATTGACCATCTTTGCATTCTTTATAAGTAGGGTATTCTTCATATTTAACTATACGATTTAAAAAAGCTCTTCCACTTCATATTTATCACACCAAAAATAGCTTCGGAAATAATCCCACCACTCATTTTTGATTTTCCTCGCGTTCTATCTGTAAAAATCACTGGAATTTCTACGATTTTAAAACCACGTTTGTAAGCGTTGAATTTCATTTCAATTTGAAAGGCATAGCCTAAAAATTTAATGGACTTCAAGTTAATTGCCTCAAGTACTTCTCGTTTATAGCAGACAAAGCCGGCCGTTGTATCATGAATATTCATCCGTGTTATAAAACGAACATATTTTGAAGCTCCGTAGGACAAAATAATACGAGACATCGGCCAATTGACCACATTAACACCTTTAACGTAGCGCGAACCTATGGCAACATCCGCACCATCTACCTTGCACGCCTTATACAAGCGTACCAAGTCTTTCGGGTTATGGCTAAAATCAGCATCCATTTCAAAAATGTACGCGTAGTCTTTAGCCAAACACCACTCAAAACCAGCAATGTAGGCACGCCCTAGACCCTGTTTTTTTTTACGATTAAGGATAAAGAGTTTACCCTTGAATTCACTTTGTAGAGCTTCAACTCGTTGTGGGGTTCCGTCAGGCGAATTGTCATCAACAACCAATATATGAAACCACTCATCTTGAGCAAACACAGCCTTGATTATAGGCTCAATGTTTTCAATTTCGTTGTAAGTAGGAATGATGACTATGGCATCCGTCATTGCAGTGCTTTTGACAAAAATAACCTTTTTGTAGTTTTATCGGTGTCCAAAACTAGACTTTAGAACGCTTTATTTCTCATAATTATTGGTTAAATTATGCGACCAAATCAGGCACTGAATGAGAGAATTTATAACCCACGAATGGCTTACAATTTTATGCTTTGCAGGCCTCCTGTTTATTACATTCGCTAAATTACTCAATAGTGCCAGGTTCTATGATTTTATTGCATTAGCGGGCAACTCTAAGTACCTTAAGATTTATTCGAAAGACCAAAAATTCATTGACCTTTTTGACGGTTTGCTGTTTACCAACCTTGTTATTTCTCTTAGCATTTTTGCACATATTGCTTATTCAAACTTAGTGGACCCAATAGCGTTTTCAATAGTTCCCTTTTTAAGATTGGTGTTTGCAGTAGCCGTTATTCTTTTGGTTAAAACTCTAATTGAGCGACTAGTCGGTAGCCTGTTTGATATAGAGTCTATATTGGAAAGCTATCTTTTTCAGAAAACAGCTTATAAAAATTTAACCGGGATTGTTCTTCTTATTTGCAACCTCATTTTATTGTATGCATTAGAGCCAAACGAAATACTCATTTATGTTGCCATAAGCCTTGCTCTATTGGTCAATATCATGGGATTCATAATCACTTACAAAACGCATCTAAATACACTAAATCGGCACTTATTTTATTTTTTGTTGTATCTTTGCGCTCTCGAAATCGGGCCTTATGTTATTTTATATAAGGTGATTACAGAGTATAACACGTAAAACAAGCGTTTTGTCTATGAAAGTGAAAACGATTTTAGTGTCGCAACCGGAGCCAAAAATTGAAAATTCCCCATATTTCGATTTGGAGGAAAGACAAAAGGTAAAGGTAGATTTTAGACCTTTTATCCATGTTGAAGGCGTTCCTGCAAAAGAGATAAGACAGCAGAAAATTGATCTCAATAATTACACCGCTATAATTTTAACGAGCCGTAATTCTGTGGATCATTTTTTCAGAATTGCTGATGAAATGCGTTTTAAGGTTCCAGACAGCATGAAATATTTCTGCCAGTCTGAAGCAGTAGCTTATTACCTTCAAAAATATGTTGTATACAGAAAGCGTAAAATTTATGTTGGGAAACGTAATTTTGAAGATCTTTCACCTTTAATCAAAAAGTATAAAGACGAAACTTTCTTATTGCCAACAACAGATAAAGTAAAACCAATTATCCCTGAAACCTTAGATGGTTTGAATGTTAAATGGACACAGGCCACTTTCTACAAAACAGTAATTAGTGACTTATCTGACTTGGCCAATGTATATTATGATATTTTGGTTTTCTTTAGCCCGTCGGGAATTGAATCCTTATTTCATAATTTCCCAGATTTTGAACAAAAAGACACACGTATTGCAGTTTTCGGAAACACAACAATTAAAGCTGTCGAGCAAAAAGGATTGCGCGTAGATATTGCTGCACCAACACCTGAGACGCCGTCTATGACCATGGCACTTCAGAAATACATTAAAGAAGTCAATAAAGGAAAATAGTAAGATTTTTGAAAGCATAAAAAAAGCGATTTACCAAAGTAAATCGCTTTTTTGTTTGATATAATCTTAACTAGAAAGCATAGCGCTGTGGTCCACCGCGTCTAATTTCTTCGCTGGCGTTTTTCTCAAATTGTTCAAAGTTTTTGCGAAACGCATTAGATAGTTTAAAAGCCATTGTGTAATAAGCTTCATCATCTTTCCATGTCGCTCTTGGGCTTAATACTTCCGTTGGAACACCATGGCATTGTCTTGGTTGTGCCACACCAAATACTGAGTGTATGTGATAATCTTCGTAATTATAAGATCCCAAATCACCGTTAAGCGCGGCATTGATCATAGCTCGTGTATATTTTAGTTTCATTCGTGTGCCTACACCGTAAGGGCCACCAGTCCAACCTGTATTGACCAGCCAAACATTAACGCCAGCGTCTTTCATCTTTTTGCTCAACATATCCGCATACTTTGTAGGATGCAATGGCATAAAAGGCGCTCCAAAACAAGCCGAGAACGATGGTACCGGCTCAACAACGCCAGCTTCCGTACCAGCCACCTTTGCTGTATAGCCGGAAATAAAGTGATAAGCCGCTTGGCTTGGTGTCAACTTAGAAATAGGAGGCAAAACGCCAAAAGCATCCGCTGTTAAAAAGAAAATGTTCTTCGGATTCTTACCAATTGAAGGTTCCTTTATATTGTCGATATGATAAATTGGATAACTGACCCGTGTGTTCTGAGTAATTGAGGTATCTGAATAATCTACAACGCCGTTGCCATCCATGATGACATTTTCTAAAATGGCTCCTTTTTTAATGGCCCCATAAATCTCAGGCTCTTGCTCTTGAGACAAATTGATCACCTTAGCGTAGCAACCGCCTTCAAAATTAAAGACAGTGTTTTCTTTTGTCCAACCATGTTCGTCATCACCAATAAGGCTACGGTTAGCATCGGTAGACAAGGTTGTTTTTCCTGTACCTGATAATCCAAAGAAAATTGCCGTATCGCCATCCTTCCCTACATTGGCACTACAGTGCATAGGTAAAGTTTCTTTAAATACAGGTAAAATAAAATTCAAAGCAGAGAAAATACCTTTTTTGATTTCTCCAGTATAGCCAGTGCCGCCAATCAAGGCAATTTTTCGAGTAAAGTCTAAAATTGCAAAATTATGTTGTCTAGTGCCATCCTCTTCAGGATTTGCCATAAAGCCAGGCGCATTGACGATCGTCCATTCTGGTTCAAAATTTTCGAGCTCAGCTTCAGTTGGCCTTAAAAACATATTGTGAGCAAACATGTTGCTCCATGGATATTCGTTAATCACACGAATATTCAATCTATAATTATCGTCAGCACAAGCATAACTATCCCTAACGTAAAGTTCTTTTTCAGACAGATAGTCGACTACTTTATCATAAAGCGCTTCAAACTTATCACTATCAAAAGGGATGTTGATATTGCCCCACCAAACTCGGTCTTCGGTCACGGCGTCCTTAACGATAAAACGATCCTTTGGGGATCGTCCTGTAAATTCTCCGGTATTGACTGCCAAGGTTCCTGTTGAACTTTCTTTCCCCTGACCCTTAGCAAGCGTTTCGGCATGCAATTCATCTGACGATAGTTGGTAATTGACTTTGGCATTTTTAATGCCGTATTTATCTAACGAAATCGTTTTCGTTGACGAGGTATGGTTTACCATAATTTGTGTGTTGTTTTATGATGCAAAATTAAAACTTTATTTTAAACAAGGGTGTTTGTTTAACATTAATCCTGCTTCATTTTGAGAATCTTAATCAAAAAGAATAGCCACGCCAGTATTAGCAATAAACCACCAATTGGCGTGATAAATCCTATGATTTTAAAGTCAAACGCGGATAGATTGTTAGTCGCCAATCCGTAAATAGAACCCGAAAAAAACAAGATGCCCAGAACAACTAAAATTCCAATTTGCTTTTTGGCTTTATGAGTGATTTTAGGCATCATACCAACCGCCAAAAGGAACAAGGCATGGTACATTTGGTAGCGTACACCAGTTTCAAACGTTTGTTGCGCTTCAGTATCAATCAGTTTTTCTAATCCATGAGCCGCAAAAGCACCGATAATAATGCCAAGTATGCCTAAAATTGAACCTGTAGTGAGGACAAATTTGTTCATATAAAACTGAGGTTTGGTTTAGGAAACGAAAGACTATTTATTACATTCGTTGCAACAAATTTAGACATAAGATTCCACTATGCGAAAGATTCTCATCATTGGCGCTGGCAAGTCCTCTTCATACTTAATAAAATACCTTTTAGACAAATCCCAATCAGAAAATCTCCATGTCACTATCGGAGATTTAAATGTTGAAAATGCTAAAAAGCTAACCAATAATCACACAAATTCTGATGTGATTCATTTGGATGTGTTTGATGCAAGTTCTAGAATTTCCGCTGTTAAGAATGCAGATATTGTTGTATCTATGCTTCCGGCACGCTTTCATATTGAAGTCGCCAAAGATTGTATCACCTTAGGAAAGCACATGGTCACAGCTTCTTATGTCAGTGACGAAATGCAGGCCTTGGATGAATTAGCCAAGGACAAAGGACTCGTATTTATGAACGAAATTGGAGTTGACCCTGGCATTGACCACATGAGTGCCATGAAGGTTATCGATGAGATACGTGATAAAGGTGGCAAACTTTTATTGTTTGAATCCTTCACTGGAGGCTTGGTAGCACCAGAAAGTGACACTAATCTCTGGAACTATAAATTTACTTGGAACCCTAGAAATGTAGTTGTTGCTGGGCAAGGTGGCGCTGCAAAATTTCTTCAGGAAAACCAATACAAGTATATTCCTTATAATCGCTTATTTAGACGTACCGAGTTTTTAGATGTTGAAGGTTTTGGGCGTTTTGAAGCCTATGCCAATAGAGACTCTCTAAAATACCAAAGTGTTTATGGGCTTGAAGACATCAAGACCCTTTACCGTGGAACTATGCGACGTGTCGGTTTTAGCCGTGCTTGGAATGTTTTTGTACAATTGGGCATGACCGATGACAGCTATGTGATTGAGGATAGTGAAAATATGAGCTATCGCGATTTCGTAAATTCATTCTTGGCGTATAGCCCTACTGACTCTGTAGAATTGAAGTTTAGACACGCTCTAAAAATTGACCAAGACGATATTGTTTGGGACAAATTTATGGAACTAGATATTTTCAGCGCTGAAAAACGTGTTGAACTCAAACGCGCAACACCCGCGCAGATTCTTCAGAAGATATTAATGGACAGCTGGACTTTAGCTCCTGAAGATAAAGACATGATTGTAATGTACCACAAATTTGGGTTTGAACTCAATGGTCAAAAACATCAAATTGATTCTACGATGGTCGCTCTCGGTGAGGACCAAACCTATACAGCAATGGCCAAAACCGTAGGTTTACCGGTAGCGATTGCCACATTGGCTATTTTGAATGGCACTATTTCCACACCTGGTGTACAAATACCGATTACTAAAGAAGTCTATACAACTATTTTGAAGGAGTTGGAATCCTTCGATATTATATTTAACGAAAAAGACACACAATATTTAGGCTATAATCCTTTGCATCAATAGTTTCAATCTGAAATCATTTTGGTACTTTTAACTTTCAAATTTAGAAGAAACTGAACATGAAGGTTAGAAAAGACGGCTTATATATCGACGGCATCGATAAAAAAATATTGCGAGCCTTAATGCAAGATGCGCGTACGCCCATTTTAGAAATTGCGAGAAATGTTGGTATTTCGGGGGCCGCAATTCATCAACGCTTGCGTAAGCTCGAAAAATCGAAACTCTTGGCCGGTTCAAAGTTCGTTGTCAACCCGAAAGTTTTAGGGTACAGCACTATGGCTTTTGTCGGCGTGTATTTGGATAAAGCCGTTAGTAATCCTGAAGCGGTTAAGCAACTTCAGAAAATACCAGAAGTCATAGAGTGTCATTACACTACGGGACATTGGAGTATTTTCTTGAAGATTCTGGCTAAAGACAATGAGCATTTAATGCATGTACTTAATAGCAACATTCAAAGCATTACAGGGGTATCACGAACGGAAACTTTTATATCCCTGCAACAGCAAATTGATCGGCAAATCAAGATCTAAGTTAATTAAACTGTCAGTTCGAGCGGATTCGAGAACTATTAAAAGAAAAATCCCTTTAAATTTCTTTAAAGGGATTCTATATAAATTTCAAATTCTAGTCTCGCGACATAAAAATCTGAAGCACATACCAGAACAATAACATCAAGGAAGCAAATAAACCTAAAGATGCTGGGATATACTCCTCAACACCATATTTAGTCATTAGATTAGATGTTTGATATAAAATTGAGCCTCCAGCCAATAAACACATGGCTACTGAGAACCAAAGGCCTAAATTAAACCCGAATAAGGTTCCAGCGATAATCAGCCCAATGGCGATAAAGAAGCCTATGGTTAATCCCGTTTTTAAGAACGAAAAATCCTTTTTGGTTAAAAACACCACAGCTGTTAATCCCGAGAACAGAAATAGAGTGATGATGGCGGCTTGATTCACTAGTTCTGTACCATCTGGCATATAGATAATAGCGATACCCAATAATGGTACGAAAATGATAGCTTGTGCTAAAATGTAGAGTGTGTACGCTAAATATTGTTTGTTCTTGTCAGCAGTTCTTAAAGCTGTACTCTCCGCATAGTTAGACACAAGCATAAAGCCACCTAGCATCAAAAGCCATTTATAACCTTCGGTCATGGACATCATGAAATTGACGACTGTTGCACTTTGTAACAAGAGGAATTCAAAAAGCACAAAAATGAGAACACCACCTGCAACGTGGGCATAGGTTTTACGATAAAAAGCCATACGTTCAGCATTATCAAGCTGGCCAACGACTACTTTTTCAGTCATTTGATTTTCTAACATAATAATTGTTTTAGTTACTGCAATTTAAAAAAATTGATTGGTCTGTAATAAAAAATCTGCCATTCCCGCAATCTCGGGAATGACAGACCTTATAATGTATTATTCTTCTTAATCTCGACTACCAAACACCTGAAGCGCCCAATATAAGAGCGAAGCCAAGGCTCCGATTGCAGCCACCAAATAGGTACGTGCTGCCCACTTTAAGGCATCTTCTGCACCAGCATATTCTTCTTGAGAAACCATATTCTTGTTCTTTAACCAAGCCAATGCACGATTACTAGCATCATACTCAACTGGCAAAGTCACAAAACTAAATAATGTAGCAAAACCCATAAAAACAAGACCGGCTATAGCAACCCAATAGCCTAAACCAACTCCGGCTGCAGCACCTAATACCAATCCACCAATGACCAACCATTGTGACATGCTAGAGGTTACACTCACAATAGGAACCAAAGCCGAGCGCATCTGTAATGCACTATAGGCTTGAGCATGTTGCACCGCATGACCAACCTCGTGAGCCGCAACGGCTGCAGCAGCCGCATTGCGTTGGTGATACACTGGTTCACTAAGGTTTACGGTTTTGTTTTTGGGATTGTAATGATCTGTCAGTTGTCCTTTTACCGAAATGACCTCAACATCTGTAATGCCATTGTCCGCCAGCATCTTCTCAGCGATTTCTCTACCGCTCATTCCATTTCGTAACTGTACTTTGGAATACTTTGCAAATTTGCGTTTCAGTTGGTTACTAACCAACCAGCTTACCAATGCAATAGCACCGATAAGTATATAATAACCCATCATTCCGTTCATAATTTGAATCTTTAAAATTATACTCTAAAGATAACAAATATCACGCCGATAATGGGGGCTGAAAAACTGTCAGTTTTAACCCTAACGGCTAACCCACAATATTTACAATCTTACCAGGAACTACAATCACCTTTTTAGGCGTTCTACCCTGCAATTGCTCTTGGGTTTTGGGATTAGTTATCACCGCTTTTTCAATCTCATCTTTTGAAAGGTCTAAAGGTAATTCCATTGTAAATCGGGTTTTACCGTTAAAAGAAATTGGGTATTCCTTACTGCTTTCTACCAAATGGCTTTCATCAAACAACGGAAAAGGAGCCGTTGAAATCGATTCTGAATGCCCTAATTGTGACCACAACTCTTCAGCAATATGCGGTGCATAAGGCGAAATTAGAATCAACAAGGGTTCTAGGATGTCTCTGCTCGTACACTTTTGAGCCGTCAATTCATTTACGGCAATCATAAAGGTGGATACCGAGGTATTGAAAGAGAAGTTTTCGATGTCTTCTTGGACTTTTTTAATGGTTTTATGCAATGTTTTTAAAGAAGCCCCATCCGGTTTCCCCGAAGAGGAAGAGTCAGCGCGGAAATTGCCGTTTTCGCCTTGGTGGTATAATTTCCAGAGTTTCTTTAGGAAATTATGGACACCTGTTATACCCGCAGTGTTCCAAGGTTTGTAATGTTCTAATGGACCTAGGAACATTTCGTAGAGTCTTAAGCTGTCGGCGCCGTACTGTTCTACAATATCATCTGGATTAACCACATTGTATTTGGATTTGGACATTTTTTCGACGTCGCGTTTAACTTTGAATGAACCATCTTCTTCAGTAATAAATTCAGCATTTTTAAATTCTGGTCGCCAGTTTTTAAAGGCTTCAATATCTAATTCATCAGATGAATTAACAAAAGAAACATCTGAATGAATTGGAATTAAATTTCTAATTCCAACAGTCTCTAATTCGTGAAGATTAGGCATTTGGGATATGAAATCTGAATGAGTAATATCACCATTTTCAAATAATTTTACCAAAGTTCCCATTCTCTCATTTTCTCTATTTATTATATTCAATGATTTGATTTTTGAATAATCAAAATTGACCAAATTGATTGTTCCAGTACCGTAACTTATACAATCAGCTCCTAATAAACTATTGAATAAGTCTATCTCATTTTTCAAATCACTTAAATCAGAATGAACTATTTTATTTCTAACATTCGCGGAAACAAATACGTTAAAATTATGTAGCCTATAAACAAAAGCACTCGTCCCCAAAATCATCCCTTGGTTAATCAACTTTTTAAAGGGTTCATCCACACCGACAAAACCACGGTCTTTCATAAACTTTACCCAAAAACGTGAGTACAATAAGTGGCCTGTGGCGTGCTCGCTACCACCAATGTATAAATCTACATTTTCCCAATAGTTGAGGGCTTCTTTACTTGCAAAGGTTTCGTCTCGTTGAGAATCCCCGCCTGCCGACAGGCCAGGTTCCATATAGCGGAAGAAGTACCACGAGCTTCCTGCCCAGCCTGGCATGGTGTTCAACTCTAAAGCCCCACCTAACCTCCCCGAAGGGGAGGAATTTTCAAACTCTTCTTTAGACACGACTTTGGCATCATCTCCATATTGTAGCCAATACCATTTTTCAGCACGGCCCAATGGTGGTTCGCCTTCTTCTGTTGGCAGATATTTTTCAACCTCTGGTAAAGTCAATGGTAAATGCTTTAAATCTATCATTTGTGGCATTCCATCAACATAATACACAGGAAAGGGCTCTCCCCAATAGCGCTGACGTGAAAACACCGCGTCGCGCAGTCTGTAGTTAGTTTTTCCTTCGCCTTGACCCAATTGCTCCAATTCGAAAATGGCGCGTTTGCTGGCCTTTTTCATATTCATGCCATTAAGGAAATCACTATTTGCGATTTTTACATTGTCCTTGGATGTGTAGGCTTCTTCAGAAATATCAACGCTATCGAAGATATTCGGAATTGGAATATTAAAATGTTTTGCAAAATCATAATCGCGCTGGTCGCCACAAGGTACGGCCATTACGGCACCTGTTCCGTAGCTCGCCAGTACATAATCGCCAATCCAGATTGGCACAGGTTCTTTAGTAAACGGATGCTCGGCATAAGCGCCTGTAAACACACCAGAAATGGTTTTGACATCCGCCATACGGTCGCGCTCACTACGTTTTGCCGTAGCTTCAACATAAGCCTCGACTTCTGCCTTTTGTTCGGGCGTTGTGATTTTTGAGACGAGTTCGTGTTCTGGGGCGAGGGTCATAAAGGAAACGCCGAAGATGGTGTCGGGTCTTGTTGTAAAAACGTCCACAAATAAGGTTTCTGAAGGAAGAGATTGCCACGCTTCGCTCGTAATGAGCTTAAAGGACACAGACGAACCAACCGATTTACCAATCCAGTTGCGTTGACTTTCCTTTAGAGAATCTGTCCAGTCGATGGTATCTAAACCTTGAAGTAATCGCTCCGCATAGGCCGAAATACGCATACTCCATTGGGTCATTTTCTTTCGGATAACGGGATGACCACCACGTTCCGACACACCATTCACGATTTCGTCATTTGCTAAAACCGTCCCTAATGCTGGGCACCAATTGACTTCGGTTTCCGCCAAATAAGTTAGTCTATATTTTAGTAAAACTTGTTGTTGTTCAGCAGATGACATGGCTTTCCAATCGTCTGATGAAAAAGTTTCTATGTTATCATCACAAGCTGTATTGACATTAGCGTTACCTTCAGATTCAAAAATTGAAGTCAATTCTGAAATCGGCTTCGCTTTATCGGCATCAAAACAGTAGTAAGATTCAAACAGTTGAATGAAAATCCACTGTGTCCATTTATAATATTCAGGATTACTGGTTCGTACTTCACGACTCCAATCGAACGAAAATCCAATCTGGTCTAGTTGACGACGGTAACCTTGAATTATTTTTCCTTTATAATCATCTTCGGTAGCAAAAGGCGGTAATCCATTTTTATATTCCGGAAGTAAAGCTTCATTTTTTACTGTATTGTCTTCATTTATGAACTCACTCTTAAGCTTTCCATTGTCGTCTAAAACACCATCTATATTAATATTTGTAGTGTCTCTTGGGTGCTGACCAGTTTGAATTGCATATTGCTCTGCAGGAAGCCCAAAACTGTCATAGCCCTGAGGATGCAAGACATTGAAGCCTTTATGACGTTTGTAACGTGCATAGATATCCGAGGCAATATAACCCAGGGGATGACCAACATGAAGCCCAGCACCACTTGGATACGGAAACATATCCAAAACATAATATTTAGGAGCCCCCTCCAACTCCCCCGAAAGGGGAGGGTTTTGTGCCTTGAATGTTTCATTCTTAGCCCAATAGTCTTGCCATTTTTTTTCAATGGTATTGAAATCGTATCTCATGGTCGCATCGCTTACAAGTCGGCAAATTTAGTGGTATTACAACACATTTAAAAACTAAACGTTGTAATACTCAGCAAAACTAAATTCTTTTATATTTTTACGACAATAATTGCATTTTATGGCTTCATCTTTTGATTCTTATCAAAAACGAAAACTCGTTTCTTCATATATTTCAGTGGTCATCAGTATCGCACTTGTCCTATTTCTTTTGGGCTGTTTGGGCTTATTGGTGATTAATTCGAAAAAAGTAGCAGACCATTTTAAGGAACAGGTTGTTATGACGATATATATCAATGACACCGCAAAAGAAGTCGAAGTCAATCAACTGAAAAAAAGTTTGGCCATGGCGGATTACTCCAAAGAAGCAGTCTACGTTTCGAAGGAAGACGCAGCTGAGCTCATGAAAGCCGAAAATGGCGAAGACTTCATGAATTTTCTAGGGTTCAATCCATTGAAAAATTCAATTGACGTCTTTCTAAAAGCCGATTTCGTCACCTCGGAAAAACTGACCGAAATCTCAGATGAACTCACCCAGAAAGATTTTGTAGAAGAGGTACGCTACGATAATGACTTAGTGGAACTTATGAATGATAACGTAAAGAAAATTTCACTTTGGGTGCTTATCATTAGTGCTCTGTTTACGCTGATTGCTGTGCTTTTGATTAACAGTTCCATTAGACTTGCTGTATATTCTAAGCGTTTTATCATTAAAACGATGCAGATGGTAGGTGCGACCAAAACTTTCATACGCCGTCCGTTTATCTGGCAAAGTGTAAAGTTGGGTATTGTCGGAGCTATCGTTGCTTTGATAGGTATGGCCGTGGTTCTTTATTATTCGGACCAAACATTTCCGGAGTTACAATTGCTTCAAAATACAGTCTTGATTATCGCTTTATTTATCGGAATTTTTATCCTCGGCGTTATCATCACTTGGATTAGCACATTTATTGCCACACAACGGTTTTTAAACTTGAAGACCGACCAACTTTACTATTAATTAACAGATTCTTCTGTCTTAATTAACGCGTTTTTAACGTCCAGCCCACAATACTCAGCGTAAATATTAGTTATACAGAAAACTGTATTTATAAGCTATTGACACAACTATACGCTAACCAATTTTTGTTTAATTAAAAACCTTGGTCATTATGAATCGTATAGTATTTGTGGGATTGTGTTTGGTGGGATTGGCGATTTTTTTATTTGCCCAGCATAACAGCGAGCAACCCAAAAAAGTAGAACACAAAATCGTAAAAGCTGAAGTGCCTGAAAATTTTAGGTAACACAGCAATAATCAGGAGAAATGCCCGAATGGGATATTTGGTGAGCCAAATGTTTGATTCGGGCTTTATTTTTTGATTCCATTATGAATCAATTTGCCTTAAAATCATTTAATTTGCACAAGTTCTATTAGACAACACCCAATGGGAGAGAAAAAACGCAAATCTGAAAACAAACCCGATTTCATTTTCGGGAAGAAAAACTATAAGTGGTTGTTTATAGGCTTGGCCTTTATCGCTGTTGGATTTATCTTGATGTCTGGTGGTGGCAGTGACGACCCAAATGTTTATAGTGATGCCATTTTTAGCTGGAGACGCATCCGCTTGGCACCGACGCTTATTCTTATTGGTTTTGGGATTCAAGTGTACGCCATTCTTTTAAATCCGAATAAGGATTCAAATTCCGAATCTTAAATTTCAATATTCAAATTCTGCATTTTACCCCTTCCATCTTGGAAATTGGGTTTTGAAGATTGATATTTGCGCCTATGGAAATCATCGATGCAATCATTCTTGGTATCATCCAAGGCCTCACAGAATTTTTACCTGTATCATCTAGTGGTCATCTCGAATTAGGGAAAGCTATTTTGGGCGATAATTCCATTCCTGAAGAAAGTTTGCTATTTACCGTAGTGCTTCACTTTGCAACAGCGTTGAGTACTATTGTGGTATTCCGAAAAGATATTCTGAGCTTGATCAAAGGCGCCCTAAAATTTGAATGGAACGACGACCTGCAATTTATCTCAAAAATTGCGCTGAGTATGATTCCTGCCGTGGTGGTTGGCTTATTTTTTGAAGAACAATTAGAAGCTTTGTTTGGAGGTAACATTATGCTTGTTGGCTTTATGCTCATCATCACTGCTATCCTTCTATTTTTAGCAGATAAAGCCAAAGACACCAATAAAAAAGTAAGTTTCTCCAATGCCTTTATTATAGGAATTTCTCAAGCCATAGCCATGTTACCAGGTATTTCGCGCTCTGGCGCTACGATTTCAACCTCAGTACTTCTAGGGAATGACAAAACCAAAGCGGCCCGATTCTCATTTTTAATGGTTGTACCATTGATTTTTGGGAAGATTGCCAAAGATGTATTGAGTGGTGATTTAACGTACGAAGCGTCAAACTTTACATCACTGAGTATAGGATTCGTAGCGGCCTTTATATCTGGACTATTTGCCTGCACTTGGATGATTGCTCTAGTTAAGAAAAGTAAACTCTCATATTTTGCGATTTACTGCGTTATTGTTGGCGTCACGGCTATAATCTGGTCCCTACTCTAATGAAAACCGAGGCCGATTTTAAAGACGGGCAAGTATTGCTCATTGACAAGCCGTTGACTTGGACCTCTTTTCAAGCTGTCAATAAATTGCGTTGGGCGATTCGTCAAGCCTATAAAATCAAAAAGATAAAAGTTGGGCATGCAGGGACGTTAGACCCATTGGCAACTGGGCTTTTGATTATCTGTACAGGAAAAATGACCAAACAGATAAACACCTTTCAAGGCCAGGCGAAAACCTATACGGGTACAATTACTTTAGGCGGAACAACGCCATCGTACGATTTAGAATCAGAAATCGACCATAGCTTTCCCACCGACCACATTACTGAAGATTTGATTCACGAAACCACCAAACAATTCATCGGACAGATAGAACAATATCCGCCTGTGTTTTCAGCATTAAAGAAAGACGGAAAACGCTTGTATAACTATGCCCGTGCTGGAGAAGATGTAAAAATTGACCCGCGCCAGATTGAAATTTCGGAATTTAGCATTACACATATTGAAGGGAACGACCTCCAATTTAAAGTACAATGCAGTAAAGGCACCTATATTCGGTCGTTGGCGCACGATTTTGGAAAAGCCTTGAATTCTGGCGCACACCTTTCGGCATTGCGTCGTACACAAATTGGCGATTTTAAGGTCGAAGATGCACTGTCCCCAGAAGAATTTATTGCCAGCTTACCCTCATTTTAGCATAGTATTTGCACCTCTTTTTTTTGAAAAATCGATTTCAGCACTATATTCGTATATAAGAAGGGTATTAAAAAGAACCCATTATTTGCAATTTTGAAACTTGTAGACCAGCATAAAGCCTTTATTCTCACGTTCCTTGTTATAGGGATTGTGGTGCTTGGTATGTTCAGTTTTCACTTGAAGAAGCATGCCGAATTTAGAGCCGAAAGTCAATATTTGGTAGAGCCAAAAACCGAAGAGGAAATTGCCCAAGAGCTCAAAGATTTGGCTGATGCCAATATCCCAACCACAAATAAAGCATTTAATGAAGACCAGGAATTCAAACAGATGATGAAGAACTTCAAAACTGTAAGTTCCGATGATTTTGAACGCAATACGGCAGAGGAAACTGCACCAAATGAAAGTGATGTTACCGAAGAACTGAATACCAACGATTCGTATAGTGATAATAATGGCTACGCCCTCAAAAAAGACGAAAAGGAATCTTTTAATAAACTAAAAGACATTCTGAAAAAGCGAAGTAAAAACGTGAATCAGGCTGATGAACACGCGTCTGGCAACAGTACATTGACCTATTCTTTAAAAGACCGCGTTTTAGAAAGCTACAAAACACCACGTTATTTATGCGAGGAAGGCGGAAAGGTTGTCGTTTCTATTCAAGTGAATCAAATCGGCGAAGTAGTTGATGCAAGTATCAATGGTGCGTCTACAGCTTCAGACCAATGTTTGATTGACCATGCGATAGATTATGCAAAAACGGTTCGGTTCAATGAGGGTTCAAAGCCAAAACAGATTGGCACGATTACGTTTTTGTTTAGGGCGAAAGGTTAAGGTCATATAATATTAAAAATGAGAACTACTTTTTTCATCAGAGTTACTTTTACTATTATTTCAATGTCCGTTATTTTTATTTCTTGCTCTAACACATCCAATAGCAAAGTATCAAATCAATCGGAAGAAGGTGTACAGTTAAATTGGAAAGTTTCAGAAAATGACACCCTAGTCTACAGAACCGTTATAAATCAAATTGAAGATTCATCTCAAGATATACTAAATGGTATTGACAGTGTAAACTCAAAGAATGACAATTTTTCAAGAGAGTTTTACGAAAAAATTAAAGGTCTATACAACGATACTAATTTGACGACAACATTAACAAATTCCAAAAATTTTGATAATGTATTAAATATTGAAACTATAGCTGGGTCAAGAAAGAATGATTCAATAAAAAACAGCAGTCAACCTACACCGTTAATAGCTGGAACAGTTCTAAGGGGGTCAATATACAAAACAGGTTCTTTACATAGTTTTTGGTTAAAACGCACTCAAAAAAACGTTGTTTCTCTTTTCTTCGAATTACCAGAAAAACATTTAGAAAAGGGAGATTCTTGGTCTTTAAATAATGTGAATTTTCTAAATAACAGTCAAGATTTTATTTGTAGAAAAGCTGAAAAGAAAAATCATATTACTTTAAACGAAATCATAGAGAAAGAAGGCCGAAGTGTAGCCATAATTGAATACGACTTACTAGAGTTTGTTTCAGGCGAATCCTCTTCAACTTCACTTTTCTCAACTAAAGAAGAAGGCACTAAAACGGAAATGACATTCGTATTTAAAGCGCAAGCTGAGTTTTCAATAGATGAAGGGAAATGGATTTCCTACAATGGAATTATGTCCTTAAAGTCTAGTGGTATGATTAATCTAAATCAGAAACAAAAATTTGCACTTATAGAGCAAGACTAACCCTTAGACTTCAAAAACGCCACCAAATCCGCAATTACAGTCTGCCCCTTATCATTGTTATACCAACGCTGTAAATCCTCTTTAAATTCTGGTGTGAGTTTGCCTTGTGCTTCTTTGTAATCATTAACCAATTTTGTGGCTAAAGAAGGCCTTGGGCCAAATGAACCAACAATGTCTTCAGATGCATCATCAATCATTACCACTTTAGGAATGGACTTTCCGCCATTAGTTAAAAATTGATTCATCAAATCTTCGTTCTCATCCCTTAAAACCACACGATAGGTAATATTCGGGTTGAGTTCGGCGACCTTGTTGATGACCGGCATAATGTGGGCGGCGTCGCCACACCAGCTTTCGGTTAGCACCAACCACGTTAATCGGCCTTCAAAATTTTTGATGACAGCTTGGTCCGCGTCAGATACCTTAACGGTTTTGTCCCAACGTTTCATACGTCGGTCGTTCAGCATGGTATAATTCACCATAGCTTCAGATTTATCTGGGCCTGTTGTTGATTGCACTTCCGTTAATTCTGAAACTAATGCGCGGTATTCAGAATAGGATTGACTGCTTTTTAAGCTGTCGGATATGATGGTATTCAGTTTCGTTTTCTCTAATGTTTCCATAGTGCAAATTTACGTCACTCATTTCAAAATGACTTAGTACCTTAGTCCAACAATAAATAAATCCTTACACATGGCAAATCACAGATGTGGCTGGTGCGCTGGTGACGCACTTTACGAGGCTTATCACGATGAAGAATGGGGCGTTCCCGTATATGATGACGACACCTTGTTTGAGTTTTTGATTCTCGAAACCTTCCAAGCAGGATTGAGCTGGATTACCATTTTGCGTAAACGCGAAAACTTTAGAAAAGCCTTCGATAATTTCGATTATAAGAAAATTGCCAAGTACGATGCCCAGAAAATTGACAGGCTTCTACAAGATGCAGGTATCATCCGGAATAAACTGAAAATAAATGCTACCATTAGCAATGCGAAAGCGTTTATGGACGTGCAAAAAGAGTTTGGCTCATTCTCAGACTACATCTGGACATTCACCGACGGCAAGCCCATAAAAAACAGTTTTAAACATTATAAAGATGCGCCCGCCAACACGCCATTGAGTGATGCCATTAGCAAGGATTTAAAAAAGCGAGGCTTTAAATTTGTGGGCTCTACCGTGGTTTATGCGCACATGCAAGCCACAGGCATGGTTAATGACCATGAGGTGGGGTGTTTTAGGTATGATGAAGTCTAAACTCCTTTTACAAAAAACTTATAAACTCTTGTCTTGGAATCAGTTTTGCGCCCAAACTTTCTAAATGAGGCGTATGGATTTGGCAGTCTATCAATTTAAAATTGCTCTGCTGTATGAAGGAAATAAAACCGTATTTGCTAGCATTACTTTTTAGAGCAAACATACTTTCGCCACAAAACATCCCATTTTTTAAATCGATACCATACAAACCACCAACCAATTCATCGCCTTCCCAAACCTCAACAGAAGTAGCATACCCGAGTTCGTGTAATTTTAGGTAAGAGGTTTTCATTTCTGATGTAATCCAAGTACCGGCTTGGCCGTCGCGTTTTATGTTAGCGCAGTGCGAAATGACTTGTTCAAATTGTTCGTTAATTGTTATTTGGAATTTTGAAGTTTTCAAGAGTTGCTTCATACTTTTTGAGACTTTCAACTCGTTTGGAAACAGTACAAATCGTGGGTCGGGCGACCACCATAGAATAGCTTCGCCTTCTTCAAACCAAGGAAATATTCCACGAGAATAGGCATGTAATAAGCGCTCTGGGGACAAATCACCACCAACGGCCAAAAGACCATCATGAGTAGCTTTGGAGACATCCGGGAATTCTATGCGTTGGTCTAAAAAGTGCATGCAATAAAATACGAAAAAAGCCACGACGAGCGTGGCTTTCAAATTTATATTTTTTGTGGACTAGAACGGTAAATCGTCGTGGTCATCACTATTTAAATCTCCTGCGGGCTCAAAAGCATCCGTCGGTGGTACAGGTGGCATATCGCTACCGCCTTGCTCGGCTTGTACGGCTTCAATTCTCCAACCTTGGATAGAGTTAAAATACTTAGTTTCGCCTTGTGGATTAACCCACTCACGGCCTCTAAGGTTGATGTTTACTTTTACTTGTTGTCCTACTTGATAATTGTTTAATAAGTCCGTCTTATCCTGAACAAATTCCACCATAATGTGCTGTGGATATTGCTCTTCCGTCGTTACCACAACTTCTCTTTTTCTAAAACCATTGCTTCCAAAAGTCTGGGTTTCTCCAATCATTTTAATGCGTCCTTGTACTTCCATCGTAAATATTTATTGTATTAATGTATTCAAATTTAGCTGGCTACGAAAGTAATAACTTCCAAGCACTTTCTACGTCTCCAAAGCTCAAATAATTTTGAGCTATTTTATGTTTTTCGAGCGTTTCTGTGGTTCTTAAATTCGGATAGCGCTCCCCAACTTCAGAAATAAAGGCTTCAACTACTTCTTGACTAGGCAAAGCTTCAACATTGGCTAGCATGCCGAGGTCGTTTCCTGTTAAAACAGTACTGTTTTTTATGCTTTCTGGCAAACTATCAACACCAATTCCTAAACTAGATAATGGCTTAGGAATTTCAAAAAAGCCTGATTTCGCCCTGCTGTAATAACTACCTCCGGCACGGGAGACCAAGTCTAATTTTTCCTGATTAATACTCTCGTCCTCATTTAAAACCTCTTCCGAAATATGGAACTTAACGACTTCACATAGTATTAAATTTCCTGCGCCACCTCCCTTACCTAATTTTATGATGTTATTGACCTTGCATTCAAACTGAACGGGCGCTTCACCAACCCTAAACGGCTTTATCTCATCGGAAGGTAACATGCTGAGTCCCGCTTTTTCGAATTCGTTGACACCTTCAGGATACTCGGTACTGCTCAATGACATTTGGTGCACCAAATCATAGTTCACCACATTTATGACCACTTCGGGCACAGCTTCCACATTTTCCAAAGTATGCTTTGTGGTATTGTTTCGTACGCGTCTTGCCGGTGAGAAAATCATGATGGGCGGATTGGCACTAAACACATTAAAAAAGCTGAAGGGCGAAAGATTTGGTCGGCCCTCAGCATCGATTGTACTTGCAAAAGCAATAGGTCTGGGCGCCACAGCGCTCAATAAGTAACCATGTAATTTTGGCGTCGCCAAGTCTTTGGCAGTAAAAGATTTCATTGAAAAAAGCGTTTCCCAAATATAACCAATCTCAAAAGGTTTTTAGGTTTCGTCGAAGGACTTATCCACAATATTTTCCGAAGAAATGCATTATATTTAAAATCAGAAATTAAAGCACTACATGGCGCTACCCACAAAACGAAATGCCCTGCGATGGATAATGATTATCTCCTCGTTTGTCATTGTCTCCCTCATTCTTTGGAACACCTATACCTTCTTTCAGTATTTTAAGGCTGAAGAGCGCGCCAAAATGAAGAGTTGGACTTTTGCGTATAATGAATATGTTGAAAATCTGACTACTAACCCTGAAAACCCTGATGACTTTGAAGTTAATGAAGTGGCTCAGTACATTGTTCTTGATTCTACAATTAACACGCCTATGTTGTTAGTAGATAAAAACAATGACATAGAACGATTTAGAAATATTTTCGCTCCCAATAAATACCGTGGGGAAGGTGATTTTGTACAACGTTTGAATGATAGTCTCGACGAATCTTTCGTTTTTGAGAATAAAAATATGCTCTTAGAAAAATTGAAACGGGAAAACGAGCCCTTGTATATTGAAGAACTCAATCAAACTTTATATTATGGCAACTCTCCTCTTTTAAAAAAATTAAAGTATTATCCACTCGCCCTTTTGCTTATCATTCTTCTCTTTGGGGCTGTGGTCTATTTCTTTTACCGAAGTTCTAAAAATGCAGAACAGAATAAACTTTGGACGGGTATGGCCAAGGAAACGGCCCATCAAATTGGGACACCCTTATCTTCTTTAATCGGTTGGACTGAAATCCTAAAGAGCGAACAGGTAAATCCTGACTACATTTCAGAAATCGAAAAAGATGTTGACCGCTTGCAAACCATTACCGAGCGCTTTAGTAAGATTGGTTCCGTGCCTACCTTGAAACAAGAAGATATTGTGGCTGTCACGGAAGACACTTTTAGTTACCTGAAAGCTCGAAGTTCAAAATTGATTGATTTTAAAAGTTCTATTCCCAATACAGAAATACTAGTAAACCTCAATGCGCCGTTATATAGCTGGACGATTGAAAATCTTGTGAAAAATGGTATCGACGCCATGAAGGGAAAAGGCACTATTAATCTGGAACTTAAGCAACAAGGAAAACAGGTGATTATTTGTGTTTCCGACACCGGAAAAGGTATCCCGAAATCTAAATTTAATACTATTTTTCAACCTGGATTTACAACAAAAACCCGAGGTTGGGGCTTAGGTTTATCCCTTGTCAAACGTATTATTGAAGAATACCACAATGGGAAAATAAAAGTACTTAATTCTGAGTTGAACAAAGGCACGACCTTTCAGATTTCGTTAAAAGTTTTATCTTAGACTTATGGCATCAACCGATTATTTTACGCTAAAAGACGTACAGTTAAAGAACAATTGTCCAGAATGTTACAGCAACGATGGATTGCATTTAACTTTTAAGCAAAAGATGACTGACAATGTATTTGTGAAGGCCATTACGGAAGACACCAAGCATGAGATGCATTGTAAAACCTGTAATACAGAGATTTTTCCTGTCCGTTGGGATGATGATATAGAACGTGTTGTAGCCTATCACGAACGTGCTGTGGTTCCCAAAAAGAAATCCTTTAAACTAAAGCCTTTGGCTTATGCGTTTATTATTGTAGACCTCTTGATAATTATTGGGATTGTTTTGTTTGTGACTGGGATTATTGAAATCTAATTAGTCTCCAAATAGTTATAACTCTGTAAGAAATAGGTTTTTATTTCTTTTTCAAGAAACTGGTTGAAGTCTATATTTTCTCCTCTTTCAAAAGAGAGTTTAGCCATTGTATACGCAATAACTTGTTCGGGTAAATAGCCTTGAGCACTCGACTGCCACCCTCCTCCATCAAAAGTACTAAACGTTGAAAAATCAAAACGACTGTTCCCTAAGAAAATTCCATAACCATAAGTTATAGCGACCAGATCCGTTAAATATTCATCATTTTTTTCAATTCTATTTTCTCCAATCAGTATTTGGTGTGCTAATTCGTGTGCTATTGTTGCGATTAATGAAATCGTTCTTTTTAGTTGCTCACGCTCAATGTAAATCTTTAATTCTCCATCTTTCATTTCATATATCCCTGCAGCACTATCCCAAGAACCATCGATTTCTTCGGATGGTGTAGTTAGTATAGAACCGTCTTCTGAATGAACTGCATTGTCAGAAAAGAATTCTAATTCAATATCTACATCCTTAATGCACATTAACTCCATAGTTCGCTTCAAAATAAAATGAGCGTCATCCTCAGTTCCATCAAATGTCCTATTGTAAAAATCTTTGGTTGGAGTAACTGTCTTTATTTCTAAGAAATGTCTTTCACTTAGTTCACTGCGCAACCATTTTAAGCAATCGTCGACCCAAGCCTTATCTTCTGAAGTAATAGGTAATTTTGGTTTCTTTTTCCAGAACATCAATCGAAAAAAATTAAGTTAACTCAATTGAGAAGCAATCCGTTGGGCCGTAGTCTCAAATTCTTCTGGTGTCATCTTGGTTTTGGACGTAAATCGCGCATCTTCCATACCGTGAAGAGGAATAAGATGGATGTGAGCGTGTGGTACTTCCAAACCAATGACGGTCATACCAACACGTTTACAGGGAATGGCTTTTTCAATGGCCTTGGCGACTTTTCTAGAAAATTCCATGAGTCCAGCATAAGTCTCTTCGTCTAAATCAAATAGCTTATCGACCTCTTGCTTTGGAATGCACAATGTGTGTCCTTTAGTGTTGGGATTGATATCTAAAAACGCATAAAAATCATCAGTCTCAGCAATTTTATACGAAGGAATCTCGCCATTTATAATTTTTGTAAAAATCGAAGCCATTTTTGATGTTATTTCTAGTAAAGATAAAAGATTCTTTGAAAGATGATTTTGTTATTAAAGAACTAGACCTGTCAGGTTTTAAAAACCTGACAGGTCTGTGATAATATTCTCAAAATGAACCTTGGTATGTTATCTCGAAATTTCCAAAATATCAAATTTCATTATGCCATTTGGTACTTGTATTTCTGCAATATCACCAACAGATTTTCCTAATAAACCTTTACCAATAGGTGAGTTTACTGAAATCTTACCAGAGGCCAAATCGGCTTCACTTTCTGCCACCAAGGTATAGGTCATTTCCATACCATTTGTTTGGTTTTTAATCTTTACAATTGACAAGGCCAAAACTTTAGACGTATCTAATTGCGACTCATCAATTACGCGTGCATTGGCTAGAGTCTCTTCCATTTTAGAAATCTTCATTTCCAACATACCTTGCGCCTCTTTGGCCGCATCGTATTCTGCATTTTCACTCAAATCGCCCTTGTCTCTTGCCTCTGCAATCGCTTGTGATGCTTTTGGGCGCTCTATATCCTTAAGCTGATTTAGCTCTTCTCTTAATTTTTTTAATCCTTCCGCTGTATAGTATGATACTTTACTCATAATTCTGTCGTTTAATCGTTATGCTATAAATTGAATAATCTCGAATACAACTCTAAAATATAGGCTGAGCTATCCGAGAAAACGCAAAAAATCCCGCTTTCACGAGATTGTTCAACAAATATACAAAATTATTAGTCGACGACTGAAATATTGTAAATTGCGCTAGCGTAAAAAAAGTTAAAATTTAACTTTAGTTTCAAAATTCTATGGTAAACGTAAAAGATTTCTGCATTCACAGAAACAAGATGAAAAAAGTAGCTTTTCTACTCCTATCTATACTATTTTTTGGTTGTGCCGGCGATGACCGCCCCAACCAATGTAGCTTTCTACTCAATGTTGGTGTTAATTTTAACGTCAACCTCAATCTTCCCCAATTTAACCAACTTCAATTCCCAGTGAATGCGGTACGTGTTGAAGGCCCTGGCAATAATGGATTGATTCTTGTCGCTGTAAATTCTGGAACAATACGCGCTTGGGATGGCTCGGACCCCAATCATGCACCATCGAGTTGTTCAGGGTTAATGATTAATGGACTTACAGCGACTTGCGGATGCCCAGACGGGAATGAATACGAGTTGCTTTCTGGCCAAATTGTGGGTAATAATCCGCAACCCTGCACACTTAGAGAATACAGGGTTACGGCTTTAGGCAATAACCAGTTTGTGGTTAATAACTAGAAATTAAGAGTTACACCTAGCAAAACGTTGGTGCCCGCTTGCGGATAGAATCCTGCTCCTTCAATAGTAGTGACTGTTCCTGGATTTGAAAAATCATCATCAAACGTATAGTAATAACCATTAGACACATATTGCTCGTCAAAGATGTTGTTGACTAATCCTGTTAATACAATTGAATCGAAAATCTTTTCTGTCTTAATGGTATATACGATGTTGAAATCCGTTGTAAAATAACTGTCTAATTTCGAAAATTCGGATTCCGTATTGCTCAAAAACTGCTCTCCGACATATTTGCTCAATAATGACATCTGAAGGTTTTCAAAAGGCTGATATACAAAAGCATTAGCCCACACCAATTCTGGTGAAAATGAAATATCCGTCTTTCCTAAATTGACGAAGTCACCATCTAACGATACAATGGTTTCCATGTTTTTGTTGGAACTGATTGTGGCATTAGGCTGAAGTGTAAGTTGTTCAGTCAGTGGCACAACCGCTTCTAACTCCAACCCTAGGCGATAACTGTCGCCACTGTTGGTTCTAAAAGGATTCCCCACATCATCTAACTGACCAGAAAGTACCAATTGCTCATTATATAACATATAATATACATTGGCGTTAAAACGCAATTTGTCGGATTGGTGTCTCCAACCTAATTCAAAATCGTTTAACTGCTCTGACCTTACATCGGCATTGGCTTCAAAATCCGTACGATTGGGTTCACGATTGGCTCTAGCATACGAAAAGTAAAAGTTGTTGTTGTCATTCAGTTCGTAGGTGATTCCGGCTTTGGGATTGAAGAATGAAAAGTCCTTATCGATTTCAAACAGAACCAAATCTGAAGAAGTTCCCGTGGTTTCATAATTGACATTTCGCAATTGTAAATCTCCGTAAAGACTGACTTTATCATTCAACCTGTAATTGGCTTTTGCAAAAAATGACAAATCGGTTTTGATACTGTTTCCATCGTAATAACGTTCTTCAAAATTGAGCTGATTAGCATATTCTGCCCAAATGATTTCGCCAAAATGGTCGCCATCGTAATAACTGTAAGACGTTCCAAAAATGGCATTCAAATTATTTTCTTTATAATTCGCGCTAGCGTTAATCACATAAAAGTTGTTGTCTAACCATCGACGTCTAATGTAATCCATGGAATTTATGGTTTCGCCATCCATATTTATAGGTTCGAGACCAAGAAAATCGAAAGTGGCATCGTCAGAAAAATAGATATTGCTGTATAAATAATCATCAACATACTCTTCAAAGAATCCACGCCCGTTAGTATAATTCAAACCAATATTTGTAGACCAGTTGCTGTTGTAGCGTTCGTTCCAATGGAGTTGAAAGTGGTCTTGACTATAGTCGTCCACTTGATTGTTGTGGTAGCCTTCAAAATTACCTTCGTCATCGAAAATGATTCCAGCGATATTAAATTGACTGTTTTCTTCAATATTTGGGTTAAAACCAATAGCATCAATCGTTGCGGATTCAAAGCCGTACCAAGATTGGTATGTAACTTCATTTCCACCAAAGGTTATGGCTTTAATCAAGGTATTATCATCCACGTAGGAGCCTTGCAAAAAGTACGATTTTAAGTTTGAAGAGGCTCTATCTATAAATCCATCTGATTGTATATTGGATAGTCTTCCCGCAATTTCGAAATGGTCATTAAGAAGACCCGTACTAAATTTTACCGTATGTTTTCTGGTATTGAAACTTCCGAACGAGTTTGAAATTTCGCCCAGAGATTCGGCAGAAGTAGCATCCGTTAAAATATTGATACTCGCACCGAAAGCTCCGGCACCATTGGTCGATGTACCAACGCCTCTTTGCAACTGAAGACTTTCAATAGAGGAAGCAAAATCCCCCAAATTCACCCAAAATGTGCCAAGCGATTCAGAATCGTTGTATTGAATACCGTTGATGGTAACGTTAGTGGATTGAGAACTAATTCCCCTAACTCTGATGCCTGTGTATCCAATACCTGCTCCGGCATCAGTAGTGGTCACAACAGAAGGCAAGAAGTTTAAGAGCATAGGAATGTCCTGCCCCAAATTGCGCTTAGCAATTTCCTTTTTAGACACATTACTGTGGGTAATTGGCGACTTGGCATCCACACGGACGGCTTTGACCAAAACCTCGTCCAGTTTTTCGAGTTTGGTAGAATCTTGTGGTTTGTCTTGGGCAAAAGCACTAAAACTGAAGATAAGCCCTAGAGCTAAAGTGCTACATTTTTTAAATGAAAACATTCGAAATACAATTTTTATTTCGAATAAAAAGAGGCGATTATTCTTTGTTACAATTCTTAATTTGTGAGCTTTACTTTGACAATTTTTTCATGATTTAGTTTCGGTTTGAAATCTAAATCGTTGAACTAATCGCACTCGCTAAAAATGTCTACTAGACATTTTCTTAACGCTCGCTTTCCTAAACAGCATTACCTGTTCTAGGTTCAATGGGTATATTCTCAGCCGTGTTTAGTTCAAAGCTTCAAGTCTATGGTTCAAAGTTTACCACTTCTATACCTATTGACACTTTAAATTTAATATAGCACCCCTTTATTGAGAACGTTGCAAAGGTAGTTTAGAAAATGATTTTTATGGGTAAAATGATGGAAATTTTATTTCCAATACAGCAATCATCGTAATATTGCAATATTACGATGATATCATTATGAAAAAAGAATATCAAACATCAGGTTTCTTCCGATTTGCTTTTTTGTCGCTTTGTATTTTCTTGTTCTTCAACCGCTTTTGCTTCACGGCTCTTGGGGTTTTGGTAGGAATGCGTTCTTTTTCTTCTTTTAAGCCTTCTTCCAATAATTCTAAAAAACGTTGTGTGACAAGAGTTTTATTCCTGAATTGACTTCGGCTTTCGCTAGAATTCAGCGTTAATATTCCATTTTTATCAAGTCGTGTTTTGAAGAATTCACGAAGTCTTTCCTTATGTTCTTCAGACAGGATTTGACTTTCTTCAATATTAAATTGTAGGACTACTTTCGTGGCCACTTTATTGACGTTTTGCCCACCTGCTCCCGAACTTCGTACGGCTTTATAGCTGACTTCAGAAAGTAAATCTTCGAAATTTATCATCTAATTTGGTGCGGTGGTTTCAGTAAGTCATTCACCGTTTTTACTGGGCTAAACGTTATCAGTGGGACTTCTATGAAAATAGTATTCCAATGTGCCATGCTTCCATTCCAAAGTCCTGGGAGTTCAAGTGCCTTTATGTCTTTTCCTGTCTTGGTTTTCATGGTCACAAAAGAGGCCTTATGGTCTACAAATTGTTGCAAATCGAACTTATTGCCTTTATAATCCTTTATGCCACATACCAAATCTACCGGATTAAAGTGCGTCGCATTTTTGAGAATTTTTCGCTGTTGCTTGTCTTTAATATTGATTTGCGCAGATTCCACAATCTGCAACGATTCCACCCAACTCTGATTCCGTACCCAAAACGGGCCTCCGCCTGGTTCGCCTTCGTTCTTAACCATACCACAGACTCTGAGCGGACGATTTAATTTATCGCGGAGGTATTCGATTTTATATTCGTTTGAATATTTTTCAAATTCCTCAGTAATTCTAACGTTGAGTTGACGTTCCAGAAACTCGGCGATTGTGATGATGTCGCTTTCGGAAATATCAGTATCATCCAACTGCTTCAAAAAGTCGAAAATGTGCTCCTGAATCGTTAGAAGGTATCCGGCTAAGACTTTCTTGTATTTGGCAATTTCATTTTTATAATGCTTAACAACAACGTTATCTATATTTTTAATGAAGATAATGTCATTGTCTAAGTCATTAAGATTTTTTAAAAGTGCGCCGTGACCAGAAGGTCTAAAATGCAAGCTACCATCTGCATTCCTCATTGGTTCATTGGTTACCTTAACGGCTATGGTATCCGTTGATTCGTGCTGAAACGAATAACCAATATTAAATTCGCACTCTGTTATGGCTTCTACTTTTTTCTGAATACGTTTAAATTCATCCTTAAATTTATCCTTAAAACGCTCGGAAATAGTGAAGTGGAGTTTTATCATTTTAGAATCTGCACTATAAAGTGCGGACTCGAATAAATGCTCCTCAAAAGCTGTAGCAATGCTACCATCTTTGTACTTATGAAACGGTATGAGCCCTTTTGGAGAATTACCAAAATCTAAACCATCATTAGACAACATCGTTTCAACAAAAGCGTGTGCATAATGTCCAGCAGATAGCTGCTCTTCATATTTCAGCTTTTCTTGTAACTTTTCGATGACAGCATTATAAAATGGAAACTTTTCCAGCCCTACCAAAAACAATGACAGATCTTTTGCCTTGTTCTTATTAATATAAAAATTTAAAGACTGTTCGTTGGGATTGAACTCATCTAAAAATCTATAAAGAAATTTGAACATGCGTGTTGCAGCCCCTGAAGCAGGCACAAATTTAATAACAGACTTGCCTTGTATTTTTTCACTATAACTCGACAGATATAATTCCTGATGTTCTGGTGTAAGAACTATTATACCATTGTTTAAAGTTGCTGCTTCTTTAATATTACTAAAGGGCACACCTTTTTTTAGGATCTGCAATTGAGATTCAACCTGGTCCAAAGTGAGTCCTTTGTCCGTAATGTATTTTATATCTGAATCTTTCAGATGCATAAGCGTTTTTCTAGTAGTTTGTCAATATATTCGGTAGCCGTTTTAAATCGCTTTTTTTCATTGCCCCTTAGTAACACATAAGGCCTTTTGGCTTCGTTCAATGCATTTTCAAACGCTTGAAACATGCACTCTCGCTCGCCTGGTTTATCCCTTAAATCATCAGGAGTCCAAGGGGTGTCAATATAAGTTAAAAAGTATAAATCGTAAGAATTTTCTAGAGCGTATTTTTCGAGCATCGAGTCGCAGGTACTTGAAAAATAGGCTTCGGAATAGACTTTTGTTTCAAGCAAATCTGTGTCACAAATTAAAATGTTGTTGGCTTGTTTTGCGAGTTCGTTTTCGAGTTGCATTTGTCCGATAGCAATGGGCAATAAATCTTCGGGTTGGCATATCGTTTTTGTCTCATCCCATTTTTTTTGCAGGTACTCTCGCGCATACTCAGGCACCCAAAGCGCTTGGTAATGCTCGGCTAACTGTCGGGACAATGTCGTTTTACCCGTTGATTCTGGACCAAACAACACAATTTTTATGCAGTCTGATGGTTGCTGTTTAAGTTTTTCTTCCATGCTAAGTATCCAAAAATGGCGATAAAGGTAAAGCCTAAATATTGAAAACTGGTAAAGGTAAAGCCTTTATAAAAATACAATGGCACTGAAATAATATCGCCGATAATCCAGAATATCCAATTCTCGATTTTTCGTCGAGCCATTAGCCACATGCCTACAAAGAAAATGGCTGTTGTGATGGTATCTACATAGGCCGTCCAACTTGTCCATTTATCGAAAGTTTGATAAACGGCATAAACAAAGCCTAATGTGGCCAAGAATATGACGAGACTGATTTGCTTCTCTTTGCTAGTGGTTCTTGAAATTGGTGTGACTTGCGATTCATCGACTTTCCTCGTCCAAATATACCAACCGTAAATACTCATGATAAAGTAGTAGGCATTAATCATCATATCGCCGAGCAGTTCCCACTTTAAAAGCAAATACACAAAAATTAATGTGCTTATCATTCCCGTAGGGAAGACCCAAATTTTATTTTGCTTTGAAAACCAAACTGATAGAAATCCAAAGACCACCGCGATAATTTCTAAAACAGTATCGAGTGTTTCGTAGTCGGCGTACTGCCCGAAAAAGAAATCAATAATTCCGTTCATAATCGTTTCGGTCCGTTTTTACGATTTTTAGGTGCATCAGTCCAATATCTATTGCGCCAAAAGCCACTTTGATTTCTTTGGTTAAAAAGGCCATCACTTCATCATAATCCCCGTAGACTTGGGTGCTCAATGGATTTTCCAAAATTTTGAATTTAGAAGTCCTCAACCGTTTTATGAAATCAATTATTTCAGCTTCGTAATCGGCTTGTAATGGCGAGTAAGTTAACTCAACGGATATTTGCATGGTTCCCATCTTAATCTTCCCAAAGGGAAGAAATTTTTATAATTCTACTTGATACTTAGTTTCTAAATAGTCCAAGAATTCCAAATCATTCTCAAAAGCCGTCCCAATAACGACCATATTTGCTCCAGCTTGGTGGGCAGTCTCAAAGGCTTCTTTAGACATAATACCGCCACCAACAATTAGCGGTATATTTAAATCTGATTTCACTTGCTGAATAGCCTCAAAAGTCACAGAGTGATTGGCTCCGCTCCCAGCTTCGAGATAGATTAATTTAAAACCTAAATACTCTCCTGCTTTAGCGGTATCAGCAATAGTTGTAATATCTTCGGAATGAATAGGCTTTGTTTGGCTTACGTTTTCAACTGCTGTTTCGTTCTCTTCACCAATAAGGATGTATCCTGTTGGAATGACTTCCAGATTCGATTCTCTCAATTTTGAAACGGCTTCGACTTGCTTTCCAATTAAATAATCCGGATTTCGCCCTGAAATCAAGGATAAAAACAACAAACCATCAGCTTCATTTGAAATTTGATTAGTATCCCCGGGGAAAACTAGTAATGGTAAGTCAGTGTGCTTTCTCAATTCGATTAAAAGCGCCTCCGTTCTATTATCATCCACAGTACTACCACCTACAAAAATATGTGTAGCGATTGAAGCATTAATTTTATTTGTCACTTCTGAAACATCAGCTATACTCAACTTGTCTGGGTCCAGTAAAATGGCCAGCAAACGCTGTTGATTTTTTATAGCGGTTTGTATGTTTTTATAAATCTGTTTATCCATCATTCAACAACATAAGCGCAGGTGAAGCCTTCAAATTCTAAATAATTAGCATTGTAACGGTGTTTTTGGTTGTTGTAGTCAATCCAGCAGACCGTCTCCGAATCTTCAAGCGTAAACGGAATGACCAAAAAATGCTCTCGAAACAACATGCCTGGCGTGGCAAACAATTTATACAAGGATTCCTTTATGCCCCAAATGACGGTTAGCTTTCTCACATAATCTGAAGCCTTCAAACTTAAATATTGAAATTCATAATCCACAAATTTCTTAGCTATAATAGCAATCTTTTCGCGTTGTTTTTCGATATCGATACCGACTTCAGAATGACTAATTATAACTCCCGAAAATTCAAAAGAATGCGTAATCGAAATATGTTTACCGTCCTTTAAATGCGGTTTGCCGTGGTCATCATAAAACAAATCTTGGTCTGTATACCCAAACTCTCGTAACAAATGCCGAACGCTTAAAAAGCCACGTTGGTGTAATGTGCTCTTCATGCTTTCGACCCTAGAAAGGCTTTCGGGTTTTAAATCCAATGGCACCATCAAGTCCTTAAAAGATTCGGTAATCTGCCATATTTTAACAGTAGTTTGTGAGTTATGGCTAATGGATTTATAAAGTGGCATTTAGTATTGTGAATGTTATTGATTATCTTTGCACTCGCTTTAAGCAAAGCAACATTTTGAGAGACGAATTTAGCCATTTTTAGGCGCGAAACCCAAAGTTGTTGCATTTTAAAAACTATAGAAATACATAAAAAATGAGTACTAAAACTGTTGCTTACGTACCGAATAAGGTAAAAGATATGTCGCTTGCGGCATGGGGACGCAAAGAGATTGAATTGGCCGAGGCAGAAATGCCAGGTTTAATGAGCCTTAGAGAGGAATACAAAAACGAGCAACCTTTAAAAGGTGCACGTATTGCAGGTTGTTTGCACATGACCATACAAACTGCTGTTTTAATAGAAACCTTACAAGCTTTGGGAGCTGAAGTTACTTGGAGTTCTTGTAACATATTTTCAACCCAAGACCAAGCTGCCGCTGCTATTGCAGCTGCCGGAACTTCTGTTTATGCATGGAAAGACATGACTGAAGAGGAGTTTGATTGGTGTATAGAGCAAACCTTATTCTTTGGGGAAGACCGTCAACCTTTAAACATGATTTTAGATGACGGTGGCGATTTAACCAATATGGTTTTGGATAAATATCCTGAATTGGCCGCAGGCATCAAAGGGCTTTCGGAAGAAACAACCACAGGTGTGCACAGACTTTACGAGCGTGTTAAGAACGGTACATTGCCAATGCCTGCTATTAACGTTAACGATTCTGTGACAAAATCTAAATTCGATAATAAGTACGGTTGCAAAGAATCTGCAGTAGATGCCATTCGTCGTGCTACTGATATAATGTTAGCTGGGAAACGCGTAACCGTTTGTGGTTACGGAGACGTTGGTAAAGGAACAGCTGCTTCATTTAAAGGCGCTGGTTCTATTGTAACCGTTACTGAAATTGACCCAATCTGCGCATTGCAAGCTGCTATGGACGGTTTTGAAGTAAAGCGTTTGGAAACTGTTGTCGGAAATTCGGATATCGTTATCACAACTACCGGAAACAAAGACATCGTAAGAGATGAGCATTTCAAAGCTATGAAAGACAAAACCATCGTTTGTAACATCGGTCATTTTGACAATGAAATTCAAATGGCGTGGTTAAATGACAATTATGGCAACACCAAAGACACCATTAAACCTCAAGTGGACAAATACACCATTGATGGTAAAGATATCATTGTCTTAGCCGAAGGTCGTTTGGTCAATTTAGGCTGTGCAACGGGTCACCCAAGTTTTGTGATGAGTAATTCATTTACTAACCAAACCTTGGCTCAGATTGAACTTTGGAAAAATAGTGAAGCTTACGGTAACGAGGTTTACATGCTTCCAAAACACCTCGATGAAAAAGTAGCAAAGTTACATTTGGAAAAAATCGGTGTGGAACTAACAGAGCTTAAAAAAGACCAAGCCGAGTACATCGGTGTAACAGTTGAAGGGCCTTTTAAGCCGGAACATTACAGATACTAAGATTCTTGTAGAAACTGGAATCACATCATACAAATCCCAAGTCGCAGGCTTGGGATTTTTTATTTAGAAACTCTTATAATGAATTTGGGAAAATCAATATGTACTTGCTTCAATTCTTTTCCATATATTGATATTACATATCTATTCAATGAAATACATAAAAGCAGTACAGAAACAACTTTCTGAAATTGAAAATCATATAACTAAAGCAACTACAGAAAACAAAGCAGTTTCAAAATCGAATATCGCTTGGCATTTAGACCATAGTTTAAAAGTGGTTAATGGTGTAGCCGGACTTCTACAGCAATCAGACCCTGAAGGCTTCAAACCCAATTTCAGTGCAATGAGACTGTATTGTTTTACATTCAATTATATACCACGAGGTAAAGGCAAATCACCCAAAGCTGTCTTACCACCCGAAATCATAACAGCAGAGGATTTAAAAAAACAGGTCAATTATGCCAAGAGCGAATTACAACACGTTATAGACCTACCAAAAACAGCCAATTTTAAGCATCCGTATTTTGGACAGTTGAACAAGCAACAAACCCTGAGATTTCTTAAACTTCATACTGAGCATCACCTCAAGATTGTTAGGGATATTCTAAATGTGCGAAACACTCAATAATTTCAAAACTTTAGCGTTTAAAAATCAGACCCTAAATTGCTAAAGTTGCCTAAGTTTCTCATAATTATATGTTTATTGTGCTCCTCTTTGGTATTTTCCCAGTCGAGATACGTCATAAAAAGAAGCGTACCTCAGCAGGAAACCGTTAAGAATACTTTGGATGCCCAACTTTCGCATTTAGCATTTTCAATCACACAAAACAGCAGTTCACAACACCAAAAAGCAAAAGCTATTTACCGTTGGATTATCACAAACATCAACTATGATTTTGACTTACGCCTCAGCAAGTCACTCCAAAAAAAGATTTACACTTCTGAATACAACGTGATTGCTCACGTTCTTAAACGCAAAAAAGCCTTATGCGGTGGCTACGCCTTTCTATTCAAGGCGCTATGTGAACGTGTTGGAATTTCATCGGAATACATTCACGGTTTTACCAAAATGGCGACCAGCTACAATGCCCCAAACCATACATGGAATGCCGTAAAGCTCAACGGACAATGGCACTTATTGGATTTAACTTGGGCAAATAGTCATAAAAATGCCAACCACACCGATGATTATTGGTTCCTTACCAATCCTGAAATTTTTGTTCGTTCGCATTTTCCTTTGGAGGAGCGGTGGACATTGTTAAAGGATACGCCAAGACTTTCAGATTTCGCAAATAGTTCCTCAAGGCCTTAAGACTTGCATTCATTTTTAATGCTTTAGAAACAATCCCAATCAGATTTCATGAGTAACTTTAGCCCATGGCTTATGACGAACTCATAATCAAAGTCCCAAAATTTAGTGAAGAAGCGGGTTTCTACACCACCAAAAAACGCTCAAAAATCATGAGCAAAATCCGTGGGAAGAATACAAAGCCTGAGCTTCTCTTTCGGAAAGCGCTTTGGAAAAAAGGCGTTCGGTATCGTGTGGATAGCAAGCAATTACCGGGACGACCTGATGTATCCATTAAAAAATATAAACTCGCCGTGTTTATCGATGGCGAATATTGGCACGGCTACAATTGGGAAGAACGCAAAGCCAAGATTAAAACCAATCGTGATTTCTGGATTCCGAAGATAGAACGTAATATGCAACGCGACCGGCAGGTGAACAGTGAGTTAAAAGCCCTTGGTTTTACTATCTTTAGGTTTTGGGACCATGAAATCAAAAACAACCTCAACACTTGCGTTGACGATGTCATGGTCTATTTAACGACTGACCCGCATGACTATCCACTCTAAACTCCCAAATGTTGGCACTACCATTTTCACGGTAATGAGCCAGTTGGCGAACACCCATAACGCTTTAAACCTCTCGCAAGGTTTTCCTAATTTTCCGAGTGACCAAACGTTGATAGACTTGGTGTCTAAAGCCTCAAACAACGGTTACAACCAGTATGCGCCCATGCCAGGACAGTTAGATTTACTTTTGGCCATCGCCAATAAATACCAAAAACTGTACAACGCCAGTTACCATCCCGATACCGAAATCACAGTAACTGCCGGCGCTACACAAGCCATTTATTGCATCATTTCTGCTTTTGTAAAACCCGATGATGAAGTCATTATTTTTAGACCGGCTTACGATTGCTATGAGCCTGCGATTAATCTTAATGGCGGAAAAACTGTATCCGTTCAATTGTCTGCGCCCGATTACAGTGTCGATTGGGACGAGGTACAATCCAAAGTGTCATCAAAAACGAGGATGATTATCATCAATACACCTCATAATCCAAGTGGTACCATTTGGTCTGAAAGTGACATGAAAGCTTTAGAAAATTTGACTAACAATACAGAAATCATAGTACTTAGCGATGAAGTCTACGAACACATGGTTTATGATGACGCCCAACACCACAGCCTTTGTACATTTGAAAATCTCAAAGCCCGAAGTTTTATCACAGCGTCCTTCGGGAAAACCTTTCACAATACCGGTTGGAAAATTGGGTATACCTGCGCGCCTTCAAACTTAATGGCCGAGTTCAGAAAAGTACATCAATTCAATGTATTTTCGGTGCATCACCCGTCGCAAAAAGGCATTGCGGATTATATGCAAGACGAACAAACCTATTTGAATCTATCGTCATTTTTTCAAGCGAAGCGCGACTTATTCCTGAATTTGATTTCCGATTCAAAATTCAAATTTAAACCTTCAAAAGGGACGTATTTTCAGGTTTTGGACTTTTCAAACATTACAGATGAGCATGACGTTGATTTTGCTAAACGCTTAACCAAAGATTTCAAAATTGCATCAATTCCGCTTTCGGTATTTAATGTCGACGGAAAAGACGACAAGGTATTGAGGTTCTGTTTCGCCAAAACGGACGAAACTCTGATTAAGGCTTCGGAGATTTTGTGTCAAATAAAATAGGGATTGAACAAAGATGAGCCAAGGGTTTCCCTATCTTATCAGTTCACAAATTATAACACTATGAGATTTTTAAAATATACATTTTTTGCACTCGCCATAACCCTAGTGTCCTGCGGAAGTAGCGAGCAGGTCATTATGGATTCTGGGAAAGTTTACACCGTAAAAGGCGATACCTTTTATAACGAAGGCCAAGACGTAACGGCACAATTATCGCAGGAAGACAAGCAAAGAATCACTTCAAATTTAGAAGAGCGACTCGAAGCCGAGGAAGCGTTGGAAAAACGTGAAAGAGATATTGAAAAGGCGAAAAAAGAAGCAGAAGACAAAGCGAAAGAACTAAAACGCAAACAAGATAAAATTGAAAAACGCCAACGCGAATTAGAGCGTGCGCGAGACAATTACCTTAAAGCCAAAGAGCGCTTGAACGATAAAGAAAATAAGTTTGAACGCCTTAAGAAAAAAGGGAAACTATCTCCTGTTGAAATCGAGGAATACGAAACCGACATTGCCAAACTCCGTGAAAAAGTGAATGAGGCTAAGGAAAAATTGGATAAGGTTGAGCGGTCTTAAAACGCCTTCACCAAAGTCTGCATAAATTCCTTCACTTTTGAAGGTTCTAACCAGCGCGTTACTATAACAACGTCATTATCTCGGTCTACGATTATAAAATTACCGCCGAATCCAGCACCATAATAAATAGATTCTGAAACTTGCTCCCAATGGCGTGGTCCTTTTTTATTGAGCCACCACATGTAGCCGTAATTCACGTTGGGCTCGGATGGTGTTATGGCTCGTTCTATCCAATCTTTACTTATAATTTGTTCCTCATTCCATTTACCATCGTTTAAGAATAGCAGTCCAAATCGGGCTATATCTTCTGTAGAAATAAACAACCCTGCGCCAGAATGGCCTCCACCTGTAACCGACTTCATTTGTAAGCCATCAACCGTTGTCCAAGCATCTTTATAACCAAACCAACGCCAAGTGGTTGAGGCATCGATTTTATCCATCAAATTCTCCTTTAAAACCTGTGGCACTGGTTTGCGCCATACTTGTAATAAGGAGTACGCCAAAACATTGACGCGGACATCGTTATATTCCATAACTGTTCCTGGCGTGTTAAGTTTTCGGTTTTTCCAATCATCAATATCGCCTTCTCGTGGTGGTCGGTCCGCCCAATCTTTAATACCCCAAAGTTCTCCCGACCAATCCGAATTTTGCTGTAACAAATGTGCCCAAGTAATTTGTTCGTTGTGCTTCCCTCTAAATGTGCCATCCCAAACATAATTGCCGACTCTATCATTTTCGGAAGCGATAAGACCTTGGTCAACGGCCAATCCTGCAACGGTAGATAGGAAAATTTTTGTAACGCTAAAGGTCATATCCACACGTTTGGTATCTCCCCATTCCGCAATTTTATACCCGTTTTTAAGTATCATTCCGGCAGGACCTCCACGCTTTTTGGTCGGACCTAAAATTTCATGAAATGGCTCGCGCTCGAAGCCTTTTAAAATAGCGATACGCAAATCACGAGACCCAGAATATTCATTCGCTTTGGCAAAATCAACGGCCTTTTGAAGTTGCCCATTATTAATATTATAATCTGATGTTGAAACCGTTTCCCAAGCTTCAGCTTTCGCTGGAAAGTAATAATCATTCTGAGCAGAAGTTTGAAACGACCCTACAAAAACAAACAGCAAACTCCAAAAGGTAATACGCATATCTTGAAATTTTTTTGATGCTTGAAATTAGCACATATATTTTAATTGAAATTTTAAAAGCGTAATTTTAACGGTATGAAGGAAGACTTAACCGTTGCATTGGTGCAAATGGCTTTGGCTTGGGAGAATCCAGTTCAAAATCGGGTAGCCATACAACAACATATTGAAGAGATTTCAGACGCTGTAGACCTTATCGTTTTACCCGAAATGTTTACGTCTGGCTTTACAATGCATGGTGAAAGCATTGCCGAAACCATGAATGGTGAGTCCATTCAACTTTTAAAAAATTTAGCAAAAAAAAACAATACTGCTATTACTGGCAGTTTGGTCATTAAAGAGCATGAACAGCTTTACAATAGGCTTGTATTTATAGAACCTGATGGCAAAATTTCAACTTACGATAAACGCCACACCTTTACGTTGGCCGGCGAGCATAAGGTGTACACTGCAGGAAAAGAAAAGGTCATCATTGACTATAAAGGCTGGAAAATTTGCCCTCTAATTTGTTATGATTTACGCTTCCCCGTTTGGGCAAGAAACACCGAAGATTATGACCTTTTACTCTATGTTGCCAATTGGCCTAAACCGAGAATCAACGCTTGGGATGCGCTATTGAAAGCGCGCGCTATTGAAAATATGAGCTATTGCATTGGTGTAAATAGAGTTGGCTTGGACGGCAACAATCATGAGTATCCTGGACACTCGGCGTGCTATGATGTTTTGGGGCATAGAATAGATTCGATTCCTGAGAATAAAGAAGCTATCGAAGTTGTGACTTTAGAGAAATCTAAGATTAAAACGTACCGAGATAAACTCAATTTCTTAAACGACCGCGACCACTTTAATTTTCGAGAGTAAGAGAAATATTATAATCAAAATTAGCACGGACATTGGTATCCTCTAATACGGGATGATAACTCGTACGTTCAGGTTGAGTATTGAGTAAGAAACTGCCAGGGTCGTACTTGCCGTTTTTGTTTTCGTCAAAAATAACACGAAGCTGATATTGCTTAGGTTCAATATTGGTAAAATCTACCACAGGACTTGTTTCTGCATATTTTTCATATAGCACTTTTCCCTGTTCATCTGTTAACTGCACTATTAATGGAAGTTTCGCATTAATTAAGGAGACTCTAATATTTCCTAATTCAGATTTTTTTCGAGTTCTAAAATTGAAGTTTAGGGTGTCGTTTTGTGTGCCCAAAATATCTTCAAACGCACCGGGCAGAATACTCATAGCATAACGCTCATCTTCTTTTAATTCAATAGGAAATTGATACGTGTTCAACAATGAGTCTTCTTCAATAGTAAAAGCCACAGCAACTGAATCCTTATCGATAAGTGTAATTTTGCTTCTGTCCAATAAGTCGAAAGGTGTGCTACCCGCCAAAGTCATGTTTTTTTGGTACGGTAAATTTCCTGGGGTCAACATGGTTATCGTCAACGAGTCCTTTTCGGCTGGCCTGAATTTATGCTTCAACGTATCCACAAAAGTACCTCTTTCAAGCTTGAAAAATGTAGAGTCTAGTTCAAGTTTTGGATGGTACCAATAGTATAAACTGTCTTTGTCGCGGTCTTTGGTGATTCGGGTTTTAGTACCTTCGGGAAGGGCATCTAACATTGAAATCTTCAAGCCTTCGGGATTACCTTCAAACGGAAAACCTACACGCTGTTCTCCCGCTTGGAAGGGTCGTAAGACTTTCAATTTCGGTACTTCTTTAAATAGTTTTATGAGATAATTGGTATCCTTGGGCACTTCGATATAACCTTCTACAAACCCGATTTTGTCTGTTTTAGGTTCAAACGTATAGTTTCCGTTATTATCTTTTAACGCGACTAACTTATACGTCCCAGCTTTGATGTTTTCAATGCTAAAAGTGGTTAAGCTATCTAAGGTATTGGTAATGTATTTTGGTTTCTGTTTGTAAATGGTGGAGTCGTTAAACGTAGAATCGACCTCGTAAAGACCAACGGTTATAAAGGTTTCTGGTTGACGCTCCAACGCATCCAAAACGGCACCGGTAACCGAGAGCGAATCAATAGTAGGCCCCGTAGAAAAGACGTAGCGGTAATAGCTAAATGGGTTCTCTTCATTATTATCAACAATGCTTTGTCCGAAGTTGAAGGCATAAGTGGTATTGGGCGCCAAGGTGTCTGTGATCTTTATGCTAATGTACTTGCCTGCCGAACCTTGTGGCGAGATTATGGGGTCATTGTCCATAGGAGGCGACACAATCAATTGCTTACGAATATCCTTCAGTTTGATGTATTCGTTGAAGTAAATTCGAATTTCGTCCTTATTGAAATTGGTAGTGAAATTCTCTGGGTCTGAACGTACAATCACCGGTGGTTCGGTATCCTTTTCACCGCCTGAAGGTCGGCCTCTACTGGCACAAGCAACAATAAGAAGCGTTAATGATAATACACAGAAAAAACGGAAAGCAGGTCCTCGCATTATGGTCTTCAAAATTTTAGGCAAAATAACAACTTTAAAAGCTACAAACGAAAAAATCAATCCGCAATTGCAATCGTTGCGACGCTAAGGGTCAATCCTTCCGTTTTTAACAGTTCGTTGGCACAAGTTTCGAGCGTAGCACCCGTTGTAATAATATCATCGACCAATAAAACGTGTTTGTTTTTTAATATTTCGGTATCAATTAATTTGAATTGCGCCTTGGCATCATCATAGCGCATCAAACGATTTTTAAAGACTTGCGTTTTAGTTGCAAACTGTTTAATAAGTAAGTCCTTTCTGAATTCAACATTTAAAGCCAACGCAATTTCTTGAGCAAATTTATCTACCTGATTATAGCCTCGACTTCGTAATTTTGATTTGTGCAACGGGACGGGAATAACAACATCTACAGAATTATAATCGCCCGTTTCCTTCAATTCAGCACCGAGCCATTGTCCAAAATGTTTGCCGATATCTTCATGCCCACGATACTTAAGGTTATGCAAAAGTTCTTGCACCAATCCTTTCTTTGAAAAATGTAAAAGCGATGTTGCATTTTTCAATTTAATTCTACCATAGAGTACTTTTTTAACCGCTTCATTATCGACGAAATGATAGTTTGTGACGGGCAACTGATGTCTACAACTCGTACACATAAGTTCCTCATTATCCATTAAATGCACTTTACATCCCACACAAACTGTAGGAAAAAACAGGTTTAACAAATTTTTCAATACTTACATCGATTAAAATAAGAGACCATACTAATATTACATATTTTCGACACAACATCCAAAAGCATGATAGTTAACCCTCAACATTTTAACTACCGCCTTCTCATCGGGTCTCTTGCACTAGCTATCGTAGCCATATCTATTTATGGATATTCTACTTATGGTTCGCTCAAAACAACGGAGAACTTTCTTGAAGAAGAGAATAACTTAATTCAGATTGAGATTATGCAGATGCTCGATAAGTACGAAGATATCGAGGCGGACAATGCACATTTGTCTAACGTAATTTCAGAGACTAAAAAGGAATTACAATCGGCTATCATAGACCTAAAGTATGCCAAAAATGAATTATCTAAAATGATGATTCTCAGAAATCAGTACCAAAAGATTAAGCAGAAAAACAACCATTTATTGGCGGTTATAGATTCTTTAAATTCCTCTAATGAGCTTCTAAAAAACACCAAAGAAGAATCATTAGTATCGTTAGATTCTAAAAATCAATACGTTAGCGAACTCAAAACAACAAACCGACAATTGGCAGAACGCTTGTCCGAAGCTTCCTATTTAACGATGGCTAAAGTAAAAGCCAATGCCTTTAAAAGGTCTATTTTCGGCAAACGTGTTTATACAGATAAAGCAAGACGTGTCAAAGGCGTGGATGTCTGTGTCTCACTAGTGGGTAATCCACTGGTGGAAGCCGGAGAGAAGGATATTTACGTTCAAATTGTAGACCCAGAAAATAATGTAGTTTCTGATATGGGTGAGGTTAAGTTCAACACTAAAAGTCTAATCTACAGTCATAAGCGCGTTATAGAATACAATAACAGATCAGTGGACCTATGTATGATTATTCAACCAAAGGAAAATGAAGAACCATTTATGAAGGGCTTATACTTTATCACGGTATTTAACAAAGGCCAAAAATTGGGTACAATCTCTTTTACACTCGAATAAAAATTAACTAATTATAATTTTAAAAAACCGCGCTGTTAACTAAGTGCGGTTTTTTATTTTTGCGCTATGGCAAACAACGACGACCAGTTTAAGAAAGTAATATCACATGCCAAAGAATATGGCTATGTGTTTCAGAGCAGTGAAATCTATGACGGCTTAAGTGCCGTTTACGACTACGCTCAAAATGGAGCAGAATTAAAAAAGAACATCCGCGACTATTGGTGGAAGGCAATGGTGCAACTCAATGACAATATTGTTGGGATTGATGCCTCTATCTTTATGCATCCAACCACATGGAAAGCTTCTGGGCATGTTGATGCCTTCAATGACCCATTAATAGACAATAAGGATTCCAAGAAACGGTATCGCGCCGATGTGCTTATCGAAGACTATTGCGCCAAGCTTGAGGCTAAGATTGATAAGGAAGTTAAAAAAGCCGAAAAGCGTTTTGGCGATGCCTTTAATAAAGACGAATTTGTAAGCACACATCCACGAGTAGTAGGGTATCAAACAAAAATCAATGAGATTTTATCTCGAATGGCAAAATCACTCGAAGCTGAAGATTTAGCAGACGTAAAAGCGTTGATTGAAGAGCTGGGAATTGCCGACCCTCTATCTGGTAGTAAGAATTGGACCGACGTTAAGCAATTTAATTTAATGTTTGGCACCAAACTTGGCGCTTCAGCCGAACATGCTATGGATTTGTATTTACGACCTGAAACAGCTCAAGGTATTTTTGTGAATTTTTTAAACGTTCAGAAAACCGGACGCATGAAGATTCCTTTTGGCATTGCCCAAACCGGAAAAGCATTCAGAAACGAAATCGTGGCGCGTCAGTTTATATTCAGAATGCGTGAGTTTGAACAAATGGAAATGCAATTTTTCATTAAACCAGGGACACAAGGCGAATGGTATGAATACTGGAAAGAAGCTCGAATGAAATGGCACTTATCTCTTGGTATGGGAGAGGATATGTACCGTTTTCATGACCACGAAAAATTAGCGCATTATGCGGACGCCGCCGCCGATATTGAGTTTAAGTTCCCATTCGGATTTAAGGAATTAGAAGGTATACACTCACGTACAGATTTCGACTTGAAGGCTCACGAGGAACATTCAGGCAAAAAACTCCAATATTTCGACCATGAAGACAACGAGAGTTACACACCTTATGTCTTGGAAACATCTATCGGTTTGGACCGAATGTTTTTGGCGGTTCTATCTACAGCCCTCGTTGAAGAAGAATTAGAGAACAATACCACGAGAACCGTTCTTAAGTTGCCAGCAGTTTTGGCACCAACCAAAGCGGCAATTCTTCCACTGGTTAAAAAAGATGGACTCCCCGAAATCGCAAAACAAATCGTCAACGATTTAAAATGGGATTTTAATGTTGCTTATGACGAAAAAGATGCAGTTGGTAGACGTTACCGTAGACAAGACGCAAACGGTACGCCTTTCTGTATCACTGTAGACCATGACACCTTGGATGATAACAGTGTAACCATCCGTCATAGAGACACCATGGAACAACGTCGCGTTAAAATTGAAGACCTAAGGTCGATCATTAAAAAAGAAGTTGATGTAAAGGAGTGGTTGAAGCGGATGTAAGCCAATTCTTAATAATTTGCTATATCAAGTTATATTCAATACTTTGCTTAAAAAAGTGCTATTATGAATAGAATATTACTTGGCTTTGCGCTTTGTAGCGTTTCTTTTATTTCCAATGCTCAGATTAGATTTGAAAACACCGCAGTTTCTCGTGGTGTAGATTTTTCATGTGGCGCTCCCTTTTTAGGTGGTGGCGTTTCGTTTTTCGACTTTAATGACGACGGTTTTGACGACTTATCATTTGCTACTGAGAGCGGTGCGGAGCTTGCTTTTTTTCAAAATATTGATGGCTTAGGTTTTGTTACTATAAACCTGAATCTGAGAGATACCGATAACAACCTCATCGATTTCCAAGCGAAGCAAATTAATTGGGTAGATATTGACAATGATGGCGATAAAGATCTATTTGTAACTAGTGATGAAGCTGGAAATAAACTTTTTAAAAATACAGGTAATTTAATCTTTGAGGACATCACAGTTACAGCTGGGTTTCCTACTACTGATTTAAACTCTTTTGGAGCTTCATGGGGCGACTATAATAATGATGGATTCTTAGATGTGTTCATTTCTAGCCGAGATCCAATGGTGTCTTCTTTTACGCCTAACTACCTTTATAAAAATAATGGTGATTCCACGTTTACGGACGTTTCAGTAGAGGCAGGTATTGACCGTTCTAAGCATGTTTCTTTTTGCTCGGCTTGGATTGATATTAACAATGATGGTTTTCAGGACTTGTATATTTCAAATGATAAAAGAGCTGAAGAATTTCATAAAAATCAGCTTTACAAGAATAATGGCGACGGTACGTTTACTGATATAAGTGCTTCTTCGGGAACTGATCTTTTAATTGATGCGATGACAGTAACTGTTGGCGATTATAACCGTGACGGTTTTTTTGATATTTATGTCACCAATGCTGGCGAATGTGTCCTACTAAAAAACAATGGAGATGAAACTTTTACAGATGTTGCTCCAAGCACAGGCACCGATCTCGTCAGCTTTACTTGGGGTGCTATATTCTTAGATGGAGATAATGATGCTGATTTAGATCTCTATGTAAGCAGTAGTCTCTTTCAAAGTAGTTTTCCATCTGCAGCATTCTTTGAAAATGATGGTAACAGTAATTTCAGTATCCCAACTATGGCTGGTTTTGACAATGACGAAGGGCGAAGCCATAGTAACGCAACAGGAGATTTAAATAATGATGGGCTTACTGATTTTGTAGTAACTAATACCGATGACCAGGATATTGTACTCTGGGAAAATAAAAACACTGAAAACAATAATTGGCTAAAAGTTAAACTTCAAGGCACAACCAGTAATAGAGATGGTATTGGCTCAGTAATTGAAATTTCTTCGAACGGACAGCAACAATATCATTACACCAATTGTGGTGAAGGCTATCTAGGACAAAATTCAGCTACTGAGACATTTGGCATCGGTAATGCTACCCTTATTGATTACGTAAAGGTTACTTGGTTGAGTGGACTAGTAGAAACCTATAGAGATATTAATCCAAATCAGACACTATTTCTTATAGAAGGAAACACTCTAAGTTTAAATGAAACAGCGGTGTTGGACTTTACACTGCATCCAAATCCGGTTACAGATATATTAAAACTAAAATCCAAGGTATATATTGAATTTGTAAAACTATACGAATCTACAGGTAAAATAATAAAGCATTTTAAGGTAAACTCGTATGAAAAACATATTGACGTTTCGCTATATCAAAGTGGTATTTATTTTCTAGAAGCAATGACTTCAAGTGGCCCAATAACGCAACGTTTTTTAAAACATTAAAATCTATACCCTAAAGTAATACCCAGCTTACCTACAAAATCTTCGCTAACATCGGAGCTATTAAATAAATTTCGGCCGATTCCAAAACTCAATTCACCAACAAAGCCGCTATTAGTTAACCATTTGCCACCTAAACCAATACCGAGCGCAAAATCTGTGATGTTTTCTTCACGTTCAATTACAGGGCCGTCAAATACTGTTTGAGAAAAATCAAAGGTTGTCTCTTTAATGGAATTTAACATTCCAAAGCCTTCCAAGAAGAATCCAGCGGCATATTTCTTTCCAAAATACAGTCGATAATATGGTGATACATAATAATTAATATCATCCCTAATCTCTTCATCGAATGGGACAAATACCTCAATACCGAGACCTGATTCTTGGTTTAACAGATATTCATAAGTGACGTCAAAGGCTCCAACCACCATAAAAAGAGCATTTAGTTTTACTTCACTTGTTGCATTATCAGCAATTTCTGGCGTTTCGCCGTCTTGAGCTTTAGATGTAATAAAAATTGAAAGTGCTAAAACAGTTAAAATGATTTTTTTCATAATATTACATTGATTAATTTCTTTACTAGATGCAAGTATAGTAAAAAGGTTGCTTCAGTAACATTAAAAATAGGCACGTAATTGCACATTGCCTGTATGGATGGTTCTTGAAGACTCACTCTTTCTTCCAAAATAGCTTAGGTTTAAATCAAGATATTTAGTCAGCCTTTTCTGGGCTAAAAGATTCCACGTAAAATTAGTTCCAGGCTGTAAACCTTCTAAAATTTGATAAGCTACCGGACTATTGGGATTGCCTTCATAATCATTCTGAAAGACATTAAACGCGCCTATCAAACCTATCTTCTGGGCATTATTAAAATTGAACGAAAATCCGTAATTCTGCTGGTCTAGCGCTTCCAATAACCCTATTTCATTCGATTTATTTTTGAAGGTATAAAACACATCAAACTGAGCATTTTCACTGAATAAATATGACAATTTCGGTTGGATTTCTGAAGCCTTGATGTCAAAATCCCTATTGGCGAAATTCTGATTTAAATTCTCCGTTGTACTAAAATTAGATATCGCCGTTAACAGCCAATTTGCACCTAACTTATGGTTGAAATTAAACTGATGCGCCACCGAATTGTTCTTCTGAAAACCTATAGATAACAGATTCTGAGTTTTATTATTCAAAAACGTGTAGGATGTTGTAAAATTCTGCTTTCCTCGATTAAAAAACAGGGTATTCCGCAAACTGATATTCAGGCCTAATCGGTCGGGATTATCATCCGCAACATCGCCCAAGGCTTCAAACGGATTTAGGTTAAAATCGTTACCCGTTCTTCGCAATTTATTATCGACTAAAAAGGACGACTGATTGTAAAAATGAGACCAGAATTTTTTTGTTTTATCTTCTGAAACGGCCCAAGGTTGTGGATTAAACGTTAAGGTTTGGCTAAAACGATTTTGATGAGTCCTAACAAAAATCCGATTTGGTAATAACACTCTAATAAACTCGCCTTGGTCTTGAAACTGTGCCAATTCAAACTCATCCAACTCTTGGATACGGTTGTTATTGTAATCATTCCAGGTATACGCACCTCGTCCCGGCTCTACCGCCACATAGGTGAATTCTTGTTGTGGTAGCGAACCCGAATTGGTTTCATAATTAGTATTGGACAACAACACATTTTGAAACAATTTTAAATTGAAACTCAATCGGCTATTGAGTGAGTTTTGGTCTTCAATCTCGGGGTCTGTGAATTTTAAATTACGGTAGTTGGCAAATAGGTTTAGATTGGCTTTTGCAGATTGAATCAATTTCGACTCTACATAATAGGTATCCGAAGTGTTAACGCGCTCAATTTGATTATTGCGCAAACTATCATTGGTTCTGAATTTATATCCAACTTCAGCAAAAATCGCTGTAGAATCGCCGACGCCAACAAAAGCTTCATACGATATAAAACGCTGGCTTAACGGCGTAAATTCATTAGTGGCTTTATCTTTTTGCTCGTTAGATTCCAAAGCCACTTTTGTGCCAGCCCATTTATTTTTCTGACCGTAAACCACTCGATTAAACGAACGCAAAAATTCAGAACTATTGATATTGCTTTCACTGTTTAGGTAACTAGAATTGCTAAATACTGACCAGCCCTTCAAATTAAAATTGGCAAACAACAAATGCCGATTGCCGTTAAAATTTTCGGAGAAATTAAGGTGTTCAAAATTATATGAGGCTTGGCCTTTTTTAGCATGGCTGAGCTGAAATCCCGTATTCAATAGTAACTGATTCCCCAGAGGCATGTCTAAATTCCAATCCCGATTAAACTCCGCCCGGTACAAACGTTGAATGGTCTTAAAGTTTTTATTGATAAAATCCCCATCGGCTAGCGCCGTTAAATTCCAGAGGCTATCATTCTGAATGAGTTTCTGTTTCCATCGTAACTTTCCGGCGAAGCCATCGTTATTTCCATCATCTAGACCTGAAAATAAATTGAGGTCTTCCTTACTCCCCGAAGCTTCAAAAAAGATATCGGTTTTTTCGCTTGGTTTATAGTTGCCGTTTACGACTGCAATCTGCAAACGCTCAGGAGCTATGAGCTGAATCACAGGTTCAAAATTACCTTGGGGAATGCCAGCAATGGGCGCAACATACTCATAAATGGTACTTACGGCATCGGTGGTACTGATGATATAATTCCCTTGGTTTTGCCCGACTTGCGAAAAACGGACACTGAACAATTCATCTTCAGGATTGTTGGAAAACACAAAGATTTCCGTTGTGCCATCAAAATCCTTTCGGTATAAAATTCGATTTTCGGAAAAGTCTTCTTGCTGGGCAGACGGTGCTACCATTTGCCCTCTGTCATCCCCAGCATCCGCTAAAATCTGAACTTGTTCCGTCGACAAATTCTGCTGTAAAGGTTGATTTTTGGCATCACTTTCGGAATAAACCGACGCTTTCAATTTTAGTTTTTCAGTTTCAAACGTCCCGCCACCGAAGGCTATAAATCGTGAATAATTGCGTTCGCTGAATTGATAATCGACTGTGATTCGCATTTCCGAAGTTATCGGATACGTTGAATTGAAAATGATTTCTCCCGCATTATAATCGATAATGTAATCCTCATTTTCGCCCCGCGTCAGTGGAATTCCATTGACATAGACGACCTCACTTCCCGACACCACCAAGACAAATAATTCTCCGTTAGGGCCAAGCAATTTGTACGGCCCTTGATTGCCTTCTTGCGCCGTGAATTGACTGGTGGTAAACTGTCCCCGTACCAAAGCGCCCGAAGCAAAAACGGTTATCTTTTCGCTGAGATTGGCATTGACCAAAAGCCCTTGCACACGTTTAGAAAAGCGCGCAAAATAACTTTGTGTATCCACCAAATCGATATCGCCCGCACGGATACGCCAATCCTCACTTTGCAGTTCAATAAACACTTGGTCGAACTCATCCAAACGTTGAGAATACCCACTTTCTTGCAAGGGGATATTGGCGTCTTGTATAGAGGCTTTTAAGGTCACCTTGTCACTAAGCTTTCCAGAAATCTGCAAGTCTAATTCAGAATTTAAAACCGTGTTTTGATTGTTTCCAATAGTGACACCGCGGGAAATACTTCCAGAAGTGGTCAACCCATCAAACGGTGTAAAGTCGCGTTTTCGTTCTCTATTTTGAAGGGTATACAAGCGCTGCAAACCCTGAGAATTATTCACGATCACCGAAGAATCAAGTTGTCGGTAGGTTTGGGTTAAAAATTTCGGGTAGGGTAAATATGAAACAATAATGGTGTCGGTTTCAAGCGTGCTGGACAATTTCAAAATTGAAGTCGGAAAATCAATGCTGAATAGGGATGAATCGATTAACGTTCCAGCTTTGGTCTTCAAACTAAAATAAGCGGGATTTATACTTACCGAATCTAATTTTATAGAATCTTCTACGGCTAGTTTTTTGGTTCGGTAGTTGCCTTCGGATTTTTGAGAAAACCCAAGATACGACACAAGTAAACAAACAATAGTTACGGCAACCTTCATCTAAAGAATAACTTCCTAAAACGAGAATTATTTTATCGTTAAATCAAGCCTAAAATAATAGCGTAAATGTACAGTATTATTAATTTAGCTGGGAAATTGAGTTTAACTTAAATGAGAGTCCCGCTTTAATGGGAAACGCGTATGAAAATTGCATCGTATAACGTCAACGGTATCAGGGCCGCCCTAAAAAAAGGCTTTATAGATTGGTTAACAGCTACGAATCCCGATGTGATTTGTCTTCAGGAAATTAAAGCCCAAGAAGACCAATTAGACCTTTCACTATTTAAAGATGCGGGCTACAGCTACCAATATTGGTTTAGCGCACAAAAGAAAGGCTACAGTGGTGTTGCCATTTTAAGTAAAACCGAGCCCAACCACGTGGAATACGGGACCGGCATTGCCTCCATGGATTTTGAAGGTAGAAATATCCGCGCGGATTTTGATAATATTTCCGTGATGAGTTTGTATCTGCCGTCGGGAACCAATGATGCCAGATTGGACCATAAGTTAGAATATATGGCCATGTTTCAAAACTACATCAATCAATTAAAAACTAATTTACCCGGACTTGTCATTTTGGGGGACTACAATATTTGTCATGAAGAAATCGACATTCATAACCCTAAAATGAAAGGCGTTTCGGGTTTCCTTCCTGTGGAGCGCGAATGGATTGGCAACTTCATTCAGAGTGGCTTTATTGATACGTTTCGTTATTTAAATCCTGAACTTCAGAAATACAGTTGGTGGTCTTACCGTGCCAATGCCCGCGCGAATAACAAAGGTTGGCGATTAGATTATGCTATGGCGACCGAAAATTTACAAGAAAATATAAAACGAAGCGTTATCCTTAACGATGCAGTGCATAGTGACCACTGCCCGATTTTAGTAGAATTTGAATTTTAAAATCAATCAAAAAAAACAAATCAATGATTAATAAAAGCTTAGTAATAGCAATGACATTGGCGACCTTCACCTCTTGTGTCTCCAAAAAATTATATACGGATTTAGAAGACCGTTATGCCAACCTTAAAAAGGAACAGCGTGCGCTAAATGAACAAAACGAAGCCTTAACCAAAGAGCGAAACACACTAAAAAACAATTTAGAAAAACTCCAAGACGCCTATGCCCAGGCAGTTGAAGAACGTGATAAATCAAAATCAGATTTGGCTGCAAGCAAAGCAAATTTAGATAATTTGAAAGCCTCTTACGACGCTTTAGAAAAAAACAGTTCTGCCGCCATAGCATCAAATTCACAAAAAAACAGGGAGCTTCTCGCTCAACTCGAAGCCAAAGAACAAGCCTTGGCCACAGAAAGCGAGCGCTTAAATAAACTTGAAAAAGAATTGGCCGCACGCTCACAACGCGTCGCTGATTTAGAGCAGGTCATTGCGTCAAAAGATGCGGCCATGACCAAATTAAAAGATGCTATTTCTCAAGCCTTAACCAATTTTGAAGGGAAAGGTTTAACAGTTGAACAACGCGACGGAAAAGTGTACGTGTCCATGGAAAATAAGCTGTTGTTTCAATCCGGAAGTTGGTCGGTAGGAACCGAAGGCAGAAAAGCTGTTCAACAACTTGGGTCTGTCTTAGCAGAGAATCCTGAGATTGCCATTTTAATTGAAGGTCATACCGACAACGTCCCTTACAAAGGCAATGCACAACTCAGCGGCAATTGGGATTTATCGACAAAACGTGCAACGGCTATTGTGAATATCCTTAGAGAAAACAATGCCATTAACCCTGAAAATCTAACGGCAGCTGGGCGAGGTGAATATGCCCCAATCGCTACCAATGATACAGCAGAAGGTAAAGCCAAAAACCGGCGTATAGAAGTGATTTTAACGCCGAAGTTAGATGAGATTTCAAAGTTGTTGAATGACATCTAAATAAAAAACTTAACATAGATTTAGACCTGACGAGCCTTCAAAAGCTGTCAGGTCTTTTTATTTTTGTCATATTACTATGATTCTTGTTTAACTACTTAAAGAGATTCCCGCCTACGCGGGAACTGAAGATGAAATACACTAACCTCCCACACACCGATATTAAAGTCAGTAAAATTTGCCTAGGAACCATGACTTGGGGCAACCAAAATACGCAAGACGAAGGTTTTGCCCAAATGGATTTAGCGCTTGAAAAAGGTGTCAACTTCTTTGATTGTGCCGAACTCTATCCTGTTCCCGCCAATGCTGAAACCTATGCCGAAACAGAACGTATCATCGGGAACTGGTTTGAAAAAACTGGAAATAGGGATAAAGTTGTATTAGCAACAAAAATTGCTGGGCCTGGAGATTATACAGCACATATCAGAACAACGGGCTTTAGTAAAGAAGCTTTGAATGAAGCTATAAACAATAGTCTTAAGCGTCTTAAAACGGACTATGTGGACCTGTATCAATTACACTGGCCTGAGCGTTCTACAAATACCTTTGGAGTTAGGAATTACACTAGAGATGACAATGATAAGTGGGAAGATAATTTTGGAGAAATTCTTCATAATCTGGACGAGATTGTTAAATCAGGTAAAGTGCGCCAGATAGGAATATCTAATGAAAAAGCGTGGGGTACAATGCGATACCTCAACGAATCAGCCAAACATAATTTAGCTCGACCAATTACTATTCAAAATGCCTATTCTCTATTGAATAGAGTTTACGAAGGTGACATGGCAGAGATTTCGCACCGTGAGGACATTGGATTGCTAGCTTACTCACCAATGGCATTTGGTGTGCTTTCAGGAAAGTATGTCAAAGGCACGGCAGCCGACAACGCCCGATTAAAACTATTCCCAAGATTTGCACGCTATAGTAGTGAGCAATCTACAGAAGCGACAAAACGCTATTTAAAAATTGCAGAAGACAATGAAATGTCACTTGCACAGATGTCTTTAGCCTTTGTGAACTCTAGACCATTTGTAACGAGTAATATTATTGGTGCAACGTCTTTAGAGCAACTGGAAGAAAATATCGACAGTATTAATGTTGAACTATCAGATGACGTTTTGAAAGCCATTAATGAGGTCCATGCTGTGATTCCCAACCCAGCGCCTTAAACCTTTTTTTTTCTTGAATTTAAATTGTATGTAATTCCCCTTTAGATTCTAGGTTCTTTAAGTGTTGTACCAAATCGAGCGCATCAGGAACAACATCACTACACAAAATAATCAAGGAACCATCCACAGCATTTTTTACCGCATGTTTTATGGCTTCTTTTTCAGATGGAATAATTGTAGTCTTAATGTTTGGGTCTTTCTTTTTAATGCCGTCATTCAGCATTTTTATGAGCTCCTCTTCGGTTTTACCTCGTAGACGCTTGTCTTGTCTGATGATGATTTCATCAAACATTTCGGCGGCAATACTTCCCATTTCGTTGTTATCTTCTACACGACGATCACCAATACCTGCGATGATCCCGACCTTGACCGTTGCTTCGAGCTCATCAGTAAACTTTTGCAAAGCACGCATTCCGGCTGGGTTATGGGCATAATCTAAAAGGATTGAAAACTTTTCGAATTTAAAAAGATTCAATCGTCCAGGTGTTTGTGTTGCGGAAGGCACAAAGGTTTCAAGTGCGGCTTTCATATCTTCAATTCTAATGCCTTGAACATGTGCTGCCAAAATTCCTGCCAACACATTTTGAATCATAAATTTTGCCTTTCCGCCATAAGTCAACGGAATATTTTCAGCTTGCATAATGCGCATTTTCCATTCGCCTCGACAAATTGTAACGTAACCATTTTCGTAAACTGCCGTTAAGCCATTGAGGCGTTGCATAGCTTTGATTCTTGGATTGTTTTCATCCATGGAGAACAACGCTACATTACACTCTAAGGAGCGCCGCATATCATAGACCAAATCGTCATCCGCATTTAAAATAGCGTAGCCATCTGGCAAAACGGTTTCAGGAATTACACCTTTAACCTTAGCCAATTGTTCTACGGTATGAATACCTTTTAAACCTAAATGATCGGCAGCAATATTAGTGACAATGGCCACATCACAACGTTTAAAACCAAGACCAGCTCTGAGTAAACCACCTCTAGCACATTCTAAAACGGCGAAATTCACCGTAGGATCTTTGAGTACAAATTCCGCACTTGCCGGTCCTGTGCAATCACCGGTCATCAGTAATCTATTCTGAATATAAACTCCATCACTCGTTGTATAACCTACGCGATACCCTTTCATTTTTGCGATGTGGGATACCAATCTTGAGGTTGTTGTTTTTCCGTTAGTTCCTGTTATAGCGATTATTGGGATTCGTCCTGTGTCATTATGATTGGGGAACAATTTATCTATGACAGGCGCTGCCACATTTCGAGGCAATCCTGTTGTTGGTGCCAAATGCATTCTAAAGCCTGGCCCAGCATTAACTTCCAATACGGCGCCACCAGTTTCTGACAATGGTTTAGAAATATCAGTGGTCATGATATCAATCCCACAAATGTCTAAGTCAATTATTTTTGAAATTCGCTCTGCCATAGAAACATTCGCTGGATGAACAATATCGGTAACATCTTCGGCAGTACCTCCAGTGGAAAGGTTGGCAGTATCTTTTAGAATCAGCTTTTCACCCTTTGGTAGTATAGATTCTAAAGTATAGCCTGCATCCTTTATAATGGTTTGGGTTAATTCATTGACCGTAATCTGGGTTAGTTCCTTTTCGTGCCCGTAACCTCGTCTGGGGTCTCTATTGACAATATCTATTAAACGCTGAATATTAGATTCACCATCACCTATGACATGCGCTGGCGAACGTTTAGCAGCAGCCACCAATTGATTGTTGATGACCAGCAAACGGTAATCTTCCCCAACAATAAACTTCTCTACAATGATAGCACCACTTCTTGAGCTGTCTTTTGCATGTCTGAAGGCTTCCAACGCTTCATCATAATTCTGAATATCAACTGTAATCCCACGACCGTGATTTCCATCAATCGGTTTAATAACCAAAGGATAACCTACATAACGGCAAGAATCTTCTAAACTACGCTCTCTTCGAATGATATCACCTCGTGGCACTTCAACCTCAGCTTGTTCCAATAAATATTTGGTATCCTCTTTATCGCAAGCTAATTCTACACCAATACTACTTGTTTCGCTAGTTACTGTGGCTTGTATTCGTTTTTGATTAGCACCATAACCCAATTGTACCAATGAATATTTATTCAATCTAATCCAAGGTATGCCTCTTGATTCAGCTTCTTCAACAATAGAGCCTGTACTTGGCCCCAATCTTGAGCTTTCACGAAGCTCTCGCATTTCTTGAATATCCTTGTCTAAATCGTAATCCTCAGCACCAATCAAAGCTTCACATATGGCTACAGCAGCTTTAGCCGCATAACGCCCAACACTTTCTTCTATATAGGAAAACACAACGTTGTATACACCATCCTCACCGTAACCACGGGTTCTTCCAAAGCCTGTATCCATGCCAGCTAAAGTCTGAATTTCCAAAGCTATATGTTCTATAACATGACCCATCCAAGTGCCTTCATCCACACGCATAAAAAACCCTCCAGGACAGCCTTCGGAACATCGATGCTCATACATACTGGGAAACATTTCTTTTAGACGTTCTGAAAAGCCTGGTACTTTGTTGGTAGGATAGTCTTCCATAGCTTCCAAATCAAGTACCATCACAATTAATTTATGACGTCTTACAGACCAATAGTTAGGCCCGCGCATGGCATTTATTTCACGAATTTTCATAGAGGTTGGTTTTCAGTAAAGATTTTAAAGATATGCATTTTTCTACATGTAAATTAGTTTATTTTTGCCTCGATTAAACTAATGTTGACGGTATGAAAAGCAATAAAGGGATACTCATTCCTATTGGCGGTAATGAAGATAAAGGGATTGAAGCAGACGAAATGTACACGTTGGATTTTGTCACCGAAGGTATTTTATATCGCATTGTAGAACTTTCTGGTGGCATTGATGCCAAAATTGTGGTCATCCCTACGGCAAGTAGTATTCCTGTTGAAATTGGCGATAATTATCTTGAAGCTTTTGGCACTATTGGTTGTACTAATGTTGAAATATTGGACATCCGTTCTCAAAAGGATTCTGAAAGTTCTCGCGCAATAGATTTAATTTCGAAAGCCAATTGTGTGATGTTTTCAGGAGGTAACCAATCCAAGATTACGGAGCATATCGGAGGTTCTTCTATTCACAAGATTTTGAAAGAACGTTACAAGAACGAAAGCGATTTTGTAATTGCCGGAACAAGCGCTGGCGCCATGGCTATGGCGAATAATATGATAGCTGGCGGTAGTGCCGTTGATTCTTTCGTAAAAGGCGCAGTAAAAATGAAAAAGGGACTTTCTCTCGTGCCTCAATTGACGATTGATACGCATTTTATAAAACGTGGACGCTTTGGACGTTTGGCCGAAGCTGTGGCGCGATATCCTGAACGTATTGGTATTGGATTAGCCGAAGACACAGGTTTAGTGATTCAAAAAAATGAATGTGAAGTCATCGGTTCTGGAATGGTCATTGTCTTTGACCCTCGTAAATTGAAGCATAATAACTCTTCCATCCTTTCTGAAGGAACCCCAATGAGTTTAACTAATTTGAAGACCCATGTTTTGGCCAATGGGGACCGTTTCAATATTAAGAAGAAGACGGTAAAAGTCCTCCCGGTAACGGAACCGTTTGTTTAGCTATTTGTAGATTGAAATTTCAAAATTACCGTTAGAAGATTTGCTTGCGCGGTACATACCTTCCGTATTAAAAGGCATACTGATATTGCCTTCTGTATCAACCGCAATTAGACCTCCATCACCGCCAATATTGAGCACACGTTCATTAACCACGTGGTCTGACGCTTTTTCCAAAGACCAGTTTTTGAATTCCATAAGGCATGAGACATCATAGGCCACTACACCTCGAATAAAGAACTCACCACTGCCCGTACAACTTATTGCACAGGTTTTATTATTGGCATAATTGCCTGCACCAACCATCGGGCTATCACCAACACGACCCCATTTTTTATTCGTCATACCACCGGTAGATGTGGCCGCCGCCAAGTTACCATCTACATCACACGCCACGGCGCCTACTGTTCCAAATTTTGAATCTTTTTTCAACGAATGGTCCAACTGAAAATTATCCGTGTCTTTAATCTCTAACCACTGATTGTGTCTTAGTTCATCATAAAAATAAGAGGCCTCTTCCAAGCTAAAATTCTGGGCTTTCGCAAACGCCATAGCACCTTCCCCAGCCAAAAACACATGCTCACTTTTGTCCATAACAGCTCTAGCCAATGCCACCGGATTTTTAATACCAGTCACCAAACTAACTGCACCAGCATTTCTAGATGCGCCCTCCATGATACAGGCATCCATTTCATGCGTACCCTCAGCCGTGAACACACTGCCTTTTCCTGCGTTGAATAAATGTGAATCTTCCAATTGTTTTACAGCCTCTTCCACAGCATCCGTGCTTGAGCCTCCTGCTTCCAGAATAGCATAGCCCATAGCCAATGCCTGTTCTAACGCAGACTTATATTCGTTTTCAAGCTCTGGTGTCATTTGCCCTTTTACCAGCGTTCCTGCGCCACCGTGAATGGCCAAAGCAATTGGGTTTTTCATCATCATATAATTTGCTTCAAAAATACGGATGTTTTAGGTTAGACTATTTCTTCAAACTTAAAATTTAACTGATTTAATATTGCAATATCACGATGGCTAAAATCGAAACATAATTCTTCCCATTTCGTTTCAAAAACTATCCGTGGAAACGCTCATATTTTTGTAGCTTTATGCTCTTTCAAAATTGAAACTATGTCCGACCAAAAACGCCTATTTTTAGTTGATGCCTACGCATTGATTTTTAGAGGTTATTACGCATTTATAAAAAATCCAAGAATCAATTCCAAAGGCCAAGATACCTCAGCCATTATGGGGTTTATGAATTCGCTTTTAGACGTTATTAAGCGCGAACGCCCAGACCATTTAGCCGTGTGTTTTGACAAAGGAGGTAGTGCCGACCGTGTGGAAATGTTTGAAGAATATAAGGCCAACCGTGACGAAACGCCAGAAGGCATCCGCACCGCCATTCCGCATATTTGTGAAATTTTGGAAGCTATGCACATCCCCATTATGGTAAAGGAAGGCTACGAAGCCGATGATATCATCGGAACTCTGTCTCGGCAAGCCGAAAAGGAAGGCTACAAAACCTACATGGTCACGCCAGATAAGGATTTTGCGCAATTAGTCACCGAAAACATATTTATGTATCGCCCCGTTTTTGGCGGTGGTTACGAAACTTGGGGAATCCCTGAAGTTCAGAAAAAATTTGAAGTCACCGACCCGCTCCAAGTGATTGACTTCTTGGGAATGATGGGCGATTCTTCAGATAATATTCCAGGCTTACCGGGCGTTGGCGAAAAAACAGCGAAAAAGTTTTTGGCCCAATATGGCAGTATGGAAAATCTTTTGGCCAACACCCACGAGCTAAAAGGTAAAATGAAGGAAAAAATCGAAGCCAGTAAAGAACTTGGATTATTATCCAAACAACTGGCGACCATTATACTCGATGTCCCTGTGACCTTTAATGCAAAGGATTTTGAATTGGACCACCCTGATGTTGAAAAAGTAAAGGCGCTGTTTCAGGAGCTGGAATTTAGAAGATTGACGGACAACTTTTTGAAGACTTTTGCGCCTCAAGACGCAGAAGCTCCGAAGGCAACTGCCACTGCCGAGACTAAACAACCTTCAAAACCAAAAAGCGCAGGTTTTGGCCAATTTTCGCTTTTTGGTGGTTCAGAGGAATCGGATGACACTTCCCAAACGCCAAGCCATATAAGACAAACGGCTGAAACTACATCTCATTTTTACCAAAGTGTGGCGCCAGGTATGGCAACCACTTTATTCTTAAAGAATTTGATGAATCAGACGTCCGTGTGTTTTGATACAGAAACTACAAGTTTGAATCCGCTCGAAGCAGAACTCGTTGGGATTGCCTTTTCCTGGGAAGCTGGCAAGGGATTTTATGTTCCAATTCCGGAAGATAAGTCTGAAGCCCAAACCATTGTGGACACATTGAAACCGTTTTTTGAAAACGAGGCTATTGAGAAAGTCGGGCAGAATCTTAAATACGATATAAAAGTTTTAGCCAAGTACAGTATCGATGTCAAAGGGCCATTATTCGATACTATGTTGGCGCATTATTTAATCAATCCAGATATGCGTCATAACATGGATGTATTAGCCGAAACTTATCTCAACTACACACCAATTTCCATTACGGAACTCATTGGCAAAAAAGGGAAGAACCAACTTTCCATGCGTGATGTGCCATTAGAAAAGCAAACCGAATATGCAGTTGAAGATGCGGATATTACTTTACAATTGAAGACCCATTTCGAAAAAGAATTGCAAGACGCCAATACTCAAAAACTCTTCAAGGAAATTGAATTGCCACTATTACGTGTTTTGGCTGATATGGAGCTTGAAGGTATTAATCTAGACACTAATTTTCTATCGGATTTGTCTTCCGCTTTAGATACAGATATTGCCAATCTCGAAAAACAGATTTATGACGATGCTGGCGAAGAATTCAACATTGGATCGCCAAAGCAACTTGGCGTTATTCTTTTTGAAAAATTGAAGTTGGTCGATAAGCCAAAAAAGACCAAGACAGGTCAATATTCCACTGCTGAAGATGTGTTGAGTTATTTGGCAAAAGACCATGCTATCATTCAGCATGTATTGGATTATCGTGGATTGACCAAGTTGAAAAGCACTTATGTCGACGCTCTTCCAACTCAGGTTGAAAAAACCACCGGGCGTGTACACACCAATTACATGCAGACCGTTGCGGCGACGGGTCGATTGAGTAGTAATAATCCTAATTTGCAGAATATCCCTATTAGAACAGAACGTGGTCGCCAAGTCCGAAAAGCCTTTATCCCTAGAGATGAAAACCACGTTTTGTTAGCGGCAGATTACAGTCAGATAGAATTACGCATCATAGCAGCTCTAAGTGAAGAGGAAACCATGATTGAAGCCTTTAAAAATGGTGAAGATATTCATGCGTCCACGGCTTCAAAAGTCTTTAATGTGGCTATTGATGATGTCACAAGAGAACAGCGTAGTAATGCCAAAACGGTCAACTTCGGGATTATTTATGGTGTGTCTGCCTTTGGTTTGAGCAACCAAACAGATTTGTCGCGAAGTGAGGCCAAAGATCTTATCGATACCTATTATGCTACATATCCAAAACTTCGCGCCTATATGAGCGACCAAGTAGATTTTGCACGAGACAATGGTTATGTACAAACGGTTTTAGGACGTCGCCGTTATTTAAAAGATATCAATTCCAGAAATGCCGTGGTGAGAGGTGCCGCTGAGCGAAATGCCGTCAATGCACCGATACAAGGATCTGCGGCCGACATCATTAAACTGGCAATGATTAACATTCATAAAAAACTAGAAACTGAAAATTACACCTCCAAGATGTTGCTTCAAGTACACGATGAATTGGTCTTTGACGCCTACAAACCTGAGCTTGAAAAACTAAAAGCACTCATAAAGTTTGAAATGGAAAACGCTTTTAAATTAGAAGTGCCACTCGATGTTGAAATGGACGTTGGAGAAAATTGGCTAGAGGCGCATTAATAGCCACTGACGTTAATGATATTATAACAGGCTTTTAAGTAGTATAGGTATTTAATATCTTCGTACTTACGAAAAAGTAAGTCGGTTAATACAATTTCATGAAAGACCCAAGGTTTCCAGAACTATCATATCGCCAAATCAACAAATTAAAGTCTTACGGCGAAGTAGAGACTTATGAAAAAGATGCTTATGTCTTCAAAATTGGTGATAACACCTATGATTTTTTTGCTATTCTTGAAGGTGAAATTCATATTGAAGACCCTTACAACGACACCATAATTGTAAAGCATGGTAAATACGAATTCTCAGGAGACAGTGGCATGCTTTCTGAACGTAGCGCACAGTTTCACGCTGTGGCAAAAGCTGGGTCAACTCTACTACGCATAAAACCCAAACAGCTGAAAGAAGCTATTTCAAAAAATAGTGACATCAGTGACATTCTACTCAATGCCTTTTTGTTACGACAAGAAACTGTTCTCAATGAAATGAGTGGTGGCATGAAGTTATTAGGTTCAGAAAAGTCAAACAAAACTTATGAAATTCGAGACTTTTTAGAGAAAAACCATATATGGTATAATTTCTTGGATGTTGATTCTAGCCAAGAGGCCAAAGATCTATTGGCGCATTTTGATCTTTCGCAAGATGATTTACCACTTCTTATAAATAGCGAATCCAAAGTATGCAAAAATCCTAGTTTGGAAGAGTTAGGACGCTATAGCGGTGTTCTCATGGATTTTGAAGATAAAATCTTTGATGTTTTGGTCATTGGTGCTGGCCCAGCAGGTTTAGCTGCAAGTGTATATGCCGCTTCTGAAGGACTTGAAGTAGTAACTATAGACAGTGAAGCGCCTGGAGGACAAGCGGGTAAAAGTTCAAAAATTGAAAATTATTTAGGCTTCCCAACCGGCATTTCTGGTGGTGATTTGGCAAATCGTGCTTATGTGCAAGCCCAAAAGTTTGGATGCAATATTTCCATCCCCCATAGAGCAAAAAGCCTTGAGCGCCATGATGGATATTTTACAGTCTGCGCCACTAATGATAAAGTTATTAAATCTAAAGCCATCATTATAGCCACTGGTGCAGATTACAGACAGCTTCCCATAGATAATATAAACGATTATGAAGGTAGCGGAGTTTACTATTCAGCAACAGGTATGGACGTCAGTCACTGCAAAGACGAAGAGGTAGTAATTGTTGGTGGTGGTAATTCTGCTGGTCAAGCAGCTATGTTTCTATCTGGTTTTGCAGATAAAGTCCATGTAATGATTAGAGGGAATAATCTGGGCGCAAAAATGAGTGATTATTTGGTACAACGTTTAGAGGATTCTGATGTGATAGAAATTCATAAGGAAACAGAAATAACAAAGTTGAATGGCAACCATTACCTAGAATCCATAGAAGTGAGTTGTAAAGACAACACCAATGAAATGCCAATTTCCAACGTATTTTCTTTCATAGGCGCCAAGCCAAATACCAAATGGTTGGAAGACAATGTAGTCACAGATGAAAGAGGCTTTATATGCACTGGACCAAACCTTCAACCAAAAGATTTAGAAACCTGCCATATTTATAAAAACAGAAAACCCCAGTCTTTAGAATCTAGCGTTGCTGGGATTTTTGCTGTGGGCGATGCCAGAAACGGTTCTGTAAAACGTGTTGCTTCGGCTGTAGGCGAAGGATCCATGGCGGTATCTCAAGTCCACACCTATTTAAGTGAATTAAACAATAAATTATAATGACAAAAAAACTATTCCTTTTTTTAACCCTAGTATGCTTTTCTCTATTTAGTAAAGCGCAAATTGGCGAAGACAAAGTCGGTGCCTGGTACATGTATTTTTGGAATACACAATTTAAGGAAAGTCAATGGGGACTTCAAGGTGATATTCAATATCGTAACTGGAACCTCATCGGTGATTTAGAGCAATTATTGTTAAGGGGTGGAATTACATACACACCAAAAACAGCCAACATTAAATTTACCTTAGGTTACGGAAATATTACAACGGGTGCTTTTGGTAGTGATGCTGACGACACTGTAAATGAAAGTCGTATTTATCAGGAAGCCTTATTCCCTTCAAAAGTGGGGAATCGATTATATTTTAACCATAGAATCCGATACGAACAGCGTTGGGTAGAGAATCAGGATTTTAGAACAAGATATCGGTATAATTTATTTTTGAATGTGCCATTAAATCAGTCTGAAATCTCTAAAGGCGCCATTTACCTTGCGCTTTATAATGAATTATTCCTCAATGGCGAACGGAACATCGGTGACAATCGACGTGTAGAATTATTTGACAGAAACCGAACCTATTTAGGACTCGGTTATTCGCTTTCACCTAAAGTGAATATTCAGTTAGGTTACATGCGCCAAGTCACGGATAACTGGGGAAAGAATCAGTTGCAATTTAGTTTGCACCACAAAATATAATGCATAAAAAAAGCAGAACAAACGTTCTGCTTTTTTATTATAATCTGATTACAAGATTATGCCATCTGCATTTCATGCTTTCCTTCGTAGACTTCTTCTACTAATTTGGCATTAAATGCTGGCAGGTCTTCTGGAGAACGGCTTGTTACCAACCCTGCATCAACAACTACCTCTTGATCTTTCCAGTTTGCACCAGCATTAATCATGTCTGTTTTAATAGAGTTAAATGAGGTAATCTCTCTATCCTTTAACACATCAGCTTCTGCCAAAATCCATGGCGCGTGGCAAATTGCCGCCACTGGCTTATGGTTTTCAAAAAATGAGCGTACAAAATTAATTGCTGTTTTGTCGCGTCTAATTTGATCTGGGTTAATCACGCCTCCCGGTAATACTAGAGCGTTATAATCTTTCTGTGAGACTTCATCCACAGTTTTATCTACTTTATAAGAATTACTCCAATTTCCGTCAGCCCATCCTTTGATTTCACCTTCTTCCACACTAATGATGTGCACATCCGCACCAGCTTCTTCTAAGGCTTTTTTTGGTTCTCTTAATTCACTTTCTTCAAATCCATTGGTTGCCAAAATAGCAACGGTCTTTCTATCTAAATTTTCCATTTTGAAATTTTAATTTGTTAATAATTTAATTACTTAAATATAACACGAAAGACCTGTAATTACAAGGATTTTAAAGGGTTTAACCTAAGCTTAGTACCTTTTGTTAAGAGATGTTATTTTTGATATAAGGATACCGATTAAGTCAACATCCATTTGAAATGAGGTTAGAGATTCATAACCTTTATCGTAGTTTGTAGTCTGAAAATTCAGAACTATGATTATCTCAAAATTACTATCTCTTGGAGGCGTTGTTTTAAAAAACAAAAAAGCCAGATTCCTGATCGGAGCGGCAAAATTAGCCATTCTTGCTTACGCCATTAAGAAAGGTGAACCCGAGCCAGAATTAAAGGTTGATCCTTCAGCTGATACTAAAGTGCGAATCGATAAGTAGCCTTAAGTAAAAAGGTGTTTTCAGGACGCTGTTTTAGCAATTGATTATCAATAATGCTTCCAAAGTCATTATTGACATTTCCTAAACCTGTTATGCCTTGTGACCATACCAAGAAAATTTCCGATCCTGGAATATACTCCCAACGCAATACTAAATTAGATCGAAACTGCACAAAGGCAAAATCCGGATTTCCGAATGAATAATCCGTACTTCCATTTCTGTCTTCGTCTACATTAAAGGTATTTCCGTCTTGACTAATTTGATTTTCATCATATACTGTAATACGATCATTTACAGAATCTGCATCCGCTTGATTTACAAATTTAAAATCTGAAAAATCTGCCTTGAATATAAAGGGTTGGCCGTAGTATTGGATGGTTAAATCCGGGTTGATATTGTAGTTTAAACGTAACGTAGCACTCAAACTTTCATTGTCAATCGTCCCTAAAATATAACGGCTGGTGTCCTCAAAAGATGCTTGCCCTACGTACTGCGTAATGGTTGGCGTTTGCTCATATCGAAGGTCTAATGATAAGCTCAATGCGTTTAAAGGTTGGTATCTAAAGCGCATCTCGTAACGTCTCAATTGAAAAACATCTTCCTGAGTATCTAAATGAACATAGCCCAAAACCGTACTGAATTTCTTCCTTTGATCTGTTCCAACAAACCAAAACCCAAAATTCTCCTGATTATCTTGCCAACGTGGGCCACCTCTTAAAAAGGCATTAGAATATGTTCTGGGAATATGACCAAAACCTGTATCAAAGAACCAGTTGTTGGCAAAATTCACATTGCCTTTAAATTCGTGTTGGGTTCTATTAAAATGGCCTCCAAAATCAAAACGGTTTACTAACTCATAGGATAACTGCGCTCTACGATACCAATCCGTTGGTTTGTTAAAAAACCGTCGGATGTTGACAAACTGCCTAATGTCGTCGGCTTGTCTCAAAAATCCTATATCGTTCAATTCCAACTCTGGGGATTTCCAATTCACTCCTATATTATAGTTCCAGTTTCCATTTCCACCTTTTCCAACTTCCAAAGCGCCACCAGTTCCTGTTAAGGATGTTCTGTTTGGATCAAAATCTAAATAATCTGCATCGACGCGCTGAAATAAATGTGTAATATTAGATTGAGTGTTAGCAATAGCCTCTTCAGTTCCCTTCACGGTACTTAGAGAAAGATTACCTTCCACATAGTAGGTTCTATTTTTCCAATTGTGTCTAAAATCTATCCCGCCAGAATATGCTGATTTATGAAGGAAGTCCAAATTGCCTTCTAGCTTTCGGTTTACGGCTGTAAAAATACCGCCGATGTAGGAATTTCGATCATTAAAATCTTTTTGAACCCGTGTGACCAAATAGTTGGTAAATGGTTCAACGAGCTCTTCACGTTCATCGCCAACGGTAGCCAAGTTGTCTATAATCTCCTCGCGTTCGTCTAATTTAATTTCAGCAAATTCTTTGGCTGTAACGCTTTCCAATATTCCGATGGCCCAACCGTCTTTGGTTTTACCGCTGAATTTCGCTGCCCCTAAAATGGTACTGAAATTGGGAATATCTTCATATTCGCCCAAACTTGGATTTGCTGTTGTAAACCCCTGTGGTGTCCGACCGATACGTCTTGAAAAGAACAAATTGTCAGAGCCACCACCCAACCTAAAATCAAATACATTTTTATTTTCCACGAAGAATGGTCGGCGTTCCTGAAAGAAAATCTCAAAGCCATCTAAGGCAATGGCACCCGGATCTGCATCTACCTGACCAAAATCGGGGTTTATAGTTAAATCTAATGTAAGGTCATTGGTAATACCAATCTTGGCATCCAAACCTCCTGTTAAACGTGTATCGCTACCGTCTCTAAAAGGATTACCAGATTGCGCTTCATAAGTGTTAAGCTGAGCAACAGTGTAAGGTTGAATTTCAAGTTGTTTTTGAGGTTTTAAACCTATTAACCCTCTTAATTCCCCAAACTCACTGACCCACCCAGGCGGATTAGCCTCAAGTGGTTGCCAGGTTGAACGTTCTTCATTATTAAAATAACGTCTTGTGGATTGTAAACCCCAAGTTTGTTCTTGCTCATTTCCAAATCTTAATTGACTTAAAGGAATACGCATTTCTGCCGTCCAACCTTCTTCATCAATTTGGGTTTTTGTATACCATATTGGATTCCAACTAGAGTCAAAATTCCCATTATTCGATACAAATTCATCGCCTTTTACACCCGATGCCGAAATGGTGAATGAAAATGCGGTTCTGTCATCATTATAACTGTCGAGATTAATCTCTACCCAATCGCCCGGGAAATCATCGCGTCGTCCCATGCGTTTTTCAATGGTTGAAGGATCCTTCTGATAACATTTAAATGCCACATATAAATTCTTTTCGTCATATAGAATTTTCATCTTCGTTTGCTCCGTGGGAGCTGTCCCAACATCAGGTTGAAATTCCACGTAATCACTTGTCCATTCTACCAGTTCCCATGCAACATCATTTAACTGGCCGTCGATTGAAGGTGCTTTTTGATTGACAATGGGCTTTGTAGTGTAGGTTCGTTTTGGTATTGATCCCGATTGTGCATAAAATGCCAAATTAACCCCAAAGTTGAGGAGTAAAAACAGTCTAAAAGAAGTCATGATTGTGATTGATTGATGATTGTGTTCAGTTAGTTGTTACAATACTAAAGACTATTTTAATACGGTAGTGTTACACAATTCTTAAAAAAAGAACGGTTCTGTTTGAAATCAGCCAATACTAAATGGTTATACATCAATATTAATAATGGCTATTTCATATCATTGGCGTTATGACCATTCCTTTTAATTTTTCCAAAGTCGAAATAAAAGATGCCCTAAGATTAGCGTTACAATCTGCCGTCTCAGCTGCATTGACATTTGTTATCCTTAAATATTTTAACCTTCCAGAAGTTTTTGTGGCCGTGCTGTCTGCGGTGTTGGTTGTGGAACCCAGTATCGGAAATACCTTTATTGCTGCAAAGGGTCGTGTGTTGGCCACTATCGTTGGAAGTGCTATAGGGTTCATTTTACTAGTCGTTATTCCTTGGGGATTTGGCACGGCGCTTTCCTTAGCTATTGCTATGTTTGTTTTAAATGGCATATCTAGTTTTAAACCTACTTGGCGTTACGGAGTCGTGGCTGCGGTGGCCATTGCTCTGGGGTCGACAAATGATGCGTGGGATACATCGTTAGATAGAATAATTGCCATCGGTATTGGTGTGGCAGTTGGCATTTTGGTTTCCTTTGTCGTATGGCCCGAAAAGTCTGAAACCCGAACAAAACGACATATCAAAAATGCACTTAGAGCTTTATACAAACGTTTTGAATTCGCTATAGACAATACCCGTTCTGAAGAGAATGAAGGCAGTGCGCATGCTTCAAAATTTCATGAAAGTCTCAGTAAAGCTAAACAAAGCGTAGGATCGATAACCTTTAATGACCCTAAAGGATTCAGAAACCAAATCAACCAGATTGAAAAACTGTATAATTCTACCTTAATTATCAATCGGGTGGCATTGAATACCAAAGCAGACGTTACTGATGGCGACTCCGGAATTGAAAAAAACACGGAAGACTTAAAATTGTGTGCTTTAGATTTGATAAAAGATTTGATTGACAACGAATGTGCTTCCGAAGAAAAGCTTGAAGAATTTAAAGAGCAAATATCTAAAGTTAAGGACAACTTTAAAAACAGTGAGGATAATCGTGATCTTAATCTTTTGAGACATGCCTTTGTGTTTGGGGTTTTGGAAATTCAGGATAGTTTAATTGGTTTGAATGAAAGCTTTTCAGACTAGATTTATTGGTCTTCAAACTATAGTTAAACCCTTCAAATTATAATCTTAAAAATTGATGTTACATTCAATTGATTTTCAGACTCAAAAAAAAACACTCAACACTTGCCAATCCAATAAGTTATCGTAAATTTGCAAACTCTTTTTCGGGAGAGAAATGTATAACCTATCACGCCTAATAGCGTGATTATTAAATTAACTAGTGTGGACACATTAAGCTACAAAACAGTTTCTGCTAACAAAGCTACCGTGAATAAGGAGTGGGTTTTAGTTGACGCTGAAGGACAAAACTTAGGCCGTCTAGCTTCTAGAGTTGCAATACTTCTTAGAGGAAAGCACAAAACAAACTTCACACCTCACGTTGATTGTGGTGATAACGTTATTGTTATCAATGCAGAGAAAATCAACTTAACAGGAAACAAGTGGACAGATAAATCTTATATCCGTCACACAGGTTATCCAGGTGGGCAAAGAAGTTTGAGTGCTACTGAGATGTTTGACAAAGATCCAACACGATTGGTAGAGAAATCGGTAAAGGGTATGCTTCCAAAAAACAAATTGGGATCTGTACTTTTCCGTAACCTAACCGTTGTGACTGGTTCTGAGCATGCTCACCAAGCTCAAAAGCCTAAAACAATTAAATTAAACGACATTAACTAATGGAAGTAATTCACAAAATTGGCCGTAGAAAGACGGCTGTTGCTCGTGTGTACGTTGCCAAAGGAAAAGGTAACATCACGGTGAACAAAAAAGACATGGCGGTCTATTTCCCTACTGCAACATTGCAGTATAAGGTAAATCAACCAATGGCCTTGACTAACAATGATGGCAACTTTGATATTACTGTAAACGTATATGGAGGTGGTATCACCGGCCAGGCGGAAGCAATACGTTTAGCATTATCTCGCGCAATGTGTGAGCTAGATGCTGAAAACAGAGCAATATTAAAGCCAGAAGGTCTATTAACAAGAGATCCAAGAATGGTAGAGCGTAAGAAATTCGGACAGAAGAAAGCGCGTAAGAAATTCCAGTTCTCTAAACGTTAATATCCAACAATTTATATTCAGTTTTATTGTGAATATATACCCTGTCAGTTCGAGCGGAGTCGAGAACTCCTAAAACGTTTCGACTGCGCTCAACGAGACAGTGAAGATGAGTTTAAAGCATCTTCGAGAAATTAGCCACGAGTTGGCAAAACTTATTGAAATCGCTAGATCCCGAATAGCTCGGGACTGCAAAACTAAAACCAGTTTTTGTTGCTCATGACGATAAATGTCAGAGCTTAGTTTAGCATCTAAATAGTAAAGGCTTACAACAACCACTTTATTATTGCTAATACAACAGAACGTAAACTATTACAAAATGGCAAACGTAGAAGTAAAAGAATTACTTGACGCAGGTGTACACTTTGGTCACCTAACACGTAAGTGGAATCCAAACATGGCCCCTTACATCTATATGGAGCGTAACGGCATCCATATCATCAACCTTTACAAAACAGCAGCTAAAATTGAGGAGACGTCTGAAGCGCTTAAAAAAATAGCAGCTTCTGGAAAGAAGATTCTCTTCGTTGCTACTAAAAAGCAAGCTAAGGACATCGTCGCTGAAAAAGCAGGTGCCGTAAATCAACCTTACATTACTGAAAGATGGCCAGGTGGTATGTTAACCAACTTCATCACTATCCGTAAAGCCGTTAAGAAAATGGCTTCTATCGATAGAATGAAGAAAGACGGGACATTCAACTCTTTATCTAAGAAAGAACGTCTTCAGGTTGACCGTCAACGTGCTAAATTAGAAAAGAATTTAGGTTCTATTTCTGATATGACACGTTTACCAGGTGCTTTATTTGTAGTTGATATTATGCGTGAGCACATCGCTATTAAAGAAGCACAGAAATTAAACATTCCAATCTTTGCAATGGTAGATACCAACTCTGACCCACGTCAGGTAGATTATTTAATCCCTGCAAATGATGATGCATCTAAGTCTATCGATAAGATTTTAAGCTTAGTTACCGGAGCAATTGCTGACGGACTTGCTGACAGAAAATCTGAAAAAGAAGCTAAAGATGCGCCAGCAGCTAAAAAAGAAGCTCCAAAAGCTGAAGCAAAGAAAGAAGCTGTTGCCACAAAAGAGGAAGAAGAATAAACGTGTTCCCGCGCCAGTGGGAATCTTAAACAAAATAGATTTCTATTTTAATTAATAATTATGGAAAACACAGTAAAAATTACAGCTGCCGAAGTTAATAAGCTTAGAAAAGCAACGGGTGCAGGTATGATGGATTGTAAAAAAGCTTTGGTTGAGGCCGAAGGTGATTTCGACAAAGCCATTGAGGTCCTTCGTAAAAAAGGACAAAAAGTTGCTGCAAAGAGAGCCGACAGAGAATCTACTGAAGGTGCTGCTGTAGCAAAAATAAACGCAGACAATACTAAAGGTGTGGCTATTGTTTTAGGATGTGAAACTGATTTCGTTGGAAAGAACGAGAACTTCCTAAAATTAGCAAGCGACCTTGGAGAGATTGCCTTAAACCACAACAGCAAAGAAGAATTCTTGGCTGCTGATTTCGGAGGTATGACTGTTGCAGAAAAATTAGTTGAGCAAACTGGTGTTATTGGTGAAAAACTAGACATCAATGCCTTTGAAACATTAGAAGCAGCTTACGTTGGTTCTTATGTACACATCAACAAAATTGCAGCTATCGTTGGTTTATCTTCTGTAGTTGACAATGTTGAAACATTGGCTAAAGATTTAGCGATGCAGATTGCCTCTATGGGCGCAACGTCATTATCTTACAAGGATTTTGACCCTGCTTATGTGGCTTCAGAAACTGAAGCACGTATCGCAGTGATTGAAAAAGATAATATTGAATTAGGTCGTTTAGGTAAGCCATTAAAAAATGTACCTAAATACATCTCTATGTCTCAATTGACGGATGAGGTTTTAGCGCAAGCTAAAGAAGATGCCAAAGCAGAATTGAAAGCTGAAGGTAAGCCAGAGCAAATCTGGGACCGTATCTTACCAGGTAAGATGGAGCGTTTTATTTCTGACAACACAACACTTGATAAAGAGCAGTGTTTGTTGGACCAAAACTTCATTAAAGACGAAAAAATGACTGTAGCGAAATATGTAGAGTCTTACGGTGATGTTGCCGTAACCGGATTTAAACGTGTTACTTTAGGGTAAGCCTTAGTCATTACAATAATTTGAAACCGCTTCGATGTAAATTGAAGCGGTTTTTTGTTTTTAAAAATCAATTAGTGTCACTATTCCGCCAGGATAACCAAGTATTAATTAAGTTTTTCATATGTTTAATTATGGAAATAAAAAACATTATCATTTTTATATCTATTCTATTTGTCTCTAGTTGTGCTTCTCAAAAAGACTCTAAATTGATTAATATAAATCTTGAAGATTATCAAAAGTACGCTTCTCATTATGTTGATGAAAAATATTTAGAAATCTCGAAAATCGAAGATTCTATAATTCAAAAGCACACAAGTTCTTTAATTGCAATAGAGCATAAAAGAACTGATTTAGATATTTATTCATGCCCAATTTTTAAACTCAATAACGTGACTGAAGATTATTCGAAAGTTAAAAATTTCATTAGTCTAATAGACTTTTCCGATGCTTTTGAAAAACAAGTAATTTTCATATACGATGAAGATATTTTAATTAGTATGCATTCGGTAAATGCAAATTATAAATTTTCCGGTATTCAAAAACAAACTGATGAATTTGAGTTTCTAACTAATTCGTTTTTAATCCATAAAAATGAATTTGTCACAGGTCTCCCGTTTGATTTAACAGAAGTTTATACCTATAAAGAAAAATTAGAAAAAGAAAACTTTGTCTTTTTTATAGATGGAATGGACACCTATTTCATTTTAAAAAACAATACTATTTATGCGGTGCAAATGAAATTACCTAAAAATCCAAGTGACTACAAAACTTTTGAAAGCTACTTCAATGATTTGAAACCCGAGTTTATTGAAATCAATCATTTTTTAAAAAAATATGATATCAGTTTAATTTATGATGAAACTACGATGGAAGTTGTTTCTAACTTTCAAAAGCATTATCCAAAAAAGATTAAAGATTTAAACATCTTACTCAAAACTGAAAATTGAAAAACTTAATCTTCAAAGTGGCTTTTTTTACACCCAAAAATCACTTTTAAAGCTAGAGATATTTATGTAGCTTTGCTCTGCTTTGTAGCAGTAGTGCCACAAGCCAAAATCTACGACAACACACATGAAATTTAAAAGAGTCCTTTTAAAATTATCAGGCGAAGCCCTAATGGGCAATCGCCAATACGGTATTGACCCAGAACGTTTGGCAGAATATGCCCAAGACATCAAACAGGTGACCGATTTGGGTGTTGAAGTAGCTATTGTCATTGGTGGTGGCAATATTTTTAGAGGTGTCGCAGGCGCTAGTAACGGTATGGACCGTGTACAAGGTGACCATATGGGCATGTTGGCTACCGTGATTAACGGCTTGGCCTTACAATCGGCTTTAGAAGATGCTGATGTACCAACTCGTTTACAGACCGCCATTAAAATCAATGAAGTGGCAGAGCCCTTCATAAGACGTAAAGCAATGCGCCATTTACAGAAAGGACGTGTTGTTATTTTCGGTGGCGGTACAGGGAATCCTTATTTTACGACAGACTCGGCCGCTGTATTGAGAGCCATTGAAATTGAAGCGGATGTTATTTTAAAAGGAACACGTGTAGACGGTATTTACACCGCCGACCCAGAAAAGGATACAACAGCTACAAAATTCGATTTTATAACGTTTGAAGACGTCTTGAAAAAAGGACTAAAAGTCATGGATACAACAGCATTTACATTGAGTCAAGAAAACGAATTGCCCATCATTGTTTTTGATATGAACAAGAAAGGCAACCTATTAAAATTAATTTCTGGCGAACAAATTGGAACGCAAGTCAACTTGTAGTTTTAAATTTGGCGTACAATTTGATAGCATCGATTTAAAATTCATACTATGAACGAAGACATTAAATTTATTATTGATACCGCTAAGGAGGCTATGGATGCCGCCATTAAGCATTTAGAAAAAGAATTGGTTAACATTAGAGCTGGTAAGGCCAGCCCAGCCATGTTAGGTTCTGTAATGGTTGACTATTACGGTTCACAGACACCATTAAACCAAGTCGCCAACGTTAATACCCCGGATGGCAGAACCATTTCCGTACAGCCTTGGGAGAAATCCATGCTTCAAGAAATTGAGCGTGGTATTATGGTTGCCAATTTAGGTTTAAACCCTATGAATAATGGTGAGATGATTATCATCAATGTACCACCGTTAACAGAAGAACGCCGCTTAAATTTGGCCAAACAAGCTAAAGCTGAGGCTGAAGATGCTAAAATCGGGATTAGAAGCGCTCGTAAAGAGGCCAATAACGATATTAAAAAATCGGATGTATCTGAAGATTTACAAGCTAATGCTGAAATCGACGTACAAGATTTAACCGATAAATACGTTAAACGCATAGACGACATTTTAGATGTCAAGGAAAAAGAAATAATGACGGTTTAAATTCCGTCATTTTTTTTGCCTGTTGCTAATTCAAAATTTATGATTAAACATCTTGTTATTGTTTTATTACTTCTCACAGCAGTAACAGGACGTGCTCAAACTCCAAAAAGAGCTTTAGACTCCATCACTAAAGTTGAACGGGACTCTATCCGAAAAGCAGAGTTTCTTCAAAATATTGGTGTTGGATATTTTCCGACAAAGTATTGGAATTTCGATTTACGTCACCTTGTAAAATTCAATCAGTTTGAAGGTTTTAGAACGGGGGTTGGTGGTATTACCAATGAAGCCTTTTCAGAAAAATATAGAGTCAATGGCTATGTGGTTTACGGCTTTAAGGACAAAGAAGTTAAGTATAGTATCGGTGGTGGTGTTCGGCTTCATGAAGGCAGTGGCACATGGTTAAATGCTACCTATACCGATGACCTTCAAGAAACAGGAAGCTCTGGCTTTTTAACGGACAAACGCTTTTTTACCTTTTTTGAACCGCGATTATTGAACATTGATTTGTTCCATAGAAAAATTACAAAATCGCTATCCTTAGAACATCGCATCAGCAATCATTTACTTTCTGAAACCGAAGTGGCTGTCAGTCGTATCAATCCTACTTACAACTATAATTTTGATTTAAACGGCGAGCTCTTCAATACCTTTGCCTTGTCTACGGCAACGGTCAGTTTGCAATGGAGTCCGTTTAGTCAATTTGAAATGGTAGACAAACGTGTCGATGAAGTTGTTGATGGCTTTCCAAAATTCACATTACAATACACCAAGGGTTTTGCCGACGTGTTCAATGCTGATTTCAACTTTGGGAAAGTGGATTTTAGGACGATTCACCAATTCAGTTTAGGCGAAGATTCTATCACCAATCTTACATTAGTAGGTGGTTTAGCTGGTGGCGAAATTCCTTTGACACATTTATACCACGCCTACCCAAACAACATAAACAAGGACACCATTTTACAACGTTTTTCTGTGGCTGGTTTAAACAGTTTTGAAACCATGTACTTTAATGAGTTCTTTAGTGACCGTTTTATGACGTTTCAATTCAAACATTTTTTAAGGCCATTTAACATTTCGGACTGGTTTAAACCACAATTGGTACTGATTTCAAGACATGCTTTGGGCAATATGCGAAGTCGAGATAGACACATCGGTATTCCGTTTGAAACTTTGGAACAATTGTATAGTGAATCTGGTTTTGAAATCAATAAGCTTATCTTCGGTTTCGGGTTGAGTTTTGCTTATCGCTATGGCAGTTATCACCTCCCTGTTTTTGAAGATAATTTCGCCTTTAAATTCACCTTTAATCTTTCGCTTTAAGCCTAGCTATTTAGCAGGTTAAATTTTTAGTAAGTACTTAGCTTTTTTCTACCTTTGTGGGCATTATTTTCAATATGAAAAAACCTTTGACCACAGGCTTTTGGAAAGCAACTGCCCGATTGATACTGCGCAATAAAATTGCCATATTAATCACCGTGGCGCTGTACACCATTTTCTTTGCCATGCAGTGGGACAAAATGCGCTTTACCTACACCGAGGCAAATCTGCTTCCGGATGACCATGAGGTCAACGTTGTCTACAACAATTTTCTCAATATTTTTGGTGAGGAAGGCAATCTCGTAATTCTCGGCGTAAAAGATAGTTCGCTTTTTACGGTTGACAAACTGAATGCATGGAATCAACTATCAGAAGATTTCAAAGCTTACGATGAAGTTGAGACAGTGGTCTCTATAAAAGACCTTCAGAAATTAGTCAAAAACAACGAGAAGGAACAGTTTGATTTAGAACCGTTTATCAAAGATTCTATTCAATCCTCCGAACAGCTTAAAACACTCGAAAACGACCTCTTTAATAACTATCCGTTTTACGATAACTTCCTTTACAACACCGAAACAAAAACCGTTAGAACGGCCATTTACATTAAAAAAGATATTGTAAACACTCCGGCACGGAAAGAGTTTATCATGGAGACCCTTCAAAAGAAAATAGCCTCTTTTGAAGCCGATAACAACCTCGATGTGCGCGTGTCAGGGATGCCTTATATCCGTACACTGAACTCTCAAAACATCATTGATGAAATTGGGATGTTCATTGGCGCCGCACTTCTGGTAACCTCACTGATATTCTTTTTATTCTTTAGGTCGTTTAGAGCTACTATTATTTCGCTAATCGTAGTGTGTATTGGGGTAATGTGGACCTTTGGGATTATAGGATTATTGAATTATGAAATCACGGTACTCACGGCCTTGATTCCGCCATTGATTATCGTCATCGGTATCCCTAACTGTATTTTTCTCATTAATAAATACCAGCACGAAGTAAAGTTACACGGCAATAAAGTAAAATCGCTCCAACGTGTAATTACCAAAGTTGGCAACGCTACTTTGATGACCAATGTTACTACGGCATCGGGTTTTGCAACATTTATTCTTACGGAAAGCAAGTTGCTTAAGGAATTTGGTATCGTCGCCTCATTGAGCATATTGGCCATTTTTATCCTTTGCCTTTTTATTATTCCGATTCTATATACCTTTTTGCCGTATCCTAAACCTCGACACTTAGAGCATCTCAACAAACGCTGGATTAATGCTTTTGTGGATTGGATGGAGCGTATGGTAAAACACCGACGCATTACTATTTACGTCATTTCCCTGGTGTTGCTAGTCGCTAGTATCATTGGAATATATCAAATTAAAATATCAGGAAGCCTCATTGAAGACATGCCGAAAAAAACCGAATTTTTTGAGGACATCCGCTTTTTTGAACGTGAGTTCGATGGTATAATGCCTTTAGAAATCATGGTAGATACCAAGCGTAAAAAGGGTGTGATGAAACTGGCAACCCTAAAGCGTATCAATGAGCTTGAAGACTTAATCTTAGATACACCAGAATTATCTCGCCCTGTATCTGTGGTCAGTTTGGTGAAGTATTCTAAACAAGCATACTACAATGGTAATCCCAAGTATTATCAATTGCCAACCAGCCAAGAGAATAGTTTCATCTTGTCTTATGCAAAGAACTCAAACTCCGATGTCGACCTTCTAAAAAACTTTGTGGACAGTACGGGGCAGTATGCTAGGATTACCACGTTTATGAAGGATATCGGTACGGACCGCATGGAACGTATTGAGGAAGACCTTCAAACTAAAATAGACAAACTTTTTCCCGAAGAACGTTACGAAGTCACAATGACCGGTAAAGCCTTGGTCTTTCAAAAAGGAACAAAGTACCTTGTTAAAAATCTGGTTATTTCACTATCGTTGGCCATTGTTTTAATTTCGCTCTTTATGGCCTTTATGTTTAGGTCGTTTCGAATGATTGTCGTCTCGTTGATTCCAAATTTATTGCCATTATTGGTTACCGCCGGATTAATGGGTTACCTTGGCGTACCGATTAAGCCATCCACAATTCTGGTTTTCAGTATTGCCTTTGGTATTTCGGTAGACGACACCATTCACTTTTTGGCCAAATACCGACAAGAGTTGCAAGCCAACCACTGGAAAATACGAAAGTCTGTCTACGCCGCTTTGCGTGAAACAGGCGTAAGTATGTTTTACACCTCCATAGTATTATTCTTTGGGTTTTCGGTGTTTACCATTTCGAGTTTTGGTGGCACCGTAGCTCTTGGCGCATTGGTTTCAGCGACATTATTATTCGCCATGTTGTCTAATTTACTATTATTGCCTTCGCTATTATTATCATTAGAACGTAGTATTGCCAACAAACAAACACTACGTAAACCAGCTATAAATATTATACCAGAAGACGGAGAAGGCGACGCTCCCGACGATTTAAAAGATTAACATTTTTATGAAAACATATACCGTTTCAGACTTATTATCTCAAGACATTACACTACAACAAGTAGATATAAAAGGTTGGGTAAGAACCTTTAGAGCCAACCGCTTTATTGCTTTAAATGATGGGTCTACCTTAAATAACATTCAGTGTGTTGTTGATTTTGAAAATTTTGACGAAGCACTTTTAAAACGAATCACAACAGGCGCCGCGATACACGTTAAAGGTGAATTGGTGGAAAGCCAAGGTAAAGGCCAAAGCGTTGAAATTGCAGTTTCTGAGCTTGAAGTTTTAGGTGATTCCGACCCGGAAACCTATCCGATTCAACCAAAAAAACATTCATTCGAATTTTTACGTGAAAATGCACATCTACGCACGAGAACCAATACGTTTTCTGCAGTAATGCGTGTATGTTCATCAGCCTCTTTTGCTGTACATAAATATTTTACAGAGAATGGCTTTTACAATATGCATACACCGCTCATTACAGGAAGTGATGCCGAAGGTGCTGGCGAAATGTTCAGAGTGAGTACATTAGACCCAAGAAATCCACCTCTCAATGACGATGGAGAAGTTGATTACAAGGAAGACTTTTTCGGTAAAGAAGCAAATCTTACCGTGTCTGGTCAACTAGAGGCTGAAACCTACGCTATGTCATTAGGGAAAGTCTATACCTTTGGACCAACGTTTAGAGCTGAGAATTCAAATACCTCACGTCATTTGGCAGAATTTTGGATGATTGAGCCAGAAGTGGCATTCATGGATTTGGCTGGTAATATGGACTTAGCTGAAGACTTTTTAAAATCCGTCATTTCTTATATTGTTGAGCATAATAAAACAGATTTAGAGTTTTTAGATAATCGCCTCTTTGATGAAGAAAAGACAAAACCTCAAGCTGACCGTAGTCCAATGCGTTTACTTGAAAAGCTCAAATTTGTCACTGATAATAACTTTAAACGTGTTAGCTATACAGAAGCTATTGACATTTTACGAAACAGTAAGCCCAATAAGAAGAAAAAATTCAAATATCTAATCAACGAATGGGGTGCCGATTTACAGTCGGAACATGAGCGGTTTTTAGTTGAAAAGCACTTTAAATGCCCTGTTATTTTATTTGATTATCCAGCTAATATCAAAGCATTTTATATGCGTTTGAATGAAGATGGAAAAACCGTACGCGCAATGGATATCCTTTTCCCTGGCATAGGTGAAATCGTAGGTGGCTCACAACGTGAAGAACGTTTGGAGGTGCTTAAGGAAAAAATGGCCGCTTTAGATATTCCTGAAGAAGAACTTTGGTGGTATTTAGATTTAAGAAAATATGGTACGGCGGTGCATTCAGGTTTCGGATTAGGATTTGAGCGTTTGGTGATGTTTGCTACAGGGATGACCAATATTAGGGATGTTATTCCTTATCCACGAACACCTCAGAATGCAGAATTCTAAATGCGTCAAAAAGAATGACAAAACAAACCCTACAAATGCATTAATAATCTTAGATTGTTTTTTTAACTTTAATCTAGTCCGAATACGGAACTGGTTATAGTTTAAATGTCAGGTTGAGCGCAGTCGAAACCTATTAAAGTTGTCAATATGAAATACCTTTCGACTGCGCTCAAAGTGACAACAGTTTATTTTTAAGAGCTATTTATATTTAGTTGTATTTTTAGCTAAAGAATCAAATTAATGTAAGACACAAACAACCCTATGCTCAAGCAGTATTTACAATTTAAACTCTCTCAAAAACTCTCGCCACAGCAGATTCAGCTGATGAAGTTGATTCAGTTACCGACGCAGGCTTTTGAACAGCGTTTAAAACAAGAGCTGGAAGAAAATCCGGCATTAGATACTGGCAAGGAAAGTGACGCTGCTGAGGACGCTTATGATGAGTTTGACAATTCTCAGGACGAATACGATGACAACGACACCATCGATGCGGGTGACATCAACGTTGATGACTACTTAAGTGACGATGAAATCCCAGATTACAGAACGCATGCCAACAATTACAGTGCAGATGACGATGAAAAATCTATACCATACGCCGCAGGCACATCATTTACACAACATTTAATCAACCAACTTAACACCTTCAGATTGAATGAACAGGAATATGAAATTGCTGTTTTTTTAGTCGGAAGTGTTAATGAAAGTGGATATATCCGAAGAGAAATCTCTGATATCACCGATGATTTGGCATTTACCCAAAACGTATTTACTACGGATGAAGAGGTTGAAAAAGTACTTCAAATTGTGCATCAATTAGACCCTGCTGGTGTTGGTGCCAGGGACCTTCAAGAATGTTTGAGTATTCAATTACAACGCAAAGAACAGCATCCTGATGTTGAATTGGCCGCCAAAATCATTGATACTGCCTTCGAGCAATTCGCTAAGAAGCATTACAAAAAATTACTTCAAAAATTCAGTATTACAGAAGACCAGCTTAAAGATGCCATTGAAGAAATAGAACGTCTTAACCCTAAACCAGGAGGTTCTTATGCGGGCAATAACCGTATGGTAGAACATGTGGTTCCAGATTTTGCCATTAAGATTGTTGATGGCGAATTGGAGTTAACGCTAAATGGCCGTAATGCACCAGAACTCCATGTATCCCGTGAGTATAATAACATGCTTAAAGGCTACAAGGAATCTAAAGAAAAGACCAAAGCCCAGAAAGATGCGGTAATGTTTATAAAGCAAAAACTTGATGCCGCCAAATGGTTTATTGAAGCTGTACGTCAACGTCAGCAAACGCTTTTTGTAACAATGAGCTCTATTATGCATTACCAAAAGGATTACTTTTTAACTGGTGATGAGCGTCAATTAAGACCAATGATTCTTAAGGACATTGCAGACGAGATTGAAATGGATGTCTCAACCGTTTCTCGTGTAGCCAATAGTAAATATGTCGATACACCTTATGGCACTAAATTGATAAAGGAATTCTTTTCGGAATCGATGACCAATGATCAAGGTGAGGAAGTGTCTACGCGTGAAATCAAAAAAATCCTTGAAACGGTCATTGAAGAAGAGGACAAAAAGAAACCACTAACCGACGAGAAACTGGCTAAAATCCTTAAAGAAAAAGGTTATCCTATTGCACGAAGAACCGTTGCAAAATACCGAGAGCAATTGGATCTACCTGTTGCCCGATTACGAAAGGAATTGTAAACCGGCGTATGAACGTCATCCTAAAAAGTATATCCTACATCTTCCATCCTATTGTGATGCCTTTGCTTGGTGTAATTTATTATTTTCACAAAACACGCTTATTCATCCCTCAAGAACTGATGTATGCCAAGTTGTTTTCGGTATTTATACTCACCTTTCTACTTCCGATTTTGATGTACTTTTTATTGAAGACTATAAAAAAGGTAGAGACCATTCACCTATCGAGCACCAAGGAGCGTATTATTCCATTATTGGTAAATGCTATTATCATTGCCATGATTGCCATTAAAGTCTTTCCTTATGATGAAGTTTTGGAACTATACTATTTCTTTATCGGTATTCTCTGTTCGACCGTCGCCTGCCTAATTTTGGCCTTATTAAAGGTAAAGGCGAGCATCCACATGTTAGCAGTATGTGGCTTTTTTATGTTTGCGGTGGCAGTTGGGATTCACTTTCAGATTAATATCAACGGAACTATTGCCTTAATGATGTTGGTGATTGGCGCGGTTGCCACCTCCCGATTACATCTTAAAGCGCATACCAATTCCGAATTGATTATAGGGGCATTTTTGGGATTATTCCCTCAGCTTCTGCTTCTGAACTATTGGTTATAAAATGTAAAACATTATCCCTATCTTAATCGCAGAAAGGTCTATTTGCTCGCCCTCAAGTTGGGCAGATTCATCAAAAAGGGAGTTTAAGCCATAATACAATTGAAAATTCCAAGTGCCATAACCAGCGCTTAGCGTTAGACCGTAATTCCATTTTTCGAAATCATCAATGTTAGATAAGTCAATATTTCCGAAATCGCTTCGGAACTTACTCGTGTTATATAATAAGTAGCCTACTTTAAATCCTGAATAGATCCGCCAAAACTTATAGTCGGACGGAGAAGAACTACGCCATCGCAATTCAAACGGAAACTCCACCAGATAGCGTGTGAACTTGTTTTTAGTGATATTGCCTAAGTCTTCATCTGTTATGGCATAAGAATAGCCTTCCGTAGTTTCAGAAATCTGAAGGTTTTGGTTATAGGAGTTTGTAGATACGCCAAAACCTAAGCCAATTGCCCATCGCCTAGACGTATTAATAGGCATGTCTCTTATAAATCCAAAATGAAAACCCGTAGATATCCCATTTTGTTTAATGGATTCTGGAGTTCCGGACAATAAATTGTAAGAAATAGAAGCGTAAAACTGGTCTTCTCGGTACAATCTATCATAATTGTCCTGCAAACTATCGGCTTGGCTAAAAGCGATATAGGGAAGGAAACCAATAAAGGCTAAAAGAAGCTGTTTCATAATCTAAAACTACAAATAATTTAAACGACAGGATATAAAAAAGCGCTATGAACTAACATAACGCTTTTCTTAAATTAAGATTTTATATTACTCTTCCGTAGCTTGGTTAGTCAAATACATCACTTTGAGGGCGTTGGCCTCTCTAAGTTCTTGTTTAATATCTGAAACCAAACCAGCATTGGTATTTTTATCGACCTTAAAACCTACCACGATTTTCTCTCTTAACTCTTCACGAGTTTTATTGATAAATTCGTAAACAGCAGGTTTAACGTCGGCTAAGCTCGCAAAATCATCATTGATTTGTATACGCGCTTCAGTACCAACATTCTTATAAGCATCACTTGGCTTACCAGCGTAGATGAGCATAGTTCTATCTTTTTCAAGCTTTTCTATCTCACTTGCTGTTGGCAATTCATTTTTTACCTTAAGACTGTTATCTCTCATTACTGTTGCGACCATGAAAAAGAAAAGCAACATAAATACAATATCAGGAAGGGATGCCGTTGAAATCGCTGGCAAGTCACCTTGTTTTCCTTTTTTAAATTTTGACATAATTGTTACTTTTTAATTTTGTGTCGGCTCAGCTTCAGACAACTTCATAGGATATAAATCCTTGATAGCCTGAATTTGCTCATTGAGCTTCTCGTCTTTCTTAAACTGATTCTTTTCCTTCTCCTCTAGCATATCAGCAAATGATCTGTTGTAGCGTTTTTGTGCTTCACGCTCACGTAAAAAATTGTACGCTGCAACCAATTCATTTTGCACTTCAATATATTTACCATAAGAAGTTTCCCTATCGTGCTTCAGCGAAATAATCGCTTTATCCGGATGGTCCGAAGACGACGGGTCTTTTTTACCTTGACAGTAATCACAGGTTTGTCCCTCAGCATTGGTACCACCACCATTATCTAAATAGGCAATGGCCGCTTCTCTTAAATCCTTTACATCCATCTCTTCGTCTTCAACCTGAAGTTGATCTCTAAAGTTAAGATTTACCGTAAAAAGGTTCTTCTGCTTAATAACAGGAGGCTCGGTCTGTGATTCATCAATAGGTGGTAAACTTCTAAGAATACCCTTATCCTTCTCAATAGTTGTTGTTACCAAGAAGAAAATCAATAGTAAGAAAGCAATGTCAGCCATTGATCCTGCATTAACTTCTGGTGCTGATCGTTTTGCCATAATTTACTATTTACTGATTATTTTTTTAGCTCCTGCGAATAGCATAGACACAGCGGCTACTGCCAGTAAGATGTAAAAGGCTACTAAACCGGCTCCTACCATTTGTGAGGTTCCGTCTGTAGCAAATCCACCATCTTGTAATTTGTACTGTGTAGCATCGCCTCCAGAGGCGAAATATGCTATGGCCAATACCAACACAAATGCCCCGACACCAATCAATGTGTTCTTAAGGTTTGCTGTATTGGTAAATAAGTTCTTAAGCACGAAGAACAATACAAACGCTAATATTAACCCAAGCATGATGTATGCTACAAATGCCATAGGGTCAACAATAGCAGAGTCTCCTGCTTCTGCTGCTGCTTTGATCTCCTCATCACCTCTAGCTATTATTCTCACTAGGAAAATAATACCCGCAAGTCCAAGAAGTGCAACTAGTATTTTTAATATTTTATGCATAATATTTATCTGCTTTTATTTTCTTTTATATCTCACTAACATGTCCATCAACGTAATAGAAGCATCTTCCATATCGTTAACAATACTATCTATTTTAGCAATGATATAGTTGTAGAAAATCTGAAGGATAATCGCCACAATAAGACCGAATACCGTTGTTAAAAGTGCTACTTTAATACCACCTGCAACTAAAGAAGGTTGCATATCACCAGCGGCTTCAATTTTATCAAAGGCTTGAATCATACCAATTACCGTACCCATGAAACCAAGCATTGGTGCCAAAGCGATAAATAATGAAATCCAAGATACATTCTTTTCTAACTGTCCCATTTGTACACCACCGTAGGCTACAACAGCTTTTTCAGCAGCGTCAATATCTTCATCTGCACGGTCTAAACCTTGATAGAATATAGAAGCAACAGGTCCTTTTGTATTTCTACAAACTTCCTTAGCCGCTTCAATTCCTCCAGACTGAAGTGCATCTTCTACGTTCTGAGTTAACTTCTTAGTGTTGGTTGTAGATAAGTTTAAATAGATAATTCTCTCAATAGCGATGGCTAGACCAAGAATTAAACATAACAATACAATCCCCATAAAACCAGGGCCACCTTCAATAAAACGTTTCTTTAATTCTTGATGAAAACCCAATTCTTCTTCAGCTGGCTCTTCAGCTGTGTCTTGAGTTACCGCTGCAACAGTAGTTGCCGTTGTCGCTACTGTTGTTGCATTAGCATTAACAGTTCCGATGGCCATTAAACACGTAATGGCTAGGATAGAAAATAATCTTTTCATTGTTCTTAATCTTAATTTTATTAGTTAAAGTGTTAAAGATAAAAAATAAATTGTAACTACTACGGAAAATTAGCAGAGAGGAAGGGATTCGAACCCTCGATACCCTTTTGAGGTATACACACTTTCCAGGCGTGCGCCTTCGACCACTCGGCCACCTCTCTTTATCTCAGTAAAATTACAGTCCGTGAAATAACAAAAATAATTTTAGTTCCTAAAATTTGTGGCGTTAATTTTAGGACAATTCCCCACAGATAGGCGTTTCAAACGATTCTTTAAAGTTTTTGTAAAGATTTGGATTCCCTAAAACATGCATAAGTTTGGTCACAGCCGCTTCGGTAGTGAGATCTTTTCCGGAGACTAAACCTATCTTTCTCAGCTGACTACTGGTTTCATACTGTCCCATATTCACAGCGCCTCCAGAGCATTGCGTTACATTAATAATAGGCAAACCACGATTTACAGCTTTTCTCAACTCGTCTATAAACCATTTTTCTGTTGTTGCATTTCCAGAACCATAGGTTTCTAAAACCAAGCCTTTAATCAATTGACTTTTTAATATAGTCTTTATAATAGGTTTTGAAATACCTGGAAACAATTTTAAAATCCCCACATTGGTTTCAAGATTTCTAAATATTTTCAATTTTGAATTGGCATGCGTTTGCAATAATGTCTCTTCGTTAACATTAAGATGCACGCCGGATTCTGCCAAATGCGAATAGTTCATCGACTCAAAGGCTTCAAAATGTTCGGCATTTAATTTGGTGGTGCGGTTACCTCGGTAGAGTTTATATTCAAAATATAGCCCGACCTCACGTATCAATGGTTTTCCTTCCTTTTGAAGGGATGCCATTTGAATCGTCGTAATTAAGTTCTCCTTGGCATCCGTTCTTAAATCGCCAATAGGCAACTGACTTCCGGTAAAAATAACCGGTTTGGTCAAGCCCTGAAGCATAAAACTTAGGGCTGATGCCGAATAACTCATGGTGTCACTACCATGCAAAACAACAAAACCATCAAAAGTGTCGTAATGTGCTTCAATAATATCTACAATGTCTACCCAATACTTTGGGCTCATGTTAGACGAGTCTATGGGTTTTTCAAAAGAAACCGTTTCTATTTGGCAATCCAATAATTTCAACTCTGGAATGCGTTTTATAATATTTTTAAAATCGAATGCCTTGAGCGCACCCGTATCCGCATCCTTAATCATACCAATGGTGCCACCGGTATAAATCAATAATATGTTTGGTTTGGTTTTACTCATATCCCGAAAACGTCTTTTGAATTTTGCGTAGTGATTTCAGCTATCTCTTCTTTTGAACGCTTATAAAGTTCGGATAATTTTTCCAACACCTTAATAATATATGAACTTTCGTTACGCTTCCCTCGGTATGGCGTTGGCGATAGATAGGGCGAGTCGGTTTCCAAAACAATATGTTTCAAATCGATTTGATTTAAAAACTGGTCAATCTTTCCATTTTTAAAAGTGACTACGCCACCAATACCCAGTTTCATGTTGAGGTTTATGGCGCGTTGGGCTTGTTCTAAACTTCCGGTGAAGCAGTGGAATATTCCTAATAACTCATCATCAGCTTCGGCATCCAAAACTTCAAAGACCTCATCAAAAGCATCCCGGCAGTGAATAACAATCGGTAATTGGTATTTCTTCGCTAGTTGAATTTGATATCTAAAAGCCTCTTGCTGTAATTGCAATGTTGATTGGTCCCAATACAAGTCTACTCCAATTTCTCCTATTGCTATAAAGTCTCTCGATGCTAATTGCGCTTCAACATGCGTCATTTCACCTTTATAAGTTTCGGGTTTAACGTGTGTGGGGTGCAAGCCCATCATTAGATATACGTTTTCGGGATAATCTTTTTCTAACTGAAACATTGCTTCAGTGTACGTAGAATCAATTGCTGGAATAAAAAACCGGGTGATATTTTCGTCCAGCGCACGTCGCATCATGGCGTCACGGTCCTCGTCAAAAGCTTCACTATACAAATGGGTGTGCGTATCTGTAATAATCATAGCGCAAAAGTAAATGTTTAGCGACTTATATTTACAAAAAATAGATGGATGACATTACTTAAGGACTTCTTAACCGAACGAGGGTATAAAAGACGAAAGCTAAAACTAACCAAAACCAATCATTTTGAAGTCACCGCTACACTAAATGGTATAAAAGGGCGATTTATTTTAGATACAGGCGCTTCCAATAGCTGTTTGGGTTTTGAAATGGCTGAACAATTTCTTCTTAAAGCAGAAGCATCAGATATCAAAGCGGTTGGTGCCGGAGCTTCGGATTTAATGACCAAAGTTGCGGAAGGCAATACCGTGACCATCGGTAAGTGGAAAACCGAAGATGTGTCCTTGGTGCTGTTCAATCTAGACCACGTTAATGAAGGATTGATTCTGCATGGTTCAAATCGTGTTGATGGTATTTTGGGCGCTGACATTTTAAGGCTAGGAAATGCCATTATTGATTACGAAAAAAAGTACCTCTATCTTAAATAGCACAAACCATTTGATTTTTTTATTTTAGTCGTCCAACGATGAATTAATAGCACATTATGACGCCTTCTATTTTAATAGCTGACGACCACCCACTTATACTCAAAGGCTTAGAAGACTTTCTCAAAGAAAACAACTACAATGTTGTTGCCAGCGCCAAAAATGGACGTGATGCCTTAGAGTTAATTAAAGAATTAAAGCCAGACATTGCCATCCTAGATATACAAATGCCATTTTTAACGGGCTTAGAAGTCGCTGAAATTTGCGACTCCCTAAACCTTGAAACAAAAATTGCCCTAATTACATTTGAAAAGGATGAAACTTTCTATAAAAAAGCACTGACCTATAACATCTATGGCTATATTCTAAAGGAATTTGCGCTTGATGAAATTGAGATTTGTATAGAAGCCATGAGTAATAATGACCCCTATTTTAGCCCAGAGCTCGAAGATTTTATCGAAGCTGAAACCCCTCCTGAAGAATTAGCATTACTTACTGATACTGAATCGAAAATTTTGAGGCTTGTGGGACAAAACAGAACAGCGAAGAAGATTGCAGATATTTTGTTTATCTCAGATAGAACGGTTGAAAAACACAAAAGCACCATCAGGTCTAAGCTAAAACTAGATTCATCACCAACAAGCCTTATTCTTTTTGCTAAACAAACTGAAAAATTTTTAAAAAATACGTAGAACTACGTATAGGAATCCTTCAAAATTATACGCACCTTTGAAGTGTTATTTAAATTTTAGGGTAAATAACAGCTATTAATTTATCAAAAGGGATTAAACTCCAGTTGGCGACAACTGGAGTTTTTTTTTCGTAAGTTATGTAGTATTAAATTAATGTTAAATTACATGACTTTAGCAGTAATGCCTTTGTTTTATCTATTTATATTACAGATATTTATAATGTTATTTTAATTATATAGGGTAAAATAACAGCTATTGATTAATCCGAAAGGATTGATGTACCCCGAGCGCCTGCTCGGGGTTTTTTGTTGCCATTGCTGTTCGTCGAAAAAAAACGCGTTTCGCCTAGCATCTTTTTTAAAATATACGTAGAACTACGTATTGTGTCGTGTTGATTTTATATGCAATTTTACAAAGCTATTAATCGATGCCCCTTTGAGTTAAAAAAGGCTTTGGACCGAACCTAGTCTTAAGCCTTTTTATTCAAATCCCAAAAAATATGCGAGATATGAGTAAAAATGATAAAATATTCTTTGTTCTATTAATTATAAGTTCAGTAGCCATAATTACGGCTAACATTTTAGTGAACTTCACAAGTTAAATGATTCTTTAGTTAATTTAGTTAGTTTGCTCTTTTAGTTAAGAGCATAAAAAAGCGCAATTTGGTCTAAATTGCGCTTTTCTTTTCTGTGATGGGTGATGGATTACATTTCCAAAGCCTTCTTAACATCATTATTCATCAATAATTCCGTTGGATTTTCCAGAGCTTCCTTAACTGCAACTAAGAAACCTACGGACTCTTTACCATCAATAATTCTGTGGTCATATGATAAAGCCACATACATTATTGGTCTAATCTCAACTTTTCCATCAATAGCCACTGGACGCTCAACAATGTTATGCATGCCTAAAATACCACTCTGTGGCGGATTGATAATTGGCGTGGATAGCATACTACCAAAAACGCCTCCATTACTAATGGTAAATGTACCACCTGTCATTTCATCTACAGTGATTTGTCCGTCTCTTGCTCTAATGGCCAGGCGTTTTACTTCAGATTCAACACCTCTGAACGATAAATTCTCTGCATTTCGAATAACAGGCACCATCAGTCCTTTTGGGCCAGACACTGCAATGCTAATATCTACAAAATCATAGCTCAGCATTTCTTTTCCATCAATCATGGAATTTACTGCAGGATAAAGTTTCAATGCTCTCACCACTGCCAAAGTGAAGAAACTCATAAAACCAAGACTTACACCGTGCTTAGCCTTAAAGTCCTCTTTGTATTGTTTACGCAGTTCAAAAATTGGCGACATGTCCACCTCGTTAAAGGTGGTCAACATAGCCGTCGTATTTTTAGCTTCTACCAAACGCTCGGCAACCTTACGACGTAGCATAGACATTTTGCTACGCGATGTTCCACGATTACCACCTGTTGGTGTTCCCATAGATGGTACAGCATTCACCGCATCATCCTTGGTGATTCTACCGTCTCTCCCAGTTCCAGAAACAGACGTGGCAGAAATTCCTTTTTCGTCTAATATTTTCTTCGCCGCAGGACTTGGAGTTCCTGATGCATAGGTTTTATCTGTTGGTGCAGGAGCTTTTTTATGGTCTGTGGTGTTAGGCGTTGACTCATGCTTTTTCTTCATTTCGGAAGCAACATCGTCAGAATTCCCACCTTCATCTCCACCGCTATAGGTATCAGTCTCTGGCGCAGTAGCTTCTGTGTCAATAAGACAAACAACTGCTCCTACGGCAACGGCATCACCTTCTTCGGCTTTAAGAGTAATAGTACCACTAGCTTCAGCAGGTAATTCTAAGGTTGCTTTATCACTATCGACTTCTGCGATGGCCTGGTCCTTTTCTACATAATCCCCATCTTCTACTAACCATTCTGCAATTTCTACTTCTGTAATTGATTCGCCTGGAGAAGGCACTTTCATTTCTAAAATCATCGTATAAACTTATTTATGCGGATACTTTAATTATCGTTGGTTATTTTTTGTTTTGTCAAAGACAAAGTCCATGACTTCTTGGTGTCTTGCTTTTGAACGTGTTGAGCTTCCTGCCGCAGGCGCGCCATAAGGACGTCTACTTGCCACTCTAAAAGTTTTTACTTTATCCCAATGCATCCACATATGTGCATAAGCCCCCATATTCCGAGGTTCCTCTTGGGCCCATACCACATCGTCGGCATTTGGATATTTTTTCAAAATAGCTTCTAAGTCTTCAATCGGTAATGGGAACAACTGCTCTATTCTAACAAAGGCAATGTCTTTGCGTTTTAACTCTTCGCGCTGTTCATCTAAATCGTAATAAAACTTTCCGGTAAGGAATACCAGCGTTTTTACATCTTTTGTTTCTACGCCATCATCATCCAAAACCATTTTAAAGCTTCCATTGGCAAATTCCTCAACCGTAGACACAACTTTCGGATGCCTCAACAAACTTTTCGGCGTAAATACCACCAATGGTTTTCTAAAGGTCGACAGCATTTGGCGACGTAACAAATGGAACATATTTGCTGGCGTTGTACAATCGGCCATATACATATTATCCTTTGCGCAAAGTTGAAGGTATCGCTCCATACGCGCAGAAGAATGCTCCGCGCCCTGACCTTCATAACCATGAGGCAATAACATCACTAAACCATTTTGGGTTTTCCATTTATCTTCGCCTGAAGAGATGTACTGGTCTATCATAATTTGGGCGCCATTACTGAAATCCCCAAACTGTGCTTCCCAAATGGTCAAGGTTTTCGGCTTTGCCATGGCGTAACCATAATCAAAACCAACGACCCCATATTCTGAAAGCAGAGAATTATAAATATTAAACTCACCTTGCTTGTCATCTATGTCCTTTAGGAGAATGATTTCCTCTTCGCTGTCCTCAACTTTAACCACGGCGTGTCGGTGACTAAAAGTCCCTCGTTCTACATCCTGACCAGATATACGAACGCCGTAACCTTCCTTAAGCAAGGTGCCATAAGCCAAATGCTCGGCCATAGCCCAATCTAATCGGTCTTCGTCAAACATGGTTTGGCGAGATTCTACCAAACGCTGTATTTTTCTTATAAACTTTTTATCCTTCGGTAAGTTTGAAATGATTTTGGTAATAGAAGCTAAATCTGCTTTTGCGACTGTTGTATCTACCGGTTGCATCATTTCAACCTCCGTTGCTCTAGGGAAATCCTTCCAGTCCTCTTCCATAAAAGCGGTAATGACCGTTTTATCTTCTTTTCTAGAGGCGTCTAATTTTTCTTCGAGCTTATCTTTATAGGCTTGTTCAATCTTCTTAACGTGGTCGTTATCAATTACATTCTCTGCCAATAATTTCTCTGCATAAATATCTCTTGGATTCTTATGTTTTGAAATGGCTTTGTAGAGTAACGGTTGTGTAAATTTTGGTTCATCACCTTCGTTATGACCATATTTTCTGTAGCCTAACAAATCGATAAACACATCGCGCTGAAATTGCATTCTAAAATCCAATGCAAAAAGCGTGGCATGCACTACGGCTTCGGCATCATCGGCATTAACGTGTAAAACTGGTGACAATGTCACTTTCCCCACGTCTGTGCAATAGGTACTTGAGCGACCATCTAAATAATTTGTGGTAAATCCAATTTGATTGTTCACCACAATATGTACCGTACCGTTGGTTTTGTAACCATCTAACTGCGCCATTTGCACAATCTCATAAACCAAGCCTTGACCGGCAATGGCCGCATCACCGTGAACTACAATTGGTAGTACTTGAGAGGCATCTTCAATAGATGTACTGTCTTGTTTTGCCCTGGTTATACCTTCTACAACTGCACCGACAGTTTCTAAATGCGACGGATTTGGGGCGATGGTTAGGTGAATATTTTTACCCGAATCTGTTTCTCGGCTACTCGTCCAGCCAAGATGGTATTTTACATCCCCATCAAAAACAGCTTCTTCGTAATCTTTACCATCAAATTCACTAAAAATATCCTTGGCCGACTTTCCGAATATATTGGTTAGGGTACTTAGTCGCCCACGGTGGGCCATACCCATAACAAATTCTTTAACGCCTAGCTCAGCCGCCTTTTCAATCATGGCGTCTAGCGCAGGAATTAAAGATTCATTTCCTTCAAGAGAAAAACGTTTTTGACCAACATATTTGGTATGTAAGAAGTTTTCGAACGATACTGCTTCATTCAACTTCTTAAGAATGGTTTTCTTTGTTTCGTTTGAAAATTTCGGCTGGTTATCGTTGATATTTAGTTTATTCTGAATCCATTGAATCTCTTCGGGTTTACGGATATACATATATTCCACACCGATAGAATCACAATAAATGCGTTCTAGATGGTCAACAATATTTTGAAGAGTAGCTTTGCCTATCCCTAGAATTTCACCGGCAGAAAAAACGGTCCCTAAATCTGAAGCGCTCAATCCAAAATTCTGAATCTCTAGTGTAGGCGCATACTGTCGTCGTGCTCTAACCGGATTGGTCTTGGTAAACAAGTGTCCTCGGCTGCGATAACCATCGATAAGACGAACGACCTGAAACTCCTTTTGAACGTGTCCCGGAATCTGCGTTTCCACGCCCTCTATTATTTCACCATCCATGCCGTAAGACTCTGAGCCAAAGTCATAGCCTTGAAAAAAAGCGCGCCAACTCGGTTCTACACTATCGGGGTTCTTTAAATATTGTTCGTATAAATCAGCAAAATAGGCTGTATGTGCTGCGTTAAGAAAGGAATATTTATCCATTTTATTATTTGAGACGGTTTCGTTTCAACAAAGCAAAAGTACAACTTTTGACATTAAGAGTCCTTATTTTAGTATATTTATAACGCGCTCTAAAGCACTATTTAAATTTAAAAAACCATGAAGATTCATTTAAGGAAAATAGGTTTCGTTTTGACGCTTTTTATTTGTTTTTCGAACGTTGTAAACAGTCAGAATAACAATGCGGAAGCCAATAATTTTTGGAACAATGTTCAGTTTGGTGGTGGCATAGGCCTTAACTTTGGTGATGGTTTTTTTAGTGGCACATTGGCGCCTTCTGCCATTTATCGGTTTAACCCTACAGTTGCAACGGGCCTTGGTTTAAATGCTTCATATAGCTCTCAAAAAAATGTATTTAATTCTACTGTTTTTGGCGCAAGTATTATCACTTTAGTGAATCCCATAAATGAAATTCAGTTATCCGCAGAGTTTGAAAACCTATTTATTAACCGGAATTTTGAAGATGGTTTTTTTGACCCCAATAATAATGACGATTCCTATTATTATCCTGCACTATTTATGGGCATTGGTTATAGCACTAATAATGTGACTTTTGGGATACGATATGATATACTCTACGACGAAAACCGAAGTATTTACAACTCGGCGTTTTTACCTTTTGTTAGGGTGTTCTTTTAAACTTCTTTCCAACTCGAATAATTTAAAAATTAAAAACGGTCGATTAACTTTTTCAAGGTTTTGGGGTCTCTTTTATTGTTCCAAAATAAGAGTAGCTGTATAATTTTAGTATCCGTATGGACATCAAAATATAAGGTGGTTTGTTTAGATATTACAAATGAATAAATGTTAGTTTTGGCCGATATTTTTCCTTCAATGACCCCAGATTCCAACTTTCTAACAAAATCATCTACCAAATCAATGAAATTCGTCAATTCTATAATAGTCCATTGATTACTTATAATTGCCAATTCTTCAGCAAATGTGATTTCCGCGGTAGGTGTCCAAATTACGGTCATTTTTCTTAACGCGCAATACCATACTTTTCACGATATTCCTGCATCACATCGGCATGCGGTCGTGTTTCGCCACGTTGAGCTTGAGCTCGGCTCTCCATTAAAATATCTTGAATTTCATGAGGAAGTTCTCCATAGAAATCCGTAGTTTCATCATTAGCATAATGCATATGCAAAGCATTCACCATTCTTAAAAACTTCTCATCAGACGTTTTAATGATGCGTATTAATTTATCTCTCAATTCTGGCGCTCCCATGACTTCTCTTTAATTTATGAAGATACATAAAATTTACTTAGAGTAAAATTAAACGCTTTGAGTTTTACACAATAACTTGACTTCAATCAAAATAACCAATTAAACAGAGCGTCCCATCAACTCCTGCCCAAAACGCTTCAACACCGCTTTGTTTTCTTCTGAAATATTCAGCCTCTTCAACACCTCAAAAGCTTGCTTCGTATAGTTTTCAACGGCTTTTAAAATTTCAGATTTTGCACCAGAATTTTCAAATAAAGCTTTGACTAATTCAATTTTTTGTGAAGGGTCTTCAGGTTGGGTTTTGAAAAGTACATTCAATCTATCGGCATCTGTTGCACTCAAATTTTGTTGGGCGATTAAATACAAATAGGTTTTTTTGTTTTCAATAATATCACCTCCGACCTGTTTGCCGAAAGTTTCAGGATTCCCAAAAGTATCCAAATAATCATCTTGTAGTTGAAAGGCTATTCCGAGGAATCTTCCGAAGTCATAAATCGCTTTTTGAGAATCGTTTGAAGCACCTGCAACAAGTGCGCCCATCTGCATGGTCGCACCGACCAAAACCGCCGTTTTGTATTCAATCATCTTTAGGTATTCAATGATTGAAACGTCTTGTCGTGTTTCAAAATCGATATCGTACTGCTGGCCTTCACAGACCTCCAAAGCCGTTTTACTGAACAACCTCGTTAACGCACTGAAAATCGTTGGCTCATAGCTCTCCAAACATTGATAAGCCATAATGAGCATGGCGTCACCCGATAAAATACCCGTGTTTTCATCCCACTTTTTATGTACCGTTGTTTTGCCACGTCTCAATGGGGCAGCGTCCATAATATCATCATGCACCAATGTGAAATTATGAAACACCTCAATAGCCAAAGCCACATCCAACGCCTTTTTATAATTGGCTCCAAAACAATCGCAAGCCATCAATGCCAAAACAGGCCGAAGACGTTTACCACCTAAATTCAATATATAATTTGCGGGTTCGTAAAGGTTTTTGGGTTCTCTGTCAATGGTGTATTGCTTAAGATATTCTAGAAAACCCTGTTGATAGTGTTGGATGTTGTACATACCACAAAAATAAGATTTCAACTGACTTTAAAATTCAGTTTTCAATGTTAAAAAATTTATAAAACTTAGGAAACTTTTAATGTTTTTAAAGTTTCCATGCGTATTTTTGCAGTCCATTATGAAAGAAAAGATAATAGATAAGTCAACGGAGCTGTTTCTTACACTTGGTTTTAAGAGTGTAACGATGGATGATATTGCCAATGCGTTAGGCATGTCTAAAAAAACGATTTACGTTCATTTTCCCAACAAAACGAAGTTAGTAGAGGCAGTTACATTTCATCTGTTTGAAAATATCTGTGACGGCATCGACCATATTTGTGACACGTCTCAAAACCCTATTGAAGAACTCTACGATATTAAGATGTTTGTGATGATGCATTTGAAAAACGAAAAAGCTTCACCTCAATTTCAACTTAAAAAATACTATCCAGAGATTTATTTGCGCTTACGCGAAAAGCAATTCGAGAAAATGCACGACTCCGTTAAAGACAGTCTTAAACGCGGTGTTGAGATGGGCGTGTTTAGATCTAACATTGATTTTGATTTTATTTCCCGACTCTACTTTAACGGTATGACCGGCATTAAGGATGAGACCATTTTTCCGCAACCCCAATACGCCATGGAATACCTTATGGAAAGCTTTTTAGAATATCATTTACGAGCCATTATCACACAAGACGGTATGGCCATACTCAATAATTTCATCAACAAATCAACTATAGTGACCAATGACAAAAATTAAAATTAGCGTTGTCCTACTGGTACTTTTGAGCTCCTTTGGGTTTTCACAAGATTATGCCACACGCTTTTCCTTGCAAGAAGCAATTGACTTTGCCTTAGCCAATAGTAGAATGGCGCTAAGTGCGCAGTTAGATATTGACGCCGCCGAAAAACAACAATGGGAAACCATAGCGACGGGTCTACCCCAAGTGGATTTTTCAGCCAATTATCAAAACTTTTTAAAGCAACAGGTGTCCGTTGTACCTAATGCGTTCTTTGACAACAGACAAAGTACAATAAACACTGTGGAAGAATTTTTCGATTTAACTGCAAATGGTTCTCCGCAAACACGAGATGGATTTTCAGAAATTGTTTTTGGAGCAAAACAAAGCGTTAATGCAACAGCCCAATTAAACCAACTATTGTTTGATGGCTCTTACATCGTTGGCCTTCAAGCTTCAAAAGTCTTTTTGGAAATTTCTGAAAACGCCAAAGTAAAGACCGATCTCGAAATTAGAAAAGCCGTCATTAACGCTTACGGCAACGTATTGTTGGCTCAAGAAAGTGAAGCCATTTTAATTAATAATCGTGATGTACTTCAACAAAATCTGGATGAAACCCGAAAGATTTATGAAAATGGATTGGGCGAAGAAGAAAGTGTAGAGCAACTTCAAATTACCTTGGCTGGTTTAGGAAGTCTTTTGAATAATGCCACACGCTTAAAAAAAATAAGTTTACAGCTTTTCAATATTACCTTGGGAATTGACTTAAATACCAATGTCTCATTAACGGATTCCTTGGAAACACTGTCTGAAGATTTTGTGTCTTTAGAACTCCTCAATGCGCGGACTTCAATAGAGAATACTATTGATTATAAAATTGCTGAAAACGATGTAAAATCCAAGGAGCTTTTGGTTAAGCTAGAAAAAAGTAAAGCACTTCCAAGATTGGCGGCCTACCTCAACGGTGGCTATCTCGGTTTTAGTGACGACTTTACCTTTTTTAATAGCGACCAGCGCTGGGCAGGATTTTCGTCTTTTGGTCTGAATTTAAACGTCCCTATTTTCAGCTCTGGAGGTCGAGCCGCAAAGACAGAACGTGCCAAAATCAATCTTGAAAAGTCACAATTGAACCTATCGGATGTTGAACAGCAGACCTTACTTCAAATTGAAACAGCACGAAGCAATTACCGTTTCGCTATTGAAGATTTTGAAATCAAAAAGGACAACCTTCAATTGGCAGAACGCATAGAAGCGAAAAACCAAACCAAATTTTTTGAAGGCATAGGGTCTAGTTTTGAACTCCGCCAAGCGCAATTGCAATTATACACAGCTCAAAACGAATATTTAGAGGCGATGCTCGCCGTCATCAATCAAAAAACAGAGTTAGAAACGGCTCTTAATCTACCAAACAATTAAAACACCAACACCAATGAAACATATATTATACAGCGCTCTTACAGCATTGATATTAGTGTCTTGTTCAGGCGAAAACAACAATGATCTAGATACTGTACTAGCGTCTGAAAATTTGGAAACTATCCGAAAAAAACGTGGCGAATTGGTCAGCCAACAGCAAGCCTTAGCGACACAGCTAAAGCAGTTAGATGACCGCATAAAAGCTTTAGATAGCACTAAGAATGTACCGCTAATAACCACGGTTTCAGTAAAACCTGAAGTATTTAATCATTATTTGGAATTACAGGGTAATGTCACAACCCGTGATCTTTTGACGATAACACCTGAATACAGTGGTATTTTGACGAGAGTCTATGTAAAAGAAGGACAGCGCGTCAATAGAGGTCAATTGCTAGCAAAAGTAGATGATGGAGGATTAGGACAGCAGTTGGCGCAAATAAAAATTCAGGCAGACTTGGCCAGAACCACTTACGAACGTCAAAAACGACTATGGGATCAAAAAATTGGGAGTGAAATTCAGTTTCTTCAAGCTAAATCTAATTATGAAGCACAGCAAGCTGCCGTTAACCAATTACAACAACAGATAGGAAAAACCACAGTTAGAGCACCATTTTCAGGAACCATTGATGACATTATAACCGAACAAGGGAGTGTTGTAGGCGCTGGCCAAACACCATTGATGCGTATCGTTAACCTCAATGATATGTACGTTGAAACCGAGGTGCCAGAGCGTTATGTTACTGATGTCACGAAGGGGAAAACGGTTGAAGTGAGTATTCCTGTTTTGGGAAAAACAATCAACACCAAAATCCGTCAAACCAGTGATTTCATTAATCCTGCGAACAGAACGTACCAGGTAGAGATTGATTTGCCAAACAAAGACAATAGTATAAAACCTAATCTCACAGCTCGACTCAAAATTAACGACTACACTAACGAGAATGCAATTTTAATTCCACAGAGTGTCATTTCAGAAAATGCTGAAGGCGAACAATACGTTTACGTCGTCAATGGAAAAGGTAAGGACAACTTAGGAAAAGCTAAACGTGTCATAGTTGAAACTGGACGTACGCAAGGTGACGTGATTGAAATTCTTAAGGGTCTCAATGAGGGTGATGAGATAATTCAGGAAGGTGCGAGAAGTGTAAGGGATGGGCAGTCGGTGGAAGTAATCAACTATCAAAACGAGGCAACCAATGACTAACAAGAAAAAAAACATCGATAAGGAATTTGCGCTATCCTCGTGGGCAATCAATAACAAAACCACGATGTATGTGTTAATTTTGGTCTTTTTCTACTTAGGGATATCTGCTTTCTTCAGCATGCCAAGAGAGAACTTTCCTGAGGTCAATGAAACCAAAATCTACATCAGCACAGTTTATCCTGGAAATACGGCTGAGGATATTGAAAAGCTGGTCACGGATCCGTTAGAAGACCAACTAAAAACGGTTAGTAATCTTGTTGAAATTACGTCAACCTCACAAGAAGATTACAGTATTGTGATTGCAGAGTTCGATGAAAATATCACTGTTGAACAAGCCAAGCAAAAGGTTAAGGACGAAATTGAAAGTGAAACCTCAAGTGAGGATTGGCCAACCTTTAATGGTGCTAAAGTAGAACCCGATGTGTTTGAATTGAGTATGTCTGAAGAAATGCCAATTCTAAACATTAATATTTCAGGCGATTATCCAGTTGAAAAATTGAAGGAATATGCAGAATACCTTCAGGATGAAATTGAAGACTTATCTGAAATCAAAAAAGCAGATATTCGAGGGGCGCAAGACAAAGAAGTTGAAGTTGCCGTAGACATTTATAAAATGATGGCGGCCAAAGTCACCTTCAATGATGTTTTGGGTGCTATTCAAAATGGAAATATGACCATGTCTGCCGGAAACCTTATTGCTAGCGGTCAGCGTCGCACGATTCGCGTTTTAGGTGAAATTGAATCCCCTAGCGAGCTTGAAAATTTTGTTGTTAAAGCTGAAAATGGTAATGCCATTTACTTAAAGGATATTGCCAATGTTACGTTTAAGGAAGAGGACAAAACAACATTTGCGCGTAAATCAGGTAAACCTGTAGTAATGCTCGACGTAAAAAAACGGGCGGGTAAAAATATGGTAGCCGCTGCAGAGCAGATCGAAATTATAGTAAACAATGCTATAGACAATGTTTTCCCTAAAGACTTAGAGGTAAGCATTACAAATGACCAATCTTCCGTAACTATTGGTCAGGTAGATGATTTGGTCAACAATATTATATTTGGGGTTATTCTCGTGGTTACCGTCCTTATGTTTTTCCTAGGATTTAAAAACGCCTTATTCGTTGGGTTTGCCATACCAATGTCCATGTTTATGTCGCTTATGATATTAAACCTCATCGGCTATAGCTTAAATACCATGGTTTTATTCGGACTGGTGATGGGTCTTGGTATGCTTGTGGATAATGGTATCGTAGTTGTTGAAAATGTATACCGATTAATGGACGAAGAAGGTCTATCTCGAATACAAGCCGCCAAAAAAGGAATTGGTGAAATTGCATTCCCAATTATCATTTCTACATTGACGACAGTTGCAGCTTTTGTACCTCTAGGTTTATGGCCTGGCATCATGGGAGAGTTTATGAAGATATTACCAATAACACTTTCCATTGTTTTGGGCTCCTCATTATTCGTCGCCATTTTCTTTAACTCCGTATTGGTATCTCAGTTCATGAAAACCGAAGACAAGGAAATGCCACTAAAGCAAATCATAAAAACGACAATCATTGTCGCTGCTATTGGTGTTCTTATACTCATTTTTGGAGGCACCTATCGTGGACTTGGAACTGCAATGATCTTTACCGCTATTATGCTTTGGGTATACCGTTTATTTTTGAGAGGCGCTGCCAATAATTTTCAAACTAAGGCTTTGGTCAATTTAGAAAATTGGTATGAAAAACGACTAAGAGGTGCGTTGAGTAAAAAGTGGCCTTACATATTGAGTATTGGTACATTTATATTGCTGTTTGCTACATTCGGAATTTTCATTGTTTCTTTGATGACACAACGCACCAAATTTGAATTCTTCCCGGAAAATAAGCCGAATCAAATCATTGTCTACATAGAATACCCGGAAGGAACATCCATTGAGAAAACCAATGCCATTACCAAGCAAATAGAAAAACGGGTCTATGATGTTATCAATCAGAATCAATATATAAATAATGGCAATAACTTTCTAGTAGAAAGTGCTGTCTCACAAGTCGGAGAAGGAGCAGGTAACCCTCAAACGGACGGAGGTTCAGCTGCCGAAATGCCTCATAAAGCCAAGATTACGGCTTCGATGCGAGAATTTAAGTACAGGCGTCCAAAAGACAGTGGTATGTTTAGGGAGTTTGAAGATAGTGAAGAACTTCGAAAAAAAGTTCAACAGGCTTTATCAGGGATATATCCAGGCGTTCTTATTTCTGTTGAAAAAGATGCCAACGGACCACCTGCTGGACCACCGGTAAATATCGAGCTCGAAGGGCCAGACTACAATCAATTGATTGCAACGGCTGAACAAATGCGAGAATTCATTAATTCTAAAAATATCGCTGGCATTGACGAACTTAAAATCGATGTCAACAAAGACAAGCCAACAATGCTTGTTGAAGTTGATCGTGAAAAGGCTGGTGAATTGGGTGTCAGTGCTGCACAGGTAGGGCAACAATTACGAAATTCAATTTTTGGGTCAAAAGCTGGTATCTATAAAGAAGACGGTGATGATTTTGATATCTATGTCCGCTTTAATGAGGATTTAAGATACAATACTAGTGCATTATTTAATCAGAATATCACATTTAGGGACAATACAGGACAGATTAAAGAGATTCCATTATCTGCTGTGGCAAAACAAAAAAACAATTCGGGCTATAGTGCCATTAAGCACAAAGACACCAAACGTGTAGTCTCCGTATATTCTTCTCTTGAACCCGGATATAACCCCGCAGCGGTTGTGGCTCAAATTCAAGAAGAAATGCAAAGTTATAAAGGCATTCCAGAGACCATAAATGTCGATTATACCGGAGAAATAGAGGAACAAAACAAGCAAATGGCCTTTCTGATGGGTGCTTTCGGCACTGGATTATTACTGATATTCTTTATCCTCATTTTCCAATTCAACTCGGTTTCAAAACCAACAATTATTATGTTGGCCATATTTCTAAGTTTAATCGGTGTATTTGGAGGTCTAGTTATCACAGGGAAACCTTTTGTGATTATGATGACTATGGTGGGGATTATTTCTCTGGCAGGTATTGTAGTCAACAACGGCGTAGTACTTTTAGACTATGCGCAGTTGCTTATAGACCGAAAGAAAAACGAACTCGGATTAGAAAAAGATGAGTATCTTACAAAAGAAGATTTATTTGAAAGTATAGTCAAAGCCGGAAAAGCACGTTTACGTCCTGTTCTATTGACCGCCATTACAACCATTTTCGGGTTAATTCCTTTAGCTATAGGTCTTAATATAAATTTCTTCACCCTGTTCTCAGATTTTAACCCGAATATTTATATGGGTGGTGATAATGTTATATTTTGGGGTCCATTAGCATGGACGGTCATCTATGGATTGCTAATTGCTACGTTCCTGACCTTAATTGTAGTTCCTATATTGTTTTACATCATCACACGATTTAAGATGTGGTTAAGAACAAAATTCAGTTCTAATTCTGAAGCGAAAGAAGAACTACAAACCGCATAACGATAATCGAAGACGCCTATTGGCGCATTTGGTTAATAGCTGGAAAGCCCCGACATCTGTTGGGGTTTTCTTTTAGGCATAAAAAAAAGAGCTTCAAAATTGAAACTCTTTTTAAAACATATAATGAATATTAATTCTGGTTTTCTGTAAACGGTGTAGGGAAGGCATCTATGTGATTGTCTCCTGCACGTTCTAATGGAGCAAATTCATCATTTAAAAGCCCTAAACGTCTTAAATCAATCCACCTATGGCCTTCAGCCACTAATGAATATCGTCTTTGATTTAGAACCTCTAACAATATTTCATTGTTATCTGTATCATCTCCCATCCAATCACCCAATCCTGCTGCGTTTCGAACTACATTTATTGCTGCCACGGCATCTGCATTTGATGTACCTATACTCGCTTCCGCAAACATCAAAATCAATTCTTCATTTCGTATAAGATAAACTGGTGCAGTATTACTATCATACACTGCAATTTGGTGTGTAGCAGTTAAGCCATCGAACATGGTGCCTCCTGGTAACTCAATAGCTTTTTCTGCAACTCTCATATCTCCAGCTTCAGCATCTGCGATCCAATCATTAGTTAACATAAATTCTTGACCAGATTGAAGCGGTACATGGAATTGAGCATTTACAATATCATTACCTGTTAATCCAAAAACATGGGCTGGGCCATTAAATAAATCTCCGTTTAGATCGTAAAAAGAATCGTTTAAGTTTGAAATCACCATACCCATATTGCCTTGGTACAAAGCTACTCTCGCAGCAATAGCTCTATTGAATTGATTAAAAGTACTCGATGTATCAAAACCAGCAAAACCAGAACTTAACGCAACGAAATTATCAGAGCCTGAAGCTAAATCGGAACTTGCTTCATTTAGTAAACTTAAAATACCAGCTAATGCTGCATCATAATCAACAAATGGTCCAAGATTGTCAGGGTCTGCTGTATCTAAGCGTATTCCGTTATCAAATTGTCGATTAGCTACCATTAATAATGCGTAAGCCTTTAGAGTCTTAGCATAACCGTAATAATTATTCTTATCTCCATCACTAAAACCAGCAACAGAATTTTCAACAGCCTCAATTAAAACATTAGCTGACTGAACAACCTTATACCATGCCGCGTAAGCACGTGTCGTTAAAAATCCATTATTGTCTAAAGGGCCTTTTAAAATTTCGCCCGTATATCTGGGATCAACTCCCGTAAGGTCATTATACTCTCTTCCAAGTATACTCACCGTATCATAGTGAAAAGCCAAGTCATTTCGCATTATAGCCTCCAAACCAGTTGCCAACAACTGTATATCGGCAGCACTTGCTCCATCTTCAAAACTGCTCACCGTTGGAGCATTTGGGTTCTCAATTTCTTCTAACTCACAACTAAGATTGACTGCCATAGCCAATAACAATAGAAATGTGATCTTTATATTTTTCATATCAATTTCTTTTTAAAAGTTAACATTTAAATGGAAGTTAATGAACTTAGATAACGGATAAGGTGTTACCTCAACATTGTTGGCTAATACATTATTTCCAAAATTAGATACTTCAGGGTCGTAACTATTATAATCAAAAATATTGATTAGGTTTCGACCAGAAACACCCACTCGAATCTTACTTGCATATTTAATTAAGCCATCAGGTAACGTATAGAACAAACCGATTTCTCTTAATTTTAAATAACCTGCATCTTCAATTACTGGATCTGGATTAACAAATGCCTGACTAGCTCTATAATCTCCATTTGAAAGCTGCCCATTAGGGTCAAGGCCAGTGTCGTTATAGTCCCATGTTGTTCCAGCTAAATCATACAGTAAAGTAGTTAAATTAATATTGTCACCACCTTTTTTCCAATGCCATAAGAATGTGAAGTCAAAATTCTTATAACTGATCTCATTATACCATGACATTTGAAAATCTGGCTCTGCATTCCCGTATACAAAGAAACCATCTCCCTCAGGATCTCTACGAGCAATCTCCTCGGCAGTAAAATCTGCGGGATTATATGTTCCTACAATTTGGGTTGCGCTCTTGCCTTCTTGAATCAAAAATGTCCCTAAAGATGCGGCAAATCCACCATTTGTAAATGATGGCACATCCAATTGAGTAATCTCAGATTTATTTTTCCACCACTTTAAGTTGGCATTCCAAGAAAAATCATCTTTTTCCATTACCAAAGCATTTAAGCCAAGTTCAATCCCTCTATTTTCAAGCTCTCCACCGTTAACTACTTCTGTTGTGAAGCCCGACGATGTAGGGAATTGTGATTGAATTAATAAGTCCTTCACAGTCTTATTATATATAGAGACTTCGAAATTTAGACGATTGTCAAATAAACCAAAATCAATACCATATTCCAACTCTGTTTGTCTCTCAGGACCAATATTTGGATTACCTCGTAAATTTCCTGGGCTCAATCCTGATGACCCTCCAATAAACTGTGGATTCATTAATGAGAAACGATCATTAAAGTTAGGGAATCTTCCAGCTTCACCATAGGCAATTCTCGGTTTAAAATAACTGATATCATCAAATGACCAGAAGTCGAACTTATTTAAGTTCACGGCTAAATTAGCCTTTGGATAATAATACATTTTATTGGCCTCACCATTATTAGTAGACTTATCACCTCTAATACCAAAAGTACCAATGATCTTATCATCATAATTTATTTCTTCTTGAACAAAGAATCCTTTATCACGTTGTGGCCTGATGGTTTGTTGTGTTGACACATTTGTTGATTGGCCAAGGTTTGTTTGAGAACCATTAAGACCTGTAGCAATAGTAATAACAGTATTTCTATTAAAATCTTGCAAGAAACTACCTGCTTGCGTAGTAAAGCTTAAACCATTATCCAAATCTAAATTATGAACAAGGAAGGCAGATAAGTTGTAGTTTGTGTTTATTGTGGAACCCGAAATTGAAACACCGCCTAAAGAAGTAGGATCTCTAAAATAAGTCAGTCCACCTGGAAAAATACTTGTAGTCCTTAAGGTATATTGATCAAAACCACCTTCTAAAACCATTTTTAATCTCTGGTTGTCATCAGACCATAGTTTAATATTTGTTTTGGCACTTCCTATAAAACGATTTACTTCTTCTCTATTGGTTGTTAATGCCACAGTCTCTAAAACATTTGACCCAGCTCCTCCAGCAGGATATACACCGTCAACGGGAGACAAATCTTCCCATGGATATGTAAAAGCAAGAGCGTAACCAACTGTTCTATTAGCATTTCCATTATTAAAAAACCCTCTATCTGATTGCGAGTTGATATAGTTTGTCGTTACATATAAATCTAACCAATCATTAAAACGTTGTCCTAAGTTTAAACGAACTGATGTTTTTTCATATCCAGTATTATCTACTAAACCTGGCTCATCTCTATGAGTTGCGCCAAAAAAGTAATCCGTATTATTACTTCCTCCAGATGTTGAAAATCTCGTTGTTGATGATATGACCGTATTATCAAATAACTCTGCTTCATAATCTCTTAAAACAGGATTTTGCGGTCCTCCAAGAGCTGTAATTTGTTCTTGAGTATAATCTCTAATCCCTAATAATTGTGTTGGACTCCTTAATCCTACAACTTGAGAAAATGAGGTTTGAGGCTTTCCTTGTCTACCTCTTTTAGTTGTAATTAAAACAACACCACCTGCAGCACGAGAACCATAAATTGCAGCAGCAGAAGCACCTTTAAGTATTTCTACGCTTTCAATATCTTCTGGGTCAATATCTGCAATCCTATTAGAAGCATCATCTTGGTTAGTAGAAGCGTTTCCACCACCTGCGGCTTGACTTACCACATTGTTACCCAACCCGATAGAAGAATTATCTACATAAACACCGTCTACAATAAATAGAGGTTGCTGGTCTCCAAAGATTGAGGTAACACCCCTTAATCTCATAGAAATACCACCTCCAGGCGCTCCAGAATTAGCTTTTATTTCTGCACCTGTAAATTTTCCTGAAAGCGCGCCATCCAAACCAGATTGTACAGTAACACCTGTTAATTCCTCAGCGGAAACCGAAGCAACCGCATTTGCAGCATTAGACCTTTTTGTTGAGGAAGCCAAACCTGTAACTACAATTTCATCCAAAGCCTCGGCAGATTCAGTCATCTCCACATTAACTGTAGAGGCTGAAGCCACTGAAATTTCTTGAGTTTCATAACCTAGGTAGGAAAAGACTAGTGTCGCTGGAAACGAATTTACCGTTACACTGTAATTTCCATCAAAATCGGTTGATGTTCCGTTCGATGTGCCCTTAACAAGCACCGTTCCACCAGCAATAGGAATGCCTGTGGCTTTATCCGTCATTTTACCCGTAACCTCCTGTGCAAAAAGCATTACAGGACATAAAAACAAGCAAAACAACAAGGATTTGAGAAGTAATTTTTTCTTCATTTCTTTGATATTAATTGATTAATTCTTTCAAATATCTGAATTTATTTCAAACATTTTAAGAAAACCTTAAGAATTATCAAATGAGTAATTAACAATTCCTACAAATTGCAAGATTTGTCTCCTGCAATAAATACTATGGCCATACCATTAAACTCTCATTAATATCTTAAATTTGTCGCCTACTAAAATTCATTCAAATACAACTATGTTTAGAAGTCATAATTGTGGTGCTTTAAGAGCATCAGACGTCAATAAAATGGTCACACTTTCTGGCTGGGTGCAAGGGATACGAGACAAAGGATTTATGGTGTACGTAGACCTTAGGGACCGCTATGGCATCACACAATTGTATTTTGATGAAGAGCAGAGTTCTACCGAACTTTTGGAGAAAGCAAAAAAACTAGGTCGTGAGTTTGTTATTAAAGTAGAAGGTACCGTTACCGAACGTGCTTCAAAAAACCCAAACATCCCAACGGGTGAGATTGAATTATTGGTCTCTGATTTAGACATCTTGAACAAATCGGCCGTTCCCCCATTTACTATTGAGGACAACACTGATGGCGGGGATGATTTACGCATGAAATATCGCTATCTCGATATCCGAAGAAATCCAGTTAAAAACAGCCTTATCTTCAGACATAAGGTAGCACAAGAGGTTAGAAACTATTTATCCAAGCAAGACTTTATTGAAGTTGAAACACCGTATTTAATTAAGTCCACACCTGAAGGCGCCAGAGATTTCGTTGTGCCGTCCCGAATGAATGAAGGACAGTTTTACGCCTTACCACAATCGCCTCAGACCTTCAAGCAACTGTTAATGGTTGGTGGCATGGATAAGTATTTTCAAATTGTAAAATGCTTTAGGGATGAGGATTTAAGAGCGGACCGTCAACCGGAATTCACTCAGATTGACTGTGAAATGGCCTTTGTTGAGCAGGAAGATATCCTTAATACATTTGAAGGCTTAACCCGTCATTTGCTAAAGTCTATTCATAATGTAGATATTGCGTCTTTCCCAAGAATGACCTTTGACTACGCCATGAAAACTTACGGGAACGACAAACCAGACATCCGATTTGGGATGGAGTTTGGGGAACTAAACGCTGTTGCCCAACACAAAGATTTTAACGTTTTCAATAGTGCAGAATTGGTCGTGGGTATTGTCGTGCCTGGAGGCAATACATATACAAGAAAAGAAATAGACAAACTTATCGATTGGGTAAAGCGTCCACAAATTGGGGCCCTCGGTATGGTATATTGCCGTTATAATGAAGACGGTACATTTAAATCGTCCGTCGATAAATTCTACGACCAAGACGACTTAGCCAAATGGGCAGAAGTCACGGGCGCAAAACCGGGTGATTTAATCTGTGTGCTTTCTGGCGAAACTAATAAAGTAAGAGCGCAACTGAGTGCGTTGCGTATGGAATTGGCAGAGCGCTTAGGTTTAAGAAAACCTAATGAATTTGCACCACTATGGGTTGTAGATTTCCCGTTATTGGAATGGGATGAAGACACAGAGCGTTATCACGCGATGCACCATCCTTTTACCTCGCCAAAACCTGGACAGATAGAATTATTGGATACTGACCCAGGCGCTGTTAAAGCCAATGCCTACGATTTGGTATTAAACGGAAACGAAATTGGTGGTGGTTCTATTCGTATTCACGATAAGCCGACACAAGCCATAATGTTAAAACATCTTGGATTCAGCGATGAGGAGGCAAAAGCGCAATTTGGCTTTTTAATGGATGCTTTTGAATATGGTGCACCGCCACACGGTGGTATTGCCTTTGGCTTGGATAGATTGGTAGCCATTCTCGGTGGCCAGGAAACGATTCGGGATTTTATTGCTTTTCCTAAAAACAACTCCGGGCGTGATGTGATGATTGATGCTCCGGCACCGATTGATGAGGAACAACTCAACGAATTACATCTAAGCCTTAACTTAAAGTCTTAATAAAAAGTCCTGATTGTATCAGGACTTTTTTATTAGTTTTATGTTATGCCAAAATCCAAGTTCTATAAACGATTACTTATTCTTAGATATAAGCATATTTCTGAAAAGAACTTTACGTTTCTGCTGAGTGTGCTTATTGGCTTACTCGCAGGATTGGTTTCTGTATTCATCAAGAATATCACGTATGGTATTGAATCACTTTTACAAGCATTTACGGATTGGACTACAGTTTCGCTCTATTTTATATTGCCGATTATCGGACTGTTTTTAGTTTACCTTTTTGTAAAGCATATTTCTAAAACACCTAGTGGCCATGCCATCCCGAATATCCTTTTCGCTTTGTCTAAGAAAGACGGCCTGATTCATCGCAGAAATATGGTGTTGCCTTTTTTTACAGCGCCTTTAACTGTTGGATTTGGAGGGTCAGTCGGACTTCTTGGGCCAGCAATTGCTTCTGCATCTGCAATAAGTTCTAATTTAGGTCAATTGCTTCATATTAATCGGAAAACCAGAACACTGCTTATAGGATGTGCTGCTGCAGGTGCTATTGCTTCCATATTTAAGTCCCCGATTGCAGCTATCATTTTCGCGATTGAAATTTTTAGTTTGGACTTGACCTTTGCTTCTTTGTTACCCTTATTGATGGCTTCGGTATCATCGGTATTGACCTCGTATTTTTTTCTTGGCGACGAGGTACTTTTCAAATTTACGGTAACTGAAAAATTTCAGATTAGTGATACGTTATTCTTTATTATTCTAGGTGTTGGGACGGGCTTTGCTTCCATCTATTTTACTAAAATCCATTTTGCGATAACGGAATTATTTCAAAAGATAAAATCTGCTAGAGGTCGTTTGGTGATTGGCGGTTTAGCCATTGGATTAATGCTTTATTTTATTCCGCCGCTATACGGTGAAGGCTTCGGCTTCATAAATGATTTAATGCTAGGTAATGACCTGCAAGCTTTGGGAAGTACGCCTTTTGATGAGCATTTGGATAGTATTTGGATGGTCATTGCTCTACTCATTGGCATTACTTTATTTAAAGCTATTGCTATGACCACGACCTTTGCCGCTGGTGGTACTGGGGGAATCATTATCCCAACTATGGTTATGGGCTCCGCTTTGGGCAACGTGGTTGGTAAAATCATCAATAATTTAGGCTTTGGATTTTCAGTATCGGAATCCAATTTTACTTTAGTTGGTATGGCAGGATTGATTGCTGGCGTCCTCCATGCACCGTTGACCGCAATTTTCTTGATTGCTGAAATAACGGGTGGCTACGAGCTTTTTGTCCCATTGATGATTACGGCATCCATGTCCTTTATTATCAATAAGAATGGATTAGACCATACCATTTACACCAAGGAGCTTTCAGAAAAAGGCTTATTACTTACGCATAATAAAGACAAAAATGTACTAACGGTGATGAAACTGGATAATGTGATAGAACGCAATTTCATCCAGCTTCATCCCGAAATGAGTTTAGGCACCATGTTGAATGAAGGCGTTTCCAAATCGAGTCGTAATTTGTTTCCCGTGACTCTAAATGATGGTAGTTTTGTGGGAATTATTCTTTTAGATGACATCCGAACGGTGATGTTTGACCAATCTCTTTACGAATCCACAACCGTTGAAACCTTTATGCATAGTCCACCTGCATTCATCTTTTATAATGAGGACTCTATGCAAGTTATCATGAATAAATTTCAAGATACTGGCGCTTGGAATCTTCCTGTAATCAAGGATGACAAATACTACGGCTTTGTTTCAAAATCGAAATTATTGACCGCCTACCGTAAAGAATTGATTAATTTTACATCGTGAATCGACTTATCTTCATACTACTACTTATCTGCCTTGGTTGCATCATCGGTGGTTTTGTTTTCGATTTAGAACACTCCCAAAAATTTATTGGTTTTGGGGTGCTCGGATTGTTTTTTGTTGTGTTTCCTTTATTCATTTATCACCGCTGGAAAGACAAGGATTTTAAGGACTATATGCTTACCCAAGAGAACATTGAGAAGATGAAGCAAAACCAAAAAGAGAAAAAATATTGACCTTCAATAGTTCAAAAAGAAACATTAATTTAACATTTGAATTATTTTTTGCCTTATCTTTGAGGCTAATTTTTATTTTATTACATAATGACTGGAACAGTTAAATTTTTTAATGACTCTAAAGGATACGGATTCATTACCAACGAAGAAACAGGAAAAGACATCTTTGTCCATGTATCAAATCTTGATGGCGTAGAGCTAAGAGAAGGCGATAACGTAGAGTACACAGAAGAAGAAGGAAGAAAAGGACTTGTAGCTGCAAACGTGCAGGTACTGTAAGTATATTTTTTACAAGGTTTCAACGCTCAACCGATGGTTGGGCGTTTTTTATTTAATTTAAATTCCGTTTTTCAATAAAAAAACGTTTCAGTAAGGTTGAAGCTTCGTCTTCCAAAACACCTTTGACTACCTTTGTTTTAGGATGCAGTTGAGCGCCCATTTTAATAAATCCTCTATTATCATCTGACGCGCCATAAACCACTTTAGAAATCTGGCTCCAATACAAGGCACCAGCACACATTTGGCAAGGCTCTAACGTTACATACAAGGTGCAACCCTTAAGGTATTTGCCTCCCAAAAAATTAGACGCCGAAGTTATGGCCTGCATCTCGGCGTGGGCAGTAACATCATTTAGTAGCTCGGTAAGATTATGCGACCGGGCAATGATTTTATCCTTAATTACAATAACAGCACCTACCGGGATTTCACCTTTTTCAAAAGCAGTTTCTGCCTCTTGCAGGGCTTTCTTCATAAAATAAGTGTCGTCGAAGGGGTTTATCATTGTCCAAAATTAGAAAAATACTTCAATATTTTACTATAAGAAAAATCTTGGGGTTTTATGTAGCTTTGCTATGTGCAAAAACCACTGTTAGACCATATCAACTTCCCTAAAGACCTAAGGCAATTACAGCCCGAAGACTTACCGCATTTAACTAAAGAACTTCGGGATTTTATCATTGACATTGTCGCTACTAAAGAAGGCCATTTGGGTGCTAGTTTGGGTGTTGTGGAATTGACGATTGCCTTGCACTACGTTTTTAACACACCTAATGATATTTTGGTTTGGGATGTGGGGCATCAAGCCTACGGCCATAAAATCCTAACAGGTCGCAAATCAATTTTTCATACCAACCGGCAACTTGGTGGTATCAGTGGTTTCCCGAAACGAAGCGAAAGTGAGTACGATGCTTTTGGCGTTGGTCATTCCTCAACATCTATCTCGGCGGTACTTGGAATGGCGATTGCCTCTCAAATCAATGGCAATACAGACCAACAACACATTGCCGTTATCGGAGACGCCTCTATTGCCAGCGGTATGGCCTTTGAAGGCTTGAATCACGCCGGCGTTACAAATGCCAATATGCTCGTTATTCTTAATGATAATGCCATTGGCATTGACCCAAGTGTTGGCGCCCTAAAGCAATATTTAACCAACGTAAAAAAAGGAGAAAAGACACAAGACAATATTTTTGAAGCTTTAAATTTTAATTATTCAGGTCCCGTTGATGGTCATGATTTAGATGCTTTGATTTCAGAATTAAAACGACTTAAAAAGATTGAAGGCCCCAAGTTTTTACATGTGATTACCACCAAAGGGAAAGGCTTGCAAAAAGCCGAAGCCGACCAAGTAAAATACCATGCCCCAGGAAAGTTTGATGCCAAAACAGGTGATTTACAACCAAGTAGTTCAGCACATTTGCCACCTAAATTTCAAGATGTGTTTGGGAAAACTCTATTAGAACTCGCCGAGACCAATCCAAAAATTGTAGGGATTACACCGGCAATGCCAACAGGTAGCTCCTTAAAATTGATGATTGATGCAATGCCAGACCGCGCCTTTGATGTAGGCATTGCGGAACAACATGCAGTGACTCTATCGGCTGGAATGGCAACTCAAGGTCTAATCCCGTTTTGCAACATCTATTCTACCTTTTTACAGCGGGCGTACGACCAGATTATTCATGATGTGGCTTTGCAAAAACTCCCTGTGATATTTTGTCTAGACCGCGCCGGATTGGTAGGTGAAGACGGGGCGACCCACCATGGCATGTTCGATTTGGCTTACTTAAGATGCATTCCAAACTTAATCATTGTAGCACCAAGAAATGCCATTGAATTACGCCAACTCTTATATACGGCCCAATTAGGCTTGGACTTACCGATTGCCATCCGTTATCCTCGTGGCCGTGGACAAATTAAAAATTGGAAAGTGCCTTTTAAAAAGATTCACATCGGAAAAGGGGAATGCTTAAAGAAAGGGAAAGAGCTTGCGGTATTGACTATCGGAACCATAGCGCATAATGCCGAAATTGCTATTGAAAATTTGGATGAAAACGAAAGCGTTTCGCATTATGACATGCGCTTTGTAAAACCATTGGATGAAGCCTTGTTGCATGAGATTTTCAAGACTCATAAAGCCATTATTACCGTAGAAGATGGAACGGTAGTCGGTGGTTTCGGGAGCGCCATATTAGAATTCGCATCTGCGCATGGCTATACGATTCCTATTAAAGTATTAGGTGCGCCAGACGCCTTTATAGACCATGGTAAAACAGAGGAATTGCAACACCACATTGGCTTGCGTCCTGAGCAAATTTCCAAAGTTATCAAAGAATTAATCTTCAGTCTCTAAATCTGTGGTTGCTAGATTTTCTGTATCCGTTTTAACCTTTGCTAACTCTTTTTGTGTAGGGTAATTGAGTTGCGATTCACCACTATAGGTTAAGTCATCGATAATCAATAAACACGCAACTACGGCAAAAAAGATGACGAGTGCACCGAGTATATTATTTTTCATATCTCAAGATTTGGGGTTTTGAGATTCTAAACTAAAGCATTATATCGTTTAAAAACAAATAAATACGATGAAATGCAATTAATTTAACATTTGTAAGCTAGACCAAACTACCTTTCAGCCTGTGGTACAGCGACATAGCGTTAGAGTCCGATAATTTGGAAATGTATAAACAGACTGCCATTAAGTTGTTATACAAGCTTTTATCTGAGAGCTCTACGCTTTCTGGCAGTGCTTTGACAACCAAACTTTGATAATTAGATAAGTTGTTTTCTAGTTTTGCTTGTGCTACATCCGTAAATGTTTCCAAAAGGCCGTCTAACACTTTATAGCCGGCTAACTCTTTATGAATTACTTCCTTAGATTGGTACACATTTTTAATGCTTATTGAAATGATATCTTCAATTTGTGCCTTGTACTGACTAACATCTAAAAGCGCTTGGTCAAAAGTGCCGTTAAGAATGGCCTCTTCATTTTGCATAAAGATGGAGACCGCTTCATTAATCAGCGTATTTATTGCCAAAGCCCGAAGATAACTCACACGGTCTTGCGTGTTTTTTAAAGCTTGATATTTCTTAGTATTGATAGACGATTTTACCAGTTTTATGAGGTATTCCAAAGCGTATTCCTCTTCAATCAAACCAAGATTGATACCATCTTCAAAATCGATAATGGTATAACAAATATCATCAGCGGCCTCTACTAAAAAGGCCAAAGGATGACGACAATAAGAGGTGTAATCTTTAGAACGTGACAGTAATCCGAGTTCTTCAGCCACATCTTTGAACGTACTTTCTTCAGATTGAAAAAAACCAAATTTTTTATCCGCAATATGGCTGGTTGGTTTCTTTGGCAACGAGGCTTTTGGGTATTTCATAAAAGCGCCTAAAGTGGCATAACTCAAACGAAGTCCACCTTCTCGGCCCGTTCTGCTTTCGGTTAAAATTTTAAATCCGTTAGCATTACCTTCAAAATCACATAAATCTTGGTATTCAGCATCTGAGAGTTTTGATTTAAAAGCCATTCCTTTTCCCGATTTGAAAAATGAACCGATAGCCTTCTCGCCTGAATGGCCAAACGGCGGATTACCAATATCATGTGCCAAAGCGGCGGCGGCCACAATAGCTCCAAAATCATTCATTTGGTAGCCCAAAGACGTTTGGAGATGCGGGTGTTTTTCTAAAATAAGACGACCTACTTGACGTCCTAAAGACCTTCCGACAACGCTCACTTCCAGACTATGCGTCAAACGTGTATGCACAAAATCGGTTTTAGACAATGGCACCACTTGTGTTTTATCTTGAAGGCTTCTAAACTCCGTAGAAAATATAATTCGGTCGTAATCGACTTCAAAACCCAGTCGGGCTTCATCCTGTTCTTGTCTTAACCGTTTATTGGTATCGCCGTAGCGTTTTAAGGATAGTAATTGTTCCCAGTTCATATCGCAATATTAGACTAGCAAGATAAATAATGCCCCTAAAATCGAAGAAGATAAAAGAGGCAAAATTGAATAAGTTTTCAAAAGGGCTTGTTTAGTTCTTATCTAGCAATTCGTAGCCTTGATTAATACCTTTTTCAATAGCTGGGACACCGCGTTTCATCCAAACCGGCATTGGTGCACCTTTCAAATAGTAATCGAAATACTGTTGCATTCTAATATTGAAATCCTTTCGGTTTTGCATTTTTAATGGCCAATGGGGCTCTTCGTTATAATTTAAAAACCAAGCTGGTTTTTGAAGACGTCTTAAGGCCATAAAGAACTCAATCCCTTGATACCATGGTACGTGGCCGTCCGCATCGTTATGCATAATTAACACTGGCGTATTGATTTTATCGATATTAAAAATCGGAGAGTTTTCAATGTAACGCTGTGGATATTCCCATGGCGTACCTCCGATTCTACTTTGGGTATGTTCGTATTGAAACTGTCGGCTAAGCCCCGTCCACCAACGGATACCACCATAGGCACTTATCATATTTGGTACTGGAGCACCGGCTTCAGCGGCCTTGAAAATATCAGTTTCTGTAACCAAATACGCAATTTGATAACCTCCCCAACTGTGTCCTTGTACACCGATATTGTCCTTGTCTATAAATCCTTTTTCGATTAAAGAGGTGACGCCTGGAATCACACAATTGTAGGCCGATTCACCCGGATAACCATCACGATACTGCACATCCGGATTAAAAATAACATACCCTCTACTCGCATAAAAACTATAATTTATAGTGGAGCGCCCAGGATTTGGTGTTTGATGTCTATTCAAGCGGTCAGAACTTCGCTCATAGAAATTGACAATCATTGGGTACTTTTTGTTGGGGTCGAAATTTTCAGGTTTAATGAGCATTCCTGTTAATTCTATGCCATCCAATGAGATCCAATTTATCAATTCTGCAGTTCCCCAATTGTATTGTGATTGTTGCGGGTTTGTGTTGGTTAACTTTTTTTCGGATTTAAAACTTAAATCTGAATATTGAATTTCAGGATATTTTTCAAAAGATTCTTTGGAGTAAATAACGTCGTCAGATAATCTCGCTTTTTCTAATCTAGAATACGCATACGGTCCGGAAATAAGGGTTTTCAGGTTTCCGTTTTTCAAATTGAGTGATGCAAAACCAGACGCTTTTGTGTTTTCATTGAATTGCGACAGTATCCATTGGCCTTCATCTGGCAGGAAACGTTCTTCGCTGTCCAATTCTAAATACCTGTATACGGTTTTACTCGGTCGTCCATTGGTAAGGCGTTCTCTTTTTCCGGTATCTGGATTGAAGAGCCATAAATCGTAACGGTCGTATAAAATAATTCCTGCATCATCCTTAGCCCAACCAGCTACACCGTAAGACCACGGGTTACTCGGTGAGTCGTGTAACTCATTGTAAAATTTTCTACCTTTTGTCAGCTCCATGTATTTTGAATTCGAAAGGTTTACAGCAACCCAGGTGCTGTCACGCATGTGATAGCCATAAGCGTATTTCGCTTGGGGGCTCAATCGCATTCCACCTATAAAATCTCTGGCAATGACCTTGGTTGCGCCTGTTTTTACATCTACAACCGTATAGTCTCTTGCTGTACCGCCATCCCATTGTTGGTTGATTTCGTAGGGTGCATTGGTATTTACCAACGCAAGATTGGCATTGCCTTCGTTACCAATTTCAATATCGGGATATTCGGTGGTTGCCAATTGGGTGATATTGTTGGATTCTAAATCCAAAAGCGTATAGTAAGATTTCTTTTTGTCGTTTTCAACCTGAAGCTCTTGTACGGTATACAAAGTCGGCTCATCATAGGTCCAGACCTCAACATTGACAATTTCCTCATCGATTAAAGTCGTGTCTTTTACCACTGGTGGGGTTGCCAAACCGAAATAGAATTTAGATTCGTCTTTTGAAAAATAAAGACTTCCATCTGAAGACACCCGATAACCCAAAGGTGCTGAACTCGCATCTAAGTGCTTAACTGCTTGATTTTGGCCTTTTCGCCACACATACAGTTCGTTAGGTCTTACTTGAACTTTGGTGGTATCCGCATCGACGACAAAGCCCAGGTTGTCGCCTGTTTCACTGAAACTGAGTTGGTAATATTTTGCTTTTTTTGCCGTGTGTAATTCGGTAGTTTGATTGTTCTCAAAATTTAAGACATAAACACCGCCATCCGAGTCATTATCTTTCCCTGTAGTTGTATACGCCAGACTTTTACCTCGCTCCGCAAAAGTATAATCCTTTACAAATTTAATGGTGTCTTGCTTACCCGTTGCCAAAGCGCGAACGACTAAATGGTAGCCATTGTCTTTCTCGACTTTTTTTGGCTTTTTCGTTTTGTCATCTTTAGGTTTTTCGTCTTTGGTTTCGGAACTATCTGTCGCTTTCTTTTCGGGTTTAATGTCTTCTAAAAGATATGCGATGTGTGACGACCATTTTTCAGGCATCTTGTACGACTTTACATTGGCAATTTTGGTTAGCGACTTAGTATTGAGGTTGTAAATACCCAAGCTGTCTTTTGGCATTTTATCCTTTTTGGTCTTTTTTCGTTTTAATTCAACGATAGAATCTTTCCAAGGTTTAACCGAAAACAAGGCATATTTTCCGTCGTAGGTAAATGTACCTCGCTCGCTTCTTTCGTGTTCAAAAACTAGGCTTCCGGATGACGATTTTATCTTCAAATTATTGTCCTTTTCGCCTTTTTCAACTTGGTAAAGCACATAGCTACCGTCAGCAGAAATGGTTCTATTCTGAATGGTATTCCAAATATCGTAGTCTTTATGGTCTAGGACTTTTTTTTGGGCGAAGAGCGTTCCAGTCAATGCGAAACACAACAGCAAGCATTTGATTTTCATGATTTAGCGTTTAGTGAGTTACACAAATATAGCGGATTAGCCAGCATTTTTCAATGTTACCAAATTGTTTCTTAACTGAGGATTCTCTTAATGTTTCTCTAACCATTAGCTAACCTTTTCATCACTCATAGATAATTTTGGATTAACCTCTAAGCTATAGTTGTGTGGTTTCTTTGAACCATCAATTATAATGACACTAATGACTAAATTATATACACTTTTATTTGCTCTAGTAACTACGCTAGCATTTGCCCAAAACACAGGCTCTATTGCAGGTAAATTGATTGACAAAGAGTTTAACAACGAACCGCTTCCGTTTGCTAACGTTTTAATTAAAGGCACAACAACAGGAACAACATCGGACGTTGATGGGCTTTATGAATTTGCCGATGTTACAGCTGGTGACTACGTTTTGGTTTTCAGTTTTGTGGGTTATGAAACCCAAGAAATCCCAGTAACCGTTGTTGCCGGAAAAGTTTCCACTGTAAACGTTACTATGGGGGCGAGCGCAGCGAGTCTTGATGAAGTTATCATTACCACAACAACACGTAAAGAGAGCGAAGCGGCCTTATTATTAGACCAGAAAAAAGCTGTTGAGATTAAGCAAAGTATCGGTGCTGAAGAACTATCTAGAAAAGGGGTTAGTGATGCGTCTGGCGCAGTGGCCAAAATCTCTGGGGTTTCTAAGCAAGAAGGTTCTAGCAACGTCTATGTTCGTGGATTGGGTGACCGTTATTTAAACACCACGATGAATGGGTTGACACTGCCTTCAAACGATGTTAACAAGAAGAATATTGATTTAAATTTATTCTCTTCGGACATTATTGAAAACGTCTCCATTTCTAAGGCGTATTCTTCAAAATTTTATGGCGATTTTTCTGCGGGTAACGTTGATATTTCTTCCAAAGACTACAAAGGAAAGGGCTTCTTTGATTTTGGAATTGGCTCTTCGGTTAATTCTGAAGCATCGGGACAATCCTTTGTAAAGAGTGAAGGCACAAGTGCTTTTGGGTTTTATAACCGTTATGATAACAATCCGTTTGCAGTCGTTTTATCCCATGGTTTTGACCCTGTTGAAGGTGGCACACCGATTAATGCCTCTTTTGGCGGGTCTTTCGGAAAGTCTTTTGATTTTGAAAACGGGTCGCGCTTAAGTTTTTATGGTACGGGCTCTTTTGAAAACGGTTATGAATATCGCAGAGGTTCTAACGTGGATTACACCAACGTAGAGAAGAAAGCTTTTGAAGATGCCGAAGAGTTTGAATATTCTACAAAAACCACCGCAATGGCAAACGCCACTTACAAATTCGATGACCAAAATACCTTTGCACTTACATCCTTATTCATCAACAATGCGTCGGATAAAGTGGGTTATTTTGGAATCGATGGTCAAGGGCGAAATCGTGATGCGATTTTAGATACCGACCAAGGGTTTTACCAAATGAACGGTCAGTTTAACCAAAACCTTATTTACGTCAATCAGTTAACAGGTAAGCACAATTTTGATAAGCTAAACGTGGATTGGGGTATTGGTTATAACCGCGTTAACGCTCATGAGCCAGACCGTAAACGTATCAGTGTTGAGAACTATCAATTTGCGCTAGATAATGACCCATCAACAATGCCGTCTTTTTATAGTAATGTTGTTTTTGATAACCAACGCTATTTCCAAAAGATTAACGATGACGAATTCAACAGCCGATTAAATTTTGCATACAATTTCAATGACGATATTAAATTAAACGTAGGCTATAATGGCCGTTCAAAAGAGCGTGATTTTGAAAATATTAGATATGGTTACGATTTGGTCAATGCCAATACGCCAATTGCTGACGTCAAAAATTTAAATGATTTCTTCACACTAGACAATCTTAAAACGTCTGAAAACCAAAATGGTCTGTATCAGCTGAGAGTCATCAACGCTGTGCCAGGCATCAGTAACACCAACAGACCTGGGCTTCCGGAAAATACATACAATGGTATGTTAGATGTCTACGCGGGTTACGCCAATCTAGAATACAAAACAGGTGATTGGTTATTTGTTCCTGGTGTTCGATTTGAAGGTATCAACCAAGACATTTCTTATGACGTAATTAACCTTGGCTCTTTAGGTAAAAACGAAGTCTCTTCAAAAGAAACAGTATTCTTACCGAGTTTAAGTGTAAAATATGCACCTAACGAAGACCAAAACTTAAGGTTATCTGCCAGCCAGACCATTTCTCTTCCAGAATTTAAAGAAGTTGCGCCGTTTGTTTACGAAAGTATTTCACAACGTATCGGTGGTAACCCAGATTTATTGGGCCGTTCTGGAGACATCAACTACACCAATGTTAATGATGTGGCTTTCTCTAAAATCTTCAATTTCGATTTGAAGTACGAATGGTTTATGAGTAAGTCTGAAATCTTCTCCATCGGTGGTTTCTACAAACAAATCAATGACCCAGTTAACCAAGTCGTAGCTTTTGATGCCACAGGAACACAGCGTTTCTTTAGAACTGGTGAAAAAGCGGAAATCTACGGTGTTGAAGTTGAATTGCGTAAAACTATACTTACGGCCGATGAGGATGATGCCAAATTATCTACAGGATTTAACGCTACTTATATGTATACTAATCAGGATTTATATGAATCCATCATCGGAACCTACAGTGTAAGTTTCAATAAGTCTGAAGAAGAATTGCAGGGTGCTTCGCCATTTATCGTAAATGCCGATATAAGCTACTCACCAACTTTCGGAAATTACAAGCCAACGGCCAACCTTATTTTCTCTTATTTCTCAGATAGAATCGACGCACTTGGTTCTGGCCAATTAGGTAACGTCATTGAAAAAGGCATCCCAACATTAGATTTTATTTTGAAGAATAAACTATCTGAAAAACTAAGCTTAGACGTAGGCATCAAAAATATATTAAATCCAACCGTTCAGTATTTCAGGGAAGGAACTTCCGTCGGTGATGTGTTAGTGACTTCTCCAAATGGAAAAGACGTCACGGATTACAAAAGAGGCATCAATGCTGGATTCAATTTGAAGTACAAATTCTAACAACAGACCATAAACCAAAAATTCATATTAAAAATTTAAAATCAATAACAATGAAACATAACTTCTTATTAGGCTTGGCCATCGTCGGAATGATTTTTACATCATGTACATCAGACGATACGGCTGACATCATCATCAACGACAATAGCGTTATAAACAATAATGGTGGTGGCAACAACGGCGGTGGTGCTGAGACAATCTTCCTTTCAGGAACATTTACCGAAGATTTAACCTTAGACCCTAACAACACCTATAAGCTAAACGGTGCTTTGATTATGGCTTCTGGGACAACATTGACTATCCCTGCGGGGACAACAATCAATGCCTTAGCTCAAGGGTCTAACATCTATATTGCTATTTCTGCTGGTGCTCAAATTATTGCTAACGGAACTTCTGGTTCTCCTATCGTAATGACATCCGACTCTTCTGCACCACAAGCTGGTGACTGGGGTGGATTGATTTTATTAGGAAATGCACCAATCAACTCCGTAACAGGTACGGCCACAGCAACTTCTGAAATTGCAAGTTTACCTTACGGCGGTACAGCTTCTGATGATAACTCTGGTATCTTAAGATATGTACGTGTACAATATTCTGGTGGTTCTGCTGATGGACAGTCAGAGAACAATGGTATTTCTTTCTACGGTGTAGGAAACGGTACTACTGTGGAGTATATTCAAGTATTTGAAGGCAAGGATGATGGTGTTGAATTTTTTGGCGGTACTGTAAATGTAGATTTTGTTTCTGTAGTTAATGCTCAGGATGATTCAATCGACTGGACAGAAGGTTATACAGGAACTATCACCAATGCTTACGTACAACACGGTGCTGAGCACGATAAGGGTATTGAAGCTGATGGATACAATACAGATATTGGTAACAACTCTGACCCTATCTTCTTTTCAAAGCCAAACGTCAACAACTTAACCATCATCGGGAACGGTTCTGACACGGGTAACGAGGCTATCAGATTACGCGCAGGGACACAAGGTATCTTTACCAATGTGGCTTTAGAAGGTTTCGCTGAAGGTTTTGACCTAGACGGTGATGCAGGTGCTACTAGCGATAACCCAACAGGAACTGGCGTTATCAATGGTGACCTTTCTGTAACAGACGTACTATTCACAGATGTGACATTGCAAGTTAAAAACGATACAGGCGAAACATTTATGGATTCTGATTTTCTAAGCGGTGTAGGTAACGGAACAGGAACAGACTACGCCACTTGGGGCGCTGGTTGGACTGTTGGAAACTAAACTTTCCTAAAAGAGTTAGTCGCTCCATATCATAAAAAAAGCATCCGATTTGGATGCTTTTTTATATACTATGATTGCTTGTTTATTTATTTGTTGCTACTGGTGTTTTTTCCGTCCATTCATTAATGCTCGCAATGACATTGTTAGAATAGTCTACTTCTTTTAAAGTGTCTCCAGACCAGTAAAACCATTTACCGACTTTCTTTCCGTTTTCATAACTCGCAGACACAATTTTATTACCTTCTTCACAATAGCTATACCAATCACCATGTAATTTACCATCCTTAGTGTAAGAACCTGTCTGACTTATTTTACCATTATCATGATAATAAACCACATCGATTAAGTCGGTCTTTTTGTTTAAGGTTAAGCTTCTTTCTTTTTGAGCAAAAGAAAATGAGACTGCTAAAATGGCTATTAAGGTGATAAACTTTTTCATATGAATTTGGGCCTTTATTATTATTACTAATCAAATTTAAATAATTTTTACATAAAATCAACAATTAGGTAACATTAAATTAACATTGGAGTGTAGTAATCTGTATTTCAATAATTTAAAATTTCTATTAGTGGGCTGTTTTAATAATATTAACTTAATGTTTAATTCATGCTGTAGTCATAAATAAGTAGGATTTTTGCCCATATCGAAAGATATCAAATGATAATACATTAGTTTTTGTCGACTACATTATCATTAGTTCAAACGGCCACTCTTAAAAGAGTGGCCTTTTTCATTGGACATTTAACATTAAGGAAACATTGAAGTTTTTTTTTATGGTGTCCTTTGCAGCGACAAAAACTAATACTTATTATGCGTTTGAGAATTATTGCCACTCTAATTTTATGTGCAAGCATTTCCACGGTTAAAGCACAAGAAATCAGTGATACGTCGTTCGGAAAAGGTCTTATAAATTTTACGGCTAAAGACAGTTCGTTTAGTGTAAAATTCGCGCCAAGATTTCAGGTGCGTTCCATCTCTTCTTGGGACCACGACGGAAATCAATATGGAAGTTCAGAACACAACTTTATAGTGCGTCGTGCACGTTTAAAGTTCGATGGTTTTGCTTATAGCCCAAAGCTTAAATACAAAATTGAATTAGGTTTATCAAATAGAGACATTGCAGGCGCAAATGATTTTAATAGAAATACACCACGTTATATTTTAGATGCTGTAATCATGTGGAATTTTGCTGGCAATTGGGAACTTTGGGCCGGACAAACAAAATTACCCGGTAACGTTGAACGTGTGGTGTCTTCTGCCAATATGCAACTCGTTGACCGTTCCCTACTTAACAGTCGTTTTAACATAGACCGTGATTTAGGCATACAGTTACGCCACAAAACAAAACTTGGAAAAGACTTCTTAATGCGTGAAAAATTGTCATTGTCGCAAGGAGAAGGGCGAAACGTGACTCAAGGAAATGAAGGTGGATTACAATACACTGCTAGGTTGGAATTTTTGCCCTTCGGAACTTTTAAATCAAAAGGCGATTATTTTCAGTCTGATTTAAAGCGCGAAGAACAACCAAAACTTATGGTTGGCTTTACGTATAACTACAATCAAGATGCCGTTAGAGAGCGAGGTTTTGCAGGTGACTATATGTTACGTACTGACGGGACACTTTATGAAACAGACCAAACTACTGTATTTGCTGATGCCATGTTTAAGTACAACGGCTTCTCTTTTATGGGAGAATATGCAAAACGAACGGCAGATGATGAAATAGCCATTGAGGCTGATGATATTACACCTACAGGAGATGTTGTATTGACGGGTAACGCTTTAAACCTTCAGGCTGGATATTTATTCAAAAGCAATTACGAAATAGCGGGGCGATATACGCAAACCAATTTTGAGGCTATTACCAATAGAGCTCCTGAAAGACAGTACACCCTAGGGTTCAATAAATTTATTGTCGGACATAAACTCAAAGTACAATCGGATATTAGTTATACTTCTGTTGATGGTAACGAAGACAATATTAGGTTTCGATTAGGATTTGATATTCACTTTTAAAATATAACAATTAGGTAACGTTGCACACGGGCATTCATCGGATATTTGCAAACCTTGATTAAACAAAAATTATGGATAATATTTACTTATTAATGATCATTGCTATAGCCGTTTTAGCTGTAGCTGATATTATTGTTGGTGTTAGTAATGACGCCATTAACTTCCTTAATTCAGCCATTGGTTCTAAGGCCATTTCCTTAAGAACCATAATGATTATTGCAAGTTTAGGAATTTTTATTGGCGCGGTATTTTCTAGCGGTATGATGGAGGTTGCACGGAAGGGTATCTTCGTCCCAGGGCAATTTGAATTCGGTGAAATCATGCTCATTTTTATGGCGGTGATGATTACCGATATTCTGTTACTTGATTTCTTCAACACGCTTGGTTTACCAACCTCAACAACCGTTTCCATTGTATTTAACTTATTGGGTGCGGCAGTGGTTATGTCGTTTATAAAAATCAATAACTCAGACACACAGACCATTGCAGATATTGCATCATACATCAATACTGAAAAGGCCATAGAGATTATCTCTGGTATTTTGCTCTCCGTAGTCATTGCATTTACGGTTGGTGCTATTGTGCAATGGGTTTCAAGATTGTTGTTTACCTTCAATTATGAACATAAAATTAAGAGTTTCGGTATCTTTTTCGGTGGCGTTGCTTTAACGGCCATCACTTATTTTATCTTCCTAAAAGGACTTAAAGGCACACCATATTACAGTGATTTAAAAGCCCTTGTTGAAGGCAATGAAATCTATATCATTATCGGTAGTTTTTTATTCTGGACATTGTTCTCATTTATTTTCGAAAAACTAGCCAAGAAGACTGTATTATTCGTAGTAATCGGGGTTGGAACTTTTGGTTTGGCTTTAGCGTTTTCTGGTAATGACCTGGTAAACTTTATCGGTGTACCAATGGCGGCGTACCATTCATATGAAGCATGGATTGCAGGTGGCATGGATGTAACAATGTCAATGTCTGTTTTAGAAAAGAAAGTACCTGCTGAACCGCTATTATTATTTATTTCAGGGGCAATTATGGTATTAACATTATGGTTTTCAAAGAAAGCTAAATCCGTAGCAGAAACTGAAATCAGTTTGTCACGTCAAGGAGAAACACATGAAAAATTTGAACCAAACGCGCTTTCGAGAGCCGTTGTAAAAGGAACGTCAAGCCTTTCAACCTATTTATCGTTTATAGTACCAAAATCCTTGCAAAATAGCATCAACAAAAGCTTTGATAAGCCTACCGTTGTAATGACAAAGGACCAAAGTATCGATGCTCCGGCATTTGATATGATTAGAGCATCCGTTAACCTAATGGTTGCTGGTGTATTGATTGCTATTGCAACATCAATGAAACTTCCTTTGTCTACCACCTACGTTACCTTTATGGTGGCTATGGGTACTTCGTTAGCCGATCGCGCTTGGGGTAGAGAAAGTGCAGTCTACAGGGTGGCTGGTGTTTTAAATGTCATCGGTGGCTGGTTCGGTACTGCAATCGGCGCTTTCTTGGCGGCAGGAACGGTTGTGTTTTTAATCAATTGGAATCCAAAGGTTATGGTTCCTATTTTATTGTTAATAACCGCTTTTCTGCTCTATAGAAATTACAAATCGCACCAGACCAAGTCAAATAAAGTTATTGAAGAAGACAGCTTAAAAGAAACAGGAAGCAGATCAGTTCAGGGTGTCATTTTAGAAAGTGCCAAAAACATTTCAAATGTTGTTAAACGAGGCAATAAAATTTACACCAATGCCGTAAGCGGATTGGCAAAACAAGACTTGGACTTACTTAAAAAGAATAAGAAACAAGTCGATAAACTGTCTAAAGAGGTGGATAGTCTTAGAGATAACATCTTTTACTTTATAAAAAACTTAGATGAAACAAGTCTAAGAGCTAGTAGCTTCTATATAAACATCTTGGGCTATCTTCAAGATATGACGCAGTCATTGGAATATATTTCAAAAGTCAGCCATAAGCATATTAACAACAATCATAAAAAGCTAAAATTTAGTCAGATTAAAGAGCTTAAAGAAATTGATGATGCGTTAGAAGAACTACTTAACGATACCAAATCAGCTTTTGATTCACATTCTTTTGAACAGATTGGTGCTATTGTTGACAAGAAGAAAGAGCTTTTCGATATGGTTAAAGCTAAAATTGCTAAACAAGTAGAGCGCACCAGAAATGAAGAGTCAAGTCCTAAGAACACTACGCTTTATTTCGGGTTACTATTAGAGACCAAAGATTTCTTAACGGCAACGATGAACTTGCTCGAAGAGTACCATAATTCGCATGACAGCTCGGTACCTCCTGCAACTATAAATACGGAAGATAACTAATACTAGTCTTTAGAATAATTTAAACCCGAAGATGAATCTTCGGGTTTTTTATGCGGTAAAGTGTCCATATGCTAGATTTTTTGTCTCTAATCGGATTTTTTAATCCATTAAACGTCTAAGATATTATACTATGCGTATATAGATTTTAAACAAAGAAAACCTAAATAAACATTATGAAGAAAATTTCAATAGTTCTTGTCACAGTGCTCTTAATGAGCTCTTGTGTCTCAAAGAAAAAGTACGTCGCCTTAGAACAGGAAAATGGAGAATTAAAAAGTGAACTGACCAAAACACGAGTCGCAAAAGAAGACTTAGAAGCCAAGTTTGCAGCTATACAAGTTAGAGTTGACAATTACAATCAAAAGATAGCCTCTTTAAACGAAGATGTTGAGGGACTTAAGATTGAAAACGATATTAAATTAGAAGTAAATGACGATGGCTCAGTAATGTCAAATGAAAGCAAGCGTAAAATGCGCGCTACATTAGCAAAGGTAGATCCAGCAGAATTGGCAAATGCTAAAACCTTGAAAGACTCTATGAACCTTGCTGTGCAATACAATTTAGCCCAAGCCATGGACACAAGTGATCTTGATGAAGATGAAGACATCGCGGTTGACATTAATGAAACTGTAGTGATGATTTCAATCTCGGATAAGATGTTATTCAACACCGGTAGTTACCGTATCAGCAACAAAGCCAATGATATTTTACAGAAATTGGCCGATGTTATTAATTCTGAAGAAAGTATCGATGTGATGGTAGAAGGCCACACCGATTCTAGAACCATAAGTACCGACAAAATTGCCGACAACTGGGATTTAAGTGTCTTGAGAGCCACATCAGTTGTTAGAAAACTACAAAACAAATACAATGTAGCTCCAAAAAAATTAATTGCTTCTGGGCGAAGCAGTTATCAGCCTTTGGTAGATAATGACACTAGAGATAACCGTTCTAAAAATAGAAGAACGCGCATCATTCTTTTACCAAATATTGATAAGTTCTTCGCACTTATGGAGGCGAATTAATCCATTGAGCTATTTGGTAAGCATCAAAGCACTACTCAGGCAACTGAGCTAGTGCTTTTTTTATACCTTTAGTTTTCAAATTTTGAAACTATGAAAATCTTCGTTTTAGCTTTTATTCTTTTCGTTGGAAGCATTGGCCAATCTCAAACCTTAACAGGAACTCAAGTTCTCGAAAAAGCCATTGCTTACCATGACCCTAACGGCAATTGGGCTACCTTTAACGGAGGACTAACCGTGGTTATGACAACCCCGAATCGAAGCCCTCGTACAAGCAGAATCACCATAAATCTCCCGTCAGAATATTTTAAAGTGGATGCTACAAGAGATTCTGAAACCACAAGTTACGAGCTAAATAAAGGCCAATGCCAAATGTTTGCAAACGGAACGCTTTTGTCCGAAGACGATGCCAAAGTCAAAAAGATGACTTGCGAGCGTGGAGACTTTATGAAAAATTACTATACCTATCTCTATGGCTTACCCATGAAATTGAACGACCCAGGCACCAACATCGACCCTAAGGTTGAACGCAAATTCTTTAAAGGCAAAGACTATTTAGTACTCAAAGCTACTTATGACGAAGCTGTAGGTAGCGATGCTTGGTATTTCTATTTTAATCCAGAAACCTACGCAATGGAAATCTATCAGTTCTACAGAATCGATGATAATGGCCAACCAAAATTAGATACCGGCGAATATATCTTGCTTACGGAAGAAACGACCATCAACGATATTAAAATGCCAAAGGTTAGAGCCTGGTATTATAATAAGAATGATGAGTATTTGGGGACGGATACCCTGCAGTAGAAAAACAACTCTCCCGAGCTGGCTTTACAAACATTCAGAAACTAAAGTTGCTCTAATAGTTATTGCTTTTATTAGTTATTGGCATTAATATCTTAGCCTTTACGATATAAGATTTTTTACTCGAGACCGAATAATCCAGATTTGGAAAGCTGTCTAGAAATAACGTCAAGTTGATTTCGTTCACGATCAGTATTAGACGTTCCGAAAAACGCAATTACCAAATCTTTTGCGGGTGATATGTAAAGGCCTTGCCCCCCATGTGCACCTTTATAAAAATCACCATCTTCATACACGGCACTCCATTGGTAGCTACTATATATTGTTTCCCCCGTATGACGTGATTCCTTTTTTAGATTTTCGTTTACATTACGGATGTTAGCTAAGTGCGCCTCGGAAATTATTGGATTGGCACTTTTTCTACCACTTGGTGTAAAAGTAAGACCAAATCTAGCCAGATCCCGAAGTGATGTTGACAATCCATCTAGGTACGAAAGAGAGAGGCCGTTTATATTAATTGCTAAAAGAGCACTATGTTCGGCACCAATCTTGTGCCAAATTTCCTGTTCCAAAAAATCACGAAAAGTAAGCCCACTCATTTTTTCGACCAATAGCGTTAATAGCATAGCATCGGCATTGTTAAATTGGTGCTCAGTTCCTGAAGGTTTAGCAGATTTTGCAGTAGCTAAATCTTGTACTGGGTCAAAACTAGCCTCAAAGATATCCAAAGATGCTCGATCAATTCCAGAACTCATGGACAATATATCTACAATAGGTACACCTTCCCAACCGGAATCCTTAAGCTCACCAAAGTAGTGATCAATAGGTTTACTTGTATCGATTAGCCCTCTATCCTCCAAAATAGCAACAGCAGTGCTAACATACACTTGGGTTATTAGAAAATTGACATGCAAATCATCTGGGAACATTCTTGGATAGCCCTCAAATACAACCTTGCCTTTATGAATAATTATGAGACCGTTAACTTCTACTTGTTGCACATAGTCGTTTAATGAAAGTCCACCTCCTTTTTTTAAGTTCGGAGGAGTTATGAAGTTCTTCACATCGTCTCTTGGTGTTTCTTCAAGAATTTTTGTAGTGTGTGACTTGGGTATGTGAGAATGATTCTTTATTTCTGAAAAATTGAGATAAAAATACCGTTCGGTATCGCCATAGACGGTCCAACTGCCACCATCGTAAATATGTTTGTGGAAGGCGTATTTCTCTTCTTTTGTAAATCCGGTATAATTATAAGTTTCATATTTTGGACCTTTAGTGCTTTCAGTAATTGACTCCTCCTTTGATTCGTTTTTACATGAAAGAAAAACTATAGTCAAAAGTAGTATTGCTGTATTTTTCATATTTTTTTAATTAATAACGGCTTGGCTTCATACTTTCTGGGTTTAAGTTAAATGATTTCGTGTAATCAGAATGACCAAGTCAAATTCTCCTATTTTTGTCTTTAAAAAATAGATTCAATTTTATTGCTTTGGTCTTAACTTTTCAATAATCTCCGTACTCACCCAATAAATATTAGCTAGTCCAGGTTCTACATCTCTTTCATCTCTGCCAAAAAACAAATACTTACCATCAGGAGTAATTCTTGGCCCTTTTTCATTAAAATTAGTATTTATGGTAGCTCCAAGATTTGTGGGTTTTGTCCATGCTCCGTTTTTTTGTTTAAAGCAAACATACATATCATTGTCTTTACGCTCTTCATCTTGACTTTTCCCAGTAAATATTATATAATCTTGAGATGGGGAAATAAACGCATGATGGCCAAATTCGTGTTGAACTTCCTTTGGTTCTTCGAATTTGCCATTTACAAAAGGAGCATAATATGTTTTGAATTTTGACAAATTGAAATAATAAAGGTCCCCGTTTTTAGCCTGATTAGGATAAAACACCAGGTCATCATTTACAGATGAATCAAGCATTATTGCATCGCTCCAAGAATCCCCTAAACGATTGACAAACCAAATTTTTTCATCTGCAAAAGCGGCATCCATAGCTGTAAAATAAATCCTCTTACCATCATGACTCACAAACGGATGCATTTCTTCCTTTTTTTTGCCCTTGGTTAATTCTAATCTTTTAATTGGAGTCCAATTATCATCTTGGATTTTTGAGAAATAGATAGATGTTATATCGTCTCCATCATCCGCAGCAAAATACATTTCTGTCAATGTGGGAGAAAATGAAACGGTGCCTTCGAACCTTCCGTCGATAGAAACAATACCGGGCGCAAAAACTTCTGGTGTTGAACCAGGTGGTTTTTGCCCAAAATAACGATTTTCAAAATTTGGGGATTTTGGTCTTAACTTATCAATAACTTCTGTGCTCACCCAATACACATTTGATGACTCATCTTCGTTGGATCTATTAAAAAAGAAATATTTGCCATCTGGAGTAATACTCGGGCACGATTCGCTAAAATTAGAATTCACTTCCTTTCCAAAAGGGATTGGTTTTGTCCATGTACCGTCTTTTTCCTTGAAGCAGACAAAAATATCATGGTCTTTATTTACTTTGTTTCGAGTAAATACTAGCAAATACTCTTGAGATGGGGAAATAAACCCGTGATGACCAAATTCTAGTTCAACTTCCTGTACTTCGGGAAATTCACCATTTCTGTTAGGTGCATAATACACTTTCCCTTTTGAAATACTTGTGTAAAAAAGGTCTCCGTTTTTAGCTTGATTGATATAAAAAACTATATCATCATTAATAGGTGAATCAAGTTGTTTTGCATCACTCCAGGAGTCCTCTAAACGGTTGACGTACCAAATTTTCTCATCCGAAAAAATAGAATCAAAAGCTGTGAAATAAATCCTTCTATCATCAGGACTAACGGATGGATACAATTCTTCATTTTTTTTTCCATCGGTGAAATTTACTCTTTTAGCGGGAGTCCATTTATTACCTTTAAATTTTGAGAAATAGATAGATGATGCTTCTTCACCCTTTTCATGAGCTGAAAAATACATTTCATCTAAATTAGGAGAAACCGAAATAGTCGAGGCATTTCTTCCTTGGATTGAAACAATTTCAGGAGCAAAAATTTCAGGTGTTAAACCTGGTGGTTTTTGACCAAGGTATAAACTATCTTTATCTGGAGAATTATTCTTATTTGAAGTAGGTTTATCAGTTTTACATGCACTAAAAAATATTATAAGTACAAATACCGAGAATTTAATTAGTTTATTTCTCATGGTTTAATCTGTTTTATACACCTCGTTCTATTTAATCCTTAATCAATTCAAATAATAACTGCTTGTTAACAGAATCAATAGTGAGCACAAAATGACTTAAAAAATCATTTCCAATATTAGCGATCAATGGGAATTTAAGGTTAGCATAATTTTGGGACTGTTGAGCCATTTTATACTTAAAATCTATTTTTTCAAAGACATCTAGTCCATCAATCGTAAAGCTCTCCACCTCATTTTTTACTATACTTTCTTCAATCCAAGTAAATGGGTAGCCTGTATCCAAGTGTGCCAATCCTTCTTTATTATTAATTGTTACAGGAAGCCAAATATTCTGTAAATCGTCTCGGTAATTTACCTTGTATGTTTTATTTGTTATAATTGATTTCTCTTTTGTAAGTGGATTTCTTAAGTATATTTTATTCTTACTCAAATCAATGCTCACCAAGTAATCCTTAAACAATTGATAACCCATAATTCCGATTATTTCTTTTCCTCCAAGAAAATCGCCAATCTCTTTAGTATACGTCTCATGATATTGTTGAATGACTTCTGGAAATCCATAAGTACCCGTTCTTGGATTTTTTATTTCAAACCCGTTTACTTCAACACTTTTTACAGCTCCTAGTTTTGCTTTAAATTTTTCATTGGTAATTATGATAGGTACAAAAGTACCTGTATCAAATATCATCCAACCCGCTTTAGATTCACTTTCAGAATTGAACGTCACAAGAATAAAGATGTGTTTATGGTAAATGACATCCAATTCCATAATCTCACCAATTTCAATTTTAGGATTGTTTGTAGTCTTAGAAACGCTTTTAATAGACGTTAACGGTTCTAGCCTATAACCAATTACTTTTTTTGTCTCATCCTTTAAAGGAATCATCGTAAACCTTCCTGAATCCATTTTCGTTACGAAAATTGCATAGCTTATTTCTTTCCCATCTTCATTTTCCAAATATGAGTTTTCCGTAATCATTGACTGACCAAAAGTTGCATCACTTATAAGTATTGTAAAAAGAATGACGGTAAGTAATTTCATGGTGTCATTATTTAACAAGACTTACCGCAGTAATCACAAAACCAACCGCAGAACACCAAATACCCCAATCTGGATGATTACTAAAAGATAGGAACCCAGCAATAAATAGTGTGTTACCAAAAGCAATCCATATTTTGCGTTTTTTAGCTCTCTCTTTTATTGTTTTCCAAGATGTTGCTTTCATTTTATATTTTATTTAAAAAGGCGGTTACAGCATTCCAATATTCCTCAGCTCCTTTTTGACCTGTCCATAAGGCTTTTGAACCGTGAAAGCCACTGGATTCAGGAATGAACTGTGATTGATTTTCGTTTGATTTTATAGTCCCCATCAAAGTTGTCAATGCTGAAGCTTCTTCTTTGGATGAGGTTACCAAGAAGGGTTTATCCGCTTTTGAGAAGGCAGTGCTCAATGATGGTGCTGCATCACCGAAATAGTCCCCTGGACTAAAAGCAATAATAGCTTTGACCTTATCATTTGAAACACCTTCAAGTAAAGCCAAGCTTGACGAATAGGAGCTCCCCCATACGATAACTTTTTGCTTGTATCTTTTATGTAAAAAATCAATTGCCGCCTTGATGTCAGCACGAGCGTCTATCATTTCATTAGGCAGTCCTTTCTCTTTGGCGCTTTCTGCTGAAACATTTGGTTTGTCGGCAAAATTTCCACCTGAACGCTGGTCAATGGCAAGACAATTATACCCCATCTCATTAAGTTTGGGCGCTATGTCGGCATACTCAACACGATTATACCCTGCTTGATGGCATAATAATATTACAGGCTTATCTTCTCCTACCTCATAGAGGTTTCCGTTGACCAAAAGCCCATCTGAAGTCTTAAATTCAATATTTTTAGGTTGGAATTTTTCGCCTAATGGTCCTGGCGTTGGAGTTTGAACACTTTCCCTCATTTTTTTCTGGGCTTCCAATTCCATTTTGATGAGATTTTCTATCAACTCGATACGCGTAAATTTGCCTTCTTCATCAAAATGAACATAAGATTCACGAACACCTAATCCCACAAAATCATACTTTATTTTTGCCTTTCCTTCTGCACTTTCCAAAATGGTCATTGAGTTCAGTTTGGGCAGATTGGAAACAATGTTCTTGAGTATCGCTGGAGTGTTTGCTACGGGTATTGGGTCAAATTTCAAGGTTGGACTCAAATACGCTTGTATTGGGCTAACAGATTTCTCAGTAAAACTTTGCTCAAAAGCAGCAATTTGCTTAGAATAATTCTGTGCCGTACTACTTATGCCTATACTAAGGGCAAGTAGTAAAATCGAAGCTTTTTTAGACCCCTTTCTACCCATTAATAGCTTTTTTAACATAGGCAGTAAGAATAAAAATGCGCCAGTTAAAAATAAATAGTTTGGTATATCTTCTTCTATAAAATGGCTTGCCGACAATAGGCCGATAATTTTCAACAGTATAATTACTGCACCTAGTACAATTAGAATAAAACCTATCTTTTGAATTGTCTTAAAATCTCTGAATTTTGTTGATGTGTTCATCTGAATTTAGTATTGTTTACCCAATAGGTTACAAGTCGCTTTTCAGAATTACATTTTTAAAGGTTTATTTTTTCTCTAGGGCTTCCAAATCGGAAAGATTTTGCGTTGCCTGCTCAATATATTTTCCAAATTTTCTGTGTTGCATGGCTCTAGAAAATAAGTAGAAAAGAACTAGTGAAATCACTATTGATAGAATAATATAAAAAACACGTTTATCCCAAAAAAATACGTCTTCCTTAAAAAACTTTCTATATGTGTACCATCCAATTACTATGGGAGCGGTTACACTATCTGAGAAAATAGCAAGCTTCTGTATTCGTCGTAATAAACTTATTGAATCATACAAGGCCATTTTAAGGTTTGGGGCTGATTCTTCGAAAGCTTTAAACTGATTATAGCTACGAACAATGTTTACAAACAGTATAAGAATTACTATACCCAAGGTAAATGCAAAGAATCCCATCTCTTCTTTTGAAAAAATATCATCAAATATGTGGTTATTATCATCGCTAAAAAGATAAACGCTTGAAGAAAGTAGCGTCAGTACACCAATCACCCCCATAAACCAACGCTTGGGCTTAAGTTCACGAATAATTTTTGAAAACAGTGCGTTTGATTTATTCGAAATTATTTCTTTAATGTCCTGTTCAGCAACTGTATAAAGCGTCTGGTCATTATCAACAACTTTGGTCCAAACCGATTTTAATTCCAGTAGTTCCATCTTAGTTTTTCTTTAGTGTTTTAGACAGTTTTATTTTTATCCTGTTCATTTTAACACGGACATAGTTTTGAGTAATCCCAATAATATCTGCTATTTCTTCATTTGATTTTTCTTCGAGATGCAACATCACAATCGCTTTTTCTACTTTATTTAGCTTTGCAATTGCCACGTGCATTAGCTTTAATTTTTCATTTTGAAGATCTGATTTACTTTCTTCAGAGGTGTCCTTAAATTTGTTAGTTTGAAAAAAGAGCTGTTGTTTCCTTTTGGTCTTACGTAAATCTTGAATGGCAACATTAAGAGCTACACGGTACATCCACGTAGAAAATTTTGAATCCCCTCGGAATGAAGAATAGGATTTCCAAAGTTGAATTAATATCTCTTGGAATAGGTCTTTACGGTGTTCCTCATTATCACAGTACATCCTGCTCACCTTGTGGATAATACCCTGTGATTCCTGGATACGTTTTGAAAATTCTATTTCAAGTTGTTCGTTGCTCAATAGCTACTTTGATTTCGTCTTTTATTACCTGAGGTTGTTATATTTTTCAAAAAATGAATCATAACTAAGTGGATAGTTCTTCTATCCATCGAATATGTTAACATAATAGCTCAATAATTACATCTTAAATTATATTTTTTTAACGAGTCTTCTCTTATATGTAATATTATCCGTGATTTTCTAGTCTTAATTTCAGTTTATTCAATAAAAAAGTCAGCTCTTCCGACCCTCTAGTTCTTTTAAAAAAGAAACAGCCAATATATGACTGTCAGATTTCCTTTAGCAACTTCCAAATTCAATTTTTGAGTTATTAATTTTTTGACTTCAAACTGAAAAATAGTGTTCAAAATTTATTCAAAATCATACCTCTAGAAAAAAATTTTTGCCACAATCTCAATGATAGCAAAGTGTGAAGGCAATGTTAATAAAATGTTGAGAACCAAATTGGGTTTCGTGGAATATCGAAGACAAAAAATCCAATCTTTACAACTCCAAGAATCTCCAATATTTTACAATTATGACAAAAATTGATTTCGTGGTCAAGAGGGACTTCTCGACTAAAAAATTTGAGCTAGAAAAAATAACAAGCGCCATTTTTAAGGCTATGAGTGCTGTAAATCAGGGCGATACAGAAGATGCGCAGAATGTTGCACTTGCTGTTTACCAAGCATTACAAAGCCGTAAAACGGTAGATGCAGACTATATTCCTACCATTGAGGAGATACAGGATAATGTAGAGAGCAAACTTATGGAAGGTGGCTTCCATCAAGTGGCGAAAGCTTATATTATTTATCGAAATCAACAAGCCGAAAAACGCAAATCGGACATCTTTGAAAAGCGTATTAACCTAAAACCATACGAGTACCCACAATTGTATGAATATGTTCCTGCAATTCGTCATTCGTATTGGATACATTCTGAGTTTAGTTTTACAAGCGATATCCAAGATTTTAAATCTGGACTTACCGAAGTAGAACGAAGCGCTATTAAAAATACAATGCTTGCCATTTCTCAAATTGAGGTCGCGGTAAAGAGTTTTTGGGGAGATATTTACCAACGTATGCCAAAACCAGAAATTGGATCGGTTGGTGCCACGTTTGCCGAGAGTGAAGTGAGACATGCCGATGCTTACTCGCACCTTTTGGAAATCTTGGGATTAAACGGAGAATTTGAACAACTGAAACGCAAACCTGTCATAATGAAGCGTGTTCAGTACCTGGAACAAGCGTTGCGCAATTCAAAAAGCCAAGAGCTCCAGGAGTATTCGGAGTCTGTATTGCTCTTCTCTCTATTTATTGAGCATGTATCGCTATTCTCTCAGTTCTTAATCATTATGGCTTTCAACAAACATAAAAACATGTTGAAAGGCATCTCTAACGTGGTTGAAGCAACGTCTAAAGAAGAGCAAATCCACGGCGATTTTGGTATCGATTTAATTAAAATATTAAAAGACGAGCGCCCAGAATGGTTTAACGAAGAGTACAATAACCACATTAAGGATATGTGCTACGCCGCCTACGAGGCCGAAGCTGAGATTGTGGATTGGATTTTTGAGGAAGGCGAATTAGATTTCTTACCAAAAGCAGTAGTGATTGAGTTCATCAAAAACAGGTTCAACCGTTCATTACAAAGCATTGGTATCGATACTATTTTTGAGGTTGATGAGGCGCTTGTAGGCGAAACGGAATGGTTCGACGATGAAATTATTGGTACCAAGCACGGTGATTTCTTCGTAAAACGCTCTATCAATTACAGTAAAAAGACCCAAAGTTTCTCTGGAGACGATTTATTTTAAAAACACTAACTACACTAACGACATACAAACACATCACTGGCTATGCAAAACAAAACCCTCGCGTCCCACCAAACGTCAAAAGAAACTAATCCATTAAAAGAAGCACGTACAGAAGCGCTAAAAAAGAACAATACATTACCCTTAGGTAATTTTGAATGGCTTAACGACAACAGCCGTAAATTTCTAGGTGCAGGTTACCTAATTGAAGGTGTTACGGCGGAGCAACGCATCCGTGAAGTAGCAGATAGAGCCGAGCAAATTTTACAAATGCCTGGTTTTTCGGATAAGTTTTACACGTATATGTCACACGGATTCTATTCCTTGGCATCACCAGTATGGTCTAATTTTGGGAAAGAGCGTGGGTTACCAATTAGTTGTTTTGGATCGCACATTGCCGATGACATGGGCAACATTTTGTATACACAATCTGAAGTTGGTATGATGTCTAAACTTGGTGGTGGTACATCAGGATACTTTGGGAAGATCAGACATCGCGGTGCTGCAGTAAAAAATAATGGTGAAGCCTCTGGTGCCGTACATATTATGCAATTGTTTGAAAGTATGGTCGATGTGGTTAGCCAAGGTTCTGTAAGACGCGGCCGTTTTTCACCGTATTTACCGATTGAGCACTCTGATATCGGAGAATTTTTGGAGATTGGTACGGAAGGTAACCCAATTCAGCAATTAACGCATGGTGTAACCGTTGGTAATGAATGGATGCAGCAAATGGTTGATGGCGACTCTGAAAAGCGTGCTATTTGGGCAAAAGTGTTACAACGTCGCGGCGAAATGGGTTACCCATATATTTTCTTTAATGACAATGCCAACAATGGTGCCGCAGACGTATACCAAGATAAAAAGCATAAGATCTATGCAAGTAACTTGTGTACCGAAATTATGTTACCATCTAATGATAACTGGTCATTCGTATGCGTTTTATCAAGTATAAACTTACTGCACTACGATAAGTGGAAAGATACTGATGCTGTTGAAACCATGATCTTTTTCTTAGACGCTGTAATCACGGAATTTCTTGAGAAATTAGAATCATACAAAGATTCTGAAGATCGTGAAGACCGACAAACCTTCCTATTTATGGAACGCGCCTACAACTTTGCCAAAGAAAACCGTGCATTGGGTATGGGCGTTTTGGGCTGGCACTCATTATTGCAATCTAAAATGCATGCGTTTGATAGCCAAGAAGCGTTTGATTTAAATAGTGAAATCTTTAGAGAAATTAAAGAGCGTTCGATTCATGCTTCTGAGCAATTGGCTGAAAAATTTGGTGAGCCAAAAGTATTGGAAGGCTATGGAAGACGTAATACGACGCTTAATGCCATTGCGCCAACAACATCGTCCGCTTTTATCTTAGGTCAAGTATCTCAAGGTATCGAACCTATTTGGTCTAATATTTATGTTAAAGACATTGCCAAGTTAAAAACCACAATAAAGAATCCTTATTTACAGGAATTGTTGGCTGAAAAAGGCATGGACACACCAGAGGTTTGGCGAGATATTAGAGATCGTGACGGATCGGTACAGCATTTGGATTTTTTAACAGAAAATGAAAAAGCTGTATTTAAAACTTATCCAGAAATTGACCAAATGACGATTATTTACCAAGCGGCCAACCGTCAAAACCACATCGATCAAGGGCAGTCGTTAAATATAATTGTACATCCAGACATGCCTGTAAAAGAGATTAATAAAATCCACGTTACCGCTTGGCGTTTGGGCTTAAAGTCATTGTACTACCAGCATAGTATGAATGCTGCACAAAAATTTAAGCAGAAGAAAAGCTGTGAAAGTTGTGAAGGATAAACTTACTCTTAGGGGTAAAGATATTTAGACTCTAGACAACAGCGGAGCTGTTTGAAATTATAACAATAACGCCGATTGAAACATTTTTCAATCGGCGTTATTGTTTTTTATTTTTTAAATTTTTCTTTAGCGACAGTTTCCAGTTCCATATACCAGTCTTCACCAAATTTTCTAATCAGCGCGTCTTTCACAAATTTATAGACGGGCACTTTTAGCTCTTTTCCAAGCGTACAGGCATCATCGCAAATGGCCCAACGCTCATAATTTACAGCCGAGAATTCAGTATAATCCTTCACGCGGATAGGGTAAAGATGACAAGAAATCGGCTTTTTAAAGTCTACCAATCCTTTATTGTAGGCATCTTCAATTCCGCATTGCGCCGTGTCGTTGTCTGCAAAAGTCACATAAGCGCATTCTTCGCCCTCAACAAGTGGCGTTTCCATATCACCAAATTCGGTAGTGATGCTCGTTCCTTGCTTTTCAATGGCATCAATACCTTCTTTACGCAACAAGGGCTTCACCTTGGGATAAATGTCCTCTAGAATATTCGTCTCATCCTTTGTCAATGGCGCGCCAGCATAGCCCTTTATACAACAGGCGCCTTTGCACGCGCTGAGATTGCACACAAAGTCTTTATCGATAATCTCCTCGGAGATGATGGTTTTTCCCATTTGAAACATAGGGCAAAAATAGCCAAACTTTACGTTTATTTAATCTTGAAAATCAGGAATTAAATCCGAACTTTGCCCCAATTCTAAACACTTGAGCCATGGATTTTAATCTTAAGGAAATCGCAGCTGCATTTATGATTCTATTTGCCGTGATTGATATTATCGGCAATATTCCTATTGTGATTGACCTTCGGAAAAAAGCAGGACACATTCAATCGGAAAAAGCCGCCATCGTTTCGGGTGTGCTTATGGTAGTGTTTCTGTTCGTAGGGAAAAGTATTCTTGGCCTTATCGGCGTAGACGTCAACTCCTTTGCAGTTGCTGGCTCTTTTATCTTATTTTTTATTGCATTAGAAATGATTCTAGGCATTACTCTTTACAAAGAAGATGATTCAGACCCGATGACAGCTTCGGTATTTCCATTGGCCTTTCCGCTTATTGCAGGCCCGGGAAGCTTAACCACACTATTGGCCCTTCGAGCAGAATTTAACACCGAAAACATTATTGTTGGAATTATCCTTAATGTCATCTTCATATATATTGTTTTGAAGACTTCTTCAAAAATTGAAAAGCTGATTGGTAAAAACGGAATTAACATCATTAGGAAAGTGTTTGGAGTTATTTTACTGGCCATTGCCGTGAAGTTGTTCGCCACTAACATTAAGGCCTTATTTGTATAATCCTTATCTTTGCCTCATGAAAATCTTTACACTCATACTTACCATTGCTGCTGTCGGAATTATTGCTTTCAATGCCACAAAGCTAAATACGGAAGTCCTATTAGAAGGCGATAGTTTGGTTGCCGTCATAACCATTGTTGCCGCCTTGTGTGTTATTATGATGCTTCAGATTTTACGCATTTCCAAAAAGATTGAAACCCTAAGCAAAAAACGCTAATGCATTATGATTGCTTAATAATTGGCGCTGGTGCCGCAGGTTTGTCTTGCGCATTGGTCTTGGGTTCAGCAAAACCAAAAGCCTTTGCTTCCGACAAAAAAATAGGTATAGTAACCCATCAAAAAACGTCACATCTTCAGAATGCGCTTTTCAATAATGTATTGGGTTTAACACCAGGAACGCTTGGAAAGGATATATTAGAAAGTGGCAAAGACCAGTTGCACGATTTGTATCCTCATATAGACCAAATCAACAAAGAGAAAGTAAAGGCTATTTCCCAAACATCTGACGGGTTTTCTGTTGAAACAAATAAAGGGAACTATTCTTCTAAAATGGTGGTTGTAGCGGTTGGGTATACCGATTTGCTCACTATAGACGGTTTACAGGATTATGTAGAACCTCATCCTAGAGCGGCCATTGAAAAATCTCGAATTTGGTTAAAAAATAAAGACCATCTCATTACTGAAAATCTTTATGTCGCTGGAACATTGTCCGGATGGCGAAGTCAGTATGCTATAGCTTGTGGCAGTGGTGCGCATGTGGCAACAGATATTTTAACCCTTTGGAATGGAGGGAAGCACACTAAAGTACACGATAAGGTTATTTCTGTTTAATTCTGAATTTCTTGAATATTGAATTGCTCGTTATCTCGACTAAGCATCAAAACTTCTTCAATAACGATATCATCCCTATTCATAATTTCTTCAAAAGCATTGTCGTCATAGAGTTGGCGCGCCAGCGTGGCTTTGATTAACCGCTTGATGATATCATTATAGGCTACAAATGTAATGTTGGTGCCTTCTCGTCTGTTAACGTATTTCTGAAAACGAAGCACAATATCAGAGCTGACTTGAAAATTATTGATAAAGTCGTGCTTAGAAACACCTTCATAGATTGCGCGGTCCTTGTCTAATTCTTCAAACACAAAAAATCCGAAATGCCCCATACGTCTTAAATAGTTGATGGTTTCATTCTCCGTAGACTTATCCATTGGCACAAATACATCAGGAATAATGCCTCCGCCACCGTAAACGACTTTGCCTTTTGGGGTCACAAATCTTAGGGAATCTGCAACTTCAATAGATTCAGAATCCATCAGTTCGCCATTTCTCAAGCGTTTGTAATAATCATTAAAATACGCTTGATTGTTGCCTTTGTCATACGAACGTTGAATAGAACGACCGGTTGGTGTGTAATATCTCGACACGGTTAAACGAACTGCACTTCCGTCACCTAAGGCCATTTCGCGCTGTACCAAGCCTTTTCCATAACTACGTCGCCCGACAATGACACCTTTATCATTATCCTGTAAGGCACCGGCTATGACTTCACTTGCCGAAGCTGAATTTTCATTCAATAAAATGTAAATATCGCCTTCCTCAAAATCGCCCTTTTTAGTGGCATAGACATTTTCTCGCTTTCCTTTTTTGTTCTTAGTGAAGACAATGAGTTTGTCATCTTCCAGAAACTCATCGGCAATCTGTTCGGCAACACCTAAAAAGCCACCAGGATTATCGCGCAAATCCAAGGCTAATTTTGTAGCTCCTTTATTTTGGAGTCTATCTAATGCCGTTTTAAATTCCTTATACGTAGATTCCGCAAAACGATTGATTTTTATATAACCTAAATTATCCGTCAGCATATAAGCAGCATCGACACTCTTTATAGGAATGGAACCGCGCTTCACTTTAATATCCAACAATTGGTCTTCGCCTTTACGTTTCACTTTCAAATTAACGTAAGTCCCTTTCTTCCCTTTTAATTTTGAAAGAATGGAGTCATTACGCAATCGTGAACCCGTCAATTTTTCGCCATCGGCCATAATGATGCGGTCACCACCTTTAATACCGGCGCGGTAACTTGGCCCGCCTTCCGTTGGACGTATGACGGCTATAGAATCCTTATACGGATAGAAGTTAATGCCAATACCTACAAAGTCCCCTTTCATGTTTTCGGCGACACGCTGTAAATCTTTTTTAGGAATATAGGTGGAATGTGGGTCAAGATTATCTAAAATACCATTGACAGTAACATCAACAATGCTATCGGTGTTGACCTCATCGACATATTCGTAATCAATAAAATCAATTAAACGATTCAACTTATCCTTCTTACTGTTTGTTGTAAATAGTCGGTCTGACGAATCCGAAAAATTCAATTTCCCACCAATGAACACCCCGATGGCAATAGCGGCGCCAAGTAGTAAGGGTATGTATTTTTTGGTATCTTTCATTTAATCATTTAAATCTTCGATGTGTTGGATATCAATTCCGGCTTTAGCCAAAAATCGCAACCCTGAATCGTCCTTGTAACCTTGAGCATATACCACACGAATAATGCCAGCTTGATGAATCAACTTACTACAATCCTTACAAGGCGACATAGTAATGTATAATGTAGCCCCTTTGCAAGATTGCGTAGATGCGGCCACTTTTAAAATAGCGTTGGCTTCTGCATGTAGCACGTACCATTTGGTGTAACCGTCCTCGTCCTCACAATAGTTTTCAAACCCCGTTGGTGTACCGTTGTATCCGTCTGAGATAATCATTCTATCCTTCACAATTAGTGCACCTACTTGCTTACGTTTACAATGGGACAATTTACCCCATTCTTTGGCTATTCTTAAATACGCCTTGTCGTAGCGCAACTGTTTAGTTTTGGACATAGGTTGATTTTCCTTGCTTATAACGAATATAATCGCTTGCTATTTTATAGAAAAATAGAACGGGTTAAAGTTTTACCAAACTTTAAATATGTCTAAAAGATATTGTTTTCAATAAGCATAGGAATCACTAAACCAACAACAACAGAGGAAAGCACCATCACCCAATCGCGACGTGAAAACCGAAATAAGGTTTGAAACAAAAAGCCAAAAAAGAGCACTACAAAAACAATTATGATTTGTGCAATCTCAATACCCAAGGCGAATTCTACCAAAGACAATACTTTGTTGTCTGAGTCTCCAAATACCATAGTAAACTCACGGGCAAAACCTAAGCCGTGAATTAACCCGAAAAACAAAGCGGAGAAAAGCAACAGACCAACACTTTTACCTTTGTCCTTTTTGCCAGCAGTAAACACATTATAAACTGCCATAATCAAAATGGTCACAGGGATGAGGAACTCTACAAGTTTTCCGTTTACCGAAACCACATCGTAAGCGGCCAGCACCAATGACAAGGTATGTCCCAACGTAAATAAAGAAACTAAAAGAAGGACACGTTTCCAATCTTTAAAAAGATAAGGCACGGCCAAAACCATGAGAAAAAGTACATGGTCATGTCCGTTAACATCTAAAACGTGATTGATACCATATTTAACATTAAACCAAAATTCATCCATTATAAAGGGTGTTGCTATTGCTTTCAAATTTACGATTTAGTCTGACTTTCTAAAATTATTTCGATGAATGCACACCGTTTTAAAATTTGAAACAGCACAGCTTTATAACCGATAGAGTTCAAAAGACGTCCAAATTGCCCTCTATCACTAGCTAAATTGACGCCAAACCTAAAATTGTATAACACAATCTGAAAATTCTATAACAAAAAAGGTCGCTCTTGGTTGCAACTTTGTAATCAGATTTGGCAGGGTAACTGTCGCAACCAAAAAAAATCAAACAAACCGATTAAAAATATACTTCCAATGAAAAACTCAAACATCAATTTAGACGCAACAATTAATTTTTCCCCATTATCAACTTCGAATCCTACGACAGATAAGCAAGTTTCAGAATTAATTAATACGCCAAATTGTGATGGTTCTATTACTTCAGAATCAGTTCCAGGTGGTATCAGCTTATCACAAATTGAGATTTCTAACAAAGCGGAGTTAACTCTTAAAATGCCAAGTGGTAAAAATCAGGCTTTACAATTTATCTATTGTAGAGAGGGTGAAGCTTTAATAAAATTAACTAATACGGATTGCAGAAAAAATTTAGGAAGTTTTCAAACTGCAATAGTATCAGGAGACGAGTCATCGGATGTGCATTTATACATTAAGCCAAATCAGACCTGTAGTTTAAGTGTGATTTCGGTAGACAAAACCATTGCCACGAAGGACGAAGCTAATTTCGATTTAACGGACCACCTTGTAAAATTGATTACCAATGGCGATAATGACGCTAAAGTATGTCACGTCGGAAGCCGTAACTTAGGTATTGGGATGGCTGTAAAAGAATTAAGCGAACTTAAAGGTGAAGGTTTGGCCAGAGAGTTGATTCTTGCTGGTAAAGTACGTGTGATTTTAGGTTTAGAATACCAACAATATTTAAACGATAAAGAATTAGAGAACGTAAAACCTTCGGCCTTAACCAAGAGCGAAATGAGACGTGTATCTACGTTGATTGAAGAAATCAAAGCCAATCCTGGTGCAGAATACACAGTAACCTCATTAAGCAGAAAAGCCTGTTTGTCTGAAAACAAATTACAAGAAGGATTTAAAGAATTATTCGGAAGAACAGTAACAGACTGTATCCGTAACATAAGATTAGAAGAGGCTGAGGAATTATTAAAAACCACTGAGATGAACGTTTCTGAGGTGGTATACACCGTAGGATTTGTAAGCAGAAGTTACTTCTCAAAAATCTTCAAAACAAAATATAACTGTAGCCCAAGTTTCTATAGAACAAATTTGCGTCACGCACAAGTGGCGTAATAAACCGTAGTTGGTTAATAGCGAGAAAAAGTCTCACCGTAAGGTGGGACTTTTTGTGTTACGGGAATAATCTGCAAGACCTCGGGAAGAATCGTAAAATTTTGAAGGTCATCTTCATTGCATCTTTGTACTATAATTAAAACAGATACAGATGAAGACGACACACACTTCCATTTTTAATCTCATTGAGATTTTTAGAAAGGCTAAAGCCACAGTAGAACGGAATATTAGTCCGACGCACTGTAGCACCAATTACCATCACGATTTCTACTGTGATGCAGAAAAACCATTTATTAACAAATAAGAATTTAAATTATGAGCACATTTAATGTACCAACACGAAACGAAGTAAGTCCAGCAAACCAAGCTATTTTTGACCAACTTGAAAAATCAGTAGGCTTTGTCCCTAACCTTTTTGCAACCTATGCACATTCTGAAAATGCTTTGGGGAACTACCTAGCCTATGCCAATGCACCAACCTCATTAAAAGCGAAAGAAAAAGAAGTTGTAAACCTTGCCGTAAGTCAAGTCAACAATTGTGAGTACTGCTTGTCCGCACACACAACTATCGGAAAAATGAACGGTTTTAATGACGACCAAATCTTGGAACTCCGTACAGGAAAAGCTTCTTTTGATGCGAAGTTTGATGCTCTAGCTAGGCTAGCCAAAAACATTACCGAAAACAGAGGAAACACAGATTCTGAAGTATTAAAGAACTTCTTTGAAGCTGGATACACCAAAGAGAATTTTATAGATACCGTTGCTTTGGTAGGCGACAAAACTATCTCTAACTACATCAACAACACAACCAGAGTGCCAGTGGACTTTCCGGTAGCACCAAGTTTAGAAGCGGTAGCAGTATAGTTAGCTGACAAACTCTGCTTTAAAAGGCTGTCTAGAATTATATACTTCAGACAGCCTTTTCTATGACTCTAAACCAAATTTGGAAGGTGGCACACCAACTTCTTTCTTAAAGAATCTCGAAAAATGTGCGGGATCATTAAAACCAATTTCAAAAGCCACTTCTTCCGCCGTTTTATCAGAATACAGCAACAAGCGTTTAGCCTCTAAGGCTAATCTAGAATTAATCACTTTTAATGGCGATGTGTTACCTGACTTCTTAAATACATTAGACAATGTTTTAGGAGATTTAAATAACAAATCCGCATAATCAGCTACGGCATGCTTCTCCCTAAAATGCTGTTCCACCAACACATGAAATTGTCTTACTAAATCATATTGAGGCTCGTCTTGTTCAGTAGTCTCTGATTCTGATTTTAGCAGTCTTGTAGAAGTAATCAACAAGCGTTTTAAGAGAACTCTAAGCATTTCACCTTGGATGTTATCCTTAGTTTTAAATTCATCTTTTATCATGTAAAAACTCGCTTCAAAACGTGTAATATCTTCGCCTTTTAGTGTCGCTATCTTTGGCTGGGCAGAACCAAAAAACAAAAAGCCGTAACAAGATACCTCATCATCATGGTCACGGATGCAATAAAACTCCCTGTTAAACACCAAGGCTTCAAAACCGGCATCCTTATCTAACTCTACCACATTCAATGGTGTACAAAACACGACTTGGTTCTTTTTTATGGTCATGTGGTAACCATCAATGGTAATCTCCGCGTCGTCCGTTTTTGCCCATAAGATTTTGTACAAACCCTTTCTATTGAGAAGATGCAATGAAGGCGTGCAGGTAAAATTGGTTAGTGTAAATTTACTTTCGTCTTTTATGTTTTGGTAGTCAAGTTTCATAGGGGTTTGGTCTTGATTAAGTACTATTACTAACTAAATAAAATTAAATCATTAAAAATTGAAATGATAATCTGTTATCAAACACCTTCATTTACACTCAAAATTGATATCTTGAAAAAATTCTGAATATAACGCTACCCATGTCATTAGTTGTCGAAAGCTCATACATCACAAAAATTTTAGAAACCATTAACGATACCCTTAACGGGGAGTTAGAAAAAAGCATCGGTTTCCGAAAAATGACCATAAATAATGATTTAGGCAATGGCACTATGATTGGTACTGACCTGTTTCCAGGTATGGCGACCATGATTTGCAATATAGAATTTAACGAACCCTTAGAATTGCAACTTAGCGGCAACGCCATGAAGGCCATGTATTTTATCTTCTGCCACTCAGGTTTTTTAAAACATAAATTTGAAAAGGAAGATAATTTTTCAAATATAGAGAATCAGCAAAATGTCATTTTAAAAGGATGTCCGGAAGGCCACAATATTATGGTATTTCCTAAAGACCAACTACTTAAAATAAGTATCATAACCATTGATGAATTAAGGATAAGCACCTTAAAAGGCGAAGGGCGAACCGCACTTGTTGAATATCTCGACGAACTATTTTCTAACATCCCAGAGGATGAATTTTTTAGATATTTAGGTAAGATTCGTCCCGTAACTACAGAATACGTGAGTCTATTAATGGAGAACGTAAAAGGTGGTATTGTTGGACGATTACTTACAGAAAGTTATATCCTCAGAATATTATCATCACAGATTGAATATCACGATAAGGAAACAGACGACGCTAATTTTGACGCACCGTTAAAACGTCCAGAAATAAATAAAGTCATAAAACTGGCCAAATTCATCGCCGACAACATACATACTAAAATTACCATAGAAGACTTAACATCAGAATCGTCGCTGAGCGCCAAAAAACTGCAAAAAGGATTCAAGGGTTTATTTGATATGAGCGTCAACAATTATATCACCAAAGTACGATTAGAGAAAGCAAGAGAACTCATCATTGCCGATGACCTAAATATTTCAGAAATTGTTTACGCCTGTGGCCTGAACAGCCGAAGTTATTTCTCAAAACTCTTTTTTAAGCGGTATGGCGTATTGCCATCTGATTACAGAAAGGCAGTATCCATAAAAGTGTCTTAAAACAAGAAAGCAAGCTTAAAATTAAGCTTGCTTTTACTAATCTGTACTCAAGGTGGGAATCGAACCCACACTCCCGAAAGAACTGGATTTTGAATCCAGCGCGTCTACCAATTCCGCCACTTGAGCATTTGAGCGTCTACCTCCCGAAGCTTCGGGACCGCCACTTGAGCATTTTCGGACTGCAAAAATAGAAAAAATCTCTATTCAAACAACTAAAATTAAAGGGTTTTATACTTTTTAGCTTCAAATAAATTCTTAAATTTGCAGCCTGTTTAAGAGAATCTAACACAACGGATTATAAACTAGTTAAAGATGCCACACGAAGCACCAGAAGCAAAAATCTTTACCTGTTCGCAAAGTAAGTACTTAGCCGAACAGATTGCTAATGCCTATGGCGTTAAGTTGGGCAACGTCATTACCTCTACCTATAGTGATGGTGAATTTCAACCGTCTTACGAAGAGTCTATCCGTGGTACGCGTATTTTCATAATAGGTTCTACACATCCTGGCCCTGAAAATTTAATGGAAATGTTGTTGATGATTGATGCGGCTAAGCGTGCATCTGCTCGTCATATCACAGCCGTGTTGCCTTATTTTGGCTGGGCAAGACAAGACCGTAAGGATAAACCTAGAGTACCAATTGCAGCAAAGCTCGTGGCAAAAATGCTAGAAGCTGCAGGTGCAACCCGTATCATTACTATGGATTTGCACGCAGACCAGATTCAAGGGTTCTTTGAAAAACCAGTAGATCATTTGTTTGCGTCAACGATTTTCTTGCCTTACTTGCAAGATTTAAATCTCGATAATCTTACAATAGCCTCTCCGGATATGGGTGGTTCTAAACGAGCTTATGCTTATTCTAAAGCCTTGACCAGTGATGTTGTCATTTGTTATAAGCAACGTGCTAAGGCTAATGTGATCTCACATATGGAATTGATTGGTGATGTAACTGGCAAAAATGTCGTACTCGTAGATGATATGGTCGATACAGCCGGTACATTAACCAAAGCTGCCGACCTAATGATTGAACGTGGCGCATTGAGTGTTAGAGCTATTTGTACACATCCTATTTTATCGGGAAGCGCGTATGAGCGATTGGAAAATTCAAAATTGGAAGAACTCATCGTAACGGATTCTATTCCTCTTAAACAAACAAGCAATAAGATTAAGGTCTTAAGCTGTGCTGATTTATTTGCAGATGTTATGCACCGCGTACATCACAACAATTCTATCAGTTCAAAATTTATAATGTAATTAAAAACAACTATAAACAACAACAATGAAATCAATTACAATTAATGGATCTCAAAGAGAAAGCGTAGGCAAAAAGTCAACAAAAGCCTTACGTAATGCTGGTCAGGTTCCTTGCGTACTATACGGAGGAGACAAGCCATTGCATTTCTCTGCACCAGAATTGGCATTCTCTAAACTCGTATACACACCAGATGCGCATACGGTTGTGATTGCCTTAGACAACGGAGGAACGGTTAACGCAGTAATGCAAGACATTCAGTTTCATCCGGTAACCGATAGAATCTTACACATCGATTTCTATCAAATCTTTGACGATAAAGAAATTACTATGGATATTCCTGTTAAGACAGTAGGTGTATCTAAAGGTGTTTTAAACGGTGGTAACTTAAGAAGACCTTATCGTAAACTTAGAGTTAAAGCGGTACCCGCTAACTTGCCAGATTTTATCGAGGTAGATATTACTCCACTTAAAATTGGAAGCAAATTATACATCACTGAACTTCAAAATGACAAGTACAAATTCTTACATCCAGACAACACTGTTGTTATGCAGGTAAGACGAAGTAGATTGGCCATTGTCGATGCAGAAGATGAAGATGAGGAGGAAGAAGAAGGAGCAGAAGGAACAACTGAAGCTTCAGACGTACCTGCAACGGAAACTGATGACGTTGCAGCAGTAAAAGAATAAATTAAACACAATTACATTATCTAAAAGCATTCTCATTGTGGGAATGCTTTTTTATTTTTGAATAAATTCACAAGCATGATACATTGGTTTTGGGGTTTATTTAAATCGAAAGAAATAGAGATTGACATGAAAAAATTCTTGATTGTCGGATTAGGAAATATTGGCGAGAAATACGAAAATACACGTCACAACATAGGCTTTAAAGTGTTAGATCATTTAGCCGAAAAGGAAGCGCTTCAATTTGAAACAGACAAACTAGGCGACCGCTGTATTTATAAATTGAAAGGGAGAACCTTTGTATTGTTAAAGCCGAGCACCTATATGAATCTCAGTGGCAAAGCCATTAAATATTGGTTAGACAAAGAAAAGATACCTCTTGAGAATCTTTTGGTGATTACTGATGATTTGAATTTACCGTTTGGTTCAATCCGAATTAAAACCAAAGGTAGCGACGGTGGCCACAACGGTTTAAAAGACACCCAAGATAAATTGAATACTACAAAGTACAACCGATTTAGATTCGGGATTAGTGATAGTTTTTCAAAAGGACGCCAAATAGATTATGTATTGGGCGAATGGTCCGAAGAGGAGAATACCAAGCTCCCTGAACGCTTAGACAAGTCCATAGGAGCTGTAAAATCTTTTGGATTGGCTGGTATCAATAACACCATGAATACTTTTAACGGCAAATAAAAAAAGACCACCTAATGATGGCCTTTTTAATTATCTATACTAAATCTAATTAGTTATCGCCTCTGAAGTTGAATCTTAAAACAACTTCGTGTGTACCATCACTACCATTAGATACGACATCTTGCGATGATGCTTCATAAGCATACCCTAGATCAAACCAGTCTGCCAATGATAACATCGCTACTCCAGCCCAAGCTGAATCCGTTCTGTACATAGCACCGACTTCGATTCTGTCTATAAACCTAAAGGCTGCTGTGAAATCAGCTGATATTGGCGCACCACTTACGAGCCTCGCCATAGCTGATGGTCTAAACTCAACGTCTTCTGAAATATCAAAATTATATCCTCCAGAAAAATAGAAATGCGCTTTCTCATTAGCGACAGAAACAGTGCCGTTGTCATTGCTGATACGCTCACTCAATAATATATGAGGTACAGAAACTGATAAGAAATATTTCTCATTCATCAAATATAACCCAGCACCAAAATTTGGTCTAAATCCAGTATCAATATTCCCTAAAGCAGGGTCATCTGCCGTCTGAAAATTCCCGAATTTATCCCTGTCAATGCTGTATGAACTTCCACCTGCTTTAATCCCGAAGAATAAATTAGTCTCTTCGTTCATTTGCAACTTATAAGAAAAGTCAATATTAAAACTTGTGTTTTGTTCAACGAAGACTTGATCATTCACAAAACTCAATCCTATTCCTAAATTATTACCTAATGGTTGAGAATAGAATAAGGTTTGTGTTTCAGGTGCACTTTGTACACCACTCCATTGACTCCTAAAATTAGTCGTCAGGTTAGCGAAGCCATCAGCTCCCGCATAAGCGGGATTGATAGCATTCATTGTATATCTGTACAATGCATAGTTAGGTTCTTGTTGCGCATATAAACCGCCAAACACTAACAGAGCAATAATTTTTAATGTGTTTTTATAAAATTTCATTGTGTTCATTTGTTTAAAGGTTATGCGATTACAAGGTTATGAATAACCATCCATCTACGACTTCTGTTCCAGTGCCTCCTACATCAACAACATAATAGTAGGATCCTGATGGAAGAGTGTTACCACTACCATTGTCATTTCCAGCCCAATCATTGTTGTAATTGCTACTTGTAAATACTTCTTTACCCCAACGGTTAAAGACTTGTACTTTAGTCCCTGGGAACTTATCAATATTTACAATTAACCAAGTGTCGTTAATGTTATCACCATTTGGCGAAACGATATCATTGACTGAGATACCATCACAAACATCTCCAAGACCATCTAAATCAAAATCTTCTTGACCTGGATTGAAAGTTAATGGACAGTTATCGTCATCATCAAGTACACCGTCGTTATCGTCATCATCATCACAAACGTCACCAATACCGTCACCTTCGTTATCAGCTTGGTCTGGGTTTGCAACAAATTGACAATTATCTAATACATCTAGAACACCATCATTATCATCATCATCGTCACAAACATCCCCAATTCCATCACCATCATTATCTGCTTGATCAGGATTGTCAATTAATATACAGTTATCATCTTCATTAAGAATACCGTCAGAGTCAAAGTCTGTTGGGTCAACAATACCACACATTTCTAGACTAACAGCATTTATTGAGCCACCATCTAAAGCAGGAAACGTATCAACCACTACAAAGAACCAAGTTCCAAGAGACTGTTGTCCAAAGAATGTTGAGAATGGGTCTTCCGGGCTAAACAGTCCTGTGAAAGGTGCATCCCCGTCACCAATAGGCGTGTCCGCATTATCATTAAATACAGTGCCTGTAAAATCATCATCACTACCACCAACACCGTTAGCAAGGATGATGAATTGCTGGCCATCTGGGTGAACTAAAGCCAATAATAAATCAGAATCCCATGTATGTGTAATATCAACAGTTACAGTAATATCCGTAATCGTAAGGTTGTCTTCTATTGTCAATGGCACAACATACTGTTGGAATGGTTGACCTGAGTCATCATCAATAACAATTGGGTCTCCATCAAAAACAGACAATGAACATTCAGGATCACAGGCGTCGCCTATTCCATCACCATCTGTATCCGCTTGATCTGGATTAGCATTTTGAGGACAATTATCATCTTCATTTAAGATACCATCTCCGTCAAAATCGTTATCACATACATCACCAATACCATTACCATCTAAATCTGATTGGTCTGTATTTGGTGTATCTGGACAGTTATCGTCTGCATCAGCAATACCATCACTATCTGCATCTGGCTGTGGCAATCCACAAACTTCTAAACTAAAGTCATCTAATGTTCCTGTATCGAAACCTACATTGTCAGAGATAAAGATTGTCCATTCGCCACCTCCACCTTCACCATTGAAAGCTGCCAAAGGATTTAATGGTTGGAAAGTCCCAGTAAATGGTGCCGCTTCACCTGCAATAGGGTCGTCAGCATCATCATCTAAGACAGTATTTGTGAAGTTATCTCCACTTCCTCCTATACCGTTGACCAATTCTACTGTTGTACCAGAAGGGCTGGTTAATCGAATAATTAAATCAGAAACCCAAGTGTGAGTAATATTTAAAGTAAGGTTAACATCATTAATCACAGTAGCTTCAGTAATCAATACCGTAGTTGTAACCCCCTCAGGGTCACCATCTGGAATTGCCAAGGCTGGTGAATCCGTGCCTACACTACATTCAAAATCACATAAATCACCGATACCATTTCCATTGGTATCTGCTTGATCTGGATTAGGAATCGTAGGACAGTTGTCATCAGCATTTAAAACACCATCATCATCAATATCGTCATCACAAGCATCTCCCTGACCATCTGCATCCGTATCTTCTTGATCTGCATTAGCCATCATAGGACAGTTATCTGTTAAATCAGGCACTAAATCACCGTCTGTATCAGCAAGAGGATTTCCACAGATTTCCATAGACCAGCTATTTAATGTTCCAGCATCAAATCCTGTATCATCAACGACCAATAACTCCCATTCCCCTGAAGACACTTCACCATAAAAATTGGAAAGATCTCCGTCTGGAATAAATGTTCCAGTAAATGGTGCAGTACCATCGCCAATAGCTTCTGTAGCCTCTTGATCGAAAACGGTCATTGTATAATTGTCGGCACTACCGCCATTTTTAGCAGTAAGAACAACACTTGTTCCGTTAGGACTTGTTAAGGTCAAAGTTAAATCTGAAACCCACGTATGCGTAACATCTATTGTGACGTTGATATCAGTAATCAAAGCAACGTTAGTTACCATTAATTCCGAAGTTGTTCCTGCAAGGTTTCCGTCAGGAATTGCAATCGGAGTATCCGTAGCATCAAAGTTATTACAAGTTATATTGGCAGTCGTAAAGCTAGCCGAAGAATAAGGACCCATATTATTACAGGCATTAACACCTCTTACCCTCCAAAAATATTCTGTATCGGTAGCCAAGCCTGAAACCGTAGCCATAGCTTCTGTTACAACACCTCCCGTAACTAAACTGGTAAATCCTGCATCAGACGCAACATCATATTCGTATGCTACCGCATTAATATCTGCATCCCATGCTAACATAGCGGCATCTCCAGGCACTTCAGTAGCACCGTCAGCCGGATTGGTTAAAGTTAATGTTGCCAAATTAGCATCATAAACATTTAATTCGGCATCAGCAGTCTTAACAATAGTACCAGACGTTCCAACAATTGTGAATGGATAGTTGCCCACAGCCAAAGTACCTGTACCTGTTACTGTCATTGTAACAACGGTACCATCAGCACTAGCAGTAGCTGGACTAAATGTTGCTACAGCGGTAGCAGGTAATCCCATTGTACTAAATACAGTAGTGTCTGTAAATCCTAAAAATGTATTATAGGTAAATGTGTAAACAGCGTCAGCTGGGCTACATACATCCACTGATGACTCGTCTAAGCTCATAACAAACTCCGATTCTATAATGGAAAAGTTTGAACTGTTTACAGCAAAGAATATATTATCTGAACCAGCAACCATTATTCTGGCTGTTGATGTATCTCCTCCTGTAATTGGAACAGTTACTGAAGCAGTACCTGTATTAGGGACTCCTGTAGCAACATCAAACGGGAATGTTAAGCCGCCGTCTGTTGATAATTTAATATCTACGTTTGTAGCATTAATAGCACCTCCGTCAGTTCCTGCCACATCCCAGGTAACAGTTTGAGAAGAACCAGCTTCCCAAGTCACAGATGGATCATCTTGAGATGTTACTATGAAAGGTCCCGCAGATCCATCTACAGAAACCGTCATAGTATCAAAACTAGACTGCCCTATCATATTTGCTCCAGGATCATAAACAACGTTATCTTTAACTGTAAGTGCAAAGTTTAAATCTCTAGATACAGTAGAAACGGTTTCCCAAGATGTATTATCGGCAGTCTCCGTTGGAGAAGTCTCCGTTAATTCGCCTGCAATAACACGTTCAATAAACGGCATGTATCTGTCAGGACTTGTGCTTGGAGGTCTAGATCTAAATGTTCCTCCAGAGGTCGCTGTCGGGCCAAAAGAGGTAGACGTCGACTGTCCAGAATCAATCTGTTCCCAAGTATATGTTAAAACGTCACCAGCATCTGCATCTGTTGCTGCACCTCTAAGAACAAAAGCTGTCCCTCCAGGAATGGTGTAATCAGCACCTGCATCAGCGACAGGCGCATTGTTTGCAGTAGCAGTTTCCGTATCACAATCTTTATTATCCAAATTATTTAAAATTTGGTCTATACTGTGATAGTGAAAATAGGCATCACTGTGATCTTGTACATCATTTGGACCAGTAATCCCAGCATAACCCATAATAGTTGTTCCACTGCCTGGTTCAGAGTTTACTCCTGTACCTTCAGTAGAAAAAGACCATGTATGGTTAGCTCCCATTTGATGACCTATTTCATGTGGCACATAATCAATGTCAAAAAAGTCAGCCATGTAAGGCCCTCCATCGTTATCAACGAAATCATGTTGAGAAAATCCACTTCCTTTAGAGCCATCAACACAAACACAACCAATACAGCCTGCATTACCGTTTTTTGGTCCAAAGGCAAATAAATGTCCTATATCATAATTATCTTCACCGACTTCACTAGTAAGAGTAGATTGTAGTGCTCCATTTAATCCGCCTCCGCCATAAGGGTCAGAAGCTGGGTCTGGATAAATTAGTTCTATGCCGTTAACCAGAGTAAAGGTAACAGCCATATCCCATTCAAAAACCTCATTGTTTCTGTTTAATGTAGACACTACTTGAGCCAAAGCATCTTCTTGAGCCGTTCCGTTGGTATCGTCACCATCATCCCAGAATTCGGTATATTCTCCGTTTGTAGAAATTGCAATGTCAAAATCCCTAATAACTTGGTCATCGGCATCTCTACCACTAAGACCATCTTGAGAAATTGGCATGACTTCTCCAGTAGTTAAACATTCAAAATCTTTCACGCTATTTAAACGCACTCCTCTATTATAAGAAATATAATTAGAAGAATTCCCCTTGCTTAATGGCACGGTAAACGACGTTGAGCGATTAGGGTAAGTAATCATAGATTGTAGACCCTGCGGTGTAACGCTAAAACGCGCACGTACACCAGCAAGGTTTAAACTGGTACCGACATACGTTTTAATGTTTGGATACCTGTCACTTAAAGCGTCAGAAAGCACAGGGGCTTCTACGACTCTAAATGGTTCCAATTCATTGTTTTCATTTGGCAAATACACAATCACATTTGATGATGCAGTTCCACGGAGTGGAGCGCCAATAAGGCCATTTTTAAACGCATTTATATCTAATTGATACGTTTCAAAATTGTCTTGCTTCAGGTTGGTAAGTTTGTCAGAAATGCTTCTATCGGTCGAAGATATTTTCTGCCAATACCCTTGTTGGGCAACAGCCGAAAAAACCGTTAAAAACATACAGAATGACAAAACTAAGTGTAGCTTTGTTTTCATAAAGTTTAGTTTACTTAATTTTAATGGAACTCAAATGTATACATTTTTTTAAGAAATCCTTAACTATTCATCAATATTTCAGTTGAATACAAAAAAAATTAACATCACCAACCAATACCATTCAAAAGCCCTAACCATAGGCACTTTCGACGGTGTTCACATAGGCCACCAGAAAATACTCTCTAGAGTCATTGAGTCTGCCCATCAAAAAGGGATGGAATCTGCGGTACTAACACTTTTCCCCCATCCACGTATGGTTTTGGAGGAAAATTCTTCAATTAAGTTGCTCCACACCATTGAGGAACGCATTGCACTTTTAAAACATTTTGGCATACAGAATGTTATCGTAAAACCATTTACCAAAACGTTCGCCAATCTGTCGCCAAGAGATTACGTGAAGGATATTTTGGTAGATGAATTACATACCAAAGTCATCATAATAGGGTACGACCATCATTTTGGAAAAGACCGAAGTGCCAATATTCATGATTTAAAAGACTTCGGAAATGAATTCGATTTTGAAGTCGAAGAAATCACCGCCCAAGACATAGAAAATGTCACCGTCAGTTCCACTAAAATTAGAAATGCCTTGTTTGAAGGTGAAATTGAAACAGCAAACACCTATTTGGGCTATCATTATTTCATAACCGGAATTGTGGTTACTGGACAACGTCTCGGACGTCAACTCGGCTATCCAACCGCAAATATTAAGATTAGGGAAGATTATAAACTCATCCCGAAAGATGGGGTTTACGTGGTGCAATCTAAAATTGAAGAACAAACCGTTTACGGCATGATGAATATTGGCTCTAACCCAACTATTGCCAATAAAGAACGAACTATTGAAGTCCACTTTTTCGAGCTAGACCAAAAACTTTACGATTGTACCTTAAAAATTGAATTTTTAAAACGCCTCAGAGATGAATATAAATTCGATTCGTTAGAGGATTTAAAAAACCAACTCAAAAAAGATGAGGATAATGCCTTGGCTGTCTTAAAGGATTTAGTGTGAAACAGTTTCTCAACAAACCGATAGATAATTCAGGATTAATCGTTTTTAGAATCCTATTTGGGTTGTTGTGCTTTTTGGAATCTGCGGGCGCCATTGCCACAGGCTGGGTACGCCGAAATTTGGTAGAGCCCGAAGCAACGTTCAATTTTATCGGTTTTGATTTCCTTCAAGTGTTGCAAGGCCCATACATGTATTGGCATTATGCCATAATGAGCCTGTTTGGTATTGGTATTATGCTCGGCTATAAATACCGTTGGAGTGTATTAGCATTCACGCTCATGTGGACGTGCACCTATTTGATGCAAAAATCCTCATACAATAATCATTATTACCTGCTAATGTTATTGAGCGCATTGATGGCCGTTTTGCCAGCAAATCGCTATGCCTCCTTGGATGTAAAATTCAATCCAAGTTTAAAATCCCTCTCCATGCCTAATTGGTGTCGGTGGTTGATTATTTCACAACTGTTTATCGTTTATACTTTCGCCAGCATTGCTAAGTTTTATCCCGATTGGCTTGACGGCTCGGTCATGGCTTTGCTTATGAAAAGTAAATCGCATTATTTTCTGGTTGGCGAACTGCTTCAACAAAAAGCCATACACTACTTTTTAAGCTATGGCGGTATTTTGTTTGATGGGCTGATTATTCCGGCATTGCTGTATAAACCAACACGGAAATTCGCCTTTTTTATTTCGATATTCTTCCATCTTTTCAACTCATTCATTTTTCATATTGGCATATTTCCGTATTTGTCTCTAGCCTTCAGTTTATTCTTTTTTGATGCTGAAACGATTCGAAAATTATTCCTCAAAAAGAAGCCGAGCTTTAATCCTGAAGGTAAAAAAGCCTTCAAACCAGCGCCAATTTTAATGACGGGTTTGATTATCTATTTAATCATTCAAGTTGCTTTACCATTGCGTCATCATTTTATTCAAGATGATGTCTTATGGACGGAAGAAGGCCATCGATTATCGTGGCGGATGATGCTTCGTGCCAAGTCGGGCTCAACGACATATACTGTAATTGACAAAGCGACGAACAATGCCATTCCTGTTAATTTAAATGACTTCCTGAGTAAAAAACAACAGCGTACGGCAAGCACCAAACCCGATGTAATGTGGCAATTCGCCCACCGCCTTAAACAGCACTTTGCCAAAGAAGGCAAAGACGTTTCGGTTTTTGTAAAAGCCTATGTCAGCGTCAACGGAAAACCCAGAAAACAGTTCACCGACCCAACGGTAGATATTGCTTCATTACCGTGGAGACGCTTTGCGCATAGCGAGTGGTTGCTCCCTTCAAAATAGCGCTCTAAATCTTTTACCAGCCCTAAATTCTTATTACTTTTGTGGGCTTAAATCGCGTTAGGGATGGAAACGGTATCTTAAGACGATATGTGTCTGTAATTCCGCAATCAACCCGCCATAACCATAGTGTCGTGAACGCCAAAAACAATACCCAATGTTACAAGTTTCATTTTTAAGAGAACATAGAGAGGATGTGATAAAACGCATGGCCGTGCGTAATATCGATGCCACGGAATCGGTTGATAATGCCATTGCTCTAGATGAAAAGCGCCGAAGTTTGCAAACCAACTTAGACCAGTCTAAGGCCGAAATGAACACGCTGTCCAAAGAAATTGGGCAGTTATTCAAAAATGGCGAGGCGAGCAAAGCCAATATCTTAAAAGAGAAAACCACACAACTTAAGGAAGACATTAAAATGGGCGAACAGCAATTGGCCGAAACGGCTGAAGCGTTGAATAATGTCTTATACAACATTCCAAACGTACCTCACGCGAGTGTGCCAAGTGGAAATTCTGACGAGGATAACGAAGAAATCTTTAGAGAAGGAGATATCCCAACATTGGCAGAAGGTGCACTACCACATTGGGAATTGGCCAAAAAATACGACATCATCGATTTTGAATTGGGCAACAAGGTCACTGGCGCAGGATTCCCGGTTTACAAAGGAAAAGGGGCGCGACTACAACGTGCTTTGATTGCCTACTTTCTAGATAAAAATACGGAAGCGGGATACACCGAATATCAACTACCTCTGTTGGTAAATGAAGCTTCAGGTTTTGGAACGGGGCAATTACCTGATAAGGAAGGCCAGATGTACCATGTTACGGCAGATGATTTGTATCTCATTCCGACAGCGGAAGTTCCTGGTACCAATATTTTTAGGAATGTGATTCTATTTGAAGACGACTTACCACAAACTATAACGGGTTACACACCATGTTTTAGACGCGAAGCAGGCAGTTACGGTGCGCACGTCCGCGGATTGAATCGACTACATCAATTTGATAAAGTAGAAATCATCCGAGTAGAACATCCAGACAATTCTTATAAGGCCTTGGATGGTATGGTCGACCACGTAAAAAATATCCTTCGTGAATTGAAATTGCCTTACCGTATCCTAAGACTCTGCGGTGGCGATGTTTCTTTTGCATCGGCATTAACCTTTGATTTTGAAGTATTCTCAACCGCGCAAGACCGTTGGTTAGAGATTTCTTCGGTCTCTAATTTTGAAACGTTTCAGGCTAATCGCCTCAAATTGAGGTTTAAAAACAAAGATGGTCAGAATGAATTGGCACATACGTTAAACGGTTCATCTTTAGCATTACCGCGCGTATTGGCTGGACTATTAGAGAATTACCAAACGCCAGAAGGAATTAAAGTGCCAGAAGTATTGATTCCTTACACAGGATTTGATATTATTTCGTAAGTATTTTCTGAATATTATTCGATATATGTTAAAATAAAATGTATTTTATCGAATAAATTGTTCTTTCGTGGATGTTTTAGATTTTTTTTTAGATGTTAGTAATCCCAACTAAAACGACCTGCTTATGAAAGACTTAAAACGCGTTACGTTGCTTATCACACTAGTGTTAATCGCTTCGAAAGTTTTGTTCTAAAAACACCTGTCTGCCGACAGGCAGGAGCTTAACTTTAAAAACGCACCGCAATTGTTTTAATTTTGATTTCATTTTTTTGAAAAGTTAGTTAATGGAAAATGCTCGAATTGTACAATTCGAGCATTTTTTTTAAAGTATTCTCATCTAGTTGTCATGCTGAACTCGTTTCAGCATCTTAAACATATGAAATTAGAATCTAAAACGGGCTTAGATTGACAAATCGAGGAGTTTTCATGGTTAAAGCCTAATTTTTACCATAACATTTACAATTTCTGCTCAATAGATATGTTATATTTAACCTTATGCTTAACAAACGCATCCTACTTTTCGTACTAATCGTTGCTCTACTCGGCAATTTTGGTTTCGCACAAACCGAGGCCCAAAAACTGAGTGCACAAAAACGAGAATTGGAGCGCAGAGCTTTGGCCGAAGAATTGCAGATTGCTGATGGATATTTCAACAAAGGTGAATTTGAAAAAGCCCGACTTTCCTACGAAGCCTTATACGATAAGCAACCTTACAACTATAATTACCTCTACAAACTCGTTGGTGCGCTTCAACAATTAGAGCAGTACGAGGTCGCTCAGCAATTGCTCAAAACTAGAATGGAACGTTCTAAAGTTCCAGCGTTACTTATTGAGTTGGGCTATAATTACCAATTAATGGACAGCCTCTCTTTGGCAACTCCCTTATATGATGAAGCTATTGCCTTTTTAGACGAAAAACCTAATTATGTCTACAGCGTAGGACAAAAATTTGAACAACGTTCCCTCACAGACCAGGCCATAACTACCTACGAGAAAGCAAAAACATTACTCCCAGATAAAAATTTCAGTGTGCAATTGGCCAGACTTTATGGCGACCAAGGCGATGTGGAAGCTATGTTTTCCAACTACTTGGATTACATTGCCTACCGACCAGATTTCATAAATAATACTAAGCGCGCCATCAGTGCTTTTATTTCAGAAAATAAAGAGAACGAAAGCAATATTATGCTTCGTCGCTTACTGTTGAAACGCCTTCAACTAGAGCCTAATCCGCAGTGGAATGAACTCCTTAGCTGGTTATACGTCCAGGAGAAAGCCTACGGAAAATCCTTTACGCAAGAGAAAGCCATTTACCGTCGTAACCCAGAAAGTCTTAATCGCATCATTGAATTGGCACTGACTGCCATTGATGATAACGATACAGATACTGCCAATACAATTTTTGAATTTATCCTAGACACCTCGCAAGATTTAGCAACACAACTCACAGCACACCAGTACATTTTAGATATTAAATCGAAATCTGCGGTAACTCCAAAAGAAAAAGAGGCGATTAAGTCGGAATATCTTGAGCTTTTTGAAACCTATGGCAGAACAGAAACGTCCTTATCCTTACAATTGGCCTATGCGCACTTCTTGGCTTTTGACCTTCGCCTACCTAAAGAAGCCAGTGATTTTTTAAAGGAATCGGCGAGCATAGACAAATCGCCATTTCAAGAAGGGATGGTAAAAATGAAATTGGCCGATATTTTAGTCTTGCAAGAGCGATTTAATGAGGCTCTGATTTACTATTCGCAGATTCAGGCGAATTTGAAGAATAGTACTTTGGCACAAGAAGCCCGATTCAAAATTGCAAAAACAAGTTACTACAAAGGTGATTTTGATTGGGCGGAAACCCAATTGAAAATTCTAAAGCGCGCCACATCACAACTCATTGCTAATGACGCTCTGGATTTAAAACTATTGATTTCAGATAATAAATACGAAGATTCTACAAGAACAGCACTCGGCTATTATGCTAAGGCGGACTTGTTGGAATTTCAGAATAGAGATGAGGAATCACTCCAATTATTAGGTAAAATCCTCGAAGAGCATAAAGGCGAAAGCATCACTGACCAAACACTTTTTAAGCAAGCACAGCTGTTTGAAGCCAAAAAAGACTACGCCAAAGCCGAAGCCAATTACCAAAAAATTATTGCCGATTGGCGCGAAGATATTCTCATTGATGACGCCTATTATTTCTTAGCCGAACTCTATAACACGCACCTCGCCCAACCTGAAAAGGCCAAGGAGCTCTACGAGAAAATACTCTTCAATCACGAAGACAGCATCTACTTCGTCGAAGCCCGAAAGAAGTATCGCATGCTTCGAGGGGATGCGATTAATTAAATTCCAAACCTTAAGCACCAAATTTCAATAAGCTAGACTTTAACTGTACTTTTGTGTTTTAGAATTTGAACCTTTGGAATTTTTACAATATGATTATATATAACGTCACGGTTAATATAGACGACAGCGCACACGAGGAGTGGTTAGGCTGGATAAAAGAACACATCCCACAGGTATTAGCCACAGGAAAATTCAAAGAAGCCAAGTTGACCAAGGTTTTAGTTGAAGAAGATATGGGTGGACAGACCTACTCCATTCAGTATCGGGCACATTCTCGAGAGGCTTTAGAAGCCTACTATGCACAAGATGCTGACCGACTTCGACAAGAAGGCTTAGTGAAATTCGCCGATAAAATGTTGGCTTTTAGAACGGAGTTAGAGGTTATTGATGAATATGCTGTGGATTTTAAATAATAATACTCGTAAAGTCGAGGTGGCGCAAAGCGACACACAAAGCTTTGCGACTTAGCGCCTTTGTGAGAAAAACTTTAACTACTCCGCGAGAAACAAAAAACATGACAGTAAAAGCCAAAAAACACCTAGGACAACATTTTCTTAAAGACGAATCCATCGCCGAACGTATTGCCGAAACCTTGTCGTTTAAAGGCTACAAGCACGTATTGGAAATCGGTCCTGGTATGGGCGTGCTCACCAAATATCTACTCAAAAAAGATACAACAACGCATGTTATTGAAATCGATTCGGAATCGGTAGAATACCTCAAAAACAATTACCTCAACCTCGCTGACCGCATCATTGAGAAAGATTTTTTAAAGTATGATATTAACGATGTCTTCAAAGGTGAACCTTTTGCACTAATTGGAAATTATCCGTACAATATCTCGTCGCAAATCGTATTCAAAACATTAGAATTGCGAGACCAGATTCCAGAATTTTCGGGCATGTTTCAAAAGGAAGTCGCACTTCGTATTTGCTCAAAAGAAGGCTCAAAAGTTTATGGGATTCTTTCAGTATTGACTCAAGCGTATTATGACGCCGAATATTTATTTACCGTGCCACCAACGGTTTTCAATCCACCTCCGAAAGTAGATTCTGGCGTACTTCGTTTAACCCGAAAACAAGACAAAACCTTGCCTTGCGATGACAAATTATTTTTCAGAGTTGTGAAAACGGCCTTTCAACAACGCCGAAAAACACTTCGTAACAGTTTAAAAACAATGAACCTGTCTGATAATTTAAAAGCAAACACTATATTTGGTCAGCGTCCGGAGCAGTTGAGCGTTCCTCAATTTATTGAGTTAGCAACGCTGATTGAAAACGACGTGCATTAGTAAAATTCTGTCATTCCAGGCAAAACGGTTTCAAGGTGGAAAACACACAAGAACATATTCAATTTCAACTCACAGATATGCTTGTAGAGCAGGTAAAGCATTTCGTTTTAAACCAAGACGATAAGGCACTTAAAAACCTACTTTCTGAATATCACTACGCTGATATTGCTGAAATTCTGGATGAATTAAATCTTGACGATTCTGTTTACGTCATTAAGCTTCTCGATTCTGAAACTACCTCTGATATCCTTATGGAACTTGATGAGGATAATCGGGAAAAAGTCTTAAAAAACCTTTCCAGTAAAGAGATTGCGGAAGAGGTTGAAGAGCTAGACACCGATGACGCCGCTGATATTATTGCTGAGCTTCCAGAGGAACGTCAAGCCGAAGTCATCTCAAAAATTGAAGACGCTGAACACAAAGCAGAGATTGAAGAGCTCCTTGCGTACGATGAAAGTTCTGCGGGTGGATTGATGGCCAAGGAGTTGGTTAAAGTTTACGAAACTTGGACTGTTGCTGGCTGTTTACGACGCATAAGAGGACAAGCCAGAGATGTAACTCGGGTCCATTCTATCTATGTGGTGGACAAGCAAGAAAAACTGATTGGTCGACTTTCCCTAAAAGATTTAATTGTTGCTAAAAGCGAACAAAAAATTTCAGATATATATATCACTAATGTTGATTTTGTCAATGTCGATGAAGATGTTGAAGAGGTCGCTAAAGTTATGGCAAAATATGATTTGGAAGCTATCCCTGTTGTGGATGAAAACCAAACCCTTCTCGGACGGATTACCATTGATGACATAATCGATGTCCTAAGAGAAGAAGCCGATAAAGATTATCAGCTTGCCGCTGGTATTACGCAAGACGTAGAGGCCGATGATAGCATCTTGCAACTTACTAAAGCACGATTACCTTGGTTGGTTTTAGGACTTTTTGGTGGCCTTGGTTCTGTATTCATCATGCAAGGCTATGAAAACATAATGGCTACCGTACCATCCTTGTTTTTCTACACGCCACTCATTGCCGCTATGGCAGGGAATGTGGGCGTTCAATCGAGTGCAATTATTGTTCAAGGTCTTGCTAATAATAACGTAAAAGGAAGTCTTATCAATCGTTTATTAAAGGAAGTTGGCCTAAGTCTTATCAATGGTTTTGCACTTGCCCTTTTAGTTATGCTTTTTGGCTATTTGGTTGGCCAAAATACAACTGAAAGTTTGGCGATTGCCGTGTCTATGATGTCCGTTATTGTCGTGGCTGCTTTGGTCGGTACGTTTGTGCCGATTATTTTAGACAAGCGTGGTATTGACCCAGCCATTGCTACTGGACCGTTTATTACTACGAGCAATGACATCCTTGGTATTTATCTTTTTTTCGTGATCGCTGGTAAGATTATAGGGTTTTAAGATTTTTTGGGCGATTGCCCCTCCATTCCTTTCCGGTGCACCGCGCTTTCCGTTTCAATCTTTGGTAAACCAAAGGATTTTCTCTACAATCGCTATCGCAAAACTTTGTAACTTTCAATGCAAATAGAGATTCTGTATGAAAGCTATAAACATTAAAGAAAAGTTTACTAAATTCAGTAAAAACTGGCATCCACATCAAATTGCAGTAGTGGATGATATGCAAGTGATATTAGCCAAACTAAATGGCGAATTTGTATGGCATAGCCACGAGGACGAGGACGAATTGTTTCAAGTCATTAAAGGCACATTACACATGCATTTTAGAGACCGAGTTGAGATTGTAAAACCAGGAGAACTCATTGTTGTACCCAAAGGTGTAGAACATAATCCCAAGACCATTAATGATGAAGAAGTTCATGTATTATTATTTGAGAAATTAACCACAGCACATACAGGGAATGTTAAGCATGAACGAACGCAGACGGAATACCCTAGAATTTAAAAACACAACAGTTTCTTTCCTTCGGGAAAATTAAGATGGCTTCATGAAAATACTACACCTAGACAGCAACCACAACTTACTCCTAAACCAACTCAACGAGTTGGGTTATACCAATCATGAAGATTATACCTCTTCCAAATTGGAGGTACTCGAAAAGATTTCAGACTATGATGGTATTATCATCCGGAGTCGCTTTTCGATTGATAAGGAATTTCTGGACAAGGCTTCAAATTTAAAGTTCATTGGACGTGTAGGTGCGGGCTTGGAAAATATAGATTGTGACTATGCTGAAGAAAAAGGCGTTTACCTCATCTCAGCTCCCGAAGGCAACCGCAATGCCGTGGGCGAACACAGTTTAGGGCTATTACTTTCGTTATTCAACAAACTCAATAAAGCAGACCGTGAAGTCCGAAATGGGCGTTGGTATCGCGAAGCCAACAGAGGTATAGAGTTAGACGGCAAAACCGTTGGGCTTATTGGTTATGGCAATATGGGAAAGGCATTTGCCAAGAAGCTTCGAGGGTTTGATGCGGAGGTGCTGTGCTACGACATTAAAGATAATGTAGGTGATGAAAACGCAAAGCAAGTAACATTGACTGAGCTTCAAACTAAAGCGGATGTCTTAAGCCTTCATACACCACAAACCCCAAAAACCGTCGGAATGGTGAATGCTGAGTTTATTTCAAACTTTAAAAAACCCTTCTGGTTGATTAATACCGCCCGTGGGAAATCGGTAGTGACTTCAGACTTGGTTGACGCTTTAAAATCGGGTGAAATTTTGGGTGCTGGACTCGATGTTTTGGAATACGAAAAAACATCCTTTGAAGATTTATTTACTTCCGACGTTATGCCAGAAGCCTTTCAATTTTTCATAAAAGCAGAGAACGTCATCTTAACACCTCATGTCGCTGGTTGGACCGAAGAAAGCAAAATAAAACTCGCACAAACCATTGTGGATAAAATAAAAGCGAAATTTTGCTAACTTTAAGGGTTTATAACAATGATTGACTTATGCAGTACAAAGCCAATTCGCCCGAAGAGTATATCAGCCAAACGCCAGAGGAGCGTCACGATGCTTTAAAGAAATTACGCAAAACCATCAATGATAATTTGCCAAAAGGATTTGAGGAAGGTATTCAATATGGAATGATTGGCTATTACGTGCCACATAGCAAATATCCCGACGGTTACCATTGCAAACCCGAAGAGCCTTTACCGTTTATGAGTTTCGCTTCACAAAAAAACTCTGTAAACTTATACCACAGTGGTATTTATGCTAAAAAAGAATTGCATGATTGGTTTGTAAATGAATACCCGAAACACGCCTCCCGAAAACTGGATATGGGTAAATGTTGTATCCGGTTTAAGAAAGTGGATGATATTCCGTTTGAATTAATCGGGGAGCTCTGCACCAAAATGAGTTGTGATGACTGGATTTCAACTTATGAATCAGCGATTAAGAAATAATAACTTAAAACAAGTCTTCCCTTTGGGAAAAATATAATGTTTAATTAATGAGATTCCTGCCTTCGCAGGAACTAAAGATGAAAAAAAGAGTCACAGGCATCGGCGGTTTGTTCTTTAAAAGCACCGACCCTAACGCATCAAAAGCATGGTATAAAAAACACTTGGGGTTTAATACCGACGATTACGGCTGTACGTTTTGGTGGAAAGATAAAGACGGTAATGATTGCTCTACGCAATGGAGCCCGTTTGCCAAGGATACGGAATACTATAAACCATCGGGTAAGGATTTTATGGTTAACTATCGGGTTGAAAACCTAGTAGAACTGCTCAAGGTTTTAAAGGACGAAGGTGTTACCATTGTTGGAGAGATGGAAGAATACGACTACGGAAAGTTTGGTTGGATTATGGATAACGATGGCAACAAAATAGAACTTTGGGAACCCGTAGATAAAGCCTTTTTGTAACAATAGATATTAAACTCATACCTGTAAAATAAAAACCAACTATGTCTGACGATAACAAAAATTTAGGCGACGACCTCAACGATATGTTGGGCGACGCAAAGGAATCTGCAAAAAAGGCTTCTGAACAAGCCAAAGAATTTGCAAGTGAAGCTAAAGAGAAAGCTTCTGAATTTTCTAAGGATGCACAAAGCAGTGCTAAAGAGTTTAGTGAAAGTGCCAAAGAAACATTCTCTAGTGAAAACAAGAAGGTATTGGCTGGCGTTTTGGCTATACTCTTGGGTGGATTAGGTATTCATAAGTTTATATTGGGCTACACTAAAGAAGGTATTATTATTTTGGTTGCAACGATTATATTATCTATTATAACCTGTGGTATTTTTAGTGGTGCACTCTGGATTCTTGGACTTATAGAAGGTATTATTTACCTTACCAAAACCGATGAAGAGTTTTATAATACATATCAAGTAGGCCATAAGCCTTGGTTCTAAAACTGTAAAGCCAGAGGTATCGACTCTGGCTTTTCTTTCAATTTAATCTATCGTAATATTGCAATATTACGATAGATATTCTATATTTGCCTTAAACACTAATCTTATGGGCGCTTCAAAACTCAATATGTATTCCAATTATCACAATGATGTAGCCTCGATTGCCAAGGTGTTTGCGCATCCGGCGCGTGTAGCCATTATTGCTTATATCAGCAAACAAGAGTCTTGTATTTGCAACGACATTGTCGAGGAAATTGGGCTGTCACAAGCTACTGTTTCACAACATTTAGAAGTCATCAACAAAGCTGGCCTCATCCGCGGAACGTTTAAAGGCACACGCAAATGTTATTGCATTAATGTTGACCGCCTTCAAGATTTAAAAGAACTTATGAATTCCTTTTTCTACACCACAGCAAAAAACTGCTGTTAAATCAATTAATATGAGACTAGACACTTTTTTAGACCTATTAAAATCTAATCCATCAAAACAACTACGTTTTAGTTATTCGCCAGAACAATTTGTAAATGCAGATTATCATATTACCGAAGTAAAGCATGTACTTATTGAAACGGTAGACTGTGGCGCACAGCAACATCAATGGCGCGAAACAGTCATTCAATTACTTGAAGCCGATACGATGGATTTACCAATTACAACTTCTGAAATGACCTGTTTTAAAGCATTGGGCATTCTGAATAAAGTTGGAAAACTTAAGCCCTTTACCATGAATTCTGAAGTAAAGTTCGAATACGGCAACCCATCATTCCATACGGCGCAACTTACAATTGGTGAGGTAAGCTATTCTGAAAATTCCATTATTGTTCATTTGGGAAGTACGGCTACAGATTGCAAAGCGAAAGATATCTGCGGTATTGAAGCACCAAAAGAAGAACCCCAAGCCATGTGTTGTGAGCCATCAAGTAACTGTTGTTAATCTATTTAGTATGAAAAATATTTTAGTTCTCTGCACAGGTAACTCCTGTCGAAGCCAAATGGCCCATGGCTATCTTAATCAATTTACTAATGATGACGTTTCCATTTATAGTGCAGGCATCGAAACCCATGGTATTAATCCTGGGGCACAGGCTATCATGAAAAAAGATGGAATTGATATCTCTAAGCACACATCCAATCATGTCGATGAATATTCCGATGTGACCTTTGATTATATTATTACCGTTTGCGACCACGCTAAGGAAAACTGCCCATTTATCCCTAGCGCCAATGCGCTGAGACTACATCATAATTTCTTTGACCCATCGAAGGTTGAGGGTACAGAAGAAGAAAAAGAAAATGCATTTTTGAAGGCCAGAGAAGAGATTAAGGGCTATTGTAAGGATTTTGTAGAAACTCATTTATAGACCATAGTCCAACGGCAAAGTATCTCCCAAACGCTGACTCCCCATAGCACCATTAAAGAACAAGGCTCGCACAGGCAAAAAATTCCCATATGCATCAACGTAAAAAGATTCGGATTGTGGGATGATATCAGATTGGGCTCTCCCTTTATATAAGATGGCTAACTTTCCGGAAAGCTTCACTTCTTTAAAATCCTCGTCCTCTGTTTGTCTAATAAAAATGTGCTCATCTTGATTTACACCTAAGCCTTTCTTAAAAACCCTATAGTTTTCAGCCTTTAAATCACCGTTGTAAAGCGACCGCATAAAATGTTGAATCGAGCCATTGAATGCCTTTTCGCGCTTTTTTAATACACGCTCTTTTTCTTCAAAGTTTTCATCTTTATATAAGGATGTTCCCGAATAAAACGTAGAAAACACGTTGAACTCCCGTCTAAATTTATCTACATAATTAAAGACCACTTCAAAATCCACCAACTCATACGTGATGGTATAACCAAGCGCCTTGTTTTCAATGTCTAAAGGTGCAACGGCACTGACGCTCAATTGTTTTTCGCGTTTATTATATCTGAGGATTAAATCGTCTTCATTAAGAATCTTACACTTATTGGCATTATTTGACGTTCCCAAAAACTGCTCTCTAAAAATTCGGAGCTTTTGCTTTCTGGTGAGACCATCGTCTGTGTTAATGACCACCTCATCCAGTTCCCCAACCTTCTCTTTTAATTCAATTTTTAAGCTTGAAAGGCCTCGGTATTTATCGATGATAATTTTTTCATAACCGAGATAAGAAATAATCAAAGGCGACTGCACCACATCTGTGTACGTAATGGAAAATTCGCCATTACTATCGGTCGTCGTCCCAATAGTGGTGTTGTTAAAATAGATTGAAACGGTTTCTAAAGGTTGCTTAGTCAGCGCATCCGTTACAACCCCTTTCAATGTCTGAGCGCTAATACAGCCTGCAACACATAAAAAAGCCGTTACAATTTGAAGTGTTTTCACTGCTGACCATATATTTTCTGCTCCAGCTCAGCCTGAAACTCTTCCATAACCGGACGTACCGTACTTTCAGGAAGGTCGGCAATTTTAATGTACATCAATCCGTCTACCGCATTATTAAATAACGGGTCCACATTAAAGGCTACTAGTTTTGCGTTTTGTTTGATGTATTTTTTTAAAAGGACTGGTAAGCGTAAGGCTCCCGGTTCAACCTCATCAATAATTTTATCGAACTTGTTTAAATCGGCTTCCGCCGCATCAAAAATAAAGTCCTTATCAGCATCCTTGAGTTTCACCTTAAATTCCTTTTTAGGATGTACGTACTGCGCCACATACGGGTCATAGTAATGTGATTTCATAAACTCAATCATCAAGCTTTTAGAGAAGTTTGAAAACTGATTGCTTATACTCACACCTCCGATTAAATAACGGTGCTCAGGGTAACGCAAAGTCGTGTGAACAATACCTTTCCAAAGTAAGAATAAAGGCATTGGTTTTTGTTGGTATTCCTTGATGATAAAAGCACGACCCATTTCTATGGACTGGCTCATCATTTTGTGTAATTCGGGCTCAAAACGGAACAAATCCTGAAGATAAAAACCATCTATACCATACTTGGCATAAATCTGAGAGCCCAAGCCCATTCGGTAGGCTCCTGCCAAAATTTTCTTTTCGTTGTCCCACAAAAACATATGATGATAGTACTCATCGAACTTATCCAAATCGGTAGCTTCATTAGTGCCTTCACCAACTTCCCTAAAGGTGATTTCACGTAGTCGGCCTATTTCACTCAGAATATTTGGAATCTCATTAGCCGAAGCTAAAAAGACTTCATAATTTTTACTACTCAATAAACGACAGTCCTTTTCTCTAAGGCCTTCAACCTCCGTTTGCATCAACCCAGAATCTATTGGAGTAACAATGCGCTTGGCAGGCTTTGGAACTTTTAAGGAGGATTGAATATTATCTAGCATTTTCGGTTTTTCAAATATCTTTGAGAGCATGTAAGTCTTTGTTCTCAAAAACTCTGTAAAATCCTTTAAATCAGTATGTTCTTGCTGGTCTTTTACACTTATCGGTTTCCCGACCCTGACCTTAATAACGCGTCTTTTCTGTGTCAGTAATTCTGAAGGCAACTTTGCTGTCCTAAACGTATCGCTGATTCTAGAAAGTCTATAAAACAGTTTTGAATTTTTAGCATGAAAATAAATTGGAACCACAGGCACTTCAGCTTTTTTAATCAGCTTCATGGCCGCTTCTTCCCAATCTTTATCCACCATCAACTTTCCATCTTTATACGTCGATACTTCTCCCGCCGGAAACAATCCTAGCGGATGGCCGTTCCGCAAATGCATAATGGCATTTTTAAATCCTGCGATACTGCTTGCCACATCCTTACGGTCTTCAAACGGATTAACAGGCATAATATAAGGCTTCATCGGCTCTATTCGGTGAAGTAGAAAGTTGGCTATAATCTTGAAGTCTTGTCGCTTTTCAACCATAAGCTTCAACAGCAAAATCCCATCGATGCCGCCAAGCGGATGGTTAGATATGGTAATGTAAGGCCCTTCTTTTGGCAAGCGATTCAGGTCTTCTTCGGGGATTTCAAAATTGATTTCAAATTCATTTAAAATGGCATCCAAAAACTCTACGTCGCTTAAGTGTTTATTACGATTGTAGATTTTATTGAGCGTAGAAATCTTAAGGACTTTCATGAGCATCCAACCGACAAACGTTCCCAAAAACCCATACTTATCAAAGTTGATGGCTTTAGCGACTTCCTTAGCGGTGACAAGACCTGTGTTAGATGATTTGCTCATTAAAACAAATGTAATGAATGTTATTTAGTTACCATTTGAACCGTTTCTTGGGCCAACTGCTTGAGTAAAACCGTTTTCCCTTTTTCTAATTCAGCAATAACCTCATCATTATAATGCCGAATAGTATAAAGACTCACATTTTTGTGATGTGTGACTTTAAATTTTGCTTTGAGATGTTGCAATAATTTTTCGAGATTGTTATAGATGTTATCTACACAAACCGAAAAGCTTATTGCCGAATTTTGAATGACATCCACCTTCATTTTATAATGATGCAATAGTTTGAATATTTCAGAAATATTCTCTTCCACGATGTATGAAAAATCCAAAGACGATAACGAAATCAAAATCTGGTTTTTCTTAACGATAAAACACGGGACTTTCGGTTCAATTGGTTGGCCTTTACTCACTTTTGTTCCATCAGCTTCAGGGTTTAAAAACGATTTCACGTATAACGGAATCTCCTTGCGCTGTAGGGGTTGAAGCGTTTTTGGATGTATGACTGAGGCACCATAAAAGGCCAACTCAATGGCTTCCCTATAACTGATTTGATTAAGCAATTGGGCGTTTTCAAAATAACGTGGGTCGGCATTCAATACGCCGGGCACATCTTTCCAAATGGTGACGCTATTAGCATTGAGCGCGTATGCAAAAATGGCCGCTGTGTAGTCACTGCCTTCACGTCCTAAACTCGTGGTAAAATTGTTACCATCACTTCCTAAAAATCCTTGGGTAATGTTAAGGGTAGAGCGGTCAAAATTTGAAATAATCTGTTCTTGCGTCATGGTCCAATCTACATTGGCCCTTCTGTAATAGTTATCTGTTTTTATGAATTCCCGGACATCTAGCCAGTTATTTTTTAGTCCTGTTTTATTTAAATACTCACTGATAATGGTGGTTGAAATCAGTTCCCCATAACCAATAACCTGGTCGTAAACGTAATTGTAATCGGGTGATTTATTCGATTTAAAGAAGCTATTCAATTCGTCAAAAAAACTCTTCACTTTAGTGAAAACCTCGTGTCTGTCGTTTTCAAAAAGTTCTAAAAGAATTTCGTTATGGTATTTGATGACTTCGTGAATGGCCGACTGCAATTCAGATTTATTTTCAAAATAATTTTTGATGACCAGCTCCATGGCATTGGTGGTTTTTCCCATTGCGGAAACGACCACTAAGGTACTTTCATGACCAGTGTTCTTGAGCACTTTTGCCAAGTTCTTTACGCCATTGGCATCTTTTACTGATGCACCACCAAATTTATATACGCGCATATTTATTTTCCCGTCCCGACGCTTCGGGAGCGGGAGTCTTGTTTTAATTAATCTTCTTTAAATAGTCATCGATTCCTGCTTCATCCAGTTGCACCACATCCCAATCTCGCATCACATTCGCTCCTTTCCTTTCATAGAATTCAATGGCAGGCTCATTCCAGTCTAAAACTTCCCAAGAGATACGTTTTACGCCTTCGGATTTACCATATTTCACAACTTCGTTCAATAATTCAGTACCTAGACCAGAACCCCGTACGGCTTTATTCACAATTAAATCTTCAAGATGTAATACCTCGCCTTTCCATGTGGAATAGCGTTTGTAGACCAAAGCCATGCCTTGCACTTCGCCATGGTCTTCAGCAACAAAGCATTTAAACTTGGGTTGGGTAGAAAAGCCATCTTCCTGAAGTTGCGCTAAAGTGACCTCAACTGCATCAGGCTCTTTTTCAAATACGGCGAGCTCAGTAATGAGTTGCAATACTCTAGGCATATCTGTAATTTTGGCATCTCTTACCATGGGTTTGTGGTTGGTTTTAAGCACCTCAAATATAGCTTAAAGTCTGGTGTAAAAACAATTTTTTGAGTTACGAAAACGATGTAGTTGAAGAAAATTATTCGATATTTGCAGGCATAAAACCAAATCACGCTTTATGTCTAAAAGAAACCAAACGCTCGGAGAATTTATTATTGAACATCAGTCGTCCTTTAAATACTCCTCCGGCGAGCTTTCTAGACTAATCAATTCCATACGATTGGCCGCCAAAGTGGTCAATCATGAAGTGAACAAAGCAGGCTTGGTAGACATTATCGGCGCCGCTGGTGATACTAATATTCAAGGTGAAGACCAGCAGAAGTTGGATGTTTATGCCAACAATAAATTTATACAAACCCTTACTAATCGAAATATTGTTTGTGGTATTGCCAGTGAGGAGGAAGATGATTTTATTTCCATCAACAGTCAGGATGAAAACCACCAAAACAAGTATGTGGTATTGATTGACCCTTTAGATGGGTCTTCAAACATTGACGTTAATGTTTCTGTCGGAACCATCTTTTCTATCTATCGCCGTGTAACACCAGTTGGCACACCAGTTACTCTCGATGACTTTCTACAGCAGGGTAACAAGCAAGTTGCTGCGGGTTACATTATTTACGGTACGTCTACCATGATTGTCTACACCACTGGTGCGGGTGTTAATGGCTTTACCTTAAACCCTGCTATTGGTACATTTTACTTATCACATCCTAATATGCAATTTCCTAAAGATGGAAAGATTTATTCCGTCAATGAGGGTAATTATATCCACTTTCCACAAGGCATTAAAAACTATATTAAGTATTGCCAAATGGAAGAAGGCGACCGTCCATACACCTCTCGCTACATTGGCTCTTTAGTCTCTGATTTTCACCGAAACATGATAAAAGGCGGTATCTACATGTACCCAAAAAGTTCGGTTAGTTCAAATGGAAAATTGCGTTTACTTTATGAATGTAATCCAATGGCATTTTTAGCTGAGCAAGCAAATGGTAAGGCTAGTGATGGATTTAACCGAATTATGGATATTCAACCTACGGAATTGCATCAACGTGTACCATTTATCTGTGGCAGTCTAAATATGGTGGAGAAGGCGGAAGCGTTTATGAGGAAAGGATAAGAAAATTTAACATTTTCATATTTGAATATCTAATTTTCAAAATGTAGATTTGTCAAAATATGACAAGTCTTATGAAAACCACATTTGGAGAATACATCCGACTTTTACGAAACGAAAACGAATTGACTTTGACTCAACTTGCGGCCAAACTGAACTTGGATTCTGCAAATTTGAGCAAAATAGAGAACGGAAAAAGAGATTTCGATGAAAAACGACTACCAAAACTATCGAAAATCTTCAAGCTCAATCTGACTGAATTACGGAATGAATATGTGACCGACCAAATTGGAAAACATATTTATGAAACCAATTGTACAAAGCAACTTTTACAAGTCGCAGAGGAAAAAGCGGAATATCGCAGAAAACTAAATAAAACACTTCAAGCACAATAAAATATGAATATAGTATCATTCTTCGCAGGAGCTGGCGGACTCGATTTAGGATTTGAAAAAGCAGGATTTAATGTTGTTTGGGCAAACGAATACGATAAAGATATTTGGGAAACATATGAGAAGAACCATAAAATCACAATACTCGACAGACGAAGTATCGTAAACATAGAGTCGAACGAAGTTCCTGAATGCGATGGAATAATTGGCGGACCACCTTGTCAAAGTTGGAGTGAAGCAGGATCTTTACGTGGAATAAATGACAAAAGAGGACAATTATTTTATGACTTCATCCGGATATTAGAAGCCAAACAGCCAAAATTCTTTCTTGCTGAAAATGTAAGTGGAATGTTATTAGAAAGACACAGCGAAGCTTTAAAAAACATTAAGCAAATGTTTAAAAATGCTGGATACAGATTATCCTTTAAGTTATTAAATGCTTCTGACTTTGATGTTCCCCAAGACCGTAAGAGAGTATTTTTTGTAGGTATTCGAGAAGACCTTGGTTTTGAATTTAAATTTCCTCAATCATTAAAAAAGAAAGTGACTCTTGAGCAGGCAATAGCTGATTTAAAAGATTCTGTAGTTCCTGCAAAACATGGAAATAAGACAAATAAAGAAAATTGTAAAATCCCAAATCACGAATATATGATTGGTGGATTCTCTTCTATGTTTATGTCAAGGAATAGAGTAAGAAGTTGGGATGAACAGTCGTTCACAATTCAAGCAGGCGGAAGACACGCACCTATTCATCCACAGGCACCAAAGATGAAATTCATTGAGCAAAATGTTCGTGTTTTTGTTCCTGGAAAAGAAGATTTATATCGTAGATTAAGTGTTAGAGAATGTGCAAGAATTCAGACTTTTCCAAATGACTTTATATTTCATTATGATAATATTTCAGCTGGATATAAAATGATTGGAAATGCGGTTCCAGTTAATCTTGCTAAACACATCGCTATAAGCATTAAATCACAAATTGAAAATGCAGAGAAGAAATTAAAAAGACCTATCAAAAAATTGGAATTAGAAAACACACTTTCATAATTTATGGCAAGCCAAACAATTAATGGTAAAGCATTTGAATATGCTCTGCTCTCTGAATTTTATGAACGTTTAAAAACAATAACAAGTGCTTCTATTACAGAAAACGAACCCTACAAAACGGCAAAAGGTTTTTTCGATGGTTTCAGCGAAAATGAACAAGATACATTTCGAATTACGGCAAGTGCTTCAATAAATTTTCTAATTGATATAGAGCCAAGACTATCGAATGGAATAAGCAAAGACGATATTTTGGTACTAGAACTTGTTAGCGACCAAGCAGGCCAAACAGGAGATGTGCGTGATGTGTTAATAATTCGTTCCTTACAGAATTGGGAAATTGGGATTTCCGCAAAAAACAATCATAGAGCAGTAAAGCATTCAAGATTATCGCAAAGAATTGACTTCGGAGATAAATGGTTGGGCGTTCCTTGTTCAAAAAGTTACTTTGACGAAATTAAACCAATCTTCGATATGCTGACAGAATTGAGAGCAATAGACAGAGCAACGAAATGGACTTCCATTGAAAATATGCATCAAGTGGTTTATATGCCAATTTTAGACGCTTTTAGAAAAGAGTTGCTTCGTTTGGATAAAGGAAATTCTAACATTGTTGCAGAAAATTTAGTTCAATATTTAATTGGGAACAAGGACTTTTACAAAGTGATTAAAAGCAAAAAGAAAGTTGAAATCCAAGCCTACAATTTCCACGGGACTCTAAACTTACCGTTTGAAAAAATAAAACCAAAAGCCAAGATTCCTAAACTAAAACTACCGACAAGATTAATCGAAATTGTTTACCAAGAAAACTCGACTACAACATTATTGGTTTCTTTGAACGAAGGTTGGCAAATATCTTTTAGAATTCATAACGCAAGCTCAAGAGTTGAACCGTCTTTAAAGTTTGACATAAATTTGGTAAGTGCACCACACACTTTATTTACAAATCATATTTTTATAAATTAAACAAAAAAGCGACACCATTGCCGGCATCGCTCTATAATAATTTCATGTAATAGTATCGCTTACTGATTCATATTTTTCATCTCATCAACGAAAGTATCTAAATCGGTTTCTTCTTCGCACAATCTAATCGCTTTATCAGCGATGTAGCCAACATTTTTGGTGTTAAACCCTAGCCCTACACAAAGCTTTTTCAATAAGTTGTGTTGTGCTGGCTCATCGATATCGTCCGCCCAAACCATTCTGGCTAAATCGTACAAACGCTCTAAACGCTCATCGTACGAATGCGGGGCATTCACAGGATGCGAGTTATAATCCTTTAAAATTTGCTTGTATTCTATTTCGGTGACATCGAGTCTCGTCGCCAAACGGTCTAAAAAAGCTTTCTCTTCATCAGTAATGACACCATCGCTCATCGCCACTCTAACGATGGCTGCAAAATGGTCTTCATTTCGTTTTTTAAAACCGCTTTCGAATAAATCTGAAATTGACATATAATCTAATTTTTTGTCTTTGTTTATGGACTGCAAATATAATTCCTTTCCAAGTTTTAACAGTCATCAGCCCTTTAAAAAGTTTTATATTTGCACCTTCAATTTACAGCTCTTGAGCAAGACATTGATTTCCCAAACCTATGCACAGGCTTTGCAACTGCAAAATCTGCAGACCGCTATTGCCCACCCACAAAGTAAGCATCATCTCAAAGGCCTTGTTGGTTCGTCGCTATCTATTGTCATATCTGAAGTATTTAAAACCGCAGACAAACCTTTTGTAGTTGTTTTTGATGATAAGGAAGAGGCCGCCTATTATTTGAATGATTTGGAACAGCTCATCAACGATAAGGATGTGTTATTCTATCCGGGAAGTTACCGCAGACCCTACCAAATTGAAGAAACCAACAATGCCAACGTGCTTTTACGCGCCGAGGTATTGAACCGTATCAACTCCCGAAAGAAACCTTCAATAATCGTTACCTATCCTGATGCTTTATTCGAAAAGGTAGTAACCAAACGAGAGCTTGAAAAGAACACTTTAAAAATTTCTATTGGAGACAATCTTTCTATCGATTTTGTAAACGAAGTGTTGTTCGATTATAAATTTAAACGTGTCGATTTTGTCACGGAACCAGGAGATTTCTCAGTGCGCGGCGGGATTGTGGATGTCTTCTCTTTTTCTCACGATGAACCTTACAGAATTGAATTTTTTGGTGATGAAGTCGATAGCATCCGCACCTTTGATGTGGAAACCCAACTCTCTACCGACAAGGTCAAAAAAATTAGCATCATCCCCAACGTTGCTAATAAATTTATAGAAGACAAGCGCGAAAGTTTTCTGAAATACATGTCGTCTAAAACTGTGGTATTTTCAAAAAATGCGGAACTCCTCTTTTCCAAGATTGATGGTTTCTATGAGAAGGCCAAAGAGGCGTTTGAGAACTTATCGAGAGATATAAAACACGCCTCGCCTGATGAGTTATTTTGTAATTCAGAAGCACTGAAGCGTCAGTTTTTGGAGTATGTGGTAGTGGAGTTTGGTTCCACTTCCTACTTCGCAAAAGTTATTGCTAGCGATTTACGAGAGAAGCAATCTGTTTCTAATGAAGAGATTGCGTCGTCACAAGTTTCTCGCAATGACAGTTCTGCCATAACATTCAATACCAAACCTCAACCGGCATTCAACAAGCAATTCAATCTCCTGATTGAAAACCTCAACGACAACCACGACAAGGGTATCACCAATTATATCGCTTGTGTCAGCGAGCAACAAGCCAAACGGTTCCATGACATTTTTGACGACCAAGACCAAACGGTTCATTACAAGACTGTGGTTTTGGCCTTATACCAAGGATTTATTGACCCTGAGCAAAACATTGCGGTATACACCGACCATCAAATTTTTGACCGTTACCACAAGTTTCATTTGAAGAATGGCTACGCTAAAAAGCAGGCCATTACACTTAAAGAACTAACCAATCTCGAAATTGGCGACTACGTCACGCACATCGACCATGGTATCGGAAAGTTTGGGGGACTTCAAAAAATAGATGTTGAAGGCAAGAAACAAGAAGCCATTAAATTGGTCTATGGAGAACGGGATATTCTCTACCTCAGTATTCATTCGCTTCATAAAATCACCAAGTTTAACGGCAAGGACGGAAAGCCACCGAAGGTTTATAAACTCGGAAGCAAAGCTTGGAAAACACTTAAGCAGAAAACCAAGTCGCGCGTTAAGGAAATTGCATTCAACCTTATAAAACTGTACGCCAAACGAAAACTAAAAAAAGGCTTTCAGTATGCCCCAGATAGCCACATGCAACATGAGCTCGAGGCTTCTTTTATTTACGAAGACACCCCAGACCAAATTACGTCTACTGCAGATATCAAAGCCGATATGGAAAGTGAACGCCCCATGGACCGATTGGTTTGTGGTGATGTCGGATTCGGAAAAACGGAAGTTGCCATCCGCGCCGCATTCAAAGCCGTAGATAATGGCAAACAAGTTGCCGTTTTAGTACCGACGACCATTTTGGCCTACCAGCATTACCGAACGTTTACTGAACGTTTGAAGGATTTTCCAGTAACTGTAGATTACGTTAACCGTTTTAGAACCGCCAAGGAAAAACGAGAAACACTTGAAGGTTTGGAAAACGGAGCCGTTGATATCATTATCGGAACGCACCAACTCGCCAATAAAAATGTAAAATTTAAAGACCTCGGATTACTCATTGTAGATGAAGAGCAAAAATTTGGCGTTGCGGTAAAGGAGCGTTTAAAAACCATTAAGGAGAATGTTGACGTTTTGACTTTGACGGCGACACCAATTCCTAGAACACTTCAATTTAGCTTAATGGCCGCTCGTGATTTATCGGTCATTACTACGCCACCACCAAATCGGTATCCGATTGAAAGTCATGTCATTCGCTTTAATGAGGAAACAATCAGAGATGCCATTAGTTACGAAATTCAGCGTGGTGGACAGATATTTTTTATCCATAATCGGATTGAAAACATCAAGGAAGTTGCGGGTATGATTCAACGTTTGGTGCCTGATGCAAAAATTGGGATTGGCCACGGTCAACTCGATGGAAAAAAACTTGAGCATTTGATGCTCGCCTTTATGAACGGTGAGTTTGATGTCCTTGTGAGTACAACCATTGTAGAAAGTGGGTTGGACGTCCCCAATGCCAATACTATTTTCATCAATAATGCAAATAATTTTGGATTGAGCGACTTACACCAAATGCGTGGACGCGTTGGCCGAAGTAACAAAAAAGCGTTCTGTTATTTTATTACGCCTGAATATTCAGCCATGACTACTGATGCAAGAAAACGTATCACAGCTCTAGAGCAGTTTACGGAACTGGGAAGCGGATTCAACATTGCCATGAAGGATTTGGAAATACGAGGTGCCGGCGATTTATTGGGTGGCGAACAGAGCGGATTTATCAATGATATTGGTTTTGATACCTATCAAAAAATATTGAATGAAGCCATTGAGGAACTCAAGGAATCTGAATTTGCCGACCTCTACAAAGACGATGGGAAACCCAAAACATACGTCAAAGACATTACCATTGACACAGATTTTGAATTGCTCTTCCCGGACGATTATGTCAACAACATTACAGAGCGTTTGAATCTCTATACAAAGTTAAACACACTAAAAACCGAAGCTGAGTTACAGCAATTTGAAGCTGAAATCGTAGACCGCTTTGGGCCATTCCCAGAACAGGTTGAAGGTTTGCTTAATAGTGTAAGACTAAAATGGATTGCCACAAAATTGGGAATAGAAAAACTGGTCATGAAGCAAAATCGTCTTATTGGATATTTCATCCAAGACCAGCAGAGCAGTTTCTATCAGAGCGACCAATTCACTAAAGTGCTACAATTTGTTCAAACACGTCCTAAAGCGGTAAAGATGAAAGAAAAGCAGACCAGAAATGGTCTTCGACTCATCATCAGCTTTTCAAATATAACTTCGGTGAAGCAGGCCTTGGATATGATGTCTCAAATATGAAGGGGCAACACCACACGCAAGTTTTTTGGTTGCTCTTGGCTACTTTGTTTATAAGCACATCAGGCGCATTGGGAAAATTTATCGCTATGCCAACGCCTGTGACCATTTGGTGGCGTTCGGCTTTGGCTGGCGTCTTTCTGCTTATCTATTGCCTCATAAAAGGCATTTCGTTAAAACTAAACGAACCCAAGGACCGCTGGCCCTTTTTTCTAAGTGCCTTTTTTATGGGTGCACATTGGGTTACCTATTTCTATAGTCTTCAAATTTCAAATGTGGCTATTGGAATGTTGTCGCTGTTTACATTTCCAATCATCACTTCGGTATTGGAACCTGCTTTTACAAAGACTAAATTCGACCCGTTTTACCTCCCTTTGGGAGCTCTTATTTTATTTGGAGTGTATTTGTTGGCTCCTGAATTCAGTTTGGAAAATGATGATTTTAAAGGCATACTTCTGGGATTGCTCTCGGCACTTTGCTACGCCTTGCGCACCTTGATTTTGAAACAACATGTGTCAAACTACAACGGAACAGCTTTGATGTTTTTTCAGGTATTGATTCTTTCTGTATTGTTGCTCCCTGCTTTATTTTTCATGGATTCTTCGGGTATCGTCATCCAATATCCGTATATACTCATTTTGGCTTTATTAACTACAGCCATTGGCCATACTATGTTTGTTTCGAGCTTACGCTATTTTAAAGTAACAACGGCGAGTATCATTGCAAGTGCCCAACCGATTTTCGGGATTATTATTGCCTTTTTATTTTTGAATGAAATTCCCGCTACAAATACCTATATTGGCGGGGCGATTATATTAACTACTGTATTAATTGAAAGTTTGAGGTCTCGCAAGGTCTGAATTGGCGTAATTATTGTTGAAAGACCTCTTGTAAATAACACTCTTATGAAAAAATTGATTCTGATAGGTTTACTCTTTCCACTTTTAGCTCTAGGACAACATGAATTGAAAGGCACTTTTAGTCCGGCTGAAGATTTCACCTATGCATTTCTCTATAAAATGAATCCGAAAGACCCAGAGTTTGTCGGGAAGGCAGAATTAGATAGTTTGGGGAATTTCAATATTGTTTTAGATGAGAATGCCAAGCCAGGTATCTATAAAATTATATACGCGCTTCCGGCAGAAGCGAATAATTTCGATATTATTTATAACGGAAAAGAAGATGTGAACCTTAATTTTTCCTTGGAAAATGGAGTGGAATTTACCTCGTCTTTAGAAAATAAACAGTGGGCCTCTTACCTTAAAAGTATGGAAGTCATTAACAACACCATCAACAACTATTACACACAAAACGGAACCGACAAAAAAGCGTTTCAAGATATTTTTAAAACCCTAAGCGAGACACAAAGAGGTTATGAAAATTCGGCTGATGGTATGCTGGCAAAGACATTCATAAAAGCGAATAAGCCTTACATTCCTGAGACATACGAAGATTTAAAAACCTATTCGGACAATTTTAAAGCTAATTATTTTGCGCATGTAAATTTTGATGACCCGTTACTACAGAGTTCCACGTTTATAACAGACCGAGTTAATGGTTTTATTTTCGGGCTTTCTAAAGACTCGGATGCTGAGGCTTATAAATCGCATTTAGCCATTTTGGCCAAAGCTTTAGATGGCAGTAATCTTGATACACGCAGTACCCTTTTGGAAATGCTTTGGCAAACTTTTGTTGAAAAAGGCAACGAAACTATGGCGAACCATATTGCAGAAAGCTATCTTATTGACATCGCCACAGAGGAGCACGATTTAGATTTAATGCAACGCCTTGTCACCTATAAGAATACATCATTAGGAAATGTAGCGCCAGATTTTGAAGTCATAGCGGGAAAGCAACGTTTATTGGAACTTAATGAAGCTGACCAATACCTATTGGTATTTTGGAGCAGTACCTGTGGCCATTGTTTAAATGAATTGCCTGTGCTTCACAAAGAGTTAAAAGCCCATCCTAATTTAAAGGTTATCGCTTATGGTCTTGAAGATACTTCAGAAAACTGGTCAGAAACCATTAGGCAGTTCCCCGATTTTACCCATGTTTTAGGTTTGGGTAAATGGGAAAATCCCTTAGTAAAAACCTACGGCATTCAAGCAACACCGTATTATTTTGTTTTGGATAAGGACAAGCGTATTGTGGCTAAGCCTTATGATTTAGAGATGTTGAAGGATTATTTGTCTAAGAAGTAATTTATTCTACTTCATGAATAATTGGGTCGACTACACAGTCGGATAAATCTACAGAAGCATACATGGCCCAACTATTGCCACCAAAATCTATTCCTTGACCCCAGGCGGTTTCTTCATTACCATTACCGTCATTTACCACGGCATGCAATGCTACACAAAACTGGTCTTCTAAATCATTTTCGTTAAAATAAAAGGCCACTTGGTCGGTGCCTTCAGGGTGTTCAGATTTATATTGAAACTTACCAATTTTAGGATTTCCAGAACCTGTTACAGGAAACGTAAGGTTATCACATGCGCTAATATCCATATGCACTCCAGAGATTTCCCAATCTCCAGTACTCTCATAGGCAATGACTATTTCGCCGTCTACGACATATATATTGACCGAACCAGCGTTATGATATTGTCCTGCCATTAAAGGAATCTGAACGCATGGTACATCAAAAGACCAATCGCTATCATTAGATGTTTTTGAATTTTTGGCTGATGTGGTATAGTTAATTTCAGAACTAGCCTCCTCTGTTAGAATTATTGGTTCACTCGTACATGCAGTTGATAATAAGGCTACTACAGTAAGTAGGAAAAGTAGTTTTTTCATGATTCATTTGGGTTAGGTTGCTCGGTAAAACTATAACACAGCCTTTATTGCATCATTAAATATTCGATGTACCACCTTGATTTACGCTGAATCAACCATGCTTCCGATTAACGGGAAAATTTTCAGGATGAAAACTATACGTAGAACTACGTATGAAATAGCCATATTGATTTTATGTTGTTCTGTGTTCCATTCAAACTAAACTCAAAAGAAAACGCCCAGCAAACTAATGTCTGCTGAGCGCTTAAGAAACTAAATAACCAACCAAAATTTAGCTTCGTGTACTTTCTCTAGGATTGTCTTTCTTAGCTGTTTTTTGCTTACGCTTCTTCACCACTGACTTCTTTATAGACTCTCCACCTTTTGCAACTGGTGCTTGTCTTAGGAACTCTATATAACCTTTACCCGCAAACTCATAGACAGTACCAGAGTCTGCATGAAGAATTTCAATGGTTCCATCATCTATAACGCTCAGTTCAAAAACTTCATTGTCGAAGAAATCATAATCCAGTGTTAAATATTTAAGGTAGAAGTTACCTGTTACATCTGCCACGTCATAGAGGCCAGTGAAATCCCAAACAATATTACTTGGGTTAGAGATATTAGCGTCTTGCGAACTTCTAAATTCTATATCGTTACCACCAGCTACGAACTGTAGGTAATTTTCATTGTCAAACTCATCTAGCGCACCAAACTCACTTGTATAGGTCTTCTCCCATGCTTCATATTCTTGAAGGAAATAGTGAATATTATCATAGAACACAAAGTCATAATCAAAGTTAGAACGTTGGTATCCATTTAGGAAATATGAGGTGTCTGAAGACGGGTTATATAATTCAATGGTGTTGTTATCAATCCTGAAGACATCAAACGTCCCGAAGCCATCCAAATCGTGATTCACATCCAAAATCCCATCATAAGCATCGTAAACACCGATTGGTATTCCGAAGCCATTACCCTGTTCTCCTATACCTACTAAATTATTGTTAGCATAGAGAATTCCGTTTCTAAATGACACCGTAAATGCTATCTGCAAAAACGGAACTTCACCAGACCCTAAGGTTTCATTAACATCAACATACCATAACTCGTAAGAGTTTAATAGCTGATTTACATTTATGCCTGGTACTGGGTCGTCTACCACAATAACGGCATCTTCAACATAACATGATGTAAATAGGGTTGCTGTCAAGGCAAATCCCATAAGTAGTTTTAAAGTCTTCATAATCCTTCGTTTTTAATTGTTCTCTGCTTTAGACTTTTCAAAACGCGTGCCAAAAATTCAATCAATTGATTATCAGTATTTTATGTAGTTCATTTTATTATGCACGCATACTGAATCAGTCTTTACACCGATTGCGCTAAGCACCTTTTATAAATTATGTATTTTTGAAAGTGCATAACGCAACACCATCTATGGAAAAACCTAAAAAATATGCCGTTTTTGGTTCAGGAAGCTGGGCCACCGCCATTGTAAAAATGCTTTGTGAAAATTTAGACGAAGTTGGTTGGTACATGCGAAGTGTCTACATTAAGGAGCATCTTTTAAAGGAAGACCACAACCCTAGCTATTTGAGTTCGGTTGAATTTAAAACCAAGCAACTAAAGCTGAGTAACGACATCAATGAAATGGCAGACTACGCTGATGTGCTCATTTTTGTGGTGCCATCGGCCTTTATGCATTCTGAATTACAAAAGCTATCCGCCGATATTTCCAACAAAATAATTGTGTCTGCTGTTAAGGGTATTATTCCTGAAAGTGGACTGCTTGTTGGAGAACATTTTCATGATATTTATAAAATTCCTTTTGAAAATATTGCGGTCATTGCCGGCCCTTGCCATGCTGAAGAAGTCGCTTTAGAGCGTTTATCTTATTTAACCATTTCCTGTGCTGATGAAGAAAAGGCGCAGGCTATAGCCGACAGCCTATCTAGCTGGTACATCAATACCAAAACCAGTGATGACGTTATTGGTGTGGAATACGCCGTTATGTTAAAGAATATTTATGCCATCGCCGCTGGCATTGCCCATGGACTTGGTTATGGGGACAACTTTCAAAGTGTATTGATGAGTAATGCCATACGGGAAATGCGCAGATTTATCAAAAAGATGCATAAAATGAAACGGAACATCAATGACTCCGCTTACCTCGGTGATTTGTTGGTAACCGGTTATTCTGTGTTTTCCCGAAACCGAATGTTTGGCAACATGATTGGCAAAGGCTATACCGTAAAATCAGCACAGATGGAAATGAGCATGATAGCAGAAGGTTACTACGCCACTAAAAGCGCCTTTATTCTTAATACAAATAATAAGAAAAAGACGAGACTACCGATTATTAATGCTGTGTACGAGATTCTTTACGAGAATAAAAATCCTAAGAAAGTATTTAAAAAGTTGACGGATAAGTTGGACTAGCTATTGGCATTAGCCTTTTCCCGTCATTGCGAACGCAGTGAAGCAATCTCATTATTGATATGACTGTTTTGTGAGATTGCCACCTCATTCGTACCTCATTCCTCGCAATGACAGCATTTACTACTTTACCAAAACCCCTTTAACATCCATCAACGGAATCGGCTGTAAAGCTTTTAAATTTATGGTGTTTTTTCGAAAGAGATACGTTTTATCTAGCATTTGGTTGCCTTCAAAAAAGGTGACTTTAAATTGATTATTTAATGCGAAAAGCTCCTCAGGCATAAGCTCTATTTTGGCATAGCTCTTCTTGGGAAGTACGTCGATTTTCTTTCTAAAGGTTGACGTAATTTTTTCATCGGAATAGCCGTTGGTGACAATCAAAACCATCTCTAAATCTACGCCTTTATCGTTAATGATGTAGGCATTCCAATCGTTTGTATTGTAGATGTCATTGTGTTCATTGACTACCGCAATATAAACGTCTTTGACTTCTGGAATTTGGATGTCTTTTTTCATCTCTAGTTCCTGCGAAAGCAGGAATCTTTTTAAATTAGACTATCAGTTTTTATTAATGAGATTCCTGCTTTCGCAGGAATGTATTATAATGCCGACTTAAACTGCTCTAAGAAACGTACATCGTTTTCACTCAACAAACGGATATCACTGATTTGATGCAATAACAAGGCAATACGGTCAATACCCATTCCGAAGGCAAATCCAGAGTATTCCTTAGAATCAATACCACAGTTCTCCAAAACATTTGGGTCTACCATACCACAGCCCATAATCTCTAACCAGCCTGTACCTTTGGTCATTTTGTAATCGGTTTCGGTCTCCAAGCCCCAGTATACATCTACCTCAGCACTTGGTTCTGTAAACGGAAAGTATGATGGACGCAATCTGATTTTTGACTTCCCAAACATTTCCGTCGTAAAATATTGCAAGGTCTGCTTTAAATCAGCGAAGCTCACATCCTTATCAATATACAAGCCTTCTACCTGATGGAAAAAACAGTGCGACCGTGCCGAAATAGCTTCGTTTCTATACACACGCCCCGGAGAAATGGTTCTAATCGGTGGCTTATTATTTTCCATATAGCGAACTTGCACGGAACTGGTATGTGTACGTAACAAAATATCTGGATTAGTTTGAATAAAAAACGTATCCTGCATATCTCTCGCCGGATGGTATTCTGGTAAGTTCAAAGCCGTGAAATTATGCCAATCGTCTTCAATCTCTGGGCCTTCACTGACGTTGAATCCAATGCGCGAAAAAATATCAATAATCTGGTTTTTTACGATTGAAATTGGATGACGGGCTCCCAAGGCTATGGGCTCACCAGGACGTGATAAATCACCATAGACACCTTTGTCTTCTTCACTATTTTCTAATGCAGACTTTAAGTCATTGACCTTGTCTTCAGCTGTTTTCTTAAGCTGATTAATGGTTTGCCCAAACTCTTTTTTCTGCTCGTTGGCCACATTTTTAAATTCCGCAAAATACTGCTTCAAAAGGCCTTTAGACCCTAAATATTTTATACGGAATGCTTCAACCTCTTCCTTGGACTGTGCTGTAAATGCTTCTGCTTCTGCAATGAGTTCGTTTAACTTATCAATCATAATGCCCTCTTTTTCATCCTAAAATAAGACTGCAAATTTAAAAATTCCTAATCGATATACGTTGTTTCTACAAAATAGTTGACTATAGCCTCCTTCATTAAAATACTTTGCTCACCAGCCTTTAAATGTGGCAACTGGGCTTTGACTTTATAATGAGGCCAACCGTCGTCGTCCACAAAATCGAATTCATAAAAACCATAAGGTTCCAACAACTTACAAATGGCAATATGCATTAAATCTAACTTATGGTCTTTTTTATAGGTGTTGTGAAGTTGCCCTAATTCTTGCACGCCGATTAAATAGATGATGGCGTCCAAATCCAATTTCTCACCATCCGCAAACTGATTGGACAGCTTTTCTACCAAAAACTCCCAACGTTCTTTTAATTGAATATCTCTCGACATAATTCTTCCTGCATTTTTTGCGTTATAGAAGCGACAAAGTTAATGGATATTGAATGGATTCGCTTTACTTTCAACTTAAAAAAATTCCGTTACTTTTGACTAAATAACTAAGATTATGAGTGTTATTGACATTGTTTTGGGTGGCCTTATTCTATTTGGGTTAATCCGCGGTTTATTTAAAGGCCTGTTTGTAGAAATTGCGTCACTTTTGGCTTTGGTTCTTGGTGTATATGGTGCTATCCACTTCAGCTATTTTGCCTCTGAGTTTTTGATGGACCGAACGGAATGGGCTGAAAAAACAGTAAATATCGTTGCTTTTGCCATCACTTTCGTTGTCATTGTTATTGCTATCAGCTTCGCCGGAAAAGCCCTCACCAAGCTTGCAGATTTTGCCATGTTAGGCATGCTTAACAAACTACTCGGTGGTGTTTTTGGCGGTTTGAAAATTGCTCTGATTTTAAGTATTGTCCTTAATGTCTTCGATAAGATGAACAAATCATTACCTTTTGTAGACAAAGAAACTATTGAAGACAGTGCACTTTACGAACCTGTTAAATCACTATCACCTATGATTTTTCCGAATTTGATAAAAGTGGACGAAAAAGAAGAGGTTTCTAAAGAAGAAGCCTCAACTGCGGTTTAATATTTGTCTTCGACATTAGCGTTGATCCATTTAACACAGTCATCAAAACTTTTGAAGATGTGTTCTTCAGGAATTAGATCCGGTATAATGTCTATACGCTCCATCATGTAACGGGGTTGCTCCAAAAGGCTAACAAAAAGAACCTCAGTATCTCGACCTTTTAACTCCAGAAGCATGTCTTCCATTGCATAAAGTCCAGACTGATCCATGTATGGCATTCGCTCTAGCCTTAAAATCACGTAACTTGCTGTTACTGGAATCTGTAGAGTCAGAGCTTGAAAATCGCTTGTAGACCCAAAAAACAATGGCCCTTTAAGATGTTTAATAAAGACTTCCTCTGCAAATTTCTCAGGGAAGATATACTCATCTGACCATGTTTCTTCTTTTAACGGAATTACACCACTGCTACGAGCTGTGAGATCCCCAATTTTTTTCATAAACATTAAGGATGCTATAACCAATCCTATACCCACCGCATAGACCAAATCCCAAAAAGATGACAGTATGAGTACTACCATCATAATAAGGACTTCTGAACTTAATTTAAGTGGCCCCAACTTTATGTCTTTTGGAAGAGATGGAATGGCTCTTAGTCCTTTATAATCCATAACACCAATACCTACAGTAATCAAAATTCCTGCTAATACTGCAGCTGGTATACGTGAAGCTAAGGGAGCGACAGCCAAAAGAATAACGAACAACAATACCCCAGCAATCATACCCGATAGGCGTGTTTTTCCTCCAGAATTTATATTAACAACCGTTCTAATTGTGGCACCCGCCCCAGGGATACCACCAAACATGGCGGCAATACTGTTTCCGATACCTTGCCCCACCAATTCTTTATTTGGCTTATGCTTGGTTTTTGTCATGTTGTCGGCGACAACACTGGTTAACAAGGAATCAATTGCTCCAAGGAGAGATAAGGTTAGTGCGGTAAATATATATGGTGTTAGACTTCCTAAACTAAAACTAGTAAATATTTCTGATTTGAACTCAGGGAGTCCTTGGGGAATTTCAGGAATGGGCCTGTAATCCAATCCTGCTATAATGGCGACTGCAGACATGACCACAAGCGCCACCAATGTACTCGGAATGGCAGTTGTAATCCGTCTAAAGCCATAGATGATAAATATGGTACACAATGCCAAAATCAACTCTAGCCAATTAATATTTTGCAGAGCTCTTGGCAATACTTTTAGAGCACCTAAAACACCTGAAGCATTCTGAGCAGCAAGTGTTTGGGATTCTTTTAGGATATCCTCTTGTGTTATTTGTTCTGCTCTTGCAATGGTTTCTTTAAAGTCTTCAAGCACAAGAATATCTTCTGCCGCTTCTTCTTTTAAAATATTCTCTAAAATAACTTCCTCCGCCTCAGGTTTAAATGTTTCGACATAAGCCTCATCCTCCTTTGGATAATATCCGATAGATGGTAAAACTTGGGTCACCAAAATAATAACGCCAATGGCCGTCATAAATCCTGAAACCACTGGGTAAGGAATGTACCGAATATACTTTCCTAGACCCATTGCCCCTAAACCAATTTGCATAATTCCGGCCAAAAGAAAAACGGTAAGGATTGCAGGCAATGCTTTCTCAACACTACCATCATTAGCCGCAATAATTCCTGCAATGATGACCATACTCACTGCCGTCATTGGCGCTGTAGGTCCGGATATTTGAGTATTTGTACCACCGAAAAGTGCCGCAAAGAAACTAATAAAAATAGCACCATAAAGCCCTGCGCTTGGACCTAGACCAGAGGATACACCGAAGGCTAATGCTAATGGTAAAGCGACAATACCCGCTGTAATTCCACCAAAGGCATCTCCTCTAATGTGTTTAAACAAATCTTTCATAATGGTGTTGGTTTATAATTTTTTTATGGACTCTGCCGGAATCCAGCCTTCGGTGCCATTGCTTAATCGAATTTTATTCCACGCCTCATAGACATCGATAATCTGCACTTTGGTTCCCTCATGTATACGAAGTATTTCATCGCTCTTTAAATTAGGATCCGCCTGCATTTTAATTTCATCGGCAAAAACAATTGCTGGTTTGTCATTGGCATCCAAGGTTTCTTTTTGAAATGCCATCACCAATGCAACTAATGCGATTAAGGCGACAACGAAACTAAGGATAAATGCAATTCTTTTTTTGCTCGATGTATATGAAAAGTAATATAAAAGGTAAAAGATAACAAATAAAACAACGCCAGTCACTGCAAAAACGGCCCAACCATCTGTCGATAATGTATTAGTGAGGTTATTGGTAATTCTAGCAAATCCAACTTTTGGAACTGTTGAAAAACCATCAATGGTCATATTCTGGGCAAAGCTTCTGTTGTTTTTTATTTCTGAATCGTTTGGTGCCAGCAGTAATGCCTTTTCGTAATTATAAATGCTGGGTGCGATATGATTGAGTTTATAGTGGGCATTAGCCAAATTGAAATACACTTCTGCAGAATGCTGTCCAGACTCTAATATCTTTTCATATTTTGAAATTGCATCTTCAAACTGACCGTTGTTGTATAAGGTGTTGGCCTCTTCAAATAGTTTTGAATTCTGACTGAAGACAATAAAATTCAGGCTTAAAAAAAGAAGAACAAATACGTTTTTCATCATTATCGGATTTGTTTATCAATTTGTGAAATTGTCGTAGCGGCAACATCATAGTCACGTTGCATTTCAACCGTTGTTGAAGGTGCATATCTTGCCAGCTCACAACTTTCTAGTAGTTTTGAGAAACTATCGATGTTGACCTCATCAACTTGTCTTGAAGCCAGCAATTCCCTGATTTTTGGCTTACTCATATCACTAGTTTCAAGCTTCAGTTTGGCCTTAAGGTAATTGTGCAAAGCCTTTTCTAAAGCCAAATAAAATGGCACTTTATCGCCCAATGCTTTTTTAGCTGTGCTTAAATACTTTCTAGCCAAACGATCGGCCTTTCGTCTTTTATTACCGACTATATCAGCATCGCGTTCGTCCTTCTTTCGTCTCACCAAAATAGCAATAGGAATAGCCAATAATGGCATTAACAGACTCGCCCAAAAGGTCGTTGATTTAAAAAACGGCTTGCTCTCTGTGGGTTTAAAATTGGTGCTTATTTTTATAAAAGCAAAAGGTGCATTCGGCGTATTGGGTTGCGCAATCGCAGTTGAAGTTGCGGTATTTTCAGTGTTGGAAGGTCCTGTAATTACATCAACCAAAAGCTCTTCAGAATTGAGGGTTTTATACGATTCTGTTTTTAAATCGAAATACGAAAACGAGATGCTTGGTATCGGATATTTACCTTTATACTGAGGCACAATCGTATAGGTGTCTGATATTCGTCCTTGCATGCCTCCAAGATTTGTACGGACATTTTCAGCATGTTCAGGTTCATAGACTTCTAAAGAACTTGGCACGGTCAACTTTGGCAATTCAAATAATTTAAGATTCCCCTTACCCGAAACCTGTACTTTGGCTTCCAAGGATTCTGATGCATTCAAAGCTGTTTTATTGGTCGTAACCACAAAATCGAATTCGCCAACAGCACCACTAAAGTCAGCTGGTTTACCTTCCTCTGGCAAAGGTTTTACATTAATAGTTCTATTCCCCGCTCTAATAGTTTGAGGTACGCGCGTCATTAAGCGGTTTCCGAATATATCGTAACCGTTTTTAGGCACTTCAACTACTAGGTCTAATACAAAAGGATCTAGTTTTAATTTACCTGTCTTTTGAGGGTAAAGCACAGCTTTTTTCAAAACCACAAACCTGTAATCCTCACCTTTGTATTTACCACGCTCTTCTTTATAAGCCTTAATTTCAAGATTTTGGCTCCAAAAATCATTAAATCTTGGGTTTTCCTTCTCTACCCAGTTTCGAACTCCAGTCGATGGTGCTACGTATAGTTTGTAAATAACGGTAATCGCCTCATTAAGATAAGGATTAGGATTTGAAACTTCAGCCACGAGATGGATATTTTCATCCGCAATAGTTTGTGCTGCCGCTGCTGCTGAATTCTTAGGTGGCGCTACGGCATCCGTAACTGTAATTATTACGGGTTCCGTTTTATAGGTTTTGCCTCCAATTTCAATAGAAGCTGCTCCTATCTTGAAACGACCCTTAGCCGTTGGCGATAAAAAATACGTATACGTTTTAGCGTAGGAACGCTGACCGTTAAAATAAGATGTACTTTCTGACAAATTAGGCCCGCCGACAACGGTAAAATCCGTGAAATTAGGGGATTCAAAATTATCGCCACTTTGGTTCATTTCAAAATCAACACGAAGTCGCTCATTAAGTCCTAATTTACTTTTGGAGACTTTTGCTTCAAACTTTACTTGCGAAAACGATGCCGCTGAGCATAAAAGAAATAGAACGATATAGAAAGACCTTGCTAGCATATAGGATTACCAGTCTTTTTCGGTTTTAACTTTAGCGCCTTTTTGTTTTTGTGCATTTATTTTCTCTTGGACTTTCTGTTCTTGGTTACTCATTGCTTCCAAGATATTCTTTATTTGCTGTGGCGACATTTTTCCAGGCTGAGGTTTCTGCTTTTGCTTGTCTTTGTTTTCGTCACCTTTGTTCTTTTCGTCCTTTTCATCTTTAGGCTTTCCTTTATCATCTTCTTCCTCTTCACCTTTCTTTTTATCCTTATCGCCTTCGTCTTCTTTTTTGTCTTTTTCTTGTTGCTGGTCGTCCTTATTTTTCTGTTGGTCTTGCTCTTTTTTGTCTTGGTCGTCCTGCTGATTTTCGTCTTCCTTATTATCCTCGCCACTACCATCTTCTTCCTTAGCGCATTCTTGTGCGAGGGCTAAATTGTAACGAGTTTCGTCGTCTGTGGGATTGTTTCGTAATGCATTTTTAAAAGCTTCTACCGCCGCTTTACATTGTTTATTCTGCATGAGAATATTCCCAATGTTATGGTAAGCTTTATGTTTATCTGACTTGTTTGTTGCACTTTTTGCGGCTTGCTCTACCCTGAACAAAGCTTCATCATAGCTTCCATTTTTATAATAGGTGTGTGCTAGATTATATGCGCCAGCAACATTGTCTTTCTTTTCCGAAAGTGCCTTGCGGAACTCCATTTCGGCCTCCACCATTTGGTTATCTTGAAGTAATTCATTGCCTTCATATACCAACTCGGTAGCCTTCTTCGCTTTTTTGACCAACTGCTTTTCGTTAGTCACGTCTTGAGCCTGAAGCCCAAACGAAAACACCAATAATGCTATAAAAAATCTCATATTTAAATGTATAAAAGCCTTCATTATTTAGCGTTAAATAAAATTAAAAGTTCTCATTGAACAGGTTTAGGCGTTTTAGCCATCCTGTTTTTCTATCTAACAAGAATATGTCCAAAAACAGTAAAAACAATGCAAAGCCTAAAAACCATTGAAACTGGTCTTTAAAATCAGCGACTTGCTTTGATTCAAATTCTTGCTTATCCATCTTATCCAAGAGGTCTTTAATAGTATCCACAACTTCGGAAGTATTTGCACCGTTGATGTAAACTCCGTTCGCTTCTTCTGCGATAGTTTTTAAGGTAGATTCATCAAGTTTAGTAATGACTGTTTCACCTTGGTTATCTTTTTTGTATCCAAGAATCACACCATTCTTTTTCAATGGAATCGGACCTCCTTTGGCTTCTCCTACACCGATGGTAAAAATTCGGATGCCTTCATCGGCCGCTTCCTCAGCAATAGTTCTAGCACTATCTCCGTGGTCTTCTCCATCTGAAATAAGGATGAGGATTTTATTGGTTTGCTCTTCATCATCGTAATAGGTTTTGGCCAATTCAATCGCCTCATGAATCGCGGTGCCTTGAGACGATAGCATATCCGTATTCATATTTTGAAGGAACATCTTCGCCGCTGCATAATCCGTAGTAATTGGTAATTGCGGGAATGCTTTACCAGCATAAGCGATGATTCCCACACGGTCACTGGCTAAGCTGTTTAATATTTGGGTCACCAATTGTTTGGACTTGTCCAATCGGTTTGGCGCAATATCCTCGGCCAACATACTCTTAGACACATCTACAGCAAAAACGATGTCCACACCTTGACTACGTACGGTTTCTAACTTTGTCCCGATTTTAGGGTTAACCAATCCTAAGGTCAAGAACAAAAAGGCGAAGCACCAAACAAGCATCTTTAACGTTCCTTTAAAAATAGAACGGTTGGGGCTCAATCGCTTCAATAACCCAGAATCTGCAAACTTTCTCTGTACCGAACGACGCCAAATCTGTAAAAACAGAAATAGCAGAACGATTACCGGAATTGCCAGTAAAGTCCAAAACCATATTTTTTCGTCGAGTTTAAACAAAGCTTCTAAATAATGTGTTTCTTAATAACAGTTCCAATAAGAGTAAGAGTCCAGCGACTAATATCAATGGCCTATACTTTTCTTGATAGTTATAATATTTCTTTTCTTCGATTTCGGTTTTTTCGAGCTTATTGATTTCTTCATAAATCTCAGCCAGTTTGCGGTTGTTGGTGGCTCTAAAATATTTACCGCCCGTAGCGTCTGCAATTTCTTTCAAGAGGGTTTCATCAATTTCTACCTGAACACGTCCAAACTGCAATTGATTATTTGGTAAAACGCCGATTGGGGATAGAGCCATTCCATTAGTACCAATACCGATAGTATACGTTTTTATCCCATATTCAACAGCTAATTCACTTGCTATTTTAGGGTCTATAAACCCAGAATTATTTACCCCATCCGTCAATAAAATAATAACCTTGCTTTTGGCTTTGCTATCCTTTAAACGGTTGACTGAGGTTGCCAATCCCATGCCAATGGCCGTTCCACTCTCAATGATGGTATTGTATTTTATATCTCTTAGTGCGCGTTGTACAATGTTTTTATCACTGGTAATCGGGGTTTTGGTATAAGCTTCACCAGCATATTCCACCAAACCTATTCTGTCATTTGGGCGACCATCGATAAATTCTGAAGCCACATTTTTAAGGGCATCTAATCGACTAGGTTTTAAGTCGCGCGCCAACATACTTGCCGAAACGTCAATGGCCATAACGATATCTATACCGCTCGTGGTTTTGGTTTTTGTGGAAACATCTACAGTGCGTGGTCGAGCAATGGCTGTAATTATTAAAGCCAAGGCTATTAGTCTTAATACAAAAAGGAAATGTTTAAACAGCGTCCAGAACGAACTAGTGCCTTTAAAACCTTGTGTTGTTGACATTCTAAGCTCAGCCGTCTGGCGTTGGTACTTAAAAACATACCACACAATCGCTAGAGGCAAAAGCAATAGGAGCCAAAACAATTCTTTATTTAAAAATTCTATGTTATTGAACATCTTCCTCCTCCTCGCTATCGGTTCGTTTAATCAACTCTATGGAATTCTCAATACGCTCTACCATTTGGTCTGCATAATCATCATCTTCTGGATACGTAATGATGATTTGTTGCAATACATTTTTATTCTTGAAAATGAGCATGTCATATTTAGCCGAAATACGTTTGTCGGTATTTGGAATCGTAACTTTAAATTCTCCAAAGGTCTTTAAGCCCTCAGCACCATTTGGTGTTTCAACTGTTTCACGCTTAACGGTAATATCCTGGGCGCCTTGTTGCTCAAACCCTTGCAAAGCACCTTCAGACACTTTTAAAAGGTCAATAGCATTTTCTTCTAGCTCTTCGTCCGAGCCAGTTTGATTTTGCGGACGCTTTAAAGTTGTAGTGTTGACCGTTACGCTAAAAATATCGAGCATGGTGCCGTAGTTGAACGTGGTCATCGTCATGTTAGCTTTCTGCTCTTCTGGCAAATCAACTTGAATACGCTTTAGCACTCTTGGTGTTGAAATATAAACTGGTGGAAAACCATAAGCACTATCGACCCAATCGCCTTCTAACAATTCTTTACTCTCATGACCGATGATGGTATCTTTTACGTACGCAAAACCATATTTTATACCAAGCCCCACAGTCGTTGCCATTAACACGAAGAAGGCAATACCGATAGTTAGTAAAATCTTTCTGGTTTTCTTTCGCTTTTCAACAGCCTCCTTGTATTTAAGGTCCATAAATTTTTCTTCTTCGGAAGGCTCTGGCAATTGCGCTCTTACCGCATCTATTTCTTTTGAAATGGTGTCTTTATCCATTTCGGCGAGCGTCTTATCTGGTACAGACTTAGCGAACTTTACCAAATCGGCACGTTTTAATATTTTTTCAAAGCTTGAAATGGTAGAATCATCCAACTCCAATTCGTTGGCGTCTTGAAGCAATTTCAATCGTGCAATCAATTCATCCGTGGTGCTTTCTAACGCACGGTCGTAGACTTTTTCATCGAGATACTTTCTTAGGATTAAAGTCAACTCTACGTAGTAATTCTTGATGTCGTCTTTTTCGAGATAGGCTTTTTCATCGAGTTTTTCCAAGGCCAGTTTTGCACGGTCGTACGGTGGTAACAAGGCAATGGTTTCCTCCTCTGTCAATGGTTTTTTTCGCCAGATAAACCACCAAATTAAAAAAGCCACTAAGCCCAATCCCAGTAGTATCAGTAATAGATACAACCACCATTTGCTTGATGATTTTTCAACTTCAATAATCGGTTTAATATCGTACAGGCCTTGCTTCGTAGTATCGACTTCAACAGTATTCACATAAACTTTGAGCGAATCCGTCATAAAAACGGTATCGCCAATCAGTAGTTTTTGCTTCGGGATGTAATATGACCCTGAATCGAATTGCGTCAGCGCATAATTTCGAAGTAATTGAAACTTAGCATCCTTCTTTAAGGTATCGATTTCTGAAATCTCAACCACTTCCAAAGGCGTGAAGGTTTGCCCTTCGGGAAAAATGACCAAATTGGTGCTATCGGTTTCAACTTTAATCTTAAAATTGATTTGTTCCCCAATTCTAATTTTTGTGGTGTCTACTTCTGTAGTGACCTGACTGAACGAAAATGAAGACGTGAGAATTAAGAACAAAGGAAGGAAGACACCTAAATTGGTGCGCTTCTGAACGTTCATATGTCGTAATTCGAAAATCATAAATCCCTTATCCTCTTCGTTTAAAATATCCTAATAATTTTTTCACATAGCTTTCATCCACACGGCAATCGATAGTCCCAGAGCCCGATTTTGTAAAGACCTCCTTAAAATAATTGACGCGCTCGTTGTAATACTTGCTGTAGTTTTGACGTACTTTTTTTGAAGCTGTATTGACTAAAACCAGCTCGCCGGATTCTTCGTCTTCCATTTGCACCATCCCTAAATTTGGGATGGCCTCTTCGTGTTTATCGTAAATACGAATCCCGGTAATATCGTGTTTGCCTGAAGCAATTTTTAGATTCTGCTCGTAATCGTCCGCCATAAAATCTGAAAGCATAAAAACAATGGCTTTCTTCTTCATGACGTTGGATAAAAACTTAATGGCTTCGGCGATATCGGTCTTTTTACTTTTCGGTTTGAATTCTAATAACTCACGGATAATTCGTAATACGTGGGAACGGCCTTTCTTCGGCGGAATGTACAATTCTACCTCATCTGAAAATAAAATCAGCCCAATTTTATCATTATTTTGAGTTGCGGAAAAGGCCAAAGTAGCACTGATTTCCGTGACTATTTCATCCTTAAATTGATTCTGTGTTCCAAAGAGTTTACTGCCCGAAACATCCGCCATGAGCATCATGGTGAGTTCACGTTCTTCTTCAAAAACCTTGACATAGGGTTCGTTATAACGCGCGGTCACATTCCAATCGATATTACGGACATCATCGCCGAATTGGTATTGGCGCACTTCAGAGAAGGTCATACCACGACCCTTAAACGTAGAGTGATACTCGCCACCAAAGATATGGTCTGACAGGCGACGCGTCTTTATCTCTATTTTCCGTACTTTTTTAAGAAGTTCTTTGGTGTCCATTTTTCAATTTAGGATTGAAGATTTTTGATGTACGATTTTATAAATCGTCAATCGCGATTCTAAAATCTAAAATTCTATGGTACTTCGATTTCATTGACAATCTTGTTAATAATATCTACAGAAGTCACATTCTCTGCTTCGGCTTCGTAGGTAATCCCAATTCTATGTCTTAGAACATCGTATACCACGGCTCGGACATCTTCTGGTATCACATAGCCACGACGCTTAATAAAAGCGTAGCATTTGGCGGCAGTCGCCAAATTGATACTTCCACGAGGAGACGCGCCAAATGAAATGAGCGGCTTTATGTCTTCTAGATTGTATTTTTCAGGATAACGTGTAGCGAAAATGATATCTAGAATGTAGCGTTCAATCTTTTCGTCCATGTAGACCTCTCTGACTGCTTTTTGGGCATTCAGGATTTGTTCTACGGAAACAACAGGATTCACTTTTTCAAAACCACCTTTAAGATTGGCTCTGATAATGAGTTGCTCCTCGTCTAATTTTGGATAATCGATTACGGTCTTCAACATAAAACGGTCAACCTGAGCTTCTGGCAGAGGATAGGTTCCTTCTTGCTCCACAGGGTTTTGCGTCGCCATAACCAAAAAAGGTCTATCTAGAATAAAGGTCTCATCGCCGATAGTCACTTGCTTTTCTTGCATGGCTTCAAGCAAGGCTGACTGTACTTTTGCTGGTGCTCTGTTTATCTCATCCGCCAAAACAAAGTTGGCGAAAATCGGTCCTTTTTTAATAGAGAAATCATTCTCTTTGATGTTGTAAATCAAGGTTCCGACGACATCGGCAGGAAGCAAATCTGGTGTAAACTGAATTCGACTAAAACTTCCAGCAACGGCTTGTGATAAGGTGTTGATGGCTAGTGTCTTTGCGAGTCCCGGCACACCTTCTAACAAAATATGTCCCTGACCAAGAAGGCCAATCAACAGACGTTCTACCATGTGGCGCTGACCGACAATGACCTTGTTCATTTCCATGGTCAAAAGGTCAATAAACGCACTTTCCTTTTCTATTTTTTGATTGATGCTGGCAATATCTATTGTCCCAGTGTCTTCCATATTTAGCGGTTTTTACAAACGTATACTATTCAAATTTTACAGACACGCAAATTGTTAAAATTATTCTTGTTTCGCTGTTAACGATTGGTTAAAAAAAATGGGCGATTTTCAATGAAAATCGCCCATTTTATAATGCTTTTAAGAGACTACTCTACAAGCGTAATAGCTTCTAAAGTAGTTACTGTTCCAACTTCAATTTCAACATCGGTTAAAACAACTTCTAGATACACTGGTCCTTCTTCACCTTCAGCTGGCACTTCAGGAGTAACGGAAACTGTATAGATTCCAGGAGATAAGCCAGGAACTTCAAAATTACCCATATCATCAATAGTTGTTGTAGCAATATCGTCTACACCGTCTGATACTGTAATTACAACAGCTACATCATCGTTGGTGATGCTTCCGGCTAAAGTCCCAGAATTTATTTCCAAACTCGCTCTCAATACAGGTTTTAAATTAATGTTACCTGAATTTCCTGCCATGACGATAGAACGGTCAACATCAAAATCTAAGATAAAGTCGTAATTAAATCCACCTTCAATAGCTTGGTCTACTTTTACTTTAAGACCAGATTGCTGTGCACTTGGCGTGTTTAATGGAAACGTTTCTCCATCAATAACAACGGTATTATCGTCACCCAATACCAGTCGGATGTCTTTAATGAATCCGGCTTCGATTTCTTCGTCATTTACAAGGTCTAGACTTACACCACCGGTAAGTTCTAATAAATCATAAACACCCGTATTAATGGCGTTTAATGATACCCATCCTGCATCATCTTCATCTACATCACCATCTTGGTCCATATCCTCTTGCGCGTCGTCATCAGCATTGTCATACTTTACCAAAACATCTACCACTTCTACAAATACATTGTCATAATCACCTGGTTCATCTACTAATTTTACTGAGATATTCGCTGTGTCATTACTTGGGTTGTCATTGTCATTGCAACTTGCAAAAATTAAGGCCAAAACGAGTAATCCTAATAGCTTAAAAGATTTTAAAAATTTCATTTTATTTGATTTAAGGTTTGTAATTATACGTCCACAAGTGACTTATAGACGTTTCTCTTTCATTTTTATCGGACTGCAAGATACTTTGGAAGTGCTTTTTGGATTAGTTCATATCCATTTATTATTGATTGAAACCGATATGTTGCAAAGCGTCTCTCTGCCAAAAAAATTAATGGGTCTTCCTCACGGTCTTAAACTTGAAATGGATATTTTTATAGTGAAAAATTTAATATGAAGACATCCAAAACCTATTCTAAAATTATAAGTGGTGCCATGACTTGGGGTCGCTGGGGTAAACAATGCTCAACGGCAGAAATGGCTGAACTTATTGAACACAATATAGATATCGGCATCGCTACTTTTGACCATGCGGATATTTATGGCGATTATTCCACCGAAGGCGAATTTGGAAAAGCATTTAAAGCATCTGGCGTTAAGCGCGAAGACTTTCAACTTATTTCAAAATGTGGCATTCAATATATGGGCGACGCCCGAAATAATTCCGTAAAGCATTATGATTATAGTACAAATTATATCGTTTGGTCGGCCGAACGCTCTTTAAAAGAGTTGCAAACAGATTATTTGGACCTTTTTTTGTTGCATCGCCCAAGTCCTTTGATGCAACCTGATGCTATTGCAAAAGCCGTAGACCATTTGAAGACATCGGGGAAAATAAAATCATTTGGGGTTTCCAATTTTACGCCTTCTCAAATGGATTTACTCAAGACTAAAGTGGATTTAGAGGCTAATCAAATTGAATTTTCCCTAACCCAACATTCGGCGATGCACAACGGCACATTGGATTATTTGACTGTAAATGATATTCAACCAATGGCTTGGTCCCCTTTGGGTTCTGTCTTTAAAGAAGATACCGAGCAAACACGACGTATTCACAAACAATTGGGCGAATTGTTAGATAAGTACAATGCTACGGAAGACCAATTGCTTTTGGCTTGGTTGCTTAAACATCCTGCGGGTATTTTGCCGGTTGTTGGCACCACCAATAAAACCCGATTATCACAGGCGATGGATGCCACAAGCATAGATTTAGAATTAGAGGATTGGTTTAAGATTTTAGTGGCGAGCCAAGGGCATAAGGTGCCATAGAAAGTTGAAGTTGAAACCGAAGACGAAATAAGAAAATATTATATGAAAAGAACAGCTTTAATTACAGGCGCAACGAGTGGTATCGGCAGAGCTACCGCGCACGAATTCGCCAAGCACAATATCAACCTCGTCCTTTGTGGACGACGGCAACTGCGGTTGGATAGCATCCAAAAAGCATTGTCTCGCGAAACGGATGTACACACCTTAAATTTTGATGTTCGTAATCGTGAAGATGTATTAAAGGCCATTGATAGTTTGCCTGAAGACTTCAAAAATATTGATATCCTTATCAACAATGCTGGAAACGCCCACGGTCTCGACCCTATTGAAACAGGCAATCTGGACGATTGGGATGCCATGATGGACATTAATGTGAAAGGCTTGCTTTATGTCAGTAAAGCGGTGATTCCAGGGATGACCGAGCGCAAATCAGGACATATCATTAATATTGGTTCATCCGCAGGAAAGGAAGTTTACCCCAAAGGGAATGTTTATTGCGGAAGCAAACATGCCGTTTTGGCCATCACCGAAGGCATGCGCATCGACCTCAACCCTTATGGTATTAAAGTTAGCGCTATAAACCCAGGACTTGTAGAAACGGAGTTTTCAGACGTTAGATTTAAAGGTGGTGCTCAAGCCGATAATGTCTACAAAGGCTACAAAGCGTTGCAGGCTGAGGATGTTGCGGAAGTTATTCACTTTGCGGTGACGCGTCCGGCACATGTAAACATTGCGGATGTACTTATGTTCTGTACGGCGCAGGCGAGTTCTACGATTGTGAAGAAGAACTAATTATTATTTATTTCTATTTTTTATTTTCTAGTTATGGCGCATCATACTTCATTTGAAAGTTTAGAAGTTTATAAAGCTTCAATCGTTTTTTGTGATGGTATTTGGGATATCATTTGCAACACAACCTTGAATAAAGACTATAAATTACGAGAGCAAATCAACGGGTCTTCAGGTTCTGTAATGGATAATATTGCTGAAGGTTTTGGTCGTGGAGGAAACAGAGAATTCATTATGTTTATGGGTTATTCAAGAGGTTCTTGCAGTGAAGCTAAAGCACAATTAACACGATTTTTCAGAAGAAAACATATAAATGAAGAGACTTATGATGCATTGAATGCACAAGCAGAAGATTTAATAAATCAACTTTCAAAATTCATGACATTTTTGAAAAAATCTGAACGAAAAGGACCAAAATTCGATTAGTAAAACACAGTTTTCATTTAATTTGAATAAAAAATAGCAATAGACAATACCTAATACCAATTGATTAATAAACGCCTACTCATTAAAAACCTACTCGCACATAATGACGAGAACAGTTTCTATGACAAAAAGCGAAAGATTGATATTTCCCATAAAGAAGGTAAGGCCAAGTTTTTAAAACATGTCTGTGCGCTGTCTAACAGTAATCCTAAGAACAATTCCTATATCGTGATTGGGGTTGAGGATGAAGACAATCAAATCATTGGGGTTGATTTTTTTGACGATAGTAAAATCCAGAATCTCATCAATGCCTACCTCACTCACCCGCCAATCGTACAATACGAAAACATTCCCTTTCCACATCTGCCAGACCATAAGGTGGTTGGTTTGGTGACCATTCGGCCAAACGACCAAATAACCTCGCTTAGAAAAAACATTTGGAAGTATTATGGCGGTGCGGTTTTCTTTCGGGATGGCAGTATTTCCATGCCAAAGGTGTTTGATATCGAAATTAAGGACGTCAATTCTAAGATTGTTGAGGCGATTGAAAGTCATGCACAAAACAACATTGAACATACCTTAAATGGCGTTTTCGATTTTATGGAAAAACGTCGAGATTTTAATCCACAATACAAGGTGTTTAAAGAATATTTTGTGCTATGCTGGGCGGGTCATCGCAAGGTGGTCAAAGACGAAGTATTCTACTCGCGCGTGGATATTGAAATGATAAACGAGCAAAAGCGTTTGTTCTACTCGGCTTTGGATGAAGTGTCTATTTCGTATTCTGAAAATGACTTCAAAATTATTGAATATGTAAAGCTCGGGCTTCATGATACCTTTAAGTATTACAAGTTGGAAGAAACCACCATTCAGTTTGAAAACAACGCCAAATACACCATCGAATCCGAGCTGATTTTTGAACCGCCACAATTCGATAAAAAAATTCTACATCATATCTACAACAGCAATAATGTGATTTTGCAACGGCTTCAAAAACATCTGCCATTGCGACCACAAGACCAGCAGGATTTAATCAATCTGCCCGCCACTTACCTCATTTGTTATTTGAATGGATTTGACTCTGCTTTAGACAAGTTGCTCGACTTAAAACCATTCGTAAAAGGTCAAAACAAACAATTCGTCATTTTCTATAAAGAGACGATGCGCATTTTACGTAAAGTGAAATACAATTAGAGCGATAAAATTTAGCAATTCATCGATTTTCTATTTCAAGATTATTCCAGATGGACAAATAATTAATCCATTTGTCGAAAACTCAAAAAAATCTTTAAAATTCGTTCTATATTAGTCTCGCTATTAATAAGTTATACAACCTTATTACTCCCGGCAAAGTCACGGCACTGTAATAAGGTTTTTGTTTAGGCAAAACAAAAGCCGTATCATTATGATACGGCTTTTGATGTTTATTAAATGAAACTTATTTGAAAGGTGGAGGTGGACAAACCTTATAAACAAATTCTTCAGGAATATCCTTAATATCATCTCCTTCATAGAACCCTATTGTATGCATCCACCAATTTTTTAAAGCTTCATTCTCCGTAAATAAAAAAGCGTTTTTAATTCTATATTTCTCCTTAGATATGTCTATACTTAAAATAGAAGAAAAGAAATATTCATAACCTTCTATCTCACCTCTATTAATTAATGCAAACAAATTATATGCATAGACATTTTTGTTTCTAGAAGGTTCAATATAACTTCCAATAATTATTGGAGAATCTTCTTCAAGCTCTTTTTTATAATCAAGTAATCTTGGATAGGTCCAAGTTCCTTCAGGAGGAGTCATCTTTTTCAAATGTTCTATATCGCCACTCTTTAACCTACTATTGAAAGACTTTCCTATGTTTTCAATTTGTTGATAGTCAATGGAGCTCTTTTGAGCATGAAGACTAAAAACAAATCCAAATATAACGAGTGAATGTATTAGCGTTTTCAAACTTAAAGTTTCAACTGATTACAAATCAAACTTAATTCCTTGTGCCAGTGGCAACTCAGTGGTATAATTAATGGTATTGGTTTGGCGACGCATGTAGATTTTCCAAGCATCAGAGCCAGACTCACGGCCTCCACCAGTATCTTTTTCACCACCGAAAGCACCTCCGATTTCAGCACCAGACGTTCCGATGTTGACGTTGGCAATTCCACAGTCAGACCCTTGAACAGATAAAAACCGTTCAGCTTCTCTCAAATTATTGGTCATTATGGCTGAAGATAAGCCTTGCGCTACTTCATTCTGAATAGCAATCGCATTCTCCACATCACCTGAATATTTCAATAAGTAAAGTACTGGCGCAAATGTTTCATGTTGCACGATTTCAAAATGTGGTTGCGCTTCTGCAATTGCTGGTTTTACATAGCAACCTGACTCATAACCTTCGCCAGAAAGCACCCCGCCTTCAACTACGATATTACCACCTTCTTCTACCACTTTGGTCAAGGCCTGGTTGTACATGTCTACCGCATCCGTATCAATTAACGGCCCAACGTGATTGTTCTCGTCTAATGGGTTTCCAATACGTAATTGCTTATACGCATCAACTACTGCATTTTTTACTTTGTCGTAAATAGAATCGTGAATAATCAATCGTCTTGTCGATGTACAACGCTGACCCGCTGTTCCAACAGCACCGAAAACGGCACCAATAACGGTCATTTTTATATCAGCATCTGGAGTTACGATGATGGCATTGTTACCACCTAACTCCAATAAAGATTTTCCTAGTCGTCCTGCTACTTCTTTAGCAACGATTTTTCCCATTCGGGTAGAACCTGTTGCAGAAACTAAGGGAATACGCGTGTCTTTTGTCATAAATTCTCCAACACGGTAATCGCCATTGATAAGGCAAGAAATACCTTCTGGCAAGTTGTTTTCTGCAAAGACTTCAGAAGCTATATTTTGGCAAGCCACACCGCATATTGGAGTTTTTTCAGACGGCTTCCAAATACAAACATCGCCACAAATCCAAGCCAAAGCAGTATTCCAAGACCAAACGGCCACCGGGAAGTTAAAGGCTGAGATAATCCCTACCACACCTAACGGGTGGTACTGTTCGTACATTCTGTGCCCAGGACGCTCTGAGTGCATGGTCAATCCATGTAACTGACGCGACAGTCCAACCGCAAAATCGCAGATGTCAATCATTTCCTGTACTTCACCCAAGCCTTCTTGGTACGATTTTCCCATCTCGTAAGAGACTAATTTCCCTAAGGCTTCTTTCTTCTCTCTTAATTTCTCTCCAAATTGACGTACGATTTCTCCACGCTGAGGTGCTGGCATAGTTCGCCATGTCTTAAAAGCTTCCGTCGCCGATGCCATAGCACGCTCGTAATCCTCTTTGGTTGAACTTTTAACCTTAGCAATCAGCTGACCATCTACCGGCGAATAGCTTTCAATAAGTTCCCCACCAGAAAACCACTGAGACCCTGTGGACGTACCATCATTTATATCATTTACACCTAATGTTTTTAGTGCTTCTTTTATCCCGAAATCAGTTGCAACTGCTTCCATAATCTGTATTTAATTTAAAATTTTTGTGATTTCAAACACCTCTATTTAAGAGGCCATTTTCGCGCCACGAATATACTAATTAAAAGTGGTTTAGCTTTTGAAAACGAACGGCATTTTGGCTACCTTTAAATCGAGTCAAAAATCAATTTAAGAGCAATTTAACACTGATGGCACGTCTATTCTTACATTCGGGAGCGTACCAAATAGACAAGCGATATCTTGCCCCTCTTTTTCGCTCAATTGTACTCATTAAATCAATCTCGTTATGACTTTCAAAAACTGCGTGTGCCTTATCCTCGCTGTGGCCTTTGCCTTCAGCTGTAAAAAGAAAACTATTGAAACCGACAACATTTATAATTTTAGGGACTACATCAGTTACACTACGTCTGGCGTGGTTTCTGTTGCAAGCCCGATTAGGATTTCCTTTTCAGAAACTGTAGAAGGTTGGAAACCCGAAACCGAAATCGACACAAAGCTCATTGAGATTAAACCGAAAGCCGATGGGCGACTTGTAGTAAAGAGTTCTAACATTTTGGAATTCATTCCAGACGAGCCGTTACAACCAGACACCGAGTACAGCATTACCATTAAGCTTGAAGATATTTACTCCAACATACCGAAAGAGTACAAAGACTACACCTTTCAATTTAAGACCATAACGCCAAGTTTTAATATCTCCACCAACGCCTTGCAATCCTACTCCAAATCTTGGCAGTATATGAATGGCGTCCTCCGTTCAGCGGATGTGATTTCCCTCTCAGACGCCAAACAACTTGTTGAAGCAGAGCAGAACGATAAAGACCTCAACATTGTCTGGAATACCAAGTCGGAAAGCGCTAAATATTTCGAATTTAAAATCGATAGCATTCAGCGGTTTGAAGGCGAAAGCAAACTTCTCGTCTCTTGGAACGGCAAAGCCATTAAGGCTGAAAATAAAGGCGAAAATGATATTAGCATTCCTGGGAAAGACAATTTTAGTATTGTTCAGGTAGAGGTCAATCAAGCTCCAGAACAGCACCTGTCTATCAACTTTTCAGACCCTTTAAAAAAGCAACAGAATTTTGATGGTTTGGTGAACATTCAGAATGTCAAAAATCTCAAATACGTTGTAGATGGCAATATTTTGAAGGTCTATCCCACCGAAAAAATCGTTGGTGATGTTTTGGTAGAAATCTTTAATGGCATCACGAGTACCGATAATTATAATTTGAAAAATCCCTATTCCGAAACCATTTCGTTTGAAGCCTTAAAACCTGAAGTCCGTTTAATCAGTAGCGGAACCATTCTACCTAATTCTAAAAACCTGACCTTCAATTTTGAAGCGGTTAATCTTCAGAAAGTCGATGTACGCATCATCAAAATATTTGAAGATAATGTGCTTCAATTTCTGCAATCCAACAATTTGGATAGCAATTATGAGTACGCTATAAAAAATGTGGGGCGACGCGTTGCCAAACAGACCATTACATTGATGGAAAGTCCTTCGGAAAATAATGGCGATTGGCGTGCCTACAGTATTGATTTGTCACAGTATATGCAGGCTGAAGCGGGTTCAATTTATCGTGTAGAACTTAGTTTTAAACAAGAATATTCGCTTTTTGCATGTAATGGCAATTCCGACGATAACAGTGATGACGACTTCGTCGAAGAGGATTTTAATTATTATACGGCACTACAGGATGATATTGATGAAGAACTGCGCGAAGAAGCCTATTGGGACAATATCAACTACAGTTACCGAAACCGCAATTACGATTATCGCGAGCGTAATAATCCTTGTTCTAGTTCTTATTTTAAGGCTAAAAATCCAGTAGCGCAAAACCTCATCGCTTCCAATTTAGGGGTTATCGCCAAGCAAGGTGCGGAGCGTGATTATTTCTTCGCCGTCACCGATATTTTAACAACGCAACCAAAATCGGGCGTAAACATTAGCCTTTATAATTACCAACAGCAAAAATTAAAAAGCACCTCAACCAATTCTACAGGGATTGCTAAAATCGGTACTGAACAACGTGCGTCTTTTGCAATTGTGTCCCAAGGCAAAAATGTGACTTATGTAAAACTTATGGATGGCAATGCCCTATCCTTGAGTAAATTCAATGTTTCAGGTCAAAAACTACAACGCGGTCTTAAAGGCTATATCTATGGCGAACGAGGCGTTTGGCGACCAAGCGACAGCTTGTTCTTAACTTTTGTGTTGAACGATAATGCCAACCAACTTCCTTCAAGACATCCGGTTAAACTAGAAATTACAGACCCCGTCGGAAAATTGGTTCACCGTAAAGTGAGTATTGACAATGTCAATCACTTTTATGATTTTAACGTGCCCACATCATCCAATTACAAAACAGGAAATTATAACGCGACCATTTCCGTCGGTGGCGCCAAATTCACAAAAACCCTAAAGATTGAAACCATTAAACCAAACCGTTTAAAATTGAAAATCGATGTTGAAGATGATTTACTTTCCATAAAAAAACCGTTGGACGCCACCTTGAATGTCGCTTGGCTTCATGCTGCCCCTGCCAAAAACGTCCGTGCAGAAATCAAGACCAAATTCACGGCTTCCAATGCGTCTATTAAAAATTACGAATCGTACACGTTCACAGACCCCACCAAGAATTTCGCTTCCGAAGAAAGTGTTTTGTTCGACGGGAAGGTAGATGCTGAAGGCAACGTAAAAATAGAAAAAGACTTAAGTATTAACGGTAATGCCCCTGGAATGCTGAGCGCCCAATTTTTAGTCCGTGCTTTTGAAACGGGAGGCGACTTTTCCATGGATGCCTTTACAATGCCTTTTGCACCTTATGAAACTTTTGTTGGGTTAAAATCGCCCGAAGAGAGTAAATACGGTGCTTACTTTACGGACGAAAATCACACATTTGACATCGTCACCACAACACCTAAAGGCCAACCCGTTTCGCAAAATATTGTGGAAGTGAAAGTCTACAAAATTGAATGGCGCTGGTGGTGGAATTCTTCCTACGACGATTTAGCGAGTTACGTGTCTAGCGATTACCATCGCCCAATGCAAGCGTTTAATGTCAACACCAATGCGCAAGGTAGAGCAACTTTTAAATTGAACATTCCTGAAGAGGAACGCGGACGCTACCTCATCCGAGTCACAAACCCTGAAAGTGGCCATTCCACAGGACGCACCGCCTATTTTTATAAAAACTGGTGGGGAAGTGCCACCAACGGTGACAAGGAATCGGCCAAGATGCTGGTCTTTTCTTCAGACAAGGACAATTACAATGTCGGAGACACAGCAAAAATTACGTTTCCTTCAGGCGAAGCGGGACGCGCACTAATTAGTATTGAAAACGGTTCTGAAGTCCTGTCTCATCAATGGGTGAAAACTGAAAAAGGCGAATCAACCATTGAAATTCCCGTGACCGAAGCCATGGCGCCTAATGTCTTTGTGAATATTTCATTATTACAACCACATGCCGTTACGGCCAATGATTTGCCGATACGCTTGTATGGAGTGATTCCAATGGGGGTTGAAAATCCTAAATCCATCCTTCAGCCTGAAATTTCGATGCCCAAGAGCATCAAACCCAAGGAAGATTATAGCATAAAAGTCTCAGAAGCGAATGGTCAACCGATGACCTACACTTTAGCAGTTGTGGAAGAAGGTCTGCTGGATTTAACCCGATTCAAAACTCCAAATCCTTGGGACAGCTTTTACGCCAAGGAAGCTCTAGGTGTTAAAACCTGGGATGTTTTTGACGATGTTATTGGCGCCTATTCGGGTAGCATTGACCAAGTCTTTGCTATTGGTGGTGACGGCAGTGCAACGGCAGGTAAAAACAAAAAAGCCAACCGCTTTAAACCTGTGGTGACCTATCTCGGCCCTTTTGTATTGAAGGCAGGACAAACTCAAACCCACAACTTAAAAATGCCAAATTATATTGGCTCAGTTCGAGCTATGGTCATTGCTGGAAACAACTCGGTGGAAGCCTATGGCAATGCGGAAAAAGCAGTCCCCGTAAAACAACCGTTAATGGTTTTGGCTACGGTACCGAGAACCTTAAGTCCGGGAGAAAAATTGACGCTTCCCGTGACCGTTTTTGCGATGGAAAACAAAGTGAAAACTGTTGATATCGATTTAAAGTCAAGCGAGGGCATCAAAGTACTTGGTGATAAGAACCAACGTCTTTCCTTTAAAAAGCCAGACGAGCAAATGGCCTATTTTGAGTTGGATGTAAGTCAGGCGAAAGGCATTCAAACCATTGAAGTTGTAGCTTCTGGAAACGGCGAACGCAGTTCTTATAAAGTTGAAATCGATGTTGAAAATCCCAATCCAATTACTTCTAAACTGATTGACAAATCGCTTCAAGCTAAATCGGAATCAACACTAAGTTTTAACACGTTTGGGGAAATGGGGACAAACACGGCTCAGATAGAATTTTCAACCTTACCACCTATGGATTTCTCCAAACGATTGGCCTATCTCATTCGCTATCCGCATGGTTGTGTAGAGCAAACGACTTCGGGTGCGTTTCCACAGTTGTTCTTATCGGATATCTTCGATTTAACAGGTCAACGTAAGGCTGAAATTCAGAAAAACATAAAATCGGCCATCCGTCGATTAGGGAATTTTCAACGGCCCGATGGTGGCTTAAGTTATTGGATTGGCGAATCGTCAGCGGATGATTGGGGAACAACTTATGCTGGGCATTTTATGCTAGAAGCCGAGCAAAAAGGCTATGTGTTGCCACTAAGTTTTAAGACAAATTGGTTACGTTATCAAAAATTGAAAGCTCGTCAGTGGCGTCCACGGTACAATTCATATAACAACGATTTGGCGCAGGCGTACCGCTTATATACGTTGGCTTTGGTAGGGGAGGCCGACCTAGCTTCTATGAACAGACTTCGGAATTTTGACCAACTTTCCAACAATGCTAAATGGCGATTGGCCTTGGCTTACGCATTAGCAGGACAGAAAGAAGCTAGTGACGCGATTTCGAAAACAGCGAATCTCGATTTCAATCCCAATAGATATGGCTACTACAACTATGGCTCTAGAGACCGAAACCGTGCGATGGCCTTGGAGACGATGGTCTTAACCAACAATCCAAAAGCAAGAGAATTAGCGGTGTCACTGGGTAAATCTCTGTCTAGCGATACGTGGATGAGCACACAAACTACGGCTTATTCCTTATTGGCCATGGCGAAATTACTAAAGTCAAACGGTGGTAAAGCGATTGATGTCACCTACGAATTAGATGGTGAAACGTTTACTATCAATTCAAAAAATGCTATGGCGCAACGTGAATTGTCTATAGGTCGTGGTCAGAACCAAATTAAGATTACCAATAAGGGTGAAAATCAGGTGTATGCCCGTGTGTTATATTCGGGGAAATTGCCTTTAGGACAAGAAACCTCGGTACAGAGAGGCCTTTTGGTGAATACCGCATTTAAAGACCTTAGTGGGAAACCGATTTCTATTTCAAATTTAAAACAAGGTCAGGATTTTGTAGCAAGTGTTACGGTGAGCAATCTGAAAAATGACGATGTCGATAATGTGGCGTTGTCACAGATTTTCCCTTCGGGATGGACGATTGTCAATACCCGATTTAATGATTTTGGTGATACGGTAGTGAGCAGTGCGAGACATACCGATATCAGGGATGACCGCGTTAATTTCTATTTCGATTTAAAGGCGAAGAGCAACAATCAAAGTAGTAAAACCTTTACCGTTTTATTGAATGCGTCGTATTTGGGTAGGTATTATTTACCAGGCATACAAGCCGAAGCAATGTATGATAATGACTTTTTAGTTAGAACGAAAGGGCAATGGATAACGGTTGAAAAATAATGATTGTCATTTTTAAAACAGTCTATTCAGTCATTTCGAGCGGAGTCGAGAAATCTGGAATTTTCTTTCTAATGCATTTCGACTGCGCTATCCCGAAACATCGGGAGTGACACATCAACAAAATTATATTTTTAGGAAATCAACATGAACAATCATAAACCTTATTACGCCGTTATTTTCACTTCAACCCAAACTGAAACCATTGAAGGCTATGCTGAAATGGCACAACACATGGAAACACTCGCTAAAAAACAAGAAGGTTTTTTAGGGATAGACTCAGCAAGAAATGATGTTGGGATTACCGTAAGTTATTGGAAAACTTTAGACGCCATAAAAGCTTGGAAAGCTAACTCAGAACATCTCTTGGCGCAACAAAAAGGGCGGGAGCATTGGTATAATTGGTACAATGTGAGAATTTGTAAGGTAGAACGGGAATATGAGTTTGAAAAGTAATTGGTGAGAATCATTAAATACATAAAGCAAAACAAAATCAAGACGATAATCGTCTTTAGCCTACTTGTAGCCTATTATTTCTGCTTGCCAAAACACTTATTTTCCGACCCAACGGCGACCGTGGTGACCAGCCAAGACCAAAGGCTCTTGGGCGCAAAGATTGCGGATGACGGCCAATGGCGATTTCCACAAAGTGATAGTTTGCCGGAGAAATTCAAGATTTGTGTTCTTCAGTTTGAAGACGAATACTTTTACAAACATCCTGGGTTTAATCCTATTTCAATTGCCAAAGCCTTAAAGCAAAATGTATCCTCGGGCAAGGTCAAACGTGGAGGAAGTACTATCACGCAACAGGTGATTCGCTTATCCCGAAAAGGGACTAAGCGTACCTATTTTGAAAAATTTAAGGAACTGATTCTAGCAACGCGCTTGGAATTTCGACATAGCAAGGACGAGATTTTGGAACTTTATGCAAGTCACGCACCATTTGGCGGAAATGTAGTTGGATTGGACGCAGGAGCTTGGCGCTATTTTAATAGGGATGCGCATGATTTGTCATGGTCTGAAAGCGCAACCCTTGCCGTTTTACCAAATGCTCCGAGTTTGATTTATCCAGGGAAAAACCAAGAACGACTGCTCAAAAAGCGGAATCGTTTGTTGTTGAAACTTCGCGACAAAGGGATTATTGATGACCTTACCTATAAGTTATCCATTGCTGAAGACTTGCCACAAAAACCTTACCCACTACCTCAATTGGCACCACATTTGGTGGAGCGCATGGGTCGAAAACACAAAGGCGAACGCATTAAAACCACAATCGAAAGCCACTTACAAACTCAGGTTAATGCCATTGTTGCAGAGCACCATAAGCATTTACGTCAGAATGAAATTCACAATATCGCCGTTTTGGTTTTGGATGTCAAAACCCGAAATGTCCTCAGCTATGTCGGCAACGCACCAACCGACAAAGCCCATCAGAAAGCTGTAGATATTATCAACAAACCTCGAAGTACTGGCAGTATTTTAAAACCGTTTTTATATTCGGCGATGTTGGACGCTGGCGAGTTATTACCCAACACCCTTGTAGCCGACGTCCCGACACAATACGGAAGCTACCAACCCGAAAATTACAATCAGACTCATGATGGGGCTGTGCCTGCAAGTTTGGCCTTGTCGCGCTCGTTGAATGTCCCTGCGGTTCGGTTGTTGCAATCCTTTGGCTTGGAGCATTTCAATAGTTATTTGAAGCCCTTGCACTTGAAAAACATCAATAAAAATGTGGAACATTATGGCCTATCCCTGATTTTGGGTGGTGCAGAAAGTAACCTTTGGGATTTGTGCAAAGCCTATGCTGGTATGTCGTCGACGCTGAATCATTTTTCTGAAATCTCGAGCCAATACTACGCCAACGAATTTGTGGAACCGAATCTATTGGCAGAGCATCAAATTGACTTTGGAACCCTTCAAAATGAAAAGCCAGTATTTGATGCAGGTTCAATTTTTCTAACCTATGAAAGTATGAAACAAGTCAACCGCCCAAATTCCGAAGCTAACTGGGAATTCTATGATGAGAGCAAGCCAATTGCCTGGAAAACCGGAACCAGTTTTGGGTTTAGAGACGCTTGGGCCATTGGTACTACCAAAGATTATGTCGTTGGTGTTTGGGTTGGCAATGCGGATGGCGAAGGCCGACCAGGCTTGGTAGGTGTAGAAACTTCGGCACCGATTTTATTCAACATTTTTGATGTATTGCCGAATAGCCCTTGGTTTTCTCAACCTTATGACGAAATGCAAAAAGTCGCTTTATGCGCCAAAAGTGGACATAGAGCCTCATCGGTCTGTGATGACGTTCAAAATGGATGGATTCAGAAAGCGGGTTTAAAAACCAAGGCCTGTCCATATCATCAGTTAGTGCATGTGGATGCTTCGGAACAGTTTCGGGTTAATAGCTCTTGTGATGATATTTCAAACATCAAACAAAAATCGTTGTTTCTTTTACCGCCGTTACAAGCGCATTATTATGCACCTAAGCATCCATTTTATAAAGATTTACCGCCTTTAAAATCTAACTGTATCGATTTAGAAGCACCAGCTATGGAGTTCGTTTATCCTACACGGAACAGTAAGCTCTTTTTGCCTAAAGATTTCAATGGCAAAACCAATGATGTGGTTTTAAAAGTAGCACACTCCAAACAGGAAGCACATCTCTTTTGGTATGTGGATGACACTTATATTGGCACAACTAAAGACATTCATGATATGGCGATACAACCGTCTTTGGGACCGCATCACATAACTGTGGTTGATAGTTTGGGGAATGAAATTTCAACATTAATTACCATTGCCGAATAAGCCGTTGCTTTCTTATTTTCCTATTTTTGTTTCACTAACTAATTATACATTATGGACACACTTCAATTTATACATTCGGGATGGGCGTATTTGGTACTTATCGTTTTGGTATTGGCCACCTTTAATGCCTTGTTTAAATTCTTCGGAAACAGAGAGTTTGACGCCAAAGACTTTAGAATATCGCTTTTCGCCTTGATTACCATGCACATTCAGTTGCTAATTGGTCTAATTTTATGGTTTACCAAGGGGTATTTTGATGAAAATAGTATGGGCGAGATTATGAAAAACGATGCTTTAAGAAAACTCGTGGTGGAACATCCAACGACAATGATAATTGCAACGGCTCTTGTTACCATTGGTTATTCTAAACACAAGAAAAAGCTGGTATCTAAACCTAAGTTTAAGATGTTGGCGATTTTCTATTCTATTGCCTTGGCTTTGGTGTTGTATATGATTCCTTGGAGTCAGTGGTTTTAATTATTGGGGCTTTTGAAATAGCTTATCGTTTGGAAATCCTTCAAGGTTTTTCCAAACCTTGAAGGAATGAAAGCCAAATGGATTAGAGAAGTTTTAAAAAAGACCTACAAGGTGCTAAAAACCTTGCAGGACAAGATATAGTTAAATTTCAGACCTGTCAGGTTTTAAAAACCTGACAGGTCTAGTTAATTTAATAACAAAATAAAGGCTTCAAGATATCTTGAAGCCTTTGTTTATTTCGAACTGTAAAATCGCTTATTCTTCTACTTCTTTAATCACGTAAACAAATACAGGGAAGTGGTCACTAAAACCGTCCGTAAAACCTCCGTCAGCAAAACTCCTAAATGGATAACCTGCATAACGTCCTCGTTTGTTGACTAAGTAAGGCTTGTTGAAAATACCGGCCTTATAAAATCTAAATGAGGAATAATCTTTTTCAATCAATGGTTTTGTGACCATAATTTGGTCGAACAAACTCCAACTGTCTCTATAAGCTGTGGTACCTAAGCCATCTTTTTTGAATTGACGTTCAAACGGGTTGTAAATTCCTTTTAGCTTCACTTTGTTTTGCTTGTCTTGTGCTTTTAAAACATCCTTGACACTCGCGTTTGTTGGGTCGTCATTTAAATCGCCCATGATAAAAATCTTGGAGTACGGGTCGTTGGATTGTAATGAATCAATAATATGCTTATTCAATTTGGCCGCCGCAACACGCTTTGGTCGACTTCGGGCTTCACCTCCACGACGCGATGGCCAGTGGTTAACAATAACGTGTACCAAATCGCCTTCTAGCTTACCCGTCACCAATAACTGATCACGTGTTCTCACTCGCTCTCTAGTATCATCATCATAGATTTTCAATTCGTGAGAACTGGAATTTATCGGCTGAAACAACGCTTTTTGGTAGAGCAACGCCACGTCAATCCCTCTGCTATCTGGAGAATCATAGTGTACAATGCCGTAGTCTTTTGAGAGTAATAATGGGTCGTTCACTAAGTCTTCAAGTACTTTTCGGTTTTCAATTTCAACCACACCGATAATAGCTGGTGCATTATTGGTTAAATCACTACCAATATCAGCAACAACACGTGCCATATTTTTCAATTTTTTGGCGTAGACTTCTTCACGATTGGCGTTCATTTCCATAATTGGGCTGGCCTCATCAAACTTAGTGGTGTCGTTTACGGTATCAAAAAGGTTTTCGAGATTGTAAAAAGCTACCGTATGGATTTTAAACTTTTTTTCTTGTGCATTGGCCATGAATGTTAGAAAAAATGCCAGTGTTACAAGTATTGGTTTTACAAATTTCATCGTTGTATATTATGATTTCGTTATGCATTTAGCAAATTGGATGCCAAAAGTATGTATTTCTTATAAATAATGTACCTTTGTGCGCCTTAAAACCGAAAGGTTAAGGAAAACTTAAAATTAATTTAAAAAAAGGGCATGAAGAAAAGTTTTTTATTCCTTCTGTTTTTAACCGCCTCTCTTTCAGTTGCTATTGCGCAGACTGTTGTTAAGGGTAGTGTTTTGGACGGAACTTCAGGAGAGCCTATTCCGGATGTGACTATCACATTTGAAGGGTCTTCAAAAAGTACAAAAACCGATGCTAAGGGTGAATTTAGTTTTACTAGTGACGTACCGCTAGGTGAGCAGGTGCTATTGGTTGAAAAAACAGGTTATGTAACCAAGCGTTACCCTATCGTTGTTAACGATGGGCAGACTGTTGATATTAGTGGTATGACCTTAGATTACAACCAAAGTGACAAGGATGATTTGTACATCATCTCTATTTCGGACGATAACCTTAATAGTGAGGATGATGGATTAACCGATAATATTTCGGGATTATTACAATCATCTAGAGACGTTTTTTTAAATGCTGCTGCGTTTGATTTTAGCGCCACATTCTTTAGACCTCGTGGTTTGGACAACGCCAATGGTAAAGTACTTATCAACGGTATTGAAATGAACAAGCAATTTACAGGTCGCCCGCAATGGGGTAACTGGGGTGGCTTAAATGATGTACAACGTAACCAAGAGTTTACAATGGGTATGTCTGCCAACGATTACAACTTTGGTGATTTGGCAGGTACCAACAACATTGTAATGCGAGCGTCTAAATACCGTGAAGGCGGCCGTGTGTCTTACGCTTCGGCAAACAGAAGTTATACGGGCCGTGTTATGGCTAGTTATAGCTCAGGATTGTTAGAAGGTGGTTGGTCTTACTCGGTTTTAGGATCGAGACGTTTTGGCAACGAAGGCTTTGTTGATGGTACCTTATATGATGCTAATTCCTTCTTTGGGGCAGTTGAAAAGAAAATCAACGACAAACACAGCATTAACTTCACAGGAATCTACGCACAGAACAGACGTGGACGTTCTACGGCGATTACTGAAGAAGTTTTCAATTTAAAAGGAAGAGAATACAACCCGTTTTGGGGTGAGCAAGATGGTGAGATTAGAAACTCCCGTATGCGAGAAATCAACGAGCCTATCTTAATGTTGAATCACTATTGGGATGTCTCTTCAAAAGTGAAGTTGAATACCAACGTTGCATATCAATTTGGAGAAATTGCCAATTCTAGGATAGACAACAACGGGTCTCGTTTAGTCATTTTCGAAGGTGTCCCTAGATATATAGGGGGTGCAAGGAACCCCACGCCAGAGTACTATCAAAATCTCCCAAGTTTCTTTTTGCAAGACCAAACACCATCCGCTTTTGATTACCAGCAAGCCTTCTTGGCACAGCAAGAGTTTCAGCAAGACGGACAGTTAGACTGGAACCGTTTGTATGAAGCTAATGCTACATTGAGAGCACAAGGTGGTAATTCTGTTTACGCCCTTCAATCTGACGTCATTGAAGATCAACAACTGACTATAAATTCTATTTTAGATGCGGAACTAACTGAGAATATAAGATTAAATGCCAGCATTAACTACAGAAATCTTAATAGCCAAAACTACGCAAGATTGGACGATCTTTTAGGAGGTACTGGCTATTTAGATGTGGACAATTTTGCTGATGATGCCCAAGGCCAGGAATTTGAGAATTTGGCTCAGAGTGATGTGCGTAACCCAAATCGTATTGCTACCGAAGGGGAGCGTTACAAATACAACTACGAAATTGATGCTGACGTTCTTGGTGCTTTTGCACAGGCTCAGTTTCAGTATAGCAAAGTAGATTTCTATTTAGGTGCCAATGTCTCCCAGACCAATTACCAAAGAAACGGACTCTATGAAAATGGATATTATTTAGGCAAAGGCTCAGAAGGTTCTTTTGGGAAAGGTAAAAAATTAGATTTCAGCAACTTTGGTGTTAAAGCTGGGGCGACGTATAAAATTACGGGACGTCATTTATTGGATGTTAACGGAAGTTATTTCACCAAAGCTCCAACCATTAGAAACTCTTTTGCTAATGCTAGACAAGGTAATCAAACGGTAAGAGGATTAGAAAGTGAAACTATTCAGGCAATAGATGCAAGTTACATCTACAGATCGCCTATCGTAAAAGCAAGATTAACTGGTTTTTATACAGGTTTTCAAGATGGAACGGATATTGGATTCTTTTTTACTGAGAACTCTAGTAATTTTGTACAGGAGATACAAACTAACATAGACCGAAGACATATCGGTGCTGAGTTAGGTATCGAAGCACAAGTAACACCAACCATTAAATTAAAAGGTGCCGCTTCAGTAGGGCAATACACTTTTTCCAATAATCCAAATATTTACTATACAAGTGCAAACTTAAATTCAGTAGGTATACAAACCTTAACTTATGGAGATGGCACGACAGCTCTAAAAAACTTACATGTTGCGGGTGGTCCAGAACGCGCTTATCAAATCGGTTTTGAGTACCGTGATCCAGACTATTGGAACATTGGTGTAACAAGCAACTTCTTCTCTAATGCATATGTAGATGCAAGTGCTCTGAAAAGAACAAGTGCTTTTAATACTGATACAGCATTGTTAGAAAATGATTTTTTTGGAAACGCTAACAATAACGCTGGAGATTTAGTTGTTGAAGGTAGTCCATTTAATGATTACGACGAAGAGGTCGCGAGGCAGTTATTAAAACAAGAGCAGTTTGAAGATTACATGTTAGTCAACGTTATAGGTGGCAAGTCTTGGAGAGTTGACGATTACTTTATTGGTTTCTTTGCAACCATTAATAATGTATTTAATAAAGAATATAGAACTGGTGGTTTTGAGCAATCACGTCGTGTGGATTACAGAAGCCAGATTACCGAACAAAGTAACCCTAACGGGCCTATCTTCGGAAATCGTTATTTCTACGGTAATGGCACTACATACTACCTCAACCTTTACGTAAGATTTTAATAAATGACACAACAAAATAATACAGATATAATGAAAACTTTTAAATTAAATAAATTAGTAATGCTGCTTATTGGATTTGCAGTATTTACAGCCTGTGTACAGGATGATGATTTTGACACTCCAGACACAGCGGTAGTTGAGCCAGTTTTAGATGGTCAAACGATAGAGATCAGTAGTGTTGCTGGTGCTTTAGCTCAAGAGCAAGGTGGCTCTGAAATTGATTTTGATGACGATGAAGCTCGCGTATCCTACGGATTCGATGGCCCTATTCAGTACTTAAGCGGCTATGTGGTATCTTCTGATGAAGCTGGAAACTATTTTGAAGAATTGATCTTACAAGATAGCCCTGAAAACCCTACTGTAGGTGTACGTGTTCTTGTAGATGTTAACCCATTGTTTACACGTTACGAGCCAGGACGTAAGATATTCGTAAAATTAAATGGTTTGGTTGCAGGAATTTCTAACGGTGTTTTAACTGTTGGTCCTCAAGACGGAGACCGCATCGGAAAAATACCGGCTGCAGTAGAAACTGAATTCATTAAGCGTTCTGCTGAATTGGCAACATTGGTTCCTATGCCCTTAATGATCTCTGAGTTTACAAACGATAAAACCAACTTGTACATTCAGTTACAGGATGTTCAGTTTAATAGAAATCAAGCTTTAGGTGAAAATGCATTGTCTTTTGCTTCTGAAGGAAGTGATCAGTTTGATGGTGAGCGTATCTTGGAAAGCTGTGCTTCTGCCTCTTCTACTATCTTTAGTACAAGTACATTTGCCGATTTTAAAGGCTTAACCTTGCCTTCAGGTCGCGGTAGCATGAATGCTGTACTATCTAAAAACTTCTTTGGCGATACCTTTAACATTGTAGTGAATTCGCCAACAGATATTATGTTTGATAGCGCTGAGCGTTGTGATCCTGATTTCGTAGAATGTACTGGAGCATCAGGTGGTGGTGCCGTTTTCTATTCTGAAAATTTTGAAGGGTTTGCCGGATATGACGCTGAAGGATGGGATAACATCAATGTTAGCGGTGGTAACAGAGACTGGATCATCGGTAGTTTTAGCGGTAGTTCTTATGCACAAATCACAGGGTTTAATGCTGGTGAAGATGAGATCGATGTGTATTTGGTAACTCCAGCTATTGATATGGATAGCACTACAGGTGAAGAATTAACATTTGAAGTACAAGCTAACTTTGATAATGGAAACATCTTAAGTGTGTTGATTGCTGATGACTATACTGGTGACCCAACAACAGCAACTTGGAGACCATTGGATGTAAGTATTCCATCTGGTCCTACAAGTGGTTTTGGAAGTTTCCAATCTGTTGGCCCAGTAAATTTAGATTGTATTACTGGTACGGTTAATATTGCTTTCTTCTACGAAGGCTCTGATCCTAGTGCTACAACAAGATACCATGTTGACAATATTGAAATTACAGGAAACTAATCAGTTTCTCCTAGATATAAAGAAACCACATCCTAGTGATGTGGTTTTTTTGTTTACCTTTTTGCCATGTTTACAGACCACTACTACATTTCATTTTTTAATCGTTTTAAGAAACGCTATAAACGTTCTGCTATCCTGTTTACGCAGATTTATATAACGCTTTTAGAACTCTCTATGTTTACGTTGCTGTTAACCTTCTTTACGGCCTTTTCAAATCAGATGCGCTTGGATGTTATATCAAAATCCAGTGTTTGGGTCATAATTTTAGTGGTTGCTGGACTAATCTGGTTTAAGAATTGGATGAAATTTACAGGTAAAAAGCGAAACGTTTTAAATGCTAAGTCTAAGCTAAAGCCCATTCCGTTTTGGCAACTTATTGTTGTTCCCTTAGTATCCTTTGGTCTTGGTTTATTGTTTCTTCAAGCGGCATAAAAAAAGCGCCATCGTTACCGACAGCGCTCCTATATATTTTTAATAAAAAGGCTAAGCTTTCATTTTGCAACAGGCTTTTTTGCAATCTTTTTCACAGGCCATTTTTTCGCCTTCTTTTTTGTCTTTACAGCATGCCATTTTACAATCTTCCTTACAGGGTTTAGTGTGCGCTTCAAACGAACCAACTGTAGAAATGTTTTTTACTTCGTAAACATCACCACCACCTACAGAGGTTACAGTTTCTTCTAAACGTTCTGGAGAAACTTTACTGGCATCATACTCCACCATGGCTAATTCGCTATCAAAATCAACCTTTGCTGATTTTACGCCTTCTAATTTCGCCATTTTCTTTTCAATGGTTTTGGCACAGCCCATGGCACAGGTCATCCCTTCAATATTAAATTGCACCTTGGCATACTCTACATTAGCATCGTCAGCGACTGCAATCTCTTTGGACGAGACGTCTGTATCAATCGTTTTTATCTCTGCTTCCTGATTGTTCTTACACGATGTAAATCCAGTAATACAAATCGCTAAAGCAATTACTTTATGCATTGTTTTCATAGTCTAACTTGGTAATTTTTAAGAAAACAAATCTAATAATTATGATGATTCTTGAAAGATAATTAACGAATTTTGTGACGGATTTGTGACGGATTTGTGACCTCTTTGTATGAAAAACCTTAACCCTAAGTTGATTTATCTAATTTTACTGTCTTTGGTTTGGGGAAGCTCTTTTATTCTCATAAAAAAATCACTTTTAGGTCTCACAGCATTTCAGTTGGGCGCACTACGCACAGTATTTGCAGGAATCGTACTTCTATTCTTTGGATTTACCAAGCTGAAAGGCCTATCCAGAAAGCATTGGACGTGGATCTTCGTGTCGTCTTTGGTGGGCTCCTTTTTTCCGGCGTTTTTATTTGCAATTGCCCAAACCGAAATTGATAGTGCCGTAACGTCTATCCTAAATTCACTAGTCCCTTTAAACACGGTTTTATTGGGTATCACCTTCTTTAAAATTGGTTCTTCGAAGCGTCAAATCCTTGGTGTGGCTCTCGGTTTTATTGGTTGTGCTATTTTAATTTTGAAGGGTGCTGTCATAAATCCAAATCAGAACTATTTGTTTGCAGGTTTTGTAATTATAGCTACCATGATGTATGCCACTAATGCGAACATCATAAAACGCTATTTGGATGATGTAAAGCCATTGGCTATTGCTGCGGGTCATTATGCCTTTATCACCATTCCAGCAATAATTATTCTGATTTTTACTGATTTTTTTAAATCTGAAACTATGGCCAATCCAGAGTTCAACTGGGCAGTGATTTACACATTGATTTTAGCCGTTTTTGGAACTGCTATGGCAAAAGTATTCTACAACAAACTGATTCAGATTTCTAATCCTGTGTTTGCGTCATCGGTAACGTATATGATGCCTGTCGTCGCCCTTATTTGGGGTTTGATAGATGGCGAAAACTTCACCTGGCTTCAAGGTCTGGGTGCGCTTATTATTCTCTCTGGAGTATATTTGTCCAATGCATCAAAAAACAAAAAAACCGAAGCCTAAGCTTCGATTCTTTCAAATTTGTATAACTGTAGATTAGTTAAAATCTGCTTCAGTAACGCCTTCGTTCGTTTTAGACTCGGTGGTTTCAAACGTTAACACTTGAGGTCCGGCTGTGATTTTAGTTGTCATTGCCATCATTACGCCATCAACTTCTTTATAGTCACCATACTCAGTAACACTAGTAATAGATTGACCTGATTGCTCTGTCGTTTCTTCAGTACGGATTAAATACCCTGTATCGGCCGCGTAAAAACGGTAGCTTGTTTTACCATCATCCTTGGTTACTTTTACTTTGTAAGCATCTGTTCCTTCTACATCGACAAGGCTTTCTAATTCTACTTTGGCAGCATCCATATACAACTCAGGGAATAAGCCTTTCTGTGCTTTGCTATCGTTAATTTCATTTTCTGGCATAACTCTTCGCTGTCCTTGTTGTTCCATGTATCCAGTTGACCCATCGAACTTTTGAGCCATTACGGTTCCCATGCCTTCAATCTCCATTTCCATTGACATTTTGTTCGGCGCCATACGCTTAATAGTTGCTACCGGCTTAAAGGGCATACCTTGTATTGTTACATTGGCTTTGGTCATTGTGGTTTTAATAGCTTTTAATTTAGCTTCACCACCAATGGCATCCACATATTTTTTAAGGACATCGGCTGCAGTTAAATCTGCAGGGAGCGGTTTAGAAAACACAGGTTTCTCTGTAGCTTCTGCATATTTGGTATAATATTTAATTGGCATGTTCAATCGCTCTAAAGCAGGAACGACATCACTCCCTTTTCCGACGATGATGATTCTAGAATTGTCAATATCAAAATACTTCTGTGCCACACGCTGAACGTCCTCGACAGAAACCTCGTTGATGTTTTCTAAATAATCTTCGTAGAAATCTTCTGGTAAATTGTTACGCTTAATGTTCAATGCGTAGTTGGCAATGGTTTGTGGACGCTCTAAGGCCATCACAAAATTTCCAACGTATTTCGCTTTTGCATCCTTCAAGGTTTGTGGATCAACAGGCTCTGTACGGATACGTTTGATTTCTTTTACAAACTCCACAACGGCACTATCGGTAACTTCATTACGTACTTTGGCGCTAGCGTTAAAACGAGAGACACCATAACGGCTTGCCCCTAAACTAGAATAGGCACCGTAGGTATAACCCTTATCTTCTCTAAGATTTTTAAACAAATAACCTTCGCCACCGCCACCAAGGATATTGTTGGTGATTAATGCTGCGTGGTAATCTTCATCGTTCATTTTTAAATCAACATTATTGGTAATGGCTATATTGGATTGTACTGCATTTGGCATGTCAATAAAATTGATTTGCGTTTGGTCAACATTAGATGTCAATGCTGGTGATGCCACTTCCGGAAGATCAACTTTTGCCCATTTCCCAAAATGTTCCTTCACTTGCTTCTTCGCAGTTTTTTCATCGATATCACCTACAATAACGATATAGGCATTGTTTGGTGCATATCGCTTTTTGTATAAATCCAATACATCTTGAAACTGAATATTATTTACGGTCTCTACCGTTGCAAACTCACCATAAGCATGATCCTTACCATAAGCCAAAGCAGAACCAACACGGCCAGCAGCAGCATCTACACTTTTCTCATCCGCTTTAAAGCCTTCAATTACTTTGTCTTTTTCTTTATTGAATTCTTCTTCCGTTAATAACGGGTTCATCGCCGCATCGGCCATCAATTCTACGATTCTGTCTGAATATTTTGAAAGTGTACTCGCAAAACCACCACTAGAACCAAAGCTCATCGTTGCACCTAAAAAGTCAACTTCCTCATTAAAATCCTCTTTTGAAATGCTTGTGGTTCCATTCCCTAACATAGCCGAAAGGATACTTGCCGTACCTGCTTTATCACCTTCAACTAAAGGTTTGTTGTCAATACTCAATGAATAAGACACTCTTGGCAATTTGTTGTTTTCGACCAACAGCACCTTAATTCCGTTCTTTAATTCCCACTCGGTAGGATCATCGATAGAAATTTTTGGGGCAGGGCCACCTTCTGGCATTTGCGATCTGTCTATCTGAGCATTTACGCCAAAACTGACAAAAGTCAAAAGGATAAATGCTACTATTTTATTTTGAATTGTCTTCATCTTACTGATCATCTTTTTTAGGTAAATATTCAATTTCTACACGTTGATTAGGACTTAGGTACTTTTTAGCAACGTCTCTAATCTCATCACGTGTAATGGATCTGTAAATATCAATCTGATTGTTAATCAGGTTGACATCACCATACAACAAGTAGTAAGTTGCTAGAGAACTTGCAATACCTTCTACACTAGCATTACGGCTGACGAACTGACTTTCAAACTGATTTTGAAGCTTTTGGTAATCGCGCTCAGAAATCAATTCGTTTTGCATCTTAACGATTTCTTCGTCCATTTCAGAAAGCAGTGTTTCTAACGTCACATCGCCTTGAGGTAATGCAAATAAGGCAAAAATATTATAGTCTACCTGACCGAGATTTACCGCTTGTACCGCCAATGCTTGTTGTTGCTCGTCAACAATCTTTTTAGTTAAAACAGAACTTTTACCTCCACTTAGGTAAGTAGAAATCATGTCTAATACATAAGCATCACGCGTCGCCTGACCTGGTAATCTGTAAGCTGCGATAATTGCAGGGATTTGAATGTTCTTATCGTAAACTGTTGCCTTTCTGGTTTCAGTAAGTGGCTGTTCTTTCGGAAAATTGCGAACCACTTCTGGTCCTTTCTTCACAGCTCCGAAATACTCTTCTACCATGTCTTTAGTGTCATCGATATCGATATCTCCAGCAACGATTAGCACCGCATTGTTTGGCACATAATATTTATCGAAATAAGCATTGAACTCTTCTAGCGTTGCCGCATCTAAGTGTTCCATCTTACCGATATTCTCATCTTTATATGGATGCACATCGAATAGATTACTACCAATTGCACTCAATATCTGTCCGTATGGTCTGTTATCATAACTCTGGCGTCTTTCTTCCTTCACAACTTCGTTTTGAGTATCCACACCAACTTGATCAATTACCGGGTGTAACATACGTTCAGACTCTAACCAAAGGCCTAATTCCAGCTTATTAGATGGGAAAATTTCGTAGTAATAGGTTCTGTCTTGAGATGTGTTGGCATTGAAACGTCCTCCGTTTGCCGGAATGATTTTCATAAACTCACCACGTTCAATATTTTCTGAACCTTCGAATAATAAATGTTCAAAAAAATGTGCGAAGCCTGTACGTTCGCGGTCACCATCTTTTCCTCCTACATCGTACATTACCGAGGTCACCACTAATGGTGCTGTGTTATCTTGATGAAGAATGACGTGTAGACCATTGTCTAAGTCAAATTCTTCAAATTCTACCTTTTGGGCTGTAGCCGCCGAACCGACCAATGCCAAAAGTGCAAAGCTTAAAAAGCGTTTTTTCATATTCATTTTTAAATTGTTTTACGTTCTGTTTGTCTGCATTATAATCATATTGTTACAGGCAACTCACAAATTTACAAAAGACATTTTGCTTGCTTTAGCCCTATGCGTTAAAACTGATATAAAATCTTTATTAGTTTTCCGTTTTGAACCCGCGATTTAGCCCAAATAAAACGTTTGTTTATTTAGAATTTAGCAGTATATTTGCACCCGCCTTAAATAGAGGTGATTATAGTTTTTTAAAATAAATTAATAAAAACGTTACGCTATGTACGCAATTGTAGAGATAGCAGGGCATCAATTTAAAGTTGAAAAAGACCAAAAAGTTTTTGTTAACCGTTTAGCTACGGAAGAAGGTAAGAAAGTAGATTTCGATAACGTTCTTTTAATCGGCGATGGTGACAATATTACTTTAGGCGCCCCAGCTATAGACGGAGCACTAGTTAGTGCAAAAGTCGTTAAGCACCTTAAAGGTGACAAGGTTATTGTTTTCAAAAAGAAGAGACGTAAAGGTTACCGTGTTAAGAATGGTCACCGTCAGGCACTTTCTGAAATCGTAATCGAAGGTATTACAGCTTCTGGAGCAAAGAAAAAATCTGCTCCGAAAAAAGCTGAACCAAAAAAGGCAGAAGCTAAACCAGTAACTAAGAAAGAGGAAGCGCCGAAGGCTGCTCCTGCTAAGAAAGCTACTGCTAAAGCAGATGATTTTAAGAAAATTGAAGGTATTGGACCAAAGATTGCTTCTACTATTGCAGAAGCTGGAATCACAACTTTCGCTCAGTTAGCTAAGACTAGCCCTGAGAAAATTTCTGAAATTATTGCTGACGTTCGTGGTAACCATGTTACTGACACTTGGCCAAAGCAAGCTGAAATGGCTGCAGAAGGTAAGTGGGACGAGCTTAAGAAATGGCAAGACGAATTAGACGGTGGTAAGGCGTAAGCTACGCACCTAAGTATAACTTATAAAACCTAAAGACAATGGCTCATAAAAAAGGAGTTGGTAGTTCTAAAAACGGTAGAGAATCAGAATCGAAACGCTTAGGTGTTAAGATTTTTGGTGGACAGGCTGCCGTTGCAGGAAACATTATCATTAGACAACGTGGTAACACGCATCACCCAGGTGAAAACGTATACCAAGGAAAAGATCACACTTTACATGCTAAAGTAGATGGTTTAGTAAAATTTACTAAGAAGAAAGACAATAAGTCTTATGTTTCAATTGAGCCTTTTGATGCTTAATTAAACAATCTTTATAATTGTATAAAAGCCCTTTCTAGAAATAGATAGGGTTTTTTTATTTGTCATTAGGTTTTCCAACAGTAAGTAACTCTTCCCACTGCGTCGTATATCTTGGACTCCTATGCTCTTTAATCAAAGCCCATTGCTTTTCTCTGTTTCCTACCGTGGCCAATTTTATTTTATTCTTTCCAAATTTACTGTTCAACAAGTCAATCGTTTTTGTAAGGCCTTTGTCTTCTGACTTTTTAGACTGTTCAAAAAGCCCAAGTTGGATAGTACCATCTGGCACCAAATGAAAAAGATTCACACCCACTTTTTTGTATCGGTATCCAGGTCTGTAGATTCTTCTCAGACCTTTAAGAGCTATTTGAGTCAAAGTAATAGTACTATTTGTCGGCTGGTCTAAGGAGAGGATAATTTTATTGTGGTATTGGTTGTCAAATTCACTATGGTAATTGGTGGTTAGAAAAACTTCTATTTGACTCGCTGCACTTTTTTGTTGACGTAATAAATCTGCTACTTCAGCAACATAATAGCTACAAGCTTCTTCAATAAGACCAAAATCCTCCAACTTATACCCAAACGATTTTGCAGTGCCGATTCCTTTTTTGGGATCTGTTTGTGTTTTTAGGTCTAGACAGGGACTATTATTCAACTCCCGCCACAAGCGTTCACCAATAACGGTCATTTCTTTACGTGCCCAAGCCACCTCAAGGTTTGTGAAATCGAGCGCATTTTTGCACCCTGCCTTTTCTAATCTTAAAGCATGCTTTTTTCCTATACCCCAAATATCTTTTGGTTTGGCACTTCGCAACAATGACTGCCGTCTCTCTTCAGAATCCACCACATAAACAGCAGTACCGCACGTCATTTTCTTTGCAAATTTATTCGCCATCTTAGCCAAGACTTTTGTTTTAGCGATACCGACACCGACGGGAATTCCGGTATGTCTAAGAATGGTCGATTTAATCTCAAGGCCTATCTGTCTAAGTTCGCTAGAATCATAATGAGACAAATCCACGAAACTTTCATCAATACTGTACTCTTCTACCAAAGGTGAAAATTGTTGTAATGTATCCATTACACGTCGAGACATATCGCTATACAAGGTGTAGTTTGATGAAAAGCAAGTCACCTTGTTGGCATCCAAAATGTTTTTTATTTTGAAAACAGGTTCAAACATAGGAATGTGAACCAAGGCCTTTGCTTCCTTGTTGGCGGCAATGATACAACCGTCATTGTTGCTCAATACTACAACCGGTTTATTTTTAAGTTCTGGTCTAAAGACCTGTTCACAAGACGCATAAAAACTGTTACAATCAATCAATGCAATCATTACAGCGTGGCATGGATTATATAAGTAATGACGCCCCACAACTGCATTTCTTCTTCTCCATTTAGTGAAAAACGTAAAATCTCAAAACCATTATTGGTTGTAACAAGTGCCAGTTGACCTGGTTGTGGCACTAACGAACGGTCAACAATTAAAACATCATCAACATTTATATTATAATCTATAAAATTAGCATCGCCAACACGGACAAAAAACGTGGATGATGAATTCTTAATAAGGACATCATTTAAATCAATCCGTGGTTCATTATAGTGCGTTGCCGGACTAGAAAATCCAGTTTGTGTCGGACGCTTAACCCGATAGCTCTTTTTCGATTTCTGAATTTGATTTACTTGCAACATGGACGCTTACTTTAAAAGATTTGAATGATATTGATTGCTTAAAAAAGACAATCTCAGGAATTGAAAAGTAAGGTATAATAGCGCTTTTGATTGCCAAGAATTGTAGTAAAGCAAAACAATCAATTGGGCAGTAAGAAAATCTACATATTATACTATCTCCATCTTCTTCAGCAGAAAACTCGCATTCATGTTTTCGCAGACGCCTTTTTTGAGTTTGTAGTCGAAGTATAGCTCGTCGGTTTCTATACGCGCGTCAAAGAAGTAGTTTTTAACGGGTTCTAATTGGGCTTCTATTTCGGTAAGGCTTAAGTCGTGTGTGGCAATAATTCCTGTGGCATCTAAGGTCACTAACTTCTGAACAAACTTCTGTGAGCCAATAGCCTTGTCGGTACTGTTGGTGCCTTTAAGAATTTCATCTAAAATCACAAAATAGCGGTCATTCTTAAGATGGTCTACAATGTATTTTAATCGGGTTAATTCTGAAAAGAAATAGGAGCTATCATCCGTCAGTGAATCTGTGGTACGCATGCTGGTGATGAGTTTCACTGGGTTGTATTTGCTCGATGAGGCACAAACCGGCAAGCCCATATTCGCCATAACAATATGTAAGGCAACCGTTCTTAAAAACGTACTTTTCCCAGCCATATTGGCGCCAGTAACAATGAAAAATGCATCATTATCCATAGACAAATCACTATCTACGCGTTGCGCTTTGTTTAATAATGGATGCCCTAAATCTTTGGCATCTATAGTTTGCCCTGCATCGCTAATTTCAGGAAATACGAAGTCGGGATGGTTGTATGCAAAGGTCCCTAAGGTATTGTAGGCGTCGAAAAACGGAATGACATCAAACCAATCTTCCACCTTGTCTCTATAGCTAACAATCCATCTTTCTACACGATAGCTTTGCCAAATGTCCCATAGAAAATAGCCGTTGCCCAATACGGCGGATAACAGATTATTCCGGTTGTCTAAGGCATCGAGTGCTTTTGAAAATTTTGAAAATATCTCCGAGGCTTTTAAGCCTTCATTTTCAATAGTGGTTTGTTGTGTTTTAAGCAATTCCGAAGAAAATGAAATGCTTTCAATCTGTTCTAATAACAGCGCATATTGCCGTATGGTCTCTTTGACCTTATCGGTGTTACTTGCTAACTTATTTATTTTTTTAAGATAGATGGCTGTGATTCCAAGTCCGGCGAGGAGCCAATAGCCGATATAAGCTACAGGAATGAGCTGAGCACTACCCAACACAATGCAAAGTACAGACATAACACTGAAGAGTGGCCCCACCCATTTCACCCATGAGTGCAGAAATGGCTGATAATTTTTTAACCAATTTAAAATCTGTCCAGCAGGATATTCAACCTTTACACCCTGAGCAATGGCTGTATAGTTTTGTGACCATACTTGATGCTCACTAAGTTCTTTTATTGCCTCTTGGCGCTCCTCAATATCATCAATCCTATTGGCCAATAAGGCGTCTATAAATGTCTGTTTTCCTGCTTCAGTAGCTGTTCTATTGGTATATTGAAAGAAGGAGCCTTTCCCAAATAAATCGATATCTAAACTGTAAAAATGTGATGGATCTTCAAACGTTTGCCCTGACAACCGATTGTGAAAATTGCCGTCTAAAATCTGAAGTTCTTCTTCATTAATAGTAGCTAAGCGTTGCGACAGCTCTCGTTTTTGTTTGGCATCGGTGTAACGTGATAATAGATATAAGAAGATAGCAGTTCCAAGAATTCCAATAGTAACCGCAACTTGCCATTTTCCGAAGAAAAAATAAATTCCCAAACCCATTGCCAAAAACACCACTAAGCGCGCCGAGCTTAAGCTCAATAATAGTTTCCGTAAGCGTTGAGCTTCCGTTTTATGGGTGTGACGTTGGGATTGATAAAATTCCCGTTGTTGAGACATTTGCTTTACAATTCTAGATTATCAAAGGCCTTAAAGGTATTGATAATTGTTTGTACGGCATTTTTGTAGAAGGTTTGATCTATATTTTCGAAATCGTCCGTCGGTTTATGGTAATCTTCATGATCTGGTACACCGAAATATACAAATGGGATTTCTGCTTTATGGAACGCAGCGTGGTCACTAGAATTGGTCCAGTCTTGCGCTTTATCCAACCCTTCATGACCAATCAGAACCTTTACATCCCCAGACCTTTTATAATTTTCTATAACAGGTTTCAACTGCGGATAATAGCGCGTACCCACGGCGAATAATTCGTTTTTTTCGCTTCTGCTGACCATATCCATATTTAAGTTCAATACTAATTGGTCTTTTGGAACAATAGAATTATCCACAAAATGATACGCCCCTTTTAATCCTAATTCTTCGGCATCAAAGGCCGCTAAAATGACATTGTGTTTTGGTGGATTGGCTTTAAAGTATTCCGCAAAAGCAAACAACGCACTGGTCCCTGAAGCATCATCATCGGCACCGTTGAATATTTTGCCATCGTTGATTCCCACGTGATCGTAATGGGCTGAAATCACAATGTATTTATCTTTATGTACTGAACCTTCTATAAGCCCGAGAACGTTAGTTCCATTATAGTCTTTTTCTCTCCGTGTAAACGAAAAGGCTTGTTCAAAAGACTCATCGAGTGGGTTTACATCTCTAGATTTGAATGCTTCAATGACATAAGCCCTAGCCATCTTACCGCCTTCCGTATCTGTTCTACGACCTTCAAATCGGTCTTCAGAAAGGGTCTTTATATTCTTTATTAATTCAGAATCATCGAAATCATAGATAGTTTCAACAACTGCTGTGTCTTCAGAAGTTGCTGTTTGAGATTCTGGTTGGTGGCCTTTACACGATTGGATGATTAGGCTAGCGCAAAGGATAAAACTGAATTGTAAAAGTTGTTTCATAGTGTATCAAAAGGATGATAAAACTAATTAAAAAACCCAAGCCATTTACACGACTTGGGCATTTATTATTTAAGTAGCAGTCACTTAACCTTTTAAGGTTGCTGCCATGTATTCGCGATTCATTCTTGCTATATTTTCAAGGGAAATACCTTTAGGACATTCTACCTCACAAGCGCCAGTATTGGTACAGTTTCCGAAGCCTTCAGCGTCCATTTGGTTAACCATATTCATGACACGGTCTGTCGCTTCAACTTGGCCTTGAGGCAACAACGCAAACTGAGACACCTTTGCCGAGACAAATAACATAGCACTGGAGTTTTTACAGCTAGCTACACAAGCGCCACATCCGATACATGTTGCGGCATCAAAAGCCATATCTGCGTTAGCTTTTTCGATAGGAATAGCATTGGCGTCTTGCGTGTTTCCTGAAGTATTTACAGATACAAATCCACCAGCATGCTGAATACGGTCAAATGAAGATCGATCTACAATTAAATCCTTAATCACCGGAAAGGCATTGGCTCTGAATGGTTCAATATGTATGGTATCGCCATCATTAAACTTTCGCATGTGTAATTGACAAGTGGTCACCAATCGGTCAGGACCATGTGCTTCGCCATTGATGTATAATGAACAAGATCCGCAAATACCTTCTCTACAGTCATGATCAAAAGCCACAGGCTCATCGCCTTTTTCAATCAATTGGTTATTTAATACGTCTAACATTTCAAGGAAAGACATGTCGGGTGACACATCGGCGATTTGATAATCCACCATTTTTCCTTTGTCATTTGCACCTTTTTGGCGCCATATTTTTAACGTTAAATTCATCTTGTGATATTTAAGTTATTTATAACTTCTTTCTTTTACCTCAATATTCTCGTACACTAAATCTTCTTTGTGTAAGACGGCATCTTTTGGCTCTCCTTTATATTCCCAAGCGGATACAAACTGGAATTCTTTGCGTCTTTGCGCTTCGCCTTCTTCGGTTTGGTGTTCTTCTCTAAAGTGACCTCCTGCCGACTCTTCTCTCACTAAAGCGTCCTTGGCAAACAATTCACCTAACTCCAAGAAATCGGCAACACGACCTGCTTTAGCCAACTCCTCATTGAATTCATCAGCAGTACCCGGCACTCTCACATCGTTCCAAAACTCTTTTCTTAAGTCTGAAATCTCTTGAATAGCCTCTTTTAAGCCTTCAGCATTTCTGGCCATACCACATTTATTCCACATTATTTTCCCTAATTTCTTATGGAAATAATCAACAGGTTTTGATCCTTCATTATTGATTAGATGATTGATGTTATCCGTCACATTTTTCTCAGCAGCTTCAAACTCCGGAAGATCCGTAGAAATTGGTCCAGTTCTGATATCGTCCGATAAATAATCGCCTATCGTATACGGTAACACAAAATAACCATCAGCTAAACCTTGCATCAAGGCTGACGCTCCTAATCTATTGGCGCCATGATCTGAAAAATTTGCTTCTCCGATAGCGTATAATCCTGGCACTGTAGTTTGAAGATTATAATCTACCCAAACGCCTCCCATGGTATAGTGAACAGCCGGATAGATCATCATTGGTGTTTCATATGGATTTTCATCAACGATTTTCTCATACATCTGAAATAGGTTTCCATACTTGTTACGCACCACTTCCTGTCCGAGTTCTTTCACTAATTTTTCGTCGCTTTCGTTTAAGCCTTTGACGTGGGCTTGTTCTTTTCCGTAACGCTTAATAGCCGAAGCAAAATCTAGGTAAACTGCTTCACCTGTGGCATTAACACCGAAACCAGCGTCACAGCGTTCTTTAGCCGCACGAGAAGCAACATCACGAGGCACTAGATTTCCGAAGGCAGGATAACGACGTTCTAAGTAGTAATCGCGGTCTTCTTCTTTAAGATCTGTAGGTTTTAAGGTTTTCGCTCTAATGGCTTCAACATCTTTTTTATGCTTTGGTACCCAGATGCGTCCGTCATTTCGAAGAGACTCTGACATCAATGTCAGCTTAGACTGATGATCTCCAGAAACGGGAATACACGTCGGGTGAATTTGAGTATAACATGGGTTAGCAAAATAAGCACCACGCTTGTGTGCTTTCCATGCGGCCGTTACATTACTTCCCATAGCGTTAGTGGATAAGAAAAATACGTTTCCATAGCCCCCAGTTCCTAAAACTACGGCGTGTGCTGAATGACGTTCAATTTTTCCCGTGACTAAATCTCGTGCAATGATGCCTCTAGCTTTTCCATCGACAATCACAACATCCAACATTTCGTGTCTGTTGTACATTTTAATCTTTCCACGGCCAATCTGACGGTTCATGGCTGAATACGCACCAAGAAGTAATTGTTGACCAGTTTGTCCTTTGGCATAGAATGTTCTAGACACCAAAACACCACCAAACGAACGGTTATCTAGCAGTCCGCCATAGTCTCTAGCAAAAGGTACGCCTTGTGCGACGCATTGGTCAATGATGTTTGCAGACACCTCAGCCAAACGATATACGTTAGCTTCTCGCGAGCGATAGTCGCCACCTTTTACTGTATCATAAAATAATCGATAGGTAGAATCTCCATCTCCTTGATAGTTTTTTGCAGCATTGATACCACCTTGAGCTGCAATAGAGTGCGCGCGTCTCGGCGAATCCTGAAAGCAAAATGCTTTTACATTATAGCCCAATTCTGCGAGCGTCGCTGCTGCAGAACCACCTGCTAAACCCGTACCCACAACAATGACATCTATAAGACGCTTGTTGGCTGGGTTTACCAGATTAATTTCGTTTTTATGCTTTGTCCACTTATCTGCTAATGGACCTGAAGGTACTTTTGAATCTAAAGCCATAGTATCTATGATTTAGTGATTAAAATGATGATAAAGTGCAATGAAAATAAAGCCTAAAGGAATGCCTATGGCGTAAACCTTACCAAATCCTTTTAATCCTCTAGTGTATTTATTATTTGCACCAACTGATTGAAATGCAGAGCTAAACCCATGTAATAAGTGTAATGCTAAAAGGACAAATGCGATGACATAAGCACCGACACGCAGAGGGCTTTCAAACTTATGCACTAATTCTTCGTAATAACGGTAACCGCTTTCAGCATTGTTTGGGTCAACCAAACCGCTCATGTCGCCTTGAACGTATTTTACATTCAATTCTGGAATCCAAAAATCAATAAAGTGCAAGACCATAAAGGCCAAAATCACCAATCCTGAAACCACCATATTTCGGCTCATCCAAGTTGAATTGGCCGAGCCATTATTCTTTACATAGCCTACTTTTCTGGCGCTTCTATTTTTAATATCTAGTATGAAACCCATCACAAAGTGAAAGACCACACCAAAAATCAACACAGGTTGCAACAGATATTGTACCACCCAAAAGGTTCCCATAAAGTGCGAAACATCATTGAATGTTTCAGGACTAAAAACGGACAAAATATTAATTGAAAAATGTTGCAGTAAGAAAACCATTAGGAAGAAAGCTGAAAGCGCCATGGCAAACTTTCTACCTACCGAAGAATTTAAAATTCCGCTCATTGTAGCAATAATCTAAAAGTTAGTTACTACAAAGATACGGTGCAGAACGTGTTTCTACAAAAGCTACAGTTCTTTTGTGAAATATTTAGAATGGATATAAGCTATCGATTAAAGCGAGGATTAACTACAGTATTGTAAATAGACCCAAAAGAATAGCTAAAGCCCATACTTACGAAGTAGTTGTAACCCGATTGCAACTGTTGTTGTTGTAGCAACAACTCTTCGAGTGAAACACCACCACCTGAAATAGCAATCTGGTTTCTAGTAATGTTATAACGTCCGAAAATATCAAAATTGAAGCCCTTAAAGATTCTGATATTGGCCCCCAAAGAAAAGCCTACGGAGTACAATTCGGTATCATGCAAAAATTGGTCAAATCGTGCTTCAGCATTTAAATTTCCCCATTCTTGATTGATAGAACCACCAAGAACAACATTGTGTTCCCAAAGGTACTCTTCAGTTTCGTTAAAGACCGTTCGCTCTATATAATCATTGAAGACAATACCATTACGATAGGATAGCGTTAAAATCTTTTTAGCGGACTCATTGTATTTAAAAAAATCATACTCTATCGCCGGTTTAAAACCCCAAAACAAATCGCGGTTGCTGAAAGTAGACGTTCCAATATTTCCAAAAAAACCATAAGACCAATGGTCATTGATGCTCAAAACGTCACTGATATTTAGGTTTTTGTTGTTATTAATGTTTTCGATATCCTCACCATCAAACGTAAACACTCTTTTATTCTCGCCATAACCTATTCTAAAGAAAAATTTATTTTTTTCGGTAACGCGTCGTGCTGAAAAATTAAAGTTGATGTTACTAGAACTAACTGTTTCCTGACCATCAAAAAAGCCCCGAGCACCCAGCCTAAATAACCAATAATTCCAAGGATCCTCCTCTTCCGCTTGCTCTTCTTCATTTTCGGGCGAAGGCACGGAGACTGTTACAACATCCGTTCTTCCCTTTGCAATCCAAAAACGAACTAGACCCAGTTTCAACTGTTCTAAGATGAGTTTTCGTTCATCATCATCAGTCATATTCACATCAGAGTTAAAACTCATTCTAAAGTTAATCTCCGAAAACTCCCCTTTGCCAATATAATCCACCTCATAGCTTCGACCTCCACTGCCGTTGCGCTGTGTTGTAAAGAATAGGTGTACATCACTTAAATCTTGGTCTCGCACAAACTGAACGTTCCCCAGATTTTGACGCATATAAGTGTTATCGCAAACATTACAATCTAGAAAAATCTTTAAATCGTCTGAAGATGAATCGTCTTGAGAAAAAAGAAAACAACATGTAAATAACGAAAAGACCAAAGCGGAAAGTCTTGTCCTTAGCATAGTGATTGATGAATTAGTTAGGCTAGCAAATGTAGCCTTACCAAAACGTCCGTTATTCTGTTTTAGTTTATTTTAACAAGATTTAATAGCTTTTGACACTTTTTTGACAAACGTTTAGTTCCCAACCAGAGGAATTAACCCTCTCAGTCCCATATCCACCACTTGCTCGCCTGCTGAAGGTTCAAATTTTCCGTCGGAATTGACCTCGGTCCATTCAAAACTGTTGTTGATGGAAAAGGATAAAGTCACGACCACATCCTCGGTTTCGTCACCCGAAATGCTTAATCCATTTTCAAATTGTCCAGTGACTACACAAGAGCCTTGAGGCACTGGCGAGGTATCAAACAATGGATTAGGAACCGTAGTTGCACCTTCTGGCGCTTGACCTTGCGCTGTAAAACCGAAGGCTTCAACCGCCCAAAATCCTTGTAGTACATCGTCATTAACGTTGAAAGTATTTCCATTTAAATCAAAAGATGTAATGTAGTTGTTGTATCCTAGAAAACTGGCTAACGTAGCGGTAATATCCGTGTTGCTCTGGCGTATCATTATATCTCCTTCCTGATATGAAAGGGACACTCTCACCCAATCATAATTGCCTGCTGAAACAGAGCTAAGGGGTACTTCTAAAAACGTATCGTCTTGCCCTGCTAAAATGGCTTGCTGAAAATCAATCGCCAAGTCCCCGCCGGCATTGGTTTCTGGGCCTTCGTAAATAATTTCGCCCTGACCTAATAGCGAGGTGGCATTTGGCGCAAACTCAATATAATTGGCACTCATTTGTCTTATGTTCGGTGTCTGAGTTGCATTTCCGGCTGGGATAGTTGCAGGCTGACCAAGATTGTTCAATCGGGTTTGATTGGCGTCAAAATTCAACTTAATAATGAGTTTTGCTTCGTTTTCCAAAGGGGCGTTACCATCGTCTGAATTGCAGGCAAACAGGCTTAGTGCCAACACACAAAGTATAACTTTTGTAGATTTCATAAGATTAAGATTTGGATTTGAAATATACTATTTTATTTCAAGCTTGGTAGAATTTCCAGCTAGCTCAATAGTATAAACGCCTTTTGGTAGATAATATTTTCCGTTGCTTCGTTCCAAAATATCAATAGTGGTATCCGCCTTCATCAACGCTTTTCTGCCTTTTTCAGTGATATCTAAATGGTAATCCACATAATTGAAACCTTTGTCTACATCGACTGTCATTTGGTTGAGTTCCTTGCCGTCTTCAGATAGGATTTTCAATGTTTTAGACCCTTCAGACTTGCTGTAAAATTGCAAGGTCACTTCTGGCTCGTAAGCGTCTAACCACTGACTCCAGGAACTTCCCCAACGTGATGATTCTCGGATAGGCTCTACATCAAAAAAGACGACATCTTGAGATGCATTTTTATTTCCGAAGGTCTGTAATGGCCTCACATTGGCTTTGTAAATGCTTCGGCCGTGTGTACCAATTAATAGGTCTTTGGCATCCGTTTGAAGTACAATATCGTGTACCGCAACATTCGGCAATCCATTGGAAAAGGCATTCCAGCTTTGGCCCATATCCATTGACACGTAAGCACCGTTATCCGTTCCTAAATAGAGGATATTTTCATTTTCGGAATCTTCTCGAATCACATTAACGGGCGACAATGGCAAATTGCTCGAAATGTCCGTCCATGTCTGTCCGTAGTTATCACTTTTGTACACATAGGTTTTAAAATCGTCCCAACGATAGCCATTCAAGGTGACGTATACACGTTCTTTTTTATGTTCTGAAGCTATAACACGACTGACCCACAAATCCTTAGGAAAGCTAGACGAAATGTTCGTCCAATCGCCACCGCCATTTTTGGTGACGTGCACCAAGCCGTCATCACTTCCGGTGTAGATTAAGCCAAATTCAAAAGGACTTTCACTTATCGAAGCCAATGTGCCATAGGCCACGTTTCCTTTTTTACCGCCGTTGGTTAAATCGCCACTAATGGCTTGCCAATCGGTACCTTGATTCATGCTTCGCATTAATTTATTACCTCCCAAATACAAAATATCCTGATTGTGCGAAGACAGTAAAATCGGCGTTTGCCAATTGAAACGGTATGGATTTTCGCCCAACGTATGCTTTGGCTGAATGTAGGTTTGCTCTCCGGTATCTAAATTCAGTCTGAAGTAATTCCCAAATTGAAATCCAGTATATACCACATCAGAATTCCGGTTGTCAATCTGAACTTGCATGCCGTCGCCACCCATAATAGATTTCCAAGGATATTGACCGTTCTGCTCCCAGCCTTTATCCTCCCGAGCCGTGTGTGCACCTTTCCAAACGCCGTTATCCTGAAGACCTCCGTACACGTTATATGGTTTTTCATTGTCTACGTTTATCGCATAGAATTGCCCAACGGAAGGCGAGTTATTCTTAATCCAGTTTTCACCATCATCGTACGAAATATTTACCCCACCATCATTTCCATTAACCAAATGATTTGGGTTTTTGGGATTTATCCAAAGTGCGTGATGGTCGGCATGAACATTTTCCGCCGAAATAGACGTGAATGTTGCGCCACCATCCTTCGATTTTAAAATTGGGACACCATAAATGTAGATGTTATCCGGATTGTTTGGCGCCACATGGATATGACCAAAATAATACCCATAACTAAAGTAAATGCCGTCTAAAAAGTCCTTGTGGGTCTTGCTCCAATTCTTTCCGCCGTCGGTACTTTTGTAAACCTCAGCGCCAACCACAGGCGTGTCAAAAAGCATGCTATTGGCATCTTCCAAATACTTGGCGATGTCAATCGGTTTTACATTCCCCGAACGCATCATTTGCTTTACATTTTGAGCACGGTATTTTTCTTGAAAGCCATTCGATTTTAAAAAGGTATTCAGTTTTTTATCATCAAGATTAAGGAAATCTTGCGTGCTCATAGTTTTGAAATCATCCTTTTGAAGACCACGTCTTTCGGAAGCTTTTCCATCATCTGGTCTTCGGAATTGGCTATCGTGGATAGCATAAACTGTATTGTCATCATATACCGCCACACCAATTCTACCGACACCTTCGCCCGTTGGGAAACCGCTTCCGGCTACGGAAACCTTCGTCCAAGTGTCTCCAGCATCCGTACTTTTATAGATGCCAGAATTCTCGCCATTCCCCGTAAAATTCCATGCTTTTCGGTCTTTGGTCCATGAGGTGGCGAACATCACATTATAGTTTGAAGGACTGTGTTGTAAATCAATAATCCCACTCATATCGTCCACAAACAAGGTTTTGTTCCATGTTTTTCCGCCATCTGTTGTTTTGTAAATACCGCGTTCTGTATTTGGCGAATATAAATGGCCCGTTGCACCGACGACCAACACGTCTGGATTTTTCGGATGAATTAAAATCGGAGCAAAGTGATGCGCGTCCATCAATCCTAAATCCTCCCACGTTTTTCCATTATCGGTTGATTTTAACAAGCCAATCCCTGCATAAGATGAGCGTGAGGCGTTGTTTTCGCCAGTCCCGACATAAATAGTTCGCGTTGGCCAGTGCACTGCGATATCGCCGACGTTTTGGGTATCGGAATTGTCTAAAATCGGCGTAAAAGTTGTGCCGTTATTTACGGTATGCCAAACCCCACCAGACGCATAACCGACATAAAATTCTGAAGGTTGCTCCGGATTTACATCAACATCCACCACACGACCACTCATAATGGTTGGTCCAATATTTTTAAAAGGCACGTTTTTTACAATGGAGTTTTCTGCCATGGCACGTTTTTGCTCTAAAGCCGACTTAAGCTCTGAGCTTGAAGTCGCTGGCTGTTGGGCAAATGCCATAGTAAAAAGGGAAAGAAAGGCAATACCGAGAATAGAAGAACGGTTCATAAGGAGTTGGTTTTGATGGATAGTTAAATCGTTCTCGAAAATTAATTAATATCCACGGGGCTTCAAAATGGGTTGGGAAAGTTTAACACAAAAGACTCCCATCTGTCCGCTTGGTCGGACATCTTCCCAAAGGGAAGAAGAACCAAATTTCTAATTTCGGAACTTGGAAGGATTTGAATTGAATTTAAAGTTTAATTTGAATGTTGCCGTGTAGTTTGTTTATTTTTGGAAACGCTTATTTTTATTATCACTAATGTCAGTCCCGAAATTTCGGGAGTGACATAATATTTTTGATTAATGAGATTCTCACTCCCGAAGCGTCGGGACAGAGAATGAAAAACACTATTTTCCAATGAAATACAATCCCATAGACCGCAACCTTTTTATAAAAAACCGAAAGAACTTTATGGCGCAAATGAAGCCTAATAGTTTGGCAGTTTTTAATTCCAACGATATCTATCCGGTAAGTGCAGACAGCACTATGCCGTTTGCTCAGCACCGCGATATTTTTTACCTCAGCGGTGTAGACCAAGAGGAAAGTATTTTGGTGTTATATCCAGATTGCCCAAAGGAAAAGCATCGTGAAATTCTTTTCTTAAAGGAAACTAACGAACATATAGCAGTTTGGGAAGGCGAAAAATTGACCAAGGAAAAAGCCTTTGAAACTTCGGGTGTGAAGACGGTGTATTGGCTTCAGGATATGGAGAAAATCATGTTTGAGTTGATGACTCAATCCGACACGGTGTACATCAATACCAATGAGCATTACCGAGCCAATGTTGAGACGGAAACGCGTGAAGACCGGTTTACCAAATGGTTACTCGGAAAATATCCTGCTCATTCCGTAGCCAAAAGCAACCCCATTTTACAACGTCTACGTTCGGTAAAAGACCAGATTGAGTTAGACCTCATGCAACAGGCTTGCGACATCACTGAAAAAGGCTTCCGACGCATTTTAGGGTTTACCAAGCCAGGTGTTTGGGAATACAATCTTGAAGCCGAGTTTATGCACGAGTTTTTAAACAACCGTTCTAAAGGCTTTGCTTACACGCCAATTATCGCTTCGGGAAATAATGCCAACGTGTTGCATTATATTGAAAACAACCAGCAATGCAAGGCGGGCGATTTAATCCTCTTGGATGTTGGTGCAGAATATGCGAATTACTCTAGCGATATGACACGCACCATTCCAGTGTCGGGAAGATTTACAGACCGACAAAAAGACGTTTACAATGCTGTAAATCGTGTTAAGAACGAAGCGACAAAACTTTTGGTGCCGGGAACACTTTGGGAAGCCTATCATGTGGAAGTCGGAAAATTAATGACCTCGGAATTATTGGGTCTCGGTTTATTGGATAAAGCCGATGTACAAAACGAAAATCCAGATTGGCCTGCCTACAAAAATTATTTTATGCATGGCACGAGCCACCATATTGGTCTAGACACGCATGATTATGGTTTATTACACGAGCCAATGCAAGCCAATATGGTCTTTACGGTAGAGCCTGGCATTTACATCCCAGACGAAGGTTTTGGTATCCGACTAGAAGACGATGTTGTGATTCAAGATTCAGGAGAGCCGTTTAACTTAATGCGCAATATTCCAATTGAGGTTGAGGAAATTGAGGCGTTGATGAATAGCTAAAATCACGACATAAAATGTCTTGGAAAGACGCACTTATCGATATCATCGAAGTCATTTTAAAAGCCTTTGGCAAAAAAAGCAAGACGAGGACTTGGCATCAACATGTGGTACCTTTTGAAGATGGTTGGGCAGTTCGAAGAGAAGGCAATAAGCGTGTGACTTCAAAACACCGAAAACAATCCACCGCTATCCGAAAAGCGAAGACCATTGCAAAACGCAAGAAAGCCGATGTGATTATTCATAGAGCACATGGTGGGATTCGGGAGCGGGTGAGTTATAAAGATTAAAAAAAGCGCCATCTCTGGCGCTTCCTTTCTAACTAAAATTAAATTAATACAGCGTTCCCCTCGAACACGTAACGCTGTAACTTCTGCAAGGTTTCCAACTTATCACTAGAATTCACCAATAGTGAAATGTTATTGTTACTACCGCCATAAGCAATCATCCTAACATTGACGTCTTGTAACACCTGAAAAAGCTCCGGCGTATCCGGGTGGTAAATAATCTGATTACCTACCAAACACACAATACTGAGGTAATCTTCAACATGTACTTCGGCAAATTTTTGAAGTTCGGAGACGATGGCTTCAAGATTTTTGGTATCGTCTATGGTTAAGGATACAGCGATTTCGGAGGTTGTTACCATATCAATTGCCGTTTCGTAGGTTTCAAAAATTTCAAAGACTTTCTTTAAAAACCCGTGTGCCAACAACATGCGGACCGACTTAATTTTAATGGCCGTTATACCATCTTTGGCCGCAATGGCTTTAATGCCTTCGCCATGGATTTGATTGGTAATTAACGTACCATGTGCTTCGGGTGCCATTGTGTTCTTTAAGCGCAACGGAATATCTAAACGGCGGACTGGCATCACGGTTTGTGGATGTAGAATTTTAGCCCCAAAATAAGCCAGTTCCGCCGCTTCATCATAAGACAAATGAGATAAAGCTTTTGTATCATTGACGTAGCGTGGGTCGTTATTATGGAAACCATCAATATCCGTCCAAATCTGGACTTCATCGGCGTCAATCGCCGCCCCGATAATGGTTGCCGTGTAATCACTCCCGCCACGTTGTAAGTTCGTAATGTTACCGTCTACATCTAAACTAATAAAGCCTTGTGTGATATAGATGTCGGCGTTTGGTTGCGTATGAAGTAGACGCATCAGATTTTGTTTAATGTAAAACTCATCCGGTTCGTTATTGCCATCTAAACGCATAAAATCTAAAGCGGGCAACAAGGCAACTTTAAAGCCTTCCTGTTCTAAAAAACGACTGAACATGTAGGTAGATAATAACTCGCCATTGGCAATAATGCTATTGTGCCATTGGCTGGTGTATACCCTAGAAACCAAGTCGCTTAAATCCTTAAAAATACGGTTGACATAAGCGCTAACATCTTTTCTTAATGTAGTATCTTGGAGCAAATCATAAACGACCGCATTGTAGGTTTCGCTGAGTGCATTAATCTTCTGTTTTGCTTCCTCAGTGTTCCCATATTTTACATATTCTGAAATTTCCACCAGAGCATTCGTCGTACCAGACATGGCTGATAAAACAATCACTTTTTTATCGCTATTGCTGATAATATCCTTAACATGATGCATATTCACCACAGACCCAACAGAGGTACCTCCAAACTTATAAACCAACATTGTATTCTTATTTTTTTTGAAATACAAAAATAGATGTGATATGTCTTTATTATCTAAAATTTGAAAGAAATAGTTTATTTTTACACAAATTGTTAATTATATAACATTTTGGAATATGAAAACCATAGCCTCTTGCGTCGAGGACATCCTTATTAAACAACCTTTTTTAGAGGAAGCCTTATTCCGGAAAATCATCAATTTTTCTGCTCTGTCTGAAGAATTGCAAACACCTGTTAGTGCTATGCTCGGCAAGCATGTTAAGACTAGTGCCATAATGATGGCCTTACGTCGTTATGCGCCTCCGGTGCATTTGCGACAGTCCCATAAACTAAAGGCTGTGATGAAACAATTGGGCGATATTACAGTGCGTTCCAATCTTGTGGATTATACCTTTTCAAATTCTGAAAGCCTGATTAAAAGTCATGCGAAACTGATTGAAACTCTCGATTCTAAATCGTTCTACGGCTTTTCGCGTGGCATTTATGAAAGCAATATCGTAGTATCAGCTTCGGAAAAACAAGCGGTTGTAAAGGCCTTTCAATCTGAAAAAATGATTGATTCACAGGATGATTTATCCGCCATTAGTATTGGTCTTCCTAAAGATAACTCTAGGATTTCTGGCTTGTACTATCAGATATTTAAACGCTTTGCTTGGGAAGGGATTTCGCTCTATGAAGTCATTTCCACCACCAATGAATTTACCGTTTTGGTAGAAAGCCATTTGGTCGACCAAGCGTTTTCAGCGATTAAGAATTTGAATGCTGACTAGTGTATAGTAATTGCTGTTTAATTTCGTTTTTTAAAAACACCTACGATACCCCTTTTTATTTGGTAGGCTATAAAGCAAAGTATCAGTAGTACAATTGCAAATAAAATTGGCAATATTCCACCAAAGGTAAACATCATTCCTAAGACGAATCCCAGCGTGTATTCTGGCAAATAGATTCGCTTAAAGAACGCAATTAATACAGGAGAAAGTATGAAATATTGTAGGATTTCCTCCATGTCAAACTCCCACAGAAGTGACGCAAACACACCGAAGATGAGAGCGTAAAAAAATCGTTTGACGATATTGATTTCAAAATTTTGAGAAATATCACCGGACTTAATTTTTTTCTGATGTCTTCGTTTTATTAGAGATGTACAAACATAGGTAAATACAGGAATGGTCAGCAATCCCCACCAATTGGACAGGCTTGGCATATTTTCATCAGCCAACAAATAATGTTCAATAACACCTCCATTAAAATGTTCCCAGAGAATAAAAATTAAGGTTAAAACAAAAGTGCCAAAAACTATCGGCCATTGGTTGATAAAGGTCGGTTTCATAACATTTTAATTATAATACGTCTGTATGACGTAAAGACGAATAACCTAAAGTTTTGTAACACTTGAAGCAAAATATTACATCCCTCTTCCCTTCTGAAAAGTATTTACTCCAAAAAACATCACCAAAGCTGGCAACGCCCAACCCAAACTATATTTGGCTAACGGGATGTATTCAATGACGGTTTTTAAATCTTCAGACGGACTGACAAAGCCAATCACATCTGGAATACTGAATATAAATGTTGTTAGCACCACGGCTCTAAATACGAGTGGCGAACTCCATTTTTCAGAAAGTATATTCAGAATAATTAAGACAATGGTTATCGGATAAATGAACAGTAATATCGGGTAGGCAATGACTATGATGGAATGAAAATCGAGTTGCCCAACAGCAACACCCGCCAAGCAACCGACAATCGCCGTGATAATGTAAGCAGTGTTCGATTTGTTGAACAAACCTCTAAAATAGTCGGCTGTTCCCGCCACAATACCCACAGCTGTGGTAAAACAAGCCAAGGAAATGAGAATGCTCAAGACCGTATTTCCGAAGGTCCCCAACGCCGAGCTGCTTATGCCTCGTAACAAATTAGCGCGTTGCATATCGTTACTTAGCGAATCGTCTACATTGATTTCCGTGCCATAATAGGCACCCACAGAAATGAGTCCTGCATAAATAACAAACAGCCCTAGACCTGCAATGAGACCTGCTTTTCGGATGAGGGAGCGTTTGGCTTCATAGGCTTCAACATCCACCGTTTTGAAGTTGATGGAAACAATCAAAAAGGCACCAACCACAACTGCGCCAATAGCGTCAAAGGTTTGGTAGCCTTCCAAAATTCCGCTCACCATTGGTGTTTCAAACGTTGCAGGATTTGCTAGACTACTGTTATACAAACCAATGCCAATGACTAATAAGAGCATAATCACAATCATTGGTGTGAGGAACTTCCCAATGATATTCAAGATTTTGGAACGGTTCAATACAAAAACCAAAACCAAGGCAAAGTAGATTAGACTCGTTAATAATGGACTCGTGCCAAAAGCTGGATGCACGGCAATTTCGTGTGTTGCGGATGCCGTGCGTGGTGAAGGAATGGCAATAGAAATGGCGTAAACAATGATACAATAAATAGAACTAAACCATGGTGCGACTTTCTTGCCAAAATCGTACATGGTGCCTTGCAGTTTGGCGTGTGCCATAATCCCGATGATAGGAATCACAACCGCCGTAATCATAAAACCAAGCGTGACCCAAAACCATTTGTCACCAGCGTTGTACCCTAATAAAGGTGGAATCAATAAATTTCCTGCACCAAAAAATAAAGAGAATAGTCCGAAACTGGTGACAAGGAGTGTTTGACGCGTATACATTAATCCACACGTTTTAAGTCCAAGTCCCCAAAATCGAAACTGAAATCAGTTATATCTGTAATGTAACTCATTGTTGCGCTTTGTGCTTTCCCGTTTGTGTCAAAGGTAAAGTTGACGAATACATCGGCATCAAAACTGCGGTTGTTCCATTTGGCAACAAATGTCGTTGCATTGTAAGGCAGTAATTCGCCCACCAATTGTGAGGAGCGCTCGCTTCTTATGGTATAAGTTTTTCCTTCGTGTGAAATAACAAAATTCCCAAACCAGTCATCGCCGTAAGTCCCGGTAATCTGATTTGGTTTTGGAATGCAAGAATCTACTTTAGCCTTTTCCACCTGATTGAAAATTTCAACTTTTAAAGAATCTGTTTCCGCCAAGAAATCATTGCGACGTTTGCCATACCTGTCCAACCAATTTCTATTCTCGTAGCCCAAATAACTGTCCTTTATAGTATTGGTTATGGTGTTGAAAGCCCCACCGACCATTTGGTTGGTCAACACAACAATTGCCAAATCCAAATCGGGAATCATCGTAAACTGCGTTACTGTACCCAACAAACCACCTGTATGGTAGACCTGTTTATGACCGCCTTTAACATCGGTTAAAAACCAGCCCAGACCATAGCCTCTAAAGTTGGAGCTATAATAATCATTCGGTCCAACACGCAACGGGGTTTGTAATTGCCATAGCTCGTGAAATTGTCTACTGCTCAGTAGACGAACTCCATCTTTAGTCACGGCATCATTCATTAAAAATTCGGCCCACGTCAGCATATCAGGAACATTACTCACAATCCCTCCAGCAGGATTTGCGAGTGGCGACCAGTCGTGGGGAATCTGAATCACTTTGCCATCCGCTCTGGTGTGGGCTTCAATAATATTTGATTTATTCTTAACCCGATAATAAGAGGCTTTACTATTGACCATCCCAACGGGTTTCATAATTTTGGTTTCTATGAATTCTTCCCAAGTCAAACCACTGACGCGTTTTAAAACCTCACCAGCAATGATGTACATGTTGTTGTTATAGCGAAAAGTACTTCGGAATGACGATTCGGGCTCCAAATGTTTCACATTGGCAATAACGTCAGCTGTTGTAAAATCACTGCCTTCAGGAAAAAACATTAAATCCCCTGCACCCAAAGCCATCCCGCTTCGGTGCGTTACCAAATCGCGTACCGTAAAATTTTCGGTCACCCAAGGTTCAGCGAGTTGAAATTCGGGAATATGCTTTCTAACCGTGTCATCCCAACTCAATTCCCCTTCATCCACAAGCATGGCCAAAGCAAAGCAGGTAAATCCTTTGCTGTTAGACGCCACACCGACTAGCGTGTTCGGATTCATATCCTTCTGTGTTTCCAAAGAACGAACGCCATGCCCTTCAGAATATATAATTTCGCCATCCTTTAAGATGCCAACGGAGATACCCGGTATATCAAATGTGGTAAGGGTTTCTTGTATTAATTTATCGAGTTGGGCATCGTCGATTTGAGCATTGAGCACCAATGAAAAAGCGAAAAGGCAGAGGGTCAACCAGCGTTTTAAAAGCATGTGATGTTTGAATTTGATTTAGTAAGATTCCAAATATAGCAAAATGTTAGTCATGAAAACTAGGGTCACTTCCGCATTGAATTTATATTTGCAACATGACGATAGACTACAAAAACGCGAGCATATATTACGAAGTCAATGGCACCGGAAAACCAGTCGTACTACTACATGGTTTTTTAGAAAACACCCGAATGTGGGATGATGTAATTGTATCGCTTCCAGAAGGATTTCAATTCATCCGAATCGATTTTCCTGGGCATGGCAGAAGCGAAAACCTAGGCTACGTGAGCACTATGGAAGACATGGCAGAACTTGTTCTTTTCATTCTGAATGCTTTAAATATTGAATCAGCCCAAGTCATCGGGCATTCTATGGGAGGTTATGTAGCATTGGCCATGGCCGAAAAAGCGCCACAACTATTTGAAGGCTTATGTTTGATGAACTCTACGTTTGAAGCCGACGATGACGAACGAAAAGCGCTCCGAGCACGCGCCAATAAAATGGTTCAGACCAATTTTGAAAACATGGTACGCATGTCTTTCGCCAATTTATTCGCGCCAGAAAGTAAGTTAAAATTTAAGGCAAGCTATGATTTCGCATTGTCCGAAGCTTTAAAAACAACAGTGCAAGGCTACATCGCTTTGCAAGAAGGCATGCGATTACGACCCGATAGATTCAACGTTTTGAAAAACCTTCAAGCTAAAAAATTAATCATTTCAGGATTGAAGGATTGGGTGGTTGATTTAGAATCCATTAGAGAAAAAACAAAAGATGCTGACATTAAAACCGTGGAACTTTCGGAAGGACACATGAGTCATATTGAAAATATTGAAGAATTATCTTACATTTTAAAACAATACATCGAATAATATTGCATAAAAAATTGTTATTGTCCTTTTTTTGAATAAGTTAGTAGACCAAAATCTACCGACATGAATAACTCTACCAATGCCCTAACCCCGACTAAACTGTATTGCGACATTTTTGGCCATAACTACGAAATGAGCAAACAAGTAACTTACCACGTTAAAGAATACACGTGTAAGTGTTGCAAAAAACAAATGACTACTGACGGTAACGGCAGGCTTACCGAGCTGACACCTAAATTCAAGGAAATCAATTCAATTTTATCACGCATCTACGCCAATAAAATGAACAGAATGCGTAGTCGCGCCTTTCAAACAACGGCCGCTTAAGTTACTCTGTTTCGGAATTAAAGCTTTTCCAGCCTTTAGCTATTATCGGAATTTTAGTTTCTGCACGCGTTACCAAGTGCGCCCCTTTTTCAGGCTCAGTGATATACCCAATTACTGTTAAATTAGGGTTACCCTTTATCTTAGGGTAGTCTTCTTGACTTATAGTCATCAATAATTCATAATCCTCACCGCCATTCAGCGCAATTGTTGTACTATCAATATTGAATTCTTCGCAAGTTGAAATCACCTGAGGGTCTAATGGAATCTTATTTTCATACAAATCACAACCCACATTACTTTGTTTGCAGAGATGCATAATTTCGGAGGATAAGCCGTCACTAATATCAATCATACTGGTTGGTTTTACTTCTAACTTCGCCAACAATTCAACAATATCTTTTCGGGCTTCAGGCTTCAGTTGGCGCTCAATGATATAAGAATACATTGATAAATCAGGTTGAGTATTAGGGTTGACTTTAAAAACTTCCTTTTCGCGCTCCAATACTTGAAGTCCCATATAAGCACCTCCCAAATCTCCAGACACGACCAATAAATCATTTGGTTTGGCACCGTTTCTCATAACAACATTATCTTCGTTCACTTCGCCAATGGCCGTTACTGAAATAATTAATCCAGAGGTAGACGAGGTTGTGTCACCACCAACAACATCGACATTATAAATTTTTGACGCATGCAAAATCCCTGCGTATAACTCTTCCAAAGCTTCGAGCGGAAAACGGTTTGAAACGGCAATTGACACGGTAACTTGAGTCGGTATCGCGTTCATGGCACAAACGTCTGATAGATTGACCATAATAGCCTTGTAACCCAAGTGTTTCAATGGCACGTAGCTTAAATCAAAATGTACACCTTCTACTAGCATGTCCGTCGTCACTACAATCTGACCTTTAGGATTTAAAACGGCCGCATCATCACCGACACTTTTTATGGTGGATTGTTGTTTCACTTCAAAATGCTCGGTTAGGTGCTCAATGAGCTTAAACTCACCTAGTTCACTCAAAGGAGTACGCTGTGGATTTTTGTCTTCAATCATTTTGCAAAAGTATTACGGATTTTGTGATTTTGATATACTTTAATCGGGTTATTTCGTTATAGATTTATCGCATGTGAAGAAATTCAAGTAAATTGCAAAAAAAATACTGATGAAACGCTCCAAATTTTTCCTCTTCCTTCTCATTTTTTCTATATCTATTTGTGTAACCAATTGTGGTGATGACGATAAACCAGCGCCTCCACCTTTAGATACGGATGGTGATGGCATCAGTGATGAAGATGATAATTGCTTAGATATTGCAAATCCTGATCAGAGTGATTTAGATAACGACGGTATCGGAGATCTTTGTGACGATGATATTGATGGCGATGGTGTAGTAAATACCCAAGACAACTGTCCAATGATGGCTAATCCTGACCAAGAAGATGCTGATAATGATGGGGAAGGTGATATCTGCGATAACGATACGGATAACGATGGAAGAGATAATGATGAAGACAACTGCCCTGACACACCAAACCCAGATCAGGTTGATACAGACGGAGACGGTTTAGGTAATGAATGTGATGACGATGATGATGGTGATGGCATCATTGATGATATGGACAACTGTCCATTAGTAGCGAACCCAGATCAGGCTGATCTAGACAACGATAACATTGGTGATGTTTGTGATGATGATAGAGATGGCGACGGTATTGCCAACGATGCTGATAATTGCCCAGACATAGCAAATCCAGGCCAAGCAGACAGCGATGGTGATGGTTTAGGAGATACCTGTGACGATATAGTAGGAAATAATTTCCCGCTTTACACGTGTGAAGACGGAATGGCAGGGCCTTACCCATGTAATGGCATGGACGTTATGGGCGCTATCGATGCTGAAACTTTAGGAGGCAACCCAAATACGGAAGGTAGTGATATTTGGGGGTGGACCGATCCTTTAACAGGAAATGAATATGCCCTTATTGCCATGACTAATAGTACTGCCTTTGTTGACGTTACTGACCCAATGAATCCAGTGTTTTTGGGTCGACTCAACTCTAATGCAGGCACAAATTTTTGGCGAGATGTAAAGGTATATAACGATTATGCGTTTATCGTTGCTGATGGTGTTGGTGCTCACGGTATGCAGGTATTCAATCTTGCTAAACTGAGAAACGTTACATCACCTCCAATGATCTTTACAGCAGATGCCGTTTATAATGGTGTTGGCAGTTGCCACAATATTGTCATAAACGAAAGTGAGGCCGTTGCATATCTTGTAGGCTGTTCTTCGACTAATGGCGGCGGTCCAATTTTTGTGGATATATCAAATCCGGTGAATCCAACATTTTTAGGAGATTATACGGCTGGAGGTTATTCGCACGATGCTCAAGTTGTGACTTACAAAGGGCCAGACACAGATTATACTAATAGAGAGATTTACATAGGAAGTAATGGAAATACTGATAAAGTTGTAATTCTTGATGTAACAGATAAAAACAATATTATTCCTATTAGTGATTTTACCTACCCACAAACATCTTATGCGCACCAGGGTTGGTTTACGGAGGATCAAAAGTATTTCATCCTCGGTGATGAAACAGACGAACAGGCCTTTGGATTTAATACCAAAACATTAATCTTTGATTTTACTGATTTAGACAACCCGGTTGAGCATGCCAATTACTTTGGCCCAACAAACGCCATAGATCATAATGGGTACGTTTTGGGGAATGAATACTACATGGCCAATTATAGAGCTGGGGTACGTTTGATAGACATATCCAATATCAGTTCTACGAGCAACCCTATGAGTGAAACAGCATTTTTGGATACATTCCCGGGTAGTGATAGTGCAAGCTTTAATGGGGTTTGGAGTGTTTATCCTTATTTCTCGAGTGGCATCATCATTGCGAGTGATATTGAACAAGGCTTACTGATTCTAAGAAAGAGCCAATAACACTTGCTTATGGCGTCCCGAATTTCAATAGCAGTACTTCTTATAAGTATAAATCTCATGGCTTGTAAAAGCGATGACCCTAATGGACCTAGCGATATTTCTGGGTCAGTCGCTTTTGTGAAAACCATTGGAGGGAGCTTAAATGACAGCGGGCAGTCTATAATTTCCACGACAGATGGCGGTTACGCTATCCTTGGATTTACCCAAAGTATGGATGGTGATATCAGTGATAAATCGTCCGAAGACTTTGATTATTTTCTGCTTAAATACAATGCCACTGACGAACTCCAATGGTCAAAAACATACGGTGGTACTGGTGATGATAGGGGTCGGTCAATAATTCAAACTCTAGATGGTGGCTTTGCTATTCTAGGAACGAGTTCTAGCAATGATGGTGATGTTTCAGGTAACTCAGGGTTTCAGGATTATTGGTTGGCAAAGTTGGATACTTCAGGAAACCTCCAATGGCAAAAATCTTATGGTTTTCAAGGGAATGATAATGGTATTTCTGTCATTCAAACTAACGACTCTGGGTATTTAATCACAGGAGTTTTGGATGTAACGGCTTCTGGCGGTGCAGGAAATACCTCATCAAGGTCTTCGGAAAGACATGCAGGTGGTGATTATTGGGCTGTAAAATTAGATGCTTCTGGCGACTTAGAATGGAGCCAGTATTATGGAGGTAATTTCACGGATACTCCTGAAGGCGTTGTACAAACAGACGATGGTGGGTATATTATCGCAGGTGGCTCTGATAGCGAAGACACCGATATTTCTTCAAACCTTGGAACCTACGATTTTTGGATTATAAGAATTTCTTCAACAGGAAATCTTATCTGGGAAAAATCCTTTGGCGGTTCTGAGATTGATGAAGCAAGAGCCATAGTCGCCTCTGGAGATGGAAATTTTATCATTGCCGGCGATACCAGAAGCAACTCCAACGACATATCCAATAACAATGGCGGTGCCGATTTATGGCTTATTAAAATAGCTCCAGAAGGAGAATTACTTTGGGAAAAAAATATTGGAGGCACCGATTTTGATGTCGCTAGAGCCATTTATAAAACTCAAAACAATGGCTTTTTATTGGCCGGAAGCTCAAGAAGCAGTGACGGCGATGTATCGGATAATAAAGGACAGAATGATGCCTGGGTTTTAAAAGTGAATTCAAACGGAGAGCTTCATTGGGAAACATCCGTTGGTGGTAGCAATATTGACTTTGCCTACGGCGTTACAGAATTAAATGATGGTAATATCATTGCGGTTGGAGATACCACAAGCAATGATGAAGACATCTTAGAGAATAAAGGATTTACAGACCTACTCCTTATAAAACTACAGAACTAATGTCAAGATTTGCCCCCGTTTTAATTATAGCGCTTCTTTTATATACCTGTGGTACGGACGAAGACGATACCGTTTCAACAGATGCTATGGTCACTCTCAATTTTACGCACAATTGGGATGGAGAAACGGTAACTGATGCTGATTTTAGCACCATTAAATTCGCCAATGCCAACGGCGAGATGTTGAGTATTGAACGCCTGCGGTATTTGGTGTCGGACATCAGGTTTTCGAATAGCAATAACGAATTTCTAACCTTCGATATTCATCAACTCATTGACTTATCTATCGAAAATAGCCTTAGTTTAACACTTCCTGAAGCTGTTCTTAAAGGCAATTACACCAATGTTTCTTTCAATTTTGGATTTGACAACGAAGACAACGCTGAAAACTATGTGGATTTAAATTTGGCCTCATTCAACGTGCCGGATATGTTGGGTGGCGGTTACCACTACATGCAATTTGACGGGAAATTCCTTAACAGTAATTCTGAAGAACAAGGCTTTAATTATCATGCCATTCGTGCTGTAGACAATCCTGGAATGAATCCAACCTTTCCTCAAGACACATTTTTTACAGTCAATTTAGGCGCCATTAGCCTTACTGACGATGCTTCACTAACTGTTGAAATGAATATCGCCGAGTGGTTTAAAAGTCCTAATACTTGGGATTTAAATAGTCTGAATACGGTTTTAATGCCCAATAGCTCAGCACAGATTGTGATATCTGAAAACGGGCGAAACGTGTTTAGTTTAGGAACCGTAACACAATAGCTCATGAAAAACTGGCGGTTACATAGTATTTTTATTTTACTGCTAGTTCTGTCCTCTTGCTCCAGCAAGGACGAAGGCTATGAGCCTGTTCAACCTGTTGGCCCTACAGCATTAGAATTACAAGTCCCTCAAATTTTTTCTGACAATCTTTTGGCGCCACTGATTCCCAATGATAACCCACAAACCGTTGAAGGTGTTGCCTTAGGAAAACGTCTCTTTTTTGACCGAATTCTCTCCTCAGATAATTCCGTTGCATGTGCAAGGTGCCATGTCCCTAGAAAATCCTTTACCGATAATGCACAGTTTAGCGCTGGCGTTAACGGAACACTTGGTTCAAGAAACTCCATGCCTCTGTTTAATCTCGCTTGGAATTTCTCTGAACGCTTTGCTTGGGATGGCAAGGAACTGAGCTTAGAACGTCAGGCTTTGGAACCCGTACAAAACCCTGTTGAAATGCATAGTAATTGGGAAGATGTTGTGGTAAGACTTCAAAATCATTCAGAATACCCGGACTTATTTGAAGGCGCTTTTTCAACATCAACAATCACGACAGAATTAGTCACAAAGGCTATAGCGCAATTCGAGCGCACCTTGATTTCTGCAAATTCAAAGTTTGATAGAGTAACCCTTGGTCAAGAAGAATTGACCCCGCAAGAACAGAACGGGTTAAATGTTTTTATGGATGAAGCCCGTGGCGACTGTTTTCATTGCCATGGAAGTCCCAACAATCCTCTATGGACGGACAATGCCTTTCATAACAATGGCTTAGATTCAGAATTCACGGACTTAGGCTTGGGCGCTGTAACTGGCGACCCTGCTGACAGTGGTAAGTTCCGTTCACCGTCATTAAGAAATCTATCATTCACGGCGCCGTACATGCATGACGGGCGTTTTGCCACATTGGAAGAGGTCATTAACCATTACAGTGAAGGTCTTCAGCCCTCAGCAACAATTGACCCGCTGATGAAGAAAGTGGACGAAGGTGGCGTACAATTATCAGACCAGGACAAGGCCGATTTACTAGCCTTTTTGCTGACTTTGAATGACCAGTCCTTTATGGATAATCCAGATTTTCAGAATTAGCAAATTTTCTTATTTGAATCCCCAGGAATATGCAACCTGTCGGATTAAGTCATGAGACCGGCCTAAATGTGATATTTCTTCAAGATTTATAAGAACGATTAGATTTGAAAAACCCTTCAAACTGATTTAAATCTTAAAGAAAAGTGTATTTCATCGAAAAAATATGCTTTTTAACCAAGTGATTGAATTAGATGTCTATATTGTTCGTCCCTAAATCTTTGAATAGCAAACTATGCAACCTTCAACCAACACGGACTTGTCATGCCTTGTTTTTGGTCATAATTATTTCAAGTTTGAAACTGAAAGAGGACAAGCCTTGCTCATTTGCAAACACTGCAAAACCAAGACCAATTTGGATGATAATGGTGATTTTGAAACAGAAGCGTCTTCAAACCTTAGACTTCAAAATACCTTGAAACAGTTATTCGTTTTAAATAAGAGATTGGCACTTAAATAAACATTCCAATTTAGTAGTTCTACATCTTCAAATTCATAGGCAAATCCTATCAAAGTATATCCTAATATAATGTTAGTAAATATTGCTAAAGCCTAGTTATATCGTATATTTGCGTTTTATTTAGAACTAATCTATTTAACGTATATGATTAAAGTTTCTGACACTGCCAAGAACAAGGTTGTGGAACTCATGAAAGACGATGGCTTTGACCCAACAACGGACTACGTTCGCGTAGGCGTAAAGAGCGGTGGGTGTTCTGGCTTATCGTATGATTTGAAGTTCGATAAATCACAAATCGATGGCGATAAGGTTTTTGAAGACAATGAAGTAAAAATCATCGTCGACAAAAAGAGTTTCTTGTACTTAATAGGAACCACATTAGAATATTCTGGAGGACTCAACGGAACCGGGTTTGTATTTAACAACCCAAACGCCAACCGTACTTGTGGTTGTGGCGAGTCTTTTTCATTATAACATTTAAAACTCAACTATGAGTAAGTATACCGAAGACGATTTACGGGAAGAATTAAAAACCAAGGAATACGAATATGGTTTTTATACAGATATTGAATCTGACACCTTCCCCGTTGGTCTTAACGAAGATATTGTAAGAGCGATTTCCAAGAAGAAGGAAGAGCCCGAATGGATGACCGAATGGCGATTGGAAGCCTTTAAAATTTGGCAAGATATGGTAGAGCCAGACTGGGCAAACGTCAACTATCAAAAGCCCGATTTCCAGGCCATCTCCTACTATTCGGCACCAAACAGCAAACCTAAGTACGATAGTATTGACGAGGTTGACCCGGAGCTTTTAGCCACTTTTGAAAAGTTGGGTATTTCGCTAGACGAACAAAAGAAATTAGCTGGTGTTGCTATGGATGTTGTCGTAGATTCAGTTTCTGTAGCTACTACATTCAAAAAGACCTTGGCTGAAAAAGGTATTATTTTTATGAGTATCTCAGAAGCCATTAAGGAATACCCGGAACTTGTAAAGAAACACCTGGGGACCGTCGTTCCGCAAAAAGACAATTACTACGCCGCTCTTAATTCGGCAGTATTTAGTGATGGCTCTTTCTGTTACATTCCTAAAGGCGTAAGATGCCCTATGGAATTATCAACATATTTTAGAATTAACCAAGCAGGCACGGGCCAATTTGAACGTACACTGGTCATCGCAGATGAAGGGTCTTATGTATCATACTTGGAAGGCTGTACAGCACCGAGCCGTGACGAAAATCAATTACACGCCGCTGTGGTGGAGCTCATTGCCATGGATGATGCGGAAATTAAATATTCAACCGTCCAAAACTGGTATCCTGGAAATGCCGAAGGTAAAGGTGGTGTTTACAATTTTGTGACCAAACGAGGTTTGTGTGAAACCAACGCCAAGATTTCGTGGACACAAGTAGAAACCGGAAGTGCGGTTACGTGGAAATATCCATCATGCGTTTTAAAAGGGGATAACTCGGTTGGGGAATTTTATTCTATTGCCGTAACCAACAACTATCAGCAAGCCGATACAGGAACGAAGATGATTCACTTGGGGAAAAATACCAAGTCAACAATTATATCTAAAGGTATTTCTGCTGGAAAATCACAAAACTCCTATCGCGGTTTGGTTCAGATAAATTCCAGAGCCGAAAACGCACGAAATTTTTCACAATGTGATAGCTTATTGATGGGTAACGAATGTGGCGCACACACCTTCCCATATATTGAAGCAAAGAACAAAACCGCACAAATAGAGCACGAAGCCACAACCAGTAAAATTGGGGAAGACCAAATTTTCTATTGTAACCAACGTGGTATTGATACCGAGAAAGCCATTGCTTTAATCGTCAACGGTTTTTCAAAAGAAGTATTGAATAAATTACCGATGGAATTTGCTGTAGAAGCTCAAAAGCTATTGGAAATTTCATTGGAAGGCTCAGTAGGTTAACCAACAAACTATTCATTATGAAAAAACTCATTTTATTATTCGCAATTTTAGGCTTCACGTTTACTTCATGTAAAAACGACAAATCTGAAAACTCAGAAACCGAAACCGTAGAAGAAACCAAGAAAGAAGGCGTAAAATTATACACCTTAGACGGAGGAACCGTACAAGCCAATATGCTCGAAATATTTTCACAAGACACAACGTATACCGGTCAAAGCAAAACCTTCGCAGATGCCTTTTATATCATTGAACACCCTAAAGGACGACTGTTATGGGATGCTGGTTTAGCGGAAGGTTTAGTTGGTCAAGACCCTTATACGACACCAGATGGTGCATTTACCGTATCACGTAAGGATTCTGTTGTATCACAACTGTCCCAATTGAATTTAACGCCAAACGATTTTGATTTTATTGCTGTGTCTCACACCCATTTTGACCATACGGGGTCTGCTTCAAAATTTGCGAATGCTATTTGGTTGGTTCAAGAAACGGAGTATGATTTTATTACAAGCGAAGAACAGAAAAAAGGCGATAATTACCCATCCATTGCACCGCTAACCAAGGTTGAAAAACTAAACGGCGATTTTGACGTTTTCGGAGATGGAACGGTTATGATTAAATCCATGCCAGGCCACACACCAGGACATCAAGTCTTATTCTTAAAATTAGAAAATTCTGGTAATGTTTTATTGACTGGCGATTTATACCATTTTGAAGAAAACCGTGAAAGCAGAGGCGTTCCAAGTTTCAATTTTGATGTGGATATGACCTTGAAAAGCATGGAGAAATTTGAAGCTTTTGCCAAAGAAAACAATGCTGATGTTTACATTCAACATAGCGTAAAAGACTTTAATAGATTACCAAAATATCCTGCATATTTAGATTAAGATGATAAAGAGACTATTTGTATTTAGCTTTTTAGCTATTGTTTGTTTAGGTTGTAAAAATGAACCTAAATCCGAAGCCAATTTAGAAGAAGGAGAAGCAACAGCATCCTACGACCAAAACGATGGGCTGATTACTATGAAAGGTGAGTTTGTCTATTTTGCTGACGCCGCTGTTTTGCAAACAGCAAACGACATTTATGGTGTCGTCATCGACCAGAACATGCACAAATTAGATGAGAAAGCTAAAGCCTTTAAAAAAGAAGCTACGGATATGGTGCCAGTTATGGTACGTGTGAAAAAGTTTGCCAAACCCGAAGGTGAAGAAGGCTGGCCATTTAGAGTTGAAATTAAAGAAATTTTAAAAGTAGAAGCACCGAATCCTAATCAGGATGATGTTATAAAATTAGAAAACTAAGACTATGTTAAAGATAAAAAATCTGCACGCTAGCGTAGAAGGTAAAAGTATTTTAAATGGGATTAACCTTGAGGTTAAAGCTGGGGAAGTCCATGCCATCATGGGCCCGAACGGCTCTGGTAAAAGTACCTTGGCCTCTGTTATTGCAGGGAAGGAAGAGTATGAAGTTGAAGAAGGCGAAATTCTTTTAGAAGGCGAAGACATTGATGAGCTTGGCCCGGAAGAACGCGCTCACAAAGGTATCTTTTTATCCTTTCAATATCCGGTAGAAATCCCTGGGGTTTCTGTGACCAACTTTATGAAAACAGCCATCAACGAAACCCGTAAGGCTAAAGGTTTGGAAGATATGCCAGCGAATGAAATGCTAAAAATGATTCGTGAAAAATCTGAGATGTTGGAGATTGACCGTAAGTTTTTATCACGTTCAATCAATGAAGGTTTTTCAGGTGGGGAAAAGAAGCGTAATGAGATTTTCCAAATGGCCATGCTAGAACCGAAATTGGCGATTTTAGATGAAACCGATTCAGGTTTGGATATTGATGCCCTTCGTATTGTAGCTAGCGGTGTCAATAAACTAAAAAGCAAAGACAATGCTGTGGTCGTTATTACACACTACCAGCGTTTGTTAGACCATATTGTTCCAGATTACGTACACGTTTTGTACAACGGAAAAATCGTAAAATCAGGAACAAAAGAATTGGCCCACGAACTAGAAGCCAAGGGTTACGATTGGATTAAAGAAGAAGTTGAAGCGTAATAGACTGTCATTCCTGCGCAGGCAGGAATCTCATGAACATTATGTAAAATTTAAAAAGATTCCTGCCTTCGCAGGAATAACAAAAACATGGATTTAAAAGAAAAACTAGTCGCCTCATTTTTAGCGTTTGAAGAAACGGTAGATGTACATGCGCCTATTCACGATATACGTTCCGAAGCGATTAAGACCTTTGAAAACGAAGGCTTCCCTACAAAAAAGGAAGAGGCTTGGAAATACACATCGCTAAATGCTATATTGAAAAATGATTTCAGCGTGTTTCCTAAGCACGAAGAAGCATTGGATTACAAAGATGTAAAGCGTTATTTCATTCACGATATTGATGCGTACAAGATTATTTTCATTGATGGAAAGTACTCGTCGCACTTATCGCAAACCACACATGATGGTATTGATGTTTGTTTGATGTCTTCGGCTTTGAGCAAGGATAAATACCGCCCGATTATTGATAATTATTTCAATAAAATTGCATCGAAAAACAGTATAAGCTCCTTAAATACAGCATTTTCACAAGAAGGCGCTTACATCCATATCCCGAAGAATAAATTGGTGGATAAGCCAATTCAAATCATTCATTTCTCAACAGGAAACGAGTCTGCCTTGATGTTACAGCCTCGAAATTTAGTGGTGGTTGAGGAGAATTCGCATGTTCAGATTATTGAGCGTCATCAGAGTTTAACGGATAATCCGGTTTTAACCAACTGTGTGACTGAGATTTTTGCGGAGAAACGCGCTATTGTGGATTATTATAAAATTCAGAATGACCGACAATCAGCATCCTTGATTGATAGTACCTTTATTAATCAAAAAGATGAAAGTTTAGCAAAAGTTCACACCTTTTCATTTGGTGGAAAGCTGACGAGAAACAATCTGAATTTCTACCAAAACGGTGAGCGCATAGACTCTACCATGAAAGGTATTACCATTATTGGCGATAAGCAACATGTAGACCACAACACCTTGGTGCATCATATTGAGCCTAATTGTGAAAGCCATCAAGATTATAAAGGTATTTTCTCCGGTAATTCAACTGGTGTTTTCAATGGAAAAGTGGTGGTTGAAAAAGAAGCGCAGAAAACCAATGCGTTTCAGGCCAACAATAATATTTTAATTAGCGACAAAGCAACTATCAACACCAAACCTCAACTTGAAATTTTTGCGGACGACGTAAAATGCTCTCATGGTTGTACCATTGGCCAATTGGACGAAAGCGCCATGTTTTATTTGCGTTCTCGCGGTATTCCAGAAAACGAAGCTAGAGGTTTACTGATGTATGCCTTTAGTAACAATGTTTTGAACTCGGTAAAAATTCCTGAAATCAAACAACGTATTACTAAGCTAATCGCTAACAAGTTAGGTGTAAATATTGGGTTTAATCTTTAATGTTTAACGTAGACAACATACGCAAAGATTTCCCCATACTTCAACGCGAAGTCAACGGCAGACCGCTCATTTATTTAGACAACGCCGCAACCTCGCAAACACCACAACAGGTGATTGATGTTATTGTAGATTATTACAGCAATTACAACGCTAATATCCATCGCGGTGTGCATAGTCTGAGTCAAGAGGCAACGGATGCTTACGAGCAAGCACGTGAGAAAATTAGAGCGCATTTTAATGCGAAGAAATCCCACGAAATTATTTTCACTTCCGGTACTACCGACAGCATCAATTTAGTCGCAAATGGTTTTTCTTCAATATTAGAATCGGAAGACGAAATCATCGTTTCTGCCCTAGAACACCATAGCAATATTGTGCCTTGGCAAATGCTTTGTGAACGAACGGGAGCACGCTTGAAGGTGCTACCAATGGATGAAAATGGTGAACTCCTTATCGATGAGTTAGATAATCTCTTGAGCAATAAAACCAAGTTGGTGTTTGTCAATCATATTTCCAATGCATTGGGAACTATCAACCCCATTAAGACCATTATTGACAAAGCCCATAAGGTTGGCGCCGCTGTCCTAATTGATGGAGCCCAGTCTTGTCCGCACATAAAACCAGATGTACAAGATTTAGATGTCGACTTCTACGTTTGCTCAGCCCATAAAATTTGTGGCCCTACGGGTGTCGGGATGCTTTACGGAAAGGAAGAATGGCTCAACAAAATGGAACCTTACCGTGGTGGTGGTGAAATGATAGACCAAGTATCTTTTGAAAAGACAACCTATGCCGGCCTACCACATAAGTTTGAAGCTGGTACACCAAACGTCTGTGGTGGTATTGCTTTTGGCGCCGCTATAGATTATATGAATTCTATCGGCTTTGATAACATCGCCAATTACGAAAACGAACTACTCCACTACGCCACAGAACAACTTCTGGAGATTGAAGGTCTTAAAATCTATGGCCCAAAAGAGTTAACCCATAAAACGTCTGTTATTTCCTTTAATGTCAGAAATATACATCCATACGATATTGGCACCCTACTCGATAAAATGGGTATTGCCGTGCGGACAGGACATCACTGCGCTCAACCGATTATGGATTTCTTTAAAATCCCTGGTACCATTAGAGCGTCGTTTATGTTCTACAATACGAAAGAGGAAATCGACCAATTTGTGGCATCACTCAAAAAATCGATTCTCATGTTGAGTTAATTCTTGCATAATTCAAAAATCAAAAAAGCCTGAAAGAGAATATTCTTACAGGCTTTTTTTGTGTTTATACAGTTCATCGAAAAATTTCCGTAATAGTTAAGATTTTCTTAAAATATTTTAAAATTTATTATATATTCGACGGAATTTTAACCCAAAAGACAATATAAAATGAAAAAATCCCTATTAGGAATGGCAGTGATGGCGCTACTTTTCACAGGTTGTAACAATGACAACAATGAGTTACAAGAAGAGCAAGCAAAAGTGGACATGAGCGACTTTTACCTCTACACAGAAGCTGGAGAAAACGGTTCTACGTCTAGAGCAGCTGTTTCTGGAAAAAATTGTGCATCTATGGATGTTCTTAATCGTCAATTGAATGAGAATCCAGGTCTTTACAAAAAGATGTTTGAGATTGAAGAGCAATCTCGTCGTTTTATGGCAACTGCTAAGCCTAAAGGTGGTAACGGTGGCGGACCAGGTGGCCCTGGAGGTGGTGATGGCGGTTCTGGTGGCGACGATGTCGATGTGCAACCAATCGCAGACAACCTAGGAGTTATTAATATTGACGTAGATATTATCATAGTTGCTCCAAATTCTAGTTCTGTGTCGTCTCAACAAGTTAATTCTCAGATGGCGACTTTAAACGCGGATTTTAGAGACACAAACGTAAATCAGTTGCCAAGCGGCACTACATTTGCTAATGACGCTACTGATGCTGGCTTCTCTTTCACATTGAGAGACGTTTACAGATATGATGACCCTAGAACATCTTGGGGAACTAACAACGCTGTTAAATCTGCGTATCCACGACCAAATGCTAACCGCTTAACTATGTGGATTTGTCCAATAGGCGGTGGTATTCTTGGCTATGCCCAATTCCCAGGAGGAAATTCTTCAACAGACGGGGTTGTTGTAGACCCAGCTTATTTTGGAAATACTGGAGGTAACTTCGGTCTTGGAAGAACCATGACTCATGAAATTGGTCACTGGCTAAACCTACGTCACATTTGGGGCGATGGAAGATGTCGTCAAGATGATTTTGTTGCTGACACACCATCTTCCGACGGACCAAACTATGGTTGCCCAAGCTATCCAACGGTTAACTGTAAGACTCCTGACATGACTATGAATTACATGGATTACGTCAACGATGCGTGCATGTATATGTTTACAGATGGTCAACGTAACAGAATGCGTGCTCTTTTCCAAACCAGTACCTCTCCAAGAGCATCTTACTTAAATTAATTAAGAAAAAAATAAAATTAAGAATAAGAGCGCCAAATGGCGCTCTTTTTTTGTTTATGGCATTATACATGATAGTCTTCAAATTGTAATATCTTTACTAAAAGCCATTTATCATGAAATTTCTATTTAGCCTTTTTGCCTTAATGCTTGTTGTTAAGGAGTGTGATTCCAATAAAAAAGAACAATTAAATGACGAAGTTAAAGCGTCTTCAAAAATTGAACAGATGGATAACCTGATTATTAATTATACAATGCAAAGTCGGGGAATGTATGAAGCAGTGACCATAACCAATGAAACTATTAAAGTTTCTGGAAGAGATGAAAGCAATTCTAAAGCATCAGCACTACCAGAGGCAGAATGGCAACGTCTACAACAATTGGTATCACAACTTAATTTAGAAAAATTATCACAACTCAAAGCACCTACTGACAAACGCCTTTACGACGGGGCTCCAATGGCAACCTTAAAATTAGAACGCGACGGGAAATCTATTGAAACACCAACCTTTGACCATGGCCATCCACCAGCCATGATTGAAGACTTAGTGAATAAAGTGTTAAGTCTTAAGGAAACGGCGACAAAAGACTAGAGATTCGTAACTTTGCAGAAATTTTGAAGCATGACAATTGAAGCCATACAAAATGAAATAATTGACGAGTTTTCCATGTTTGATAACTGGGAAGACCGCTACCAATATATGATAGATTTAGGCAAGTCTTTGCCTTTGATTGAAGAACAATACAAAACCGAAGACAACATCATTAAAGGATGCCAGAGCAAGGTTTGGGTGCATGCAGAAATGGACGATGACAAAGTTAAATTTACTGCAGATAGTGACGCTATAATTACAAAGGGCATCATTGCAATTCTCATCCGTGTATTTTCTAACCAGCACCCCAAAGACATCTTAGAAGCAGACACGGCTTTCATTGATGAAATCGGATTAAAAGAACACTTGTCACCCACTAGAGCCAATGGCTTGGTGAGTATGATAAAACAACTAAAAATGTATGCCATTGCATACCAAACACAATTGAATTAATGAGCGATACCACAATAGATATAAACGCATTAGGTGAAAAAATAGTAAATGTTATAAAAACCATTTACGACCCAGAAATCCCTGTAGATATTTACGAATTGGGCCTGATTTACGACGTATTTGTCAACGAGGACTACGATGTAAAAATCCTGATGACTTTAACCACACCTAACTGTCCGGTTGCAGAAACTTTGCCTTTGGAAGTTGAAGAAAAGGTCAAGTCCCTAAAAGACGTTAAGGATGCTGAGGTAGAAATAACGTTTGACCCACCTTGGACGCAAGACCTGATGAGCGAAGAAGCCAAATTAGAATTAGGCATGCTGTAATATGGCAGAAGAAATTGTGAATAGAGTCGCCAATAGCAAGCTCAAGGTTATTGATTTGGAGCAGGTATATCCTGAAGGAAAACGCATTGTTTTTGACCTCAAGGATTGGCTATTTCAGGAATTGGTTTTACGCGAAAAAGACTTCAGAGCTCATGTCTCTGGGCACGATTGGTCACAATATAAAGATGCTTACGTAACCTTACACTGTTCTTCCGACGCCATAGTGCCAGATTGGGCGTTTATGCTCGTTAGTATTGCACTAGAACCTTTCGCCAAAAAAGTGGTCTTTGGTGATTTGGAGACTTTAGAATCCCTGATTTTTTCAGACGTCATAGCAGATTTAAATCTCGAAGCTTATCAAGATGCTCCCGTGATTATAAAGGGGTGTTCTAATAAACCCATTCCATTAAACGCCATGTTATTACTTACTACAAAACTGAGGCCTATTGCCCGTTCCATAATGTTTGGGGAGGCCTGTTCTTCTGTGCCACTTTACAAGAGAGCCAAGTAATTAAATTCCTTTTTATAAATTTACGCAACTAAAACAGTTACCAATCCATACATTTTAAAACTTATAATCATTAATCACATGAAAAAATTAAGTCTATTACTGTGTTTCTTTTTTGTTGTGACTAGTCTCTCGTTTGCACAGACCAAAGAAGAACTCGAAGCTCAAAAAGCTGAAAAACAAGCCGAAGCCGACAAGTATCAAGCGGAGGCCAATGCACTTCAAGCACAAATTGATGCCCTTCCCGGTTGGCGCACTGGTGCCTTTGGGGTTATTGGCGGAAGTATTTCAAACTTCAATAATTGGTATGCGCAGGGCGCACCAAACAACAGCTCTGGTAATATTGGCTTTACGCTCAATGGTTTTGCCAATAAAATTGAAGACAAGTATTTTTGGAGAAATGCTTTAAATCTTAATCTCAATTGGGTAAAGCTAGATGACAAGGACAACCCAGATGATGACGACAGTTTTCAACCAACCACAGATGTTTTTAATTTAACCTCCTTATACGGAAGACGACTAAACGAAAAATGGGCCGCTTCAGGTTTGGTAGAATACCGTACAACAATCCTTAACAACTTTAATAACCCAGGTTACCTCGACGTTGGTGTTGGTTTTACTTGGACACCGACCAATAATTTGGTTGTGGTTATTCACCCATTAAACTACAACTTTGTATTTGCTGAAAACGATGCCATTTTTGAGTCGTCCTTGGGTGCTAAAGTTGTGGCAGATTACACGAGACAATTAGGCAAGATTAATTTTAAATCAAACCTTTCTTTGTTTCAGAGTTATGAATCTTCCGACTTGTCTAACTGGACATGGATTAATTCATTCAGTTACAAACTTTGGAAAGCTATTGGTGTTGGATTCGATTTTGGTTTAAGAAACAATAAACAGGAAGCTTTAGACTACGCAATCAATACTTTAGGCGATACTGATGCTACGTTTGACAATGTGGATAATGACCTTCAAACCTACTGGACTTTAGGATTGAGTTATAATTTCTAGAGAAACATTATATTTTAGTACGAAAACCAACAGTTGAAAGATTGTTGGTTTTTTTATTTGCTTTCATCTTCAAGCTCTTCGTATCTCGGTGTTTTTCTACCAAAAATCTTATCGAAGAAGTTTTCTGGTAAAGGTCTAATAACGTTGGCACATTCTAAATCCTCTCGGACTTGCTTCCAAGGGGAATCAAATTTTGCAGAGGTGATACTGTCGTAGTTTTTATCATTATTCAATTTTTGATAAAATTTAGCAAACATAGGTAAAGCCGAATTTGCCCCTTGTCCTTGACTCGTTGAACGAAAACCGATGGCATGATTGTCGTTCCCCACCCAAGTTAATGTTACCAAAGAGGGAGTTAACCCGACAAACCAGCCATCCTTGTTGTCTTGGGTTGTTCCTGTTTTTCCTGCAACATCATTTCTAACACCATAAGTATAACGTAAGCGAGATGCCGTGCCACTATTTACAGTTTCTTTCATCATTTCTAGCATCACTTGGCGCGTATATTCCCTAAACGCAGGTTTTTTACTCTGCTTGGCTTCAATGGACACCAAAACATTACCGCGCCTATCTAATATTTTGCTAATGCTGTAGGGCTGTACAAACTTACCATTGTTAACGTAAGTGGTGTAGGCTTTGGCCATGTCTAACATGGTGATTTGAGCCGTTCCTAAAGCAATTGAAGGCTCTTTGGGGATGGCCTTGCTAATTCCCATAGTATTCGCCTGTTCTATAGACCTTGTTATCCCTACATCATTGATTAATTTCACGGCTACCGTATTTACGGAGCGACTCAGTGCGTACTTCAAACTATATTCAGACAATGAATCTTCCTCCTCTCCCATACCACCAGAATTTTTTGGCATCCAATTATTATACTCTGGATATTTCACGGGTTTTGCCTCGTAATAGTTACAGGGGTCCATACCACTTTCAATCGCTGTAGTATAAACAATAGGTTTAAATGTAGAACCTACTTGACGTTCAGCCTGGGAAACATGGTCGTACTTAAAATAATTGTAATTTATCCCACCGATGTAGCTTCTAATGGCGCCCGAAGAGGGCTCAATAGAAACCATGCCTGTGTTCAATAACTTTAGGTAATTACGCAGACTATCCATGGCACTTGCTTTTCTTATGGTATCATTCTCCCAAGACCACAGTTGAATGTCTCGTTTTACGTTTAAGGAATCCTTGATTTGTTCTTCGCTTAAGCCACGTTCTTTATACATCTTGTACTGAGGCATAATTTTTATCAGTGGCTCTAATAATTTTTTATCTCTAAACCAAGGCGCCCATTTACCGTAGGAGCGTTCAAAATCTTTTTGAAGTTTAGATAAGTGCTCTTCCATTGAGGCTTCGGCATAACTCTGCATGGTGTAATCTAGAGTCGTATGTACAATGAGACCGTCTTTATATAAATCGTATGGTCGCCCTGTTGGGGATTTTAAGGTGTCTAAAATCGAGGCCAATTCGCGCTTTACATGTTGTCTAAAATAAGGGGCAATACCGTCATTCTGGTTAAAAGACCTAAAATTGAACTGAGGTTCTCTGGCCATGTAAGATTCTAAAGAATCTGATGGAATGTAGTTGTACTTCGCCATTTGACTTAAAACCACGTTACGGCGTTCCACGCTTCGCTCCGTATTGGTTCTAGGGTTGTAATAGGTATTGGCCTTTAAACTACCTATCAGTAATGCAGATTCGTCGACAGTTAAGTCTGAAACCGATTTATTAAAAAACCGTCTTGAGGCACTTTCAATCCCGAAGGTATTATCTGGAAATGGCACTGTATTCAGATACATTTCTAAAATCTCTTCCTTAGTATAATTTCGCTCTAAACGATTCGCAATAATGGCTTCCTTAAATTTATTAACCACAATGCCCAATACTGGATAATGCTTTCGTCCGTAGAGATTTTTAGCGAGTTGAAGCGTAATTGTACTTCCTCCTCCAGACGATTTGTCTTGCATTAAAATCGTTTTGACAAAAACCCTCGCTAAACTCACATTATCAATCCCTCTGTGCTCAAAAAATCGTGTATCTTCCGTCGAAACCAAGGCGTCAACTAAATGTTTTGGAAAATCCTTAAATTCTGAAGGTTGTCGGTCATAGATATAGAACTTACCGATGAGTTGTCCGTTTCTATCTAGAACTTGGGTAGATTGTTCGTTTCTGATATCGCGCAATTCCTCAGAACTTGGAACATGCCCAAAAGCACCAAAAAATATACTGAAATAGAGTCCTGTAAAGAATAATACGACCATACATCCCAAAATCAAAGGCCATTTAATCCAACGCTTTCGGGTTAAAATATGGGCTTTAGCTATACCGCGTTCGAATTTGCTAAAGATGGGCTTAATCTTATTAATATAGGGCTGAAATTTACTCATTTCTATTATTCAATATCTTCAACATCGGGATACAGAAATTCATTGTATGGAAAGCGTGTCACATGGATTTCCCTAACTTCTTTATAAACCCGTTTTCTAAAATCTTCCATGTTTTCTTTATTCAATGCCGAAATAAATAGGGCATTATCGCCAATACGGCTCATCCAAGTACGTTTCCACTCTTCTATAGAATAATGGATTTCTGAACGTTCTTCAATCAGGTCATCATCATCATAAGGTTCAGGTTGGTAAGCATCAATTTTATTAAAGACCATTATGGTTGGCTTGTCTTTGCTTTCGATATCATCTAAAATCTGATTAACCGAATCGATATGTTCTTCGAAATTAGAATGTGAAATATCTACGACGTGCAACAACAAATCAGCCTCCCTAACCTCATCTAATGTACTTTTGAAGGATTCTACCAACTGCGTCGGCAACTTCCGAATAAACCCTACGGTATCACTGACCAAAAAAGGCAGGTTGCCAATAACCACTTTACGAACAGTGGTATCAAGCGTGGCGAACAACTTATTTTCTGCAAAAACATCACTTTTTGAAATGACATTCATCAAGGTCGACTTCCCCACATTAGTATAACCGACCAAAGCAACACGCACCAATTTACCTCGGTTACCCCGTTGCACGGCCATTTGCTTGTCAATGGTTTTTATCTTGGCCTTGAGCAAGGCAATCTTATCACGGACAATACGTCTGTCGGTTTCAATCTCTGTTTCCCCTGGTCCACGCATCCCGATGCCCCCTTTTTGACGTTCCAAATGCGTCCACATACCCTTCAATCGTGGTAGTAAATATTCGCACTGCGCCAATTCTACTTGGGTACGTGCATAACTAGTTTGGGCGCGTTGTGCAAAAATATCGAGTATAAGATTGGTTCTATCTAATATCTTACAGTTAAGGATTTTACTGATGTTTCGTTCTTGGGCTGGGGATAATTCATCATCAAAAATCACGGTGCCAACGTCATGCTCCTTAACAAACTCCATGACTTCATTCATTTTACCGCTTCCGATAAATGTTTTAGAGTTGGGCATATCCAATTTTTGGGTGTAGCGTTTTACAACTTCGCCACCCGCTGTGTAGGTTAAAAATTCAAGCTCGTCCAAATATTCCTTGGACGTTTCTTCGTCTTGTTGTTGGTTGATAATCCCTACCAAAACGACCTTCTCTAAACTAATATCTTTTTTCTCTAGCATGAACTGAATTAAAGCGCAAAGTTAGTGAATTGCAAACGGTCGGTTAACTGTATAAATCTTATATTTATCCTTAACACCGACCTTATGGAGCATACCATAGCTTTTTATAATATTGAAAATCTTTTCGATATAGAAAACGACCCCTTAACCAATGATGATGATTTTCTGCCTAATTCACAAAAACGTTGGACAGAGAAACGCTATCAAAACAAACTACGAAAATTGGGATTGGTTATTGCGCAGATTGGGGAATCTATTGAAGATGGACATCCTGCAATCGTTGGGCTGGCAGAGGTGGAAAATTATAAGGTCGTTGAAGATTTAGTGAATAGTCAACATCTCAAAGAGTATAATTATGGTATTGTCCATTACGATTCGTCGGACGAGCGCGGTATAGATGTCGCATTGATTTATGACCAAACCAAGTTTACCGTCACCCATTCTGAAACCTTTAATGTATTCTTGGTAAATCCTGAAGGTTTAAGAGACTACACCAGGGATATTCTTTTGGTTTCGGGAGAATTGGAAGGCAAACCGCTTCATGTCATTGTTAACCATTGGTCCTCTCGCCGAGAAGGTACCGAAGCCACGGAATACAAACGTTTGGGCGCCGCAGATGTGGTTAATTCTATTATTCGCAACCTGAAAGATGAAGACCCCAAAGCAACAGTTGTAGTAATGGGTGATTTTAATGATAATCCAGATTCCAATAGTTTGAAATCCCTAGAGTTGCAATCCCAACTTTACAATCCGTTTAAAACCATTTGGACTAAAGACAAAGGCAGTAATACGCATTATTTTGAATGGAATCTCTTTGACCAAGTATTAATTTCAAATTCGGTGTTTAGTCCAGAATCAGACATAGACTTTGAAAAAGCCGCTATTTTCGATTCAAAATTTTTGACGCAATACCAAGGGAAATACAAGGGCGAACCCTTTAGAACCTATGCAGGAAAGCGCTACAAGGGTGGGTATAGTGATCATTTTCCTGTATATCTTAAACTAGACATTACATCCTGAATATGAAATGTTATTGCCTCATTGTATTTTTATTTGGCGTAATGACACTTCAAGGTCAACAAGATCCACAGTATACCCAATACATGTACAATATGGCGGTATTGAATCCTGCCTATGCTGGTAGCGACGAGGGGATTTCTTTGGGTCTATTATACCGAAACCAATGGACAGGATTTGATGGAGCTCCAGAAACGGCAACACTGTTCGGGCATTCTAAATTAGGTGGACATCTCGGTTTGGGCCTCTCCTTAATTGCCGATGAACTCGGCCCGGTTAAAGAAACCAATCTCTATGCGGATATTGCGTATCAATTGAAGCTGGATGATACGCACCATTTGGGCTTGGGTTTTAAAGTGGGTGCAACGTTTCATGATATTGGTCTTAATAACCTCACGGTTTTTGACCCTAACGACCCATTTTTTTCTGAAAATGTAAATAGCACAACCCCTAATTTGGGTGCTGGAGCATTCTTATATTCGGATAGCTATTATCTCGGTGTTTCAATTCCTAACCTTTTGGAGTCCGTGCATCTCAATGCCAACGGCAGTCAGTTGGGAACGGAACGGCAACATTTATTCATTACCGGTGGCTATGTGTTTGAACTTACTAAAACCCTAAAATTAAAACCATCGTTTTTAGTGAAATCTGCATTTAATGCATCCACCTCTTTTGATATCAACTTGAATGCCCTATTTTACGAAAAACTAGAACTTGGCGCTAGTTATCGTTATGATGACTCAGTATCCGCACTAGTCAATTTTGCAATAACCATTGATTTAAAAATTGGATACGCTTATGATGCCATCACTTCGAGATTACGACCATTTGCGCCGTCCTCTCATGAAATATTTGTGACCTATCGCTTCCTTACAAAACCGAAAGATCGCCGGATTAAGTCCCCTCGGTTTTTTTAATCACCAATCTTTAAACGGGTACTGACTCAAATACGAATTGTAATACCGCTTATCACCAGTCACTTCCTCACCCAACCACTCTGGTTTTATAAATGCTTCGTCCGCAGACTGTAACTCTATTTCCGCTACAACCAAACCTTCATTTTCCCCATGGAAGACATCGACTTCAAAAATATGATGTCCTGATTTTAGTTCGTATCTGGTTTTGTAAATAATGCCTTTTTCGCATCGTTGAAGTAAGGCTTCGGCATCTTTTGGATTGATTTCGGTTTCCCATTCAAAACGTGAGAGGCCACCATCTGTAGACTTTCCTTTTATAGTTAGAAAGCCTTTGCCTCTTTTCAGTCGCACACGTACCGTCCGTTCTGGATCCCGGTTTAAAAAGCCTTGTTTTATACTATAACTTGTCAAAGCATCTTGTTTAAAGGCTTCGGACTTAACCAAAAATTTTCGTTCTATTTCAACCGCCATTAGTTTCCAAAGGTTTTTAATTGATCAGACTCGTAACGTCCTGAAGGCTCTTCAGAATTTGCCAAAAACAACATGGCGTTTGCAATGGTTTCAGGTTTAATAGATTGATATTTCTTTAAAGGTCCAAAAAGCAAAGGATTGATAATGCTCATAAAGAGTTTTCCGATGTACTCTCCAGTTCGCTTTTCGTCACGCTTACCACCAATTAATGAGGGTTGAAGCACGTAGGTGTTTTCAATATTCTGAGCCAAGACATCACGCTCCATCTCACCCTTCGTTTTGTTATAAAAGACAGAACTATTTGGATTTGCACCCATAGATGACATCACCAAGAATTTAGAAACAATATTCGCCTTAGCGGTCTTTGCGGCTTCAACAGGAATGCCATAATCAATTCTTCGATAGAGTTCCTTGTCCGGCGTTTTCTTCAAAGTCGTGCCAATACAACAAAACACCTCATCGGCTTTAAAGTTGGGAGCAAAGGTGTCAAATTGTATTAAATCAACGATATATTCTTTCAATCTGGGGTGTGATTTTCCGACTGAATTTCTGTTAAAGACTTTGATTTCAGAATAGCGGACGTCTTCCAATAACTTCTCTAAAAGTATCCCACCAGTTAATCCTGTTGACCCTAAAATAATGGCTGTTTTTCCCATAGTGCGATTGGCTTTACCAAAGATATGGTAAATTTGAATGATGGACGAGCTACTTCCAATCCGAAAAATAATCCATGTAGATATGGATGCCTTTTATGCCTCTGTGGAGCAGTTGGACGACCCAGAGTTAAAGGGAAAACCGATTGCTGTTGGCGGTGGTGGCAAACGTGGTGTCATTAGTGCGGCGAGTTATGAAGCCCGTAAATTTGGCGTGAAAAGTGCAATGTCTGGTCGCTTGGCCGAAAAGCTATGTCCAGAACTCATTTTTGTTAAAACTCGCTTTGATCGGTATCGGGAAATTTCGAATAAAATCCGAAGTATTTTCCTAGACTACACCGATTTGGTAGAGCCTCTTTCTTTAGACGAAGCCTATCTGGATGTTACACAAAATAAAAAGGGCCATCCTAGTGCATCACTCATCGCAAAAGACATAAGACGGCGTATTTTTGAAGAAACGGGCTTAACAGCTTCCGCTGGAATTTCCGTCAATAAATTCATAGCCAAGGTGGCCAGTGATTACAACAAACCGAATGGACAAAAAACCGTAAACCCTGAAGACGTTTTACAGTTTTTAGAAGACTTGGATATTCGAAAATTCTATGGTGTCGGAAAGGTGACCGCCGAAAAAATGTATCAACTTGGTATTTTCACAGGTAAGGATTTAAAAGCAAAACCGATTGAGTTTTTGGATGACAAATTTGGGAAGTCGGGGCGCTATTATTATCATGTCGTACGAGGTATTCATACGTCTGAAGTAAAACCCAATCGCATCCGAAAATCTTTAGCAGCCGAGCGTACTTTTAGTGAAAATCTATCTTCTGAAATTTTTATGCTAGAAAAACTAGAGCATATTGCAGAAGAAGTGTCGCGACGTTTAACCAAAAGTAACGTGGCCGGAAAAACGGTAACGCTTAAGATTAAATACAGTGACTTTACACTTCAAACCCGAAGCAAAACCCTGCCTTATTTTTTGAGCGACGCTTCTGTGATTTTAGAAACCGCCAAGGAGCTACTTTACCAAGACAACTTGAAAAATTCGGTGCGCTTGCTTGGGATTTCCATGTCTAATCTCAATACGGAAGACCGTCTTAAAAAAGAGGAGTTACCACCGAAAGATGTTAGTGTTCAGTTGCGGTTTGAGTTTTAAACGTTCTGATTCAAGGACTTATTTTATTACTTTTAGTGTATTCATCAATTAAACATACATCATGAAATTTTTTCAACTTGCTTTAATTATGCTCTGTGTTGTTTCTTGCCAGGACGGAAAAGAATCGGCAAACACATCCAAAACAGCTTCAGTTGATTATTCTCAAGATACGATTCAACCCGTCATTCCTGAAATACTTTCAAAATTTAAAAGTATTCGAGATTTTACTATAAATGGTGTAGAAGACGAAGCTTATTTTACCTTACAGTCGCCTTTAAATGAAATATCAGTTATTATGAAGTTGTCCAAATCTGAAAACGGCTGGTCTTCACCAGAAATGGCTTCCTTTTCAGGACGTTATTCGGATTTAGAACCTTTCTTTTCACCCGATTACTTACGTTTATATTTTTCATCAAATCGTCCTGTTTCAAAAGATAGTTCTAACATTAAAGATTTTGACATTTGGTATGTAGAACGTTCATCTGTTATGGAAGAATGGAGTCAACCCGTTAATGTTGGTACACCAGTAAACACAAAAGCAGATGAATTTTATCCCGCAATAACCTTATCTAAAAGTCTATACTTTACCGCTATTACAGAAGAAACCGGTCCTGGTGATGACATATTTGTGAGTACATGGAATGGTAACAGGTATGAAACCCCAAAACAGCTCAGTGATTCCATCAATACTAAAGGTGCGGAATTTAATGCCTATGTATCACCCGATGAGTCTTATATTTTATTTGGCGGGTGGCGACGACCCGACGGTATCGGTGCTGGTGACATTTATATCAGCGAAAAGAAAAATGGTATTTGGCAGAAGGCCAAAAACCTTGGTATACCTTTAAATTCTGAAAACACGGATTATTGTCCTTTTGTTAATACAGAAACAAACACCTTATATTTTACAAGTAGACGGTCTGGGTTGAAGGGCCAGACTCTGGATTTCAAAATACTGAAGAGCTGCTTAGAATCATTAACCGTTATGATGATGGCTCAAGTAAAATCTATAAAACAGACTTTAAGAGGGTTTTAGACGCACTTTAAAAATTACAACTCTCAATCTCAGTAACACGTAAGGTATTAACCATCCCTTTAGCTTGTATTGGCATAGCCGCCAAACTGATGAGCATATCACCCACTTCGAGGTAGCCACGTTTGCAAGCTATGGCATTAACATCTTCAATCGTTTCGTCGGTGCTTACAAATTTGTCATAGTAAAAGGCTCTAACACCCCACAGCAAACTCAATTGGGTTAAAATCCGTCGATTAGATGTAAATACCAAAATATGTGATGACGGTCGCCATGCCGAAATTTGAAACGCTGTATAGCCACTATTGGTCAATGTTGAAATGGCCTTGGCATTGATTTCATTGGCCATGGTTGCCGCATGATAACAAATGGATTTTGTAATGTAGCGCTTGGTTCTAATATGTGGTGGTTCATGCGGCACTTCAATTAACGAAGAATCTTCAACACTTCTAATAATATTAGCCATTTGACGAATCACTTGCACCGGATACTGCCCCACAGAGGTTTCTCCAGAAAGCATCACGGCATCAGCGCCATCCATCACGGAATTAGCAACGTCATTAACTTCTGCTCGTGTTGGTGTTAAACTTGTAATCATGGTTTCCATCATCTGTGTGGCAATAATAACAGGAATACGAGCACGCTTGGCACGATGGACCAATTGCTTCTGAATCAGAGGCACTTCTTCCGCTGGAATCTCCACACCCAAATCGCCACGAGCTACCATTAAACCATCACAATACGCTACAATCTTATCAATATTCGCTACAGCTTCGGGTTTCTCAATCTTGGCAATAATTGGAATTTTGTGATCGCTATTTTCGCTAATGATTTTTTCCAATTGCATTAAATCTTCAGCGTGTCTCACAAACGACAAAGCAATCCAATCGACTTGTTGTTCAATTGCAAAGAGGGCGTCTTCAATATCTTTTTCAGTCAATGCAGGTTGTGAAATATTGGTGTTTGGGAGGTTAACGCCTTTCTTAGATTTTAATGGCCCACCTTGAATGACCTTTGCTTTGACTTCAGATTTTTTATCGGAAGAAACGACTTCAAAAATCAGCTTCCCGTCATCCAAAAGAATACGTTCTCCTTTTTTGGCATCTTGTGGAAAGTTGTCATAGGTCATGTAGACACGGTCTTTTGTTCCCGTGAAACGTTTTCCGGTAGCGAAGATAATTTCATCACCTTCGTTAACAATAACATCACCCTTCATCATCCCAACCCTCAATTTTGGGCCTTGTAAATCAGCTAAGATTGAGGCATTGTAGTCAAGCTCTTCATTCAATTCACGAATCATTTTAATTCGTTCCTTAACGCCTTCATAATCCGCATGTGAGAAGTTGATTCTAAAGACATTTGCGCCTTCTTCCAACATGGCTTTCAGCGTTTCCTTGGTGCTCGTTGCAGGACCGAGTGTCGCAACTATTTTTGTTTTTTTATTGACCATAAGTCTTAAAAAATTAAATATTCTTTATGTTTTATAGACGCAAGGTCTACTTCGTAACTTGTGATGATTTGGGGAATGGCTTGTAATTTATTCAGAATTAATTTCTCATTAACTGCCTTTGCTTCACTAGAGATTTTAATGAAAAAGTCAACACGCTTAAATTCTGAAATAAGATTATAGGTTTTAATTGTTCGGTCTTCCTCACCAAACAAAACTCCCGTACTATACAAACTCGCTTCTTCCTTTTTACACACATTAGACACTAAATTCCAAGTCATATATTCTTGGGCATTATCCCATTCGTAAATCGGGTAGGTAGAGAAATAATTAAAGTCCAAATCTTGAGGTTTTCGCTTTAATTTTAAATCCAAATGTCTGTTTAAAAGATAGGCTAATCTGTAATCTTCCAATCGACAATGCACGGCAAACAACGTGTAGGTAGCGTCGTAAAAATCATCCATTAATAGCTTGTGCATTGCCATATTTACAACTATTTCAAAAGTAAATATAGCATTTAAAAGATGTTTAAAGATGAAGTTTATATGAAACTTAACTTCAATATATTACGAAAACGTTTTAGTTGGGGAAATAATTTAAAAAGACAGAAAGCGGAGGTTAAATCAGCTTCGTCATTTGCTTTTGAAAGGCAAAAAATGCACGCTTAGACGCCTTTTCCTCAGCTTTCTTTTTGGAGGTTGCCCTTGCTTTGGACACCACTTTTTCATTAATACTCAGCTTTACGGAAAAGTGCTTTAACTCGTCTTTTCCCGTGTCTTCATAAACATCATAATCAAACGAATTTTTTTCCTTCTGGCACCATTCAATTAGTAAACTTTTATAACTAATGACTTTACCTTCAAGCTTTTCAATGTCTACGTATGGATTGATGACATTATTATAGATGAACCGTTCGCAGGTTTTAAAGCCTTTATCCAAATAAATGGCTCCGACCAAGGACTCAAACAAATTGCCGTGAATATTATTGCCAAAGTTAGATTTGGGTATGCGACTAATCACCAAATCAATTAAGCCCAAGTCTTTTCCGAGCTCATTGAGATGCTCCCGACTTACCACTTTAGAACGCATTTTAGTAAGATAACCTTCGTCACCCTGAGGCACTTCACTGAATAAATGTGACGCAATAACAGCACCTAACATAGCATCACCTACAAATTCTAAACGTTCGTAATTAATGGAATTGCCTTTCTTATCCCTAAGGTTCATGGAACGATGTGTAAAGGCTTTAAGGTAAAGTGATTTATTTTTAGGAGTGTAGCCTAAAACGTCTTTTAGCTTTAAAAAAAAATCTCCATCTTCAGGAGATCGAGACTTAAGAATATTGCTGATAAAACCCATATTTTATGGATTTAATCTAGTTTTTTGAAAAGTACACAAGCATTATGACCACCGAAACCAAAGGTGTTACTCATGGCAACATTGATTTTGCGTTTTTCTGGCGTATTGAGCACCAAATTCAACTCTGGGTCAATATTCTCATCCACGGTTTCGTGATTAATAGTTGGTGGTACAATTCCGTTTTCCATAGCTAAGATAGAAGCGATTGCTTCAACCGCTCCGGCAGCACCCAATAGGTGTCCGGTCATGGATTTTGTAGAATTAATACTGATGTTTTTGGCATGTTCACCAAATACTTCAGAAATCGCTTTCAATTCGGCAACGTCACCCAAAGGTGTTGACGTACCGTGTGTGTTTATATGGTCAACGTCTTCTGGCTTAAGACCTGCGTTTTCCAAACAATTACGCATTACGGCCATAACACCAATCCCATCAGGATGTGGTGCCGTCATATGGTAGGCATCCGAAGATAATCCACCACCAACAACCTCAGCGTAAATTTTAGCGCCTCGTGCTTTGGCGTGTTCGTATTCTTCCAAAACAATAGCGCCTGCGCCTTCTCCTAGAACAAAACCGTCTCTGTTAGCATCAAAAGGTCTCGATGCTGTTTCAGGACTTTCATTTCTAGTTGACATAGCGTGCATAGCATTAAATCCACCCATACCAGCAATGGTCACGGCAGCTTCACTTCCACCAGTAATAATAACATCACAATGGCCAAGGCGAATGGTGTTTAATGCATCTATCATGGAATTTGCAGAAGAGGCACAAGCCGAAACCGTAGTATAGTTTGGCCCCATAAATCCATATTTAATGGAAATATTACCTGGTGCAATATCTGCAATCATTTTAGGAATAAAGAATGGGTTAAATCGAGGTGTGCCGTCACCCTTGGCGTAATTGAGCACTTCATCTTGAAAGGTCTCCAAGCCACCGATACCGGCTCCCCAAATAACGCCAACCCTTAATTTATTAAGGCTGTCAACGTCTAATTTCGCATCTATGATAGCTTCATCCGAAGCTACCATAGCATATTGCGAAAATTTATCCATTCTATTTGATAGTTTCCTATCTATAAAGTCTGTGACTTCAAAGTTTTTAATCTCACAAGCAAACTGTGTTTTGAACTTTTCAGCATCAAAATAGGTAATAGGCGCAGCACCGCTTTTTCCATTTACAAGACCATCCCAATATTCATCTTTGGTATTGCCTATAGGAGTAAGTGCGCCAAGACCTGTTACTACAACTCGCTTTAATTCCATAAAAACCTGTGTCTTATTTTGCTTCTTCTATATAAGAAACTGCTTGACCAACTGTTGCAATGTTTTCAGCTTGATCGTCTGGGATTTGAATATCGAATTCTTTTTCGAACTCCATAATTAACTCCACTGTATCTAATGAGTCTGCTCCTAAATCATTAGTAAAGCTCGCTTCAGTTACAACTTCGTTTTCATCAACGCCCAATTTGTCTACGATAATCGCTTTTACTCTTGATGCAATGTCTGACATAATCTTTTAATTTTAAGTTTTAATTAGAAGGCAAAAATAAAATATTTTATTTTAAAATGTAGATTTAGCGTTAAAATGTGGTTTAATAAAACCTTATTGCTTCAACTAAATCTCAATTGTACTCTAATTGTAATTTATTATTCTTTTTTTTGTTTGGAAAACGGGAACCTTTATAACTGTAAATGAAGCGTATTGTAATCTTTGCGTCCGGGTCTGGAACAAATGCTGAAAATTTAATTAAGTTTTTTCACAACAGTGACAGCGCTTCCGTTGTTCAGGTGTTGACTAACAATCCTTATGCCAAAGTTCTGGATCGATGTAAAATTTTGACTGTGAGTGCCTTATCCTTTAACCGGCAAGCATTTTCAAAATCTGATGATGTATTGAATATCCTTAAAGTCACTAATCCCGATTTGATTATCCTCGCTGGATTTCTATGGAAATTCCCAGAATTTATTTTGAAACATTTTGAAAATAAGGTCATCAATATTCACCCAGCACTGTTACCAAAATATGGTGGTAAAGGCATGTATGGGATGCATGTTCACAATGCGGTTGTTGAAAACAATGAGCCCGAAACTGGTATCACTATTCATTATGTCAACGAAAAATATGATGAAGGTGCCATTATTTTCCAAGCAAAATGCAAGGTTTTACCTACCGATTCCGCTGATGATGTGGCAAAGAAGATTCATGAGTTGGAGATGAAGCATTTTCCGAAGGTTGTGGATGATATACTAAACTCAAAATAATTAAATTCAAATTTAGTATAAAGGCAGATAGAGATACCTGCCTTCGCAGGTATGACAAAGAAAAAGAAATACTACACCGTTTGGAAAGGCCATCACACAGGCGTCTTTGAAACCTGGGACGATTGTAAAGCGCAGATTAAAGGTTTTGATGGGGCACAGTACAAATCTTTCGTCACTTTTGATGCCGCTAAAAAAGCGCTGAAAGGCAATTACAAAGACTATATCGGCAAATCCAAAACCTTTAAAAGCGAACTCTCTGAAGCACAACTAAAGAAAATTGGGCAACCAAATTACAACTCCATTTCCGTAGACGCTGCCTCATCTGGTAATCCCGGTAAAATGGAATACCGTGGCGTTGACACAAAAAGCAAAAAACAACTCTTTATTCAAGGCCCATTTGAAGAAGGCACCAACAACATCGGTGAGTTTTTGGCCATAGTGCATGCCTTAGCTTTCTTAAAAAAGAATAATAGCAACCGTATTATTTATACCGACTCTAAAACCGCAATGAGCTGGGTTCGTAAAAAAAACTGTAATACCAAGTTGCAACTCAACGAAAAGAACAAACCTGTTTTTGATTTGGTAAAACGGGCAGTGGATTGGTTAAACACCAACACTTACAAAACCACAATCGTCAAATGGGAAACCAAAGTCTGGGGTGAAATCCCTGCGGATTTTGGGCGCAAATAATATTCATATTTACAATTTCACATACCTTTCTTTTAGGAATTAATTTTACGTAAATTTGCCCCTTAATTGCAAAGATATTTATGAGCAAATTAGTGATTGTTGGAACCGTGGCTTTTGATGCAATTGAAACGCCTTTCGGCAAAACCGACAAGATTTTAGGTGGCGCTGGAACCTTTATAGGTTTGGCCGCTTCTCAATTCAATGTAGATTCAGCTGTAGTTTCAGTCGTTGGAGGCGACTTTCCTCAAGATTATCTAGACCTTTTATCCGACAGAAATGTTGATACTTCTGGTATTGAAATCGTTCAAGATGGTAAAACTTTCTTTTGGAGTGGTAAATACCATAATGACATGAATTCTCGTGACACTTTAGTGACAGAACTAAATGTCTTAGAACATTTTAATCCTGTTGTTCCAGAATCTTATAAAGATGCAGAAGTTGTAATGTTGGGCAACCTTCATCCAATGACACAATTGAGCGTGTTAAAGCAAATGAACAAAAAGCCAAAATTGGCCATTTTGGATACCATGAATTTTTGGATGGATTGCGCCTTGGACGATTTGTATACTGTTATGAAGCATATCGATGTTATTACTATCAATGATGAAGAAGCAAGACAGTTGTCTGGAGAATATTCTTTAGTTGCCGCCGCACGGAAAATCCATACCATGGGGCCACAATATGTAGTAATTAAAAAAGGAGAGCATGGTGCGTTACTGTTTCATGATGAGCATATGTTTTATGCGCCAGCCTTACCGTTAGAAGAGGTTTTTGACCCAACAGGTGCTGGCGATACGTTTGCGGGTGGCTTTGCAGGGTTTTTAGCTAAAACCGAAGACTACTCTTTTGAAAACATGAAGAAAGCCGTTATCTACGGCTCTGCACTGGCATCATTCTGTGTGGAGAAATTTGGGACAGAGCGGATGGTCAATTTAAAAGCAGACGACGTCCGAAAGCGTTTGCATGCTTTTAAACAACTAACACAATTTGAAATTGAATTAACATAGCAACAAGCGCGCTCCTTATCGAGCGCGTTTTTTATTTTTATTAGAACATTATACGCACAACACAACAATGAGTGACGCTTTAAAACATGAGTGTGGTATTGCACTTATTAGATTACTAAAACCGCTAGAGTATTATAAAGAAAAATATGGCAGTGCATTTTACGGTGTAAACAAAATGTACCTCATGATGGAGAAACAGCATAACCGTGGACAGGATGGTGCTGGTTTTGCAAGTATTAAATTAGATACGCATCCTGGCGAACGTTATATCAGCCGAGTACGGTCAATTGCGCAACAACCCATACAAGACATTTTTGCTCAAATCAATGAGCGCATCAACGAGGAGTTGACCATGCATCCTGAATATCAACATGATGTTGAAGCACAGAAAAAGAATATCCCATATATAGGTGAACTGTTTTTGGGCCATGTGCGTTATGGCACCTTCGGAAAGAATAGCGTAGAGAGTGTACATCCGTTTTTAAGACAGAACAATTGGATGCATCGTAATCTTATTGTTGCAGGTAATTTTAACATGACCAATGTAAACGAACTGTTTGAAAACCTCATAAGGCTTGGTCAACATCCAAAAGAGAAGGCGGACACGATTACCATTATGGAGAAGATTGGTCATTTTTTGGATGATGCCGTTCGGAAAATATATAAAGACTTAAAAAAAGAAGGTTACAGCAAAAGCGAATGTTCACCACTTATTGCAGAACGTCTTAACGTTGCAAAAATTTTGAGAAAGGCAGCTAAGAATTGGGATGGTGGTTATGCCATGGCTGGTTTATTGGGTCACGGAGATTCTTTTGTATTACGTGATCCTGCGGGAATACGGCCTGCATACTATTATAAAGATGATGAAGTTGTTGTTGTGGCTTCTGAGCGCCCTGTGATTCAAACGGTTTTTAATGTTGATTTTGACGAAGTACAGGAGTTAGAGCCCGGACATGCCATAATCACTAAAAAATCTGGAGAGACATCCATTAAGAAAATCCTTGAACCCTTAGAACGGAAAGCCTGTTCTTTTGAACGTATTTATTTCTCTCGGGGTAGTGATGCTGAAATCTATCAAGAACGTAAGATGCTCGGGCGATTGCTTATGCCAGAAGTACTGAAAGCCATTGATAATGATACGGCAAATTCGGTGTTCTCGTATATTCCCAATACAGCTGAAACTTCGTTTTACGGCATGATTGAAACCGTAGAAGAATACCTCAACGAGCGAAAAACAAAAGCTATTTTAGCTGGCGAAGGCAAACTATCATCAGAACGTGTTACTGAAATCTTGGAAGAACGCCCGCGTATTGAAAAAATAGCAATCAAAGATGTTAAGCTAAGAACGTTCATTACTGAGGATAGCAGCAGGGATGATTTGGTTGCCCACGTTTATGATGTGACTTACGGAGTTATTAAACCAAAGGACAATCTCGTCATTATAGATGATAGTATTGTACGTGGAACGACACTGAAAAAGAGTATCATTAAAATGATGGACCGTTTAAAACCTAAAAAGATTGTTGTTGTATCCTCTGCGCCACAAATTCGTTATCCGGATTGTTACGGTATAGATATGGCTAATTTAGAAACGTTAGTGGCCTTTCAGGCCGCATTGGCGCTCTTAAAAGAGAATGACCAATACCATATTGTTAATGACGTGTATAAAAAGTGTAAATCTCAGCTTGAGCTCAAAGATGTAGACGTGAAAAACTTCGTTAAAGAGATTTACGCGCCATTTACTGATGAGCAAATTTCTGAGAAGATTTCAGAATTACTAAGTGATGAAGATGTTAATGCTGAAGTAAAAATAATTTTTCAACCGGTTAAAAATCTTCATAAAGCGTGTCCTAAGAATTTAGGCGATTGGTATTTTACAGGAAATTATCCTACAAATGGAGGAAACAGAGTTGTCAATAAAGCATTTATTAATTTCTATGAAGGGGTTAACGAGCGAGCCTATTGATCGTTATTTGTTAATTTATCGAAGATTTTTAACATTTTAGCTTAAAATTTTGCCGTTCGTCTAATAATTGGATCTGTATCCAACAATTAAAATTACTTTAGAGCCACCATAACATAAGTAGGTTAAGTTCATGGTAGATTTGGGGCAAAAAAAGGTGATCTTTCGATCACCTTTTTTTATTTTTATTACTTATCAATTTATTGGTTTTCAAAGAGAAGCCTTTATTATAATAATTTTTCAGGATTAAGTGTAATATAATAGGTTTAACGAAAGATTTTCTCTCTTAGGCTGATTTCTAAGCAGTTTGTCTAAAAATGTTTCAAATATAGATATGCAGTGCGTATATTTGCGCTTACCATAACATAAGTAGGTTAAGTTTATGGTAGATTTGGGGCAAAAAGGGTGAACTTCTGTTCATCCTTTTTCATTTTATTCCCATGAATATGGGAATCTATTCTAAAGGCGGATGTCTCCACAAACAACCATTCAGCTTCTTTACAATAATCATTACACTTCATATTACTATATAAAAAAATCCAAGCTTTTAGACTTGGATTTAATATTCTAAAATAGACCTACATGGTTTTTAAAACCATGCAGGAATTGTAAGTTCTCTTATTTCGCCTCTGCGTAGCGTCTTTCTACTTCATTCCAATTGATGACTTTAAAAAATGCATCAATATAATCTGGACGTCTGTTTTGGTAATTTAGGTAATACGCATGCTCCCATACGTCAATTCCTAAGATTGGTGTCCCACCGCAACCAACACCTGGCATCATTGGGTTATCTTGGTTAGGTGTCGCACAAACTTCAACTTTGCCACCTTCGTGTACGCACAGCCAAGCCCAACCAGAACCAAACTGTGTTGCAGCCGCTTTGCTAAACGCATCCATAAAAGCTTCTTTTGAGCCAAACTTGGCTTCAATGGCATCCTTTAACTCGCCAGACAAGTAACCTCTATCCTCAGGATTCATAACCTCCCAAAATAAGCTGTGGTTATAAAAACCACCACCGTTATTTCTAATAGCTTTATTGTCCATATCTAGATTCATCAAGATATTTTCAATGGTTTTACCTTCATGGTCTGTCCCTTCAAGCGCCGCATTTAATTTTGTAGTATACCCATTATGATGTTTAGAATGATGGATTTCCATCGTTCTCGCATCAATATGTGGTTCTAGTGCATCGTATGCATATTTTAATTCTGGTAATTCAAAAGCCATAATGATTATGTTTTGCTGGTTAATATTTCAATTCTTTCAAATTTACGATTTTGACCTCTGTATTATCTAAATAAAATATTAAGATTCCCTATTTTGCTATAAATTTTATCTTTTGAGCTCATCTTCTGCTTTCAAAATCTATGATGCTTCCGCCGGAAGCGGAAAAACCTACACCTTAGCGCGTTCTTATCTTAGAAGAATTTTAGAATCCACCAACCCCAACACGTTTAAGCATATGCTGGCCATTACATTTACCCACAAGGCGGTTGGGGAAATGAAAACCAGAATCATTGATATGCTGAGCCTTTTTTCAAAATTTGAAATTGGTTCAGAACCGCACCCCATGTTCTCGGAGTTAAGCGAAACACTCAATATTTCGCACAGCGAATTAAAAAAAAGAGCCAAAGACACACTTTACTATATTTTACATAATTATGGTGGTTTCGATATTTCTACCATCGATGGGTTTACGCATCGGGTAATTCGCACGTTTGCATACGACCTTAAATTACCTGTTAATTTTGAAGTAGAAACTAAAGTCGATGACCTGCTCAACAAGGCTGTTGATAATCTCATTGCCAAAGCCGGAACGGACCAAAAACTCACTAACCTACTTGTTGCCTTTGCCATTGAAAAAGCGGATGACGACAAAAGTTGGGACATTAGCTACGACTTCAATAAAATTGCAAAACTACTTATAGATGCCAATTCGCAAGAATCGGTCAAAGCCTTAAAAGACAAATCGCTCGCTGATTTTGATTGTCTAAAGTCTGAAATCATCAAGCAAACCAAGTCGCTAGAATCTGAAATTATTAAAACTGCTGAAAGTGCATTAGAAAAAATAGCTTCAGCAGATTTACAGTTTGAAGATTTTGCAGGAGGCTCTCGCGCTTATTTGCCCAACTATTTTTTGAAACTAAGCCAATTAATCCTCACCATAAATTATGAAGCAGGCTGGGCATTGAGTTTAAGAGAGAAGTCATTATATCCCGCTTCAAAGTCCGAAGACACAAAGGCCAGTATCGATGCCATTGCCGAAGATTTAATTTCTGCTTTTGAGCAGACAAAACAAGATGTGTCTCAATTAAAATTTCAAAAAGCGATTTACAAAAATATCGTTCCGCTCTCTGTGTTGAGCGCCATTCAGAACGAAGTGGAACTCATAAAACTCGACGAGAATAAAATCCTTATTTCAGAATTTAATACACTTATCGGCAATGAAATCAAAGACCAGCCGACTCCGTTTATTTATGAGCGTTTAGGTGAAAAATTTCGTCATTATTTTATTGATGAATTTCAGGATACTTCTGTCAGCCAGTGGCAAAATTTGGTGCCCTTGCTAGACAACGCTATTTCCTCAACCTACGGAAGCACTATGCTTTTGGGTGATGCCAAACAATCCATTTATCGTTGGCGAGGTGGAAAGGCCGAACAATTTATGGATATCATAGATGGTACTGCACAACCGTTTCAGGTTATGCCAGAGTTGGAGCCTTTAGATACCAACTATAGAAGTTTTAAAGCCGTTGTAGACTTCAATAACGACTTGTTTTCATTTTTAGCTCAGCATTTTTTTGAAACGGACTCCTACGCCAATCTTTACCGCAAAGCCAAGCAACAGAAGAGGATTGAAAAAGAGGGTTTTGTCGCTTTGGAATTTTTGGACTTTGCTGACAAAACCGAAGAATTTGAAGTCAACCCCGTTCGGGTTTTAGAGATTATTGACGACTGCCAAGACAAAGGTTTCAAACTTGGTGACATTTGTGTTTTAATCCGAAAAAAGAAAGAAGGTGTTGCCATTGCCGAGCATTTGAGTGCTAATGACATTCCGATAATTTCATCTGAAACGTTGTTGCTATCCAACGCCAAGAGTGTTCAGTTTCTGATTGCATTTTTACGGTTTTTAAATCAACCCGAAGAACCAAACCACAAATTACAGCTCGCTTACTTTTTGGCTGATAGTTTTAAAATTGAAAACAAGCATCAATTTTTGAAAATCATTGTTGATTCAGATACGAATCACATATTCGAATTACTGAAAGAACACAACATTCACCTGTCGTTTGAAGCGTTATTGCAAACTAATTTATTCGAACTTTCTGAAGCCATTCTAAGGGCTTTCGGGTTTATGGAAAAAGCTGATGCTTACGTTCAGGGCATTCTGGAAATGGTTCTAGAATTCAACCAAAAGCAATTATCCACGCTTAATGACTTTTTGGACTACTACGATGAGCAGAAGGATTCGGCGAGCATTGTGTCTCCAGAAAACCAGGATGCAGTACGAATTATGACCATCCACAAATCCAAGGGTTTGGAGTTCCCTGTTGTGATTTTTCCGTTTGCCAATCAGAATATATACGAAGACATTGAAGCCAAAGCGTGGCATCCTTTAGATGCAGAAACCTATTGCGGATTTGATGAATTTCTCCTGAATCTCAACAAAGATTTTGAAAGCTTTGGCGACATCGGAAAAGCGATATATGACCGACGTCAGGCAGAATTGCGGTTGGATAGTATCAATCTGCTATATGTCACTTTGACCAGAGCTGTGGAACAACTTTATGTGTTGGCAAAGCATGATGTGTCTTCAAAAGGCGTGGTTAGCGATAAATCGTATTCAGGATGGTTGATTCGGTTTTTACAGCATTCTGGTTTGTGGAATGATAGCCAAATGAACTACACTTTTGGGGATAGCACCAAAGTTTCAGACTATAAAGAAGAGGTTTCAAATACAGTTTTACTTGATGAGTTTGTCTCTTCAAATAAAGCGGACCATAAGCTGGATATCGCCACCAATGCAGGCCGATTATGGGATTCTGAACAACAAGAAGCAAAAGCCTATGGAACACTTATCCATGATATGATGGCTGAAATTGTTACCATAGAGGACTTGGATAAAACGATTCAAAAATTTTTGAATAAAGGTGAGTTTAAGTCTGAAGATAGCGATACTTTCAAATTAACATTAAAAAAAATTATTACGCATCCTGATTTGTCGTCCTATTTTTCAAAAGATTACGATATTTATAATGAACGTGATATCTTTTCAGAAGATGGTATCATTCTACGACCCGACCGTTTGGTTATCTCTAGCAAGGAAGCCGTACTCATCGATTATAAAACAGGTCAAGATAAGGTGGAGCACAAATCGCAATTAGACGCCTACACTACTACAATTGAAAAAATGGGTTATTCGGTAAAACATAAAATTTTAGTCTATGTCTCCGATGAGATTGAGATTGTGCACTTTTAATGCTAACTTTGTGAAATCACATTAAAACACACTATGTACGGTTCTATAAAACAACATTTACAAAACGAAATTCAAGATATCAAAGAGGCGGGGCTTTTTAAGGAAGAGCGCATTATAACATCCCCTCAGGGTGCTGAAATTACACTTTCTACAGGGGAAAAAGTACTTAACTTTTGTGCTAACAATTATTTGGGGCTTTCTTCGCATCCAGACGTGATAAAAGCCGCTCAAGATACTATGGAAACACATGGTTTTGGGATGTCGTCCGTGCGGTTTATTTGTGGAACTCAAGATATCCATAAACAATTGGAACAAAAGATTGCCGACTTCTATGGCACAGAAGACACTATTCTATATGCCGCAGCCTTTGACGCCAATGGTGGTGTTTTTGAACCTTTGCTTGGGAAAGAAGATGCTATAATTTCAGATTCTTTAAATCATGCTTCAATAATTGACGGTGTGCGCTTATGCAAGGCGGCTCGTTATCGTTATAAAAATAATAATATGGCTGATTTGGAGGTGCAACTACAAGAAGCCAATAAAAATGGTGCCCGTCATAAAATAATTGTTACCGATGGTGTTTTTTCCATGGACGGATTAGTAGCGCCCTTAGATGACATTTGCGACTTGGCCGATAAATATGATGCTATGGTAATGATAGACGAATGCCATGCTACAGGATTTATTGGAGAGACTGGTATCGGAACTTTGGAAGCAAAAGGTGTATTAGGCCGAATAGATATCATTACCGGAACACTTGGTAAGGCCATGGGTGGAGCTATGGGTGGCTATACCACGGCTAAAAAAGAAATCATTGAGATTTTAAGACAGCGTTCTAGACCTTATTTATTCTCGAATTCATTGGCCCCTGCTATTGTTGGTGCTTCGCTAAAGGTGTTTGATATGCTTTCAAACGATACCTCATTAAGAGATAAATTGGAAGAAAACACAAATTACTTTAAGCAAGGCATGAAAGATGCTGGATTTGACATCATTGATGGCGACTCGGCGATTGTGCCTGTTATGCTATATGATGCCAAACTTTCCCAGACAATGGCGAATATGTTATTGGAAGAAGGCATCTATGTCATCGGATTCTTCTTTCCTGTTGTACCTAAAGAAAAAGCAAGAATAAGAGTACAATTATCAGCAGCGCACGATAAAGAACATTTAGATAAAGCTATACATGCTTTTGTTAAAGTTGGGCGAATTCTAGAAATAATCAGTTAGACATAATTGTGCTCAATGCCCAAAAATAGTACCTTATTTCATTTTTTTTGCGAAATTATCTTTGTTAATAATATTTAACAACTTACATTTGTCTTTAATTAACACTTAAAATCAAAATTAATTAGAATATGAAAAATCTTAGCAGATTATTATTTGTAGCATTGTTAGCATTAAGCTTTACTACTGCAAATGCTCAGGATGCAAACAACCCTTGGGCGGTTAGTCTTGGTGTAAATGCCGTAGACGTTTATCCTGTAGGTGAAGATCTTCCACAGGGTGATTACTTCGATGAATTTTTTAATGCAAACGATCACTGGAATTTTCTTCCATTCGTCTCTAGGCTAGCGGTCTCTCGTTATTTAAGTGACGGATTTACTTTTACTGCCGCAGGATCATTAAATCGTATAGACAAATTTGGTGAAAACAGAAATCCTTTGACTGGTGAAGAAACTGTTAATCGAGTTGATGATTTAACTTATTACGCAGTTGATGGGGCAGTGAGTTATAGTTTCCAAAATTTGCTTAACTCGAATGTCTTCGACCCATATTTAGGAGTCGGTGGTGGTTATACCTGGGTTGATAATATTGGCGCAGGTACTTTAAACGGAACTCTGGGTCTTAGATTTTGGGTTAGTGAAAAAGTTGCTATTGATTTACAATCTGCATACAAACATTCATTTGAGGATTATTTGCCAAAACATTTTCAACATTCTGCTGGTGTGACATTTAAATTCGGTGGAAAAGACACTGACGGCGACGGCATTTACGATCAAGATGATGCATGTCCAGAAGTTGCTGGATTAGAAGCATTTAACGGATGTCCTGATACAGACGGCGATGGAATCCAAGATTCTAAAGACGATTGTCCAAATACTCCAGGTTTAGCTGAATTTAACGGTTGCCCAGATACTGACGGTGATGGTGTAATGGATAAGGACGATAAATGTCCTACTGTTACAGGTTTAAAATCTTTAATGGGTTGTCCAGATGCTGACGGCGATGGTGTTGCTGATGGTGACGACAAGTGTCCAAACGAAGCAGGACCTGCTGCTAACAATGGATGTCCTTGGCCAGATTCTGATGGTGACGGGATATTAGACAAAGATGATGAATGTCCTAACGAAGCTGGTACAGCTGCAAATAACGGATGTCCAGAAATCGTTACTCAAGAAGTACAAGATCAATTGAATGAATATGCAAGAACAATCTTATTTGATACTGCTAAAGCAACAATCAAGCCTGAGTCTGCACAAACACTTAATGATATTATCAAAATCTTAAACGAGTACCCATCTGCGAAATTCCAAGTAGAAGGTCATACTGATAGTAGAGGTTCTGATTCTTACAACATGGGCTTATCTGATAGAAGAGCAGCTTCTGTTAAAGATTATTTAACTGCTAACGGTGTAGATCCATTTAGATTAAACTCTAGAGGTTTCGGTGAAGAGCGTCCAATCGCTTCTAATAACACTGCAGCTGGTAGAGCTCAAAACAGACGTGTAGAAATCAACTTGGTAAAAGAATAAGTTGTAACTAACTCATATAGATTAAGAAAAACGCTTCGGGAATCCGAAGCGTTTTTTATTTTTATACAATGCAAACATTCATAGATGAGGTCTTAAAATCAGTACTATCAAAATCCTTTGATTTTAAAAATCTCATTTTTGTGCTCCCTAGTAAACGTGCTGGAACCCAACTAAAAAAAAGCTTAGCCGAATCCGTTACTGAAACCACATTTTCACCTTTAATTTTAAGTATTGAAGAGTTTGTGGAACAACTATCGGAACTAAACCCAATTTCAAATACAGAACTTCTTTTTGAGTTCTATAAGGTCTATCTTAAGGTCACGCCCCAAAAAGATGTTGAATCGTTTGAAAGCTTTGCAAAATGGGCACAGATTATCATTCAGGATTTTAATGAGATAGACCGGTATCTTATAGAATCTAATCAAATTTTTGACTATCTAAAGGACATTCAAGAACTGAAATCACATTGGGCCAATGAAGATAACAGAACTCAACTTATAGCACGATATCTCTCCTTTTGGGCCAACCTCAAAACCTATTATAATTCACTAAAAGATACGCTTATTGAAAAAGGTGTTGCTTATCAAGGCTTAATGTATCGAGAAGCTGTTTCAAATTTGAAGTCGTATTCTGAAGGCACAAAAAGCCATCATATTTTCTTAGGATTTAATGCCTTAAATACCGCTGAATCTCAAATCATACAGCATCTTCTAAAGTCAGATTCTGCAAATATTTATTGGGATGTTGACGCCCATTTTTTAGAGAATGAAATTCATGATGCAGGATATTTCATCAGGGGACACCTTAAGTCTTGGTCCTATTTTGACGAAAATCCCTTTCATTGGAAATCACAATACTATAGTCACCAAAAACATATAGAAATCATTGGTTGCGCCAAATCTATCGGGCAGGCCAAACAGGTAGGGCAACTATTAAAAGTCCTGACCTTAAAACACAAAACACTTGCCAACACAGCCGTTGTGCTAGGCGAGGAAAGCTTGTTGATTCCAGTTTTAAACTCTATACCTAAAGAAGTGAAATCCGCCAATGTCACTATGGGATTTCCTTTACGCGCAACCCCTTTGGCCAGTTTGTTTCACAAACTTTTTAGCTTACAAAGCAACCGTTCAGAAAGCATCTATTACAAAGATGTTATTGATATTATTTCGCACGAGTCCATACAACGCCTTCTTGTTGGACAGCACGCACTAAAATCCTATATCTATAAAAACAACTTAACACGATTAAGCATTGGAGATATTCTCAGCCAGAACAAAGCTGATAAAACACTTCTCAAACTTCTATTCGGCGATTGGAACAACCAAACAGGCACTGCTTTAGAAAACGTTTTATCGCTTATCTATACGCTAAAGGCCTCGCTTAATGAAGAATCCAAAGAAGACCGTCTTCCGTTGGAATATTGCTATAGATTTTACACGCTTTTTAACGAGCTTTCAAACCTCAACAAGACTTATCCCTACCTAAAAGACCTAAAGAGTTTACAGCTTATTTTTAATGAATTGTTGAATTCTGAAACCTTAGATTTTATTGGAGAACCGTTTCAGGGCCTACAGATTATGGGTATGCTGGAAACTCGCGTACTCGACTTCGAAAACCTCATCATTACATCCGTTAATGAAGGCTTACTTCCAGCAGGGAAAAGTCAGAATTCGTTTATTCCATACGATGTAAAATTAGAAAATGCCCTACCGACCTATAAAGAAAAAGATGCGGTCTACACCTATCACTTTTATAGGCTCTTACAACGCGCCAAAAACATCTACATTCTTTATAATACTGAGCCAGATGTTTTAAAAGGTGGCGAACCGAGCCGTTTTGTAAAACAGTTGAGCTTGGAAGGTATTCATGATGTGAAACTGAAAAACACCATCGTTCCTGTACCGCAATCCGTTTCTGAATTAAAACAAATTCAAAAAACCGAAGCGGTCATAACCAGTTTAAAAGCCATTGCTGAAAAAGGGTTTTCATCCTCGTCGCTGACTAATTACATCCGTAATCCGATTGATTTTTATCATCAGAAAATATTAGGTGTTTCAGACATGAACGAGGTTGAAGAAACCGTCGCTTCAAATACTTTGGGGTCTGTGATTCACAATACACTCGAAGATTTTTATAAGCCATTAGAAGGTGAACTTCTTAGCGAAGACCATATCAAGGACTTTAAAAAACGCTTGGATTCTAAAGTGAAATTTCATTTTGAACAGCTTTACAATCTTCAAGCTATAAAGTACGGAAAGAACCTTATCATCTATGAAATTGCTAAGCGTTACGTGTCGAATTTTTTAGAACAGGAATTGGACCTCCTTAAAAAGGGTAATGTCATCGAAATCGTTGCCATTGAAACCGAAGAACGTATAAAAATAGATATTGAACATCTTGATTTTCCTGTTTACTTAACAGGGAAAGTGGACCGAATCGATAAGCTAAATGGAATAACCAGAATTATCGACTACAAATCGGGTAGAGTCGACCAAGCCAAAGTAACCGTTGCAGATTGGGACGCGCTCATTACGGATTACGACAAGTACAGCAAATCCTTTCAGGTCTTGAGTTATGCGCTGATGATGAAAAACGCCAATCGATTAACGCTCCCGGTTGAAGGCGGTATTATTTCATTTAAAAACTTGAAATCAGGATTCTTAAAATTTACCGACAAGTCTGAAAAAGGAAATACGCAAACCGAAATTTCTGAAGCTATCTTAGACCGATTCACGATTCAACTTAAAACTTTGATTTCAGAAATCTGTAATCCTAACATTGATTTTATTGAAAAAGAACTCGACCGATGATATTTATAGAACACATTCTTGAACGTCCGAATAAAAAGCCCATTTTAATTGACCTAAGGCATAATGAATCCGAAACGCAACCCATAGTCATTTTTTGTCACGGTTATAAAGGCTACAAAGATTGGGGTGCTTGGAATCTCATGGCGGATGCTATTGCTAATGCAGGGTTTTGTGTTATAAAATTCAATTTTTCACACAATGGCGGAACAATGGAAAACCCGATTGACTTTCCGGATTTAGAGGCTTTTGGGAATAATAATTACACCAAAGAGTTAGAGGATTTGCACGGTGTTGTGGATTGGGTTCAAAATGAATTCAAGCATGACAATCATATTGATGTTAGTCAGATTTCTACCATTGGTCACAGTCGTGGTGGTGGAATAGTACTGCTTCATGCTTCAGAAGATTCTAGAATAAAACGTGTAATTACGCTCGCCAGCGTTTGTAATTTCGGAAAGCGCTCTTCAACCATCGGCGACTTGGAACGTTGGCAAAAAGATGGCGTAAAATATGTGAGAAATGGGCGAACAAACCAAGATATGCCACATTATTTTCAATTTTACGAGGATTTTAAAGCGAATGAAGAACGCCTTCATATTGAATCTGCTGTAAAACGGTTGACGATTCCAACGCTAATCATTCATGGCAATAAAGACACATCTATTTCAATGGATGAAGCTTTGAACTTATATGAATGGAAACCAGATAGTAAACTGGTAATCATTGAAAATGCTGACCATGTGTTCAACACAAAACAGCCTTGGGAATCGGATGATTTATCGCCTGAACTCAAAACCGTATGTGAAGAAATCACACACTTTCTTAAGCAATCTGAAGTTTAGACTTATACTTTGTTTGATGGATTTTTTCGAATAAAAGTGCCTTGTCTACTGGCTTAGTCAGATAATCATTCATACCCAACTCAAACACGCGTTGCTTGGTTTCTTGCATGGCATCGGCCGTAACAGCGATAATCGGCAGGTTTTCAATATCCGCACCAAGGAAACCGCTTCTAATTTTTTCAGTAGCTTCGTAGCCGTCCATTATTGGCATCTGCAAATCCATAAGAATAACGTCATAAACTTCGGTTTTAAGGGCATCTAAAGCCTCTTGTCCATTATTTACGACAACAAAAGTAACATTAGGCACGCTCCCTAGCATCTTACGCATTACCAATTGATTCATCTTGTTGTCCTCCACAACCAAGATATGATATGCCTGTTCATTATTGACTTCTTGTGGCGCTGTTACTTCTTTTTTCTTGTATTTCATCGGGATGTCAATAAACACATCTGTGCCTTTACCTATTTCACTATCGATTTTAAGTTGGCCGTCAAACAAGAAAATAAGATGTTTAACAATAGTCAATCCTAGGCCGATACCTCCAAAATTTCGCTTATGGTTATGGCGCATTTGGTTGAAACTTTCAAACAAAGTCTTCTTACTCTCCTCGTCCATACCAATACCCGTATCGGAAACCTGAAACGAAAATCGGCACATCTCATCTGGTTGAATCAAACATTTTAGTTTGAATTTTACCGAACCTTCATTAGTGAATTTTACGGCGTTCGCCAGGATGTTATTGATGATTTGAATAAACCTATCAGGGTCACCATAAATAGACGTTGGGATTTCATGGTCCATTTCAAATGAATAATTCAGACCTTTATTTTGGGCTTCTGTTTTCCAATTATTACTGATTTGGTTCAGTAAAATTGATGGATTAAAATAGCTCTTATTGAGCTCCAATTGGTTCTTTTCAATCCGCTCAAAATCCAAAACATCATTGACGTTACTTAAGAGACTTACCGAAGCATTTTTAATGATTTCGTATTGTTTGCGTTGTTCTAATGAGTTATTGGAATTTCCTATTTCGGCTTGGACAATACCCATAATGGCATTAATTGGCGTTCTAAACTCGTGACTGATGTTAGACATAAAAAAGGTCTTCATTTCACTGATTTCTTCAGACTTTTGAAGTGCCAATTCTTGTGAGTGCTCGTGATTCTCTCGCAGTTTTCGAATTAAATTCGTCATCGATAAGGATAGGAAAATAACCTCAAAGCCCGAGCCAAATTTGGCGCTGTTCAAAGTGTAAAAATTGTTTGGGATAACACTTAGGTTATTTAAAACAAACCCGAGAAGCCCCACAACCAAAAAGAAAATTCCGATGGAGAAATACCGGTCTATTTCAATTTTCTTAAAGCGCAACGTAAATAAAGATGCTAAAATTAAAACCAGGCTAAATAGCCCATTGACATTGCTTATAGGATAGGTTAATTCTAAGGTTCTTGGGCTAATAAACACCATAGCAAACAGTACAGCTATGATACCATAGGCAATGTTATAGCCTTTTTTAAAGGACTTTAACTGCACATTTATTTTCAGGAAATATTCGCAATACTTCAGTAAGAAAAAATTGGAACTCAAGGCCGTAATCAATACCATTCTACTATTTAAAAACCCGCCACTTGGTAAAAAATACTGATAGATATATCCGTCTAAGGCAGATTGCATAAATCCGATGGAAAACACATAAAGCGAATAATACAAAAAGGTTTTTTCGCGTAAACTACTATAGAAAAACAGGTAAATAAGCCCTGCCAAAAACAGTAAACCGTAGAACAAGCCCATAAATAGCTGTTGCTTGTAATTGACGTTGAGAAACTCATCTTGCGAATATAAGGTCAACGGCATATTGATAGTTTCGCCGTCACTTGTGGTATTAATGTAAAATTGCAGTGTAGAATTTGCAGGCAACTCTAACTTAAAGACCGTCTGTCGCTGTTGAACTTGGCGGTCTTCAAAATCAATTTGGTCACCACTTCTAAAACGCTCAATTTTGGCGCCATTAATCTGAAATAAATCTACGACATCGGTAATTGGTCTGGCTGTTTCGAGATAATATGTCGACTTTTCGTTAGAACTATTTTTAAGTTGGAAAGTCACCCAATACTCATCCGACGTAAAGCCGAAACTGTGGTTTTCGGAATTAAGTTCTTTAAATTCAAGTATGGAATTAGAGCGAATATCATCAATAGAATACTGATGATTTCCTGTATTAACATATTGGGCATACTCGTACAGTTGGCCCTTACTTTTTTCGGGGTCAAAAGCTTCATTTTGTGCCAGCAAATTACCCGCTAATACGTAGGTGATTAGAAGTATAAGCTTCATGGTTAGTCTAGATTTGGGACTGCTAACATAAGAAAAAAACTGTAAATCAATAAGTTACGATTTAATCTATTGATTTTCAGAGTTTTATTAAATATAAAATCCGCCATAATTGCTTATAGCGGATTTTTTGTGGAGAAGACGGGATTCGAACCCGTGACCTCTTGACTGCCAGTCAAGCACTCTAGCCAACTGAGCTACATCCCCAAAATTCAGTCGTAAATATACTATCTATTTTAAACCTCGCAATACCAAAACCGGTAAAGTAGAGCTGTGAAAATCTTTTTTTAGAATGGTGTTGTCTTCCCAAAGTTTGGTGAAAAACCCACGCTGGCGTCTCACTACACAAATTAAACCTGGGTCAAAACTTATTTTATGTTCCAACAACCCTTGAAAGGTCGTTGCGTTCTCCGTAATTTTTGTGTCAGAAACTGAACTCTTTAAAGCATCATCTATATCAAAATCACCTTCATTATAAAACGGTGTTTTTACCAATAATAAATTCAATGTTGAATTAAATCTAGACCTGATGGATAACAACGGATTTAAAGCATTGTCCTTTTTGATGATGGCTGATTTAACGGCCATTAAAATAGATTCAATCGGTTTGAAACTATAATTTTCTGGAACAATCAATGCTGGGATTTGCGTTTGCTTCACGATTTTTCCAGACGTTTTTCCGAGATAAACTTCATCCTTAATGGAATTGGTTCTCGGTTCGAGCACAATTAAATCAATATCCAATGCTTTGCAGGCTAGCTCTAAGGTGTCAATCAATTTCCCTTTAAAGACTCTAGTAATCACCTCAACGCCTTTTTTGTCTACGGAAGCAACGTGGCCGTCTAAAAAGCTCTGGCTTTCACGCTCCAAAATATGGTCAACTTTTATCATGGTACCCGCTTTGGTGTACACATTGTAAATCTGAACCACATAAACTTTAGCATCAAATTCTGAAGCAAAATCAATAGCATATTGCAAATGACTTTGTGCATTTTTTGAGGAGCCAACAGGAACGAGTATATTTTTCATAATTCCGAAATTAAGGTCTAACTTTGGTGGCAAAAGTACGATTATTTAATGATACGAAAGGCCAACCAAGCCGATATCGAACCCATCTTAGAACTGACCAAGGCTTGTGCTAAACACATGATAAGCAAGGGCATATTTCAATGGAACGAACATTACCCAAGCCGGTCTGCTTTTGAAAACGATGTGGAACGCTCAGAACTCTATGTACTTTTAAACAAAGAACAGATTATAGGTACTTTAGTCTGCTCCACCCATATGGATGATGAGTACATTCCCATACAATGGTTAACTCCCAATGACAAAAATCTGTATATCCATCGTCTAGCCGTTCATCCTAATTATCAAGGTCAAGGCTACGCGCAACAACTTATGAATTTTGCTGAAGCGTATGCTGAAAAGCATTTTTTTGATTCTGTTCGTCTCGATACTTTTTCTCAAAATACAAGAAATCAAAAGTTCTATGAACATCGCGGATATCAGCGATTGGGGAATATCTATTTCCCGAAACAGAGTGAACATCCATTCTACTGTTACGAATTGGTTTTATGACTATCTTAAGCACAAAGCAGATTAACAAATTGGCCATTCCTGCTTTGATTTCTGGAATTTCAGAGCCTATTTTATCCTTAACTGACGCCGCCATCGTTGGAAATATAGACTTTAATGCCACAGAATCTTTGGCCGCTGTTGGTATAGTCAGCACCTTTTTATCGATGCTGATTTGGGTATTGGGCCAAACCCGAAGCGCAATTTCATCCATTATTTCACAATACCTCGGCGCTGGAAAATTAGAAGCAGTGAAAAACTTACCAAGCCAAGCTATTTTTTTAATAACCAGCTTAAGTGTCCTTATCATTCTATTAACCTATCCATTTTCGGAACAGATTTTTGGCTTTTACAATGCTGAAGGCACCACACTTGCTTATTGTAATGACTATTATAAAATTAGGGTGTTTGGATTTCCATTTACCTTATTTACCATAGCCGTTTTCGGAACGTTTAGAGGTTTACAGAACACCTTTCACCCCATGATTATTGCTATCATCGGGGCTGTGGCCAATATTATTTTAGATGTCATTCTGGTCTATGGTATTGAAGGCTATATCGACCCCATGAACATAAAAGGTGCAGCTTATGCCAGCGTATTTGCCCAACTTTTAATGGCGCTTTTATCGCTCTATTATATTTTGAAAAAAACGGATATTCCAGTCATTGTCTCATTTCCGTTTAACAAGGAAATCAAGCGTTTTTCATTAATGATTTTAAATCTCTTTGTTAGAACATTGGCTTTAAATACAACCTTGTATTTTGCGACAAGTTATGCCACCGACTACGGAACGGTCTACATCGCCGCTTATACTATCGCAATAAATCTGTGGTTCTTTGGCGCCTTTTTAATTGATGGTTATGCCAGTGCGGGAAACATTTTGTCAGGTCGGTTGTATGGTGCCAAATCGTATTCAGAATTAATAAAACTTAGCAAAAAGTTAATAAAATTTGGCGTGATTTCAGGATTACTTATGGCCTTGGTTGGCGCACTATTTTACTATCCTATAGGCCGAATTTTCACTAACGAACCCGAAGTCTTAAACGCCTTTTATGATATCTTCTGGATTGTCTTAGCCATGCAACCCCTCTGTGCTATCGCCTTTATTTTTGATGGTATGTTTAAAGGTCTAGGCTGGATGAAATACCTGCGTAACATACTATTGGGCGCTACCTTTTTGGTTTTTGTGCCCTTGTTGCTCTGGCTAGATAGTCTTGAGCTACAACTTTACGGCATCTTCATCGCGTTCACTCTCTGGATTGTTGCGCGAGGCGTGCCTTTGCTTATAAAATTTTACAAAACCTTCCGACCACTAGCCCAAAACCCTTAAATTTACGGCAGTAACTAACGTTTCAATTATTTGGATTATGGATAACATGTTGTTTTTAGTCTTGGCAATCGTCTTGATTGTCGTGTATTTTGTAAATCGAAATCGCAGACGTTAATGAGTAACATTAGGATTACAAAGCAGTTTTCATTTGAAACTGGCCACGCCCTTTACGGTTATGACGGTAAATGCAAAAACGTCCACGGACACAGTTACCGCCTAGATGTTACTGTTATCGGAACACCTATCAACGATATCACTAACGTAAAGTTTGGAATGGTCATAGACTTTGGAGATTTAAAGAAAATCGTAAAACAAGAAATTGTAGATGTCTTTGACCACGCTACGGTTTTCAATAAAAATACACCCCATGTTCAACTTGCCAAGGAACTCCAGGACCGCGGACACAACGTTCTTTTGGTAGATTACCAGCCGACTAGCGAAATGATGGTCATTGACTTTGCTAAAAAAATCAAGAAACACCTACCAGCTAATATTTACCTTCACTCCTTAAAACTTCAAGAGACCGCAACATCATTCGCAGAATGGTTTGCCAGTGATAATGATTGAAGCCACACACATAACAATTCCTGAAGGCAAGAAAATTTATTTTGCATCTGACAATCATTTAGGCGCTCCAGATTTTAAGGCTTCGCTACCGCGCGAAAAAAAATTCGTGGCTTGGTTGGACGAGATCAAAAAAGATGCAGCAGCTATATTTCTTCTAGGCGATTTGTTCGATTTTTGGTTTGAATATAAAACCGTTGTTCCAAAAGGCTTTACACGTACATTAGGTAAACTTGCCGAAATTGCTGATTCAGGTATTCCCATCCACTATTTTGTTGGTAATCACGATTTATGGATGAATGGTTATTTTGAAGAAGAGTTAGGCATTCCTGTTTATCACGGCCCAAAAGATTTCATCTCAGGGAGCACTTCTTTTTTTATAGGACACGGTGATGGCTTGGGACCACATGACAAAGGTTACAAACGTATGAAAAAGGTCTTCAAAAGTCCGTTTTTCAACTGGTTGTTCCGATGGGGGCATCCTGATATTGGAATGCGTATTGCACAGTACTTTTCTGTAAAGAACAAAATGATTTCGGGCGATGACGATGCTAAATTTCTTGGTGAAGACAACGAATGGTTAGCTCAATACTCCAAACGAAAACTAGAACAACAGCATCGGGATTATTTTGTATTTGGCCATCGCCATTTACCATTAGAAATTCAATTGAACGAGCGTTCAAAATACGTAAATCTCGGCGACTGGATTCAGTATTTCACCTATGGCGAATTCGATGGGAAAACATTAGAATTGAAAACTTATTCTGAAGGAGACGCCTGATGTTCTTTAACATCTTTGGTTAAATCGAGTTCCCTTAACGCTGTGTTTTTAATACCAATTACCCCAACAACAATTAGTGTTACCGTACCGCCCAACATAACGGCTAAAGGCGCCCCAAAAATCTTGGCAGCAATGCCACTTTCTAGGGCACCCAATTCGTTAGACGACCCTACAAACATAGAATTAACAGCACCAACACGGCCACGCATTTCATCTGGTGTTTTAATCTGCAAAATGGTTTGACGCACTACCATTGAAATACCATCAAACACTCCTGAAAAGAACAAGGCCAAAACACTCAGCCATAATAATTTTGAAGCGCCAAAAACGATCATAAAGAGGCCAAACCCAAATACGGAAATCAATAGCTTTTTTCCCGTACTTTTTGTAATCGGAAGATAAGTTGTTGCAAGCATGGCAACAATGCTTCCTGTTGAAAGCGCCGCATTCAGCAATCCGAAGCCTTTAGGCCCTGCATCTAAAACATCTTTGGCAAAGACAGCAAAAATAGCAACAGCACCTCCAAACAAAACGGCAATCATGTCCAGAGTTAAAGCGCCTAAAATCACTTTGTCATTAAAGACAAATCGCAAACCTGCTTTTAAACTATCGCCAACAGATTCTCCGATGCGCTTGTTCAGTATTGGTTTTTTGGAAATGAAAAACACTAAGAACAAGGCTAACATTACCAAAGCGAAAATGATGCCTAATGTATGATGCGCCCCAATCCAAGCAATTAAAAATCCCCCGCAAAGTGCACCAAACACGCTTGCACCTTTCCAAGTACTACTACTCCATGTGGCTGCATTGGGATAAGCCTTTTTAGGAACAATTAGTGCAATTAATGAAAATATGGTTGGTCCGAAAAAAGCACGCAGTACACCTCCAAAAAAGATCAACCCATAAATACAGTATAAAATTCGGTTGGTTTTCCACTGCAACTCAATGGTTTCAGACGTCAGCCAATACAGCCCGAAACTTATCAAAGAAAATAGAGCGATACAGAGCACAAACAAGTTTCGTTTTTCTTTTTTATCAACGATATGACCAGCAAACGGCGCTAGAAGAAAGGCGGGGACAAACTCACATAGCCCAATAATTCCGAGACTTAATTCATCGTTAGTCATGGCATATACCTGCCATTCTATAACAACAAACTGCATGGACCAACCAAATACTAAAGCAAAGCGCGCCAATAAAAAAATGTTGAATTCTTTGTGGCGTAAGGCTTGGTATGGGTCGGTTTTACTCACAGGTTTAATTTTCAGACCTGTCAGGTTTTGGAAACCTGACAGGTCTTATTTTTATTTTATATCCTTCAATTTAAGTTGAAGGCTTACATTACCATTCCAATGGTTTTCGTCAATACTATAAGCGGCAGAAAATGATTTTCCATTCGTAATTAAATCGCATTTATCGCCCAACCCGAAACCTATTGCAACTATTTTGCCTAGTCCTTTTTGGGTTGCTGTTAACCGTAAATGTTTATCATCCTCGCCAACACATTTGCCGTAGCCTGTATCCCTTAAGTTGGATGACATAAATACAGGCGACATATTCCCTGGACCAAATGGAGCAAACTGACTGAGTATTCTATACAGTCTTTGATCTATTTGATTCAAACCAATTTCAGCATCAATCTTCAATTCTGGTGTCAGCAGTTTAGGATCTATGCTATTGGCGACTACCGCTTCAAACTTGGCTTTGAATTTTTCATAATTTTCAGGTAATAAGGTCAATCCGGCAGCATATTTATGCCCACCAAACTGTTCAATATAGTCTGAACATTCTTCAAGAGCATTATACACATCAAATCCTGATACAGACCGTGCAGAGGCCGCTAGCTTATCACCACTTTTAGTAAACACCAATGTGGGGCGATAGTAAGTTTCAATCAATCGGGAAGCGACAATACCAATAACACCTTTGTGCCAATCCTCTTGATACACCACAGTTGTATAGCCTTCTTGCTCATTATTCTTTTCAATAAGTGCTAAAGCCTCTTCGGTAATGCGTTTGTCCGTTTCTCGTCGGTCTGTGTTAAATTCATCTATATCAACGGCATATTGCGCAGCCATATTAAAATCCGTTTCAGTGAGTAGACTTACTGCATGATTACCATGTTTCATGCGACCTGCGGCATTGATTCGTGGAGCAATGATAAACACCACATCCGTGATGGTTAATTCATCTTTTTTGACTTCAGCTATAATGGCTTTCATCCCAGCTCTGGGATTAGTATTAATCACTTGAAGCCCCAAATACGCCAAAGCCCGATTCTCATCAACAATAGGCACAATATCTGCTCCTATGGCTGTCGCAACTAAATCCAAATACTCCATCAAATCTTCAGGCGTCTGACCATCTTTTTGCGCCAATGCAGATATCAATTTAAAGCCAACCCCACAACCACAGAGTTCTTTAAATGGATAATTGCAATCAGAGCGTTTAGGGTCTAAAACAGCAACTGCATCAGGCATAGTTTCTCCAGGTCGGTGATGGTCACAAATGATAAAATCAATACCTTTTTCCTTGGCATACGCTACTTTTTCAATCGCTTTTACGCCACAATCCAAGGCTATTATCAGTGTAAAATCATTATCGTGCGCAAAGTCTATGCCTTTGTACGAAATCCCATAACCTTCATCATAGCGATCTGGAATGTACGTGGCAACTTGTTGTATTTTCGTTTTTAAATAGGAAGACATCAGGGCTACAGACGTTGTTCCGTCCACATCATAATCGCCATAAACCAAAATATTTTCGTTATTGGCAATGGCGCTTTCAATACGGGAGACGGCTTTATCCATATCCTTCATCAAAAATGGGTCGTGCAAATGCTCAAAACTAGGTCTAAAAAAGGTCTTGGCTTTCTCGTACGTATCAATACCACGTTGCACTAAAAGCGTGGCCACAATAGCATCGACATTAAGCGCATTTTTTATGGCGCTTACAGTTTCAGGATTGGGTTTTGATTTTAAGGTCCAACGCATAGTGTTCTAATTTTGCCTTGCTTCAAATTTAGATTGAATTATTTCTTGTACCGATTTATTTTCGATTTTACTTTCTAACCAAGACAAAATGTCCAAATAGAGAAAGGCGCGTCGCTCGTATGGATGATGTTCATAAGCCTTTAAACGCTCGTGCAAATCTTTAAAGGCGCTCTTTAATTGATGTGGGTAAATATCTTGAAGCCTTCGAATAAAAGCAATCATTTCCTTTTGAACTTTGTGCAAATCATTCATTTTAATAAGGAATTTATAGGTGCTTTTTAAAAGACTTTCCAAATGATAATCAATTCCGGCTTCATAATGAGCCACCAAATTGAGCACGCGTGAAAAGCAAAGCAGGTCTTCCCTAATTATTATGGCTTTGTTCGAAATGATTTTATCGAGATAAAAAATTGTTTTTTTATTGTTTCCGGCGCCAAAATGAAGGCTGGCAAACTTATAATAAAACACCATTTTATGATGCTCAGTAATATAGGTGTTGTGGGCTTTTAAAGCGTCTTCAATCTTAGGGATAAGATATATGCCTTCAGAAAAACTACCATCTATAAAATGGGCATTTATTTTATGAAAATTAAGATACAGAAATGACAGTGTGGTAACATTTTCATCTTTCGGAAAGCTTTTGGAGGCCAACGTATTCTCAAACGTCTGGTAATGCAAATCAAACCGTTTTTTATCCTGAAGAAAAAACAAGGACTCCAATAGATAGTTATTCCCTTTTAAGAAAAATACAGGGTTTAACTGAATCATGGCTTCGCTTTCATGAAACAAGTCTACCCATTTTGAAGCAAACTTGTAACAACTCAAAAAGTCTTGCATCAAAAAGCTATACCACACGTGTGCCTTGAAGTACCAAAACTTTTCTCTAAACCCTGCTTTAGAAATATCGAATTCGGGCAGATGGCTCTCAAAAAAGCTCTTAATTTTAGCACTTTCTGCCTCATCTTTTATGTATCCAGATTTTAGGATGTAACTGTACAATTGCAGGGATAAGTTAGATAATCTACTAGTGATTACATTTTCCTGGCTGAGCTGTTTCGCTTCTCTAGCCAATTCATCGGCACGGGTAGATACACTATGGGTAATGTACTGTGACTCAATAACCTTCTCTAACTCCACAATCTCAAAAGCCATGTTTTTTTCTTCGTTGATTATAGCAACGCCCTTAGCTTTGTCTAAAATCTTTAAACTCTGCTTGTACAGTCCTTTATGGTATAAAATTGATGCAAAATCTAATTGTTCCCTAATCTGTGAACGCACATTGTGATGGGACGGATTCAATTTTAAACTGATTAAAATCTGCTTGTACAAATGGGCTTTAACATTAGCCAACTGTTGCTTTTTTATGAATCCCGATTTTAGAATGTCCCTTTCATTATAGGTTTTTGACTTATCTAGAAGGTTGAATAAATTCAAAAATTTTGAATCAGAATTAACATCGAGACGGCCCACGTACAACTTGAATTGGCGCTTTTCGGACTTGGTCAAGGATTTTACCAAAGAGAATAAATGGTCTTTATGTGTCTTAGTTATCACCAAAAAATAAGTTTAACATCCTGTAAATCAGTTTTGTAAAATCCTTATTCGATTTTGAACATCGTAAAATCAAATCGCTTTGAATGGATTTAGATAATACCAAGGTATAAATTCGTAAGAAATAGAAACCTTTATTTTCAAAAATGTCAGATAACAGAATTCAAATCTTCGATACAACGCTTCGTGATGGCGAGCAGGTGCCAGGCTGTAAATTAAATACAGAACAAAAACTGGTTATTGCTGAGCAACTAGATGCATTGGGCGTAGATGTTATAGAAGCTGGGTTTCCTGTTTCTAGTCCAGGAGATTTCAAATCGGTCGAGGCTATTTCAAAATTAGTCAAAAATGCGACAGTTTGTGGACTAACCCGTTCCTTGCAAAAGGACATTAGAGTCGCTTCAGAAGCATTGCAATATGCCGTTAGGCCACGTATTCATACTGGTATAGGGACTTCAGATTTTCACATCGTTCACAAATTTCAATCCACGCAAGGTGCTATTCTAGAGCGTGCTTATGACGCCGTAAAGTATGCCAAATCCTTTGTTGAAGACGTAGAGTTTTATGCCGAGGATGCAGGTCGTACAGATAATGAATTTTTAGCTCGAGTCTGTGAAACCGCAATTAAAGCAGGAGCCACCGTATTAAATATTCCAGATACTACGGGCTATTGCTTGCCACATGAATATGGCGAAAAAATAAAATACCTAAAGGAAAATGTAAATGGTATTGACAAGGCTATTCTTTCCGTGCATTGCCATAACGACCTTGGCTTGGCCACAGCCAACTCTATTGCTGGCGCAATTAACGGTGCCAGACAGATTGAGTGTACTATAAACGGCATCGGTGAGCGTGCAGGCAACACTGCATTAGAAGAAGTAGTCATGGTTTTAAAACAACATCCGGATTTAAAATTAGACACCGCCATTAATACATCCATGCTTTACGGCATAAGTCAATTAGTTAGTGATAATATGGGCATTTTTACTCAACCCAATAAAGCTATTGTAGGTGCCAATGCCTTTGCACATAGCTCTGGTATCCACCAAGATGGTGTTATAAAAAATAGAGAGACATATGAAATTATTGATCCTAAGGATGTTGGGGTTACAGAGTCTGCTATCGTTTTAACGGCACGCAGTGGTCGGGCGGCTTTGGCCTATCGTTCTAAAAAAGTAGGATATGATTTAACCAAACTGCAGTTGGATGAAGTCTATGCCAAATTCCTCGATTTCGCAGATAAAAAGAAAGAAGTTAATGACAATGACATTCACCAAATCATTGAGACTAGTAAAATTTATAATGAAATCAGCGCCTAGATGAAACCAAAAACATTATTTGACAAAGTTTGGGACGCCCACGTGGTGAGCACTATTAAAAATGGTCCACAGATTTTATACATAGACAAACACCTCATTCACGAGGTCACCAGCCCGCAAGCTTTTAATGAATTAGAGCAACGCGGTATCCCTGTGTTCAGACCCAAGCAAATTATTGCTACGGCCGACCACAATACGCCAACATTAAATCAAGATCAACCCATAAAGGATGCGCTCTCCAAACTTCAGTTAGAACAGCTTTCAAAAAACTGTAATAAAAATAATATTAAGCTTTATGAATTAGGTCATAAATACAATGGAATTGTGCATGTAATGGCTCCAGAATTAGGTATTACCCAGCCCGGATTAACCATGGTCTGTGGCGACAGTCATACCTCCACCCATGGTGCTTTCGGAGCCATTGCTTTTGGTATTGGCACCAGCCAGGTCGCCCAGGTTTTTGCCAGTCAATGCCTTCTCTTAACCAAGCCAAAAAGTTTGAGGGTGACGGTAAATGGAAAATTAAAGAAGGGTGTGCTTCCCAAGGATGTTATTTTGTATATCATATCAAAAATAGGCACCAATGCTGGCACGGGTTATTTTTGCGAATATGCAGGTAATGTGTTTGAAGACATGAGTATGGAAGGCCGTATGACGGTTTGTAATATGAGCATTGAAATGGGCGCGCGTGGCGGTATAATTGCCCCGGATGAAACCACTTTTAATTATTTGAAGGGGCGGAAATTTGCCCCAAAAGGTGATGGCTTTAAAAAGAAAGTCGCCAAATGGAAAACCTTACCCACGGATGACAATGCCGTATTTGATAAAGAATACCACTTTGATGCAGAAGACATAGAACCGATGATAACCTATGGTACCAATCCAGGTATGGGAATTAAAATTTCTGGGCATATTCCTATGGAAAGAGGCAACTCTTTTAACAAGGCATTAAACTACATGAATTTTGAAGCCGGAGAAAGGCTAATCAACAAACCCATTGATTATGTTTTTATTGGTAGTTGCACCAATTCTAGGATTGAAGATTTTAGAATTGCCGCCGATTACATAAAAGGCAAACAAAAAGCAGCTCACGTTACTGCTTGGCTGGTACCAGGAAGTAAACAAGTTGAAAAGCAGATTATTGCAGAAGGATTAAAAACCGTTTTTAATGATGCGGGCTTTGAACTTCGGCAACCAGGCTGTTCTGCCTGTTTAGCTATGAATGATGACAAAATTCCTGAAGGTGCCTATTGTGTCTCAACCTCAAACAGAAACTTTGAAGGCCGTCAAGGCCAAGGCGCACGAACTATTTTAGCCAGCCCTTTAGTTGCTGCAGCATCTGCAATTGCCGGTAAAATTGTTGATGTGACCAAAGAAAAAGTCGCCTTAGAACCTTTGGCAGTCTAAAATCGTAACTGATACTTTTATCTTATAAAACTCAATGGAAAAATTTAACACCATAACATCCAGAGCCATTCCCGTGAATATTGAGAATGTGGATACCGACCAAATCATTCCGGCGCGCTTTTTAAAAGCAACGAACAAGAAAGGGTTTGGTGACAACGTCTTCAGAGATTGGCGTTACCATAAAAACGGAAGTCTAAACGCAGATTTTGTATTGAACAATTCAAAGTTTTCAGGTGAAATCCTTGTAGCTGGCAATAATTTCGGCTGTGGTTCAAGCAGGGAACATGCGGCTTGGGCTCTTGCCGGCTATGGTTTTAAGGTTGTGGTTTCTAGCTTTTTTGCTGATATTTTTAAGGGTAATGCCTTAAATAACGGATTGCTTCCTGTTCAAGTTTCGGAGAACTTTCTAAATATTCTTTTTCAAACAATTGAAGCGTATCCCGAAACCGAAATAGAGGTTAACCTAGAAGAACAGACCATAGCACTAGTTAATTCAAACCTAAACGAACATTTTGATATCGATGCCTATAAAAAGACTTGCCTTATCAATGGCTATGATGATATCGACTATCTTATTAATAATAAACCACTGATTGAAGCTTTCGAAGCTCGAAACTATTAAGCTTAAACTAAATGAAACTAAAAATAGCTGTTTTACCTGGTGATGGAATCGGCCCTGAAGTTACAGGTCAAGCCGTAAAGGCATTAAAATCTATCGCTACTGAGTTTAATCATCATTTTCAATTTGTATATGCTGATGTCGGAGCTGTTGCTATTGAAAAATACAATAACCCGTTACCTTACGCAACTGTTGAGCTATGTAAAAAAAGTGATGCCATATTATTTGGCGCCATTGGCCATCCTAAGTACGACAACGATCCTAATGCTAAGGTAAGACCAGAACAAGGTTTACTAAAACTTAGGAAAGAACTAGGGCTTTATGCTAATATTAGACCTGTGAAGGCTTATGATGCGCTGCTAGATAAATCACCTTTAAAGAGACACATCATTAAAGGAACGGATATTTGCATTTATCGTGAATTAACCGGAGGCATCTACTTCGGAAAAAAATACCTCAGCGATGACGGAGAAATTGCTTCAGATTTGTGTGAATATTCCAAGAAGGAAATTGAACGTATAGCCGTATTGGCCTTTGAAGCTGCCCAAAGTCGTAAGAATAAAGTCACTTTGGTAGATAAGGCTAACGTGCTTGAAAGCTCAAGACTTTGGAGACGTGTTGTTACTGAAATTTCAAAAGACTACCCGGATGTTGAATTAGACTTTTTATTTGTAGACAATGCCGCCATGCAACTCATTCTTAACCCTAAGCAGTTTGATGTCATCCTTACAGAAAATCTATTTGGGGACATTATCAGTGATGAAGCCAGTGTCATTGGGGGATCAATCGGATTATTGGCATCAGCATCAGTAGGCGCTAAACACGCCTTGTTTGAGCCTATCCATGGCTCGTTCCCACAGGCAACAGGAAAAGGTATTGCCAATCCCATTGCCTCGATTTTATCGGCGGCCATGCTCTTAGAACACTTTGGGCTTAACAATGAGGCCGAATTAATTCGTCTTGGGGTAGAAAAAGCCTTAAAACTGAAAATTACAACCCCAGATATCAATCCAGAATCTAACTCTATTACAACATCTAATGTTGGCGATTTTATAGAAGACTTCATTTACAACCCAAAAGACACCAATCATAATTTTATTAATATACATTTGGGGCAATCCACAATCATATAAGTCATGTCCCAAGAACCCAAACTGAAACGTTTTAATCAAAACGTTCTTTCAAAATATCAGATATACAATAGTATATTTATGACCTTGCCTTTTGATTCGCTTTCAAAAACCGTGGCCTTATTGCCTTTGTTTTATGAAACCTGTAAAAAAGGATTTGATAATAACGATGACCCAACAACCATCGTCGATACTTTTTTCAAAAAATATCAGGCAAGACGCTCATCCCAAAGCCAGATTAATCTGTTGTTTCGGTTTATTCAATATATAGAACGTCAGGTGGTTTTGTTTGATGCTGTTGAAGATGCCGCCTTTTCCATCGTGAATAATATGGAAGGTATCGGAACCTTAAGGAACCTGAAAGAAAGCGCTCAAGCCGAAAATAAAAAACACCTTTTACAGGAATATCTTGAAGCCTTTAAGGTAAGAATTGTATTAACGGCGCACCCCACGCAATTTTATCCAGGCTCAGTATTGGGCATCATAACCGATTTGGCCAAAGCCATAAAGGAAGATAACCTTATTGAGATCCGAAGTCTACTTGGTCAACTAGGTAAAACACCATTTTTTAAGGAAAAGAAACCGACGCCTTACGATGAAGCTGTCAACCTTATTTGGTATCTAAAGAATGTGTTTTATAAGTCTTTCGGAAGTATTTACGACTATGTACAATACAATATTTTTGATGAAAAAAATACCTCAAACCCTATTATAAACGTTGGGTTTTGGCCAGGTGGTGATCGGGACGGAAACCCGTTTGTTACTTCTCAGATTACCCTTGATGTGGCACAAAAACTTAAAGAGGCTATCCTTAAAAACTACATTGCGGACATCAAATACCTCAAAAGACGACTCACTTTTAAAGGTATAGAACATCGTGTAGCAGAACTAAACGAAAAACTTGTTGACGCCCTTCTAAACCCAGACCGCTCAGATCATTTATCGCTTGACGACTTTAGGTCTGAACTTATGGGTATAAGAGAAACGCTTATACGTGAGCATCAGTCTTTGTTTGTGGATAATGTGACCTCGCTAATCAACAAAACTACGTTGTTTGGATATCACTTCGCTAGCTTGGACATTAGGCAAGACAGCCGTGTTCATGACGCTATGTTCACTGCTTTAGTAAAGGAATTGATTGATAACGGAAGCGACTTATTTCCCGAAGATTTCTTTCAGCTCACTATAAAGGAACAATGCAAGCATTTATCCGAAATTTCGGGTACAATTTCGGGTATTACCTTTAAAAATGAGGATGCAGTTAAAATGATTGATACCGTAAAAGCCATGAAATCCATTCAACAAAAAAATGGCGAAATTGCTTGTAATCGTTACATCATAAGTAACAACCAATCCACGCTAAATGTGCTTCAGTTGTACGCTATGCTCAAAATCATAGCATTTAATGATGAACTGACTGCAGACGTCGTACCATTGTTTGAAACGGTTACAGATTTAGAAGCCTCACCAAAAGTGATGGGCGAATTGTATGCTAATCCTAACTACAGACAACACTTGCAACGTCGCGACAATAAGCAAACCATAATGCTGGGCTTTAGTGACGGCACAAAAGATGGAGGATATCTCATGGCCAATTGGGCAATTTATAAAGCCAAGGAAGCACTGACCAAATTGTCTAGAGCCAACGGCATAGAAGTAATCTTCTTTGATGGACGTGGCGGCCCACCAGCCCGTGGTGGTGGCAAAACACATCAATTTTATGCCTCGTTAGGCCCACAGATTGAAGACAAAGAAATACAACTCACCATACAAGGCCAGACCATCAGTTCTAATTTTGGAACTGTAGACTCATCCAGATATAATATGGAACAGTTAATCAGTTCTGGTATTTCAAATCATTTAAACACTAATGCGTTAAGCATAACGGAGAGTGATAGAAAAGTAATGAATGATTTGGCAAACATCAGCTATAAAGCCTACGTAGACTTTAAAAGCCATCCAAAATTTCTTTCTTATTTAGAGCACATGAGTACCCTAAAGTATTATGCTAAAACGAATATTGGAAGCCGCCCATCCAAGCGCGGCAAATCTGATGGCTTAGTATTTTCAGACTTAAGGGCAATTCCGTTTGTAGGATCTTGGAGCCAATTAAAACAGAATGTTCCTGGTTTTTTTGGAGTGGGTACGGCGTTACAGTATTATGAAGACCACAATAAATTTGAAGACGTACAACAGTTGTTTCAATCATCCCGGTTTTTCAGAACACTCATCGCCAATAGTATGATGTCTCTGTCTAAATCATTTTTTGATTTAACACGTTATATGTCCGAAGATGAAGAATACGGAGAGTTTTGGCAATTGATCCATGCTGAATACGAGAGAAGTAAACGCCTTATCTTAAAACTGACTGGATTTGAAAACTTAATGCAGGATGAACCGGTTTCAAAAGCGTCTATACACGTGAGAGAGCAAATTGTCTTACCATTACTGACCATTCAACAGTATGCTTTAAAGAAAATTCAAGCTTTGGAAAAGGAACACCCTAAAGATAAAGAACAAATTGCCATTTTTGAAAAGATGGTCACCCGTTCCTTATTTGGGAATATTAATGCCAGTAGAAACTCGGCATAGACCGTAATATAAAGATGCAACTTTGTAATAAAAACAAATTGTATATCAATAAAAACCTCTAAATAATTGCTTAGAGGTTTTTGTTTAAAAAATATAACTCTTTATTCTCTATTGCTTTATCAATATCAACGGTAACATATTTGTGGCTATTAAAAAACCGTCTTGAATCTGTAAGTTTTATTGTTGCCACTTGTTTGCCGTTTTCCTTTTTTTCGATAGATGTTATAACGACTTTACTGCCCTTTAGGTTGTCATAATTAACAATTCCTCCTTTCTTAATTATAAAATTTGCTTTTGGAAAATTAATGTATTTGTAATTGTTGTCTTTAACGTTTCCTATTTCAAAAACATCATCAACGTTGTACGTTGAAGACGAGCTTTGAGAGTAGGAAAAAGCAGAAATTATAAATGCAAAAACTGAACTAAAAATGTATTTTTTCATAATTTAAACTATTAACACTATAGTAATTTAAAATTATTATCAATATATAGCTAATAATTTAAAATTACAATGGAACATATTTATGAAATTTAGAGCCTAGCTTCACAGATTTAAATCATAATTAAAAAATTAGTGACTTATGAGGTTTTTATTAAAACGGCTAACCCTTCTAATTTAGAAAACCAGATAAGTCTTTATTTATTCTTAAAACCCAAAAACCTTCTATGCTCATTACATAGAAGGTTTTCTTCAATAAACAACTTATCTAATTAAGGATAATCCATTAAAACAATACTTTATTATTATTGCTCATTTAATCTAAAGTCTGGGTATGCGTCCATGCCATGTTCATGGGCATCTAATCCTTCAAGCTCTTCACGTTCAGATACTCTGATTCCCACGGTTTTCTTCAAAATGGATAGAATTATGAAAGCAGAAATAAAACTAATTGCCGCATAAGAGACAACGCCAATGAGTTGACTTAAAACTTGTGCTCCTCCGGCAAGTTTTCCGAAGAGACCTACGGCAAGAGTTCCCCAAATACCACAAACTAAATGTACAGCAATAGCCCCAACAGGGTCATCTAATTTTAATCGGTCAATTAATGAAACCGCAAATACAATAATCGCGCCAGCAATAGCACCTATAATGATAGCGTCTGTAGGGCTCATTTGGTCTGCACCAGCTGTAATACCCACTAAGCCTCCTAATATACCATTAAGGAACATGGTTAAATCTAAATTTTTATATTTTATTGCAGAGACTAATGCGGCAACAACACCTCCGGAGGCAGCGGCCAAGCATGTCGTTACTAAAGTTAGTGATGTTAATTCGGGATCTGCAGATAATACTGAGCCTCCATTAAATCCAAACCATCCTAACCATAGGATAATAACTCCGGCAGTCGCTAATGGAATGTTGTGGCCTGGTATTGCATAGAGTTTACCATTTTTAAATTTGCCGATTCTAGCCCCTAATAAGCATACAGCTACCAAGGCCGCCCAACCACCAACAGAATGTACTAAAGTAGAACCTGCAAAATCATAAAAAGGTGTTTCTAAAGTTTGTAAAAATCCACCTCCCCATTTCCATGACCCAGCAATTGGGTATATAAACCCTACATAGATTAGGGTAAATACCATAAATGGTCCAATTTTCATTCGTTCTGCAACTGCACCAGATACAATAGTGGCCGCTGTTGCTGCGAACATCCCTTGAAACAAGAAATCTGTCCAATAGGTGTAACCTTCGTTATAGGCTAAATCTAAAGTACCCGAGTCAGTTAAAGGTGCATCTAATCCAAAGCCTGCAAAACCTAAGAATCCATTGAACTCTCCAGGATACATTAAATTAAATCCAACTAGGCAATAAAGCAGTAAGCCTACACTGATAATAAAAATATTTTTAAATAATATGTTAATTGTATTTTTTTGGCGTGTAAGGCCAATTTCCAAAAATGCAAATCCTAAATGCATAAAGAAAACGAGTGCCGTACAGATCATCATCCATACATTATTTGTAGTAAGTAATTCCATTAGTTTTATTTTAAAGTTTGTCCTCCTTTTTCACCTGTTCGAATTCTGTAGACTTCATCGATATTTGATACAAAGATTTTACCATCGCCTACATCACCAGTAGATGCAGACTCTATAATAGTTTTTACCGTGATATCTTCGAAATCATCATTGACAACGATAGATAGATATCTTCTCTGTATATCACTTGTGCTGTAAGAAACACCTCTATATACGTGGCCTTCCTTTTCATTTCCAAGTCCTGTGACATCCCAATAAGAGAAGAAGTTTACACCGACTTCATGTAATGCTCTTTTCACATTAGAAAACTTGGATTTTCTAATAATTGCTTCAACTTTTTTCATTGTATTTAGTGTTAGTTAAAATTTATAAACTGCGGCAACCAGAAAAGACGCTAAGCTTTTAGTTGCTACCAGATCGTGATCAATAAATGCATCGTCAGAGGCGCTATCTAATCGTAGCTCTGGTTTAATTAATAAGTCCTCCGCAATGGTAAAGTTACCAGTAAGTGTTGCTGTAAAGACACTAGTGTCTTCTACACCAGAACCTATGGCGCCAAAATTTCCGTCTTCAGCGAAGTATTCCCCTCTTAGTCCAAGGGCAAAAGTATCTGAGACTGTATATTGCGGGTAAAGCGCTACTCCTAAAAATCCTCCAGTATCATCTTCTAGGTCTAAATAGGCGGCATTTATTCCTAAGTAAAATGTATCAGACAAATCAAATCCGCCTGTGAAATCAATTTCAAAGAAAGACGGGTCGTAAAGTAAATTTAAAAATTGACCTTTATAGCCTAACTGTGCGCCAGCGGCATAATCTCCTGTAGGGTTGAATTCAGTGAGGTCTGTGTCATTAAATACGCCTAACATTAGGCTGAAATCTTCAGATAATGCAAAGTCTGCTTTTAAACCAGTATGGCTAAATGGCCCGTAAGAGAATAGGTAAGAAGTACTATAATTGAAATTGGCTAGTGGCGAGATCACCTCGTAGCCTAAAAAGGTATTAAAGTTACCCAAGGTTAATTTTACATTTTCACTTACATTCCAATAGGCATATAATTGGTTGATGATATTGCCTGTACCAATTTCTTCATCACCTATAGGATACATTGGAGATGCAAACGTGGCATCGGTTCCTCTTGGCCCAAACACTAAATCTGCAACAAAGCCTACTTTTTCACCCTCATGCGATACAATTAAATTGACCATACCCAGAGCAAAACCTGGTAAATTGGCAAATGATGATCCTGGAGCAATTGCATTTTCATCATTAGGTGCAGTAATATTAGCTCTATAATAGGCGTCTATACTACCGCTAAAATTAAATGATTTCTTTTTCTGTTCTTCTTGGGCATATAAACTGATGGCCATAAAAAACATCAATAGGGTTAAAAGTTTTTTCATAATTAAATTTGTTACGTTAATTCATCATCAAATCTATTTTTAAAATTATTAACCCCAAAAATTATAGGGGTTAATGTTTTATTTTTATTGTTTTTAAATTTTTAACCCTAAAAAAATAGGGGTTAATTAATTATTTGCATTTTTTTTAAGATGTTGATAATTGGAATTTTAAAAAAATCATCATTTTTCAATTTTTGATAACTAATTATTACAAATAGGCGTTTTTCGAAAACGTTTTCGCAACGAATAGCTATTATTACTGAAATATCTTTATTTGCTTATTTCATATTATATCTCAATAATTTTATCAAATATTCATTTAACAAGCACTTAATTATAGATATGGAAAAAGTGATTTTACTTTTTTTTTAATCGAGTTGTTGCTTCTATATTAGGCTAATTATAGGGTGTGAAAGCCCATAAAATTTCTGATTTATGTTGAAGAAACAAGGCCTTTATTTACCAGAATTTGAACATGAAAATTGTGGCGCCGGATTTATATGTAATCTCAAGGGCGAAAAGACCAATCAAATCATTCACGACGCTCTAGAAATTCTTGTGAAATTAAAACACAGAGGCGGCGTAAGTTCTGATGGAAAAACTGGAGATGGTGCCGGAATTTTAATAGATATACCTCACGCCTATTTTAAACGTGTTTGCGGGTTTGATGTGCCAGTTGAAGGTAAGTATGCCGTTGGCATGGTGTTTTTGCCCAAAAACAGAAATCAGTATATCTTCTGCAAATCAACTTTTGAAACTGAAATTAAAGCTCAAGGTCTCTCTGTAATTGGTTGGAGAGAAGTCCCTGTAGATTCAACCCAATTGGGAGAAATTGCCTTAGCCTCAGAGCCTAATATAGAGCAAGTGTTTATAGGCAAATCCAATGAAATCTCAGAGGAAGTTTTTAATGCAAAGCTTTATGCGGCACGTAAAATTACGGAGCACACCATACGGAAGTCTAAAATGTCTCAAAGCTCATATTTCTATGTAAGTAGTTTATCTACTACTACCTTAATCTATAAAGGTATTATAATGCCTGAGGATATAGGGCCATATTATAAGGATTTACAAGAAGAAGATTTAGTAACCCGTCTTGCCTTGGTTCATCAACGTTTCTCAACCAATACTATGCCTACTTGGGAATTAGCACAACCCTTTCGATTTATGTGTCAAAACGGAGAAATAAACACCCTACGAGGAAATGTAAGCCGAATGCGTGTAAGAGAAGAGATTATGAAAAGTGATGTCTTTGGACCACAGATAGATAAATTATTCCCAATAATTTTACCAGGTAAGTCAGACTCAGCATCTATGGATATGGTTGTAGAATTACTTACACATACGGGCCGGTCCTTACCAGAAATTATGATGATGATGATCCCAGAAGCTTGGGAAAAACATAAAACCATGTCTCCAGAACGTAAAGCGTTTTACGAGTATAATGCTTGTATAATGGAGCCGTGGGACGGTCCCGCCTCTGTGCCTTTTACCGACGGAAATTATATTGGTGCTTTACTCGATAGAAATGGATTGCGCCCCTCTAGATATACGGTTACCAAAAGCGGAAAACTTATTATGTCTTCCGAAATTGGAGTTATAGATATTGCCCCCGAAGATGTAGAACGTCATGGGCGTTTAGAACCAGGAAAAATGTTTCTGGTAGATATGAACCAGGGAAGAATTATTAATGATGAAGAAATTAAGAGCAAAATTGTAAAAGAAAGACCCTATCAAGATTGGCTAAATAAAACACGGTTACATCTCAAGGACATTCCTTATACCGGAACAAGTTGTCCGGTAGAAACGTTAGACATAAAAACAAGACAGCGATTATTTAACTATACGTTTGAAGATATACAGGAAGTCATAACCCCAATGGCACAAAATGCTAAGGAGGCCTTAGGCTCCATGGGTATAGATACGCCTCTTGCGGTTTTATCAGATAAGCCTCAATTGATATCTAGTTACTTTAAACAGCTATTTGCGCAAGTGACTAATCCGCCTTTAGACGGTATTAGAGAAGAGCTTGTCACCGACATTAGTTTGTCGTTGGGTAAAGACAGAAATATATTTAGCATAACAGAGCGGCAATGTAGAAAACTAAAAATTCAAAACCCCGTTATTTCTAATGATGATTTAGAAAAAATTAGAAACATTACCGTAGAAAGCTTTAAGGCAGAAACTATTGAAATGCTCTACCCTAAAACCAAAGGGCTTAATGGTCTTGAAGATGCTTTAGATAGCATCGTGCTTCAAATTGAAAAGGCTTTAGAAAGAAAGACCAATATCATAATTTTATCGGACCGTGGAGTTAGTAAAGACAAAGCCCCTATACCACCTCTACTTGCTTGTTCTTACGTGAATCATCAACTTAATCGTTTACGCAAACGCTCCTATTTTGATATTATCATAGAGTCTGCAGAACCGCGTGAACCGCATCATTTTGCCACCTTATTTGGTTATTGCGTCAGTGCTGTAAATCCTTATATGGTTAATGAAATTATTAGGATGCAGGTAAAAGAAGGATTCATAACTGACATGGACGAGCAAAAAGCTGTAAACAATTTCAATAAGGCTATAGGCAAGGGTATTTTAAAAGTAATGAATAAAATAGGCATCTCCACCTTGCATTCTTACAGAGGGTCTCAAATTTTTGAAATCGTTGGATTTAACTCTCAATTTGTTGAAAAATACTTTCCTTACACCACATCTAGAATTGAAGGTATTGGCTTATATGAAATTGAAAAAGAAATAGATAAGCGCTATTCTTACGCTTACCCAGATAAACTCATTGATAAGCGTTTGGGCTTAAATATTGGTGGTGAATACCGTTGGAGACGTAATGGAGAGCGCCATTTGTTTAACCCCACTACGGTAGCAAAATTACAGCAAGCTGTAAGATTGAGCGACCAAGCAAGTTATGATGTCTATGCCAAAGCCATTAACGAACAGTCCGAAAATTTGATGACTATTCGAGGCTTATTCGAATTTAATAATATTGATCCGATCCCAATTGAAGAGGTAGAACCATGGACCGAAATTGTAAAACGTTTTAAAACGGGCGCCATGTCTTATGGTTCAATTTCTCGTGAAGCTCATGAGAATCTTGCTATTGCTATGAATAGAATTGGAGGTAAATCCAACTCGGGTGAAGGCGGAGAAGATAGAAATCGTTTTCAACCAGACGCTAATGGAGATAGTCGCAACTCAGCAATAAAACAAGTGGCATCTGGCCGATTTGGTGTAACCTCTCATTACCTCACTAATGCTAAAGAAATTCAAATAAAAATGGCCCAAGGTGCCAAACCTGGTGAAGGTGGTCAGTTGCCTGGAGAAAAAGTATTGCCTTGGATTGCTGCGGCCAGAAACTCTACACCTTTTGTAGGTTTAATATCACCGCCTCCTCATCACGACATTTACTCTATTGAAGATTTAGCACAGTTAATTTATGATTTAAAAAATGCCAATAGAGAGGCTAGAATAAATGTGAAATTAGTATCAGAGGTCGGCGTTGGCACCATAGCAGCTGGAGTTGCTAAAGCCAAAGCAGATGTCGTTTTAATTTCTGGTTATGACGGTGGTACTGGAGCATCACCTTTAACATCATTAAAACATGCAGGCCTACCATGGGAGCTTGGATTGGCCGAAGCCCAACAAACTCTAGTACTCAATAATTTAAGAAGTAGAATTGTCATTGAGTGTGATGGGCAATTAAAAACCGGAAGAGACGTGGCCATTGCCGCATTATTAGGTGCAGAAGAATTTGGTTTTGCAACAGCTCCTTTAGTCGCTTCTGGTTGTATTATGATGCGCAAATGTCATTTAAACACTTGCCCTGTTGGTATTGCAACGCAAGACAAAGAGCTTCGCAAAAATTTTAAAGGTACTCCAGAGCACGTCATCAACTTCTTCTATTATGTGGCTGAAGAATTACGTGGTATTATGGCAGAACTAGGGTTTAGAACCCTGTCCGAAATGGTTGGGCAGACCCACAAGATTAACGCAAATAAAGCTATAAAGCATTACAAAGCTAAAGGCTTGGATCTATCTGCTATTTTACACAAACCAGTCAACTATAATCAAATGACTGTAAGAAATATTGAGAGGCAAAATCACAATCTTGATGGTGTTTTGGATTTCAAAATTCTTAAAGATTCTCATCGCGCTTTATACCGAAAAGAGCAGATGAATTTATCTTACCCAATAAAAAACACCAATAGAACGGTTGGCGCCATTGTTAGCAATGAAATTTCAAAAATATATGGTCATTTAGGCTTACCCGAAGATACTTTAAACATCAATTTTGAGGGTTCTGGCGGGCAAAGCTTTGGTGCATTTGGGGCCCCAGGTTTACGTTTTACGCTCGAAGGCAACAGTAATGATTATCTAGGCAAAGGCTTATCAGGAGCCAAAATAATTGTAAAAAAACCAGAAAAAGCAAATTTCCTTGCCGAGGATAATATCATTGTTGGGAATGTTTGCCTTTTTGGAGCGGTTAACGGACAAGCTTATATCAACGGAATTGCTGGTGAGCGTTTCGCCGTTAGAAATTCAGGAGCTATAGCGGTTGTTGAGGGCGTTGGTGATCATTGTTGTGAGTATATGACTGGTGGAAAAGTTGTTGTTCTAGGTAAAACAGGGCGGAATTTTGCGGCCGGAATGAGCGGGGGTATCGCCTATGTCTATGACCCAGATAACACCTTTGTAAACGGCTTATGCAATACAGAAACTATTGAATTTGAAACTCTAGAAAAGGGTGATATTCTAGATTTAAAAGCACTAATTGAAAATCACCTCAAATACACAAACAGCCAAAAAGGCCGTCAATTATTAGCAGACTGGAAAACAAGTTTGAGTCATTTTGTAAAGGTTATGCCTACAGAATACAAGCGGGCATTAAAACGTTTGGAGACCGAGGAAGCAATGGTAGAAGCATTAGAAACAGTATAGGTATTATGGGGAAAACCACAGGATTTAAGGAATTTAAAAGAAAAGATGAAATCTACGCGCCAGTAGAGGATCGTGTAAAACATTATAAAGAATTTACAAAGCCGTTAACAGATAAAGAGCTCGTTAAACAAGGCTCTCGTTGTATGGATTGTGGTATTCCATTTTGTCATAGCGGGTGTCCTTTGGGCAATTTAATTCCAGACTTTAACCATATGGTTCACCAAGGCGAATGGCAAAAAGCATCTTGGATTTTACATTCCACCAATAATTTCCCGGAATTTACTGGACGATTATGTCCGGCGCCTTGCGAGCAAGCTTGTGTCCTAGGCATTATCGAAGATCCTGTGTCTATTGAAAATATTGAAAAAAATATTGTAGAGCGCGCCTTTAAAGAAGGCTGGATTAAACCACAACCCCCTAAAGTTAGAACTGGAAAAACCATTGCGGTGGTTGGTTCTGGGCCGGCAGGCTTGGCGGCAGCACAACAATTAAATAGATCGGGCCATACTGTTACAGTTTTTGAACGAGATGATGCTATTGGCGGACTTTTACGATATGGTATTCCTAATTTTAAGCTTGAAAAAAACATTATAGACCGACGTCTCGCCATCTTAGAGGCTGAAGGTATTGAGTTTAAAACTAATGTAAATGTTGGGGTAAATTATAATGTTGAAGAATTAAACGCTTTTGATGCCATAGTTCTTTGTGGCGGGGCTACAGAAAAACGAAGTTTGCCAATACCAGGAATTAATGCCGATGGTGTAGTGCAAGCCATGGATTTTTTAACGCAGCAAACCAAGGTTGTATTTGGACAAGATATAAAAGATCAAATCCTGGCAACCGACAAAAATGTTATTGTTATTGGTGGTGGTGATACGGGATCAGATTGTATTGGAACTGCTAACAGACAAGGGGCAACATCTGTGGTTAATTTTGAAATTATGCCAAAGCCTCCTGGGCATCGTTCGCCAACCACACCTTGGCCCTATTGGCCATTACAGTTAAAAACTTCGTCCTCTCATAAAGAGGGTGTAGAGCGGAATTGGCTGATAAATACAAAAGAGTTTGTTACCGATGAAGATGGAAAACTTATTGCTTTACAAACGGTGAATGTGGAGTGGAAAATGATACCTGGAGAACGCCCAAAATTGATAGAAATCGCTGGAACAGAAAAAACATGGCCATGCGATTTAGCCTTGCTTGCTTTAGGATTTACAGGGCCAGAAAATAATTTAGCAGACCTATTAGGAATTGAAAAAGATGGGCGTTCAAATTACAAAGCTACTAATGCAACATACCAAACCAATATTCCTAATATTTTTACTGCCGGAGATATGCGTAGAGGGCAATCCTTAATTGTTTGGGCCATATCTGAGGGGAGAGAAGCAGCGAGGCAAGCAGATATTTATTTAATGGGTAAATCTGATTTGGCCACTAAAAATGAAGATGGAGATTTAGTTGGTCTCTAAGGCATATCTTTAATACCATCAATTTTATGATAAGATGCCATCATGCCTTTAATGACCGATGAGCTTAAACCTTGGTGTTCCATCTCGTTTAAGCCTTCAATAGTACACCCTTTTGGAGTGGTAACCTTATCTATCTCTTCTTCGGGATGATTCCCTGTAGCAATTAGTAGATGTGCAGCACCTTCTGCAGTATACATGGCTAATTGCTGTGCTTCCTTTGCATCAAATCCTAATTGAATTGCCGCTTGAGTCGAAGCTCTTATCATACGCATCCAAAACGCTATACCACTTGCGCAGACAACCGTTGCTGCTTGCATTAAGTGCTCTGGAATAACCAAAACCTGTCCCAATACGCTAAAGATTTTTACAGCACTTTTTAATTTGGTGTGTTCACCGTCCATTGTACTGATACAAGTCATGGATTTCCCGACTGCAATAGCTGTATTGGGCATTGCCCTAACAACACCGTTTGAAGAACCCAAAATCTCAGTAATATTTTGAATTGAAAATCCTGTTACGGTAGAAATGAGTATGTGCTTATCCTTAAAAAATGGCTTGTTTTCAATAAAAATTGCTTCCAAATGATTGGGTTGAACGGCGAAAATTACAACATCAGAATTTTCAATAGCTAGTTTATTGTCCTTGGTAATAACCACAAATTCCTCAACATTAAAAGCCTCAAGTGAATCTACATGACGTTTCGTTAAATACAGAGATGAGGCAATACTATTCTTCAAAATGCCTTTGGCAATAGAAATGCCTAAATTACCTGCTCCAATAATTGCTATTTTCATACGTGATTCAATATAGTGTTGAAAACCTACACTAAAAACTGAAATAAATCAGGTTTGTTATTTAGATAATCTCCATAAAAATTGTGAAGCTTCATTTTAGTTATTAAAGGTTCTAAATCCTTTGGGGATTTAAGTTCTAGTCCAACAACGGCGACGTCATTTTCTCGGTTGACCTTCTTGGTATACTGAAAATGAGTGATATCATCCGTTGGGCCTAAAATTTCAGCAACAAATTCCCTCAATGCACCAGCACGCTGCGGGAATTTTATTATAAAATAATGCTTAAGATTTGCATATAAAAGTGCACGTTCTTTAATCTCCGGCGTACGCGTAATATCATTATTACTACCACTAATTACGCATACTACATTCTTGTCTTTAATTTCATCAGAAAACTGCTCCAAGGCGGAAAGACTTAAGGCGCCAGCCGGTTCTACCACAATGGCATCTTTATTATATAAGTCTAATATGGTTTGACAAATTTTACCCTCATCAACAGTAACAACCTCATCTAATGTTTCTTTACAAATGGCAAAATTTAAGTCTCCAACACGTTTTACAGCTGCGCCATCTACAAAATTTTCTATTGATTTTAATGTTGTGTTTTTATTGTTCTTAATAGAGGTCAACATTGATGGAGCGCCTTTAGGCTCAACACCAATAATTTTAGTTTGAGGTGATAATGTTTTAAAAACACTAGAGAGACCTGCAAGTAAGCCGCCGCCGCCAATAGGGACAAACACATAGTGTATTGGATACGATTTAGCTTGTTCTATAATTTCTAAGCCAACTGTGGCTTGACCTTCTATTACTTTTTCATCATCAAAAGGGTGAATAAACGTTTTGTTAAGGCGCTCACATTCTGTCATTGCGGCATGGTACGCGTCATCAAACGTGTCTCCTATCAATACCACATCTATATAGTCTTCGCCAAACATTTTTACCTGATCAATCTTTTGATTTGGTGTTGGCGAAGGCATAAAGATGGTTCCTTTTATCTTTAAGAGTTTACATGATAGTGCAACACCCTGTGCATGATTGCCAGCACTTGCACAAACAATCTCATTCTCAATTTGAGAAGCACTTAACGACGAGATTTTATTATAAGCGCCTCTGATTTTATAGGAGCGGACTTCTTGCAAATCCTCTCTTTTAAAAAAGATGTTAGCGCCAAACTTTTTTGAATACTGAGAATTTTTAATCAAAGGGGTAACAGATGCAATACCTTTTAGTTTTTGTGCCACAGATTCAATGGCTTTTAATGTTGGCTTATATGTAGTTGTTATATTTTCCATGGTGTTTCCCACAAAAGCGGAAATATCATTTGTAATGTGGATCCCTACCTGCATGGTAATGACAGATTAGGCTAAAACTGTTTCTTCAGTTGGCTTGCTTTTAATGACTTTCATTGCTTTCATTGCAGCTCGCAGACGTTTCCCAACACTCTCAATAGGATGGTTTCTAATTGCATCATTAACGGCTATAAGTTCAATGTTATCAACACCTGTTGTACCTGAAAATGGTTTCCCGATGACAGAGGTGTCAACGGTTTTCATAAATTCTGTAAGTAACGGTTTGCAAGCATGATCAAATAAATAACAACCGTATTCTGCCGTGTCAGAAATCACGCGGTTCATTTCAAATAATTTTTTTCTCGCAATGGTATTTGCTATCAATGGCAACTCGTGCAAGGATTCATAATAAGCAGAGTCTTCAATAATCCCTGCGCTTACCATAGTTTCAAAAGCAAGTTCTACGCCCGATTTTACAAAAGCAACAAGCAACAAGCCATTATCGAAATACTCTTGTTCAGAAATATGGTCAGTTGTTAAAGCTGTTTTTTCAAAAGCCGTCTCGCCGGTTGCCGCTCTCCATTTTAATAAGTTAACATCATCATTTGCCCAATCTTCCATCATGGTTTTAGAAAAATGACCAGAGATGATATCATCCATATGCTTATTAAATAATGGGCGCATTATTTCTTTTAATTCTTCCGATAATTGAAATGCTTTAATTTTAGCAGGATTGGACAAACGATCCATCATGTTTGTAATACCTCCATGTTTTAAGGCTTCAGTGATAGTTTCCCAACCAAATTGAATCAATTTTGCGGCATAACCAGGCTCTGTCCCTTCTTCTACCATTTTGTCAAACGATAAAATAGCTCCGGTTTGTAACAAGCCACATAAAATGGTTTGCTCTCCCATTAAATCAGATTTAACCTCAGCAATAAATGAAGATTCTAAAACCCCAGCACGGTGGCCACCAGTTGCTGCGGCATAGGCTTTTGCCTGTGCCCATCCTTTACCTTCGGGGTCATTTTCTGGATGTACCGCTGTTAGGGTTGGTACACCAAAACCACGTTTAAACTCTTCGCGGACCTCCGTTCCTGGACATTTTGGCGCCACCATTATCACTGTAATATCTTCTCGGATTTTGTTGCCTTCCTCCACGATATTGAATCCATGGGAATAGCTGAGTGTAGCCCCTTTTTTCATCAATGGCATAATCGCCTTAACCACATTGGTGTGTTGTTTGTCTGGCGTTAGGTTTAAGACGACATCCGCCGAAGGAATGAGTTCTTCATAGGTGCCAACATTAAATCCGTTGGTGGTTGCATTTTTATAAGAATCGCGCTTTTCATCTATCGCAGCCTGTCTTAAGGTGTAGGAAATGTCCAAGCCAGAATCGCGCATATTTAAGCCTTGGTTTAGACCTTGTGCGCCACAACCAACAATGACAATTTTCTTTCCTTTAAGAGCATTGACACCGTCTTTAAACTCGTCGGCTTTCATAAAACGGCATTTTCCGAGTTGTTCCAACTGTTCTCTTAAGGGTAACGTATTAAAATAATTAGACATGATTTGTTTGTTTTAATTTTGAAATGCTTCTAGCAATGTTGATATTTTCATCTCATCTTTAGTCACGGCAATGCGACCAGAACGGGTAAATTGCATAATGCCAAAAGCAGCTAATTCTCTATATAGTAATTCTATTTCTTGGGTTCTTCCGGATTTTTCTAGCACAAAGAATTCCTTGTTTACTGTCACAATTCTAGCGTTGCTTTCCTTTATTATATTTTGAATTTGTCGCTCTTCAAACAATAAATCGGATTTAATCTTGAATAACCCCGACTCTTGATAAATGGTATCGTCTTCAGAATGATAGTAGGCTTTTATAACCTCGACTTGCTTTTCAATCTGACCAATGATTTTTTTCATTTGGTCTTCAGGAACATTGACCAATATGGTGAATTTTGAAACGCCTTCGATTTCTGAAACGGAAGAGTTTATACTTTCAATGTTGATGTGTCTTCTTTGAAAAATTGCCGAAATACGGTTTAGCAATCCTATGTTGTTTTCAGTGTAAACCGAAACGGTAAATACTTGTTTATCTGTAGTCATTATTTTCGGCTTTAGTTATTCTAATCTGATGTCTGAAACGCTGGCTCCACTAGCAATCATTGGAAAAACGCAGTCTTCTTTTTCTACACATACTTCTAGGAAATATGCACTTTTGGAAGCGACCATCTCTTTAATGGCATCTTTTAACTCATGTCGTTTGGTAACCTTATTTGCATTAATGTGATAGCCTTTTGCGATGGCGACGAAATCTGGGTTGACCATTTCGGTTGACGCATATCGTTTATCAAAAAACAGTTGTTGCCATTGGCGTACCATGCCTAAGAATTCGTTATTCAATACCACGATTTTTAAGGGAACCTGCTGTTGAAAAATAGTTCCCAATTCTTGAATAGTCATTTGGTAGCCTCCATCACCAATGATTGCAATAACCTCACGATCTGGTGCTGCCATTTTAGCACCAATGGCCGCGGGTAAGGCAAAACCCATAGTGCCTAGACCACCTGAAGTAATATTACTTTTGGTAGTATTGAAATCCGCATATCGACAAGCAATCATTTGGTGTTGCCCAACGTCACTTACAATCGCTGCTTCTCCATTTGTTTGGGTATTTATTTCTTTTAAAATTTCACCCATAGTTAAACCTTCTTTAACCGGGTGGATGTCATTTTTTATAACTTTTTCAAACTCTATTTTATAATAGGCTTTAAATTTTTCATGCCACGCGTTGTGGCTATTCGCCTTTAAAAGCGGTAACAACGATTTGAGGCTTTCTTTGGCGTCTCCCAAAACGGCAACATCAGTCTTTACGTTTTTATCGACTTCGGCAGGGTCAATTTCAAAATGAATAATTTTTGCCTGTTTTGCATAACTTTCTAGATTCCCAGTAACCCGGTCGTCAAATCGCATACCGATAGCAATCAAAACATCACACTCATTGGTCAACACATTTGGCGCATAGTTGCCGTGCATACCGACCATACCAACATTAAGCGGGTGTGATGACGGTATTGCAGATGCGCCGAGTATAGTCCAGGCTGAAGGTATTCCTGCTTTTTCAATGACCGCTTTAAACTCTTCTTCAGCATTTCCTAAAATGACTCCTTGTCCCCAAACCACTAACGGTTTTTGAGCCGAATTGATAAGTTCTGCAGCTGTTTTCAATTTTGAAACATCTAATTTTGGAACAGGGTTATAGCTTCTAATCCCGGTACACTTTTGGTATGAAAAATCGAACTCTTCGAGCTGTGCATCTTTAGTCACATCAATTAAAACAGGTCCTGGCCGACCGCTTTTGGCAATGTAAAAAGCCTTTGCAAAAACCTCGGGAATTTCAGAAGCCTTGGTGATTTGATGATTCCATTTTGTGACGGGCGTAGAAATCCCCACAATATCTGTTTCTTGAAAAGCATCTGTTCCCAACAAATGGGATCCGACTTGCCCAGTGATACAGACCATTGGCGTAGAATCTATTTGGGCATCAGCTATACCCGTAATGAAATTTGTGGCGCCTGGACCTGAGGTAGCAATGGCAACTCCCGTTCGTCCAGAAATACGCGCATAACCTTGAGCCGCATGTGTTGCACCTTGTTCGTGCCGCGTTAGCACGTGATGAATCTTATCTTGATACTTGTAAAGTTCATCGTAAACAGGCATAATTGCGCCACCGGGATAGCCGTACAAAATATCGACATCCTCTGCCAACAAACATTTAATAATGGCTTCACTCCCTGAAATACGCTCTGTTTTCAGGGTCGTGGTTTGCGATTTTAAAATGGTTTGAGTTACTTTCATAAGCCTTGTTTTTAAAATTCATCCGTTACACAGCCTTTTGAGGCTGAGGATACTGTTTTTGCGTATTTGTAGAGAACACCTCGCTCAAACTTTAGCTTTGGTGCCGTCCATGTTTTTCTTCTATTTTGAAGTTCTTCGTTGGACACTTCCAATGAAATGGTATTGGTTTCCGCATCTATGGTAATAACATCACCATCCTTAACCAATGCTATGTTTCCGCCTTCTTGAGCTTCTGGTGTAATATGCCCAACCACAAAACCGTGAGTGCCACCTGAAAATCTTCCATCGGTAATTAAGGCTACATCTTTTCCCAATCCAGCGCCTATAATTGCTGCTGTTGGTTTAAGCATTTCGGGCATACCTGGTCCACCTTTCGGGCCTTCGTAGCGAATTACCACTACGTCGCCTTTTTGTACTTTGCCTTCACGGATGCCGTCATTTGCTGCGTATTCACCTTCAAACACTTTTGCTTTTCCTTTAAAGCTTAAGCCTTCTTTGCCTGTTATTTTTGCAACACTGCCTTCTGAAGCCAAATTGCCATAGAGCATTCTTAAATGCCCTGAGATTTTTATGGGTTTCTCTATTGGCTTTATCACATCTTGGCCTTCCGACAAATCGGGAACGTCCAATAGATTTTCTGCCATGGTTTTCCCGGTTACGGTAAGACAATCTCCATGAATTAGGCCTTTTTTGAGAAGATATTTTAATACTGCGGGTATTCCACCAACGGCATGAACATCTTCCATCAGGTACTTACCACTAGGTTTTAAGTCTGCTAAAAACGGGGTGCTATCACTAATCTTTTGAAAATCCTTTAGCGTAAAGTCAATTTGTGCTGCCCTAGCAATGGCCAAAAAGTGTAACACGGCATTGGTAGATCCACCTAAAATAGTGACTAAACGAATAGCGTTTTCTAGTGACTTACGAGTAATGATATCTGAAGGTTTAATATCTCTTTCCAATAATGTTTTCAGTGCTTCACCAGCATTCACTGACTCTTGTTTCTTCTCCTCACTCAAGGCAGGATTAGACGAATTATAGGGTAATGTCATGCCTAAAGCTTCAATTGCCGATGCCATGGTATTAGCTGTATACATACCGCCACAAGCACCTGCTCCTGGACAGGCTTTCTCAACAATACTCTGATACTCTTGCTCTTTTATAGTGCCCGCAACCTTACTTCCCCAAGCTTCAAAGGCCGAAACCACATCTAACTTTTTTCCATTATGACACCCAGAATCTATTGTGCCGCCATAAACTAAAATTGACGGCCGATCTAAACGAATCATAGCCATTAACGCACCAGGCATGTTTTTATCACAGCCCACAACCGTTACCAAACCATCATAACTCATTGCTTGTACAACGGTTTCCATGGAGTCTGCAATAATATCTCGAGATGGCAATGAATAGCGCATCCCTGGTGTTCCCATAGAAATTCCATCACTAACTCCAATGGTGTTGAAAATTAAGCCAACTACATCTTCATTCTTAGTGCCTTCCTTTACTAGCTTGGCCAAATCATTGAGATGCATGTTACAGGGATTACCCTCATAACCTGTGCTGGCAATACCAACAATAGGCTTAAAAAAGTCTTCCTTGGTTAGTCCAATCGCATGCAACATGGCTTGCGCTGCTGGTTGGGTAGGGTCTTGGGTTACGGTTTTACTATATTTATTGAGGTTTCCCATATGGTTTGTTAGAAAAAAATCTTGTTAAAATTAATGGTTGTCTAAAGCTCTTTCAGCTTATGTTTTTCCGTATCGCTAGATTCAATAGCTGATATTTGTTTTTATTTATTTGATTTTCAGTTATTTGAGGCATATTATTTATGACGCTCAACAGCATTATGTTTGATAAACCTTTGTATCCTAGGCTAATTTTAAAGGTTTTTTGACAAGTCATGCTATAAAAAAAGCCTTCCCGATTGGGGAAGACTTTTTTAAAATCAGAGGGTTATCCCCTTTATCATTTCTTAATGAAAGTGATTGGCTGTTTCAAGGTCTGTAAAACGTCTAAACATTTCCATGACGCCACAATATTTGTCAATGGATAATTGAACGGCACGCTTGCACTTTATTTCATCTTCAGCTCCATAAAAATGGTAATCTACCTTAACAGTATGGTAGAATCTTGGGTGTTCATCAGTGAGTTCGCCTGAGACTTCAATCTTAAAGTCCTCAATTTTTGATTTCATTTTATCTAAAATTGAAATCACATCTAATGCCGAACAACCTGCCAAAGAAGACAGCATCATGGCTTTGGGACTGAGTCCAAAACGTTGCGTCTGTCCTTCGATATCAGTGTCCATCTTTACGGTCTTTCCACTGGGATTGTCAGATTCAAAGGTTAAGCCACCTTTCCAGTGTGTCGTGATTTTATCTGCCATGTTTTGAACTTTAATGTTATCTTGTCCTTTCAAAAATACTATTAAAAACACAACATATGGCACTAGTTACTCCGCTATCCCCTGAACACGACTTAGAAACCAAGGAATTGGCAGAATTCTTTAATGAAACCTTAGGGTTTTGCCCAAATTCTGTATTGACGATGCAAAGGCGCCCAGCGATTTCAAAAGCATTTATCAATTTAAATAAGGCGGTAATGGCTAATGAAGGTCGTGTAACCTCAGCCTTAAAACGTATGATTGCTTGGGTAAGTAGCAACGCTACTGGATGCCGTTATTGCCAAGCACATGCCATTAGGGCGGCAGAGCGTTATGGCGCCGAGCAGGAACAACTAGACAATATTTGGGAATACAGAACACATCCTTCGTTTTCGGACGCAGAACGCGCTGCTTTGGATTTCAGTTTGGCCGCCAGTCAAGTCCCAAATGCAGTAGATGCTGATATCAAAAACGAATTATACAAACATTGGAACGAAGGTGAAATTGTAGAAATGCTCGGTGTTATCTCGTTATTCGGATATCTTAACCGTTGGAACGATTCTATGGGAACCACCATGGAAGAAGGTGCCATTGAAAGTGGTAACCAGTATTTAGGAAAGCACGGTTTTGAGGTTGGAAAGCATGATGGGTCGAAGTATTAGATGAGTTAGACTTCTAGATTTTTAGATGGATTAGATTAAACCTTGCCAGAGATGGTGAGGTTTTTATATTATCGTTTTAATTATCTCTTGAAGCTCCGGCACCACCAATTCCTCAAACCAAGAGTTTTTGGCCTTCCAAAAGCGATTAGTCGGTGAGGGATGTGGCATGGGGAAATACTTAGGCAAATAATCTTGGTAATTACTTACGGTTTCGGTGAGCGTTGGCCTTGCGTCTTTTCCTAGATAATACTGTTGAGAATAAGCGCCAATAAGTAAAATAAGTTCTACATTTTTCAGTTGCTCCCAAATTTTGGCGTGCCATTGCGGAGCACATTCTTTTCGAGGAGGCAAGTCACCTGTCTTAGCCTTACCGGGATAGCAGAATCCCATGGGTAAAATCGCAAAGTTATCCGTGTTATAAAATTGGTCTTCAGTGACGCCCAGCCATCGTCGTAATTGCTTACCACTTGGGTCTTTCCAGGCAACATTGGCCAAGTGAGCTAAGCGACCGGGTGCTTGACTCGCCAATACTATTTTGCTTTTTGGGCTGAATGCCACTATGGGCTCTGGACCAAGGGGCAAGTCCTTCGAGCAAATGTCACAAGCGCGGATGTCTTCAAATAAACCCACTAATCGCTGAGCATGTATTTAAGGTCGTTTGTAAAAGAAGGATAGGTAAAAATTAGACTTTGAAACTCTGAAACCGTTAAGCCTTGATGAATGGCCAGGCTCAGTAAATTAATGGTTTCATTTCCATGAGAACTTAGTAATTGTCCGCCTACAATCTCTTCCGTTCGTGCATTAGTTATGATTATATAGGCGTAGGTATCTTCGTTTATTTTTTTGGAACTGAACCAGTCTGAAGCATCGCCTTTATAGACCTTTATATTTTTATAGCGACTTTTAGCTTCGTCTTCCGATAGGCCAACCATAGCAATATTCGGCTGGGTAAAAACAACCGATGGTACCAATCTGTCCTTGGTTTCTTTGGTATTGCCTTCAACTATATTTTTTCCCACAATATGGCCCTGCAACCCAGATAACGGTGTTAATGGCACACCAAAACTCGCCACGTCACCACAGGCATAGACTTTAGGATTGGACACGCTTTGTAGAAAGGAATTTACCGCAATCCCATCGCCATTTGCATCTATATTGGCATTATTGATTTGAAGGCGCTCCGTCGCCGGAATACGACCTGCAGAATTGAATACCTTTCGTGCTTTGATGCTGTGTTCTTCTCCTTTCGATATATAAGTGACTTTTAAATTTTTTCGTAGGGATTCAATATTTTCAACTTGCGCTTCAAATATGAAAGTGATGCCTCGTTGTTCTAAACTCTTAACCAACTTCTCCGTTAAAAAAGCATCGAATTGCGAAAGCGCGTGAGTGCCTTGGTCAATCACAGTTACTTTAGAGCCCAAACTAGACAACAAATACGCCATTTCCATCCCCACATATCCCGAGCCAATGAATACGGCTGATTTTGGGACTTTCTTCAAATTAAGGACGTCATCGCTGGTGCCTAAAAACTGAGCGCCTTTAAAATGAAGGAGTCGAGGAACACGGCCAGTGGCTATTACAAAATAGTCTGCCGTCACTCTTTCTCCTTCAACTTCAATCGTGTTTTCATCAATAAACTTCGGGGATTGATGGTACAAATCTATGCCTATGGTTTTCAGATTTTTTTCAGTATTGACAGGAACATCTTGCGTGAATTGCTTTTTAAATTTCTGAACATCTTTCCAATTAATTTTAGGCTTTTCGTCAATACCCAAGCCTTGTAAATTGTCGATGTGATGACAGATGTCCGCAAATTGCATCAATACTTTTTTGGGGTCACAACCCCTATTCGCGCAAGTCCCGCCAAATTCCCTGTCATCGGCTACTGCAACCGATTTCCCATGCTTAGCACAATATTCTGCAGTGGTTTGCCCCGCAATGCCAGAACCGATAACAAAAACGTCGTAGTGCTTTGGTTTCATGGTTTATCGCGATTTTAGGGTTTCAATAAGTTCCTTTGTATGCGTTTTGATGACGGTTTCAGAATTTTGAATGGCATCTGAAAGCGTTTCAGGATTTTCAACCATATCTTCAGTAGTTTTCAAAGCGTCGATATACCAGTTCTCCCACGTTTGAAGGATTTCAATTTGAAGCGATAATGCTTCGCCATTAGTCAGTGCGATTTGCCCTTGCTTTAACTCTTCATCGAGACGTTCCTTAGCCACTTTTTCAATATTAAGTATAACGGTTTTGGCGGTGTTTTCATCCGCATTCAACAGCGAAAAAGCTGACGCCAATCCTGCAGTGCCGACATTTTTCAGGGTGGTTTGCGACACCTTATCAATACGGTCATTATCGGTATGGTAAAATTGGTCCGTAAAATGCCAAAACAATACACTCGGAATGCCATTGCGCAAAAATGGAACGTGGTCGCTACCACCTTCAAACGGATTCACATTTACTTCCCATTTGGCACGAGCACCTTGGGCTTTGAACTTCCCAATTAAAAAATCATTCAGATAATGTGGTGTCATATCATCAAGGCTCATTTTACTGCCTCCCCATTCTGTATGTTTGTCATTGCCTCGCGTCCAAATGGCGCTTGGGTCAGGCATTTTTTCAATAAGAAAACTTCCGCCCGTCAGTTCGGTGTTTTCGCCCACCATATCTAGACTGATGCCCCATTTGATGTTTTTGGCGCGAAGGGAATCTTCTTCGACATAACGCTTGGTAGAAATGATTTCATCGCCCCATAAAAAGGTTAGCGTACGGTCGATATCAAAAGTTTCATTTTTAATCAGTTCTGCAGAAAGCTTGGCCATTTCCAAAGCCACACCAACGCCAGATGCATTATCATTGGCACCAGGCTCTTGAACATGTGCGCTAAATACCAAACGTTCTTCTGGTATTTTTGAACCTTTAATATCGGCAACAATCGTCAATTCTTCAGACTCATAGATTTTGGTTTCTATATTCACTTTAACTTCAACTTTACCAGCGTCTAAGGCCTTTTTTAATGCTTCTTTAGCTTCGTAAGACAGGGCGATTCCCCAGCCTTTGACCTCTTCATTATAAGGAATGGACCGAAACTGAATGGACGTTACGTTGATGTCTGGCTTTAGATAATCGGGATTGCTGTACGAGAGAATTCCCAAAGCGCCACCTTCGACAACAGCCGAATTAAAGACGCGACCCGGACTGCTTTCCACAAACACTATTTTGCCTTCGACATCCACCTTTGAAATATTGCGTGGATTGTCAATATAAACGACTTCAGCTGTAATGCCTTCCGCTGGTGTGCTGAACGAATTCAGCGCAATCATGTTGCGATTGGTGTCATGCTTTAGCAGTGTTTTTGTATCGCCGATGATGGTCACCGATGCATTGACAGATTCCCATGTTGGACGTTCTAGTGGTCGCTTCTCAATGCGGTAGGTAAATCGGTCTTCGGGCTTGGCTTCGCTTTCCAAAGCATAGCCAGCTTCTTTCAGTTTATCTTCAACAAAATAGATGCTTTTATTGAAGCCTTCGTTACCGACGACACGCCAAAATTGCTCGACAAAGGCAGTGGTTTCATAGGCCAAGTCGCCCGTGAATTGTTCGTTCATTACCTCAGAATAATTGGTGTTTTTTTGTTTCTGAATCTGGCACGAACTTATTAAAGATACCAATAGAATAAGAAAAGAGAATTGCTTTAACATGATGTTATTTTTTTCCGGCGACGACAATGACAATCTCGCCTTTTGGAGGTTTGTTGGTGTAATAGTCGAGTACTTCTTTGGCTGTTCCCCTAACGGTTTCTTCAAACAGTTTGGTCAGTTCGCGAGACACCGAGACCAAACGGTCTTCGCCGAAATACTCGCAAAAGTGACCTAAGGTTTTGACTAATTTATGAGGACTTTCGTAGAAAATCATGGTTCTATTTTCTTCAGACAAAAGCGTTAATCTTGTTTGACGCCCCTTTTTTACGGGCAGAAATCCTTCGAACACAAATTTATCATTTGGTAATCCAGAATTGACCAAAGCCGGGACAAAAGCTGTAGCTCCAGGCAAACATTCCACTTCAATATCTGCTTCTAAACAGGCGCGCGTCAATAAAAATCCAGGGTCTGAAATGGCCGGCGTTCCTGCATCACTAATCACGGCAATACTCATTCCTGATTTTAATTTATTGATAAGGCCTTGCACCGTTTTATGCTCGTTGTGCATGTGGTGACTTTGCATTTGGGTAGCGATTTCAAAATGCTTTAAAAGCTTGCCCGACGTTCGTGTGTCTTCGGCCAAAATAAGGTCTACATCTTTTAGAACCTCTACAGCTCTAAAGGTCATGTCGCCAAGGTTTCCGATAGGTGTCGGTACGAGGTAGAGTTTTGACATAGTTATACGGGGTCTCTAAAATATTTACCCAAAAAGTAAGATGGGAAAAGTGCAACAAGTCCATAAAGCGAAAAGTCAACAAGGTTATGCCCGGCATGGTAATGTGCCATGGTTGCCAGCACCAAGTCGAAAAAGAAACCCGCATAAGCCCATTCAGTCAGCCATTTGCTCCCGCGCCATAAAACCATAATAACGCCTAAAACTTTGGCAACGGCCAGTGGAATAACAATATATTCGGGATAATTGAAACCCTTAAAAAAGCCCTTGACCATGTCTGTATTGCTAAAATACATGTAGGCCGAATAAAGCATAATGCCACAAAGCACCGTGGTACTTGCCCAGTACAACACTTTTTTAAAGGTCATAAACTTTGTTTAGTTGAATTTATTCTCAACGATTTCCATAAACCGCTCCTCGTAGACGGCTTTGTCATCCCAGTTATTGTACTCTGGTTTTACCATTTGATTGATAAAATTAACAGCCTCTTCAGACGAACTCGATGTGTTGATTTGCCCAATAACACGGTCATAATCTTCGCTTTTTCCATCGAAAAGATGTTTGATAAAGGCTAATTTATCATTCAAACCAATTTGAAGACCTTTACCTTTCAGTTTATCATTTAATGATTTTGCCTTTTTTTCCTTTTTACGTTTGATGGCATCCTCTATCGGTTCAAATTCTGGAATATTGGCGAAGTCTTGTGTAAGATGTTCAAACTGAATTTCGTTTGGCTTTTCTTCAGAAACGGCCGTCTCTACCAAATGGTCGACGGCTTGGGATTCCTCAGGCATTTGCGCCACCATATCCTTTATTTTTTCCATCAAAGGCTCAATGATTTCTTCGTTTTCAGACTCGTCCATATTAATATAGGTACGGTCGTCTACCGTGATATTATCACTGACTTTGTTGTTAAAAGCCGTGTCTAGCATATCAAAGAATGACGAGTCGTTGCCAATGGTTGGCATGTCGTCTTCAAAATTCTCTTGTGCAAACTTTAGTACCGTCAGTTTCTCGTACAATTTGGCAACTTCCTCATGCATGCGGTCAACATCTTCTCGGCCTTTCAACTTTAGAATCCTATGTGCAATACTGACTAATTCTGATTCTAATTTCTTTTTCATTTTTATATCTGATTTGATGTCTCGTTCGTTTTAAATTTATGCTTTGGTTTCGTCGGATTTACTTTTGATATTTAATAAATTTGACCCACCTTTATGCAAACGAAAAACAACACCCATTTAGTGCTAAAATTACGAAATGTTTCTTGAAAATACGGTAAATCATAAAGAACAATTTGGTTGGATTGAAGTCATCTGTGGCTCCATGTTCTCTGGTAAAACCGAAGAATTAATTCGTCGATTGAAGCGGGCAAAATTTGCGCGTCAGAAAGTTGAAATCTTTAAGCCCGCGGTAGATACACGTTATGATGAAGAGATGGTCATTTCTCACGACGCCAATGAGATTAGGTCTACGCCAGTGCCTGCCGCCGACAATATTCCTATCCTTGCCGATGGCTGTGATGTTGTTGGTATTGATGAGGCTCAGTTTTTTGATGATGAAATAGTACGTGTATGCAATGACCTAGCCAATAAAGGCGTACGTGTTATTGTTGCTGGATTGGACATGGATTTTAAAGGCAATCCTTTTGGGCCCATGCCAAATCTCATGGCTACTGCCGAGTACGTGACCAAAGTCCACGCCATTTGTACCAAGACTGGAAATTTAGCGCAATACAGTTACAGAAAAGCCCAAAGTGACGACCTTGTTTTGTTGGGTGAAGTTGATGAATATGAACCTCTAAGCCGTGCCGCTTTTTACAAAAGCATGTTGCGTGAAAAACTGCGTAATATGAAAGTCAATGACGCGCAGGAAGTAACCAAAGACGAAAAGAAAACCAATGCCTAAGGCGAAGGAAACTGTATTGGAAATTGACCTCAAAGCACTTGAGCACAACTACCATTTTTTAAAATCTAAACTTAAGCCGAACACGAAGTTTTTAGCTGTCGTTAAGGCTTTTGCCTATGGAAGTGATTCAGCTACTGTGGCAAAAAAGCTTCAGGATTTGGATGTCGATTACTTTGCCGTAGCCTACGTTAATGAAGGTGTTGTTTTACGAGACTCTGGTATTACAAAACCCATTTTAGTTCTGCATCCTCAGCCCGTAAATTTTAAAACATTGATTGAACGTTGTCTAGAGCCAAGTCTTTACAATGCCAAGATTTTAAAAGAATTTATAGCCGTTGCTGATGCGGAAAATCAAACCAATTATCCAGTTCATATAAAATTTAATACGGGCTTAAATCGATTAGGCTTTTGGGAATCTGATACCGATTATATTTCGGAACATTTAAAGGCAACAAAGGCTGTAAAAGCAATTTCTGTCTTTTCGCATTTGGCCGCAAGTGAAGATTTAACTGAAATCGATTTTACCAAAACCCAAATCAAAAATTTCACAGCAATAGCCGATGATTTGTCTTCAAAATTAGGCCATACGCTTTGGAGACATTTGTGCAACACATCTGGCGTTCTCAATTATCCTGAAGCCCATTTTGACATGGTGCGTTGTGGGATTGGTTTATATGGTTTTGGCAATGCTCCGGAATACAATACAGAACTAAAACCAATAGCAACCTTAAAGTCTGTGATTTCGCAAATTCATAAGATTGAGCCTGAGGAGTCTGTTGGGTATAATCGTGCTTACACCTCAAATGGCTATGAGAAAACAGCGACCATTCCAATTGGCCATGCTGATGGTATTTCAAGGCAATTTGGATTAGAAAAAGGAGCCGTTTTTATACAAGGAAAAAGTGCTCCAATTATCGGGAATGTGTGTATGGATATGATTATGGTCAATGTTACAGGTATTGACTGTACAGAAGGTGATGAAGTCATTGTTTTTAATGCCAACCATACTGCTTCTGAGTTTGCCTCAACTGCAAATACCATTTCTTACGAAATTCTTACAGCGATTTCTCAGCGTGTTAAGAGAACCTTTCTCCATTAATTTCTCGAGGTAAAATGTTAATTTCAATCAATTGTGTTAAAATTTTAACTAAATTGAACACCATTAACTAACAAAACCCGTAAAATTATGCTTAAAGAATTTAAAGAGTTTGCCATGAAGGGCAATCTTGTCGACATCGCTGTCGGTTTTGTAATGGGCGCCGCGTTTAATAAGGTGGTCGCTTCATTTACAGGAGGAATAGTCTCTCCTCTTATTGGATTGCTGTTCGATACAGATTTCAAAGACATGAAATACATTATGGAAGAAGGCACAGTAAACGAAGCCGGTGAGACCGTTGGAGAAGTTGCTCTTTTATACGGAGAGTTTTTAACCAACGTGTTGGATTTTATCATCGTAGCATTCGTTATGTTTATGGTCGTAAAAGGCGTTAACCGCATGAAGAAGAAAGAAGAGCCAGCTCCAGAAGCTCCTGCAGGACCAACAGAAATTGAATTATTGCAAGAAATCAGGGATTCCCTGAAAAAATAATAGAGTTTAGCAACCGCTACACTACATGTTTAATCAAACCCTGACTTAACAGTCAGGGTCTTTTTTGTTATAATTTTTAAAAGAACAAACAAATCGATAATCAAAACTATATTTTTACACTTTAAAACAAAAAATGACATGAAAATAGCCGTCGTTGGTGCCACGGGTTTAGTAGGTGGCGTTATGCTTAAAGTACTGGAAGAACGCAATTTTCCACTTAATGAATTATTATTGGTTGCCTCAGAGCGTTCTGTTGGGAAACAGATGCAATTTAAAGGACAACCTATTGATGTCATTAGCATTCCCGATGCTATTAAACAGAAACCAGACATTGCTTTGTTTTCAGCTGGAGGAAACACGTCGTTAGAATGGGCGCCAAAGTTTGCCGAAGCTGGGACTACGGTAATTGACAATTCCTCAGCTTGGCGTATGGACCACGGTAAAAAATTAGTGGTTCCAGAAATTAATGCTTCGGAATTAACAAAAAACGACAAGATTATTGCCAATCCTAATTGCTCTACTATTCAAATGGTCATGGCTTTGGCCCCATTGCATCGTAAATATAAAATCAAACGGATTGTAGTGTCTACCTATCAATCTGTTTCGGGTACAGGTGTAAAAGCCGTTGAACAATTGGAAAATGAAATTGCAGGCGTTAAAGGCGAAATGGCTTATCCATATCCTATTGCAAAAAATGCCATTCCACATTGTGATGTGTTTGAAGAGAACGGCTACACCAAAGAGGAAATGAAACTTGTGCGCGAAACACAAAAGATTCTAGATGACCGAACAATTGCTGTTACGGCAACAGCAGTAAGAATCCCAACCGCGGGCGGTCACAGTGAGGCTGTGAACGTAGAGTTTGAAAACGATTTTGATTTAGCGACTATTAGAACATTACTCAGAGAAACCGACGGTGTTACTGTTCAAGATAATTTAGAGTCCAATACCTATCCGATGCCAATGTACGCCAACGGTAAAGATGATGTGTTTGTTGGACGACTACGACGAGATGGCTCCCAACCCAATACGTTAAATATGTGGATTGTTAGTGACAATTTAAGAAAAGGCGCCGCTACCAATACGGTTCAAATTGCTGAGTATTTGGTAAATCACAATCTGGTTTAAAGCATTTCAATTCTAAAAAATATCTTAAAAAAGCACGCTTGACTCATCCAAGGGTGCTTTTTTGGTTAATTTTAGAGGATTTTAAACCGAACCAAAAATGAAAAATTTACTTGTAGCACTATTAGTGCTCGTATTGCTTATGTCTTGTAAGAACGAACCTGAAAACCAAAGAGAACCCATAGTTATGTCTTATCCTGAAACTGCCACGGTAGATACAGTAAATACATACTTCGGGACTGAGGTAAAAGACCCTTATCGTTGGTTAGAGGATGACAGAAGTGCTGAAACTGAAGATTGGGTTAAGCGACAAAATGCCGTAACTCAAGACTATTTAGCTAATATCCCTTATCGAGACGAGTTAAAAGACCGTCTATCAAAATTATGGAACTACGAAAAAATCGGAGCGCCATTTAAAGAAGGGGATTATACCTATTATTATAAAAATGATGGTCTTCAAAATCAGTATGTGATTTATCGCTATAAATCGGGTGACGACCCAAGTACTGCTGAAGTATTTTTAGACCCTAACACATTTAAGGAAGACGGTACCATTTCTTTGGGAGGCGCAAGTTTTTCTAAAAATGGAAAATTATTGGCTTATGCCATTTCTGAAGGCGGTAGCGATTGGCGAAAAATCCTCGTTATGGATACAGAAACGAGAGAACTTGTCGAAGACACCTTGGTCGATGTAAAATTCAGTGGTATGTCGTGGTATAAAAATGAAGGGTTCTACTACTCCAGCTACGACAAACCTAAAGGCAGTGAATTATCAGCAAAGACCGACCAACATAAAGTGTACTACCACAAATTAGGTACAAAACAATCTAATGATGAATTAATTTACGGAGGCACGCCAGAACAAAAACACCGCTACATCTATGGTGGTGTTACGGAAGACAATCGCTATCTCATTATTACACCTCGTGTGTCTACCTCGGGAAATAAGCTATTGATTAAAGATTTAACGAAGCCTAACTCCGATTTTGTGACCATTTTAGACCACACGGACAGTGATTCAAACATCATTGAAAACGTTGGGTCTAAACTCTACATAATGACCAATCTTGGAGCACCAAATCAAAAGGTGGTGACCGTAGATGCATCGAACCCTCAACCTGAAAATTGGGTGGATTTTATTCCTGAAACCGAAAACGTCCTTAGCCCGTCAACTGGTGGTAGTTATTTCTTTGCAACCTATATGGTCGATGCGGTTTCAAAAGTCCTTCAATATGATTACGACGGAAAATTAGTCCGCGAAGTAAAACTGCCAGGTGTTGGTTCAGCTGGAGGTTTCGGCGCTGAGGATGATGACAAAGAGTTGTATTATTCATTTACTAATTATGTAACTCCAGGAAGTATATATAAATACAATATTGCTGAAGGTACTTCAGAATTATTCAGAAAGCCAGATATCGATTTCAATCCAGACAATTACGAAAGCACTCAGGTGTTTTACACGTCTAAAGACGGAACAAAGGTACCGATGATAATCACGCACAAAAAAGGAATTGAACTGAATGGTAAAAACCCGACTATTCTTTACGGATATGGTGGTTTCAATATCTCACTCACGCCTGGATTTAGTATCACGAACGCCGTTTGGATGGAGCAAGGCGGTATCTATGCCGTGGCCAATCTTAGAGGTGGTGGCGAATACGGAAAAGCATGGCACGATGCGGGTACCCAAATGAAGAAACAGAACGTGTTTGATGATTTTATTGCTGCAGCCGAATATCTTATTTCAGAAAATTATACCTCATCCGATTATCTCGCTATACGTGGTGGTTCAAACGGAGGTTTGTTAGTCGGTGCCACTATGACCCAACGTCCAGACCTTATGAAAGTAGCTCTACCAGCAGTTGGCGTATTGGATATGTTGCGTTACCATACATTCACTGCAGGAGCTGGTTGGGCCTACGACTACGGTACAGCTGAAGACAGTAAGGAAATGTTCAATTACCTTAAGGGCTATTCTCCGGTACATAACGTCAAAAAAGGTGTTGAATATCCAGCAACTTTAGTCACAACAGGTGACCACGATGACCGTGTTGTGCCGGCACATAGTTTTAAATTTGCCGCTGAACTACAAAGTAAACAAGCAGGAGGCAATCCAACGCTTATCCGTATTGAGACCGATGCGGGTCACGGCGCCGGAACTCCAGTAAGTAAAACTATAGAGCAGTTTGCAGATATCTATGGCTTTACTTTATATAATATGGGCTTTGATGTTCTTCCGAGCAAGACCAATGAGAAGGTTAAAGATTAACAACCCACAATCTTAATAGAAAACTGAAAACCCACTTAACTAAGTGGGTTTTCTCTTTATTCTCTTGTTTAAATGAACTAATATATTTCTATTTGGTTCTAAACAATTACCCCTAATTCGTAAGAATTAAACCGCTGTCAATTCCAAAACGGATCAGCTCTTTAATATTTTTGGTGTCCGTGATATCAAATAGTTCTCGCTTATGGCTTTTAATGGTATTTAAAGACACGTTTAAAGCCTCAGCTAACTCATCATCATTTTTGTCTGCGTGTGTATAGAAAGCCTGAAGCAAATCAAGTTTTCGTTGGGTGAAGACCATATTATTAACTCTTATTTTTGAAGTGCTCCCATTGCCTAAAACCTTATTTTTAAAATTATAACAATCTATAATGGTTGATTTGATAAGTGAAAGAGAACTGTCCTTTCCCAAAAAAACATCAACCCCTTTTTGAAGTGCGACATTTTTAAAATAGCTTCGATTCATCGAGCTTAGGGCAATTATAGAAAACGAAAAAGCACTACTCTTCATTTCTGAAATATAGTCTAAGGCGCTTTTGCCTTTAAAATTGACATCGAGAATAAGGACGTCAAATGAGCTGGTTGAGCACCGCTCCAATAACGCCTCAATAGTATAGCATTGACATATAACAGACATTTCTTCATACTGATTTAAGCTTTCACTTAGAGCCTCACAAAAAAGCCTATTATCATCTGCTACCATAATTTTAATCAACTTCATCAATAGGTATTTTAATTGTTACTAGTGTTCCTGTTTTTTTTGATGAACTAATTTCAAATTCGCCATTTAAATTATGAACTCTTTTTTTTATTCCGCTTAATCCGTAGGAATTACTTCTCTTTTCCTTAATCTCAAAACCGACGCCATTATCTCTAACACTGATTTCTATTTCGGTTGAATTGGTATTTTGCATCAGCAAGCTTATTTCTGTGGCTTGAGCATGTTTAATAGCATTGGTTAACAATTCAGAAATGATGAGATAGATTTGATAGCTAAAAGGCTGAGGCAATTTTTTATTCTCTATGGCAAAATTACTATTGATATCAATATCCGTGATAGCACTGAGTTTCTCAGATAGTTCTGTAAGATTCGCATTGAGATTTTCCGCATTTATTTTAGGCGCATACAGATTGTTGAGCAAGGTTCGGTAATCTTTATAGAACATGGTAATGATCTCCTCTATTTTTTCCGAGCTTCGTTGCGTTTTTTGGTTTAATCTTAATCTAATAGCTTCCAAATAACCGCCAAATGTATCATGTACATTATTCAGCATGGTGTTTCTCTCTTGCTGTTGTATAAGTAGTGTTTTGTTTGAAAAATCTGATTGTAGTTGTAAATTCTGTACCTGAAGAACTTCCGCCAACTTCTTCTTTCTCAGAATTTCAGAAAGTATGTAATACGTTATTATGAAAAGCTCAATAGACGTTGCCACGTACTGAGCTGAGTCGATCAAAAGACCGTAGGAAATGGACATATCCACGCTAGGATTATAGAAATTTCTTAATTGATAGATAAATAATGGGGCAATAAAAGCTAAGGTGAGGTATTTCGGAACTCTATTTTTAAATGATAATAAAATATGCATAACAACAAGAAAGATCAACTCCAAGCTTAAAATAATCCATGTATAAACCTTAAGGTTGTTTACTTCAAAGTCAAAATATGTTACCATAAACAAAACAATAAGACTACAATTGATGACAATGACTGTCTTTAGAGATAGCACAACATAATTTGGCATTTTCTTTTTCCCGTAAAATTTTAAAAGAAAGAGAACTAGACTAGTAATCCCTATGACCTGAATAAGGCTTTTAAAATAAACCACAAAGAAGTAAGTATTACCCCAAAAATATTTAGCGCCTACATCCTTATAAGCCAATAGATCTATGATTGAACATAGAATAAGCAAACCGTACCAAAAGTAGCTTTGGCGATTTTCGTTGAAGAATATAAGTAGGTTTATGGCCAAAAGTATCATCAGAAACATTGTGAGACTAGATGTTGTGTAGGCATCTTGCTTCAAAAATTCTACAAATTGATATTCTCCTAGAAATAAGAATTTGAAGGTGAAAAGAGAAACACTGTTATTCAGCTTTATGAGCAAGCCCAAATTTGTCCCTTTTTCAATACGCCACGTAGGCAAACGAAAATTAATATGATCGTTAAAATTACGTTCGTATCTGTTATATCTATACAAATCAATAAGCGAGTCCTTCTCTATCATGAAGGCCTGAGAAGAATTAAAATACTGATGCCAAATTGTAAAGTAATGAGTGTTTTCTAGTTCTTTGGGCAATTTTATATAGAGCCAAACGGTTTTGTTCTTTTCGAAACTATGGTAAACCTTCTTACCCGTACTTATATTAAATTTTCCGTCTTTAAGAAGTCTGAAGGCCACATCCTTATCTGTAATCTCTTCCTTACTATTAAGTAAAAAAGCGTGTTGCTGTATGTCGTAGTCGTCAATGCTTTTCTTTGAGCAAGAATAAACACATAATAACAGTAGGTTTAGAAATAGGAGTCGCTTCATTTATTTTAAAAAACCACACTAAAGTATGGCTTTTTGACAAACCGCACGCTCTACTTTTAACAAATCAATTGACAACAATGATCCCCAAATACAAATCAGAGTTTCTATCTATAGTGCAAGACAATGATATTATGGTTCAAGAGTGGACCAAAACACCATTGACTGAAAGCATTTTTAAAGAGGAGCTAAACATTTTCCTACAATACTTTAAGCAGATTAAGCCCAGAGGCGTACTTTGGTTACAGGAACATTTTGATTTAGAAATTCCAGAAGACCTTTACTTCTGGATTGAAAAACACATATTGGTGCCTCAATACAAAGCCGGATTACGGAAACTAGCCTTTACCATACCTAAAGCGCAGCACGCCCACCTTTCAATTATTGATTCCTTTAATGAAGTCAATTCCGTATTGCAACCGCGTTACTTTCTCAGCAAAGACAAAGCGATACAATACATAAATTCAGAGAAAGAAAAAGATACGATAATCAGCCCCAATTACTCCGTAAACAGAACCATTGACAAAACCGAAATTACGCTGCAGGTAGATCACAAACATTTACCGCACGCCATAAGGCATTTAGACAAGCTGAAATCCCAATTTGTATTTAGAATGGAGCGGAAATCCCAATTCGATGACTTGACGCTGCGTGAGCTTGAAGTCCTTAAGGACATCTGTAGAGGAAAGACAACAAAACAAATTGCAGAGGATTTGTTTTTGTCTGAAAACACGGTAGCAACGCATCGAAAATCAATAATTAAAAAACTGAATATTAATAACTCACAAGACTGGAGAGACTATGCGGACGGCTTCTTGTAAAATACCCACTTTTGGGTATTGAGCGGCATAGTCACATTACTCTATATTGCCAGAGTCCAAATTTATCATGATGAAAAAAAATCTGATTTTCATATCTGCTTTCAGCTTCTCGCTTGTTTATGCACAAAAGACAGATTTCTCTAAGCACTTCCGTATTAGTACCAAGCAGATGGATGGAACTTTAAAAACCAACCGTGGATTGGGTTTGGTTTAGGCATAGATTTATAAATATTTAAAACTAAATAAAATGAAAAAAATAAAAATTTTAACCATTACACTCTTCCTTGTGATTTCAAACTCACTTTTTGCCCAAGACAAACAAAATAATCCGACCTGGGAGGAGACGATAGAGTTTCTTCAAAAATACATTTACCAAATCGAAAGCGTATATTTTTATGGGTTAGATGAGAAATATCTCAAAAATGGAAGGTTGATTATCTGGTCTACTGGTATTCCTTACGGTAATCCTAGCCTAATTTTAGACAGACATTATGACACTTGGTCCATGAGTGGAGGAACTAATGCTTACTACAAAAGGTATTATCAATTAGAAGATGGTATTTTCCCTTTTAAATTTCTAACTGCAGCAGAGAATTTGGGTTCTAATGGTCTAACGTTGAAGTTGTCGAAAAAAATTCCTATTAAATTTTATGAGAAAACGAATTATTATAATAAGGGCAAGATAGAAGAAGGATGGCAAAACGAAATGTATGATTCTTTTCGTATCACTTTTCATGAAGATTCAGAACTAGTGCCACGTCTAATTAAGGCTTTTAAACACCTTGCCTACCTAGCAACAGAGAAAAGAAAACAAGAACGAGAAGCAAGCGGAGATAAATTTTAAAACCAAACATATTATGAAACACCTATTAATCCTTTTAACGGTAGCCATTAGCTTATCTTACACTACCAAAAATACAAACAAAGAAACAGCAGACGGTTATTATTACTACGCTTATGCCAGTCTTGATAAAGACTATAAACACGTGTACATTACACCAGTTTTGTTTATCCCAAAATCTAAATGCGATATGGAAGACCCCAGGTCTGAATATGGTATTAGCAATCAATTCAATGACTACATAAAGGCAGAATACAATGGTATCATCTACAAAGTTGAAGGAAAGGTATACAACAGTTGGACATTTAGCGAGGCGGATGCCGTAAAATCAAGAAGAGAAACCATGAAATTATATAAGTCCAATACTAAAATTGATGACTTTAAATATTTATGCGATTAAAAAATATCTGTTACCTAAATAAAACAAGATGAAAAACACACTAACACTTTTATTTCTAATGACAGTTTTTACATGTTTAGGACAAGCCAGTGCAGGAATAGAAAAACAAGATTATGATGGGAGAATCGCTTGGTTTGCTGTTAATAAACACAATAAAAAAGTAATTATTGAGTACAAACTAATCACAGATAAATGTAATGGAGAACCAATAGAAACTATAAAAACTAAAATAGTAATACCCCATAAAAGACAATATTTACAGCATTTTAAAAACGGGGATTGCTATGGAGGAAAAAAATTATATAATAAGTGTATAGTATTATCTAAAAAGTTTATTGACTAAACAAATAATGCAAATTTAAATTCATCAACGCTTGTTAAAGCATTTTTATTTTCTTTAAATAATAACATAAACATCCTTAAAATCTGATTTTAATGAAAAAAGCCTTCGTAGTTATATATGTGATACTAACAAGTTTAACAGTTTTTCCCCAGGAAAAACAGAACCATGCTACTTGGGAGGAAACAGTTGCATTTATTGATAAATATATAGCGAAAGCTTCTTTATTGGAATTAAATGCGATGAACAATACTTACAAGATTAACAATTTTAATGTCAGCATAAATAATGACCTGCTTAAAATTACAATTAATCAGTATAGTAAAGAATCTTTTAAATACGGATATGACAGGACGCATAAGATTTATAGAACTCAATTAAATTATAACCTTACAGATTTAGTTAGTTCAAAATGGATGTATTTACATTTCAGAAAAAGCCAATTGGTCACGATTAATGGGAAAAATAACGTTTCAGGAAATATGGACTTTACACACGATGAAAAGTTAAAAAGCTTCAAAATTACTGGTTTTGATGATGCAGACTTGAAGGATAGATTAAATAAAGCCTTCAAACACCTTGCCTATCTAGCAACAGAAAAAAGAAAGAAAGAACGAGAAGCAAGTGGAGAAAAATTTTAAAAAACAATCTTGGCTCAGGTTTGGGCTTGGTATAGGTTTAAAAACAATTAATCTAAATAAAATGAAAACAACAAAGATTTTAGTAACCTTACTCATTTTTACTGTTTCAACTTCACTGTTTACCCAGGAAAATACCGGTTATGCAGTCGTATCATTCACTACAAACGGTGCATTGACCTGTGAAAACGGTGTCATAAATCTGGTAAGTCAACCTGTGCCAATTTCATTGGATGGTAATAAAAACATCATAAAATTTTCTTTAGAAACACAATTTCTTAACTGGCTATATGAGTATGATAGGGAGAACTTCAAACTGCTAAAAAATTCAAATGCAAATAGTAGAGGCGTTGTTTTTCTTGGAAATACAGCAGACGATGTTATGGGAAAGGCTAAAGGATATGGGCTTTATTCTGAATCTACTGCATATTGTAAGGGCAAAATAAGAACTATCACTATAGAAAATTTTGAAAGTTTTGATGTAACAACTAGCGTGTATGACCATATAAATTCGGACAAACAAGATATGCTAAGAAAATTTATTAAGTATGTTCCTAAATAAATATACCCATCAAAAGGTTTAATTAAAAATGGAGCATATGACTATTTCTAGCGTCAAGTTATACAAAGAAGAATGGAATTAATATCGTTGATACCACCTTTTTTAAGCGCGACTAACCACGCAACAACTAATCTAAAAAATTGTTTCTAAAATAATTGTTATGAAAACCATATACACTTACATTCTAATCTTCTGTACATTCTTATGCGCCAACAGCCAAGAACATGATTTTTTCATTACGCTTTTAAACACTATAGAAGACACAGAGACAGAAGCGCTTCGCATCCCTATTACATATATGCATAATGAAACCTTAGATGCGACAAAATTTTACCACCATCGTCACTTCCCCATGCTCAAAGGATGTGGAGGCTTTAATAAAAAATCATTTACCTTAACAGGTGCCACAGATTGCGGTACCAATCTGTGGCTCGCCAACTTACCAGTAGACCTCACGGGGCAAAATTTAACCAACGCCTTCCGTTTTGAAATGACCTTTAGCGTTGAGCAAGAGAGTTTTAAGGCTAAAGAAGGCTGGCCAATTATGGTAATGCTAGGTAATTCCCCAAAGGGATATACCTACCTAATGATTGATAACAACGGACACCCAGTAGTTGGCTACAGGGATAATGATGGGTTTCATGATACCGTCTCTTTTGATGGAGACCATAAGCTCGATTTTACAAGGTCTAACACCGTCGTTTTTACCTGGTTGAACAATGGCTATCACCGTTTACAACTCAACGATTATGCCGTGATTATGCCAAAAGACTCAGAAAAAGAGGACCTTATACCTGTTTACGGTTTAAGCAACAGAATTTCAACAAAAGATATTCTGCATATAGAAGAGGTAAAACTAGAATCTATTCCTATATATACCGAAGAGTACGACAACGCCTATTTGCTGAACTGGCAAACCATTGATACAGAAATAAACAACTATCTAAAAGAAAAACAACCTAGCGGATTTGACAACGGATTTGAATATCGCTTCGTCACTCACCACAAGCATCCTTATGAGGACACTAAAAGAATCCTTTATGCTCAAATTAGAGGGTATGAGTATAGCATGCTTGGTAATGAAATAGTGCAGTATGAGGCTATAAAAATTATACTTGATGCTAATGGTGACGTAGTCTCAATATCACAAGATTTATAAATCCCCTCACTATGAAAATATGTTTACTTTTTATATTAATTCCTTTAATAGGTTTTAACCAAACTCAAATTGGAAGCGATATTGATGGAGAGTTCGACGGAGATAGATCAGGAGTATGTTCCATTTCAGGAGATGGCAATCGAATTGCCGTGGGTGCCTCAAGAAACGATGGTACAGGTTTCAATGCGGGGCACGTTAGAGTTTATGAACTTCAATCCGGCAATTGGGTGCAAATGGGGCAAGATATAGACGGCGAAGCGAGTAATGATTTGTCTGGAACAGCTTTGAGTCTATCTCATAATGGAAACAGAATTGCTATTGGCGCCCCTCAAAACAGTAGTTCTGGTACAAGCGCTGGACACGTGAGGGTTTATGAGCTACAGACCAACACTTGGGTGCAGATAGGACAAGATATCGATGGCGAATCTTCAGGGGATGATTCTGGCGAAGCCGTGAGTATTTCGGGGGATGGTAATCGCGTAGCTATAGGAGCAAGGCAAAACGACGGAAATGGGGATCGCTCGGGTCAAATTAGAATTTACGAATTACAATCCAATAATTGGGTGCAGCTAGGAGCAGATATTGATGGGCAAGCTACGCTTGATTTTTTCGGTTGGTCGGTCTCTATTTCGTCCGATGGTTCCCGTGTCGCAGCTAGTGCTATCAACAATGATACTAACGGGTCCAATTCTGGTCAAGTTAGGGTTTTTGAGTTTCATGACAATGATTGGATACAATTAGGTGGCAGTATTAATGGAGAAGGAGAACAAGATCAGTCAGGTTTCTCATTGAGCCTTTCAGCTAATGGTAATATTGTTGCTATAGGCGCAAATCGCAATGATGGTAATGGTTCAAACGCAGGGCACGTTAGGGTTTTTAAATTGCAGTCTAATAATTGGGTTCAATTAGGTCAAGATATAGATGGAGAACTTGCATCAGATTTATTTGGGGAAGCCCTTAGTTTATCTGACAGCGGTAACCGAATAGCTATTGGTGCACCATTCAATGACAGCTTAGGAGATGCGTCTGGTCGTGTAACTATATATGATTTTCAAAATAACAGTTGGACACAAGTCGGTACTTATATCGATGGTGAAGCTCCAGAAGACTTTTTCGGGCAATACCTTGAAATGTCATCTGATGGTGAGCGGATAATTATTGGTGCCATTCAAAATTCTGGTTCTGGTTCATTTCAAGGCCACGCTCGTGTTTTTGATCTTCCCCAACCCACATTAGACATAAATAGTTTCTTGTTAGAAACAGTAAGAATCTATCCTAATCCCACCAAAGACGTTCAAACGATTTCCTTACCCATTGGTCTAGAATTAGAAGGTATTAACATCTTTAATAGTTTGGGCCAAAAAGTATTGCATAGTAAAAAATCAAACCTAAATTTAAATAAACTCTCCCCTGGCACATACGTATTAGAAATAAATACATCTAATGGTAAAGTCTTAAAAAAAATCATTAAAGAATAAAGTCTAGCTATTAATTTTGAGGGTTACGCGATTATTATTTTAGACTTTAGACCTCTCTTGTTTTTATAACCAGAGAGGTCTTGTTATTTTTGAATTATGCTTCGTGTCGACAACCTTCATTTTAGTTACGGGAAAACCGAAATCCTAAAGTCTATTAATTTCAATTTGAAAGCGAGGCGGCATATGTCCATCATTGGCGAAAGTGGCTCGGGAAAAAGTACACTTCTGAAGTTAATTTATGGCGAATTGGACGCCAACAAAGGGCAAGTATTTTGGAGAGACACCGAAATCCTCGGGCCAAGTCATAACCTCGTTGTGGGCTATGACTTTATGAAGTACGTCACTCAAGAATTCGATTTGATGCCCTTTATTTCAGTTGAAGACAACATCGCCAAACACCTGTCTCGTTTTTATCCTGAAGAACGCTTAGAGCGCGCCCATGAACTTATAAAAGTTGTAGAGCTCGAAGAATTTGCACAGACCAAAGTTAAAAACCTAAGCGGTGGTCAAAAACAACGTGTGGCTCTGGCACGTGCCCTAGCCAAACAACCCGAAATCCTACTCCTCGATGAACCCTTCAGTCATATCGATAATTTTAAAAAACAGTCACTCCGGCGAAGCATTTTCAACTTTCTGAAATCCAAAAACATTGCCTGTATCGTCGCCACACATGACCGCAATGATGTGCTTGGTTTTGCTGATGAGGTTTTGGTGTTGCATAATCAAACCGTTCTAAGACAAGACACGCCGCAACAGCTGTATCAGTCTCCTAAACATCCAAAAATTGCTGCCTTTTTTGAGGAATTTAATGTCATTGACGGCGAGATTTACTATGCCCATCAGTTAAAGATTGTGGAGTCTTCAAACATGCAGGGTGTGGTAAAGGGCTGTTATTTTAATGGTCGGGGTTGGTTGGTTGAATTGGATGTTAATAATGAAATGCGCATTGTGGAACACTCAGATTGTCTTGAAATCAATTCTCTACACTATTTCTCTTACTAACATTATTTATCAAACCGCTTCAACAAAGCCGGCAAATAAAAGATGTCCGTAATCAAGGCAATCGCTACAGTTACGGCACACAGTAATCCGAAATCTCTAACCGATGGTACGGCACTCGATGCGATAATTAAAAAACCGCCGACTAAGGCAATGGTTGTAGAGATTAAAGCGCCACCGGTGTAATGCATGGCATTGTTCATTCGCTCTTCAGGCGTTCCCGAAATATATTTACTGCGCCTATATTTATGAACCAAGTGAATTGTATCGTCCATAGCAATCCCCAGCATGATCGGTGTAATCATGGCTGTGGTTACATCTAAGGGAATATCCAATAGACTCATAAAAATTGCCAGAATTGCTAAAGGCAAAATATTAGGAATAAGCACAAGTAAGGTTGTTCTCAGATTTTTAATGAAAATCCAAAGACACAAAAAGGCCACAAAAAAGGCCGCAAAGAACGACTTGAATTGGGTTTCCAAAATAAAATTATTCAACTGCGCAAAAACGACTGCAAAACCGTTGATTTTTAAGCTATACTTTTCCGCGTTGAATGTAGATTGAAACGCAGTTTCGATATCTTCGAGAACCTGCTCCAATTCCGAAGTACGCATTTCCATCAGGGTCATGGTGACGCCCGCTGAGGACGTGTCTTCAGATAATAATTTAAAGAAGCTATTGTCACTGGCGTCCACTTCGGCCAAGGTGCTTTTAATTTCCGCCTCCGAGACGTTAGATTGAAACAACACCGGAGTGCGCTGTTCCAAAAACGATTTAATGGAGATGATAGAAACAGGGTTTGAAATCAACGGATTTTCCTCCAATTGAGTTTGAAAAGCTTCAATCTGCTTTATCGCCTCTTTACTCAAGACCGTGCCATTTTTAGCTGTAATATTAACTTGAAGTCTATTACTACCACCAAGCTGGGTTTCTACCGCCCTCAAATCGTCCTTGGCTTTTCCTTCGGCAAGAAGGTCTCTAGAATTAGTGTCAATCTTAACTTGAAAAACAGAATAAATACCAAATAAAAGCAAAGCCGTGAACCCAACAATCAACGAGGTTTTATAGCGTGATGTGAATGCGTTTAACCAATTAACGAATTTGGTTTGTGAAATGGTCTTAAGTTGAAGGATAGGTTTGGATTTTTCAAAATTCAAACTGATAAAGCTAAAGCCAATGATTGTAATCACGTAGACCAGGAAAAAGCTAAATATTAAGCCGATACAGGTGAAAATGCCCATGTTTTTAAAGGCAGGCAATGGAGAAATGTACAACGCAAAATAACCAACAAATGTGGTCAATGTAGTATAAAAGCAAGGTGTTAGACTTTTGCGAATAGCTAGTGTAATCAAATCAATTTTAGAGAGTTCATTACTTTGTGAAAGCCCTTCTCTATGGTAAATATTTATGACATGCACTGCGTCACTAACACTATACACCAACAGTATCGTGGGGATAAGCATCGAAATCATATTCAAGGCAAAACCAAGCGACGTAATTAACCCAAAAAGTAAGCTCACTGGCACGGCTACCGATAGCAAAGCAATGAGAAGATATTTTCTACTCGGTAAAAGAAACAGCAACAACAATGTAATCACTAGAACCGTTAAAATCCCAAAGGTTAAACTCTCTTTATAAATGCCTTTACTATACGCCTCATTGAGAACGGGCGGACCCGTGAGGTAGTAGTTTGAATAGGATTTATCGATAATCGACTTTACTTCTGCCGCAATGGCCTGGCGCTCTTGCTCTATGATTGGCGTTGGTTTCATCTGAATATAAAAAAGTAGGTTTTTATTATCGTGGGTAACCAATTGTGCGGTAATGTTCGGTAATTTTGAAAAGAGATTTTTCATCCCTTTTTCGCTTCGTTTAGGATTGTAGAGGTCATCAAATCGAATGGAATTATTCGCGTAAATAGGGTATTTCGCCTTCGCCAAACTAAACGTGGTCTCTACATAATGCAAGGCATCCATGTCCTTGTGAAGCTTTTTGAGTTTATTTACAGCTTTTTCTGAAAGGGCGTTTTCCGATGGAAGCATAACCACAAAAATTTCGTCGGACCCAAAGCGTTCCTGAAAATCGATATACGCCTTGTAACTTGGGTCGTCTTCTAAAAACCATATGCTGAGGGAATTATCTACGCTCAGTTTATTCAGCGTTTGATAACCAGAAAATCCCATAGCAATGGCTAGGATAGTAATAATAGCTAACCTGAATCTTATAATAAATGCTACTATGGGTTTAAGTGTTTTCATGCTTTTTTTCTGGATACTAAATTCTATACCCGCCAGGTTTTAAAACCTTGCGAGACTCATAAGGTTTCTATCTGCCTAGGAATGACACTATTTCCAATCACATAAGCACCAAAACGCCCATGGTGCGAAAGGCTCAAATTCAATTTATGGGTTCCTAGATCTATAGATGGAATTCCAAAGTTGTCCTTCAAAATTTCGAATTGTTTTTTTGGAATTGAATGTGCCTGAGTTACCGATTTTAAAACCTTAGCTTTCAAAATTCTGCTTTTGGTTTTTACAGATTCGTTTTCAAACTGAAGAACTTTCGATGTCATTGATTTCTTTTCAAACGACGCTTCAGACAAGACATAATCTTCTGTAATTTTCGAATTTACATAGCATTCAAAATCTTTGAATTTTACTGTTCCTGACTGCTTTTCAATATAACATTCAAAACGTTTCGGATTATAAAAGCGACTTGGATAACACTGTGTGTATAATTTATACGCTGACTCCTTCATGCTCCACAGGCGCCAAACCATTTGTTCTTTTTCGGTGGAATTAGTAATATAACCTTGTTCTTTTCGTGTGAAAATTTTATCGAGATATCGAGGCCGTTTCCAATTGGATTGCGATTGTGCGAGTTTTAGGTCCACAATATCGTTACCAATCATTAGGCTTCAATTTTAGAATTTACGATGGCCATGGCTGATTTTACATCGAGCATTTTTTCCATGTCTTCGTTCTCCAATCTAATATCGAACTCGTCTTCAATATCGAGAATGATATCTACCAGATTCGCCGAATTGATTTTAAGGTCGTTGACAAAATCTGTGTCTTCGTTGAGGTTTGCAAACGCCTCTTCATCTTGGATATAAGGCGCTACTATGGTTTTAAGTTTGGCAATAAGGTCTTCGTTCGTCATGAGCGATTTTTAAGGGTAAAGTTAAGGTTTAAATGTTTTTAAAATGACACAGGCGTTGACATCTCCAAATCCGAAACTCGCCTTAGCCATTGTATTGAAATTAAGCGCTTTTGCTATGATTGGAATTTTACGTTTATCTATTTGGGCTTCAATATCTGGGTGAATGTCGTCACAATTGATACTCGGGGCTACAAATTGCTTGTGTAATTGAATAACCGAAGCAACACACTCTATAGCACCTGCCGCCGCCAGACAATGGCCTGTCATTGATTTTGTAGAATTGATGTACGGGAAATCATCGCCTTTTCTACCCAAAGCTTTGGTCCAGTTTTCAATTTCTAAGGCGTCTTTTGAGGTGGCTGTAAGGTGACCGTTAATTACATCAATTTTAGAAGCGCTAATGCCCGAATTTTCTAAGGCTTTAGAAATACACCGTATCACGGCCTCTGCATTTGGCGCTGTCAAAGTACCGCCTTGGCGTTGCCCACCAGAATTGACTTCACCACCCAACACCTCAGCATAGATTTTTGCACCACGCTCTGATGCGCTTTCCAAAGTTTCAATAACTAGCGCTCCCGAACCACTTCCTGGCACAAAACCCGAAGCACTTTCACTCATAGGGCGTGAAGCCTCCTGAGGTGAATTATTATGTTTATAGGTCATTACTCGCATGGCATCAAATCCGCCCCAAATATATGGGCCATGGTCACTACAACTCCCCACTAACATACGCTTGGCTTTACCAGATTGAATGCGGTCAAAACCCATAATCAGGGCTTCCGTACCTGTTGAGCATGCCGATGAGTTCGTGGTCACTTGATTTCCCAGTCCCAACATGCCAGATAGAAAAGCGCTCACACCACTGGTCATGGTCTGAACAACTACTGTGCTTCCCAAACGCTTTACCCGGCCATCATCTAGCTTGTAAATTGCTTCCCTGAATTTTTCAACACCTGATGTTCCCGTGCCAAAAATGAGACCTGTTTCGTAATCTAATTCGCTGTGGGGATTCATATCAAATCCTGCGTCTTTCCAGGCATCAATTCCCGCCATACATCCATATAGAATCCCAGAGCTATTGAAGCCTCGCAATTGTAAATCAGTAAAATAGTTTGATTTGAGGTCGTCCGTGACTTCGGGAATTCCTCCTATTTGACAGGAGAAGTTTAAATCCTTCAATTCTTGATAAAAACGTATGCCTGATTTGCCTTGTTTGAGGGCTTCAGTAAATTCCGAATTGCCAACACCGTTTGGTGCAACAACGCCTAATCCCGTAATGACGACTCTTTGTTCTGACATACTTTACTTTAGACTTTAAACATTCCTGAAATGAATCCTCGTGCCACCAACTTGCCTTCTTCATTCCGCATTTTGACTTTGCATTTTAACTTATTGAATCGAAAAACCTCCTTTTCGGAAACCACCATTACTTTTTCTTCAGGTAGTACAGGCAAGTAGAAATCCATTTGATGGGAGGTCAATGCGATTTGAGGATTAATGTCTTCTTTGAGATCATCCTTCAAGAGATAAATACCCAAACAAACCAACCCGATTTGTGCCATACACTCGGTGAGGATGACGCCAGGCGTAACAGGATTATTTTTAAAATGGCCTTTATAGAATGATTCGTCTTTATTAAAGGTGTAATATCCCGTGATACTGTCTTCTGAAATGGTGTCAATGCCGTCTACGAATAGAAATGGTTTTTCGTAGGGTAATAATGCTATGATTTCGTTTGTATTCATAAGTCTTCTTCAAAAATGGATTCCTGCTTTCGCAGGAATTACAGACATTGGTTGTTTTACGATAAATGCTCTCCGCCATCCACAGGGATTAAAGCTCCGGTAATCCAAGCCGCTTCATTTTTACACAACAAATAAACGGCATTGGCAATGTCCTCAGGCTGTGTTAACCGATGGTTTGGGTTTCGTTTTAAGGTGTGTTCAATAATTTTGTCGCTACCCGGAATCAGACGTAATGATGAGGTATCCGTAACACCTGCTTGTATACAATTTGCCTTTATTCCAAAAGGCGCAAATTCTAGTGCGATATTTCTTGTAATTGCCTCAAGCGTAACTTTTGCTGCTGAAACCGCCGCATAGTTTTGCCATGCTTTTGAATTGCCTTCACTTGTAAAGCTTATGATTCTTGTGTCGGATGCAAAAAAGTTGGCGTCAAAAATTGCTTTTGTCCAATCGTATAAACTGATGCCCATAGCGCTTATAGTTAAAACGAAATCATCATATTTTAATTCAGGCTTGCTTTCTGAGGTCATAGGTTTCAAATTGCCTTTGGCAACGCTGTGAACTAATGTTTTTATTTTATGTTGGTCTCCAAATTCAGATTTTAACTCATTGATGATGGCTTCTCGTTTTTCAGATTTAAAAGCGTCAACGTTAAAGGATTTAAACCGTATGCCTTCTTGTTTTATAATCTCAAATTCGGATTGAATGGCTTCTTCTTGCAGTCTAGGATTGCGGTGAATAATGCAAATATTCATCCCGTGCCTGGCTAGCTTTTTTGCTGTTGCCAAGCCTAAACCAGAGCTTCCGCCAAGGATGAGCGCCCATTGATTTTTATTTTGAAATTCTTTTATCATTTACGTTCTAATTATAAGATGCTGAAACGATCCCGACATTTCGGGACAGCATGACAAGACTAATGTTGTTACCATTCCAACAATATGCGTTGTGCGGAAAAGCCTGGTCCAAAACTCAGCATAATCCCTTTGTCTCCTTTTGGCAAATCTTTATCTATAAAACGTTCTAAAACGTATAAGACTGTTGCGCTACTCATGTTACCGTACAAGCGTAAAACTTCTTTGGTGTCGTCTATATTTTTCCCTAAATCCCCGAACAAATCTTCCACCGTCTGTACAATTTTTTTGCCTCCTGGATGAAATACCAAATGGTCTATGTCTTCTATAGTCAAATCATTTTTTTCCAAAAATGGATGAATGATTTTTGGAAAATGATCCGCAATAGTCTGTGGTACCGATTGGTCTAGCACCATTTGCAGGCCAGTGTTTCTCAGTTTAAACCCCATCATGTGATTCGCGTCATAAAAATGATACATGGCTTCGTCTTTGATTTCCGGTCCAGACTCATCTTCATGCGAGGACAAAATAACACTGGCGCATCCGTCCCCAAAAATGGCTGCACTCACAATATTCACCATGGAATAATCGTCTAGCTGAAATGTGGCTGTGGGCGATTCAACAGCAATAACCGCCGCCCGCTTATTTAGGTTTGCCTTTAAAAAATTTTTCGCATAAATAATTCCTGAAACTCCTGCTGCGCATCCCATTTCAGTCACTGGAAGTCTGACGACATCTTGCTTCATCTTTAAGCTATTGATTAAATATGCGTCTAGCGAAGGAATCATGATTCCTGTGCAACTTACCGTAATTATGTAATCTATATCCGTTGGTTTCAGATTGGCTTTGTCTAAAGCTTTAATCAAACTTTTTTCTGCCAGCTTAATGCTTTCCCTGATATAGATGTCATTTTTTTCTTCAAACGACGTCTTTAGAAAAACCTCTTCCGCATCCATAATGGAATAGCGCCTGTCCACTGCGGCATTCTCAAAAATCTTCAGCACTTTACGCTTAAAGCGTTCTTCTTGACCTTGAAGCCAAAACTCAACAAACGGCAATATGTCCTTTGTTTCTCTTGTATGTTTTGGTAGCTGTTTGGCTACTGATGTGATGCGTACTGCCATATGTATTTCCTGCGCCCCGAAGCTTCGGGAGCAACAGTCTTATTAATTAATATTTGTATTATCAAAAACACCCCTAAAGTCCGCTCGAGGGGACACTAGAGGTATTAAAATTTAACTCCAAATCAACCACTGATATCGGAATGCCCATTTCCAGCGGATTTGTGATTCTGAATCTATCTGTTTGGATAATTGCTCTAAATCTTCACGTTTAAATGCTCGCAAAATTGAGGTTAATCCATCTTGTTTAATCATTTCGTTTGAAATAGTTAGCCCCAACAACTTAAATAAAACATAAGCTATCTTACTTCTGTGCAAGTCATTAACGACTACGCCCAATACCGCACTGTTGGCTAATTGTTTCGATAGTTTTTTTAAATCCGCTGTCTCAAAATGATGTAGAAACAAGGTCGCTAGAGCGATATCATATCTCAATTCTTTAAAAGACTCTGAGAAAATATCCTTGTTTTTAAAAGTGATTTCAGGATACTCTGTTGACAGTTCAGATGCATAGTCAATAGCGTCTTGGTTGGCGTCAATTCCTATTAATTGAAACTTATAGTCCTTCTTTCGCCCGTAATCTGCAATCAATCTAAGGATATCTCCATGACCGCATCCCAAATCTACAATCGTATACGTGTTGTCTTTAGGCTGGCCTTTTAAAAGTTGCTTTAAGCCATCTAAGGTAATGCGATTACCTCCTAGCCATTTATTGATTTGCCCTAGCTTATCCAACGTGTCGCGCAACACATCACCTTTCATGGAAAAGTCATCCATAATTTCGGTTTCGTTACTTCGGTATGAGGTGTCTATGAGCATATCTATTCTTTAATGTCAGACATAATTGGTTCTGAAAACCTCACAGGTCTCATTATGGACCCATGCGTCATTCTTATAATTTTTGGCAACAGAAATGGAAACCAGCGCAACACCAACAATAGCTTAGGGGCCAACCAATTTTGGCGAAATAGGTAGGCTATACCATGCCCCACGTTTAGCCGAAATGAAAATTGTTGCTTCCATGCTTTGCTGTAGGTATTTTCTAGTTGCTTTCGGGTTTTAATTTTTCCTTGAAGATAATCAATAATTACGCTAGAGGCTAATTGTGCGCTTCTAATTGCCATACCCATACCATTGCCACAAAGCGGGTGAATCATCCCTGCGGTGTCGCCACACATCAACATATGGTTTTCAATGGTTGGTTTGGTTTCGAACGAAATCTGACTAATAGTCAATGGGTTTTCAAACTGAGGTTTTGATTCTGAAAACAGGGCGTTCAATTCCTTGTTTTTAAACAGTACTTGCTCTTGAAAATCTTCAATAGTCTTGAATTTTTTGAAGGCTTCAAACGACGTGATGTAGCACAAATTAATATGGTTGTTTTCCACTTTTGAAACCCCGCAATAACCGCCTTCAAAATTATGAAGCGCTACTTTATCTTCGGGGAAATCTCCTGCGACATGTGTCTTAACAGCTAGATATGGCGATTTTTTTTGAATGAATTTTCGCTGAAACTTTACATCCAAGCTAGAGCGTTTTCCATAAGCACCGATAACCAAATGAGATGTTACAACTCCATTCTTCTGCGTTTTAATTTTGAAATAATCATCTTCATATTCAACATTTTCAACTACATCTTGAAGCACTTCCACTCCAGCTTTTATCACGAGTTTATAGAGTTGAAAATCGAGCTCGTAACGACTCATCCCAAAGCCCCCTAAAGGTAATTGTGCGGTTATGGTCTTGTTGTTGTGCGTGGTTAATTCAAACTTAGAAATATCTTTTGCGCCGAAATCAAACGGATTAAATCCGAATGATTTTAAATAGGGCAAAACTTCGTTAGAAACATATTCGCCACAGACCTTATGATTAGGGTAGCTGATTTTTTCCATAAGCAAAATATCCGAAACGCCAGTATTAGCCAAGTGCAAAGCGCTTGTTAAACCAGCTAAACCGCCACCGATAATTACTATTTGCTTTTGCGCCTTGATGCTCTTCGTCTCATTTAAATGATGAAGTTACGTAGAGTTGTGAGGAAATAATAACGGAATTGAGGTTATTAATGGAGGCTTATGATTTCAAAAGTGTCATTTCTAAACGTTACAGTGTCTCCGACACATTTACCAAAGAGAACCTTAGCCATTGGCGTGTTTGCAGAGATGGCGTAAACCAATTGTCCGTCGCAAGATAGTTCTCCAACACTGATGGATATAAAGTAATACGCATTAGTAGTTTGAACAATGGTTCCCAAAGCCACAATCTCATGTGTTGATTTTGGGTTTATGCGAGAGAGGGTGTTTTGCAATTTCTGGAGTTCGCTCAATTGTTGACCGGCTTTTTCGCGCTCTAATTGAAGCATGGCTCTACCGGTTTCATGCTTATCGCCAGCGGTACTTTTTGTTTCCGATGTAAGACTTTGCTGAATATCCTCTACTTTGGATTTGATGGTTTTTAGACGCATCTCCAAAGCCTCTACACATAACTGATATAATTTTTCCTTTACTGTCATTCAACCAAATTTGCCAAAGATTGCCCGACACTACTGCCAATCGCTATGCCCATACCGCCCAATCTAACACCACAAAACACCTTCTCGCTCAGGGCTTTAATCACTGGTTTTTTCTGTGCGCCAACACCCATAATGCCTGACCAACGTTGGTCTATTTCAATATTTGTGTTTGGTAAAATTGTTTTATTAAGCAAGGCCTCCAAAGCATTCTGAATTTCTTCCGTTTGTGACATAACCATCGTCTCTTCGCCCTTAAAATCTAGGTTTCTACCACCACCGAGGAGAATTCTATCATCGATATTCCGGAAGTAATAATAGCCTTCGTCCAAATGAAACGTTCCCTTGACTTTTAGGTTTTTAATTGGTTTGGTAATCAGCACTTGTGCCCTAGCTGGTTTTACATTTTCGTCAATTAGTTTTGAAGCGAAACCGTTGGTTGCAATAAAAAGTTTTCGGGTTGTAAATTCGAAATGGTTTGTTTTCAGTTTGACTGAATTTTGATCTTCGGAATAAGATTCAAGCGCTATGTTATTCAAAATCTGTATGCCTTTAGACTGAACCAAATTTACTAAGGCCTGCATCATTTTTCCCGTATCTATTTGACCTTCAAACTGATTAAATAGCACCTTAGGTTTTATATTCTGAAAACCAAATGGATTATCCTGAAGACTAAAAACATCAGCTTTAAAAATGGGGTTTAGCAGTTTATTGATGTCTTCGTATTTATTTAGACACTTTTGGTATAATTCAGCATCAGAGCTTTTAAACAACTCAAAACCGCCGTGGTTTTGAAAGTTCATTTGAGTATCACCTAAAGTGTTTCGTAATAGATTTAGGCCATCAATACGTTGCTTTACCAATTGTAGCACTTCTGTTTCAGAATGTGATTCTAAATCGGACAAAATTTCGCTAACACTTCCAAAGCAAGCAAAACCTGCGTTCTTGGTACTTGCACCTTGTGGTAAAATACCGCGTTCCAAAATCAGGATTTTTGCTTTGGGGTATTTTGTCTTAAGCTGAAGTGCGCAGTTCAGCCCAACAATGCCACTACCAACAATGGTAAAATCGATATTGGAGATATAGCTTTTCTGTTCCCAGTAGGATAAATTCATGCTACAAATTAAAAAGACCGTTTCAATTGAAACGGTCTTTATATAACTAATCTTGTGGTTTTTCCATTTTAAAATCTTCCATAAACTTGGTGGTGTAGTTTCCAGACACATAATCCGGATGGTCCATCAATTGTCTGTGGAATGGAATTGTGGTTTTGATACCTTCTATCACGAATTCATCCAAGGCACGCTTCATTTTATTTATAGCCTCTTCCCTGGTTTGCGCTGTTGTAATCAACTTGGCAATCATAGAATCATAATTTGGTGGAATACTGTATCCTGCATAAACATGCGTGTCTAAACGCACACCGTGTCCGCCTGGTGCATGCAATACGGTGATTTTTCCTGGTGAAGGTCTAAAATCATTATAGGGGTCTTCAGCGTTGATTCTACACTCAATAGAATTTAGGTTTGGGGTATAATTTTTACCTGAAATCTTAACGCCTGCAGCAACTAGGATTTGCTCACGAATCAAATCGAAATCAATCACCTGTTCAGTAATTGGGTGCTCAACCTGTATACGTGTATTCATCTCCATAAAATAAAAATTTCGATGTTTGTCCACCAAGAATTCTACGGTTCCTGCGCCTTCGTAATTGATGTATTCTGCTGCTTTTACGGCCGCTTTACCCATTTTATCACGAAGCTCATCCGTCATAAACGGAGAAGGTACTTCCTCAGTTAATTTTTGGTGACGGCGTTGTACGGAACAGTCACGCTCAGATAAATGACAAGCTTTTCCTGAAGAATCACCAACCACTTGAATTTCAATATGGCGCGGTTCTTCAATCAGTTTTTCCATGTACATGTCGTCATTGCCGAAAGCTGCTTTAGATTCTTGTCTGGCAGAATCCCATGCATCTTTTAGGTTTTCAGGTTTCCATACAGCACGCATACCTTTTCCACCACCACCGGCAGAGGCTTTAAGCATCACTGGGTAACCCGTTTCTTTGGCCACTTTCTCGCACTGCTTAAAATCAGTAATAACGCCATCGCTACCTGGCACACATGGTACTCCAGCCGCTTTCATGGTCGCTTTGGCATTGGCCTTATCTCCCATTTTATCGATCATCTCAGGAGAAGCGCCGATAAATTTAATATCGTGTTCTTCACAGATTTTAGAAAACTTAGCGTTCTCCGATAGGAAACCATAGCCTGGATGAATAGCATCTGCATTCGTTATTTCTGCTGCGGCAATGATATTGGCCACTTTTAAATACGATTCACTACTCGGAGCAGGTCCTATGCAAACCGCTTCATCAGCAAACTTTACGTGTAAGCTATCCGCATCTGCAGTAGAGTATACTGCTACGGTTTTTATGCCCATTTCTTTGCAGGTTCTGATGACTCTAAGAGCAATCTCACCACGATTGGCAACTAATATTTTTTTAAACATAAATTCTTCAAATTTTCAATATTCAACAACTAAATTCCAAAATTAATCTGGTTGGAATTTGGAAATTGAAAATTGGGATTTACATTACGATGGGTCAACTAAGAAAAGTGGCTGGTCAAACTCAACTGGAGATGAATCGTCGACTAAAACCTTAACGATTTTTCCTGAGACTTCAGATTCTATTTCGTTGAATAACTTCATGGCTTCAATAACACAAAGCACATCACCTTCTTTAATTTCTGAACCAACCTCAACAAAAACGGGTTTGTCTGGAGACGGCTTACGATAGAAAGTACCGATGATTGGTGACTTAATAGTTATATATTTTGAATTTTCATCAGCCGCTGGTTCTGTAGCTTGAGGCGCTGCTGGAGCTGGCGCAGCCGGAGCTGCAGGTGCTGGTGCTTGCATCATTGGCTGTTGTGCCATTGGCATCTGCTGTAAGATAGTGGTTTCGTTATCAGAACCCGTTTTAATGGTAATTTTAACGTCATCCATTTCTAACTTAACTTCACTCGCGCCAGACTTGGCCACAAATTTTATTAAGTTTTGAATTTCTTTAATATCCATAATTTTCAAAAGTTTTTAGTTAGTTGTTTGAGCCGTCATAAGCCCACTTAAAATAAATAGAACCCCATGTAAACCCGCCTCCAAAAGCGGCAAAGATTAACTTATCTCCTTTTTTAAGCTGAGATTCATAATCATTAAGCAATAAGGGTAAAGTTGCTGATGTGGTATTGCCATATTTTTCAATATTCATCATCACTTTATCTTCATGCAAATTGATGCGGTTAGCCGTCGCATCAATAATACGTTTGTTAGCTTGGTGTGCTACTAGCCAAGAAATATCTTCGTTTGTTAGATTGTTTCGTTTTAAAATACGTTCAGAGACATCGGCCATATTGAAAACGGCATTCTTGAAAACCGTTTTTCCGTCTTGAAAAACGTAATGCGAACCTTCTTCAAAGGTGTCCGCCGTTATTGGGTTTGAAGATCCTCCGTAGGTTGCTTGTAAAAACTCACGTCCATCACCGTTACTTCGTAATATTTCATCTTGAAGACCTAAGCCATCTTTATTAGGTTCAAACAAAACGGCACCGGCGCCATCACCGAAAATAATACAAGTTGCTCTGTCTTTATAATTGATAAAAGACGAGTTTTTATCAGCTCCGATTAAAAGAACATTTTTATATTTACCAGACTCTATAAAAGCTGAGGCTGTTGACATCCCAAAAAGAAAGCTAGAACAAGCTGCTTCTAAATCGTAAGAAAACGCATTGACCGCTCCAATTTTAGTTGCTGTATAGGCTGCTGTGGAGGCTGCCTTCATATCTGGCGTCGCCGTAGCAACAATAACTAGCTCAATGTCTTTTGGGTCAATACCGCGTTTGGCAATTAAATCTTCGGCTGCTTTGATAGCTAAAAATGAAGTGCCCTCTCCTGGTTCTTTGAGAATACGGCGTTCCTTAATTCCGGTTCTTGTGGTAATCCATTCATCATTGGTATCAACCATAGTTTCTAGGATTTTGTTCGAAAGAACATACTCCGGAACATAACCGCCTACAGCTGTAATTGCCGCTGTGATTTTACTCATTATTAGCTTTTATATGGATTAAAAATATCGAAAACCATTCAAAATCAATATGTTTTGTATGTTTTCGTGCATTTTTCGGCAAATAATTATGCGAAATTAAGTAGAAATTGCCTGATTTGATGGATTTAAACAAAAAAAACGCTCAAAGCTGAGCGTTTTATTGTATGCGTGCATAATACTTATGCTACGTTTTCTTCAGAAGAATTGTCGATTAAAACCTGACCTCTGTAGTATAACTTCCCTTCGTGCCAGTGTGCTCTATGGTACAAGTGTGGCTCACCAGTTGTTGGGCAAGTTGCTATTTGAGGAACAGTTGCTTTGTAATGCGTTCTTCTCTTGTCTCTTCTTGTTTTTGATATTTTACGCTTTGGATGTGCCATCTTAAATGTTATTTATCCGTTAATAGGTTTTTTAATTTATCCCAACGAGGGTCTATATCTTCTTCTTTATTCTTATCATCCGACGCACTCGGACTTAGTTCTTCCAATTTTTCAAGGATGTCAGACTGCAATGTGCCGTCTTCAATACCTGGATGAATTTTCTTTGCCGGCAAGGCTAAAACAATAAGCTCATATATATATTGAGCCACATTGATTTCGTATTCGCCATTAGGAATGATTAAAATCTCTTCATTCTCATCATTGTATTCCTCTCCAAATTTAACCACCAATGAAAATGCGTCTTCTATCGGTTGGTCAAAAGGCTCATTAGTGACATCACAATTAACGTTTACCGTGCCTTTGGCCTTAAAATGCAACTCCATCAGTGTCGTTTTCTTTTGTAAAAGAAGGTTGACATTAATATTTACTGCATTAAATTCATCATATTCAAAATGGTCAAAGAACGAATTGTCAATCTGATAATCAAAATTATGCTTTCCTAACTTTAGCCCTACAAATTGAATTGTATATGCCTTCATTGTTTTCATCCCACACATATTTTGAGCGTGCAAATATAGAACTTTTTAATTGATTTAAAAGTAGATATGAACAAAAAATGTTGATAAATGCGACTCCGTTATTTTGATGCCTTCCGAAGCGGATTTTTTGAATAATGCAGATACTCAGAACGATTCCTAAAAATCTTAATTGCCATATATACTGCTTGTAGAAATGAACTCGCGTCTGCTTCACCTTTTCCCGCAATTTCAAAGGCCGTACCATGGTCGGGAGAAGTTCTCACTCGCGACAGTCCCGCAGTAAAATTGACACCAGACCCAAACGCGATAGTCTTAAACGGAATTAAACCTTGGTCGTGATAAGACGCGACAACTGCATCAAAGTTTTTGTAATTTTTTGAGCCAAAGAAACTATCTGCGGAATACGGCCCCATAACAATTTGTCCTTTGCCATTAAGTTCTTCTAGTGTTGGTTTTAAAATAGTATCGTCTTCATTACCGATTACGCCATTGTCTCCTGCATGTGGATTAATAGCCAATACTGCAATCTTGGGTTTGCTAACCGCGAAGTCTTGCTTCAAGGATTTTGAAACGGTTTCAATCTTTTGTTTTATTAAATCCTTGGTAATATGGCTGGGCACATCCTTTACAGGCACGTGGTCTGTCAATAGTCCCACTTTCAAAGTATCGGTAACCATAAACATTAGGCTATTTCCTTCTAACTGTTGTGCTAAATAATCGGTATGTCCAGGGAATTTAAAGGTGTCTGACTGGATGTTGTGCTTGTGAATCGGTGCCGTAACCAACACGTCAATAAACTCTTTTTTAAGCGCATCGGTAGCGGCCTCTAAAGACTTAATGGAGTACTCACCAATGGTTTTGTCTTCTGTGCCAAATTCAATTTTCACGTTGTCTTGCCATGCGTTAACAACGTTGACTTTTCCGTGTGCAATTTTGTCCAAAGACTTGGCTTCGTGGAAATTTATTTTACTTGAAAAGTGCTTACGGTAGAAATTCATGACTCTTGTAGAAGCAAAAATAACTGGCGTACAAAGCTCTAGCATACGTGGATCCTCAAAGGTTTTGATTACAATTTCTGAACCAATGCCATTGAGATCTCCTATTGAAATCCCTACACGTATTTTCTCTTCGTTTTTCATGAGTTGTTTTTTAATTTTTCTTGAGAGTCACATAGAACGCCTAAAAAAATCCATATGAAATCAAAAATTATTTACAGGCGCTTAATCTAAAGCAAGCTTTTGTCCGTAAATTTATCCCACAAATTTAACCATTAAAATGAGAACCTATGTTTACGGGTATTATTGAAGATTTAGGAGAAATTGTTCAACTTAAAAATGAAGAAAGCAACCTTCATATTACAGTTAAAAGCAATATTACTTCAGAATTAAAAATAGACCAAAGCGTAGCTCATAATGGTGTTTGCCTTACTGTTGTAGCCATTGAAAATGATGTCTATGTCGTAACGGCAATTAAGGAAACTCTAGATAAAACCGCTCTAAAACATTGGACTGTTGGCGATAAAGTCAATTTGGAACGCGCTATGAAATTGGGTGACCGTCTCGATGGTCACATTGTTCAAGGTCACGTTGACCAAACAGGCCGATGTGTTTCTGTTAAGGATGAAAATGGAAGCTGGGTTTTTACGTTTGAGTATGACTCTTCTTTAAATAACGTCACTATTGAAAAAGGTTCGATAACCCTTAACGGCGTAAGCTTAACCGTTGTAAATTCTGAAAAAGACAGCTTTTCAGTCGCCATAATACCATATACTTATGAGCACACAACATTTCACCAACTTAATGAAGGCTCGGAGGTAAACTTGGAATTTGATGTTATTGGAAAATATGTGAAACGTCTTAACGACTTAAGACATTAATTCTCTTTTGGATAGCTTTTTAAAGGTAAAAAAGCCGTAAGCCAAAGCAACCGCAAATAATACATAAACATACATATCTATATCTAAACCCGGCGGCGGTGGCGGTCCACCACCACAAGGTGGATTATTGTTGCAACAAGGAGGGTTTGGGCCTGTAGGTCCACAAGGTCCGCCTCCCTGAAATAGGGTGATCATAGTAACTAGTATTGAGGCAACTGTCATTATATGATTATAATTAACGGTAAAAGTATTAAAAAAAGTATGCCAGCCAAATAAACTCGATGAAAAGCATCTTTAAAAGGTGTGGTTTTATCGTTTAAATACACTAATATTGTGTTAATAGCGTAATTATGTAGCTTTTTTCTTTATTCTTTTAAATCCCGTTATTTTCTTTTAAAATTAATCCCATCAAAAATATTGAATTACAATCTGTTTTTATAGTCCTAATAAAAAAACTATTAACATATCATAAACATCCATATATATAACTAACGTAATTTATAATGGTTTGGTTTCCACACCAAAAAACAAAAATCCATAATTTTCTTTTAATTGTTAGATTTGTGCGTAAATCTTTTCAATGAAATTATTTTTAAGGCACCTTGGTGAGTCGTTGCGGTCTTATCCACAGATACGATTTACAAAAAATGACGAAATCCTAATTAGGGATTCTGCCATATCACACTTGGGCCATGATAATTTAAATCAGTTGCGCGACCGCTTTGAAGGTCAAGCTTTTTTTGAAAAAACCATGAGAAACATTGGCGGGCTTATGGCGCTTCAAAAACATTTAAAGGTAAGCCCTTTTGATTTCAACAATGCCAATCTAAAGGATTTTTTGCCTTACATTAAAGTAGATGGTCAGCGCATTGATATCAACGTCTTTGAGTTTGGGCAATTACCGATGGTAAAAGTCAAAGAGGTTAATAATCCTATATATTTTATCATCCAAAAAGATAGCCTAACATTTTTGCTCTGCGGTTACGCACCCAAGACTGTTGTAAATGAGCATTTGGTAGAGACTTTGGTTGAGACGTCTTCCACTGATGAGTTGATGGAATTTGTAGGGTTTCAGCATTTGCAACAGATAGAAGACTGATCGCTTACAGAAATTTATACAGCTCTTCTAGTTTCCTCAATTCACCACACTGCACATAATAATTTGAAGCGTCCATTTTTATTTTACCATTCAACATGGCGTTCTGTGGCAGACTTTGATTTTTTGCTATTACATTGTTCACAAAGTCTGAATGCGTCATAAAACCAGGGATATCATAGTGCCACATTTCAGCATTGACAAAGTGTTTTAATTTTTCCTTCTCAATACGGCCCGAAAACATCAGTTTCTCCCTGCGTAACAGACCTTTGATGTCCGGTTTTAAACGGATCAAAACAAAAATGTCGTATTGGGCTTTTGAACCGTTTTCAAGATTTGGAATGTACTGCCCTTCTTTGTTCCAATCCTTTTCTTCAAGCAGTAATAAGTTTGAAAAAAACGCCGCGGACTTCACATTGATATATTTATTATTGACTACAAAATCACTGTCGTCCCAAGCAGATTTTCCCATGACACGATAATCAATTTCGGAAATAGTAACGCCTTGTGGTATCAGAAAATGATACAATGCTTCTTCTGCCAATTTCCCTTGAAAGACATTGCTAAACAATTCACCCTGTCGTCTTTTGCTTTGCCCGCCACTGCGATAATCGCGGTGATGACCCTTGCCGAACGTCATCTCATAAGCAAATTCAAAAGCATTTTTTATGGACGACGCCTTTAAAATCCCATTTCCCAAAAATGCTCTTTTGCTATTTATAACATAAGTGTTTGGCGCTTTGTAGGTCAGTGGTTTCAAATTACAACACGTTTAAGATCTCTTTGCCAATGCGTTGAATTAGTGTTGTCGTTACAGAATTACCCGCTTGCATATACAATTTACTATTTGCTAATGAAGGAAGCACATAGCTATCCATTGGATATCCCTGTAAAGCAAAACACTCTTTTGGGGTAAGTTTTCGTATACCGAAAGTATCTCTAATCAAAGGCACATTATGACCACCGGTTCCCATATTTGCAGTGAGTGTTGGACACACATTACTTTTGTTTTCGCGCACGTAAACCCTTCGCCATTGGTACATGGTATCTGGATTGGTCATGGTTTTATCTAATTCCGGATAGTACTTGTGATCTTTAGAATAATAGTAGCGGTCTTCCTGTTTTTCATAGTCGATGAAATCATGAATAGTCTTGGTTAATTTTACCTTTTCAGGAAATTTGAAGCTACTGTAATTCGGCACTTGATCAGGATCAAAAGCCACAATAAATATTCGCTCTCTGTTTTGAGGTACATTAGCATGCGTCATGGAATTTAGCACTTTATGAAAGACTTTGTACCCTAGTTTTTGCTCTAAAATCTCCAAAATAATCTTGAAGGTATTTCCTTTGTCATGTGACACTAAATTCTTTACATTTTCTAAAAATACAACCTTTGGCCTGTGCTTGGCAATGATTTGCTCCACATCAAAAAAAAGTGTGCCTCTCGTATCCGAAAACCCTTTACGATAGCCAGCAATTGAAAAAGCCTGGCAAGGAAATCCGGCACACAAAACATCAAATTTCTCTGGGATAAACCCTTTTACCTTTTTCTCCGTAATATCTCCAAACGGAATCTCCCCAAAATTGGCCTTGTAGGTATATTGCGCATTAGTGTTCCACTCGCTGGTATATACGCACTTGCCTTTTAGATTTTGAAGCGCCAAGCGGAAGCCTCCTATCCCGGCAAATAAATCTATAAACTTGAAGGTTGGTTTTTTTGGTGCTGGAAAAGGTACTTCAGATTTATACGATTTTAGAATGTGGCTTAGAGTTGATTTGGCCATCTCTTCAGAAATCTCTCTGTCCCTGTTTTTATCCTGTAATAAGTCTTCAACATAATTGAACGCACCATCTTTGTATGCCAATGACACGCCATTACTGTGATTGTGCAAGTAGTGTGAAAAGATTGCCTGTTGCAGATTCTCCTTTTGAATGTTTTCAATATTCAAATTTAAATCGTCTACGTGTTCTAATAAATCGTTTATGTTTTGCACAGAATTCGGTTGCTCTGGTTAGCCTCTGCAAGATAAAAAGTCTAATAAAAAAGATGTGATAAAATAGGAAATGTTATCACAAGGTTTTCAATACGCAAAAGGGCTTAAAACAAAAAAAGAGGAACTCTTTTGAAGTTCCTCTTTGTGGTCCCACATGGACTCGAACCATGGACCACCTGATTATGAGTCAGGTGCTCTAACCAACTGAGCTATAGGACCAATATTTACTGTGCTTCTCAAAAAAACCGAGAGTTTCTGGTGCTCTAACCTCCCGACGCTTCGGGATGAGCTATAGGACCAGTATAATCACAGTACCTTTTGTGATTAAACAGTCTGCAATATTAATATTTATTTTAAAACTCCACAAGCATTTAATCGCTTATGTCTTGGCATAATTCCACCAAAACACCGTTGCTAGACTTAGGATGCAAGAAGGCAATGAGTTTATTATCAGCACCTTTTTTGGGCACATCATGTATCATCTTAAAACCTTCGTTTTTAAGACGTTCTATTTCGCTTTCAATATCATTAACCGCAAAGGCAATGTGATGAATGCCTTCCCCGCGTTTTTCAATAAACTTCGCAATAGGACTATCATCTCTAGTCGCTTGCAACAACTCTATTTTATTAGGGCCACTTTGAAAAAACGATGTGGTTACCCCTTCGCTTTCAACCTCTTCAATTTTATAATGTGCTTCGCCCAGCATCGCTTTAAAAACGACATTAGACGCTTCAATATCTTTTACGGCAATGCCAATGTGCTCTATTTTGGTTAAATGTGATGGTTTCTCTTTCATTAGTAATGGTCTAAAATCTTCATCAAAAGTAAGATAATAGTGAAATATGGCCTACTTTTGCAAAATGGAAAGTAATAGACAGAAAAAAATAGCAGGCATCCTTCAGCAAGATTTGGTGGATGTATTACAGCGTTCCGCTACAGATGGTGGTATGCGTGGCGTTATTATATCAGTGTCTAAGGTTAATGTCACGGTAGATTTATCTATCGCCAAGGTGTATCTTTCCATATTTCCGAATAAAGAAGCAAAACCCTTGTTAGATGGCATTCGCTCTAACACGCCTTTAATTCGTCATGAACTGGCTCAACGCACACGTCATCAATTGCGTCGTATGCCTAATCTCGAATTCTTTATCGACGATTCCCTTGAGTATATCGACAACATCGAGCGCTCCTTAAGGGGCGAAGAGAATCCGCTTGAAAATCCTGACCTTCTGGACAAGCGAAAAAAATCCTAAACTCATTTTAAAGTCTCCATGGCTGTTTAAAATCCTTATTTTTACTTCGGAATTGCAGTCATGAACATCTCACTCTACATCGCTAAGCGGTATCTTTTTTCGAAAAGTAGCAATAATGCCATAAATATTATGACCCTGATTGCTTCTGGAGGTGTTATTGTAGCATCCGCCGCACTATTTATTGTGTTATCTGTTTTTTCCGGTTTGAAGGATTTTAGCCTTCAGTTTTCAAGCTTTGTGGATCCCGATTTAAAACTATTGCCTTCAGAGGGTAAATCCTTTATGTGGACGGATGCGGATAATTTGAAATTACTTCAAATTGAAGGCATATCGAACCTTTCAAAAAACATCGAAGAACGCGTTGTCCTTAGGTCTGAAAACAAAAACACACTAGCTACTTTAAAAGGTGTTGACCAAAATTATCAGTCTGTCGTTTATATCGATTCCATGGTCACTAGCGGAAATTGGATACGTCCCAGAAGTAATGATGTGGTATCTGGTTGGGGCATCAGCAACGATCTCTCTTTTGGCGTTTTTGACTTTATGGCGCCTTTGACGATCTATGTTCCCAAACCGGGAAAAGGGCAAATTACCTCAGCAAAAAGCGTTTATAATTCGTCGGTGGTCACCAATGTAGGGCTGTTTGAAATCAATGAAGAATTAAATAACGAATATGTCTTTTCAGACATTAGCCTTGCAAGGCGATTGGTCGGTTTTGATACTAATGAATTCAGTGCCATAGAATTAAAACTAAACGCAGGTGCTGACGAATCAGAGATAAGAGAGCAAATCAACACGGCCTTTGGTGGAAAATTCGTCATAAAAAATAGAGAACAATTGAACGATGCGCTATTCAAAATGTTGAACACAGAGAATTTAGCGATTTATCTCATCTTCACCTTAGTGATTATTATTGCGCTGTTTAATGTTATAGGCGCCATCATCATGATGATTTTAGATAAAAAAGCATCACTAAATACACTCTTTAACTTGGGGGCTGAAACCACATCTATTAAGCGGGTTTTCTTCTTACAAGGCAGTCTAATGGTTGTTTTAAGCGGCATCGTCGGGTTGTTATTGGGCTTGCTCATTGTTTGGGTACAACAAATGTTTGAACCGATTATGCTAACGGCCTCTTTGGCCTACCCTGTGAAAATTGAAATTATTAATTTGATAATCGTCCTTTTTACCATTGTTCTTCTGGGGATAATTGCTTCAAAAATTGCAAGCCAACGAATTACCAAAGACTTGATCAAAACCTAGGCGAACGCGTAATCCCCAAACTTTTCCAAGACCTCGTCAAAAGCCGCAAATACATCTTTGGAGTCGTCGCTTGTGACCATTTTCATGCGGTATTCCTTAAAGTTGGGAATGCCTTTAAAGTAATTGGTGTAATGTCTTCGGGTTTCAAAAACACCGAGTTGTTCGCCCTTCCATGCAATGGACATTTCTAAATGACGTCTCGCCGCTTCAACACGTTCGGGCATGGAAATCGGTTCTAAATGCTCACCTGTTTTAAAGAAATGCTTTACTTGTTTAAAAAACCATGGATTTCCAATAGTGGCTCTACCAATCATCGCGCCATCAAGTCCATAACTATCGCGCATTTCTACTGCACGCTCTGGTGTATTGACATCACCATTCCCGAATACAGGAATGTGCATCCTCGGATTGTTCTTAACCTCTGCAATCGGTTTCCAATCCGCATTACCCTTGTACATTTGGGCTCGTGTTCTCCCGTGGATGGCGATGGCTTTACAGCCAACATCCTGTAAGCGCTCTGCTACCTCAACAATTTTTATAGAGTCATGGTCCCAGCCCAGTCTGGTTTTTACGGTTACAGGTAACTTAGTACGCTTTACCATTTCGGCTGTGAGCTGTTCCATAAGACAAATGTCTTTGAGGATTCCGGCGCCGGCACCTTTGCTCACTACTTTTTTCACAGGGCAACCAAAGTTAATGTCGATGATATCTGGATTGGATTTTTCAACAATATCAATGGTCTGCAACATGCTCTCCATATTGGCACCAAAAATCTGAATACCAACAGGACGCTCTTTCTCATAGATATCGAGCTTCATAACGCTTTTGACCGCATTACGGATAAGGCCTTCACTAGAGACAAATTCCGTGTACACCACATCCGCACCCTGTTCTTTGCACAAGGCTCTAAACGGTGGGTCACTGACATCCTCCATCGGTGCCAAAAGCAGTGGAAAGTCCCCCAATTCTATGTCGCCAATCTTAACCACGTGTTGAAATTTGGTGCAAAATTAGGGTTTTTTAGGTAATTGAAAGTTAATCTCATACTTTAGACCTGTGAAATATATTCTTGTCCTTTTTCTTATTATTTCTTTTAGCCTCTCTCACTCGCAAGCTAAAATAAAAACTTTTAAAGGCTCTGGGCTACAATTTAGCCATCCCGAAACTTGGAAAGTGATAAAATTTTATGGCTATATTTTGATTAAGCCAATTGATTCAAAGCGCCTCGATAGTACTGGTGTCAATCAAATTGTGGTATATCCAAATAGATTAAGTGCTGTCTACAAGGAAAAGAATATTGAAAAAATATTGGTTAGCCACGCCAATATCTTGAGACCTCATGAGGTCAAAAAAAACTACTTAATTTCAAAAACTATAGATAATCCTCGATTTATTTACAAGATCGAGTATGAAATATTTTTAAACTATAATAACAACAAATATAAAAAGGTTGAATTTATCTCTAAAAAGAATTCAGTTCTTAGATCCTATAGTTTTATGGCAAGGGCCGATCTGTTTGAAAATTATTTCGGCCAAGCAATGGGTATAATTAATTCTGTTCGTGATTAGTAATAAGCGCCCAAACCCCATAAACTCCCAAAAACAACTCTCCCAAAACGCCATATAGATAAAAATTTGAAGGTATTCCATCTAAAGCCATACTCATCATCCGACCAAGTGCCAAAGCCAGCATAAAAACGACTTGGCTTAGCATTGCGGTTTTTAAATAACTAGCGTTCAATAAGCCCAAAAGCCAAATCGAAGCAAAACCCAGATAGAGCATCATAATGGCTTTTTGAAAATTAAACTCATCCGCAGTCGACGGATGAATTTTCAAGAATACATCTGGGAAAAACCCATAGCAAATCCCTGCGTAAAGCACAATGATTGCTGATATAAAGAGGTGGATATTATATTTTGAAAGCTTCAAGTTATGTTACTAAAACTTCACCTTAGTGTTGATTAAGGAATCGTTTCGTTTTACTGAAATTTCGGCTGTATCGCCTTCATTAAATGCAGACAAAGCACGCATATAACTCATCATGTCTGTGACTGTACTATCGCCCAATTTTACAACAACGTCGCCTTTTTGCAAGCCTGCTTCAAAGGCTGGTGTGTCTTCTCTTGTCCCATCGATGCGCATCCCTTTTCCTGAGAACATATAATCTGGCACAACACCAAGCCCCACTTTAAATCGTGGTACTTCGTCGCTTTCGTTTTTAGTGGTTCTAAACGGGAGTTTTCCGTTGTTGTCCAAGTCTGAAATAATGTTGAATATGTAATCCGAAATCAAATCCATCCCTTCGTAATTCAATTTTTCAGAATCGTCTCCTGGTTTGTGATAATCCGTATGCTGACCCGTAAAGAAGTGCAACACCGGAACATCAATCAGATAAAACGAAGTATGGTCCGATGGACCAACACCACTTTCGTTTTCAATAATCCTGAATTTATCGTTATTCGATTTGATGGTCTGTTTCAATATCGGCGACGTACCTAAACCGTAAACCGCCAGCGTTTGGTCTTCTTTTAGTCTTCCAACCATATCCATATTAATCATATAGTTAATAGTTTCTGCCGGAATCGTTGGGTTTTTCGAAAAATAATTAGACCCTAGCAAACCCATTTCTTCGCCTGAAAAGGCAATAAATAAGTAGTTGTTATTTGCTAATGGGTCCTCTTCAGAAGTGGTGTTTAATTTTGAAGCCAAATCGAGCATTACGGCAACACCGCTCGCATTATCGTCGGCACCATTATGCACGGCTTTATCGTTTTCTATGTATAATGAGTCTTCACCACCATAACCTAGATGGTCGTAATGCGCACCGATAACGATGGTGTTTTGAGCTTGATTATCAATAAAGCCAATGACATTTTTTCCGGTTACGGTACTATCGCTATTCACGGTGAATTCAACTTCTTTGTGCGGGTCAGTTTTCGGTTTAAAGGAGAAGGCTTGTAAAAAGCCATCGGTGCCTTTTGGTAGCAATCCAATGGCTTTAAAACGCTCAGCTATGTAGTCTGATGCTTTTTCTGCACCATCCGTTCCGGTTTGGCGTCCTTCTAAATCATCATTGGCTAAAAAAGCGACGTCCGATTTTATATTATTTTCATAAACAGGAGCTTCGTTTTTACAAGACAAAACCAAGCCAAAAATCACTAAAAGAAATAGGGTTCTCATTTCTAACACTTATTTTTGCCAAAATTAGGTATAAATCACTAGTTCTTATAATTGTACTCTTATGAAATCAATCTTTGGAATTCTATTATGCATGTTTCTTATGTCATCTTGTAAGGATGAGAAAAAAGCGGTTGACGGCAACGAAATTACTTCGGAAATTGTTGAAAAGGATTCGCTTATTTATCCTGAAGAAACCCATTTTAAATCCATAAGACAAGTCACCTTTGGTGGTGATAATGCCGAAGCCTACTGGAGTTTTGATGATAAACAGTTAGTGTTTCAATCTAACAACACGGCTTGGGGCGTTGGTTGCGACCAAATGTTTTTAATGGATGTCGACGAAACTTTTAAAGACAAAACACCTCCTATGATTAGCACAGGAAAAGGCCGTACCACTTGCGCCTATTTTTTGCCAGACAATAAACATATTATTTATGCCTCAACACATTTGGGTGATGAGAAATGCCCAGACACACCATTACGAAAAAACGGAAAATACATCTGGCCGATTTATGACAGTTATGACATTTTTGTAGCGGATTTAGAAGGTAATATTGTAAAGCAACTTACCAATGAAATTGGCTACGATGCCGAACCAACAGTTTCTCCAAAGGGTGATAAAATAGTATTCACATCAACCCGAAGTGGTGACTTAGAATTATACACTATGAACATTGACGGCAGTGATGTAAAGCAAATTACCAACGAATTAGGTTATGATGGTGGTGCATTCTTTTCGCCAGACGGCACAAAACTCATTTTTAGGTCATCGCGCCCAAAAACGGAAAAAGAAATTACAGATTACAAAGCGCTTTTGGCTGAAGGTTTGGTAGAACCAACAGAAATGGAATTGTACATCTGTAACGCTGATGGGTCTGGCTTAAGACAATTAACGGAATTAGGCAATGCCAACTGGAGTCCGTTTTTTCATCCAAGTGGCGAGAAAATCTTATTCTCTTCAAATTTTGAAGCGGAACGCGGTTTTCCTTTCAACTTATACTTGATAGATATTGATGGTAAAAATTTAACCCGTGTGACTCACGGAGAAACCTTCGATGCCTTTCCGGTCTTTTCAAATGATGGTAAATACTTAGCATTCTCGTCTAACCGAAACAACGGTGGCGGAAGGGACACGAACCTATTTATTGCAGAATGGCAAGATTAGCGTAATCCTGATATAAATTCCAAAGAGAACATTCTTAATTATTGCGGAATGCACCCGACTAGTTGGAGAGGTCTTTAATTCGCTCGCGCTCTTCAGCATCTGTACCGCGTTCGTTTGTATTTAACCCTGTGTTTCCAAATTTATAACGGAAGCCTAGTTTTACGAAACGATTGTCTATGTCAGTGGCTCTCCGACCGCTTTGGTCTAAATAATTGTAGCGTAACGTGTAATCGTTCTTATTGAATATGTCTCCGAAAGACAAGGATAGAATTCCTTTTTTGTCAAAGATCGTTTTACTTATACTGAAATCTGACCACACTCGACCTGAAATAGTGGACAACCCTTGTTGATTCTCCTGGAAATAGGTTAGTGATAAATTGGTTTTTAAGCTTCTGTCCTTCAGAAAAGAGAACGAGTTCGATAAAATTGTAAGGTTAGACCATTGGCTCTGTTCAGTGAATCCTCTGCCGAAGTCGACTTCCTCAGTTATATTGAAGACAGAATTCAATAAATACAATGTCCATCGGTCTGCGCCGTAATAATAAGATACATCAAAGCCATAATCCACAACCTTATTGAGGTTTACAGGAGTGTAGCTAATGATATTGGTCTGATTGTCTTGTATAGGTAGCTCCGCGATGGCGCCATCATTATTGATATAATAAAATTCAAACGTAAAGTTCCCGGCGCTCGAACCCAATATGACGTGATCCATAAATGTCGGATTTAGGTTTGGATTGCCTTCAACCACCGTATTTTCGTTTAAAAAAAACGTAAACGGATTAAGGTCAGTATAATTAGGTCTTGTAATGCTACGTTTATAATTAACGTAGAGACTCGTGTTATCGCTCACGGCATGCGTAAGACTAAGGTTTGGAAACCATTCTAAATAGTCTTGTGTATTGGTCTGGCTTAGAGTTTCCGAAAACCCTTCTACATTGGTTTGCTCCGCCCTGAGACCTAAAGTTAAATCCCATTTATCCCAAGATTTGGTATAATTGATGTAGCCAGCAAACACTTTTTCACCATAATCAAAGGCATTGCTATTGGCTTGGTTAATTTGTTCTTGACCATTGATGACATCCAAGCGTTCTATAGAACTTTGAGTGGTAACATTACTATACTTCAGTCCAGTTTCTAAAGAAGCTGATTCGCTCATGGGTAGGCTGTAATCCACCTTACCGTTGAGGATTTCTGTGGCCTGCTCAGCAAGCGTTCTAAATTCTGAATCGCCCTCGAACGTATTGTTTTCGTCAAAGAAGTTACTGATCACACCTTGGTTGCGTTCGTAATTATAAGTAGTGTAATGCCCTGAGATATTTAACGAAGACGCATCTTTAAATTCATGGCGCAACCCGATATCTGTCCCAACATTATACTTATCGTCGGTAGACAAATTGTCTGCCGTAAATCGTGAATTAAAATCACCATTGGCGTCTTTAATCACTGTATTGTTAAAAATGCTATAGTTGAATTTTGGCGTATAAAGTCCTGTAGAATTGAGACTCAAAACGGTTTTGTCGCTTAAGTCTACATCTAGGTTAAGACTCAAATTATGCGTTTCAGAGCGTGTCGTTCTATCTACATCAGAGGTCCAAATTTCGTCTAAAGTTAGGTTGTCATTCAAGTAATTGATTTGGTCAACATCATCTCTATTAATCTTCTGCTTGTTGAAATTATAATTGATGTTTAAATCAATCTTATCGTTTTTAAAGAAATGACTAGTCCCTATATCATAGCGCGGATACACTCCTTGTGTGTAGCTCGTTGCAATACTTCCTCTGTAACCTGCAATCAGGTTTTTATCCATAGTAATGTTGATGACTGCACCGCTATCCGCATCGTAACTTGCGGGTGGATTGGTAATCACGTCCACGGATTTTATACTATTGGCGGGTGCACTTTCCAGTAATTGAATCACTTCTGGCATGGTCAATTGTACACGGCGCTCGTTAATGTAGATAACTGCCGGCGAACTTTTAATATTGATGCTTCCGTCGGTAACAATAACGCCAGGTGTACTTCGCAAAACCTGAAGCGTACTACCTTCCGTTAATGCTGTATTTGCGATGTTAAAGGTTAGGCGATCCGCTTTTCGGGTTACCTTAGGTTTTCTGGCAATGACACTGACTTCCCCTAAGGTTTCAGAATCTTCTATGAGTATAATGGTTTCAAGATTGGCGTCGGCAACGAGATTTAAGTCTTGCTCCACAGTTTTAAAGCCAATGAAGGTAACCTTCAATTTGTATTGACCTTCTGCAATCGCTTCAAACACAAACTCACCATCATCACTTGTACTTGTGCCGCTTACGAAGCTGTCGTCTTCAGAATTTAAGATTAAAACATTGGCAAAAGAAATTGGGCTGTTATTCTGATCGACGACTTTGCCCGAGATTTTATATTCCTGAGAAAGCGCGTTCCAGCTACAAAAACAAAAAAAGACGCACAGTATGTGCTTAAATGTAATCAAGACTTTAGGGTTTGTCCGCAATATATAAATAGTTTTTTACTTCTTATTATGGAAAAACCGTAAGGTTGAGCACATAATATCAGGGTTTTTTAAGTTATAAAACGGCTTAAATTCACGTATATTTGCAAATTGAAACGGCTTAGAACCCACTTATGAAGAACATTCGTAATTTTTGCATTATTGCGCATATTGATCATGGTAAAAGTACCCTTGCGGATCGCTTGTTGGATTTTACAGGATCGGTCACCGATCGCGAGAAACAGGACCAGTTGCTAGACAATATGGATTTGGAGCGTGAGCGTGGTATTACCATTAAATCGCATGCCATACAAATGGAATATGTACACAATGGGGAGCCGTATATCTTGAATTTAATTGACACGCCAGGTCACGTGGATTTCTCCTACGAAGTATCGCGTTCTATTGTTGCTTGTGAAGGCGCTTTGCTGATTGTGGATGCGGCGCAAAGTATTCAGGCGCAGACGATTTCTAATTTATATCTGGCTCTGGAGAATGACTTGGAAATCATTCCGGTTCTTAATAAAATCGATTTGCCAAGTGCTAGTCCTGAAGAAGTGACGGACGATATCGTAGATTTATTAGGTTGCGATGCGTCGGAAGTGATTCCTGCAAGCGCAAAAACCGGTTTAGGTATTCAGGATATTTTAGACGCTATTATAGATAGGATTCCCGCGCCAAAAGGTAATGTGGACGAGCCGTTACAAGCTTTGATTTTTGATTCGGTTTATAACCCATTTAGAGGTGTTGAAACCTACTTTAGAGTCTTAAACGGTAAAATCACCAAAGGCCAAAACATAAAATTCATCGCCACAGGAAAGAATTACTTCGCTGATGAAATTGGGACACTTAAATTAAAGCAATTCCCAAGAAAAGAAATAAAAGCTGGTGATGTAGGCTATGTGATCACAGGAATAAAAGAAGCCAAAGAAGTTAAGGTTGGCGATACCATTACCGATGCCAAAAACCCAACCACCAATGCTATTGAAGGGTTTGAAGACGTAAAGCCTATGGTTTTTGCAGGAATTTATCCCGTGGACACCGAGGATTACGAAGAGCTTAGAGCTTCCATGGAAAAATTACAGCTGAACGATGCGTCATTGGTTTTTCTACCAGAAAGTTCTGCCGCTTTAGGTTTTGGCTTCCGTTGTGGGTTCTTAGGTATGTTGCATTTGGAAATCATCCAAGAACGTTTGGAACGTGAGTTTGATATGACCGTGATTACCACGGTACCTAACGTAAGTTATCACGCCTTTACCAATAAAAATCCAGATGAAGTTGTGATTGTAAACAATCCATCGGATTTGCCTGAGCCTTCTACCTTAAATCGTGTTGAGGAGCCTTACATCAAAGCAACAATTATTACGAAGTCTGACTTTGTTGGTAACGTAATGAGCCTCTGTATAGAAAAGCGCGGCCAGATTACGAACCAAACGTATTTGACGACCGAGCGTGTAGAATTAAGTTTTGATATGCCATTGGCGGAAATCGTCTTCGATTTTTACGACCGATTAAAAACCGTATCAAAAGGTTATGCTTCTTTTGATTATGCGCCAATTGGTTTGCGTGCATCGAAATTAGTACGAGTGGATATTCTTTTAAATGCTCAAACAGTTGATGCCCTTTCTGCTTTAGTCCATGCAGACAATGCGTATACGATTGGGAAGAAAATGACCGAAAAATTAAAGGAGCTTATTCCGAGACAACAATTTGATATCCCAGTGCAAGCCGCCATTGGTGCAAAAATCATTGCACGAGAAACCATTAAAGCGTTACGTAAGGATGTTACAGCCAAATGTTATGGTGGTGATATTTCGCGTAAGCGAAAACTATTGGAGAAGCAGAAAAAAGGTAAGAAACGTATGCGCCAAGTCGGTAATGTAGAAATACCGCAACAAGCGTTTATGGCTGTTTTAAAGTTGAATGATTAAGACCCATGAAGCGACTGCTTTTAGGTTTGGGTTTATTGTTAGCTGTTTCATGTATCTCAACGGATTCAGAAACACAGCAGATAAAACGTTACTACAGCGGGTTTCAAGACGGGGATTATTCAAAAATTAAAGCTGTTTTAGCTGACAGTGTTACTCTGATTTCGGGAGATAATGTGATGCCTTTTAATCCTGAAAGTTATTACAAACAATTTAAGTGGGATTCCGTATTTCAACCGAAATATAAATTGAATTCCATTACAGTTCAACATAAAAAACGTATTGCGAAAGTCTCTTTAAACTCCATGAAGATTAAATTTCTTCAAAACAATGCGATGTCTTGTAGCTATGAGTTTTCGTTTGTGGACGGGAAAATTTCAAAAATAAAAGAGTTGGATTGCCCAACTGCCGATTGGCCTCTTTGGGGTCAACGTGTGGATTCACTGGTTCAATTTATTGAAAAAAATCACCCAGACTTAGATGGATTTATTCACGATTTAAGCATGCAAGGTGCACAAAACTATCTTGACGCGATCGAAGCCTACGAAAGGCATCGAAAAACTAAGCCTTAGTCCTCTCTGCTTTCTGTATTGTCCTCGGCATTTTCGTTTTGCGGTGCTGTTAGTGCATCCTTTGCTGCCATAGTCTCTACATCAAAAGGCTTACCTAGGTACACGAGGCTCGACTGCTCAAACTCTAATTCCATATCCACGCTAAAGCTGGTGATAATTCTAAACTCACCATCGGGATCACGGAGGAACACAGGAACAATATCCTTGTCCTCATTGGTAATCTGAATGAGCTGATTATAATGATCGCGGTCTCTTAGCTTAATTTCTTGTATGCTAGGATATTTACGCACTAAGCCCGATAAAGCGCTGTAATCATCTGTATGGGAGAACAAGCCTTCTCTTGGGTTGTCATTTTCGTCACGCATTTCGGTTGAGGTTATCAGTCGATACGATCCGTTTTCTCCAAATTGTTTGCCGTACTTATTAATGGCGTATTTATTGATTTCTGAATTTCCGGTCAAGGCCATCAAAAATCCGACGTCATTTAATTCGATATTATCGATAAGATTGTCTGAATAAATATTGGTTGTTATCGCCTCAAGACCGAGTTCTTTGGCTTTTTCGATATTCGTCTGATTGCTGTCGATGAGCACTACATGGCGACCGTTTGTTTCAAGATAATGTCCTAATAAACGTGATAGTTTTGACGCTCCGACGATTAAAATACCGTCCGATTTATCCAAGAATACACCAACGAGTTTGGCGAACATTCTGGCTGTCGTCGCATTCAATAATACAGTGCCTAAAACAACCACAAACACCAAGGGTGTAATAAATTCAGCATCTGGAACACCTTCTTTGACCAACTTCAACCCAAATAAAGACGCGATACCAGCGGCAACAATACCACGAGGGCCTACCCAACTGATAAACAGTTTTTCATTGAGTTTTAAGGATGAACCCATAGTACTTAAAAAAACGCCCAAAGGCCTAACAATAAAGACGATTACGGCGAATAAAGCGGCCGTTTTCCAGTTATAAATCGAATACAACTCAGCCATATTAATGTTGGCGGCCAATAGTATAAAAAGTATGGAAATCAGTAAAACACTGAGCGATTCTTTAAAATATAGGATGTCTTTTAGATAAGGCGAATTGGAGTTCCCCATAACCATTCCCATAACCACTACAGCCAATAAGCCAGACTCGTGTGCAAAGTTTTCAGACAAAACAAAAACACCAAGAACAATAGCCAAGGTAAACACATTCATAAGATAGTGTGGCACCAATTTTTTGTTCAGAATGAAATTTAAGCCATGGGCAAAGGTAAAACCGAAGGTTGCTCCAAAAAGCACAATCTTTCCGAACTCAATTAATGCGGTTTTAGTAAACTCACTACCGGCATCAACACTGATAAACTCAAAGACCAATACCGCTACCAAAGCGCCGATAGGGTCTATGAGTATACCTTCCCATTTAAGAACGGCAGAGACATCTTTCTTCAATGGAATATTTCTAAGGATCGGGGTAATCACCGTTGGTCCTGTTACAATAATCAATCCCGAAAACAGGAAAGACACTTCCCAAGACAGTCCATATATAAAGTGTTCGGCAACAGCAGCGCCAATGAAAGTAACTAAAGCGCCAATAGATATAAGCTTTGTAATAACGGGACCAACATTCTTTATTTCTCCCATTTTTAGGGTCAAGCCACCTTCAAAAAGAATAATACTAATAGCCAGGGAGACAAAATAGAACAGACTCTCCCCTGGGAATAATCCTTCTTCCCCATTCCAAATGGGTTCAATCCACTTGGTACCGTCATCACTTAAAAATTCAGCAGCAATTGGGCCAACAAGCAGTCCGATTAAAATCAAAGGTAAAATCGCCGGAATCTTAAACTTCCAAGCCACCCATTGTGCTAAAATCCCCAAAATAATTATGCCTCCTAGTTCTAACATCGCTGATTTATTTAGCGTGAAAATACTAATTTCTGAATCATATATAAGCGCTCGGTAAAAATTAAGAGGTCATTAAACAACAATTTATCCATCTTAATTAATTCTAAATAGCCTCAATCAAATCCTTGATATTTGTTAATTTGCGTGACCTATGCAATTATACCCCATACAAGCAGGACATTTTAAGCTAGACGGCGGAGCCATGTTTGGCGTTGTGCCAAAATCTTTATGGCAACGAACCAATCCTGCGGATAGCAATAATATGATAGATATTGCGGCAAGATGCTTGTTGGTTGAGGATGAAAATCGGCTGATTCTTATTGATACAGGTATGGGCAATAAGCAAAGTGATAAGTTTTTTGGCTATTACCATTTGTGGGGCGACCACACGCTAGGCAAATCCTTGGCTGCCCATGGGTTTCACCGTGACGATATTACCGATGTGTTTATGACACATTTGCATTTTGACCATTGTGGTGGTAGTGTTCAGTGGAATAAAGACCAAACAGGCTATGAACCCGCATTTAAAAACGCCCACTTTTGGACTAATATGGATCATTGGGCGTGGGCGACAAACCCTAATAAGCGTGAAAAGGCTTCTTTTTTAAAAGAGAATATTCTACCCATGGAAGACTCGGGACAATTAAAATTTACGGGCTTGCCAGATGGTCATTTTTTGAATAATTCCGAATTGGGCTTCAATATTTTCTTTGCCAATGGCCACACAGACAAGCAAATGATTCCAATGATTGACTATAAGGGTAAAACCTTTTGCTTTATGGCAGACCTTTTGCCAACTGCCGGACATTTGTCCATACCTTTTGTAATGGGTTATGATACAAGGCCCTTACTTACACTCGATGAAAAAGAGCTGTTTTTGAAAAAAGCTGCAGACGATAATCTGTATCTCTTTTTGGAACACGATGCTCATAATGAAATAATAACCGTAAAACACACAGAGAAAGGCGTGAGATTAAACGAGACCTTCCGCTGTGATGATATATTTTAACCTTCGAATTTATGAAAATGAATAAAAAAATGATTTTTGGACTAGTAGCAGGAACGTTACTAGCTGTGGGCTGTGGAAGTCCAGCGCCTATTATTTCTACGCCGATAGAGAATATAGACACGCTTCCCTTAAAAGTTTCTGACTTAAGTGACGCTGAAGCAAAAAACTGGGGACATTTAGACTTAGTAAAAGACACTATTCCGGGAATGAGTGTAGACAGAGCTTATTCTGAATTAATAAAAAACAAAAAAGGAACCAAGGTTATTGTTGCGGTAATTGATTCAGGAATTGATATTGATCATGAAGACCTAGACGGCGTAATTTGGACCAACAAAGATGAAATCCCAAACAACGGAAAAGACGACGATAACAATGGTTATGTGGATGATATCCATGGCTGGAATTTTCTCGGTGATGGTTATGATGAACAGTTGGAATATGTAAGAATAATTGCTAGTGGCGACACCAATAATCCTTTGTACGCTAGTGCTCAAAGGGAATATGATGAGCAATATCAGGTGTGGTTAGGGCGTAAAACGCAGTATGAGCAAATCTTTCAGGCAGTAAAAGGTGCTCACGAAACGCTGACCGCTCACTTAGGTAAAAGCGATTACACCTTTGATGAGGTTAGTGCCATAAAAACTGAAAATCAAGCTTTGTTACAAGCAAAAGGCTTGGCTCAAAACGTACAAGCCAACGGCATTGAATCCATGAGTTCTGCAGTTGAAGAAATTAATGACGCTCTAGAAAGCATTAACGAACGTTTAAATTTTAATTTAAATAAGGAGTTTTCAGGAAGAAAAACAGGTGACGATATTAATGACATCACGGATACTGGTTATGGAAATGGCAATGTCTCTCCTGTAAAAGCTTCCGAAGCTCACGGAACACATGTTGCGGGAATTATTGCCGCAGAACGAAATAACGGCAAAGGTGCTAACGGTGTGGCCAATAATGTGGAAATCATGTCCATTAGAACCGTACCAAATGGTGATGAATATGATAAAGATGTGGCTTTAGCAATACGTTACGCGGTCGACAACGGCGCCAAAGTAATAAATGGAAGTTTCGGAAAATCTTTCTCCCCTAGAAGTGAGTGGGTAAGAGATGCCATTAAATATGCGGCTTCAAAAGATGTGGTTTTTGTTCACGCAGCTGGTAACGACAGTAAAGATATTGACGTGGAGCCTAATTATCCGGCAGATAACCTTAACGGCGCTGAAGTTTCAGATACTTACATTTCCGTTGGTGCGTTATCTCCAAAATACGGTAGTAAAGTGGTAGCTAGTTTTTCTAACTACGGGAAGAAAAATGTAGACATCTACGCGCCAGGAGGACAAATTTACTCTACAGTCCCAGAGAATGAGTATGAAAAAAATAGCGGGACGTCAATGGCGGCTCCTGCAGTTGCTGGTTTAGCTGCATTGATTCGTTCTCAATATCCTAACCTTTCTGCAAAGCAAGTCAAGGCGGTTATTTTAGACTCAGGAATACCTTTAAGCACTAAAGTTATTGTAGGTGGTGACGCTTCAGATGTTAGACCATTCTCAGAACTTTCAAAATCAGGAAAAATTGCAAATGCCTACAACGCGCTAGTTATGGCGTCTAAATTATAAATTTACAGTATGAAAAAAGTATATGTCGCTCTCTTGAGCTTAGGTCTATTTTGGTCATGTGGCTCAGCGGCCCAAACCCCATCAGACGTTCCACCGCCACCTCCACCACCACCAGTAATGGCATCGGCTGATTGTGATTGGCTACAACGCGTAGACTACAAAATGGAAATTGATATGGATGTGGACACCTATCAATACAAGGGCAAACAGAATTTGGTGTACACCAATAATTCGCCTGACGTACTCTATCGTGTTTATTATCATTTATATTTCAATGCATTTCAACCAGGTAGTGAAATGGATGTGCGATCAAGAACCATCCAAGACCCAGATGCTAGAGTGGGAGATCGTATCAGTAAATTACAGCCTAACGAGATTGGTTATATCAAAGTGAATTCCTTGAAGCAAAACGGAACAACTTTAAATCACGAAACTGTAGGAACCGTTCTAGAAGTTGAATTGGCAAAACCGATTCAACCAGGCGAAAAAGTAACCTTTGATATGGAATGGGACGCACAAGTGCCAGTTCAAATTAGACGTTCTGGTCGCAACAATAAGGAAGGTGTTTCCTTGAGTATGACACAATGGTACCCTAAGTTAGCGGAGTACGATGATGAAGGCTGGCATGCAGACCCTTACATTGGACGTGAGTTTCATGGGGTTTGGGGTGATTTTGATGTTAAATTAAACATACACAAAGACTATGTTGTTGGAGGCACAGGTTATCTTCAAGGCGAACCAAAAGTCTCTGGAAACAAAAAGATGCTTCATTTTGTGGCACCGAATGTACACGATTTTACCTGGGCCGCGGATCCAGATTATATTCACGATACCATGCAGGTACCTAATGGGCCAATGCTTCATTTTTACTATCAGAATACCTTAACCGACGAACAAAAGAAAAACTGGAAAGATCTTCAGCCAAAAACCGTAGAATTAATGCAGTTTTTCTCTGAAAATATTGGTAAATATCCTTACGAGCAATACTCGGTAATCCAAGGTGGTGATGGCGGTATGGAATATGCCATGTCTACATTAATCACAGGAGAGCGTAGTTTTGGTAGTCTCTTGGGTGTTACATCGCACGAGTTGGCACATACCTGGTTTCAATTTTTATTGGCCACCAACGAAGCCAAACACGAGTGGTTAGATGAAGGTTTTACAAGTTATATATCAGCTAGAGCCATGAATAAAGTCACTGGGCGTAATGCCGATAATCCGTTTGCAGGCTCTTATCGTGGTTATATTGGCTTAGCAAAATCTGGTTTTGAGCAACCCTTAACAACACATGCAGACCGATACGCTTTAAATGGCGCCTATGGTGCGGCCGCATATAGTAAAGGTGCTGTGTTCATGGCACAACTAGGTTACATTATCGGTGAGGAAAATTTAGACAAAACCATTAAAAAGTATTTTAATGATTTCGCATTTAAGCATCCTAAACCAATGGATATCGTAAGAACGGCCGAGCGAATCACAAATTTTGAATTAGATTGGTACCTTATTGATTTTGCCCAAACCACAAACACTATTGATTATGGTGTTAAAAGTGTTGATGGCAACTCAGTTACTTTAGAGCGAATTGGATTAATGCCAATGCCATTAGATGTCACGGTGACCTACACTGATGGTTCTACTAAGGATTTTTATATTCCTCTACAGATGATGCGTGGCGAAAAACCAACCCCAGCAACTATTGTTGATGATTGGGCTTGGGCCTATCCAACCTACAGTTTTGATGCTGGTAAAGCTGTTTCAAGTGTAGAAATAGACCCTTCGCAACTCATGGCAGATATCAATAGAGATAATAACAAGTTGTAAATAGGATTTAAATCTTATTTTTAAAACCTCGTCACGTATGGCGAGGTTTTTTCGTCTGATGTCATTTAAATATCCAAAACAAGAAAAGCTTAAAAGCAAGCGTACCATTGACCAGCTCTTTACAGAAGGGCAATCGGTAGCGGCCTATCCTTTGCGTTTAGTTTATCTTAAAACTGAATTTGAAGACAACTCACCAGTCAAAACAGGAGTTTCTGTGAGTAAGCGCTATTTCAAAAAAGCGGTTGACCGCAATCGCATAAAGCGTTTATTACGTGAGGCCTATAGGTTAAATAAACCCCAAATTAACACTAAGGACGAGCAATTTGCGTTTATGATTTTGTACATTGGTAACACGATGCCTGATTATGAAACCGTAGAAAAAGCAACTCAAAAGTTGTTTGGGAAGTTTGAAAAGGCAATTTCAAAATAGTAGATATGAAATATTTGTTAGCCCTTTATATTTTGGCGATTCCTTTGGCTTGTTCTAATGATTCTGGCAATGAATCCTATGCTGTTTCTGAAATGGATGCTGTAGCCTTAGATATGGAAGTTGCAGAGAGTTTCAAAGTGCAACCACAATCGGACGATGCTGAGGTTCAAGAACAAAAACTCATAAAAGAATCGTTTTTAAGTTTTGAAACCCAGGATTTAGAGGAATCGCACAAGGCGGTGGTTTCCGCGATTTCCTCAAACAAAGGCTATATTCAAGATGATTCTTCAAACAAAGGGTATAATCGCGTTTCAAGGCGTATTGTGGCGCGTATTCCTACCACAAATTTTGAAAGTACCATTGATGCTATTGACGATAATGTAGAGTATTTCGATTCAAAACGCATCACCTCTCGAGATGTTACCGAGGAATTTATCGATTTGGAAGCACGTTTAAAAGCCAAACGTACGCTTGAAGAACGCTATTTACAATTGCTTTCAAAAGCTAAAAATGTTAAGGAAATTCTGGAAATTGAGCGAGAACTTTCAAGCATTAGAGAAGATATTGAAGCCAAGCAAGGACGATTGAATTACCTTCAAAATAAAGTGTCACTAAGTACCCTGACCATTGAATTTTATAAGGTTACTACGGAAACTGGCGTCACACAATCTTACGGGTCTAAAATGTGGAAAGCCATTAGCTCTGGTTTTGATGGTATTTCCATGTTTTTCCTGGGCATATTATACATCTGGCCATTTATTTTATTATTAATTCTCGGCGCCTGGCTCTTGAGGCGATGGCTAAAAAAACGTAACAAATCATGAAATTGAAGCAAATTTTAAGAACGAAAATCATAGTTCCTGTTTTGGCAATTGTGCTTTTTCTAAGTGCGTCTGCCTATAAAAACGACTTCTTTGAAATCGCAAAGCAGATTGAAATATTCACCACCATGTTTAAGGAACTGAACATTAATTATGTGGATGATACCAATCCGGCGGAATTGATGGACACCGCAATTAAAAGCATGATGGACGATTTAGACCCCTACACACGCTTTTATAACGAACAAGACGTACAAACATCACGTTTAAACAATGCGGGCGATTACACGGGGATTGGCGCCAAAGTATTAACACTAAAAGACAAACTCGTTATTGTAGAGCCTTATAAAGGTTATGCGGCGGACAAAGCGGGTATGAAAGCGGGTGACGAAATCATAAAAGTGGACAATGTTGTGGTTGCCGATTTTAAGGAGGATGCGGGTAATTTACTGCAAGGTGCGGCGGGGACCGAAGTTAACGTTACCTATAAGCGCCAAGGGAAAACCAATACCGCTAAGATTACACGAGAGTCTCTAGACATTGACGCCGTACCACATTTTTCGATGATTGGTGATGATACGGGATATATTGTTTTACGAAAATTTACTCGAAAAGCCTCTTCTGAAACCATTAGTGCGCTAAATTCTTTGAAAGCCCAGGGTGCGGAAAAAATAATTTTAGATTTAAGGGGAAACCCTGGTGGTTTGCTCAGCGAGGCGGTTAACATCGTGAATATCTTTGTGCCAAAAGACCAATTGGTAGTTACAACCAAATCACGTGTCAAAAAATATAATAGAACCTATTATACCAAGCGTAATGCTATTGACACAGAAATCCCAGTGGTTGTTCTAATTGACGGTAAAAGTGCTTCGGCAAGTGAGATTGTTTCGGGAGCCTTACAAGACATGGACCGCGGGGTTGTGGTCGGAGCTCGTAGTTTCGGGAAAGGCTTGGTACAACGTCCAAAACCATTGACCTACGGAACGCAGATGAAGATTACCATTTCTCGCTACTACACACCTTCGGGTCGCTGTATTCAGGCATTGGATTATTGGAATCGGGATGAAAAAGGTAAAGCCACGCGCACCAAAAGAGAGAATTACAACGAATTTAAAACCCGGAATGGACGTTCGGTTTTTGATGGCGGAGGCGTTCAACCCGATATTGAAATCGCTAGCGCCAAGCAAACACCTATTTCAAAAGCGATTGAAAACGAAAACCTCATCTTCAATTTTTCAACCGATTATTATTACAAGAATCAGGTTTCGGACTTAAACAGCTTTAAACTTTCTGATGCGGACTTTAAAGCTTTCAAATCGTTTTTGAGCACAAATAATTTCAGCTTCGAAACAAAGACAGAAACGGCATTTAATGAAGCTCTAAACGTTGCAAAAGAAGAGGAATTGAACGGCGCTATTAATTCAGAATACAATAGTTTAGTTTCGGCCTTAGAAAATTATAAATCTTCAGCTATTGATGCCAATAAGGAAAAACTGTCTTCGCTTATAACAGATGAAATTATTAAGCGTTATTTCTATAGTGAAGGTTTGTACGATTATTACAAAAGCAACAACCCTGAGATAAGAAAAGCGCTCGATGTTCTAGGAAATCCTACAGAATATCGTAAAATTCTCAATTAGGTCAGTTATTTGTATATATTGTAGCAACTTATAGCTGTAACAGCAACGTCCATCTATCCCTCTAAATGACGTAGCACTAACCCTAAAGCTAAAAGCATGAAATCGTTGCTACTTGGTTTTCTTTGCTTTTTTCAACTCTCCGTTGCCCAACAGGAGATGAAACATGTCGTTTATTTTGAAACGGATAAGTACGATATTCCTGAAACCGAACAGTACCGATTACTACAGTTTTTACAAGAGATTGAAGCGATTCAGGATATTGAAAAAATTTCGATTTATGGTTTTTGTGATGACCGTGGAAGTGATTCTTACAATTTGAAACTCTCCCAAAAAAGAGCGGATGCCATAAAGGAAGTATTTACCAATAATGAGATTAATGAATCCTTAATTACTAATACTGATGGTAGGGGCGAAATACTTTTAAATATAGTCAAAGAAGATGAAATCAATAAAATTAGAGGCTTAAACCGTAAAGTAGAAATTATAGTTAAGCCCGTTTTTCCACCGCGACCTAAAGTCGAGAAACGTAATACAACAACCGATAGACTCAGGGGAAATTTAGAAGTTGGTGATAAGATTTTAATTGAAAATCTACTTTTCCAAACCGGTTACAGTTATCTCATGGAGCGTTCTAAGCCAGTTTTGGATGACATTGCAGAAATATTGATTGAGCGGAAAGAAATTCGCTTTAGTATAGAGGGTCATGTTTGTTGTACGAGCGGAGAACGAGATGCTATAGATAGAAAAACTGAAATAAGAAATCTTTCTCACGCCAGAGCTCGTTATGTTTATAATTATTTGGTGGACAAAGGAATTGATCCAGACAGGATGAAGTTTATTGGTTTAAGAAGGCGTTATCCTCTTGGAGGTCGGCCAGAATTAGATCGACGCGTAGAAATACGAGTTACTGGCATTAATAAAAAATAGACTAAATATATTATTTTAGTTTAATCCGTTAAATACCATATTAACATGTGGAATACCATCCTCTAAGTACTCCTCTCCTACTTCTTCAAAGCCTAGATTATTGTAGAATTTTATAAGATAGCATTGTGCTGAAATTCGGATAACGCTAGTATTGTGATTCAACTTAATGGCGTCGATTGAAGCCTTCATGATATCATAACCGTATTTGTGTTGGCGTTCCGTTTGGCGCACCACTACTCTACCGATACTGGCTTCTTCAAAATAATCGCCTGCATTAAATAATCGTGTGTAAGCTACAAGTTCACTGTCTTTATAACCTAGGACGTGCAGTGCTTTACGGTCTTTTCCATCTAAATCTTGATAGACGCAATCTTGTTCTACAACAAAGACTTCTGAGCGGAGTTGAAGTAAGTCGTAAAGTTCCTGTGTAGTTAAGGCTTTAAAGGGTTTTGTGGTTATAGTGAGCATAAGGATAATTTCAAAGTAAAAATACAATGATTTTTTTACACCCCTAAAGTCCCCTCAAGGGGACAATCCACGAGTTACAATTATTACTAATGTATTCTTGAAGAGAATTGAAAATAAAGTGAATGCTTTTAACTAAAATACCAAGCGAAGTTAATTATAAGTGTTTTAATCCTGAACTATCACATCCTTAGCATCATCCTTATTAAACTCGGGTTGAATGTTAATGTGGTTAATGTCGTACTTATGGAAAATGAGGTCTTCAATTTTATTTAGAATCATATCAAACTCTGATAGGGAAATGTCTTCCGTGAAATCGATATGTGCTTCAAAATGAATTTCCTCTTCATTCAATTGCCAAATATGAACATGATGAACATTAGCCACCTTTTCAACGGTTTGAATATCAGCAACAACCTCTTCGAGATTTAAATCTTCGGGCGTAAAGAGCATCAGCACACGGTAAGAATCGCGTAACAACCCATAACCCATTACTATTAGGTAAAGTGCAATGGCTAAAGTCAGTCCGGCGTCTACCCAATAGATTTGATAATACTTCATAATTAAACCTCCAATTAATACCGCGACGCTTGCCATCATATCTGTTAGTAAATGTAGATATGCACTTTTCATATTCATGTTATCGTTGGCATTCGCCTTTAATAACAAGACGCTAAATCCGTTACCCGCTATGGCAATAATAGACAACCAAATCACTAAACCAGATTCAATTTTTGGTGGATTTTGAAAACGTTCAATCGCTTCTACAATCAATAGTACAGCAACAATTATTAAGGTCGATGCATTGATAAAAGCGGCCAAGATTTCGGCTCGTTTATAACCAAAGGTTTTACGAAATGAAGCTTCTTTTCCCGCTAGTTTATTAGCGATGTAACTAACAATCAATGAGAGTACATCACTAAAATTATGAAGCGCATCACTCAATAAAGCTAAACTCCCCGAAATTATACCACCAATAACTTGAGCAACCGTAATTAGAATATTCAGAAATATAGAAATCAGCAGATTCCGCCCGTTCACATTTTTATGGGAATGATGGTGATGATGTGAATGGTTATGGCCCAATACTTATAGTTTAGTTAGTTTCTAAAAATTAACAAGACATCGGAATCTTATCCACACGCTTTTGGTGGCGTCCGCCTTCAAATTGAGTATTCAAAAACGTATCTACCATCTTTATAGCTTGCGGAATTGCCGTATATCGGGCCGGGATACAAATTATATTTGCATTATTATGCTGTCTCGTAAGCTCTGTGATTTCATTCATCCAACAAATACCAGCACGTACATTAGGATATTTATTTGCTGTCATAGCCACACCGTTGGCACTCCCGCAGATTAATATGCCAAAATTGACTCTCCCATCATTAACATCCTTGGCTACAGGATGTACAAAATCAGGATAATCTACACTATCTAAAGTGTCGGTACCGTAGTTGTTAACCGTGATGCCTTTAGCTTCGAGATGATTTACAATAGCTTGTTTATAGTCTGGTCCGGCGTGGTCGTTTCCGATGGAGATAGTCATCTATTTAGTTTTTTAATTGCTTCCGTAATAGCGGAAATCTTATTTCTATTATTTACACTTTGTAAAGTTACAAATATTTAAACCCGTTAGTAAGCCTACTCATCACTTGTTAATATCTGTTCACAACTTCTGAGAAGAAAAATTAGATTTATCCATAAAATTTTCCAAACCAAAATAACAATCAGACCACCAAAAAAGTTAGTCTCTTTTTCTGGATAAGTTTTCAGACCAAATGTAGAAGCTACTAACACAAAATTCAGATTTACTTATTAAAATTTAGTCGTTAATTCAGGTTATCAACACCTGTGTGTAGAACTACGTAATCCATTTAAAACAAAGGATTTAAAAAGTGTATAACCTGTTGATAGAAACAGCTAAGTCATATCCACAAGCCCTTCCTAAAAAAGTTATCCCTGTTATGAACAGACTATAATAACCATCATTTTTATTTTAAATTTTAAAAAGAAAAAAGATATATATGTTATAAATGTGGATAACTGTTTTTTAATCTGAATTTAACCTTGAAATGATGCTCTTAAATTTATTAAACGTAAATTTGTAGAGTACTCAGTAGTACAGACTTCACTTTTACTGAGTCGATTAAATGAATTCCTGTTGCATTTAAACTTATAGAAAACAGGATGATGAATGATTACAAATACACATGACAAGAAAGAAAAAAAAGAAATCACCAAACAAGATTTCTAACCTTACCAATACTATTTTAAGCCTACTAAAACAAGAACGAAACCAAAGCTTCAACTATAAACAAATTGCTTCAAAATTAGGCGTTAATGATGCGAGCAGTCGCAATCAGATAATTAAAACACTCCAGCGTTTAAAGGCAAAGCAAGAGATTGAAGAAGTAGAGCGCGGTAAATACAAAGCCATTGTTACTGCAGAATATTACACTGGTAGAGTAGATATGGCATCCCGTGGTTCGGGCTATATTATTTCCGATGATTTTGAAGATGATGTTTACATCACTTCCAATAATATGAACAAAGCGCTTCACGGTGATGAAGTAGAATTTTATGCCTACAAAAGGCGAAAACGCGGTAAGCTCGAAGGTGAAGTAACTAAAATCTTAAAACGAGCAAAGAGCGATTATGTTGGCGTGATTCAAATTCATAAAAGCTATGCTTTTGTGGTTGTGGATAACACGAAGATGCATACCGATATTTTTGTACCCATCAACAAAACCTTAAAAGCTGAAGACGGTGATAAAGTCCTAGTCACTTTGGAAGATTGGCCAGAAAAAGCCGATTCACCTTACGGAAAAGTGACTAAAATTCTTGGAAAACCAGGTGAACACAGTACGGAAATCCATGCAATATTGGCGGACTACGGCTTACCAGCAGAGTTTCCTCATGAGGTTGAAGAGTTTGCCAATCAATTAGATACGTCGATAACTTCTGAAGAAATCGCTAAGCGACGTGACATGCGAAAGGATTTAACCTTCACCATCGACCCAAAAGACGCCAAGGATTTTGATGATGCTTTATCATTTAAAGTCTTGGAAAATGGCCTTTACGAAATAGGAATCCATATCGCCGATGTATCTCACTATTTACAACCTGATACGGTTTTAGATGATGAAGCTTATGAGCGTGCCACGTCGGTATATTTAGTCGATAGAGTTGTACCAATGTTGCCAGAAATTTTATCTAACGGCGCTTGTTCCTTAAGACCTCACGAAGAGAAATATACCTTCTCTGCTGTCTTTAAAATGAATGATAAGTGCGAAATTAAACATCAATGGTTTGGTAGAACTGTAACCTATTCTGATGCGCGATTTGCCTACGAAGAAGCACAAGCGATAATAGAGAATAACCCCAAGTTTGTCATTCCTGCAAAGGCAGGAATCTCATCACTTGAAACGTCAATTCCCGCCGAAGTCTCCCTAACTGGAAAACTCTATAAAACCACACCAGAAATCGCAGAAGCCGTCATGGTCCTAGACCGACTCGCCAAAAAAATGCGAAGTAAGCGCATGCGTTCTGGAGCCATTTCGTTCGATAAGGTTGAAGTTAAATTCGATTTGGATGAAGAGGCCAATCCAGTAGGTGTGTTTTTCAAAACCAGTAAGGATGCTAATAAATTGATTGAAGAATTCATGTTATTGGCCAATCGAAAAGTATCAGAATTTGTCGGGAAGCAAAATCCAAAGAAAACATTTATCTACCGAGTGCACGATGAGCCAGACGAAGCCAAATTAGCGTCTCTACAGAACGTTGTCAGTCGATTTGGGTATAAGCTCAACTTTAAGGATAGAAACTCCGTCTCAAACTCTTTGAATAACTTATTAAAGGATGTTCAAGGAAAAAAAGAGCAAAACTTGGTGGATACTTTAACCATCCGAACAATGAGTAAGGCAGAATACACGACTAACAATATTGGACATTACGGTTTAGCCTTCGATTATTATAGCCATTTTACCTCACCAATTCGTCGTTACCCGGATGTGATGGCGCATCGTTTATTACAACGTTATTTAGATGGTGGAAAGTCTGCGAATGAAGAAGAATACGAAGTTAAATGCCAACACTCCAGTAACATGGAATATTTAGCGACCAAAGCTGAGCGTGATTCTATTAAATACATGCAAATTCGCTTTATGCAAGACCATGAAGACGAAGAATTTTTGGGTGTTATTTCAGGTGTTACCGATTGGGGAATTTATGTGGAAATCATTTCGAATAAATGCGAAGGTATGGTCAGTGTTAGGGATATGAAGGACGACCATTACTATTTTGATGAAGACCATTATGCTTTGATTGGAAAAAAATCCAACAAAATGTATCAGTTGGGTGATGAGGTTTTGGTTAAAGTGAAGGATACCGATTTAGTCAAAAAACATCTCGATTTTCATTTAATTGGAAAGCCATAATTTTTATCATTCTGTCCCGAAGTATCTGGATTGATTCAAAATCTTTTAAATCAAATATGTAACAGGTGAGGTGATTTCCCTACTAATCATTAAAACCATCAGATATGAAATCCGAAACCTGTTCAAAATGTGGTTCCAATAAAATCATTCACAATACCAAAATTGTGGATTTTGGTCATGGAAACGCTCAAAAAGACCTATCTGTTAGAATTAAAACTACGGATAAAACCTTTTTTAATAAATTTGAAAGAGGCCAGTTAAAAGCAGACATCTGTGGCTCTTGTGGACATACGGAACTATCCGTTAATAATCCACACGAGCTTTGGCAAGCGCATTTAAAAGCGAAGTCTTTATGATTTTAACAACGACCAATTCAATTGAAGGCCATCCTATCATCGACTATTTAGGGATTGTTTCAGGCGTAAGCATGAACTATCAGAAAGGTGCCATGACCTTCAATATGAAAAAGTTTTATTCCGCCTTGTCTGACGAGGTAAAGGTATTGAAGGAGCAAGCCTTTCAAGAACTAAAGCAACACGCTTCAGAACTTAAGGCTAATGCCGTTGTTGGGATTTCAGTTGATGTAGAAATATCAACGTCAGGCTCTATAACAGCGTCGGTTACAGGAACAGCAGTAAAAGTGCAAGTGTAGGGATGACGGCAAATTCAAAATCTATTGTCTTAAGTATTGTTAGTTTTGCAATTAGCCTTGTAGTTTTTAGCTTGATTTTAGAAAAACATGTTCCAGCTGAGATGGACCTAATCCGAACTTTAATGATTGTGTTCAGTGCTTTTGTATTTACACCAAAACGACAAGTTGTAAAAAAACAATCGGGCACTGAATACCACATGAAATGGATGTTCAGTCGAAGAATCATCGTTTTTAAATAGACGGTGTTTTCCGTTATCCTCACACTTTTCTTACATTTGTTTGAAACCGCTTTTCTTACATGTTAGATGATATTTTATCGGCCATTCCCTTCGGGATAATTCTTGCCTTCACTATTGGGCCGGTATTTTTTGTATTGTTAGAAACCAGCGCCACCAAAGGATTTACATCAGCTGTTATTTTTGATTTAGGTGTGATTTTGGCTGATATTATCTTTATAGCCGTTGCCTTTTACAGCACCAATAGTATTATTGATAAAGTGAAGGACGACCCTAGTTTCCTCATTTTTGGAGGCATGTTGCTGATTGTCTATGGCTTGATATCCTTTATTAAAACCCGTAAATCCTTCCGAGCAATTGTCAGAGAATATCACAAAGTTGAACTTCAAAAAGATTACGGAAAGTTATTTATTAAAGGCTTTTTATTAAACTTCATTAATATCGGTGTTCTTCTTGGATGGCTTGGTTTTATTGTTATCGGAACGTCTTTAACATCTTCTGAAAATGGTGTATTGATTTTCATCATATCCATGCTAGTTACCTATTTTGTATGTGATTTGATTAAAATTGCTCTAGCAAAACGCTTGAGAAGTAAACTTACGCCGAGACGCATTTTTAAAACTAAAAAAATAGTGTCTATCGCTATATTGATATTCGGTGTTATCCTATTGACCGAAGGCCTCTTTCCAGAAATCTACGAGAAAAGCAAGGAACAAATAGACCGCATAAACCCATTACCAAAGGATTCTGTTGAGGTGCGTTAAAACCTAATTTATTTTAGTCATTGCGAAACCGACATTTATCGTCGGTTGTGGCAATCTTTAGACTATAAGTTACTTATTTGAAGAGATTACCACGTCGCTATACTCCTCGTAATGGCGTTCCAATTTATGTTTATTAGTATTAAAAATATGTCATTGCGAATCGCGTTAAAGCGTGATGTGGCAATCTTTTGAATTCAAGATACTATCTAACAGATTACCACGTTCCCCGAAGTGTCGGCGTCCTCGTAATGACGTTTCAATTTGTATTTTCGAGTATTAAAAATATGTCATTGCGAATCGCGCCAAAGCGTGATGTGGCAATCTTTTGAATTCAAGATACTATCTAACAGATTACTACGTCCCCCGAAGTGTCGGGGTCCTCGTAATGACTTTTTGTTTTAATATTTACAACACTTGTTATGCTGTTCCAAATATTCGAGATTAATTTAAAGTCTACTCTAAATGATTCTTTAAGTCGATTACAATATATGTTGCATTAGTAAAATTTATAGAATCCAAGTTTAATTCGGTTGTGTAATAGAGCTTTTTATCCTTCAATACAAAAGGGTCTCCTTGATTAGCTCCTAATTTGAATTCTTTTTGATTAATGGTAAAATGATGATTAAAGCCTTTTGAAATAAGGTCATTGTTCATTCCAGACCAATAATGTGATAGTTCATAATCGGTGTCAAGCGAATAAATATAGTAGTCAACTGTATCGCGTCTTAGACTAAATTTTGTACTATAAATTTCTTTTAATTCTTCTGGTAGTTGATTAAAACCTAACTCAGTTTTATTTTCTTTATCAAGGTCTATCTCTTGACCACAAGAAGTTAAGATTAAAGACAGAAGTATAGTTTTTACAAAGTTTTTCATTGTACAAGCTAAGGGATTGATACTAATTTATGAATAGATTATTAATTGAGGTATAAATCTAAATTTTCTTAAAATTTAAAAACAAAAAAGTCCTTCGTGTATGACTAAAGATATCTTTTAACTTGAGGTTTCGCGCCCCCGATAGTAATCGGGAGAATCGCAGTAGATGGTGTTGAAATATTTAATTAATTTTTTATAAAAAGTATAAATAAAAAAGAGATACTTTTCAGTATCTCTCTTGAGGTGTTGCGCTCCCGATAGCAATCGGGAGAACCGCAGTAGATGGTGCTGGTATTTTTAATTATTATTTCTAAAAATTAGAATTAAATATACATAAGTAAACCTAGAGGGTTCAGAGTTTCAATAGGATTCGAACCACTTGTCTTAATCTAAATTTTTCCAAAATTTAAAAATAAAAAAAGAAATGCTTTTCAGTATCTCTCTTGAGGTGTCGCGCCCCCGATAGTAATCGGGAGAATCGCTGTAGATGGTGTGTATGTTTTAATTAATTTTTATAAAAATTATAAATAAAAAAGAGATACTTTTCAGTATCTCTCTCTTGAGGTGTCGAGCGGATTCGAACCGCTGTAGATGGTGTTGCAGACCACTGCCTAGCCACTCGGCCACGACACCGTATTGCTTGGGCAAATATAAAAATTATATAGTTTTTACACGCCTTAGCTATTGTTTTTTCGAGATTGAGTCATTTTAATGGTAACTTGTGCCACATCGCCACCAATTGGCGGATTTATTTTACTAACCCAAATCGAAGCTTTAGATACAGTTGGTGCGCCATTCATCACGTTATCTAAAATACGTTGGGCTACAGTTTCCAGCAGTTTTGCAGGAATAGCCATTTCATCACGGACAACCTTATTTAGAAAGACGTAATCGACAGTATCATTGAGAGCATCGGACAAGGCCGAAGGCTTTAAATCGGTAGTCACTTTTAAGTCCACACGGTAGTCGCTTCCTATTTTGGTTTCTTCAGGTAAACAGCCATGATTAGCAAATACCCTAATGTTTTCGAGTTTAATCTGTCCCATTTAGCAAAGGTAGTTTTTAATTCACTTTTATTAAAGAGATAAAACCACTGTCGGGTCGAGCGGAGTCGAGACCTAAAAAAATTTAACCAAAACCTCTCAACTCCGCTCGAGAAGACAGATACTTGAATTTTATTTTAACTCGTAAAAAAATCAAAGACGTTACTAATAGCGCTCGTTTTCGTTTTATAAAATTCAGTATAGGTGCATTTTTTACAGGTCACCGACGTAAATTTTTTATTCTGAACATCAAAAATCTTAGATAATGTACCTCCGGTAGCTCGCATTTGTCCAACTTCATAAGTGGTATTACTGCATTTTGGGCATTGATAATTCATCAGTTGTATGGTTTTATATTCAATCTATAGGTAGTGAAAACACTGTAAATGTTACAATTTTACGTAATTTTACAGCGCTATAAAATGCAGTAAACATACCATGTCAGACGATACAAAATCACTCAATTTTATTGAGCATATCATAGAAGAAGACCTTCAAAATGGATTGGAAAAGGATAAGCTCCGCTTCCGATTTCCACCAGAGCCCAACGGTTATTTACATATTGGTCACACCAAGGCTATTGGGATTAGTTTCGGGCTAGGTGAGAAGTATGATGCCCCAGTGAATCTTCGGTTTGATGATACCAATCCCGCCAAGGAAGAGCAAGAATATGTGGATGCTATTAAGCGCGATATTGCGTGGTTGGGCTATGAATGGGCGAATGAATTGTATTCTTCAGATTACTTTCAAACGCTTTATGATTGGGCGGTTTTAATGATAAAAGAAGGTTTGGCCTATGTCGACAGCCAACCTTCTGAGGCGATGGCCGAACAAAAAGGAACGCCGACACAAGTCGGGACCAATTCGCCATACAGAGATAGAACTATTGAAGAAAATCTTGAGCTTTTTCAAGGCATGAAGGAGGGAAGGTTTAAGCAAGGCGAGCATGTGCTTCGGGCTAAAATAGATATGGAAGACCCTAATATGCTGATGCGTGACCCAATTATGTACCGCATTCTCTATGCGCATCATCACAGAACGGGTGATGAGTGGTGCATTTATCCTATGTACGATTGGACGCACGGCGAAAGCGATTACATTGAGCAGATTTCACATTCCTTATGTTCATTGGAGTTTAAGCCACACCGTAAGCTCTACGATTGGTTTAAGGAAAATGTTTACGATTATGCCAAGGATAAACTTCCGATGCTACCCAAACAACGCGAGTTTGCACGTTTAAATTTAAGTTACACCATAATGAGCAAACGGAAACTATTGCGTTTAGTGGAAGAAGGTATTGTAACAGGCTGGGATGACCCAAGGATGCCAACGATTTCGGGCTTAAGAAGACGTGGCTATACACCAGCATCCATCCGAATGTTTATTGATAAAGTAGGGGTTGCTAAGCGCGAAAATGTTATCGATGTATCCTTATTGGAATTCTGTATCCGTGAAGATTTAAATAAAACGGCGGAACGCGTGATGGCTGTGGTTAATCCTGTAAAAGTGATTATTACCAATTATCCTGAAGGAAAAGAAGAATGGTTGGACGCTGAGAATAATCCCGAAGATGATTCTGCTGGATATCGAAAAGTACCGTTTTCAAGAGAACTTTATATTGAACGCGAAGACTTTAAGGAAGAAGCTGGGAACAAGTTTTTCAGATTAACTTTAGGCCAGGAAGTCCGATTGAAAAATGCGTATTTCATCAAAGCAGAAAGCGTGGTAAAAGATGCCTATGGCTTAATTTCTGAAATTCATTGTACTTACGACCCAGAAACCTTAAGCGGTAGCGGTACGGAAGCCAGTAAACGTAAAGTCAAAGGAACTTTGCATTGGGTGTCTGTGACTCATGCGATTCCCGCAGAAATTAGAAGTTACGATAGATTGTTTATGGACGAAGCGCCAGACAGCCATAAGGATAAAGATTTTATGGAGTTCATTAATCCTAATTCGCTAAAAGTATCCACGGGTTATGTGGAACCGAGTTTAAAAGAAGCAAAGGTAGGGGAGCGGTTTCAGTTTCAACGTTTAGGTTATTATAATGTTGATGACGACTCCACAGCCGAAAACTTAGTATTCAATAAAACTGTTGGTTTGCGTGATAGTTGGGCCAAGCAAAAGCCAAAACCCCAACAACAGCAACAGCAAAAACAACAGTCTCAAAAAGAGCGCCCTGCTATAGAAGTTATCAAACAATTGGGAAAAAAGTATACAAACCTACCCGATGCTAAACGCGAAAAAACCAAATCAGACATTTTAGGATTAGCAGAAAAAGTCTCTTACGAAGATTTAGAGCCCTTATTTGGAACATCAGCCAAAAAATCAGGTACACGTATCGCTACGCTTTTAACCCTGAAAGTATTGCTTAAAAATGGACTGGAGCGAAATGACAAAATCAACGCGTTTATAAACGATGTGGTTTTAGATGAAAACGTCTTGCTTTCTGAAGAAGCAAAAGCTATTTGAACACTTTTAGAATATCAAAATTGGACCCTGTAATTAACACTATTACAGGGTTTTTTGTACATTTATTTCATACTAACTAATAAATAAAGTCACATGGAAATTAATGTTATGGCAATTTTGGTTGCCGCAATTGTACCTATTGTTTTAGGTTTTTTATGGTATAATCCCATGCTTTTTGGGAATGCTTGGATGCGCGAATCGGGTATGACCGAAGAAAAAATGAAAGGCGGTAATATGGCCGTTATTTTTGGAGTTTCTATTTTAATGTCTCTTTTATTAGCGTTTTTTACACAGTTTTTGGTCATACACCAATTAGGTGCTTTAGGTATGGTCGGGGCGGAAGTAGAGTTGGCTAAGCCCTCATATGAAGCTTTCTTAGCGGATTACGGAAATGCATATAGAACCTTTAAACATGGTGCATTGCATGGCGCTATGGCCGGTATTTTTATGGTATTACCACTATTTGCCATCAACGGATTGTTTGAACGCCAAAGCTGGAAACACATTTTTATAAATGTAGGTTACTGGACGTTAAGCCTAGCCATTATGGGCGCTATTGTTGGCGGTTGGGTGTAGTTCTAAAGGATAGAATTATAAAAGCCCGAAAACCAATATGTTTTTCGGGCTTTAATTTTGAATAAAAATCACAGAACTTAAAATCTATAAGTTTTTTATTTTAGAAAAGTTAAGAATCTTTGTTTCCGTTTTTCTTCTTCGCTTCTTTCATGGCTTCACCAATTTGATTACTTGCCGTAAAACTAGCGACCATTTCATTCAACATGTTGCTTCCGGCTTGTGGAGCGTTTGGTAATAAAATAAGATTGCTATTAGTTTCTTCACCGAGCGACTGCAACGTGTCATAATGTTGGGTTACAACGATAAGGGCAGAAGCTTCCTGAGAGTTGATACCGACACGGTTTAGAACTTCTACAGACTCCTCTAAACCACGAGCAATTTCACGACGCTGGTCGGCAATACCTTGTCCCTGTAAGCGCTTGCTTTCAGCTTCGGCTTTAGCTTTTTCAACAATAAGAATACGTTGAGCATCACCTTCAAACTGAGCGGCGATTTTTTCACGCTCAGAAGCATTAATTCTGTTCATGGCTTGTTTTACCTGAGCATCTGGATCTATATCTGTTACCAATGTTTTAATGATGTCAAAACCATAGTCAGACATAGCGTCATTCAATTCAGCTTTAACCGCTAAAGCGATGTCATCTTTTTTCACAAAGACATCATCCAATTTCATTTTTGGGACTTCGGCACGGACCACATCAAAAACATAAGAAGTAATCTGGTCGTGCGGATAATCGAGCTTATAAAAAGCGTCATAAACTTTTTCTTTAATGACTTTGTATTGCACGGAAACTTTAAGGCGTACAAACACATCATCTAGGGTTTTGGTTTCAATAATAACATCCAATTGCTGGATCTTAAGGCTTAAACGGCCTGCTACACGGTCAATTAATGGAATCTTCATCTGAAGCCCAGATTGCCTTATACTATGGAATCTTCCAAAGCGCTCAATAATGGCCGCGCTCTGTTGTTTAACTATAAAAAAGGAAGACAGTAGAATGATTATTCCAAGAAACACAAAAGGGATATACAAATACGGCATAAATGTTAGAATTAATGGTTATAAATTGAGTTATAAAGTTACGCTATTATTTAGGTTTCTCGACGAAAAACCAATCGTGTTAACCCGATTAATTTTTTTTACTTAGGTTTGTTTTCGACTCAAAGCACAACCGATGAAACTTAAGCAACTTTATTTATTAGTAGCACTAACTAGTCTTTTTGTTACAACAAGCCACGCACAGCGCTATAATATCCAGAACGGCATTGGTATTTACGGGGGTTTAACCCAGTTTGATTTAAAGACGGATAATTTCACCACCCAAAGCAATAATGGCTTTTTAGGCGGTATGGCGGCAACCGTTGATTTACCCCACAAGTTTTATAATTTGAGCTATAACATTCAGTTGTCCGAAAACAAGTTTGATGTCGCGGCAACCCCTGCTATTGGACCTTCAGAATTTGTAGAGTACAAACTTTTTATGGCCCAGGCCGCACTTGTGATGCATGTGAAACTAGCTGGAAAATACTTGACCGCGGACTTAGGCCCTATGATTCAGTACAACGGAAATATGCAATTGGTGGACGAAAGCCAGGAAAGCTATATTATTGACGGCTACACGGCATTGCGCGCCGATGATATTTTGGACATTAACCAATTTAACATCAACGGAACTGTTGGTCTTACCGCGGGGATCGACAATTTTAAGGTTCGTGCCCAGTATATTTACGGCTTTACCAACACTCTAAATAAACTGAATAAGCAGGATTTGAATGTTGAGAACGACAACAATTTTAAAGGGAATATCAGTATGTTGGTCTTCTCCCTTATGGTCTCCTTTTAGAGTTTAGCCAAAAGCGCATCCAATCGTTTTAGGGCTTCTGCCTTTCCGATTAAATACATAATATCAAACACATCCGGACCTTGTAAGGCGCCAACTAGGGCGATTCGTAATGGCATCATTACTTTTCCGAAGCCAATACCATTATCCGTTATCCAGCCTTTTATTTTAGTTTGAAGGGCTTCTACGGTAAAATCATCAACTTCAGAAATTAAGTTTTTTACAGTTGATAAAAGATCAAGTGTATCTTCTTTTATGGCTTTTTTGAACGCTTTTTCATCATAAGTTGAAGGCGCTTCAAAAAAGAAATGGCTTAAATCCCAAAAGTCACTGACAAAGGTGGCACGTTCTTTTATTAGCTCAACAACCAAAGAAACGTAATTAATGTCAATAGCACTGTCATTGCGAGTCACGCCATTTTCGCGTGACGTGGCAATCTCATCATTAGAAACAGATTGCTTCGTTCTACTCGCAATAACGTTTAATTTTTGATTTAAAATAGGTTGAAACGCCTTAGCCAATTCCAAATCCAACTGCTGTTGCATGTATTGGTGGTTAAACCACTTAGTTTTATCAGGGTCGAAGCGTGCACCAGCTTTATTCACACGGTTTAAATCGAAGGCATTGATTAATTCCTCCATAGAGAACAACTCTTGTTCAGTTCCTGGATTCCAGCCCAAAAAGGCCAAGAAATTCACTACAGCACCCGAGAAGTAACCATCCTCTTTATAACCACGGGCAATATCACCCGTTTTAGGGTCTTTCCATTCTAAAGGAAATACTGGGAAACCTAATTTGTCGCCATCACGTTTACTGAGCTTTCCTTTTCCGGTTGGTTTAAGGATGAGTGGTAAATGCGCAAATTCAGGAGCTTGCCAACCAAAGGCATCATATAGTTGTTGGTGCAGGGCCAAACTTGGCAACCACTCTTCACCACGAATGACATGCGTGATTTCCATTAAATGGTCGTCCACAATGTTGGCCAAATGATAAGTTGGCATACCGTCACTTTTAAACAGCACCTTGTCGTCCAAAATATTGGTGTCTATACTGATGTCTCCACGGATAATATCCTTTAACTGAAGTGTTTCGTCTTGAGGGGACTTAAAACGAATGACATAATCTTCGCCAGCATCCAATTTTACTTGTGTTTCGTCTTCTGAAAGCACCAAAGAATTGACCAGCCGTCCTTTCTCACGATTATGCCAATTATAGATAAAGGTTTTCCCTTCGGCTTCGTGGTTTTTTCGTTCTGCGCCTAAAGCTTCAGAAGTGTCAAAGGCGTAATACGCTCTCCCTGAAGCAACCAATTCATCGGCGTAGGCTTTATATAAATGCTTTCGCTCACTTTGACGGTAAGGACCGTATTGGCCTCCTTTTTCAGGTGATTCTTCAAAAGTCATCCCACACCAATCCAAAGCTTTGACAATATAATCTTCAGCACCTTCAACATAGCGATTTTGGTCGGTATCCTCAATCCTTAAAATAAAAGCCCCACCGTGTTTTTTAGCAAATAAATAGTTGAATAGAGCGGTTCTTACACCGCCGATATGTAAAGGTCCTGTTGGACTTGGCGCAAATCGTACACGAATGTTTTTTGACATGGAAAATGACTGATTTTTGGTTTCTGGGTCCGAAGCATCAAGATTGTTTCAGAATCTCCCGCAAAGATAATCCATCAAAAGGAAGAATCAAGAAATAAGCGATAAGAAGCAGCGCGTTGCCTCACACCAAAAACTAAGTAGTCTAACATCTTATTTCTAATCTCTCGAAGTAATCATGCTCTCCGGAACTCGCTTATTCATAATCTTAAACCAAAGCGGAGGCAAAAGCGAAATAACCATAGATGTCGGATAACCATAAGGCATTTGCGGACTTTCATCATGGCAATCCAAAACCTGATATTTTTTGGAAGACTTATAATGGTGGTCGCTATGACGGGTCAATTCATAGAGAACAATGCGCCCGATGACGTGATTTGAGTTCCAGCTATGCATCTCGCGGACACGCTCGTAACGCCCCGATTTGGTTTTATGACGAAGCAATCCATAATGCTCAATATAATTTACGGTTTCTAATAACAAGAACCCAACAAAACCTGAAAGCACAGCAAAAAGCAACGATTTTGGTCCTAAGACTATAAAAATCACAGCCAGATAGGTTGTTTGAAAAACAGAATACCAGAGCATATCATTTTTAAAACTGAAAAAACCATGGTTTTGAGATTTCAATAATTTAGTTTGGAGCTTCCACGCATTACGATATTGCCGAAACGTAGATGTCACCCAAAAGGAATAGACGGATTGATTATAACGTGCCGTTGCTGGGTCTTCTGGTGTTGCGGCGTGTAAGTGATGACCAAAATTATGTTCAATATAAAAGTGCATGTAGAACGAAGGCAGGAGCAAAGCCTTTCCTAAAAAACGTTCGTTGGTAGTTTGACGATGGCCCAGTTCGTGTGCCACATTGATGCCGTTAACCCCCAAAACGATACCGACGGAAAACACAAAACCGATAAATTCAGGCATACTCAAGTCTGAACTAAACACTACATACAATCCGTATATTAAAACGCCGTAAACCAATGGTAGATTTAGATACAGCAACCAATCAAACACTCGCTTTTTCAATTTTGAAGACACTTCTTCAGCGTCCAGATTCTCTGTATCTACGGGAAAAATCAATTCTAGAATAGGAATAACGCCAAATGCAAAGACAACTGTTGCCCAAGCAAAAGGTCCTTTCAAACTTAAACCCAAAATAGCGACGATAGGAATGGAAAAGGCCGCTAAGTATTTTAAATCTTTCATTTAGTAGGTGTTTTTTGTCATTATTTACAACAAGTTGAACGTCAAAAAGTATCGATAACCCCCTTGGCTTAACATAATCCATGCTGCTAATTTGTCAGTATCAGGCTCAAATAATAGAACGCCTAAAGGTTCTTTAGGGTCTTCCTTACGGTAATAGGCAAAAACATTATCATGCTTTGCATACATTTTTTCTCCGGCCAAAGTCTTTTGTTTAGATTTTTCCGCATCGAAGGGTTCATATATTTTATGGTTTTTATAAAATCTGACGGGTTTTGCTTCAAGATTCCTTAACCCAATGCTGTCGACGGTTTTTTTAAAAAAACAAAAAAGCGTGTCGAAAGCGATAACACGTCTTTCTTTTCTTTCAGTGTCAGTATCATTTAAGACATTTTCAAAATAGACATAGTTTGTGAAAAGTGTGTCCCTTGAAATTTGAGCACGCTCTTTTTTATATATGTAATTTGCTAGCCCTTTTAGTTTAGCGTATTGAGCGTTATCATTTTCAGTCCATATTTCAGGACTTTTATCTTGCCCTAAAACAAAACTTGAAACAAGGACGAGTAAGCTAATTAATGGTATTCTCATATCGCTCTAGAGTTTACGGTTTGTAGATGTAGGGAAGTTGCTCAATTTTCGGCTCATTCTCAGTGAAAACGTACTAAATTAACAGAATCTTGCCAATTTTAACAAATTGTAAAACAAAATATATTGTAGATTAGTGAGTTCTAGAGATATCCATGAGCAATTTTAAAACTATACAGTCTAAGTTAGAGCAGTTTATCCGTAAATTTTACGTCAATGAATTACTTAAGGGCGTCATATTATTTTTTGCCATTGGCTTGCTGTATCTCATTTTCACCTTGTTGATTGAGTATTTCCTATGGTTGGGTCCTACACTAAGAACCATCCTTTTTTGGACGTTCATTGCTGTAGAACTAGGACTCTTCATAAGATTTATTGCTTTTCCGCTGCTGAAATTATTCAATTTAAGGGAAGGCATCAATAATGAAAAAGCCTCGCAAATCATAGGCGGCCATTTTCCTCAGGTTAATGATAAATTATTGAACGTACTTCAGCTAAACCAAAGCAAGCGTCAGTCGGATTTGCTGTTAGCCTCAATAGAACAGAAGTCGCAAGAGCTGTCGCCGGTTCCGTTTCAGATGGCTGTAAATTTCAAGTCGAATATTAAATATCTGAAGTATGCCGCCATTCCTGTGGCTATTATTTTACTCTCTTTTGTTTCGGGGAAGATTGATTGGTTTAGCGATAGCTATGAACGTGTTGTGAATTACAAAACGGCTTATGAACCACCAGCACCGTTCCTGTTTTTTGTATTGAACGATAACTTACAAGCCATTGAAAACAAAGATTTCAGGCTATTGGCAAAAACAGCCGGGACAGTGATTCCAGAGAATGCCATGATTCAATTCAACGACCAGAATTTTTATCTACAACAGATTGTTCAAGGCGAATTTCAGTATGTTTTTGAGCGTCCGTCGGAGGCCATTACCTTTTCTCTCACGGCAAACGGCATTACTTCAAAAGAATACACCTTAGAAGTGACTGATGTGCCGACCTTATTGAGCTTTGATATGGTTTTGGATTACCCGTCACATACCAGAAAAATAGACGAGACACTAAAAAGTTCAGGAAGTGCGACTATACCTGAAGGCACCAAAGTCCGTTGGGAAGTCAATACAAAATCCACGACCGACGTTCGCATCTATGCCGAAGACACGATTGGCTTTCAGACGGAAGACCAAGCTAAATACACGGCTTCAAAACGTATCTATAAAAACTACAATTACAACCTGGCGACAAGCAATTCCAACTTAAAAGATTACGAAAACCTGGCCTTTTCATTGAATGTCGTGAAAGACGCTTACCCAGAGCTGGATTTAAAAATGCAAAAGGATTCGCTAGACAATCAGTCCCTGTATTTCTACGGTCAGGCAAGTGATGATTATGGTATCAGCAAAGTGAATCTGGTCTATTATCCGGTGGGTAAGGAAGACCAGAGGGTGGTAGAACCAATTACCACATCTAAGTTTACGTTTGTCGAGTTTGTATCGGCATTTCCAGACCAGTTGAACCTTAAGGACGGGGTGTCTTACGAATTGTATTTTGAAGTGTTCGATAACGACGCCGTTCATAATTACAAGCGCATAAAAAGTTCTGTTTTTGGCTATCGAAAGCTAACGCAAGAGGAGACGGAGGAGAAGCAACTTCAGGAGCAAAACGAAACGATTGAGGGGATTAACGAAACCTTTGAAAAACTTCAGGAGCAAGACAAAAACCTTCAAGAGTTATCCAAGACTCAAAAGGAAAAAGAAGCCTTAAATTTTAATGACAAAAAGAAGTTTGAAGACTTCTTAAAGCGCCAGAAGCAACAGGAGCAGTTGATGAAGAATTTCAACAAGAAGTTGCAGGAGAACTTGGAAGAATTTCAAAATGAAAAGGAAGAAAAGGACCAATTTAAGGAAGACCTCAAAGAGCGATTAAAGGATAATGAGGAACAGCTAAAGAAGGACGAAAAATTGTTGGAGGAGTTAGAGAAACTTCGTGATAAAATCAGCAAGGAAGAATTTTCGCAAAAGCTGGAAGAATTGGCCAAACAGAATAAAAATAAAAAGCGCAGTATGGAACAACTGTTGGAGTTGACCAAGCGTTTTTATGTGACTAAGAAGGCTGAAAAAATCACCAATCAGCTTGAAGAGCTAGCCAAGGAGCAGGAAGAATTATCAAAAAAGAAAGGCGACGAGAATACCGAGAAGCAACAAGAAGAACTCAATAAAAAGTTTGAAGACATACAGAAAGCCATAGAGGAGCTTAAGAGCGAGAATCGCAAACTAAGAAAGCCTTTAGACGTGCCAAGCGACAAGTCGTTAGAAGAAAGCATTAAAAAGGATCAGAAGGAAGCTAAAGAATCATTAAAAGAAAAGCAAGAGAAGCAAAATAGCCCGGAACCAGAAGAACAGCAAGAGGGCCAAAAGCAAGAGCAGAACGCACAGCAAAAGCAACAGAATGCCTCAAAGAAAATGAAGCAAATGAGCCAGGAGTTCAAAAAAATGATGGAATCTGGTGGCGGTGGAGGCGGAGGCTCCCAAATGCAAGAAGATGCTGAAATGTTGCGTCAAATTTTAGATAACCTTATTCGGTTTTCCTTTGACCAAGAAGGTTTGATGGACCAATTTAAGGATATCGATATCGGCCATAATCAGTTTGGCAAATTTGTTATTCGTCAAAACACGTTAAGAGAGCATTTTGAACATATCGATGACAGCCTATTTGCGTTGTCTTTGCGCAATCCCAAACTGTCTGAGAATGTCAACAAGCAAATAACGGAGGTTTATTTTAATATAGATAAAGCTTTAGAGCAATTGGCTGAGAATCGCCTTTACCAAGGTACGGCGGCGCAACAATATACGATTACAGCAACCAACGAGCTTGCAGATTTCTTAAGCAACACGCTGGATAACATGGAAATGTCCATGAACATGCAACCAGGACAGAGAGGAGAGGGTGACATGCAGTTGCCAGATATCATTATGACGCAGGAAGAGCTAAACAAAAAAATGGAGGAGGCTGTCAAGAAAAGTCAAGAGGGACAAGAGGGCGAGGAAGGCGAAAAACCCGGAGAGAAGCCGGGAGAACAACCTGGAGAAATGCCTGGTGAAAAGGGCAAAGAGGGCAAAGAAGGTGAACAAGGCGAAAAAGGCCAACAGGGTAAAGATGGTCAAAACGGTCAGCAGGGACAAAATGGAAAACAGCAGGGAGAAGGGCAATCTGGCCAGCAGAATGGAGAAGGAAATGGCGAGGGCGAAGGTGACGGAAAAGATGGAAAACAAGATGGTAAAGACGGTGAAAAAAATGGTTATGGTGAAGGCGGTAATGAAGAGTTAAATGGAGAACTGTATAAGATTTATCAACAGCAACAGCAGTTGCGCCAAGCTTTACAGGATAAGATTGGAAAAGAAGGAAGTAAAGGCAATGTGGGTGATTTAATTCAGAAAATGGAAGAGGTGGAGCTCGATTTAATCAACCAAGGTTTCACCAACCAAACCCTTCAAAAAATGATGGATTTACAGCATCAGTTACTGAAGTTGAATGAAGCGAACTTTACACAAGGCCAAGACGATAAGCGCGAATCGAAAACCAACAGAAAAAACTATAATTCTACCAACGGAAGCCAAATTCCAACAGCAAAATCCTATTTTAATACTACAGAGATTTTAAATAGACAAGCCTTACCTTTGCGCGAGCGCTACAAGAAGAAAGTGCAGGACTATTTTAAAAAGAAGGATGATTAATTTCCATTACGAAATACCATTTAATTTAGACAACGAAAAGCAAGTGTCTGATTGGATTTCTGAAACCATTTTGAGTGAAAACCTTAAGGAGGGGGAAATCAATTATATCTTCTGTTCGGATGACTATCTGCATAAAATCAACGTTGAATTTTTGAATCATGACACCCTTACGGATATTATTAGTTTTGATTATTCGGCAGGAAAAGAACTACACGGTGATATTTATGTTTCAGTGGATCGCGTAAAAGAAAATGCAGAAACATTCGCCACGGAATTTACTAATGAAATGGCGCGGGTTATCATTCACGGTATACTTCATTTTTGTGGTTACAAGGATAAGTCTGAAGATGAAGAAAAAGCAATGCGATCAAAGGAAGATTTCTACTTGGCTAAGCGTTCGTAATTATCTTTAATTCAGCGTATATTTGCAAACTTTTAATTTGTTCCACGTGGAACACTGAATATTTTTGATATGTTTAACGAGGTGTATGATGTTATAGTCGTTGGCGCGGGTCACGCTGGTAGTGAAGCCGCCGCCGCTGCCGCGAACATGGGCAGTAAAACCTTGTTGATTACTATGAATCTTCAGAATATTGCACAAATGTCCTGCAACCCGGCTATGGGTGGTATTGCAAAGGGCCAAATTGTGCGAGAGATTGATGCGCTTGGCGGTTACAGTGGTATTGTTTCAGACACCTCTGCGATTCAATTCAAGATGCTTAACAAATCTAAGGGTCCCGCAATGTGGAGCCCAAGAGTTCAAAGTGACCGAATGCGTTTTGCTGAGGATTGGCGATTGCTTTTAGAGGGCACCCCAAACCTAGACTTCTACCAAGAAATGGTTTCGGGATTAATTATAGAAAGGGATAAGGTTGTCGGTGTAAAAACGTCATTGGGAATTGAGGTTAAAGCGAAATCTGTAGTGTTGACCAATGGAACATTTTTAAATGGATTGATTCATATTGGTGACAAAAACTTTGGTGGTGGAAGAGCAGGTGAAAGAGCGGCGACAGGAATTACAGAAGAGCTTCGTGAATTAGGATTTGAGTCGGGCCGAATGAAAACAGGAACACCACCTCGTGTCGATGGTCGCTCACTTGATTATTCAAAAATGACGGAACAACCTGGTGATGCGCGACCCGAAAAGTTCTCTTATTTAGACATAACCTCACCCTTAAAGAATCAGCGGTCTTGCCACATGACTTATACAAGTACGGAGGTGCATGATTTATTGCGAGAAGGCTTCGATCGCTCCCCAATGTTTAATGGACGAATTAAAAGTGTTGGGCCGAGGTATTGCCCTTCAATTGAAGATAAAATCAATCGCTTTGCGGATAAGGATAGGCATCAACTTTTCGTTGAGCCTGAAGGTTGGAATACCGTAGAGGTTTATGTCAACGGATTCTCAACTTCGCTTCCTGAGGATGTTCAATTTAAAGCATTACGTTCTGTAGCAGGTTTTGAAAATGTGAAGTTTTTCAGACCAGGCTATGCCATTGAATATGATTATTTCCCACCAACGCAATTAAAGCATACGCTCGAAACCAAATTGGTCGATGGCCTTTATTTTGCTGGTCAGATTAATGGCACAACAGGTTATGAAGAAGCGGCGTCTCAAGGCTTGATGGCGGGAATAAATGCCAGTTTAAAAGTACAAGAGAAAGAAGCGTTCACTCTACAGCGAGACGAAGCTTATATTGGTGTTTTGATAGATGATTTAATCACTAAGGGAACGGAAGAACCTTATCGCATGTTTACATCTCGAGCTGAATATAGAACCTTGTTGCGACAAGATAACGCCGATTTTCGATTAACCCCGAAAGGTTATAAATTAGGTTTAGCTTCCGTAACACGGTTGAGACGCATGGAAGAAAAGCAGTCTAAGTCCGAAGCTTTTGTTCAATTTTTTAAAGATACCAGCGTTACACCAGAGGAGATAAACCCCATTCTTGAGACCAAAAATTCGGCACTCGTAAAACAACAGGATAAGATGTTTAAATTGTTTGCGAGACCTAATGTAACGATGGACGATATGCGTAAAGTTGAGAGCGTGGAGCAGTTTGTACAATCCAACGACTTAGACGCTGAGGTTTTGGAGCAATCTGAAATTCAAGTTAAATATTCAGGGTATATCGAAAAGGAAAAGAACAATGCAGACAAGTTAACACGTCTAGAAAACGTTAAGATTCCTGCTGATTTTGATTATTCAAAACTAAAGTCGATGAGTCTTGAAGCACGCGGTAAGTTGAATAAAATACAACCCGTAACGGTGTCTCAAGCATCACGGATAAGTGGTGTTTCGCCAGCCGATATTTCTGTTTTGTTAGTCTACTTAGGACGCTAAACCTGTTTTACAAACAAAAATGTTCCACGTGGAACGAACAAAATATTGAATACAAATCCCGACCATAATTCTGTTTTTATTCAGCTTAAAGACCACTCTGTTTCTGGTGAATCTTTTGAGCTAATCCACAACGAAGGAATGTGTCGTTTGGAAACTTCACCGCAACCCTCTCTGGAAAGTCTTCCTAAATATTATCAAAGCGAAGACTACATTTCTCACACGGACGGGAGGCGAAACCTTTTCGAAAAGGTTTACCATCAAATTAAATCCGTAGCGTTAAATCAGAAATTGCGTTTGATTAATTCTTTTAGAACGGAATCAAAAACACTTTTGGATATTGGATGTGGCACAGGTGACTTTCTTCAAATCTGTAAAAAAAACGGCTGGACAATAACCGGAATAGAGCCCGACCAAAACGCAAGGACTTTAGCCAAAACAAAAACGAAAAGCCCAGAAATTTTTCATACTACGGAATTACTTAATCTACCAAAACACAGTTTTGACGTCATTACGCTTTGGCATGTCTTGGAACATTTACCAAACTTAGATAATCATGCAAAAGTGATACAACAGTTGTTAAAACCAAATGGACGAGTGGTCGTAGCTGTTCCAAATTATCAGAGCTATGATGCAAGATATTACAAACAGTTTTGGGCGGCTTATGATGTACCCAGGCATCTTTGGCACTTTTCACAAGAAGGAATTTCAAAATTGTTCCAGCAAGTTGATATAAAAGTCATCAAAACCAAACCCATGTGGTTTGATGCATTTTATGTCAGCCTTCTTTCTGAAAAATATAAAACAGGCAAAATGAATTTCATTAACGGGTTTTGGGTCGGTCTTTGTTCAAATTGGAAGGCCATACGTTCAAAAGAAGCATCGAGCCTCATATATGTGCTTAAAAACATCGAAAACTTAAAATAAGCCGTTTTAAGAGCATTTCTTGTGTTTACAAAGGGAATTTATGGGCGTGACTTTTCAAAAGGCGCTTTAACCCGCCAAAAAGCGCTGATTGTAATAGGTGTTTACAATATAAAATTACAGAATTATTAATTTTCGCTATACAGGTAAATTATATTCATTTAGTCACCTTCTTTTTTACTTTTGCAGTCTTACATTAAAAATGAATCATGAAAAAAATATTTAAAATTTTAGCGCTAGTGCTTTTAGTTTCGTCTTGTCAAGAACCTCAAAAAATCGGATTTATAGATAACGGCGAGGTCATTGAAAAGTTTCAACTAAAAATTGATGTTGAGGCCAAATACAAAGGTATCGATGATAAATTCAAAAAACGTATCGACAGTCTTAGCAAAGATTTTCAATTGGAGACACAGGCTTTTCAGTTGGAATCTCAAAAGATGTCACAAAAGAAAGCACAGCAACGTTATGCCGAATTAGGGCAGAAGCGTCAGATTTTAGAGCAACGTGTGCAAATGGAGCAACAATCTATGACAGGGGCTTTCAATGAAGAAATGGACTCTGTTTTGGTTAAAATGAATAAATTGGTTGGCGACTATGGAAAGGCCAATGGTTACAGTTTTATTCTAGGAAAGAACCAAGCCGGAAGTGTAATATATGGCGAAGAAGCCAAGGATATTACCAAAGAAGTAATTGAAGCGATTAACAAGGACCTTAAAAAGTCTGAATAATCAATTTAAAACGCAACTTATTAAAAGTCAAGCGTTTGCTTGGCTTTTTTTGTGCAACAAACGCGTTAATTTAATCGACAAATCGGTTAGAATTATTTTAGAATTACCGTTACGTTCTATATGGTAAATGGCGTCTTGCAAGGCTTCAGAAATATCCATGATGTTAGAATCATGAACAAAAGGTGCAAACTTTTCAAGTTTAAAATCATCGGATTTTGGTTCTAAATACACTAGGGAATTCGCTTTATAATTCAAAAGCATCGCTTGTCTAAAGTAATCAATGCAAAAATGAAGAAATTGCTTTTGGGTTTCTCGCCCAGTCTTTGCAATTTCTTCCGACCATGAGATTAAGTCGTGAATTGCCGCTTTATTGCCCTTAGCTTTAAATGCGGAACGAATCCAGAAGACAAACCATTTTTCAAACTGAATATCTTCGCTGTCTTGATACACTAAATCGCAAGCCTTATTAAAATTTCCATTAGCTTGAATCGCAATTTTTTGTGCCACACGCGCATCGATATGATATTTGGCCACTAAGGCTTCAGAAATAGCATCTTCAGCTAAGGGTGGAAAATGTAAAATTTGGCAACGTGAGCGAATGGTATTGATAATTTGCTCTTCGTCCTCAGCAATTAATATAAAAACAGTTTTTTCTGGCGGTTCTTCAATCAGCTTTAAAAGCTTGTTGGCAGCTTGAGTATTCATCTTCTCGGCCATCCAAATAATCATCACTTTATGACCACCGTCAAAGGCCTTTAAGGCCAAGGATTTTACGATATCATGCGCCTCATCCACGCCGATTTGCCCTTGCTTATTGTCAACCCCCAAAATACGGTACCAATCAAACAGATTGCCATAAGGCTGTTGGTCTAAAAGCTGTCGCCATTCTTCCAAAAATAAGCTGGAAACAGGATGCTTTTTGACTTTGTCATTTTTAAAGACAGGGAATGCAAAGTGCAAATCGGGATGCGCCAATTTGTTAAACTTTAAATTGCACGCTTCATTACCACCAGTATTTTCAGCATTGGTATTGCCACATAGAATATACTGTGCATAGGCAATGGCCATGGGCAAAGTCCCCGAACCCTCTGGGCCAACAAACAATTGTGCGTGCGGAATACGTCCTGCATCAACGCTTGTTGTAAGATGATGTTTTATATGGTTTTGACCAAGGATGTCCTTAAACAGCATGTGGCAAAACTATGTAAATTTTTTATGCTTTTGAATCTTTATATTTGTTCTTCAAAATAATCCAAATGAAGACTATAAACGACTATAATTTTAAAGATAAAAAAGCCTTAATCCGAGTTGATTTTAATGTGCCCCTAGACGATGATTTCAACGTTACCGATGCGACTAGAATCGAGGCCGCAAAACCTACCATAATTAAAATACTTGAAGATGGTGGGAGCTGTATACTTATGTCGCATTTAGGTAGACCCAAAGGGAAACAAGAGGAATTTTCCCTTAAGCACATCATTAATCAACTCGAAGATTCTATGGGAGTAGAAGTGAAATTTGCTGAAGATTGCGTTGGCGATAACACAGAAGAGAAAGCCGAAAACTTAAAACCAGGGGAAATCCTACTGCTGGAGAACTTAAGATTCTATAATGAAGAAACCGAAGGCAACCGAGATTTTGCAGAGAAACTTTCGCGTTTAGGAGACATTTATGTCAATGATGCCTTCGGAACGGCGCACAGAGCACACGCTTCTACAACTATTGTTGCTGATTTTTTCCCAGAAAACAAGTGTTTCGGATTGATGTTGGCCAAGGAAATAGAAAGCATTAAAAAAGTGATGGAAGATGGCGAATCTCCTGTTTTAGCCGTATTGGGCGGCGCAAAAGTGTCTTCAAAAATTACTGTGATTGAAAATATCCTAGATAAGGTAGACCATCTGATTATTGGTGGTGGAATGACCTTCACGTTTATTAAAGCTATGGGAGGTTTAATCGGTGATTCAATTTGCGAGGATGATAAAATGGAACTCGCTTTGGAGATCTGGGAGAAGGCTAAGAAAAAGAACGTACATATTCATTTGCCAGTTGATGTTGTTGCGGCAGATGCGTTTAGTAACGATGCTAATATGCAGGTTTGCGATGTTCGTCAAATTCCAGATGGCTGGCAAGGCTTGGATGCCGGACCAGAGTCGTTAAAGAATTTTGATGCAGTGGTGCAACAATGCAAAACCATACTTTGGAACGGACCGCTCGGTGTTTTTGAATTAGAGAATTTTTCTGAAGGCACCATCGCACTAGGAGACTCCATTGCCGAGGCGACTAAAAATGGTGCGTTTTCACTCGTTGGGGGAGGCGATTCCGTTGCAGCTGTAAAACAATTTGGATTTGAAGATAAAGTAAGTTATGTTAGTACAGGAGGAGGCGCCATGCTAGAAAGCTTAGAAGGAAAGACCCTGCCAGGTATCGCGGCGATTATGCAATAACATACGATGACGCTTTCAAAAGCGTTTTTATAATGATATCCTATTTATAATGAAATTGAAATTCACCATTTTAATGCTGTCTATTTTAAATCTGAGTTGGTCTCAGGTTGCGAAAGACAGTACGTCTAACAAAGTTGTGGTTGACACGATTATTGATGGGCAAAAAATGGTAAAAGCCAATATTAAACCAGAGCAGGTCGATAGCCTCATCATCCGTTCGTTTGAAGACATGGAATTGGCGGCAAAAATTGATGAAAAATGGCTGACAGAATTGTATAGCGGTTCCTTGTACGACACCATTTACAAGTCAGTGACAGAGCTCAAATACACACCGGTAGATTATTCAGAGTTACCCACAGATACCTTAAAGGCACGCTTAAAACGGCTTAATGCACGTACACCTTTCAATGTAGAATATAATCCGTCTTTAGAAAGTGTTATCAAGAATTATTTAAAAAACAGGCGCTCCTCCATGGAACGCTTAATGGGTTTGAGTCACTACTATTTTCCCATGTTTGAGCGAGAATTAGACAACTACAACATCCCTCTTGAGATAAAATACCTTGCCATTGTGGAGTCAGCATTAAAACCAAGAGCGCGTTCTAGGGTAGGCGCCACTGGACTTTGGCAGTTTATGTTTGCTACAGGAAAGCAATTTGGTTTAGACGTAAGTAGCTATGTGGACGAACGTCGTGACCCCATTAAATCCACGGAAGCGGCGGCGAAATATTTGGCAAGTTTATATCGCATTTTTGGGGATTGGGACTTGGCTTTGGCAGCCTATAATTCTGGTCCGGGCAACGTCAATAAAGCTATAAGACGTTCAGGTGGTTATAAAAATTACTGGAATATTAGAGCTAATTTACCTCGTGAAACCGCGGGATATGTACCAGCGTTTTTGGCCACGATGTATATTTTTGAATTTGCCGAAGAACACGGTTTTAAACCCGAGCGACCAAAATATCAATATGTGGAAACCGATACGGTAAGGGTAAAGCAGATGATTACTCTAGACCAAGTAGCCGAAGTGACCGACCTTAAAATTGAGGAACTACAATATCTTAATCCTTCGTATAAATTGGATATTATCCCGGTAGTAGAAGGTGAAAACTACACGTTAAGACTACCGCGTTACGCCATTGGTCGTTTTGTCAACAACGAAAAAGAGATTTACGCTTTCGCGAAAGCTGAATTGGATAAACGCGAAAAACCCTTGCCTCAGCTCATTGAAAATGACAGTAAAATTAGATACAGTGTTAGAAGCGGTGACTATTTGGGGAAGATTGCAAGAAAATATGGTGTTCGTGTGAGTAATATTAAACGTTGGAATGGTTTACGAAGCAATAACCTCAAGATAGGACAACGTCTTACCATCTATCCAAGAAACCCTGTGGCTTCTGCGAGCGCTTCAAACAAAACAACAAAAACGGTAGTCAACACCGAAGGCAAAAAAACCTACACCGTTTCTAAAGGCGATTCGCTATGGAGTATTGCGCAAAAATTTTCGGGTGTTTCTGTTCAGAATATTAAAGATTGGAACGATATTAGCAGTAACAAGCTAAAAATTGGTATGAAACTAATCGTTTCAAAATAATAAAAAACCACCTTTTTAAAATGAAATATCTATTTTCTTTATTCTGTCTTTGCCTTATTTTATCATCTTGTGAGGGCACCAAGGACAATCAAAAATACCTTTCAGCTTCAAACGGAAACCTTAACAATGTGTCGGTCGTTGCCGATAATTTATTGTGGAATGACCGTGTAGGTGAGGGTATTCGTGAGGTGTTGACAGCTCCCGTTTTAGGTTTGCCTCAAGATGAACCACAATTCAATTTACGTCAAATCCCAACACAGGTATTTACAGGATTTGCAAGACGAAGCCGATTGGTTTTAAAGGTTGAAAAAACTGATTCATCTGGCGTTGCCATTTACAGAGATGTGTATGCTAAGCCTCAAACCGTTGTCGAAGTAAAAGGCAAAACTGACCAAGATATCATTGACCAATTGAATGAGAATTCAGCTAGAATCATTGACGCTTTCAAAAAAGAAGAGGTCAAAGAGAAATTAAGACGCATCAATAAATCCTTATTGAAAGACGAGGAAATGGAGTCTGCACTTGGTTTTACCATTGATATTCCTTCGGCCTACAGAATCGCCATTAACGACGACAAGTTTTTCTGGGTGCGTAAAAACCTCAGCAGTAATGAAAACATGGCGCTAATGTTTTATGAAGTGCCACTAGAGCGTATCAGCATGGGCGATAGCACTATTGTTGATGTTGTAACCTTAAGGGACGAGATATCAGCAACAAAAATTCCAGGAGAAGATGGTATCGTCATGACAACACAACAAGATTATGCGCCCTCGCAATTTAAAACCAGCATTGATAACAAAGAAACCATTGAAACTCGTGGTATGTGGCGTATCGAAGGCGCTTATATGGCGGGCCCATTTGTAAACTACGCTATTAAAGACGAAGTCAACAAGCGTTGGCTTGTCGCTGAAGGTTATGTTTATGCACCACGACTAGACAAACGAAAATATATTTTTGAATTGGAGGCCATTATAAGGTCCATTAATATAAAGTAAACAAAAAGCCTCGCATTGCGAGGCTTTTTTATGGGTTTGAGAACTGGTTTTTAGTTCTTTTCTTTTTCAGAATTTTCGTCTTTTGAAGCATCTTTAAATTCCTTTAATCCGCTACCAAGACCTCTCATAAGTTCAGGGATTTTACGACCTCCGAACAATAATAACACTACCACAGCAATCAACACTACCTGTGGCCATCCAATCCATAAAGGAATTGTACTTAAAATCATAACATTAGGTTTAGAGGGCAAATTTAGTAATTAAACTTAAATAATTGCGTTCTAGAGGCAACTTTAGGCTTTACTCACATTAAATATTGTGTCTCTGTACCGAAGTGTCGGGATGGATTCTGTTTCTACATGTAATATTATGGATTATCACTTTCGTGTTAAGCATCAGAGCAGAATTTTTATTTAAATTTGTTCGACATGGCAGAACAGAAAAAAAAGAAAAAGAGAATTGCTAAGAAATTACTGCACAAGTACCGCTTGGTCATTCTCAATGAAGACACTTTTGAAGAACGCTTTACAATTAAATTAACGCGCCTCAACGTATTTGTTTTGACCTCCCTGACTTCAATTTTCCTGATTGTTGGCACTATTTTTCTAATTGCCTTTACGCCTTTGCGAGAATATATTCCTGGTTATTCTTCAACAGCTTTGAAGAAGAAGGCGACTGAGTTGAATTACAAAACGGATTCACTACAGCAGGAAATTTTAGTTAATGAACGCTACTATGCCTCGATTAGAAAAGTGTTGACAGGTGATGTTTCAGAAATTGAATTAAATCGAGATTCTATTGCAAACGCATCAAGGAATGAAGGCGATTTAGATGATATTGTTCCTAACGAACAGGACTCCCTTTTACGCGAAAAAGTCAGCAAAGAAGATAAGTATAACCTATTTGCGTCGGAAAATGACCTGTCAAGTTTTGTTTTGTTTCCACCTGTCAATGGTATTATTTCTGAAGGCTACAGCATTAAAGACAAGCACTACGCCGTAGACGTGGTTTTGGCAGAAGAAACTCCCGTGAAAGCTACTGCTGACGGAACCGTAATTTTTGCCGAGTGGACTTTAGAAACAGGCTTTGTGGTGATTTTAGAACATGCCAATGAGCTGATTTCGGTATACAAACACAACGGTGCCATCACCAAAAGCCAAGGCGATTTAGTAAAAGCTGGAGAAGTCATTGCCTTATCCGGCAATACCGGTGAACTTACCACTGGGCCACATCTTCATTTTGAATTATGGAGTAAGGGCTACCCCGTTAATCCAACCAATTTTATAGACTTTCAATAATGCCATCACTTAAAGCGTTACTCGCAAAACCCTTTGCTAAATATGTCGCATGGCAGACGAGACAATGGGCGTCTAAACCCGAAGAGACTCAACAAAAAGTCTTGGAGGAATTAATCGAAGGCGCGAAGGATACCGTATTCGGAAAAGACCATAAGTTTGAAGCTATAAAAACCCACGCAGACTTTGTCAGGGCTGTCCCCATAAGGGATTACGAAGGTTTGAAACCTTATGTAGACAGAGTTGTTGAAGGTGAGTCGGACATACTCTGGAAAGGCAAACCACTCTACTTCGCAAAGACTTCAGGGACAACTTCGGGTTCAAAATACATCCCAATTACTAAGGAAAGCATGCCGAGCCATATTGCCTCTGCTCGGAATGCTATTTTGCATTATATCGCTGAAACTGGTAACACTAGATTTGTAGACGGCAAAATGATTTTTCTACAAGGCAGTCCTATTCTAAAGGCGAAAAATGGCGTTCAGTTAGGACGATTATCTGGAATTGTAGCGCACTACGTACCCAACTATCTTTTAAAGAATCGGTTACCGAGCTATGAAACCAATTGTATCGAAGATTGGGAAACCAAAGTGGATGCGATTGTTGAAGAAACGCTTCCTGAAAATATGACCGTAATTTCGGGGATACCGTCATGGGTTCAAATGTATTTTGAACGCTTAATGGCAAAAACCGGAAAGAAGGTCGGTGACATATTCAAGAATTTTGATTTGTTCATTTTTGGAGGTGTGAACTATGAACCTTATCGTGCTAAGTTTGAAGACATGATAGGCCGAAAGGTAGACAGCATAGAACTCTATCCTGCTAGCGAAGGCTTCTTTGCCTACCAAGACAAACAAAGTGAAAAAGGGATGTTGCTTCAGTTAAATTCCGGAATGTTTTTCGAGTTTATTGAAGGCGATTCGTTTTTTGAAGACGACCCAAAGCGCCTAACGGTTGGCGAGGTAAAACTTGGCGTTAACTATGTGTTATTGGTGTCTAGCAACGCAGGCTTATGGGCCTATAATGTTGGAGACACCATTCAGTTTACAAGCCTTAAACCGTATCGTGTCATTGTTTCTGGTCGAATTAAACATTTTATTTCAGCTTTTGGTGAGCATGTTATCGGTAAAGAGGTGGAGCAGGCGATGTCTGATGCCTGTGAGAGGACAAACGCGACAATTGTGGAATTTACGGTGGCACCTCAGATTAATCCAGTTTCAGGTTTACCGTATCACGAATGGATTGTGGAGTTTGGACAAGCACCTTCAGACAGTGCGGAATTTTCAAGGTTAATTGATGAGTCGCTTCAGGCTCAAAATACGTACTATAAAGATTTGATTGTTGGGAAAGTGCTTCAACCATTGAAAGTAACTGAAGTGAAGCAGGATGCCTTTAAACTATACATGAAATCTATTGGAAAATTGGGCGGGCAGAACAAGTTACCGAGATTGGCCAATGACCGTAAGATTGTAGATGTACTTTTGGAAAACGATTAGACAAATAGTCCTATATTTGCAGGTTAAATAATTTGAATGAGGAAGATACGAAGACACGAGAGAACGCGAGCACAGGAAAGCTCTAATGCCATTGAGCGCATGTATGTGACCATGCGCCATTTGTTTAACCGGGGATTTTACAAACCAATGGGCGTTTCGGGTGAAACTCTTAGGGAAGCCTTATTATTATTACGACCAGAAATTTACGGCTCCATTGCCGATGAAAAAGCCGAATTGGAAGGGCTTTTATATGTTATAGACCGCTTACCACAAGGCATTGAGGAGTGTAGTTTTATCAATTTAACGAGTGATGAGGGTTATGGAAATTCGCACTTTAAAGCTATAATTCCTCCAAAACGACGCCGTAATTGCTACCGTATTGACGAGGAGCAAATGAATATTGAAATTACGCGAGGCCGTTCAGAAATTTATGACATTCTTACGCACTTAACTTTCTTGTTTGTAGAGTCGCACAAAATAAGCAAACGTGTTTTGATTGATGAGCAGGGTTCTACAATACGAGATTGGGTAAAGCTTGAGCAAGCGATAAAATCCAACAAAAAGCTATCCCAAAAAGAACGTGAAATTGCCATAACGCATACGGCGAATATTCTGGGCCGAACCTTTAATGAACTCTCTGAAGTCTACGAGCAGTTTTCTACGGACACACAGCCCGAACGTTTACTGAATATTGTCTACTGGCTGGGCAAATTAGCTATTGACGAAACCATTAAAAACAGAAAGCGTACGGTGACGTTTAGCCCTGTGTTGCGTGAGCGCTTGGGGCATCACATTCATGGTGAGATTTGGGCTGACCATATTAAATCCGTTCTTCATGAGAAAGGCCTATTAGAGCGCCCCATCCATATCATTAGTGCTAACATGCACAGTGTGATGAACTCTTTATTTGCAAAGCAAAGTCTTAAAACGGCTTCGGGGAAGAAAGATATTTATGAGGTGTTTCAAGAGTTAAGTCAGGCTAAGAATTCAGCGCAACGTGCCAAAGTAGAAAAGCAGGCGTTACAGTATGGCATGATTAGTATTGAGGATACATCGGGTACAAATATTGATGTTCAGATTTTTGATACTGATAAAATCGACTTTTCAAAAACAGATTTTAGCTATCCTGAGGATGACAAAAACAACAAAGCGGTTATATTTGTCATGGATTATGCGTTTGGTGAGCAAGCTTACGAAACCATGGACGAGCTGTTAAAGCCCGTTAGCGTGAATGGACAGAAAGTGCATTTAGATGTAAAGTCTATTTCCATCATGGGAAAAGCAGGGATTTTACAAGGCGGGAAAGGAGATGTAATGATTCCTTCGGCCCATATTTTTGAAGGGACAGCAGACAACTATCCGTTTAAAAATGAATTGTCTAAAGACGATTTGGTAGACTGCGACGTTGATGTGTATGAAGGCTCTATGATTACAGTTTTGGGAACCTCATTACAGAACAAGGAAATTTTGAAGTTTTTCAAAAAATCTACATGGAACGTTATAGGCCTTGAAATGGAAGGGGCGCACTATCAAAAAGCGATACAGGCCGCTGCGAGAGTGCGAGGCAGTATCAATGAAGATGTAAAAGTGAGGTATGCGTATTATGCCAGTGATAACCCGTTAGAAACCGGAAGCACATTGGCTTCAGGCGGATTGGGAACATCGGGTGTACGACCAACGTATGTGATTACAAACAAAATATTAGAACAGATATTTAACGATTAAGACATGAGTGAAAATTTAAAGCCAGCGCCTCAAAATGAAGAGGTAGACTTAGGGCAACTATTTAAGATGATTGGCAATGCCTTTCAGAAGTTTTTTGATTTTATAGCTTCGATTTTTAAGGGGTTGTTCCATGTGTTGATGTTGATATTGGCGCATTTGTTTAAAAATGTTAAATGGTATGCGGTAGCTGTTGTTTTGGGGTTGGTTGTTGGTTATTTTTTAGACAAAACCTCAGAAAAACTTTACGGAGCTAATATGTATATTGAGACTAACTTAGGATCTGCTTATCAGGTTTACGAAAATATTCAAAATCTAAATCAGCTAGCTAGTATAGAAAACGATTCTATACGTATCGCAGAACTTTTGGGGCTGGAGGTTTCCGAAGCAGCAAAATTAAAAGAGTTTCATATTAGCCCAGTAATTGATCCAAACAGAAGCATTAAACAGTTTTCCGAATTTTATAATGGTTTGGACTCTTTGACCAAAACAACCACCACCTATGAATCATACATGGAATCATTAAATGTATATAGCTTTAAAATCCATAAAATAGGTGTTGCTTCTACGGACAATCTCATTTATGAAAAATTAAATAAAAACTTTGATTCGGTTATTTCAAAGAACGCATACTTGGATTCACTGCTTATGATAAGTCAGAAAAATCTTGAAAGAAATGAGCGAACATTAATTCAGCAGGAGAAAGTATTGGATTCTGTTATAAATACGTATCTAAAAATTAGAGTTAGAGAATCAGAAAAGACAGCGCTACCAAATTCCGGAACAAGTATATACATGGCTGATGCACAGGGATCAAAACTACTGGTTAATGAAGCTCCTCTTTTGAAAGAAAAATTGGAACTTAACGAGCAGATCCGTTCTGTAAACTATACTAGAGTTAGAGATAAGGATGTGATTTCTGTGATCTCGGATTTTCCTACAGCTGGATATGATATACAGGAGTGGTATCAAAAGAAAAAAATCATCTTACCTATCATAAGTTTAGTATTCACAATTCTGTTTTTTAGTCTTGTAAGCCTTAACAAATACGTAAAAAGCTATAGTTCTCGTACCTATCTAAGGCCGTAGCGGAATTTTAACTCGAGCTTGACTTAAACTTATTTTTGGTTGAGAGACAGGGACAGAAATGCTATGCGATTTTTGCCTCTTTAACATGGTTAAGGACACATATTTAATTCTAGTTAAGTGAAAAGAAAAATTCTCATCATGGGAGGCGGTGGTCAGCTCGGCTTATCAATACAATCCGTAGCATATAAATACACGGATTTAAGGCTAAAATACACTAACTCCCAAGAGCTTGACATCACGGATAAAGAGAAATTAGAGCAATATTTTAAGCATCATGATTTTGAGTATTGTGTTAACTGCGCCGCTTATACCGCGGTAGATCAGGCTGAAACTGAAATTGAGCTTGCACAGCGCATTAATAGTTTAGGCCCGTCTTTTCTTGCAGAGCTCTGTGCCAAGTACAACGTAATATTGGTTCATATTTCTACCGATTTTGTGTTTGATGGCAACTCAGAAAGACCTTACAAAGAAACAGATGGAACAAACCCTCTAAATAGTTATGGACAATCCAAGCTAGATGGCGAGAAAGCCATCACAGCCATTTTGAAGAACCATTTTATCATCAGAACCTCTTGGCTATATTCTGAATTCAATCAGAACTTTTTTAAAACCATGATGAAACATGGTTCTGTAAAAGAAGAATTGTCCGTTGTTAATGACCAGTTTGGAAGTCCGACCTACGCCCCAGATTTGGCTCATGTCATTTTAAAGATTATTCAATCCAAGAGCAAGACTTTTGGGTTATATCATTTTAGTAATAAGGGAGGAATAAGTTGGTTTCAGTTTGCAAAAAGTATATTCGAATATTCAGGGTTAAGGACCAAAGTAAACCCTATTTCCATCTCGGACTACCAGACCCGAGCAAAACGACCTAAATACAGCGTCATGGACACCTCAAAGATTGAAAAAGCTTTCAATCTTAAAACTCCGGAATATAAAAGCAGTCTTAGAAAAGCGGTGGAGCGCCTTCAGGATTTAAATTATCAAATAGCTATTAAAGCATCAATCAAGGCAGGAAAGACCATAATGGATGTCTACGATGGAGAGTTTGGGGTAGAGCTGAAAGCAGACGACTCCCCTTTGACTCTTGCGGATAGAAACGCTAATGAGGTCATCAACGCTTTTCTTAAAACTACACCATTTCCCATTATTAGCGAAGAAAACAAACAAATTGAGTACACCGTCAGAAAAAAATGGTCTTGTTATTGGTTGGTGGATCCGTTGGATGGCACTAAGGAATTCGTAAAGCGCAACGGAGAATTTACCGTCAATATCGCTCTAATAAAGTACGGCAAGCCACAATTCGGTGTTATTTATGTTCCTGTTACCAAAACGTTTTATGTCGCTGATGTTTCCGAGAATAGAGCATACAAGCATCAATTGATAACTCATCAAATGCCTTCAAACTTATTTGAAGAGAACTCCCGTTTAACCAGAAAGAGCAATGAAAGTGACCGAATCAGGGTTGTTGGAAGTCGTTCTCATATGAATGAGGAAACAACAGCATTTATTCGTGATCTTGAAGCCAACAACCACAACGTAGAAATCGTCTCAAAGGGAAGTTCATTAAAATTCTGTATTATAGCCGAAGGCCTGGCGGATGTCTACCCAAGATTTGGACCGACGATGGAGTGGGATACTGGTGCGGGCCAAGCCCTTTGCGAAGCCATGGGTGCTTCGGTCATATCTTCAGAAACCAATAAGCCATTAGGCTATAACAAGGAGAATTTACTAAACCCTTACTTCAAGGTTTCTTTCTAAAATTGGACAAAGAATAGTTATTTTTGTGCCAACAGAACAATCATGTCCTTGAGCACCCATATCACAAAACATCGCTTTAAGATTTCGAAAAAAGATCGTAACAGGCTTAACAGTCACAAGTCTTTATTAATTTGGTTTACGGGACTTTCGGGATCTGGTAAATCTACCTTGGCTGATACGTTAGAAAAGGAGCTGATGGATAGCGAGATTAGAACTTACATTTTGGACGGTGATAATGTGCGTACGGGACTAAATAAAGACCTGGGTTTTTCTCCCGAACACCGTACGGAGAACATTCGGCGTATTGCCGAAATAGCTAAGCTCATGACAGATGCAGGCCTTGTGGTATTATCTGCGTTTGTGTCTCCGTATCGTGAAGATCGGGCTTCTGTAAAACGAATTATTGGTGAACAAAATTTCATCGAAGTTTTTGTAGACACCAGCCTTGAGGAATGTGAAAAACGCGATGTCAAGGGGCTTTATAAAAAGGCCCGAAAAGGTGAAATTACCAATATGACTGGTATAGGTGCGCCTTATGAGGCGCCAGAAAACGCTGACGTAGTTATTAAAACGGAAGAAACATCTATTGATGATGCAGTTCGCCAACTATTGGCTGTAGTTCTGCCGAAAATTGAATTAAAAAATGAGTAAGTATTATTTAAATTATATCGATGAGTTAGAAAGCGAAGCCATCTTTGTGCTTCGCGAAGTTTGGGCTCAGTTTCAGAATCCGGTAATCTTGTTCTCAGGAGGAAAGGATTCAATTGTGGTGACTCACTTGGCTAGAAAAGCTTTTTATCCAGCTAAGATTCCATTCTCACTAATGCATGTAGATACAGGACACAATTTTCCCGAGACAATTCAGTTTAGAGACCAATTGATAAAAGACTTTGGGGTTAATTTGATTGTTGGTTCCGTTCAAAAAGCTATTGATGACGGAAGGGTTGCTGAGGAAAGAGGTAAGAATGCGACACGAAACACCCTTCAAATCACAACGTTATTGGATGCTATTGAAGAGCATCATATTGATTGTGCCATTGGCGGTGGCCGACGAGATGAAGAAAAAGCGAGAGCTAAAGAGCGATTCTTTTCCCACCGTGACGATTTTGGTCAATGGGACCCCAAAAACCAGCGGCCTGAACTTTGGAATATTTTTAACGGCAAATATTTTGAAGGCGAACACTTTAGGGTTTTCCCGATAAGTAACTGGACCGAAATGGATGTCTGGAATTACATAAAACGAGAGCAGATTGAAATTCCATCACTCTATTATGCCCATGCAAGAGAAGTAGTGTGGCGCAATAATTCATGGATTCCAAATTCAGAGTTTTTGAAGATTGATTCCAACGAAAAAATAGAAACCAAAACCATAAGATTCAGAACTTTGGGCGACATTACAATTACGGGCGGCATTGAATCCTCTGCAGACACATTGGAAAAAATTGTAGCAGAGGTAGCGGCCATGCGTCATACCGAACGTGGCAACCGAGCAGATGATAAACGCTCAGAAACAGCTATGGAAGACCGAAAAAAACAAGGCTATTTTTAACCGATGGAGAGCATGAAACAACAAGGTCAGTTATTGAGATTTACAACCGCGGGTAGCGTGGACGACGGAAAAAGCACCCTAATAGGAAGGTTACTATACGATTCAAAATCTATTTTTGAAGACCAATTAGATGCTGTTGCAAATACAAGCCGAAAGAAAGGGCACGATGGTATTGATTTGGCTCTTTTTACCGATGGTCTCAGGGACGAGAGAGAACAGGGTATCACTATAGATGTAGCATACAGATATTTCACCACACTAAAACGCAAATTTATCATTGCCGATACGCCTGGCCATATTGAATACACTAGAAATATGGTTACTGGAGCTTCCACTGCAAACGTAGCCATTATCTTGGTAGACGCTAGGCATGGTGTAATTGAGCAGACCAAGAGACATGCTTTTATTGCCTCCCTCTTGCAGATACCACATATTATTGTTTGCGTTAACAAAATGGATTTGGTTGAATACAAAGAAGATGCATACAATAGGGTGATGTACCAGTTTGAAGAATTCTCTTCAAAATTATTGGTTAGGGACATCCGTTTCATTCCCATTAGCGCCTTAAAAGGAGATAATGTGGTGAATCGGTTTGAGAATATGTCTTGGTATCAAGGAGCTCCATTATTACATACTTTAGAAACCCTGCACATCAGTAGCGATATTAATAAAATTGACGCAAGATTCCCGGTACAAACCGTTATTAGGCCACAGTCCGAATCCCATAGAGATTATAGAGGTTATGCAGGGAGGGTCGCTAGTGGCGTATTTAGGGTCGGTGACGAGGTAACCGCTTTACCCTCAGGCTTTACCTCAACGATAAAAAGTTTAGACACATTTAATGGGTCTTTGGAGGAGGCCTATGCACCAATGTCTATTAGCATGACCCTAACAGATGATATCGATATCAGCAGGGGCAATATGATAGTAAGAAGCAACAACCAACCCCAAGCCTCACAAGACATTGAAGCTATGATTTGTTGGCTAAGTAGAGATGAAGCCAAGCCGAGAACAAAGTATATTCTAAAACATACTTCTAATGAAGAGAGTGCAATGGTCAAGGAAATTATCTACAAAATCGACATTGAAACATTAGCTCGAAAAAATGAAGATAAAACCTTAAAAATAAACGATATTTGCAAAATTAAAATCAGGACGACCAAGCCATTAATGATTGACAGTTATAGGGAAAACCGAACAACAGGGTCCTTCATATTAGTAGACAGCAACACCAATGAAACGGTTGCAGCTGGGATGGTAGTTAGTTGATTTAATTTTTTTAATTCTTTTAGAGACGATTTAATGAATGCAGAAAAAAAAATCCTCATCACGGGTGGAGCTGGGTTTATTGGTTCACACGTAGTTCGGACATTTGTCAATAAATATCCTAATTACCAAATTTACAATTTGGACGCCTTAACCTATGCTGGAAATTTAGAGAACCTGAAGGATGTTGAAGAAAGAGATAATTATACATTTTTAAAAGGAGACATAAACGATGGCGGTTTTATAACAGAAATATTTATACTCTATAAGTTTGATAGTGTAATTCATCTTGCTGCAGAATCGCATGTTGATAGATCAATAAATGACCCTTTAGCATTTGTTAAAACCAATATTATAGGCACAGTAAACCTGCTTAACGCTTTTAGAGAATTATGGAATAACAATTATAGAGAAAAATTATTTTATCACATTAGTACAGACGAAGTTTATGGCACCTTAGGTGCTACAGGCCTGTTTGAAGAAAACACAGCTTATGACCCTAACTCCCCGTACTCTGCATCGAAAGCTAGTTCAGACCACTTCGTAAGGGCATACGGAGAGACATTTGGTCTTCCTTATGTTATTACAAACTGTTCTAATAACTATGGTGAAAATCAATTTCCCGAAAAACTAATTCCTCTATTTATTAATAATATTATTAATAATGAAAGTCTTCCTGTTTATGGTGATGGAAACTATACTCGAGATTGGTTGTATGTAAAAGATCATGCTTCGGCTATTGACATGGTTTTTCATAGTAAAGAGTATAATGAAACGTTCAATATAGGGGGGTTTAATGAGTGGAAAAATATTGATTTGGTTAAACTATTGTGTCAGAAAATGGACATCAGACTCAATAGGCAAGTAGGGGCTTCAGAGAAGCTAATTACTTTCGTTAAGGACAGACCTGGTCATGATTTGCGCTATGCTATTGATGCATCAAAGATAAATAAGAGCTTAGGATTTTATCCTTCGGTAACTTTTGAAGAAGGTCTTGAAATTACTATAGACTGGTACCTTAACAACAAAGAGTGGTTAGAAAGAGTTACTAGTGGAGCTTATCAACAATATTACAAAAAGCAATATCAAAGTTAAATGAAAGGAATCGTTTTAGCTGGTGGATCTGGCACAAGATTACATCCATTGACCCTTGCAGTAAGTAAACAGCTTATGCCAATTTTTGATAAGCCGATGATATATTATCCAATATCTACGCTTATCTATTCCGGGATAACAGAGATACTTATTATTTCAACCCCTAAGGATCTTCCATTATTTAAAGAGCTTCTTGGAGACGGTAAGAAATATGGTTGTAGATTTGAATATGCTGCGCAAGAGGCCCCAAATGGTTTAGCTGAGGCGTTTATCATAGGTGAAAACTTTATCGGAAATGACAAAGTCGCTTTGATTCTAGGAGATAATATATTCTATGGAACAGGATTGTCTAAACTTCTACAACAAAACAACGATCCAGATGGGGGAATAATCTACGCCTATAGAGTTCATGACCCAGAGCGCTACGGAGTTGTAGAATTTAATAATAAAGGACAGGCAATTTCGATTGAAGAAAAGCCAAAAGATCCAAAATCTAATTATGCAGTTCCAGGCATATATTTTTATGACAACAATGTAGTTGAAATAGCTAAGAATATTAAGCCAAGCCGTAGAGGGGAAATTGAAATTACAGACGTGAATAAGGCGTACTTGCAAAAAGGTAATTTAAAAGTCAGTATTTTAGACAGAGGGACGGCTTGGTTAGATACTGGGACATTTCAATCGCTGATGCAGGCTTCTCAGTTCGTAGAGGTTATAGAGGAAAGACAAGGATTGAAAATTGGTTCTATTGAAGGTGCAGCCTACGAAATGGGATTGATTTCTGAGGGCGATTTTAAGAATTTAGCAACCTCCCTGCTAAAAAGCGGCTATGGAAAGAACCTATTGGGCCTAATCAACAATATGTCATGACTTTAACTGAAACAAAAATTGAAGGTTGCTTTATTATAGAGCCAAAAGTTATTTATGACGAAAGGGGCTATTTTTTTGAGAGTTTCAATGCCAAGACATTTTATAAAAACACTAATGCCAAAGTAAGATTTGTTCAGGATAATGAATCGTTTTCTTCAAAAGGTGTTTTGCGAGGACTTCATTATCAAAACGGGTCTTACGCACAGGCTAAATTAGTGAGAGTTATAAGTGGTAACGTTCTTGATGTTGCTGTCGATATGAGAAGAAATTCCCCAACGTACGGTCATCATGTTTCAGTGGAATTGTCTTGTACAAATAAGAAGCAACTTTTTGTTCCACGGGGTTTTGCACATGGATTTATTGTTTTGAGTGACATGGCGATCTTCTCATACAAATGTGATAACTATTATAACAAAGCGTCTGAAGGAGGGATCATATATAATGATAAATCTTTAGCAATAGATTGGAAATTAAGTGAAGACCAAATACTCATTTCAGAAAAAGATTTATTGTTGCCAAGCTTCGAAAACTCTAATTATGAACCATATTAAATATAGCAAAAATGATTAAAAAAATGTTTTTTATTTTTTTGGTTTTGACCTCATGCGTTAATTCTAAAGAAACAAAAATTGACGACACAAATAATTCAGAACCCACAAGTTCCGAGAAAGAGATTTCTAATGATAAGAATTTCGAAATTGAAGTTAAAATGCGATCCTATGAGGATGAGAATATCACGCTATTTTACACCTCGAGTTATCCAGAAGAGAAGTTTAATGGAGATAAGGTGATCTCAAAAAACATTGACGGAAGGGATTCTTTTCAAACGATTATGTTCTCTCTTCCTGAAAATGAAATTCCATTTTCTATAAGACTAGATTTTGGAAATACAGTAAGGAAAAATATTGGCGATGTGGATTTAGAATATATCAAGATGTCGTATAGCGGAAAAGCAATTAGCATAATTCAAGATAGCTTTCCTAGATATTTTCAACACAATGGATTTATGAAATATACAGAATCTGGCTATTCAAGATTTGTTGTAGATGGTAATTATGACCCATTCATTATTTCAAATGACAATCTATATAATAAAATAGAGTCTGAATTGTAGGGGAGAGAAAATTTTTAAATTGGGTATTTAATATCAAAAAAAGTATAAAAAAACATGTTTGACATAACGGGTAAATCAATCCTCATTACAGGGGGTACAGGTTCATTAGGTAAAGCACTCACCAGGCACATTTTAAAGCAGAACCCAGGTGTTAGAAGACTGATAATATTTTCAAGGGACGAGCAAAAACAATTTGCAATGGCTCAAGAATTTCCCTCTGAACTATATCCTCAGATAAGATATTTTATAGGCGATGTGAGAGACAAGGATCGACTAGAAAGAGCATTTCAGGGCGTAAATTATGTGATTCATGCGGCCGCTATGAAGCATGTTCATATCGCTGAGTACAATCCTGACGAGTGCATAAAAACAAATATAGGTGGTGCAGAAAATGTTTTGGACGCTTGTTTTAAAACTAATGTTGAGCGTGTGGTCGCATTATCAACAGATAAGGCCTGTGCGCCTATTAATCTTTATGGCGCCACTAAGTTGACATCTGACAAATTATTTATTGCCGCAAATAACATAAAAGGGGATTCTCAAATAAAATTTTCTGTTGTACGATATGGAAACGTTATGGGCTCTAACGGGTCCGTCATTCCTTTCTTTATTAATAAAAAGGAAACAGACAATATTTTACCTATCACGGACTCTAATATGACACGCTTCAACATCTCGCTTCAAGGGGGTGTTGATATGGTTATGCATGCTTTAGAACATGCATGGGGCGGTGAACTTTTTGTGCCAAAAATCCCGTCATACAGAATCTTAGATGTGGCCGAGGCTATTGGGCCTGATTGCGAAAAACCTGTGATTGGAATTAGACCTGGAGAGAAAGTCCATGAAGAGATGATAACTAAATCCGACTCTTTTTATACGTATGACCTTGGAAAATATTATGCCATCCTTCCTGCTACACATAGTTGGAGTTTAGATGATTATATTTCTCATTTCAACGCAAAAAAAGTAGAAGCTGGGTTTAACTATAATTCTGGTGACAATGACGAGTGGGAGACCGTAGAAAGCCTGAGAATACTCATTAAAAACCATGTTGACTCTTCTTTTAAAGTCTAAAATTTAAAATGAAATCATTAGCAATAATTCCAGCAAGAGGTGGCAGCAAAAGGATCCCAAGGAAAAATATTAAGAATTTTCTGGGGAAACCCATAATCGCATACTCTATTGAAACGGCAATTAAAAGCCGTCTCTTTGATGAAGTAATGGTATCTACTGACGATGAAGAGATAGCACGAGTAGCATCAGATTATGGTGCTTCAGTACCGTTTTTTCGTTCCAAAGAAAATGCAGATGATTTCTCTACTACAATAGACGTTATTACGGAGGTGGTTAATAATTACGAGGATAGAGGATTGACATACGAAAACACTTGTTGCCTATATGCATGCGCTCCATTTATTACGGTAGGGCATTTAGAGAATGCTTTAAAAATTTTACATTTACAATCGTACGATTGCATTTTCCCCGTAAGTAAGTATGGTCATCCCATTCAGCGAGCGCTAAGGCTTAATGATGATGGAAGAATTGAAATGATAAGCCCTCAACATATGCAAACTAGGACGCAGGATTTAGAAAATCGTTACCATGACTTAGGGCAGTTTTATTTCTTCAAGACTCAAAAAATAGTATCTCAGAAAGCATTATGGAATGATAATACTGGATTTATTGAGATGAGCGAAATGGATTGTCACGATATAGACACCGAAGAAGATTGGAAAATCGCCGAATTTAAGATAAAATCCAAAACCAATTAATTTGAGAATTCTTGTAACAGGTGCGTCTGGAATGCTCGGAGCAACGCTATGTAAGTCTTTGTCTAAGGCACATAAGGTATACGCTACCGGAGGTTCAGCTTTTTATGATGCATCTGTAGACTATAAAGTTTTTGATTTTTTAAACGGCGATTACACAGAGCTCATTGAATGGTCACGTCCCGAAGTCATAATTTTATCGGGTGCACTAACAAATGGATCAATTTGCCAGAAAAATCCAAGACAAGCTTACGAGGCCAACGGATTCTCAATTAAGAGCTTTTTAAACAATACAACAGAAGACGTTAAAATTATATATATTTCAACTGACGCCGTTTTTCCAAGTCGCCTCAGCATGGCAACAGAAGAAGATGTGGTTTCGCCAGAGAGTATTTACGGGCGTTCTAAAGAGCTGGGAGAATATTTTGTTTCCAATAGCGGAAGATCTTTTTGTACAATAAGGACAACCATAGTTGGGCTTAATGACAATGTTTCTAAAAAAGGGTTTTTAGAATGGATAATTGAATCTTCAAAAGCTGAAATAGAAATTGGCCTATTTGATGATGTTTATTTTACCCCTATCACCATTTGGCAATTAGCTAATGAAATAGAATATTTGGTTGGCCTTAACAGGCTTCCCAATGAAATATTGCATATTGTGGGTACTGATAGAATTACTAAATATAATTTTGGTATTCAACTTTTAGACACCTTAGGTTTAGGCAAAAATTGTGTAAACAGAAGCTTTATCGTAGATATGAAGGATAGGGCAAAAAGGTCAACGGACCAAACTCTAGACAGTTCGTATTACCAAACTAAATTTTGCAGAAAACTTCCAAATATGCAAGATATAATGATAAGTATAAAACAAAATTATGAAGAGCATCAAACTAGGACGTAAATTAATAAACGATAATTCACTTTATTTCGTTGCAGACATTGGAGCCAACCATAATGGCTCACTGGAAAAGGCTAAAGAACTTATCCATATGGTAAAAGAAGCAGGCGGGGATGCCGCGAAGTTTCAAAACTTTTCAGCGAAAAAAATCGTAAGCCAGGTAGGTTTTGATAATCTTAAAGTCAAACTATCACACCAATCCAAATGGAAGAAAAAGGTATATGAGGTTTACGAAGATGCAAGTATCAACGAGGAATGGACTTCTATCTTAAAGGCAGAATGCGACAAGGTGGGGTTGGATTATTTCACAAGTCCATACGATTTTGAGGCTGTAGACTTAGTTGACCCCTATGTAGAACTTTATAAGATTGGCTCTGGAGATGCTTCTTGGTTAGAAATTGTTGAATATGTGTTAAGTAAGGGTAAGCCAACATTGTTGGCTACTGGAGCTTGCAGTCTCGATGATGTAGATCGGATGATGAGTTTGGCCTTAAGAAAACCAAACGACATAGTTTTAATGCAATGTAATACAAACTATACTGGTGACCCGGAGAATTTTAAATTTTGCAATCTTAGTGTCTTGAAAAAATACAGGGAACTTTATCCAGATACAATTCTTGGTTTGTCAGATCATACAGCAGGTCATGCCACAGTTTTAGGAAGTATCGCGCTTGGAGCAAGGGTCATTGAGAAACACTTTACAGATGATAACGACCAAATTGGACCAGATCATGGTTTTGCGATGAATCCCAAATCTTGGAGAGATATGGTTGATAGGTCTTACGAACTACTTAATGCTCTTGGCGACGGAGTTAAGCGAGTTGAACCTAATGAAGAACAATCCTATATTGTTCAAAGAAGATGCATTTGTGCCGCATCTAACTTAGAAAAGGGTCATGTTATAACCAAGGAGGATTTAATTCCTCTTAGACCGATTGGTGAAAATTCGTTTCACCCCTATGAATGGGAGAATTTGGTCGGAAAGGAATTGAAGAATAATCTTGTTTTTGGAGAACACTTTACACGTGATAGCATATGATTGTAGGTAAATATATTGGACTTAGAGCCTTGGAGAGAGAAGATCTCAGCACCCTAAGAGATTGGAGGAATAAAATAAAATTCCGAAAAAATTTTCGGGAGGTCAGAGAGCTTTCTTTAGCCGATCAAGAAAGTTGGTTTGAAAGTCTCCAAAAAACAAAGCATATCAACTATATGTTTGTGGTCATCGACCTAGAAACCAATACGCCCATTGGGGCTGCAGGCCTATTATATATCAATTGGATTATTAGATCTGCAGATTTCTCTTTTTACATAGGGGGTGATGACATTTATATTGATGAAAGCCCTAAGTGCAAGGAGGCTGTACATTTGTTGCTGAATTACGGCTTTGGTAATCTAAATTTAAATAAAATCTGGATGGAATTATATGAGTTTGATTCCAAAAAGATTTCATTTTTCACGAAGAATTATAAATTTTTAAAAGACGGTGTTCTTAGAGATAATTGTTTTGAAAATGGTGAATTTCACAACTCTTATATTATTTCATTGTTAAGGAGGGATTTTAGGTAAACAATCCTTTAATCAATCTAATATAAGGTTTCGATTAATAATTCTTTGTCTAGCCAAACCTATTATTAATGACAAACAATTCCTTTCACAGATTTTCCTTAAAAGGGCTAAAGTCAGTATTTTTAAACAACAAAGGTTTACTGAAATATATGGCTCTTAGCTATTTTGACAAGGCCATAATTTTCCTGATTCCTCTTTTGGTATTTAAGTTTTTTGATGATGCAGCCATCTATCTCAATATTGAATATATTTACTCGGTATCAACTGTTGTAATTCCTTTGGTAGATTTAGGGCTTTCAAGTTATTTCTACTACGCATATAGACACAGTGAAGACCGCAAAGCAACCCAACAAAAGTTTACTAGAAATTTTAATGTCTTATTTCTCACCCTAAGCTCCATTGGTTTGGGTTTAATTTTGTTTCAGAAAAACGATTTAGTAGATATAATATTTATTGAATTTATAGTGGTTAGAGTATTATTTACAATACTTTCTGTCTATTATTCATCATACTTCAGGCTGTCAGGTGAGCCTCAAAAAGCACTTTATGTAACCCTATCATCCAATGTCATTTCTATACTGTTCATAGGAGCCTATTTTTTTCTTGACATAGATTTTTCTTTGATATTAGTTTTTTTAGGCCAGATCATTTGTGTTTTTATTTATATAATATTTGTTATTATAGGCTTTGTAATGAGTAAACATTCTGACCTTGATTTTAATAGTTTAAAAAATATTTTCTTTAGGTCATTGAGGTTTTCGTGGCCTACTATACTCCAAGCTTTTATTATGATGTACATAACTAATTACGGTAAAATAAATGCCCTAACAAAACTTAATTTGGATGACGGAGTTTTATTATCATTAACCCAGCGCTTTTCCATGGTTATTTTTTTGATGCATACATCGATCCTGTCGTATTTCGCAAAGGATATATTTATAGGAGAAACATATGGCATTCAAAAGAAATATTTCAATAAGTATATCATTTTGCTCACTACAACCATGCTTGTTATTCTATTTCTTGTGGTTGGTTATGTGGCTTATAGCTACGAGACTGCAGTTAGAGAGTTAACCATATCTGTTCTCTTGGTTGTGGGCACCTATTTCTCTTGCGTAATAGCGTATTTAGAAGTACATTATTCAAGAGAAAACAAGAATATTTTTAAACTTTATTTGGCTATACTTTCTGGGGCTATATTTATGTTTGTGTTGTGGACATATAATAACGACTTTCTTAGTAGTTTTGCCCTTGCGATGAATTTGAGTGCTTTTGGGTGTTTAACCATTACTGTTTGGATTCTTTACAAAAGAAATTATAAGCTGAGATAATAAGATATGAGTAACATATGCTTTATTGCAAATTATTATAAAACCGATGTTTTTTTAGAGGTTTCAAAAATTCTGGAGAAAAAAAACCACACTGTTTTTTGGATTGTATCTTCTAAAAAACAGTACGACTGGTTGCTCTCTAAGTTTCCATCAGATAGATTATTATATATTGGGAAGAAGGAGGTCTTAGCCTCAAAGACAAAACAAATAGATGTTGACTTAAAGTTGAATGAACTTATATATAACGATAGGGTTCTGAAACATGAATCAAGAAACTGGAGTTACAACTACCTAAAGAACTTAACTTCTCTTTATTACAACTTTTTTAAAACAAACAAAATAAGCTACATCTTCGGGGAAATAACATGGGCTCATGAGATTTTAGCATATAGATTATCAACCTTCCACACTGAGCTCGAAACACAATTTCTAAATCCGCATACTATAAGAGTGCCCAATGGACGATTTGCCTTTTTTACTGATGAGTTTCAATCGTGTATCAAAGAGGTAAAGAGAGTAGATAATGAGGTGTTCTCGACAATTACCGCAGAAAAGCCTGAATATCTTAAACTCAATGATAAATGGATTGATAAGAAAAAATCAATATCTCATAATATAGGATTACTTAAGAACTTTATTTTTAGGACAAATCAAGATGCAAATGATGTAACGCTTTACAGTTCGCCTTACAATCAATTTAAGATCAGAACAACAGAAATAATTAATCGGTTTATTTTCAACAAGTTTGTCTCAGAAACAACCATTGAAAAACTTCCTGAAAATGGAAAGTTTGTGCTGTTTACACTTCACAAGCAACCAGAAGCCTCCATAGACGTCATTGGTCGTTATTACGAAAACCAATTATCACTTATAGAGAACATATGGCGCTTTCTGCCAGAAAATTATTATTTGCTTGTAAAAGAACATTCTAATGCTATTGGCGATAGAAGCTATTCATTCTACAGCAAAGTTAAAAGCCTGAGAAATGTTTTCTTAATAGATAACCGCATTAACTCTTATGACCTCATAGAGATTAGTAGCGCAATTTTTACAGTCTCTGGAACAGTCGCTTACGAGGCTGCGTTAATGTCAACCATGTCTTTTACCTTTGCGCCAGCATTTTTTAATAAACTTAAATGTTGCAGAGAAATATCTTTAGACGAGTTTAAGCACAATACTTTTATAGAGCTTATGTCCAAAAACAATACTGGATTATCTAACGAGGGCTTTTCAAACTGGTTGATGAGCAATTCCTTCAAAGGAGTTATGTCTGACGCATTTGGCAACCCTAGGAGCATAGAGCCAGAAAATATTAATTTAATCGCTAATGCGATTGAAAAGATCGTGTGTTAGTGAATGTAAGCAATGTAAAGTTATATCAGATTTTATTGACAGTCACAATATTATCTCTCTCTTATACAGGATTGTATGCAATAAAATCTGAAAACACGAGCTATTCTATTTATTTAATTGTCGGAATAATTTCCTTTCTGCTAATTCTTATTTTAAAGCAGAAGCTTTTCTTTTATAGAAATACAGCAATACTGGCAATTACATTTTATATTACTTTTAGCTCAATACTTAACGTTGAAAGCTTTAGATTGACCTCATTAATATATTCTTATATATTCTTATTTCTTTACTCCTTTATTATTTTTTACTCAAGTATATATTTTAATGAGAAATGTTTTTTGAGAGTTTTGAAGTATGTGCTTATAAGCTTTTTCGTAATACTCGTAATTTCTCAGTTAATTGTTCTATTTGGGTTAGAAAAACTAGAGTCTCAAGAAGGATATTTCCAAAGTACGGGACAGCTTGGTATTCAATACAATAACCGTGGGCAATTCTACCGATTCTATTCTCTATCTTCAGAGCCATCGTATGCTGCTATAATAGTACTTACAGCATTCTCATTATTATATAGATATTTAACAAAGATGAACCTGATATTTTTCTCGTTTATAACTATTTATATGCTCACCAGTTTTAAATCTTCAATTGGTTTTATATTACTAGGGCTTTTAATAATGAGTCAGATTACATTCTCCAAAACGTATTTTCAATTGACTATTATTATAATAGCATTTGCGTTACTTATATTTTCATTCACTGACATTGGAGGTAAGAGTATAGAAAGAATTAAAGACGTTTTAGTATTCATTGTGTCCGACACCTCTAATTTTGTTGAAGAGCTAAGGTATTTAGATTCAAGTGTTCACGCAAGGGTGGCGCCAACTTTTGTTTATTTGACTGAAACGGATTGGTTGAGTTATAAAACATATTTCGGACATGGGGCTTCTGCATCTGAAGCATATTTTTCTAAAGTTATTTATCCTGAGAAGTGGAATACACACATGGTTTTTCGACCTCCTTTTGTGCCAGGGTTTTTATATGATTATGGCTTCTTTGGCGCCACTTTGGTTTTGATCTTTCTATATGACTGCATAAAGGGAAAAGGACTCTTTTTCAAAGGGGTATTTATTATCTTGATAATAAACGCCAATTTTAATACGCAGCTTTTTTGGTTCGTTGTAACATTACTATCTATATCAAAGATCACTCAAGCAAATTTAAAGAGATCGAATGCTTTGAATATCCCCACAATCTAGAATATTTATAGCTATAATTCTAGGAGAATATCGATTGAATGTTGAGATAGATATTTTTTTGAGCATGATTTTGAAAAGAGCTGTAACGTTTCCTCATTTATCGAACATATTCATTTAAAAAACGGCAATTTTCATTGCTAATGTCTACTTTTGCTGTTGGGCCTATTGTTTCACAACAAGGCAATGAATAGTAAAAAAAATTCAGTGTGGCAAAGAAAAAAATACTAATTGATGCACACGTATTCGATGATAAACATCAAGGAACTAGGACATATCTCAAGGGTTTGTACAATGCACTCTTACCTATCGCTAAAGACTGGCATTTTTATTTCGTTGCAAGAAACGTTGACATTCTTCAAAGAGAAATTATTAAGAATGAGAACGTTACGTTTCTCCCTCTCAAGTATAAGTCAAAATATTTGAGATTGGGTTTCGAAATACCTTATCTAATTTGGAAGCATAAAATCGATTATGCTCATTTTCAATATATAAGACCCCCCTATAAAAACTGTAAATTTATTGTAACTCTGCATGATATTTTATTTGAAGAGGAAAAGCTGAAAATGTTTTTTCCAGAAAGATATAGGTTTATGAACCATAATCTTTTTAAATGGTCAGCAAAAACAGCAGATATTCTCTTGACGGTTTCTGAATATTCAAAGAAACAAATTGTGAAGCATTATGATATTCACCCAGATAAAATTGAAATAACGCCTAATGCACCCAAGACGTATATTATTAATTCGGAGACTCAACTAAAGGTTCCAAATAAATATATCTTATATGTTTCTAGAATTGAGCCAAGAAAGAATCACCTTAATCTCATAAAAGCCTTTATTGCATCAAAACTTTATGAACAGGGCTATAAGCTAGTTTTTATCGGGAAAAGAGATCTTTTCTGTGAAGAATTAGAGACGTATCTCGAAAATAATAAAGATCTTAATGAAAATCATTTAATTTGGCTGGAATCAGTATCAAATGATACATTGGCCGCATATTATTCTAACTGCGAACTTTTTGTGTTTCCATCATTTGCAGAAGGGTTTGGAATACCACCCCTTGAGGCCATGAGTTATGGGGCTAAAATGATATGCAGTGACAGAACGGCTATGGCGGATTTTCATTTTCCTGAAAAAATATCATTCAATCCAGATGACGTTGAAGAGATTCAGGAAAAAATGATGCTTCAGTTGGAGCATATTACACAGCCAGATATTCATCTTTACAAAAACCTACTTAGAAAATACAATTGGAAAAACATAGCTAGTAATTATTTTAATACACTACACCGATACTCTGAAGGTTGACATTAAAATCTTATAATATTAAAAAGACGCTTGTATTAGTGGCAATAGTTTTAATTACACTATTCACTGCTATAGTTTACTATTTCATGAACTATCGCATGGCGGATGGCCATATTAAGTCAATTGGGATCATATATCAGGATGCACCAACCTTCAACCAACTACCAACCATTTATTTTTCAGAGGATAAGGAGTCCGTTATTACCTTCAATAGGCCTTATAAATTAAAAAAAACTTCTAATCTCGAATACCACTTAGAAATTCCTGATGACACTAAACTGCGAAAATTCCGGATATATTTTGAATTTCCAGGAGAGAAATTGACTTTTAAATTAAATTTTTCAACTGATACGGGTACTTATCAGTATAAAAGCTTAGAAAGTCTATTTCCAAGTGGGCTTGGTGGTGTCAACCTGGAAAATGAAATACTAAGTTTCCGTGTAGAGCGAGAGAATGGTTATCTAGAGTCTTCAAAAGTTTTTTCATACTCTTCTGATTTAAAAGACATTCACATTTTTTTTCTTAGTCTCACACCAATTATTCTTTTGGCCTTCTTTTTCTCGAGGAACCTAAATTTTAGTATTCCGAAAAAATTCAAGTTAATGGAATGTTTAATGACGGCATTAATATTGTCGATTTTTTTACCCCCTCCAACTTACAATATTGTATTAATTATGTTATTTACATTTGGCTTGATTAAATTTCGAAAAAGATATTGGCTTCCAAATAACAAATTGCACCTCATCATCACTGCTTTTTTTCTAATCTACCTTGTTAATAATATTATTTGTGTTTTAAATGGCGCTAAAGGCTTTAATACAATCGAGAGGCTTTTGCCACTTTTTCTGTTATCGTTTTTAATTCCAGTATACGGCAGAAGGACGGATCTAAAAAATTTTTTAGCTGTCTCTCTTTTAATTGGGGCGTATTTGTTTGTCACCTCAATCATTGACTTTCAAATTCACAATAACCTTGAATTTTTCTCATTCACAAATTTTTCTAAATTTTTGCACCCAGTATATTATTCTTATTTATTGTTTTTCTCGATAATCTATATCCTTTATGAGAAGAAACAATCCTACCGGTATCTGTATTTAGGTTTGCTATTTATCCTTTTAGTGTTTTCTGGCTCTAAAATTGTCCTCTCCTTTACACTTTTATTAATAATTCTCAAATTTTTAAAATTCAATATAAAGGCTTTTTGCTTCGTAATAGTTGTTGTTGCGCTTTTAGTCTCTTTGCCCGTTAAACATAGGTTTTCAGAAATTCTGAGTGCTGATGATATTTCCATTCTCGAGGAGACCATGATTACTGATTACAGTGATCAAAGGTTGAACGGTTTTACTTTGAGACTGCTACTTTGGAGAGAAACATTTGCTACCATGACCCCTACGGACTATATATTTGGTAAAGGTGTAAAAAAATCCACCAATGTAGAACTGTATAATAGAATTGAGAATTTAGGGCTGATTAAGCACAAGAGCTACAACCCGCATAATCAATATGTTCAAACATTATGGAAAACGGGTATAATTGGACTAATTTTTCTTTTAATGATACCTGTTTACAGTTTTTATATTGGCCTTATAAATAAAGATAAGCTAATGATGACCTTTGCACTTTTCATGATATTTGTGATGTTGTCTGAGTCAATTTTCGGAAGAGTAAGAGGCGTTTATTTTTTTACAACAGTATTATTAATTTTAGCCAACACCAAGCACATATATGAAAATAGCAATACTAGGAACAAGAGGCATACCAAATAACCATGGAGGATTTGAGCAATTTGCCGAATGTTTCTCGGTTTATATGGCAGAGAAAGGACATAGCGTATTCGTTTATAATTCTCACAATCATCCTTATAAAAAATCCACTTTTAAAGGAGTAAATATTATACATTGTTTTGATCCTGAGTATAAAATAGGCACAGCTGGGCAATTCTTTTATGACTTAAACTGTATTAGGGACAGTCGGAAGAGGAAATTTGATGCGATACTTCAATTAGGTTACACATCGAGCTCTATTTGGCACAGAATGCTCCCTAAAGATTCCTTAATAGTTACTAATATGGATGGGCTTGAATGGAAAAGATCAAAATATTCAACGGCTACGAGAAAATTTCTTAGGTATGCAGAAAATTTAGCTATAAAATCTAGCGACGTCCTAATTTCGGACTCCATAGGCATAAAAGATTATATTAGAGAAACATATCTCAAAGAATCAACATATATCCCATACGGGGCAACAATTTTCTCATCACCAGATAAATCGGTACTTGTCAACTATAATGTTACTGAAGGAAACTATGATATGATTATAGCTCGTTTGGAACCCGAAAACAATATAGAAACTATAGTTGAGGGGTTTAGTAAGTCAAAAGTTCAAACCCCAATTTTAATATTTGGAGGATTAAACGATTTTGGTAAAAAACTTCAAAAAAAGTTCGCACATGACAAGAGAATTAGGTTTGTGGGACCAAACTACAACCAAGAAGATTTAAATAACTTGAGATATTACTCTAGATATTATTTCCATGGGCATTCGGTAGGTGGAACAAATCCATCATTATTAGAAGCTATGGCATCAAGTTCGCTAATTATTGCGCATAACAATATTTTTAATCGCAGTATTCTATTGGAAGATGCATTTTATTTTAAAGCTTCTGCCGATATTACTAGTCTTTTAGAAGATAATACCTGCAACCAACATCGAGACAAATTTATCGCAAAAAACGCGGAAAAGATAGAAAAACGGTTTAGTTGGGAGTCCGTCAACGCCAGCTACGAAAAGTTAATTTTAACAAATATCAAATAACTAGATAAAACATTCATAGAGATCTTTTAAAATATTGGGAGCCAAGGAGGCTCATAATCGCATTTTTAGCTCTAAGTTTCATCTTCGATTTCATAAAGAAATTAGATCTCTTTTACGATTTCAACTTATTTAATTTCGGTAGATATTTTAAGGCTATTGTTTTGCTGACCATTATCTTATTCTTGATTTATAAATATCGGGCTATATCAAGACTTTATATAAACCCCATAGCATTGCTTTTGACTATAACAGCAATTTTCTTTTTCAAAAGTAACTTTTCGACGTTGTATGTTAACGAGTATTTGAGGTATATTTTTCCTTTCTTTTTTCTGATGTTTTCCTACGCGCTAAAAAATCAAAGTAATAGTAAATTACAGGTTTCATTGTATAGGTTCTTTAAAGCTATAATTATACTAAATACACTATTAGTCATCCTCGCTCTTTTAACTGGAATTCAGGTTTTAAAAACCTATAATGCAACCCGTTTTGGATTTAATGGGATTATCTTGAGCCAAGGATTTTTGCCATATGTTTATTTAACCGCAATGGCCTACTTCCTGTATTTTAGAGATTATTTAATGATCATAATACTATTAATCATAAGTGCTTTATCTGGAGTTAAGGCGGTGTATGCGGGCGAAGCGCTTTTTATTTTTTTTCTAATTATATCTCAAAGAAATCTCAAGTTCAGCAGAAAAGCGCTTTATATTTTAATTACTTTTCTGTTGTTTGGGGCTCTTTTATTAATAATTTTGAGTATGCCGATATTTCAGGATGTTATCAATGACGATGGTTGGCTTACCGCTATTTTCTCTTATCGAATTGAAAACGCATTTGAGTTGCTCAATTTGATTAATGGAGATAATTATAATTATATTATTGGAGCCACAGATTTAAATGTTGTGCGTTTAGAACTTCAGCTTATTGATATAGCGTTGTTCTTTGGATGTCTAGGTGTAATAATATATGCTGTATTTTCCGTTAAGTTCTATCAGACTCACGCAATTTCCCGAATATCTAAGGTCTATTTTTTTAGTACTTTAATCTTATCCATTTTTAGTGGCAACCTATTTTATGTGCCATTATCTTGTATTCTATTTTTTTTGACGACAATTTCACTCGGGAAAGAATTTAAAAACAAGGAATTTTCTCTTTAGTAATATTATATTTGATCTTAGTAGAATAGACACTAAAATATGGCTATTAAAAATATATGTTGTATAGGAGCGGGCTACGTAGGAGGGCCAACCATGGCTGTCATAGCTCAAAAATGCCCAGATATTAATATCACGGTTGTTGACATAAACGAGGCAAGGATCATTGCATGGAACGATGATGACCTTACCAAACTCCCGGTCTTTGAGCCTGGGCTTGATTCCATAGTAAGAGAGACTAGAGGAAAAAATTTGTTCTTTTCGACCGACGTAGACGCAGCAATAGATAGAGCCGAAATGATTTTCATTTCTGTAAATACACCCACCAAAACCTATGGTAAGGGCAAGGGTATGGCTGCTGACCTTAAATATATTGAACTTTGCGCCAGACAAATTGCAAAAATATCAAAGAATGATAAGATTGTGGTCGAAAAGTCCACTCTTCCTGTAAGAACAGCCTCGACGATTAAAAGTATTTTAGATAATACAGGTAATAACGTTAAGTATCAAATTCTTTCGAACCCTGAATTTTTAGCTGAAGGAACTGCTGTAGAAGATTTGCTCCAACCAGACAGGGTCTTAATCGGAGGCGATACCACCATCGAAGGTGAGAGAGCGGTTGCAGAATTGGTAGATATTTATTCTAATTGGGTGCCCAAGGAAAAAATCCTAACCACAAATGTTTGGTCTTCGGAACTATCAAAATTAACAGCAAATGCTTTTTTGGCCCAGCGCGTTTCTTCCATAAATGCAATGTCGGTTATATGTGAACGGACGGGAGCGGATGTGTATGAGGTGGCTAAAGCAATAGGAATGGACTCTAGGATAGGTTCTAAATTTTTAAAGCCATCAGTTGGTTTTGGGGGTTCCTGTTTTCAGAAAGATATTCTAAATCTGGTGTATATTGCAAAATCCTATGGTTTAGACGAGGTTGCTAATTATTGGGAAGGGGTCGTTGAAATGAATAATTATCAAAAAAACAGGTTTTCAGATAAAATCATAACTACAATGTACAACACCGTTTCTGGAAAGAAAATCACATTTTTTGGCTGGGCATTTAAAAAGGATACCAACGACACTCGAGAGTCCCCAGCGATACAGGTCGCAGATAATTTATTAAACGAACAAGCTCAAATTTCGGTATTTGATCCTAAGGTTGACCAAGATCAAGTTTATAAAGATTTAAATTTACTTAACACCAGAGACCCAGAGACTAATCTAAAATTAGTTAAAGTGCTCGAAAGTCCGTATGAGGCAATTATTGGCTCACATGCTGTCGCGATTCTAACGGAATGGGAAGAGTTTCGTCATTATGACTGGAATAAAATTTATGAAAGCATGCTAAAACCAGCCTTCGTGTTTGATGGTAGAGGAATCGTTGATGTCAATAATCTCAAAAGCATTGGGTTTTCAGTTTATAAGATAGGTGCTGGAAACCCTGTAAATTAGATTGCTTTAAATTTACGTACGATTTATGAGAAAAGTACTAATTACAGGAGGGGCGGGTTTTTTGGGGTCGCATCTATGCGATAAATTTATTGATGAAGGTTATCATGTAATATGCATGGATAACTTAATCACCGGCGACCAATCAAATATTGAACACTTGCTTAGCCATGAGCGATTTCAGTTTATATATCATGATGTGACTGAATTCGTATCTATTGAGGGAGACTTGGACTACATATTGCATTTCGCCTCTCCAGCTAGTCCAATTGATTATTTAAAAATCCCTATTCAAACCTTGAAAGTAGGCTCGTTAGGAACACATAATCTTTTAGGCTTAGCAAAGGCAAAGAATGCATGTATTCTTATTGCATCAACCTCGGAAGTCTATGGAGATCCTTTAGAGCACCCACAAAGTGAGGAGTATTATGGTAACGTAAACGTTATTGGGCCCAGGGGAGTATATGATGAAGCTAAACGGTTTCAAGAGTCAATCACTATGGCGTATAACAGATTTCATGGCCTACAGACAAGAATTGTAAGGATTTTTAACACTTATGGCCCAAGGATGCGCTTAAATGATGGAAGAGTGATTCCTGCATTCATAGGCCAGATTCTCAGGGGAGAACCATTGACTATATTCGGTGACGGAAAGCAGACACGCTCTTTTTGCTATATAGACGATCAAATAGAAGGTATTTACCGCCTTTTATTTAGCTCTTATGAGCTACCCGTCAATATAGGTAATCCCAAAGAAATTACCATAATCGATTTGGCTAAAGAGATGGAAAAACTATCCTCTCAGAGTATTAAATTTAATTTTAAAGATCTTCCAAAGGATGATCCACTTCAGAGACAGCCAGACATTAGTTTGGCAAAAAAACTTTTGAATTGGGAGCCAGCGGTGGACAGGGCCGAAGGAATTGAAAAGACTATTAACTACTTTATGAATCTTCCAAAAGAAGCACTATATAAAACAGAGCATAAGAGATTTGAAAAACATATTAAGAGATAAGATTTGAATTTATTTAACCAAGGTAGATATTCAGGCTTTTTACGCCCAATTGCTTATATGATAGATTTGATAATTATCAACGCAGTATCCTATCTTTATTTTGAAAATTTTATTGATGTATTGAGTTTCATTTCAATATCCTCAGTAATATGGATTACCCTATCTATTTATACTCAATTCTATCAGGTATACAGATATACTAAAGAGGTTAAAATCGCATCGCTCATTTTTAAACAATGTTTATACTTTACGGTACTAGTCTACGCTTATTTAGGACTAACTAGAATTTACAGTTTTGAGCACTCATACTTATTCAGTTATATATCGGTGGTATTCTCTTCAATTGCTTTGACAAAACTTTCATTCTTCTATTTTTTACAAAAATACAGGATTGCATATGGAGGCAATTTTAGGAAAATAGTTATTGTTGGGAAAAATAAGAGATCAAAAGATTTGGAAAAATTATTTAACAATAAACCAGAGTATGGCTATATTCATGTTAAGACGTTTGATGCAAACACTGAGTCCGGATTTAATCTTGATGAATTTTCTGAATATGTATTCAATGAGAGAATAGACCAGATATACTGCTCTTTATCTGAAATCAGTAATAAACAGATGTCTGAACTTATTGCATTTGCCGATAATAATCTCAAGGTTCTCAAATTTATACCTGACAATAAACAAATATATTCTCGCCGCCTAAAATATCAGTACTATGATTTTATTCCAATACTCTGGCTTAGAAACATACCTCTAGAACAACCATTAAAGCAACTTGTAAAGCGAACGTTTGATGTTGTTTTTTCTTCGGTAGTCATCGTATTAATCCTATCTTGGTTGATACCATTAATTGCCATCTTGATAAAGCTAGAATCCAGAGGCCCAATCTTTTTTAAGCAACAACGAAACGGATTTAATAACACCAAATTTTACTGTTTTAAATTCAGGTCAATGACAGTGAATTCTATTGCCGACAAAGAGCAAGCTACAAAAGGAGATTCTAGAATAACAAAAGTGGGAAAGTTTATTAGAAAAACAAGTATTGATGAATTACCTCAATTTTTCAACGTATTTTTTGGGGACATGTCAGTGGTTGGACCTCGCCCACACATGTTAAGTCATACTACAACCTACGCTAAAAAGGTAGATAAGTTTATGGTGAGACTTTTCGTAAAACCCGGTATTACTGGCTTGGCACAAGTAAAAGGTTTTAGGGGAGAAATAGAAACTGATAAGGATATAATAGGACGAGTAAAATATGATATCTTTTACGTAGAAAACTGGTCCCTGTTTTTGGATATAAAAATTATTATTAGCACCATAGTTAATGCTATAAGAGGCGAAGAAAAAGCATATTAGTTATGATTCAGCAAATTGCAACAGCAACCATAATTTGCTTATTTTTTACAATGTTGCTTTATATATATGTAAAAATTGCTAAGTCATTTAATCTAACAATTAATATACGAAGAACCTACTCTCAGTCACAGCCAGTTATTGGAGCTGGTTTTATTTTTCCAGTTGGTATTCTGTTACTATTGCTCTTTTTTGATGATGTGCCCATTATACCCCAGTTGGCTTTTGTTGCTTTGGCCGTGACTAGCTTTATTGATGACATAAAGTCTTTGCCCGTCGTTCCTAGGCTTGTGGTACAACTAATAGCTACTTTCTCGCTGGTAAGCGAATTGTTTTCAGGTTTAGATGTTGATAATCGATTGTTTGCGCAAATAGGCTGTGTACTTTTAATTATAAGCTATCTAAATGCTTCAAATTTTATGGATGGCATAAACGGCATGCTAATAGTCAATGCAGTTATTTCTCTATCGGCCCTTTTCATAATTAACTTAGAGTTTTATTTTGTACACGACAATGCGCTTTTAGGCTTAATCTGCGTTTGTCTAGTATTTGCTTTTGGAAATGTTAGAAAAGCACCAATTTTCATTTCAGGCGATGTAGGCAGCATATCCTTAGGGTTTATATTGATTTGGTTTTGTATTGAATTATATATGGTGACGGATAATCCCATGGTTTTTCTAATAATTAGTGTTTTCTGCATTGATGTTGCAGTGACACTCGCACATACCATATTTAAGAGGCATAATCCGTTTAAAGCACATAGAAATCATCTCTATGAAAAACTAGTCTACAGAGACTTGCACACTGATTTAAAAGTCACAGCTATTTATGGGCTAATACACCTGTTGGTTTGTGCTTTCGTAGTATACTGTATAATTTATACCATTGATTCAGTTTTTGTTCTTGGTCTGTCTTTTCTTTGTCTGATAGTTTTTTACTGTATTTTTAGGTTTTTCATAGTTAAATGAATCAAAAGCCAAAATCAAATATAAAATTATCACCAAGCTTCGTGTCCAAGCTTGAGCTTGATGCGGTTGATATGGCTTTAGCCTCTAACGAACTGTCATATTATGGAACATATATTACAGAATTAGAGACAAGGTTTAGAGCATACTTCAATAATAAACATGTAGTTTTAACTAACTCAGGAACCTCAGCAATTCATTTAGCGCTTATTATGGCGGGTGTGGAAAAAGGAGATGAGGTGTTATGCCAATCATTTACCTTCGCGGCGAGCGCATTTCCAATAACATATTGTGGAGCAACACCTGTATTTGTAGGTAGCGAAAAACAGTCTTGGAATATGTGCCCCTCTACGCTTGAGCAGGCTATTGAAAACAGAATAAAATATTGTAAAAAACCTAAGGCGATTGTAGTTGTCCACTCTTATGGCATGCCATGTAATATGGAAAGTATTAAACAGATTGCTCTTAAATACAGAATACCTATTATTGAAGATGCCGCCGAAGCTTTAGGGTCTAAGGTAAATAAAATAGCCTGTGGTGTTCATGGGGATTTTGGCATCGTTTCTTTTAATACTAACAAGATAATCACGGCAGCTTCAGGAGGTTTAATTGTTTGTAAAACAGAAGACCAAAAAAGGAGAATAGTGCGGTTAGCAACCCAGGCTAAAGATGAGACAATTTATTACCAGCATTCAGAAACGGGATATAACTATAAAATGAACAATCTAAACGCAGCCATTCTCAATGTCCAATTCCAGAGCCTCGAAGATCGCTTGTCGCGTAAGAAAAATATTCATAATTTTTACTCCGATTTATTTGGCCGTTTTAAAGGCATCTCGGTGCAAAAGGAATACAGTGAAAACATAAGATCAAACTTTTGGTTAAATTGCATAGTTGTCGATAATATGGAGTTAAAAAAGTGTTTGGAGAAACAGTTTTCAGAAGCTCATGTTGAAACAAAATCATTATGGAATCCCATGCATTTACAACCTGTATTCGCAGGAGCCCAATATTTTGGAAATCGTTATGAAGAAGAATTGTTTAAAAAAGGGCTGTGCTTACCAAGTGGCTCGAATTTAACAGATGATGATCTTTACAGAATTCAAGTGGCGGTAGAATCTGCTATGAGTACGTTTTAAATGGATATAGCATTTTACAAGGATAAAAGCATTTTAATAACTGGTGGAGCAGGTAGCATAGGAACGCAACTATGCCTGCAGCTACTCGATTATGCCAAAAGGGAAATCGTAATATTAGATAACTCTGAATTAGCTATATACAAATTGCAGATCAAAGTATCTGAGCAACATACCTACCGAGACATTGTATTTAAGTTAGCGGATATTCGAAACAAAGCACATATTGAAAAAATCATCGAAACCCATAAACCCAATGTTGTTTTCCATGCCGCGGCACTTAAACAATTACCCCTTTTAGAGGCACAGCCTTCAGAAACAGTGCAGACCAACATATTAGGATCTCTTAACCTCATTAAATTATCGATTGAAAATGAGGTTGACAAATTTGTATTTATTTCCACTGATAAGGCGGTAGAACCCTCAAGTGTCATGGGTATGAGCAAACAAATTGTTGAGCGTTATTTAAGAAGTATTAATGTCACTAAAACTGTTTTTTCTACTGTAAGATTTGGAAACGTTTATAACAGTAATGGATCTGCTATACCACTCTTTAAAGACCAAATTCAAAATGGAGGCCCGGTTACGATTACTCATCCAAATATTGAACGTTTCTTTATTTCAATTAAAAAGGCGTGTCAATCAATACTAGCTGTGGCCAGTATAGCGACCGGACAAGAAATTTTTGTCATAGATATGGGAGCACCTCAAAAAATCAGCCTTGTCATACAGGAATTAATCAAACACGCCGGCATAAGTTCTGAAAAGCAAATTGAGATTAAGGTCATTGGATTACGAAAAGGAGAAAAAATCAAAGAAAAACTGATTGAAGACGGCACTGTTTTAACGCCTTCAGAGGTGAACGAAATTTCGTATTTTAAACTGGAAAACCCTCTTGATTTGACCGATCTTGAAAACGTACTGGAGTTTTCTAAACGTAGAGAGGATGATGCCGTTCACCAAGAACTTTTAAAACTTTCAAAACAATAGATGAGCTATATCCGCGGACGATATTCTTGGTTAATTAGACCATCATTGATCCTTTTTGATACTGCAACGATCCTTGTATTAGCGTTTTATTTCTTCGATTTTGACAGAGAACCTATTGAAGCTTGGTTTTCTTATTTAGCTAAGAATAAAAGCTACTTTTTTGTTATTTATGCAATTATTCTTTGGTTAATATCAGCATACAGCATTAAGTTTTATGATGTTTATAGATATACATCAGCACTTGACATCGCCACCTTACTATTTAAGCAAATGGCACTTTATTTCGTTGGGACTTTTGCTTTTGTAGGTTTTTTTAGAAGCATTACTGTTGGTGCTTTTACAATTCTCCAATATATAGGCTATGCTTTCTTATTTATTAGCATCATTAAGTTTGCCAGTTATTTTGCCCTTAGACAATACAGACGACACCTTAACGGTAATAAACGTTTCGTTCTTATCATTGGCAATAACGATGTTGCTAAAGAATTGCAAGATTTTTTCAAACGAAAAAGAGATTATGGATATGAACTAAAAGGGGTCTACAGTAATTTAGATTCCCTTAAAGTTGATGGTAATATACAAGATGGTATTAAACACCTAAAAGAAGACCAAGGTATCGATGAAGTATATTGCGCTATGGATGAATTATCCGAAAAACAAGTCAATACATTTGTGAAATATGCAGATATCAATCATTGCAATATCAAGTTTATTCCAGCTTCGAAAAATTTACTTAGTAAGCACTTAAAAACAGATTTTTACAATTATCTACCAGTATTGTCCATCCAAGAGGTGACATTGAAAAAACCATTCAATGTCGTTGTAAAGCGTGGTTTTGATATTATATTTTCACTATTCGTTATCATATTTATTCTGTCGTGGCTAAGTATTATTCTGTTCATTCTTATAAAATTAGAATCTAAGGGACCTCTCTATTACAAGCACAAAAGGAATGGCATCAATTACAAAGAGTTTGAATGCTATAAATTTAGATCGCTAAAATTAGGTTCAGAAAACGGCACCGAGTATGTTAAGAAAAAAGATCACCGCGTTACCAAAATAGGTGCTTTTTTAAGACGAACCAGTTTGGACGAACTTCCTCAGTTTTATAATGTGTTGTTTGGCGACATGTCCGTGGTTGGTCCTAGACCGCACATGCTATCGTTTACAGATGACTATTCAAAAAAGATTGACAAATATAATTTTGTCATTCGTCATAACGTGAAACCGGGAATTACCGGACTGGCACAAACCAAAGGCTTTAGGGGTGAAGTTAAAAAAGATGAAGACATCATAAATAGGGTAAAATTCGATATTTACTATATTGAAAACTGGTCTTTGTTACTCGATATAAAAATAATAATCGACACAATAGTATTGATTATTAAAGGCGATAAGAAGGCGTATTAAAGTTTTCGTTTTAGAGCGGTAATTTGTGATTTAAAATTAAATGCTTTTAGCGCAGTTGTTTGAATAGCATTTCGCATTATATCTAATTCTGAAATTTTTAGTTTACCTAAACACGTGTTGAGCGCTTCATAGTCTCCTGAAGTTACTACCCAACCTAGATCATTTTGTAAAACAATAGATTCCCCTTCGCCTCCGCCAAAGTAGAGCATCGGTAATCCCAATCGTGCATATTCAAATACTTTTGAAGGCACAGAACCATAGATTCTATTCACCAATGGAATAATGGTTAAATCATATTGAAGCAAAGCTTTATGGAGCTCTTCGCGCTTCAAACTTCCATGATAGTAAATAAGTAAATTTGGGTTGTTGGAAATATATTCTAATATTAACTCCGCCTCAGCTCCCGATCCATAAATATGAAACTCCACGTTTGAATAATCAAGAGCCTTGCAAAGCTTTAAAACACCCTGGGCAATACCTAACAAACCTGCATAAACCATTTTGATTTTACCAGTATTACTTTTGTCTCTCGAGGCCAATTCAGGAGGTTCAAAATCTGGGAAGTTACGATACAGAAATGTTGAGGTATTTGGAACAATAGTTTTTACATGACTTAAGATTTCTTCACTCTGCCCTAAGATTAAATCGGAACGTTTATAATTGAAACGCTCAATCTTTTCCAATACAGAATATCCAAATCCTTTTTTTAAGGCGTTGAGTTCCAATCCTGCCAAAGGCCACAAATCGCTAACATTGAGCACTAGTTTTCTTTTTTTAGATTTTAAAAAAAGCATACAGGTAAATGCCACCAAAAGCGGCGGTGATTGCACAATGACTTTATTTGGAACTTTACGAGTTAGTATAAACCAGCATATGCTAAAACTATAAGACAGCATGGCGAGCAAACGCTTAAATTTATTTTTGGAATTGCTCGCATAGACCCAAAGCCGATTAACGGTCACTTCATCTTCAGTTGAGGTATACCTCCATTTACCTTTATAGCCTTCAAATATTTTACCGGTAGGGTAATTGGGCAAAGGCGTAACGACCGAGACTTCATACTCGTCCTTTAAGCCTTCAGCCAAATGATGAATACGATTAGAAGCCGCACCCATTTCTGGCGGGAAGTAATTCGTAAAAATTAGGAGCTGCTTCATACTAAAGGTGCGATATAAACTGTTTTAGTTTGCCGCTTTTTTGGCGTTCTAATTGTTCTTCTCGCTTAAACTGTATTTGGATACCATCTTCAAGATAGACAATCATCTTTTCTCTGATCGTTAGTAATTCTTCCTCAGAAAGTGGTTTTAAACTAACATATCTAATCAAAAACTGATCTGTTTTTAATTGTTCAATGACAAACTCCTTTACGTTGCCAGAATCCTCAATTAGGCTTTTCGTGATGTAATAAAATGTAAGGCCAGCGGCTTTCTTTCCACTTGGCAAAATGGCAATATCATTGGTGCGCCCAACTAATTCTTTAAGGATTGGTTTTTGGGCAGTACAGCTTTTTGAAATAATTCCAATATCACCAATGTCATACCGAATAAACGGATGTGCTTTGTTATAAAGCGAGGTGATCGCTATGCGTCCTTCTTCTCCGTTTGGGACTGATTTTCCGGTATCATCTACAATTTCCACGAACAAGGTTTCACCATTAAGTTGAAATTCACCTACTGGATTTTCAAACGCAATAAGGTCCAATTCCGAAGCGCCATATTCATTAACCATGGGCACACCAAATTGGGTTTCTAATAATTTTCTGTCGGAATCAAAAAGCATTTCCGACGTGACCATACAAACCTTCAAACTTGGACAGATATTTTTGAGGATAACAGATTTCCGTTTTAAAAACTTGGCAAACTGCACAACCGGACTGGTATATCCATTGAGGTATTCAAACGGAGTAGTTTTAAATTTATAAAGGGCTTTTTCAAACGCCTCATCGCTCAAATCAAATACAGAAAACCGAAACCGATTCGCCATCTTATCCTTTAAGCGTTCTTTGTAATAGCCTTTTTTGTCTAGCGGAATACCGTAAAACCGCGCTTGCTTAGATGAATTAAAATCAATGTTGTACCAAGAAAACCGATTCATAATGACCGCCCAAGTCATGGCGTGACACCATTTATCCTTGGCAAACACAAACGGGTCGCCAGAGGAGCCAGATGTTTTGTTGATGTAAACATTAGATGTCGTAAAACCAGTTGACAAACGTTCGGTCAAAGGCCTTTGCAAATCGCGTTTGGTGATAATAGGAAGTTCGTTCCAAGAGACATCATTTTGGTTTCCGACTAAGGATTTGTAAAATGGATTGTTGTTAAGATGATAGTTGACAATAGCTGTTTTCTTTTGATTTAATTGTGCTTCAAATTCATGATTGTTCAGCGATTGAATATCATGTAAAACCCGTGTAGCTTTTTTAATGTCAAAGCCTTTTAATTGAAGTGCAATGTCGAATAATCTCAAAAAACGAAGATTTTTCAGCAAATTATAAAAGTTTAAATTGTTCTCGTGGCAAAAGCAATTATTTTTGCGCCAAACAACACAACGCAACATGAATATTTTAGTTTTAGGTTCTGGTGGTAGAGAACATACATTTGCTTGGAAATTAGCACAAAGTTCAAAATGTAAGGCACTTTTTGTAGCACCAGGCAACTCAGGAACTTCAGAAATAGCAACCAATCTACCGATTTCAGTCACAGATTTTGATGCGATAAAAGGTGCAGTTCTAACCCATAAAATAGATTGTGTTGTAGTAGGCCCAGAAGATCCTTTGGTGCAAGGCATACATGATTATTTCTTGAATGACGATCAGCTAAAAAACGTATCGGTCATTGGCCCACAAAAAGCGGCGGCAGAACTTGAGGGCAGTAAGGAATTCGCAAAGGAATTTATGATGCGCCACAAAATTCCAACAGCGGCGTATCAAAGCTTTACCTCCGAAAATGTAGAAGACGGTTTTAAATTTTTAGAAACCTTAGACCCGCCTTACGTTTTAAAAGCCGATGGTTTAGCGGCCGGAAAAGGGGTTTTGATTCTCAACGACTTGGACGAAGCAAAATCCGAATTAAAGAACATGCTTGTCAACCAAAAATTTGGAGAGGCCAGTGCCAAAGTGGTAATTGAAGAATTTTTGGACGGTATAGAATTGAGTTGTTTTGTGTTGTCTGATGGTAAGGATTACAAAATCCTTCCAACTGCTAAAGACTACAAGCGCATTGGCGAGGGCGACACCGGACTAAACACAGGCGGTATGGGCGCCGTTTCACCAGTGCCTTTTGCATCCGAAGATTTTTTATCTAAAATTGAAGAACGCATAGTAAAACCAACGATTGAAGGTCTTAAAAAAGACAACCTGCCTTACGTTGGCTTCATTTTTATTGGACTCATAAAAGTAGGAGACGAGCCTAAAGTCATAGAATACAACGTGCGCATGGGTGATCCTGAAACCGAAGTGGTACTGCCAAGACTAAAGACTGATTTGGTTGCCATTTTTGAAGCGATGGGCTCAAAGAAGCTATCAGAAATAGAGATTGAGATTGACGAACGTGCTGCAACGACCATAATGCTAGTCTCAGGAGGTTATCCGGAAGCTTACGAAAAAGGCAAAGAGATTCATGGCTTGGAGACTATAACGGATTCCATACCATTTCATGCCGGAGCACAGAAAAAAGATGGAAAAATCGTAACCTCAGGGGGGCGTGTTATGGCGATTACATCTTATGGGAAAACTTATGATGAAGCCATAAAAAAATCTTACCAAACTATAGACAAGCTACGTTTTGATAAGATGTATTATAGAAAAGATATAGGGTTTGACCTATAAATAAGAGTGTGCCGTAACGCTCTTGTCCTCTTCGTTGTTGTCGTTGAATTTACGTAATTGAAGCATCCAATAGGTGAAAGCAACAAAACCGATGATGGTAAAAATCCAAGAGATGGCGTTGGCTAAAAACCAGCTTTCTAACTCTAAAGCTCTCAATGCATCAAACGGTGCAAAAAGTGTGTTTACAAATAAATCTTCTATAGCGTAAAAGAAATCCTTCATAACTTCATAAATTTATGAAGGCAAAAATACAAAATACTTCGAGTAATTTCCATACATGATTACAGCCATTTTTAAAAAATCTAAACCCATAAACATTGTTGTTGTGGTTCTTTTTGTAATGGCGTTGTATGTTGCCGTGAATTTCAATGCGGTTTCCGAAGAGAACTACAGTTATTTTCAGCAGTTGGCAAAATTGTTTATTGTAATGTTTGCCATTTTCCTCTTGGAATTCATTGTATCCAAAAACAAACTTACCAAACGCAATAGTTATGCTATAATGACTTTTGCCTTACTCTTGGCATTGTTTCCTAAAGTATTGATGTATTTGCACCTCATCGTCGCCAATCTATTTATCATGTTCGCCTTGCGAAGACTTATTAGTTTACACTCTAAACTGAATATTAAAAAAAAGCTTTTTGATGCTGGGTTTTGGATGGCTTTGGCGTCCTTGTTCTATGTTTGGGCTTTGCTGTTCTTTGTCATTATCATCGTTGCGCTTATATATTACTGGCAGAATGATATTAAAAATGCGGTAATTCCATTTCTGGGAGTACTTACCGTGGCAATCATTTTAGTAACCTTTAATATTATGATGCATGGTGATTACCTTCAAGATAACACCTTTATCCCGTACTCAAGTTTGAATTTTTCAGCCTATAATTCGGCATCGGGGATTCTAACATTGACCATTGGTGCGAGTATGTTCGTTTGGATGGCCGTGTATTATTTCAAGCAAATAAAAGACAGAAACAAAACATTAAGACCTGTTTATTTTCTTATCGTTTGGTCAGCCATAATCGCAGTACTTGTTGCTGTAATTTCACCAGTAAAAGACGGAAGCGAATTCATTTTTCTTTTGGCGCCATTCTCTATAATGATGAGTAATTATATTGAGCGAATTGAAGAAACCTGGTTTAGGGAAGTCTTTGTGTCCTTACTTATCATAACGCCATTATTACGTTTAGTGCTGTAATTTTTGCCCGAAAGCCAAATCGCCGGCATCACCCAGTCCTGGGGTGATATATCCTTTTTCATTTAATTCTGAATCAATTTGCGCAATCCACAAATTGGTGTTTTCAGGAAAATTGTCAACAACAAAATCAACGCCCTTTTGTGCTCCAATAACGCTAACCAAATGCACGGATTTTGGTTTGCCGAAAGGTAAAAGTGCTTCAAACGTAGCGAGCATAGATTGACCAGTCGCAAGCATAGGATCTGCTAATATCAAGGTTTTATCTTCGAGGCTTGGACAAGCGAGGTATTCCACAACAATATCAAAAGACTCTGGGTCTTCTTTGTGTTGTCGATAGGCCGAAATAAAGGCATTTTCGGCAGCATCAAAGTAATTGAGCAAGCCATTATGTAATGGAACTCCAGCGCGAAGGATAGAGCATAGCACAATGTCTTCAGAAATTAGAGGTGTTTCGGCCACTCCTAAAGGCGTTTTTACTGAAGATGATTTTTTGTTGAGGGATTTACTCAGCTCATAACCCAGAATTTCTCCAATCCGTTCAATATTACGCCGAAAGCGCATGGCATCTTTCTGAATGGAAACATCGCGCAATTCAGCAATAAAAGTGTTTAATATTGAAGTTGTATCAGATAGATTATGAATGGTCATGGTTGAGAGTTTTAGATTTTAAAGTTAATAATTCAAACTATATTTGCAGTCTAAATCTATTTTCATGCAGTTTTCAGAAAAAGCAAACACCATATTTCAGGATGTTATCGCAACGTATAAATTATTGAATACGGTCGACCAACCCTTCACCAATAAGTTTGATAAAACTAATGACCTCATCGCACATTTACTCTACAGAAAATGCTGGATAGATACCGTGCAGTGGGCGTATGAAGATATTATTAGAGATCCGCATATCGACCCTGTTGCTGCTTTGAAATTAAAACGCATGATTGACGCTTCTAATCAAGACCGAACGGATACCGTTGAATATATAGACAGCTACTTTTTAGATAAATACAAGGATGTTGCGGTAAAACCGAATGCGAAAATCAATTCTGAAAGTCCGGCTTGGGCGATTGACCGCTTGTCTATTTTGGCTTTGAAAATTTACCACATGCACTTAGAAACGGTAAGAGATGATGCCTCTGAAGATCATAAAGCCACATGCCAGAAAAAGCTGAATGTCTTGCTAGAACAACGCACGGATTTAAGTACAGCCATCGATGATTTATTAACAGATATTTCAAATGGCGATAAATACATGAAAGTCTACAAGCAGATGAAAATGTATAATGATGATGAGCTGAATCCTGTTCTTCGAGGTCAGAAATAATTTTCACAGACCTGTCAGGTTTCTAAAACCTGACAGGTCTTTTCCATTAGAAGATGCCCAAACCAACCCACATCCTTGTCATAAGATTATCAGCCATGGGCGATGCGGCGATGAGCGTTCCAGTGTTACGGGCTTTGGTTGAAAAATATCCAGATGTAAAAGTCACCGTACTCACTAGAGGATTCTTCAAACCCATGTTTGCCGCTATTCCCAATGTTTCGGTTTATGGAGCCGACTTAAAAGGGAAGCACAAAGGATTTTTCGGGCTTTATAAACTATCAAAGGAACTCAAAACCTTAAAGTTTGATGTTGTTGCAGACTTGCATAATGTGCTCAGAACTAAAATTTTAAAATTGTTCTTTGGAAAAAAAGTCATTCAAATTGATAAAGGACGAGCTGAAAAAAAAGCCTTAGTTAAAGGCGAAATCTTTGAACAGTTAAAGACGACGCATCAACGTTATGCCGATGTGTTTTCAAAATTAGGATTTCCGATTTCGCTAGAAAATCCAGCGTTTCCAGAGAAAAAAGGACTGTCGGAAAAACTACAAGGCTTCATCCATGACGATTCGAAATCAACCATTGGAATTGCACCCTTTGCCGCTCACGCTGGAAAGCAATATCCACTGTCACAAATGAAGCAGGTCATTTCAGAATTGGCAAAGGAGCATAATATCATTTTATTCGGCGGTGGTCAAAAGGAAGAAGCTATCTTATCAGAAATTGCCGAAACCGCCGAAGCTATTTCATCCATAGTAGGGAAACTTTCGTTTGAAGACGAATTGCAACTCATCAGCCATTTAGACCTCATGATTGCCATGGATTCTAGTAATGGCCATTTGGCGGCCATGCAAGGCATTAAGGTATTGAGTATTTGGGGAGTTACACATCCGTACGCCGGTTTTGCGCCTTTTAATCAGCCACTAGATTTTGCCCTTACCGCAGACCGTAACCAATTTCCAAAAATCCCAACATCCATTTACGGCAACACATACCCAGAAGGCTACGAAGACGCTGCTGGAAGTATTTCCGTAGAAACCATAATCGAAAAAGTAAAGACGATTTTATCTAACAGCGAAGCGGTCTAACATCTCTTTTACACATCATCATAATCCACAACAATAGTCGTAGATGTCGGATGCGCTTGGCAGGTCAATACTAAGCCTTCTGCAACTTCATTATCGGTAAGAATGTTGTTTTGTCGCATTTCGGCAGTACCTTCTGTGATACGGGCGATGCAACTGCTACAAATACCACCTTGGCAAGAGTACGGCGCATCAATGTCTTCTTTTAGGGAAGCTTCCAAAATAGAGGTGTCTTGCGACATGTTGAATTCAAATTCTTCATCATCCACCAAAACTTTAATAGCGGTTTGCCCGTCTCCGACGATGGTCGTTTCAGCGTCATCGGTAGCGGTTGGCGCAGTAAACAATTCAAAGAAAATTTGTTTTGGTTTTACGCCATTTTCTTCAAGTACATCTTTAACCGTATGAATCATCTGTTCTGGTCCGCAGAGGTAAAATGAATCTATGGTGACACCTTTGTATTTGTTTTTCACAATGAGGTTCACCGTGCTTTTTTCAATCCGACCGAAAAGCGCATCAGCTTCATTGGTCTGACTGTAAATAAAATGCACATGGATACGATTGCCATAGGCTTCTTTTAGCTGTAACAGGTCTTGGGCGAACATGGCATCCTTCAAACTTTTATTGCCATACACCAAGATAAAATTACTGAATGGTTCATCCTCCAAAAGTGTTTTTGCAATGCTTAAAATTGGGGTGATACCGCTTCCGGCTGCAAAAGCAGCAACGGTTCTGGTTTTGGCATTATTGGCATCAAACACAAAACGTCCGTTTGGTGGTGCAACGTCCAAAGTATCACCCACCATAAGTTTTTCATTGGCATAGACAGAAAACGTCCCATTCTCCACAGACTTTACACCAACCGTTAAATCGCCGCTATTCACCGAACTACAGATACTGTAATCACGACGAACGTCTTCGCCATTAATTGTGGCTTTTAAAGTGATATACTGACCTGCTTTAAATTTATAATCGTTTTTTAAGTGTTCAGGAACTTCAAAAGAAATACTTACGGATTTCTCAGTTTCTTTAACGATAGATTTTATTTTAAGGGCATGGAATTGTGACATTGTAGAAATTTTCAGCAAAAATAGGACATGCCAATTTTATTTCGGGTTTGTTTGTAACAAATTAACAGTTATGTTTACTTATAGAAAAACCATCCTAAAAAACCATGATTAAACGTTTTTTATATCTCGAATGGAAGCAATACTTCCGTTCGTCTTACTGGCAGAAAAACCTAGCGCTCAATATCCTTATGGTATTTATGGCGCTTTATTTTGTTGCCATATTCATAGGCATGGGCGTCGGCGCCTATTTTATTTTAAAGAAAGCCTATCCTGAACAGGATCCCTTTGTAGTCGCTAGCAGTTTTATGTTCTATTTCATCCTTGGTGATTTGTTGATGCGCTTCTTTTTTCAGAAGTTGCCTGTCATGAGCGTAAAACCCTTGCTCACGCAAAACATTAAACGGTCGACGATTGTTAATTTTGTTTTAGGTAAATCAGCCTTGTCCTTCTTTAACTTTTTGCCCCTGTTTTTCACCGTTCCATTTGCCGTAGTATTACTTAGCAAGGGGTATGCCTTTGGCATGGTCGCTACTTGGGTACTGACGATGCTTCTTATTTCGTTGATCAGCAACTTCGTTAACTTTATTATCGAAGCCTTTTCAGCTGAAAAGGAATTGGGATTTTTGCCGTTGATACTTGTGGCGGGAGGTTTGTTTGCTATAGATTATTTCCAGTTGTTTTCTTTAAAGGATTTAATCGGAAACGCTATTCTTTCCATTGCCAATAATCCGTTATTAATCGTTATTCCGGCCTTGATTTTAGTTGCCGTTTATCTCTATAACTATAAGATTTTAAGAGAAAAATTGTTTTTGGATGCTGGCTTAAAATCGAAAGCGCAGGAAGTGAAAACGTCTGATTTAGCATGGACCAAACGCTTTGGTGATGTCGCGCCGTTTATGCAGCTCGATTTAAAATTACTCTGGCGAAACAAACGACCTAAATCAACCTTGTTCATCTTGGCCTTAGGTTTGTTGTATGGCTTGTTTTTCTACCCGCAACCGATGTACAGAGACATGACCTTTATGTTTGCTTTTATTGGCGTCTTTAGTACAGGGATTTTCTTGGTCAACTTTGGACAGTTCATTCCGGCGTGGGACAGCGGTTACTATAAAATGCTGATGAGCCAAAACATTAAATATGAGCAGTACTTGCGTTCAAAGTTTATGCTGATTGCTATGAGTGTTATCATTCTTTTCATACTCGGAATCCCTTATGTGTATTTCGGCTGGAAGATTCTAATCGCACATTTCGCGGCAGCCATTTATAACATTGGCGTGAACTCCCATGTGGTGTTATTTGGAGGGTCTTTTAACCGTAAAAAGATTGATTTAAACCAACGCGCCGCCTTCAATTATCAAGGCACGGGTGCCATGCAATGGATTATTGGTTTTCCGCTACTGATTCTTCCGATGGCCATTTTCGGTATTGCGAATTGGCTGATTGGGTTTGAAGTTGCCGTTGGTATCCTCATTGTTTTAGGATTAACCGGCATTGTGCTCCACAAAAAACTCATGAAAATCATCACTCAACGTTACCTAAATTCTAAATACAAAATGATTGACGCTTTTAGTCAAGATTCTTAATACAACTCACCATGATACAGACTCAAAATTTATCAAAAACATATAGCGGTACTACCGTATTGAACATTGAATCCCTAAACATTCCAAAAGGGCAAAGTTTTGGATTAGTCGGAAATAACGGCGCAGGAAAAACCACCTATTTCAGTTTGTTGCTGGACTTAATTAAACCTTCAACAGGAAGTATTAGTAATAACGATATCACCGTTTCTGAAAGTGAAGATTGGAAACCCTTTACCGCCTCATTCATCGACGAAAGTTTTTTAATAGGCTATCTCACACCCGAAGAGTATTTCTACTTTATCGGGGATTTACGAGGTCAGAATAAAGCCGATGTGGATAAGCTAACGTCTCAGTTTGAAGACTTTTTCAACGGCGAAATCATCGGGAAGAAGAAGTACCTTAGAGATTTAAGTAAAGGAAACCAAAAGAAAGCCGGAATTGTAGCGGCACTCATCGGTAATCCTGAAGTTATTATCCTAGATGAGCCCTTTGCCAATCTCGATCCGACTACGCAAATAAGACTCAAGCAAATTCTTAAAGACTTGGCTGAGAAGCAAGGCGTCACCGTTTTAATCAGTAGCCATGATTTAATGCATGTCACCGATGTCTGTGAGCGTATTGTGGTATTGGAAAAAGGTAATGTGGTTAAAGATTTGGAAACTAATCCTGCAACCCTTAAAGAATTAGAAGCGCACTTTGCGAGTGGTACGCTGCGTTCTTCGGAAGAGGAGGAATAGGAATAAATATTTAAAATGCTGCGCCTGATGTTTGAGAAGACATCAGGCTTTTTTGGCTTTCAAAACCCCTAAAAACACGCATTTCCCCGTGTTAATTCAAAAAGATGTTTATTTTTACCTTCACCAACACTAAATATCTGTCTGTTTATACAACAAAACCTAGCAGTTTCCGTTGTGATGACACCAAAAAGAATTCAGCTTGAAACCTATCACAAAAGCCGTAGTTATATTTCTGGGAATCGTGTTTTGCCTCACGGGCTGTTCCCGTAAAAAAGACACCTTTTTAAGTCGAAATTACCATGCTGTAACCACAGAGTACAATACCCTTTATAATGGCGATGTTGCCCTGCAAAATGGTCTTAAAAGTGTAAACAATGCATTCACCGAGAATTTCTGGGAGCTGTTGCCAATTGAGCGTTTTGAGGTCAAGGATGAAGTACGGTTAGATAGCGAAGGCAACAACTCCGACTTTGAGCGTGCTGAAGAAAAGGCCATCAAGGCCATACAAAAACACAGTATGAATATCGGTGGGCGCGAAAAAAACCCACAGATAGACGAAGCGTATCTTATGCTTGGTAAAGCGCGTTATTACGATCAGCGCTTTGTGCCAGCCTTGGCGGCTTTCAATAATATTTTAAATAGATATCCATCTAGTGATAAAATCAATCAGGTAAAAGTTTGGCGCGAAAAAACCAATATGCGTTTGGGGAATGATGAACTCGCCATTAAAAACCTGAGAAGACACTTAGACCAAGAGGAGATTGAAGGCCAGGATTTGGCGGATATTTCTGCGGTATTGGCGGAAGCCTTTTTAAATCTGGAACAAAAGGACAGCACCATGGCCTACATTACCGTGGCTGCCGAAGAAACCAAAATCAAGGAGCAGAAAGCACGTTATCACTTTATCCGTGGGCAACTTTATAGTGAATTCGGGAAGAAAGACAGTGCCAATTTAGCTTTTGATGAAATTATTGAGATGCACCGCAAAATTCCGCGTGCATTTTATATCAATGCACATTTGGCCAAAGCCGCCAATTTTGATGCGGACAACGGTGACAAACTAGCGTTTCAAGAATATTTAGCTGAGCTCGAAGAAAACCGTGAAAACCGGCCGTTTCTCAACAAAATTTACTACCAAATTGCTGAGTATCATTTGTCTCAGGGTTCGGATAGTATTGCAGAAGCCTACTATAACAAATCACTTCGTGCCAATACAGGAGATAAGACCCTCAATGCCAGAAATTATCTCACTTTGGGCGATATGTATTTTGACCGCACCATCTACAAAACAGCAGGAGCATATTACGACAGTACGCTAACCAACATGGTGCAAAAATCGAAGCCTTATCGTGTCACCAGTAAAAAGCGTGAAAATTTAGAAGATGTAATCTTGTATGAAGGTATTGCAAAGACCAACGATAGTATTTTAAGATTGGTTAATATGCCGAAGGAAGACCGTTTGGCTTTGTTCTCAAAATATATTGATGAATTAAAAGCTGCGGATGAGGCACAAGCGGAGCAGGACAAAAAAGATGCTATTATTTTAGCCCAAGCGACCGCGAAAAACGTGGGTAATACACCAGGGTTTCAGCGTCGTGGGCCTGGACTCCCAGGTGCAAATGCAGGTGGGCCTGGGGCTTCGGGTGATTTCTACTTTTATAATCCAACGACGGTTGCATACGGTAAAAACGAATTTCAAAGGCTTTGGGGTGATAGAAAACTTCAAGATAACTGGCGTTTGTCCGATAAGCGTGGTACAGATGCCACAGATGCTGGTATTGAAGATGTCATTGCAACTGCGACAGATGAAGACCGATACAATCCTGAATTTTACATCGGACTAATTCCGACCGAACAAACAGCTATTGATAGCTTAGCCAAAGATCGAAATTATGCCTATTACCAATTAGGACTTATTTATAAGGAAAAATTCAAGGAATATGAATTGGCGAAGAGTCGCCTTCAGAATTTATTGAAGTTTAATCCTGAAGAGCGTTTAATCCTTCCAACGAAATACAACCTACAGCAGATTTATGAAGCTTTGGGGCAAACGGGCGAAGCAGATATTGCTAAAAACGAGATTATTTCAAACTTTCCAGATTCGCGATATGCGGAGATATTGAGGAATCCGCAATCGCAATTAGCGAAGGACGAGAACAGTCCGGAATCGGTTTACGAGGCTACTTATGCGCAGTTTGAAGAACAAAATTATGCTCAGGTCATTCAAAAGGCCGATGAGTCTATCAAAAATTTCGAGGGCGATGCTTTTGTTCCGAAGTTTGAAATTTTAAAAGCATCTGCTATTGGCCGACTTCAAGGCTTTGAAGCCTATAAGGAAAGTGTCAATTACATCGCGCTGACCTACCCAAGCACCGAAGAAGGGAAACGTGCGCAAGAGATATTAACGACAGCGCTTCCGGCATTGGAATCACGAGAATTTATTCCCGATGAAGACCAAGGCGAGTTTAAAGTCGTATATCAGTTCGACAATACATCTAAAGAAACGGTTTTAGAATTTATTAAAAATCTGGAAACGGAAATTGCCAAGACGCCGTTGCGCAACCTCACGGTTTCTGAAGATGTGTATAACGCCAATACCACGTTTGTTGTGGTTCACGGTATGGAATTTTTAACCAGAGCCAAGGGATTTACAGGCTTTTTGGAAGAATATAAAGATAAAGAATCAAAAGATATTGCAAGACCGTTTTTTGTAATATCGTCCCCTAACTATGCTATTGTTCAACGTCATAAAAACTTAGACCAGTTTTTAACACCGCAGTAATTTAAACCGTATAATCATGTTTTCTTCAGACAACAAAAAACAAAAAACGACAACTATGGAGACAGGAACACAGCAAAATATCATTGCACAAGGCACCAAATTAGTGGGTGACATTATGAGCGAAGGCCCTTTTAGAATAGATGGCACCGTTGAAGGTAATCTTAAAACATCAGGCAAGGTCGTCGTCGGCAAATCTGGAATCATTAAAGGCACGCTTCAAGGCGAAAACGTAGATTACGAAGGAAAGTTTTCTGGGAAATTGATTCTCAGTGGCACCTTATCCTTAAAATCCACAGCTCATATTGAAGGCGAAGTGCAAGTGAATAAATTGGCGGTAGAGCCAGGTGCTACATTCAATGCAACGTGTAGCATGAAAGGCGCTGTTAAATCCCTAAGTAACGATGCCCTCCAAAGACCAAAACCAACACAAGGACAACCCCAACCAGCTAAAAGCGCAGAAAGACCGGCTTAATAGCTATGCACGCTTTTCGGGTATTGCCATACAAATGGTGGCCATTATCGCAGTGGGCACTTTCGTTGGTGTGAAGCTGGATGAGCGCTACCCCAATGAGAACAATCTTTATACTTTGGGTTGTGTCTTATTCGCCGTTGTGGCATCCATTGTTTACGTAATTAGGCGTATTATTGCACTGTCAAAAAAAGAAGGATAGATGACAGACGCTTTTAAGAAACGCCAAGGCGTATTTATGTTGCAATTGGTATTGGTATCTGCCGTGTTGTTTGGGATTCATGCTTACCTATTGCATTATTTGGGAGGGGAACGTGAGTTCTTTTTTCCGGTGTGGCATATTTATGGGTTTCATGTTGTGGTGACCACTGTATTTTATACCATTATCAATTACAAGTTTTCTTCAGGACAAAAAAACATCTTCAATTTATTTATGGGTATGACCCTGGCTAAGATGGTTTTAGCGATTTTGTTTTTGTTACCCTTGTTGCTTTCAGACTTTGAAAATAAGCAACCTGACGTTATCAACTTTTTCATCCCTTATTTTCTGTATTTATTTTTTGAAGTCTATGCCTTAACAAAGTTCTTAAATAAGGCATAAACAAAGGATATTTGAAGATTATTTGGTGTGCAATTCTTCTTCAGGATAAAGCATAAAAATTATAGGCTCATTATTGTTTGCCAATTCATAATTACGTCGTACATTTGCAGCGAATTTAAAGTAAGGTATTTTTAAGCGATATCAAATGACAGTAAACACCTTTAAAAGCGTACTATTTACCATACTGTTTTTAGCAGTTGGAAATTTCAGTTTTGCAAGTGATCCTAAAGAAGGCGGCGATGATGAAGTCTTTGATCCAAAGGAGATGATTTTACATCACGTTAAAGACGCTTATGGCATGCACTTATTTGATTGGAACGGCCACCCGATTTCAATTCCACTTCCGGTAATTACATACACAGATAAAGGTTTAACGACGTTTTCGTCTTCAGAATTTCACCATGATTACAACGGTGAGGTGATTGTAGAGAAAAACGGACAACGTTTCGTAAACGTTCACGAAAAAGTATATGTTTTGGATGAAGGCGCTACTGCAGTACAATATGATGCTGAGCACCACCCAACAAATGCACATCGCCCAAAATTTGATTTATCAATCACAAGAAACGTCTTTATGATGTGGGTGTCAATCGCTGTGTTGTTGTTCATCTTTTTAACAGCTGCACGTCGTTACAAAAAGTCTGATGACAATGTGCCTTCTGGTATTGCAAGTTTTGTAGAGCCACTAATCGTATTTGTAAGAGACGAAATTGCACGCCCAATGATTGGTGAGCATAAGTACAGAAGATACATGCCATATTTATTGACCATATTTTTCTTTATATGGATTAATAACATTTTTGGTCTCATTCCAATTTTAAACGGCGCCAACCTTAGTGGTAACATTGCGTTTACCTTTACATTAGCGGCCATCACGTTTATCATCACAACATTTAGCGGTAACAAAAACTACTGGAAACACATTTTTTGGATGCCAGGCGTTCCTGTACCGATGAAAATATTTTTAATGCCAATTGAGATTATAGGAATGTTTGTTAAGCCTATCTCTCTTATGATTCGTTTGTTCGCCAACATTACGGCAGGTCACGTTATCATATTGGCGCTTATGTCATTAATATTTGTATTTAAGTCTTACGCAATTGCACCGGTATCTGTAGCATTCTCATTGTTTATTACAGTGATTGAAGTGATTGTAACGGCTATACAAGCATACATATTTACAATATTGTCAGCGCTTTATTTTGGGATGGCAACAGAAGAAGAACATCATTAATTTAAATTTTATATTATGGAAATCGCAGGAATTGCAGCTATTGGAGCTGGTTTAGCAGCTATTGGAGCTGGTGTAGGTATTGGTAAAATTGGTGGGTCAGCTATGGAAGCTATGGCTCGTCAGCCAGAGATGCACGGAAAGATCCAGTCATCTGCATTAATTTTAGCAGCCTTCGTAGAAGCGGTAGCACTTTTTGGTGTTGTTGTTGCTTTCTTACAAGGGTAAAACACTTAAACACAGAAGTAACGGTTGGTTGCTTCTGTGTTTATTTTAGTTCTTCGAAGCTTAAGGCGAAGAAGAATTCATTTTTCAGCTAAGGCTGAAACGTAAAATTTAAGTTGTAAAACACAAAATAGATGGATTTAATTACACCGGAATTTGGATTGGTATTTTGGACGCTAATCACTTTTTTGATTCTACTTTTTATCTTAAGAAAATTTGCTTGGAAACCAATTCTTGGCGCCGTTAGCGATAGAGAAGAAGGGATTAAAGATGCTTTGGCTTCGGCTGAAAAGGCGCGTCAGGAGATGGAGAATCTTCATGCAGATAACGAGCGTATTTTACAGGAAGCACGTGCTGAGCGTGAAACCATGTTGAAAGATGCCCGTGACATGAAGAACAAAATGATTGCTGATGCTAAAGAGGAAGCTCAGACGCAAGCAAGCAAAATGATAGAGCAGGCACAAGCCGCTATTGAAAGCGAAAAGAAAGCTGCTATGGCAGAATTGAAAAACCACGTTGCTGGCTTGTCAGTTCAGATTGCTGAGAAAGTCGTGCGCAATGAATTATCTAACAAGGACAAGCAACTACAGTTGGTTGAAGAGATGTTAGGTGAAGCAACTTTAAACTAAGATAAATGTCAGGATCAAGAGCAGCAGTAAGATATGCTAAGGCGGTATTGACTTTAGCGAAAGATCAAAACGCAGCGGATGCAGTAAATGCGGATATGAAATCCATTACTGAAACCATTGCTCAGAGTACTGAGTTAGATCAAATGCTTCAGAGTCCTGTAGTAAGATCTTCAGACAAAAAAGTGGTATTGACCAAAGTGTTTAATGATGCTAATGTTAATACTTATAATCTCATTGATACGTTGATTGCCAACAAAAGATTGGCGCTTTTAGATGATGTAGCGCAGAGTTACAATCAGCAGTACGACCAGATGAGAGATTCTCAGATAGCTAAAGTTACTACAGCAGTGCCGTTAACTGAGGATTTAAAAACAGCTGTTTTGGCTAAAGTCAAAGAATTGACTGGTAAGTCGGCAGAGATTGAAAATATCGTGGATGAAAGCATCATTGGTGGTTTCATACTAAGAGTTGGGGATATTCAGTACAATGCTAGTATCGCAAACAAACTCGAAAAATTAAAAAGAGAATTTACATTAAACTAAACGTTAGACCTTGAGTGTCTAACATCTAATACTTGTCCTGAGCATAGCGAAGGATCTAAATATTTAAAAGATGGCAGAAGTAAAACCAGCTGAGATTTCAGCAATCTTAAAACAACAACTTTCAGGTTTTGAGGCGAGTGCTTCATTAGATGAAGTAGGAACAGTATTAACTGTAGGTGATGGTATTGTACGTGCTTACGGATTGGCTAATGCACAATATGGTGAATTGGTTGAATTTGATGGTGGCTTAGAAGGTATCGTTCTTAACCTAGAAGAAGACAATGTTGGTATTGTACTTTTAGGTGCATCAACAGGTGTAAGAGAAGGTTCTACCGTTAAGCGTACCTCTCGTATTGCTTCTGTAAATGTAGGTGAGGGTATCGTTGGCCGTGTTGTTGATACGTTGGGTAACCCAATCGATGGTAAAGGCCCAATCACTGGTGAAACCTATGAGATGCCATTGGAGCGTAAAGCACCAGGTGTTATCTACAGAGAGCCTGTAACTGAGCCATTACAAACGGGTATTAAGGCAATTGACGCTATGATCCCTGTAGGTAGAGGGCAGCGTGAGTTGGTTATTGGTGACCGTCAAACAGGTAAGACTACGGTTTGTATCGATACCATCTTAAATCAAAAAGAATTTTACGATGCAGGCGAGCCTGTATATTGTATATATGTGGCTGTTGGACAAAAAGCGTCAACAGTAGCAAACATTGCTAAGACTTTAGAAGAAAAAGGCGCTTTAGCATATACAACTATTGTTGCGGCTAACGCTTCTGACCCTGCAGCAATGCAGGTATATGCGCCATTTACTGGAGCATCTATCGGAGAATATTTCCGTGATACTGGTCGTCCGGCATTAATCATCTATGATGATCTATCTAAGCAAGCGGTAGCTTACCGTGAGGTATCGTTATTATTACGTCGTCCACCAGGACGTGAGGCTTACCCAGGTGACGTTTTCTATCTACACTCAAGATTATTAGAGCGTTCTGCAAAAGTCATAAATGATGATGCTATTGCAAAAGAAATGAACGATTTACCAGATTCATTAAAGCCAATCGTAAAAGGTGGCGGTTCTTTAACTGCTTTACCAATTATTGAAACACAGGCTGGGGATGTATCTGCGTATATTCCAACAAACGTAATTTCTATTACAGATGGTCAGATCTTCTTGGATGGTGATTTATTCAACTCTGGTGTACGTCCAGCAATTAACGTAGGTATTTCTGTATCTCGTGTTGGTGGTAATGCACAGATTAAATCCATGAAAAAAGTATCTGGTACATTAAAGTTAGACCAGGCGCAGTTCCGTGAATTGGAAGCCTTTGCTAAGTTTGGTTCAGACTTGGATGCATCAACATTAAATGTAATCGAAAAAGGTAAGCGTAATGTTGAAATCTTAAAGCAAGCACAGAATGATCCTTTTACGGTTGAAGATCAGGTAGCAATTATCTATGCAGGTTCTAAGAACTTGTTGAGAGACGTCCCTGTTGAGAAAGTAAAAGAATTTGAAAGAGATTATTTAGAGTTCTTAAATGCGAAGCATAGAGATACTTTGAACACCCTTAAAGCTGGGAAATTGACTGATGAGGTTATTGATACGCTAACTAGCGTCGCTAAGGATCTTTCAGGAAAATATAGAGCTTAATAAACTAATGTCACTCCTAGTCTCGGCTAGGAGTCTTTATAACTATAAAGAATGGCGAATCTAAAAGAAATACGTAACAGAATATCATCGGTATCATCAACGATGCAGATTACCAGTGCCATGAAAATGGTATCTGCTGCAAAATTGAAGAAAGCCCAAGATGCTATTACTGCGATGCGTCCTTATTCTAATAAGCTAACCGAATTACTTCAGAGTTTAAGTGCCACTTTAGATGCAGACTCAGGAAGTAAGTTTGCTGATCAGCGCGAAGTGAATAATGTTCTTATTGTAGGAATCAGTTCTAATAGAGGTTTGGCAGGAGCGTTCAACTCAAGTATCATTAAGCAGGTGGCAAACCTGAAGAATGAGAAATACAGTGGTAAGAATGTTTCTATATTCGCTATTGGAAAGAAAGTGAATGATGCCTTTTCAAAAAGCGATACTGTTATTGCTAACGAAAGTGCCCTGTTTGATGATTTAACTTTTGACCATACTGCCGCTATCGCTGAACGTTTAATGGACATGTTCGTTGAAGGAAAATTCGATAAGATTGAAATCGTTTACAATTCCTTTAAGAACGCGGCAACACAGATTGTTATGACCGAGCAATTCTTGCCAATTGTTCCAATGGAAGGAGAAGCCAACACCAATTTGGATTATATCTTTGAACAATCAAAAGAGGAGATTGTTGAGGAATTAATTCCGAAGTCATTAAAGACTCAACTCTATAAATCCATAAGAGATTCCTTCGCTTCTGAACATGGTGCGCGTATGACGGCAATGCACAAAGCAACTGACAACGCAACAGAACTAAGAGATCAATTAAAGTTGACTTATAACAAGGCAAGACAAGCAGCTATTACCAATGAAATTTTAGAAATTGTTGGTGGCGCTGAGGCTTTGAATAATTAAGGAAAGCTTTTAATTACATATCAAAACCCAACGCAATGCGTTGGGTTTTTTGTGTTGTGAAGTTATTATGACAAACATTTTTCGACTATTAATATTTATCGTGTCATTTTTTTGGCTAAAAAGTTATTGAATACTACAGAATTTATGAATTATATGTGATATTAGTAATCCAGAATTTACCCTATGAAAAAGAAAGCTTTAATCTTCGCTAGTTTTGCACTAGTAATACTATTTGTATTGGTTTGGCCAAGTATTTTTTTTAACGAGAATACAGAAAGCCCCAACAAGAGTAACGATGATATCGTAAATCTACACAACGAAAATTTAAAGAAGAGTCCTTATAAGGATAGACTAAAGTTGTCAAAAAAGGAACGAAAAGCGCAAGGCCTTCCGCCTAATAGGTACTATGAGGAAGAGTTTGAACTCACAATGAATCCAATATTTGGTCGGCCTACTTTTGAGAATCTGAAAAATATACGAGACTATATTAACCAACAGCGATTACTTCGAACTCCTGGAGAGACAACGAACACTGCATGGGAGTCAAGAGGCCCAAATAATGTAGGTGGTAGAACGCGAGCTGTTATTTTTGACAGGAATGATCCAAGTAACGAGACTGTTCTTGCTGGAGGCGTTAGTGGCGGTCTATGGAGAAATACACAGATATCGAGTGCTAGCTCAGCATGGACACGCGTTGATATACCAAGTAATTTAAATGTTACGGTTTTAGCTCAGGACCCTAATAATTTTGATATTATTTATGCGGGCACCGGAGAGTCTTACGTGAGTGGTGATGTCAATGGAGATGGGGTATGGAAATCTGAAGATGGAGGTGAAACATGGAATCAAATTTTTGGAGGTATTTCCGGAGATACTACTTTTGAATCTGCTTCAAATATAACTGTTAATTCACCAAACACTATCGCAGGGGACTATTCTTCCATTGAAACTAATAGTTTTGGAGGAACGGTTAATTCAACTATTACTGCTGATTTTGTGTTAGCAGATGATACATCAGGAGAAGCTACCGAAGGTTGTACAGTTTTTGGGGCGGATGTTAGCGGAAAAATTGCGTTGATTAGACGTGGGAATTGTCCATTTGTTGCTAAAGTAAAGAACGCTCAAGACGCAGGGGCTATTGCGGCCATTGTACTTAATAATGTACCTGGTTCTCCTATAAATATGGCTGGAACGGATAACACAATAACGATTCCTGCTGTTATGATTTCAAAAGCAGACGGCGATTTAATTGAGGCAGCATTGGCCTCAGGCGTAGTCAACGGCTCTCTGAATCCAGCAACTGGTGATTTTACGGGAACATTGGTCCATGGGATTCAACATATTAACGACATAAAAATTAAAGATAATAACGGTGTCTCCGAAATCTATATTGCAGCTGGAGAATCGATCTATGGCGATGCTAATGTTCCAACATTTTTAGGGGGTCCAGAACTGGGTCTGTATAAGTCTGTCGATAATGGTATCTCTTTTAACGAAGTCAATGTGCCTTTAACATCTAACGGAAACAAGCATGAACCTAATGATATTGAGATTGGTGCCGATGGAAAAATTTGGATGTCTACAACACGAAGCTCAATTTATGGTGAAGGTGGCGGACAGATATTTTCTTCCGAAGACGGAGAAAATTTTACTCTTGCCTATAGTGTTCCAGGCGGTATTAGAACGCAAATTGCAGTATCTTCCCAAAACGCGGGAAACATTTATGTTTTAGCGCAAATCAATGGTGGTGTTAGAATGGAACGAACGTCAGATGGTTTTGTTTCTGGTACTGTTGATATGGCTTTACCAGATGATGCCGATGACGGTATTCCTCCAAACGATTTCACAAGAGGACAAGCATTTTACGACCTTGTTCTTGAAGTTGACCCAACCAGCGATCAGATTCTTTATGCTGGAGGGATTGATCTTTTTAGATCCGATACCCGAGGGTCTTTATGGCTTCAAATCTCTAAATGGTCTAATAATAATAATCTTGCATCCTTAAATGTTCCGCTTGTGCATGCAGATCAGCATGCTGTAACATTTGCAAATAATGATAACCAAAAAATTCTTTTTGGTACTGATGGAGGTGTTTACTATTCTGGCGATAGAGGTCAAAACATTGCTTCACGAGAATTAGGTTTTATTACATCACAATTTTACACTGTCGGTGTGGCGCCAACAGCGGCATTTACTGGAAATACGGATCATTTCATAGGAGGTCTTCAAGATAATGGGACACAACTTTTCGATGATGTTGACTCAGGAATCAATAGTTCGTCGACAGCGTTTGGGGGTGATGGCGCCTATAGTTTTTTTGATCAAGATGGTAGCGATCAATATTATATTACAAATTTTGTGTTTAACCGTATTGTTAGATCCGAAGATTTAACAACAGGCCAAGATAAAACCATCAATTCTGAAGATGCGAGCAATGGTTCTTTTATCAATCCACAGGCATTGGATTCAAATTTAGATATTCTATATTCAAATTATTCTTCGGGAGCAAATTCTATTATAAGAAGGTATTCAAATGTGAAGCCAGGAGTTGGAAGTGTAACAAGAACCGATCTTACCGACCCGCTACTTCAGAGTCGTCCAACGGCAATGAATGTATCTCCATACACGACGGATAATTCAACACTTTTGGTTGGTACTTTATTGGGTAATATTTTAATTGCAGAAAGAGCAAATTCCAGTCCAACTTGGCGAGAATTAGATGCCGACAACCAAATCATTGGAAGTATTTCAGATGTGGAATTCGGAGCCAATGAAGATGAGATATTTGTTTCGGTGCACAATTATGGCGTTCAAAATATATGGTACACAAATAACGGAGGTGTTAATTGGCAAGCAAAAGAAGGTGATCTACCAGATTTACCAGTCAAAGCTGTTCTTCAGAACCCTCTAAATCCAAATGAGGTGATCATAGGTACAGAACTCGGCGTATGGTTTACGTCAAACTTTGGAGATCCTAGTCCTAATTGGTTGCCCGCAATGAATGGTATGTCTAATGTACGTGTAACGGATATGGATTTAAGAGACGATAATATGGTTTTTGTCTCCACCTACGGAAGAGGGGTCTTTTCAGGTCAGTTTGATATTGATGACACTGGAGATAATGATGGAGATGGAATCATAAATAGTGATGATAATTGTATAAATACGCCAAACCCAGATCAAGCAGATTCAGATAACAATGGTATTGGGGATGTTTGCCAAGATACAGATGGAGATGGTGTTTTAGATAGCGATGATAATTGTCCCAACACTTCAAACGCAAATCAAACAGACTCGGATGGAGACGGAATAGGAGATGCCTGTGAAGACGCCGATGGCGATGGTGTCGCAGATGGTGAAGATAACTGTCCTGAGACAGCAAACCCAAACCAAGAAGATGCCAATAATAACACTATTGGAGATCTTTGCGACACCAGTTACGAGGATCCTCAAAATATTTCTTTAGAAGTCATTGCTGAAGCTTGTGAAGGCCAAGACAATGGAGAAATTATTATAAATGTTGTAGAAACCTTTGTTGATTATACGGTTGCTATACTTGGCTCTGGCATTAATCAGTCGCAAGCTATTGCTGGGAGTTCTTTAACGCTGGACAATTTGCCTGTTGGAGCCTACACAGTTTGTGTATCTGTTGACGGAAGAGATTTTGAACAGTGTTTTGAAATTAATATAGATAGTGCGGAGTCTCTAGACGCTGTGTTTTCAGTAGCAAATAATAATGGAAATTCAAATGGCGAAACCTCACAAACTACATCGGTAAATATCCAAACTGGTACAGCACCGTTTACTGCCAGTTTTAATGGCGAAGTTGTGAGTGTTTCTTCTTCGAGAACATTTGAGGTTGTAACTACGGGAGAAGGCCTTTTGGAAATTACATCGGCGAAGGAATGTGAAGGATTAGTGAGTCAATTAATACAAATGGGTGGAAACCGAGAGTTGTCTTTTGGACCGAATCCTGTTTCGGATATCCTTAACATTAATCTACCAAATACTCAAAAATCTAATCTACCCGTTTTTGTTTATGATATTACAGGTAAGCAAGTTTACGGAAACACCATTGAGGTGGAAAATTCCAATAAAATACATCTTTCGTTTACACGTTTTGGAAGCGGTGTCTATTTTGTACAGCTTGGATTAGAGGAACCTCAAACCATAAAGATTATAAAAAAATAAAAATTGTGAGTTTATATTTAAAAAGAAGTATTGGAGTATTTGTTTTTGCACTATTGGTGTCATGTGGCGGTGGCGATGATGGACCACCACCACCGCCTCCAAATGCAGCGCCAACAGAAGTGTCTCAAATTGTTTTTCCTACAGCAAACCTATTATGTACGGATAATACAGTAAATTTTCAATGGTCGGCCTCTACAGATCCAGATGGCGACCCTATCATCTACAGGTTAATCATCGCAAACGATAGAGATTTAACGGATGTTGTGGAGAACAGGACAGTTTCTACCAATAGTATAACAATCACCTTGCAACGAGGTAGAGCTTATTATTGGAATGTTACCGCTTCGGATAATCAAGGCAATGTTTCAGCCGCATCATCAACCTTAGCTTTTTACACCTCAGGAGAAGGCGTATCAAATTACGCTCCATTTACTGCCGCGTTGAACGCTCCAGCAAATGGCGGTACAGTAACAGCAGGTACAGTAACTTTAGATTGGACAGGTAGTGACACGGATACTGATGATGTATTGTCTTACGATCTATACTTCGGTGAAGCCACTGACCCACCATTAACCCAGTCTAATTTAAGTGCAGAGAATTTCGACGTAACGGCAACAGCAGGGGCAACCTATTACTGGCGCGTGGACACCATTGATGATTCAGGTGTAAAAACAATTGGTCAAATATGGTCATTTACAGTCAATTAAATTTTGGCACAGAAATAGCACACTTTATTTAAAGCTGAAGTATGATTAATATAAGAACCGTGATGAAAATACCTGTTTTTGCTCTAATATGTTCACTATTTATGCAATGCTCAAGTATACCAAAACTTCAAGAGAAAGCACCAACAGAGTTTGGTGAGGTTTACATGCAAAGTTGGGTGGCTGGTGTAGAAGGTGGTGGCTCAGGTATCAATGTTTTTATAGAAACCATGTCCGACAATGTGGTTTTAGACAGCATATATTTTAGGGGCGAGGTAGCTCAACTTGAAACCAAGTCTGCAAGTCCAAAAATGTATATCGGTCGCTTTGTTAATGAAGGCAACCAAATGAACGAGCCGAGCTTAGGGTCTTCAGTTGAAAGTCATAGTGAGCCTAAAAGTGAAAACCCATTCAAATTAGAAGATAATGCATGTGTAGTCAGTTATAAAGACGGCGATAAAACTAAATACTTTAAATTGACTGACATCAAAGAAAAGCCTGCTGATCTCTATCCTTCGGCCAAGCCTCAGTCTCAAAATAACTTGCCCAAAAACTAAACCTGTTTTTTCAACGTACAATCTCTGATGAATTTAGCTTAAAAACTCTATTTTTAAGCCAGTAAAAATCAGGTTTGAGCGTACTCCAAAAGTTTTTTAAGGACACAGTAATTTATGGGCTGGCCATTGTGTTGCCACGCTTAATCAATTTCCTGTTAGTCAAGCTTCATACAGACGTATTACCTAATGAAGGCTATTCGGAAAATACGGAATTCTACGTTGTCGCTGCCTTTTTCAATGTCATCCTCACATATGGTTTAGAAACCTCATTCTTTAGATTTTTTAGTCGCCAACAAGAAAAGGCAAAAGTGCTATCAACTGCTTTAATTTCAATCGTCGTAAGTACTATTGGCTTTGGCTTGCTGTTATTCGTATTTAGTGACTCCATTACGGATCTGCTGAGAATCAATAAAGACTTTTATACCATCTTGGTATCCATAACATTATTGGACACGTTAATTGTCATCCCATTTGCCTATTTGAGAGTAACGGGAAGACCACTAAAATTTGCAGCTTTAAAATTGCTCAATGTGGGAGTCATTGTGATTTTGAACATCCTTTTTTTATCAGCGACTTTGGGGTCGGAAATGCTAAGGAATCTGTTTCCGGTTGAAAACCCTGTAGAGTATATTTTTATAGCCAATCTTATAGCGAGCGCCATTATTCTTGTGGCTGTATTGCCGTTTGTCTTCAAGATAAAAATGGTCTTTGATAAAGCCATTTTCAAACAACTTATACGATACGGATTACCAATAATGGTAGCCGGTTTGGCATTTGTTATTAATGAGAATTTAGATAAGTGGTTGTTGCCTTATTACAAAGGCGAGTTCATCAATGGTGCCTATAGTGCTTGTTACAAGTTGGCGGTGTTTATGACTTTGTTTATTCAAGCGTTTAGAATGGGCGCAGAGCCTTTCTTTTTTAATCATTCCGAAGAAGTTAACGCCAAACAAACCTATGCCACAATCCTTAAGTATTTCACCATCGTCGGTGCGTTGGGGTTACTGCTTATTACAGTTTATCTCAAACTCATTCAACCACTATTTATTGGTCAAGAATCGTATTTGTTAGCCTTGGACATTGTGCCCATCATTTTACTCGCCAATCTGTGCTTAGGGATTTACCACAACCTTTCCATTTGGTATAAATTAACGGATAAGACACAATACGGTATGTACATTTCAATTATTGGAGCCATTATTACCGTTGCAATTAATGTGATTTTCATTCCAAAAATTGGAATCATGGCATGCGCCTACGCTACATTATTGGCTTATGGAAGTATGATGCTGATATCACTAGCCATAGGACGAAGACATTATTTTGTGCCTTATGAATTAGGGAAAATAGCCTTATATCTCGTAGTGTCTACAGCCTTAGCATTTTTAAGTTATTATCAGTTTGAAGGCGATATTCTCATAGGAACATTATTTTTGTGTGTATTCATTCTGATGGTGGTTTTTTTCGAGAAAAACGACTTGAAAAAGCTACTTCGAAAGCGTTAAATAGTAAAAAGAAAAGAGTGTCTTTCCTCAGGGAAGGCAGAACACTGAAAATATGAAAATTAAAATAATCAACAAATCCAATCATGATCTGCCACATTACGAAACTGAGGCGTCTGCTGGTATGGATTTAAGAGCGAATCTATCAGAATCAAGAACTTTGAAACCCTTAGAGCGAAGCATCGTCGGAACAGGTTTGTTTATAGAACTACCCATCGGCTACGAGGCGCAAGTACGTCCTAGAAGCGGTTTAGCGGCCAAAAAAGGCATCACCGTACTAAACGCTCCTGGAACGATTGACGCGGACTATCGTGGGGAAATCGGGGTTATTCTAGTCAATCTATCCAACGAGGACTTTACAATAAACAACGGAGAGCGTATTGCCCAATTGGTCATTGCCAAACACGAGCGTGCAGAATGGGAAATTTCTAAAGAATTATCTTTTACCGATAGAGGAGAGGGTGGTTTTGGGAGTACCGGAACCGAATAAACGACTTAACAAATAACCGAATCAACATTTTTCGATGAAAATAATAGTACCCATGGCGGGCCGAGGCTCTCGTCTAAGACCGCATAGTTTAACCGTGCCAAAACCATTAATTCCAGTTGCAGGCCAACCAATTGTCCATAGATTGGTAAAAGATATTGCCAAAGTCTTAAAACAACCGATTGAAGAAATCGCTTTTGTTTTGGGCGATCCAGCATTTTTTGGAGATGATGTGGTACAAAGCCTTACGCAGTTAGCCAATGATTTAGGCGCAAAAGCGTCAATTTACAGACAAGACCAACCTTTAGGTACAGGTCACGCTATTATGAGCGCTGAACCGTCGCTTTCTGGCCCAGCGGTAATTGCTTATGCGGATACCTTGATTAGGGCTGAATTCGAATTAGACCCAACTGCAGATAGTGTCATTTGGACCAAGCGTGTTGCAAATCCTGAAGCCTACGGTGTTGTTAAATTAAATGACCAACATCAAATCATAGAATTGGTTGAAAAGCCTGAAACCTTTGTAAGCGACCAAGCCGTAATCGGCATTTATTATTTTAAGGATGTCGCAGTATTGAAAGATAAACTGCAGCAAGTGTTGGATGAAAACATTATGAATGGTGGCGAATACCAAATCAACGACGGCATAAAACGCATGATGGCCGATGGGCGCATCTTTAAAACAGGGACTGTGGACGAGTGGATGGACTGTGGCAATAAAAACGTCACCTTAGAAACTAACGCCAAGATGTTAGGTTTTTTAAAGTCTGATGGCGAAGAGCAAATGGTTGATGATTCTTTAGTTTTAGAAAATTCTACCATTATAGAACCATGTTTTGTAGGTAAAAACGTCGTGCTTAAAAATAGCACTATTGGCCCTAATGTATCTATTGGCGAAGGCACAAGCATAAGTGATTCAACCGTTAAAAATAGTCTAATTCAGACGCAAACGACGATTAAAAATGCTACTTTGGACGAAGCTATGATTGGTAATCACGTTAAATACGACGGTAATTTTATTAAGATTAGTATTGGGGATTACACGATTATGGAATAAAGAATAATATTTTGTCACGCTGAACTTGATTCAGCGTCTATCTAAATTTAGTATTTGAGATTCTGAAACAAGTTCAGAATGACAGTGTATGAAGTTTTAGATAATCAATTGGTATAAAGTTTGCCTTAGTGTTTAAGCTAAGACTAGAATGAATTTAAAATCAAACATACTCAAACTCACCCTTGCACTTTTACTAGTGCCAATATTTGCATTCGCACAAGTCGATTTCAGCAAAAAACCAGACGATGATTTAGGCAACGTTGAAGACGAATACCAAGAATTCTTTTTTGAAGCCTTAAAACAAAAGGGTATTGAGAATTACCAACGTGCTATTGACGCCCTTCAAAAATGCTTGAATTTAGACAGCTCTAAACCCGTTCTGTTTTACGAATTGGGTAAGAATTATAAATTATTAGATAACTACGAAGCGGCCGCATCTAATCTTAAGAAAGCGGTATCTATGCAACCCGATAACGAATGGATTCTAGACGAGCTCTATGATGTTTACGCACTAAATAACGATTTGGACAACGCCATTGCAACTGTAAAACAATTGGTACAGTTTCATCCCGATTATAAAATGGATTTGGCGACGCTTTATGTGAAAAAACAGCAATATCAAGACGCTTTATTATTACTGGACGAGCTAGACAGCGAACTTGGCGCAAATGAGTTGAGAGACACAATGCGAAATGACATCTATGACATTTCAGGCAATGATACAGACCGTATCAAAGATTTGGAAAAGCGTGTAGCGGCCAATCCTAATAATGAAGAAAACCATTTAAAACTCATATACAGGTACAGTGAAGCTGGTCAAGAAAATAAGGCCTTTCAAGCGGCAGAGAACTGGCTACAACAAAAGCCCGATTCCAAATTGGTGCATTTGGCTTTATACAAATTCTATATGGATAGAGGCCAAACCGAAGGGGCCATTTCGTCCATGAAAATTGTATTAAGCGCACCAGAAATCAATAACGACGCAAAGGCCAAAGTGCTTAAGGATTTTGTGGATTTTGTAGAGCAGAATCCACAGTACGAAGACGATTTACTAGAAGTCACCTCGCAAACCGAGATCAATACATCGACCAAAAGTTTAAGCGATTTAGGTGAGTATTATTTAAAGTCGGGCGACAAAGCCAAAGCCTTAAAAAACTATAAAGATGCTCTAGCCAAGGAACCTAATAATTTTCTTTTTCTTAAAAACGTATTGCTTCTAGAGCTCGATTCGCAAGCCTTTGATACTGCCGAAGCTCGAAGTAGTGAAGCTTTAGAATTGTATCCTGCGCAACCGATTTTATATTTAATCAATGGTGTAGCACATAACAAACTGAATGCACCCAAAAAGGCCATTGAACAGTTAGAGATGGGACTCGATTTTCTGATTGATGACCCAAAAATGGAAGCTGATTTTTACCAGCAATTAAGTGTAGCATACAGGCTCGAAAACAATATGGCGCAGTCTGAAGCGTTTGCTAAAAAGGCAGAAAAACTAAAAGCCCAAAACTAAGTATGAATTTAAGGCCTCAAACCGCTTCGCTTTTATCCCGTAAATTATCAATGTTACTTTTGTTGGTAGTCACGCTTTCCTCATGTAGCTCTACAAAACGATTAATTGCCGAAGGCAAGGCAAGTGCTAAAGTACCTGCAAAAACGGTCATGAAGGAACATTTAAATAGAACAACCAAGTTCAATACGCTACAAGGTAGAGCAAAAATAGACCTCACCCAAAATGAAAAATCCCAAGGCGCTACCTTTAGTCTTCGAATGGAAAAGGACAAAGTTATTTGGTTATCTGCGCCGTTGAATCTCGCACGATTGATGATTACGCCAGACCGTGTTCGGTTTTACAACAAAGGCGACAATACGTATTTCGATGGCGATTTTAGTTTGTTGAGCGATGTTGCCGGTATCGATTTAGATTTTCAAAAGGTTCAGAATGTGTTATTGGGACAAGCAATTTTTGATTTGAAAGCCCAACCGCATCAGGTGGAGGTAATGAATAATTCGTATGTACTATCGCCCGAAGTTCAGAATGAGATAATGGAACTTTTCTACTTAATTAACCCTTCATACTTTAAACTAGATTCTTTGCAATTGCAACAAATTAAGGAGCGTCGTTTTCTTCAAATCGATTATAGTTCGTACCAAACCGTGGACAAAGTGGTACTTCCAGCGACCATTAAAATCATAGCCGTTGAAGACACCGAGGAAGTGATTATAGACATGGAATTAAAGTCCATGAAACTGAATGATGAGGTACGTTTCCCATTTACCATTCCTTCAGGTTATACCGAAATAAAAATCAAATAATGAAGCTGAAGTCTTTCATAGTCATCTTTATGTTTGTCCTTGTTGGAGGTCCGCAATTTGCATTTTCGCAAAGCGAAAAGCAGAAAGCATTGGAGGCCGAACGCCAGAGCTTATTGCGACAGATTAAGGAGTTGAATGCTTTGTATTCTTCAGACAAAAAGAAAGAACGCTCAATTCTCACGCAAGTCGAAGATGTGAATTACAAGATTTCCGTCAGAAGAAATTTAATCAAAGTTACCAACGACCAAGCCAATCAATTGACGCGCGAAATTAATGCTAATCAAAAAGAGATTACCAACCTTAGGGAGCAGTTGAAGGAGCTAAAAGAAGATTATGCCCAAATGGTGGTGAAGACCTATAAAAGCCGTTCTGAGCAGAGTAAAGTGATGTTTCTATTGTCGTCCGAAAACTTTAAACAAGCTTACAAGCGATTGCAATATATCAATCAGTACAAAGAGTATCAAAAACAGCAGGCTGCCGATATAAAATTGAAGACCCAATCGCTACAAGATTTGAACGTTACGCTTTTAAAACAAAAGGAAGACAAGCAAAAATTGATTGCCGAAAACCGAAAAGCCAAACGTGAGCTCGAAGAGGAAGTAAAAGCGCAAGAATCCTTAATGGCATCGGTTAAAAAGGATATGAATAAACATTTGGCGAGCTTAAAAAAGAAGCGTCAAGAAAAGGAAAGAATAGACAGAGAGATTGACCGATTGATTCGGGAAGCCATTGCGGCTTCGAACAAAAAAGCGGGGAAATCCACAAATTCAAATCAATTTGTGTTGACGCCAGAAGGAAAAAAGTTGGCATCTAATTTTGAAGCAAATAAAGGAAAGTTAGGCTGGCCAGTAGAACGAGGTGTTATAAGAACACGATATGGTAACCAACGCTCTACTATTGATAATTCGGTAACACAGAACTTTAAAGGCATCCGAATTGCCACAGAAAAGAACGCCAAAGTTAAAGCAGTATTCAGTGGCGAAGTTTCAAGAATTTTGGTGATAAAAAATGCAAATCCAGGAGTTATGATACGCCATGGAAACTACCTCACCGTCTATTTTAATTTATCAAAGGTATATGTAAAGCCTGGAGACAAAATTGGCGTTGGCCAAGAGATAGGAGAGGTGTTTACTAACCAATTTACAGGAGAAACCTTACTGGGCTTTAGGGTCTATAAAAACGACAAGGAAACTAATCCAGAATATTGGTTGGCTAAAAAATAGCTTATTTAAACAAAGCCTTCAATTCTGTGGCTTCGTCTGGTTTCATCTTTCCGGCTAAAACTAAACTTAACTGTTTACGTCGCAAAGCGGCATCAAAACGTTCCTTTTCCAACTGGGTTTCTGGGATAAGCTCAGGTACTTTAACTGGTCTACCAGTTTCATCCACAGCAACAAAGGTGTAAATAGCTTCGTTTGCCTTAATACATTCGCCCGATTCGCGATCTTCAATCCAAACGTCCATATACACTTCCATAGACGAGGTAAAAGCACGGGAGACTTTGGCTTCAATCATAACGACACTTCCTAATGGTACAGCACGGTTAAATGCTACATGGTTTACAGAAGCTGTCACCACAATGCGTCTAGAGTGACGACGTGCGGCAATACTGGCAGCTCTGTCCATCCGAGCTAATAACTCGCCACCAAATAGATTGTTAATGGGATTGGTTTCGCTTGGCAAGACCAAGTCGGTTACTACTGTTTTAGACTGAAATGCGGTACGTGCTTGCATAGGTTTGTAAAAAAAATGGTTTCGAGATATCAAGAAACTATGAGTCTGCAAAGGTAACAAAAAAGACCTGTCAGATATTTAAAACCTGACAGGTCTGGATACTACATTAAGCAGATATTTAATTTTCTAAATTTCGCACTAACAACCATGCTTCACGATTAGACTCTCGTCTAATTTTATACATAGCTCTAGTGGCTTCGGAGCGTTTTTCAAAACTTTCGTAAACGACTTCGTAAAGCCCATAACGGTTCTTACCGATGGTTCTGGCTTTGTAGCCTTTATCTCGAAGTTGTTTTACTTTTTTCTTGGAATTTTCTTCAATTCTAAAAGCACCGGCTACAATATGATAATTGCCTTTTGGTTTTTCAACAGTTAGCGTTGCCGCAGGAAGCGGATTGCTAATCACAAACGTCGCCTCTTGCACTTTGGCTTCTAACTGCTCATTGGCTTCTTGTTGTGCTAGTTCGTTATGGTCAACGATGGTACCTTCGTAATATTTGGCCGCACCAAAACTGGTTAAGCCCAAAACAATGACTGCAGCTGCCGCATATTTGAGCCAATTGGAATTGCCACGTTTCTCAGGAGTAATGGCAATCGGTGCTTTATCTTCAAGTTGTTGCGCTTCTTGCTTTAAAACTTCTCGTGTCACATCTTTTGATGTAAAATGCGAAAGCCCAAAAGCATCGGTTAAATAATTGATGCTCTGTGAGGGTTCAAATGTGATTTTACCTTCAGCATTTAAAGCTAATGCACCAATGTTTTCAAAGGTTACGGTTTCGCCTTGAACTAATTCAGACTTAAGTGATTTCACGTAATTAGACACCTTTTCAACGGCAACCACATACGGTACTTTCTGAACATCTGCTACATAATGACACAATAAGCCATCGTTGTTTTGAAGTTGCTCATTAAAGCTCAACACTTTTTTGGGCGGGTAAAAGGTATGTGTGGTTTCGTGAATCCTAGCCGAAACACGATTGGTTAAAAACGCACCGAAGTGAGGTACTGTTACACAATCGTAACGGTAGAGTAAGTCGCTGATGTAGGTCTGTAGTTGCATATTAACAAAGTTAAAAATTTTTGTATGCCACCGAAACCCAATAAAACAGAGTTATTAACAACTGAAATTTTGGTTATTTTTAAGCTCTAATTTTTAATGATGTCTGACGAGCAACTGCTTCATATTTTAACGCTACAACATGTTCCAAAAATCGGATCGACTACTGCTAAAAAACTAATAGCGCATTGTGGGTCTGCCGAAGCGGTTTTAAAGGAAAAGAAAACCAATCTGTTGAAGATTGATGGTGTTGGTGCAATTACACTACAAGGACTGTTTGATAGCATTCATCGTGATGAGGCAGAAAAGGAACTTCGATTCATTAAAGACAACGACATTGTCTATTCCTATTTTATGGACAGGAATTATCCTGATAAGTTGAAGCATTGTATTGATAGTCCAATTCTGTTGTTTCAGTCGGGGAATATCGATTTAAAGGATAAACGCATCATCAGTATTGTCGGCACTCGAAAAATCACCACAAGCGGTATTGCCTTTTGTGAAAAATTGGTGGAAGCACTGTCACCTTTTGATCCTGTAATTGTGTCGGGCTTTGCTTATGGAACGGATATTACGGCGCAGAAAGCGGCTATAAAACACAATTTGCAAACGGTGGGTTGTTTGGCGCATGGCTTGAATCAGATCTATCCTAAAACCCATGAAAAATATGTTGCCGATGTAGAAAAAAACGGTGGTTTCTTTACCGACTTTTGGAGTTCTGATGAATTTGACCGTAATAATTTTTTAAAACGAAATCGTATTATAGCGGGTCTTAGTGAAGCTACAATCGTAATAGAATCTGCAGAAAAAGGCGGAAGCTTGGTCACGGCAGATATTGCAAATTCGTATAACCGGGAAGTGTTTGCTGTTCCAGGTAGAACCACAGACAGCCAAAGTGTAGGTTGTAATAATCTCATAAAATTTCAGCGCGCACATTTATTGTCTAATCCTATGGATGTGCCCTATATCCTCAATTGGGAACTCGAAGAAAAAGCGAAACCTGTAGTACAAAAACAATTGTTTGTAGAATTGGATAATGACGAAAAAACCATTTATCGCTACTTAAAAGAGAACGACAAACAAATGCTTGACATTATTGCGTTAAATTGTAACATGCCCACCTACAAAATTGCTGGTATTTTATTGAATATGGAATTGAAAGGTGTGGTTAGGCCTTTGCCTGGGAAGTTATTTGAGGTGATATAATGAATTGATGAGTTTTTTGAAATATTAAAAACACCCCTAAAGTCCCCTCAAGGGGATAATGGTTCTAAGTATGATTTTAGGATTGTCCCCTTGAGGGGACTTTAGGGGTGTAAGAATTTATATGTTTTCTTAAGATTCCTGCCTTCGCAGGAATTTGGCGATTAATACCCAACCTTATCGCGCACGCGTCTCAACACCTCATCCGCAACCGTCTTTGCTTTTTCAGCACCAACAGCCAAACGCTCATCAACTTCGTTGAGATTGGCCATAAAATAATCGTAGCGCTCACGGGCTTCGGAGAAACGTTCCAAAATCAATTCAAACAACGCTTGTTTGGCGTGTCCATAACCATAGCCTCCTTTTTCGTAATTGGACTTCATTTGGGCAACTTGGGTGTCATTCGCTAGTAGGTTATAAATAGCAAAGCATTTGCAAGTGGCCCAATCCTTGGGGTCTTCAAGCGGGGTGCTGTCCGTCTTTATAGACATGATTTGCTTCCTTAGTTTTTTTTCGGGCAAGAAGATGTTGATGATATTCCCTTTGCTCTTACTCATTTTTGCACCATCAGTACCGGGGATCAACATGGTGTCTTTTTGAACATCAGCTTTCGGTAAAACAAACGTCTCTCCCATTTTAGCATGAAAGCGAGAAGCCACGTCTCTAGTCATTTCAATATGTTGCTCTTGATCTTTCCCTACGGGAATAATTTCAGAATCATACAGTAAAATATCGGCGGCCATGAGCATCGGGTAAGTAAATAATCCCGCGTTAACGTCTTCTAACCGGTCAGCCTTGTCTTTAAAACTGTGCGCTAAAGTGAGACGCTGATAGGGAAAAAAACAGCTCAAATACCAAGACAATTCCGTGACTTGTGGCACATCGCTTTGGCGATAAAACACGGTTTTATCAACATCCAACCCTAAAGCCAACCAAGCCGAAGCTGTAGAATAAGTATTGGTTCTCAATGTTTCTGTATCTTTAATTTGCGTTAAGGAATGCATATCGGCGATAAACAAAAATGATTCGTTTTCAGGTTTTTGGGACATGCCAATGGCGGGTAAAATTGCGCCCAAGATGTTCCCTAAATGTGGTGTTCCTGTACTTTGTATTCCGGTTAAAATTCTGGCCATATTAAAATCCCATGAAAGCGGGAATCTTATTTAATTTATAATAAGGCTACTTCGCCAAAGCTTCGTAGCTCAAAGGCAAAGGTAAATTTTTCTCTATTACTATTTCACTAAAATAGCCTAGTTTTGGCATGATGAAAGTCTTCAAATACATTTTTTGGCTGTTATACCGTATTTGGTTTTACATTTTGGTGACCATACCAATCATTGTATTGTTTCCTATTTTGTTGATTTCCATTTCTAAGGAGTCATGGTATCCGTTCTTTTTTAGGCTCGCTCGTTTTTGGGCGCGATTTATTTTAATTGGCATGGGCTTTAGCGCAAAAATCATCAAGGAAGAAAAGCCAGACCCCAAAAAAAGCTACATGTTCGTGGCCAACCATACGTCAATGGCGGATATAATGCTCATGCTTATTGCGGTAAAAAATCCTTTTGTTTTTGTTGGAAAGAAGGAACTTGCCAAGATTCCGTTGTTTGGTTTTTTCTATAAACGCACTTGTATCCTTGTGGATCGCACTAGTGCTAAAAGCCGACAAGCCGTTTTTCTGAGAGCACAAGCCCGATTGAAACAAGGTTTAAGCATATGTATCTTCCCAGAAGGAGGTGTGCCAGACGAACAGATTACATTAGACACCTTTAAAGATGGCGCCTTTAGATTAGCCATAAATCACAAAATTCCAGTTGTGCCCCTGACCTTTTATGACAATAAGAAACGATTCTCTTATACATTTTTTAGTGGCAGTCCTGGCCGTATGAAAGCTAAAATTCATAACTTTTTTCCGACAGAAGACCTTACAATCGAAGATACTAAATCTTTAAATGAAAATGTAAGGAACATTATTTTGGCAGAGCTGTCTTCAGACTAAAAAAAAGTCGCTCTTGGGACGGAGCGACTTTCTGCGTTGCCACAAAAGAAGGATATTCTATGGCAACATTCTAACCAACTAAAACTAAAATTTAAAACTCAGGCCACTGTAAATCCCAATTAAAAATGGCCTAAAATTGTCACTTGTATTATTAAATGTATTTATCTGATATTTAAAGGTCGGCTCTAGATTCAGTGAAAATGTATCACTCAGATTATAATCAAGGCCTAATCCAAAATTGGCACTAAAACTGGTGTCATTGATATTATTGGCATTACCGATCAATGTGTTTTGACCAGCAACATCGGTAAAAATCTCATTCTTATTTAAAATAAACGTACTAAAACCACCAGAGAGATTAACGCCAAATCGAGATTCGGACAATCGATATTCCACGGCAACAGGGATTTCAATAAAACCAAAACGCTGATCTAAGTTGCTTGTTCCTAAAGTGTTTACTGATCCTGGCGAGGACGATCTCAAAAGGTTTGTAGAATTAATAACCGTGACATCACTGCCAGCAACAGGACTAATATTATCTAAATTTGACGCAAGAGAACGTGAAGCAAAATCAGACGTTCCAAACGTAATAACACCCTCGGTGCTATGGTTTAAATCCACTCTGTTTACCCCAGCCTTAATTTTAAGTTTAGGATTGATGTTGTAGCTACCAGAAATACCGTAGCTCATAGTCACATCACCACTGGTAGAATTGTTTCTGAATTGTTCACCAACTGCTGATCCACCACCCAAAGAATTGAAATAAACAGGCGCCACATTGGGGGCAATGCTCCACCTGTTTAGTTTCGTTTCTTCTTCTTTTTCTTTTTCATTATTTGGGTTTGCCTCAGCAATAGCTTCATTTATGTCAATACCGGGATTTTCAGAATTGTCTTCGGTTTTTTCTGGGTCTACAGAGGCGATCTTTTCTGTTTCCACAGGAAGAGTTGTCGTTTTGTTTAAACCGTTGTCTTGCTTGTCATCAGTTTCTTTCTCCAGCGTTTTTCCAGAAGACTTCTCAACGTCTGAAACAGCTGTTGTTGTATTGGAAATGGTAGATTTGAGGGTGTCGTCTATCTCTTTTTTATCTTTTAAGCTTGAAGAATTTTGCGAGGTAGCAGCAACGGCTTCGTTATACTTTTTATAAGTATTCGACGAATTTGAAGACTTCATGTTTTTACCTGAAGTCTTTTCAAGTGGAGCAGAATCTTCATTCTTGTTTTCTGAAGCTACTTCAATAGTCTCTATGGTAGTCGTATTTTTTCTTGATGGATTCTCAACCTCAGAATTCTCAATGGTGTTTTCAATATTAAAATCTTGCTCTGTATTTACAATCGGTGTGTCCGTTTCAATTTCAGAATTAAAAATGTTTGCACCTCCAAGAGCAAAAAACAATAGCAAGGCGGCGGCAACACCACCCAATGGCCACCAAATAGGCACGACACGCCGTTTTTTCTTTTTCGCATTTAAGCGTGCTTGAATTGCGTCCCAAACTTCGGGCTTCGGATGGGCTTCAAAATCCTTGAACTTTTCTTGAAAAAGCCGATCTATGTTCTTCTTTTCACTCATTTATAATCTTTGCGAACTTTTAGTCGCTTTGTATTCTTCAATTTTTGTTTTTAATATCATTCTGGCTCTGGCCAAATTTGATTTTGAGGTGCCTATTGATATCTTCAAAAGGTTACTTATTTCATTATGTGAATAGCCGTCTAAAACATAAAGACTAAACACTAATCTATACCGCTCTGGCAATTCTTGAATGATCTTTAACAGATAGTCTAAACTAATGTCATCTGTTTCAATTTCAACTTCTGTATCGTCTTCGAGCGCATCTTCATTGACTAAATCATAAACGCCAGCAGAGCGATACTTCTGTAGCGAATTGTTAATGGTAATCCGCTTTAACCATCCTTCAAAAGAGCCTTTCCCTTTATATTGACCTATTTTTTCAAAAATAATAAGGAAACTGTCTTGTAAATCATCTTCCGCCTCGGCATAGTTGCGTGAATACTTTAAGCAGAGCGAAAACAGTTTACTAGCATAGCGATGGTAGAGTTGCTCTTGTGCTGCAGCATTTTCATTTTTACAATCTATAATGAGTTGGTCTAGACTCACATTAAACCATTTGGTGTTTAATTATTCAACAACAGGCACTTCTACGACTAAATATTGATCTTCTCCATCGACCTGGCCTTGGTAAAACCGAAACACATAGTCCTCACTACTGGTTACTCTAAAATCAAAACTAACGGTAGCTTGTACAGTGGCCTGAGTACAATTTACGTCAGTAAAGACTGCATCAACGACAGCAACAGTTCTTTCATTAAAATCTACCTGATAAATAAAATCACTAAACTCATAACAACCATTTGGACGTGTATAATCCATAGATATCTCATAAGTCTCCCCTAACATAAATTCGTCAGGTATATCAACATTTTGTATGGACATAATTTCCAAAGTGAAATTTGGCCGATCGCTTTCACCGATGTCACAAGAGGTCATAAGACCAAGAGCTACTAGAAGGACTATTAATTTTTTCATTCTAAAATATTTCAATTTGAGTTTGCTACTTACGTAGATGCAAAATTGTATAAATGGTTGCGTCTAAAACTAAAAAAATCCTGAATTTATCAGGATTTTTTAAAATATCAAGCCGTTTTACTGTTTACAGCGTCTCGTACCTTTTCTTCAAGCTCGTCCATTAATTCGGGATTGTCCTTTATCAATGCCTTGACGGCATCACGACCTTGCCCAAGTTTGGTGTCGTCATAACTAAACCAGGAGCCACTCTTTTTAATGATTTCATGCTCCACAGCAATATCCAAAACTTCCCCAACTTTGGAGATGCCTTCGCCATACATAATGTCGAATTCAGCCATTTTAAAAGGCGGCGCTACTTTGTTCTTCACAACCTTAACTCGGGTTTTATTTCCCATTGCAGTGCTGTTACTGTCTTTAATTTGTGTAGAACGTCTTATGTCTAGTCTTACAGAGGCGTAAAATTTAAGGGCGTTACCACCAGTTGTGGTTTCAGGATTACCAAACATAACACCGATCTTTTCACGTAATTGATTAATGAAAATCATGGTACAGTTGGTTTTACTAATAGACCCTGTTAGCTTTCTTAAGGCTTGTGACATTAATCTTGCATGTAGTCCCATTTTGGAATCTCCCATTTCGCCTTCGATTTCGCTTTTAGGTGTTAAGGCCGCAACAGAATCGATAACAATAATATCAATAGCGCCAGAGCGAACCAAATTATCGGCAATTTCTAAAGCTTGCTCACCATTATCAGGTTGTGAAATGATGAGGTTTTCTAAATCTACACCTAATTTTTCGGCATAAAAGCGATCAAAAGCGTGTTCGGCATCAATGAAAGCAGCGATACCTCCAGCCTTTTGAGCTTCAGCAATAGCGTGAAGCGTTAATGTAGTTTTACCTGAAGATTCTGGACCATAAATTTCTATAACCCTACCTCTCGGATAACCGCCAACTCCCAAGGCAATATCCAGGCCAAGTGACCCTGTTGAAATAGCATCTACTTCAACTATGGATTGGTCACTCATTTTCATTACTGTGCCTTTACCGTAGGCCTTATCTAGCTTATCTAATGTAAGTTTTAATGCTTTTAATTTTGCGTCTTTTTCACTGCTCATATAGTCAATATTTTCACTGTTAATCTGAAGGTTAAAAATACCATTTCTTTTAAGAGATTACAATTTATGACGCAACCATTTCGTCTTTTCTGCATCTACTAAATGAAAAAGGAAAGAATTGCTATTAATGCCCTTGGCAAAAGTTTTGAAAAAGTGAAATTTTTTACCAAAATTGTATTCAGTAAAACTTTGGGTGTTTCAGTTGCCATTTTACTAAACAGCAGCTGTAAAGCCGATGGAGGCTAAACTCGTTTTATTAGTTAATGAAAAAATTAATAATAACGAGTTAGTCCTCAAAAAAGCGCGTTGACCAAGTCAGGGCGCTTTTTTTATTGCTTTATGTTTGGCTGTCAAAATTTCCCTAACTACCTAAAAAAGCTATCTTTGCGCCACAATTTTCACTTTAATCTTAAATATGGTATAGCATGCAACTGTACAATAACTTAAGCGCAAAGGAAAGAGAGCAACTCATCATTGATGCCGGGCAAGACCGCCTAACCATCTCTTTCTACAAGTACGCCAAAATCCAAAACCCAGAATTATTCAGAAATCACTTGTTCATCACTTGGAATGAGCTCGATGTCCTTGGTCGAATTTACGTGGCCACTGAAGGCATAAATGCACAGCTCTCTGTCCCTGCTGATAATTTTGAAGCCTTTAAAAAGCATTTGGATTCCATTGAATTTCTTGAAAACGTAAGACTGAATATCGCCATTGAGCATGATAATTTTGCCTTTTTAAAGTTGAAAGTCAAAGTCCGAAACAAAATCGTAGCCGACGGACTAAATGATGACAGCTTTGATGTCACCGACAAAGGTATTCATGTCGATGCTGAAAAATTCAATGAACTTATCGAAGATCCAGATACGGTCTTGGTAGACATGCGTAACCATTATGAAAGTGAGATTGGCCATTTTAAAAACGCGGTAACACCAGATGTTGACACCTTTAGAGAGTCCTTGGATTTAATTGAAGAAGATCTGAAGGATCATAAAGAGGACAAAAAATTGGTGATGTATTGCACTGGTGGTATCCGTTGCGAGAAAGCCAGTGCTTACTACAAGCACAAGGGTTTCAAAAATGTTTATCAATTAGAAGGCGGTATCATAAACTACGTTCGTCAAATCAATGAAAAAGGCTTAGACAATAAATTTATTGGTAAAAATTTCGTCTTTGACCAGCGTCGTTCGGAACGAATTTCAGATGACGTTATTGCCAATTGCCACCAGTGTGGCGAGCCTGCCGATTTACATACCAACTGCGCCAACGAAGCTTGCCATTTGTTATTTATTCAATGCGAAAATTGCAAAAAACAAATGGAAAATTGCTGTTCTACACAATGTATGGAAGTCAATAGACTTCCGATCGAAGAACAGAAAGCACTGCGACGCGGTCAGGGAAATAGCAATGATATTTTCAAAAAAGGAAGGGCTGATCATTTGGCGTATAAAAAGGACCTCCGCAATATTTTTGATACTATAAAACCAAAGGAATAGCGGAAGTTCCGATTGTCGCTTTTAAAGCTTCACAAGTCCATAAATTAGTTTTATATTTAGTCCTTAGAAGATTTATGAATCCGCCTTTCAGAATATATTGATTCTGAATTATATATAACAATTTTATGGCTTGTAACAGTTGTGCAACTGGTAAAGACGGGCAACCAAAAGGATGCAAAAACAACGGGACTTGCGGTACAGATAGCTGCAACAAACTCACGGTTTTTGATTGGTTGGCCAACATGTCACTCCCAAACGGACAAGACCCTTTTATAGGTGTTGAAGTCCGATTTAAAAATGGCAGAAAACAATACTACAAAAATACAGAGAACCTCACATTGAGCATTGGCGATATTGTCGCTACCCAAGCAAAATCAGGACATGACGTAGGCATGGTTACCCTAACGGGTGAGCTGGTGCGTGTGCAGATGAAGCGCAAAAAAATTAAGCTTGACGACGAGGAAAATGTGCTTAAAATATACAGAAAAGCCTCCCAAAAAGACATAGACATTTGGTCAAAATCTAGAGACAAAGAGGAACCCATGAAGGTGAAGGCACGTCAGTATGCGATAGACTTGAATCTTAAGATGAAGATTTCAGACATTGAGTTTCAAGGTGACGGCAGCAAGGCGACATTCTATTACACAGCTGAAGAACGCGTTGATTTTAGAGAATTGATTAAAGTATTTGCTCGCGAATTTAGAACCAGGATTGAAATGCGTCAAGTAGGTTTTAGGCAAGAAGCCGCACGTCTTGGAGGTATAGGCTCTTGTGGGCGAGAATTGTGTTGCTCAACTTGGTTAACGGATTTTCGTTCGGTAAGTACTTCAGCAGCGCGTTATCAGCAATTATCGCTCAACCCTTTAAAGTTAGCGGGCCAATGCGGGAAACTAAAATGCTGCTTAAATTACGAATTAGATTCTTACCTCGATGCATTAAAGGCCTTTCCGAAGACAGATACACGGTTGTACACGGAAAAAGGAAAAGCGGTCTGCCAAAAAACAGATATATTCAAAGGATTGATGTGGTATGCTTACGAAGGCGAATGGATGAATTGGCATGTATTAACCACCGACCAAGCCAATGAGATTATAACCAAAAACAAGAAAAAAGAAAAAGTGGCCAGTCTTGAAGAATATGCTGCTGAGCATATTGTAGAGACTAAAACCGAATTTGAAAACGTTGTAGGTCAAGACAGTTTAACACGTTTCGATAGTCCAAAAGGTAATAAGAAACGTAGAAATAAGAGACGTAACTCAAACAACAATCGTAACCGCAACCGAAATCCAAAGAACAATGCCAAAAAGAACTAATCAGTTTTTAGTCGTCCTAGTGACGCTTCTAGCTTTCAGTTCCTGTGATTCAAATCGTGTGTATGATGAGTACCAATCTCTACCAAAGGGTTGGGATAAGAATGAAATTATAAGGTTTCAAGTTAAAGATTTGGACACCTCAAGCAGTCACAATCTGTTCATTAATGTACGGACAAATAACGATTACAAATACAATAATTTGTTTTTAATTGCAGAGTTGTCTTACCCAAACGGAAAGACGATTACAGATACTTTAGAATATAAAATGGCTGCGCCAAATGGTGAATTATTAGGTAAAGGCTTTACCGATGTTAAGGAAAGTAAACTCTGGTACAAAGGGCATGAAGAACCATTTCAGTTTATAGAAGAAGGTGAGTACGCCATTAGCATTGAACAGGCGATGCGTAAGTCGGGCGACGTTTCAGGTGTAGATACTTTGGAAGGTATTACTGAAGTAGGATTTAGAATAGAACACACAAATTAGGGGCAAATGGCAACTAAAACAACCAAGGCCAAAAAGGCTGACAATCAAGATTTCTCAAAATACATTCGCTGGTTTTGGATGGCATTTACAGGTGGCGTTTTAATCTTCGCATTCGTTTTTTTATTAGCCAGTTGGGGTGCATTCGGTGAAATGCCAGACCATACGGTTTTAGAAAACCCCAGAACAAATTTGGCATCAGAAATCATTTCTTCAGACGACCAGACCCTTGCCAAGTTTTATTTTGAAGACAACCGTACGCCGGTAGGTTATGATGAATTACCAAAGAATCTGGTAGATGCATTGGTGGCAACGGAAGACATTCGTTTTTACGACCACTCTGGTATAGATGCACGCGGCTTTTTAAGAGCTGTATTTGCTAAGTTGACGTTGAGAGATAAAGGTGGTGCAAGTACTATTACACAACAATTGGCTAGGCAGTTATTCATTGGTGTGCGAGACAAGGAAAGTACAACCAACGCTCTGCTTCAGAAAGTGAAAGAATGGGTGATTGCAACGCGTTTAGAAAGACAGTATACCAAGGAAGAAATCATTGCCATGTATTTCAATATCTATGATTTTGGAAACAACGCCGATGGTATTCGCTCTGCAGCTCGAATTTACTTCGGAAAGGAACCACGAGAATTAGATGTAAAAGAATCTGCGATGTTGGTTGGGATGTTTAAAAATTCATCCTTGTACAATCCTCGTCCTTCGAGAAACCCGGTTGGGACCAGAAACCGAAGAAACGTAGTGTTAGCACAAATGGCGAAATACGATTACATTTCTGAAGAAACCAAAGACTCATTACAGGCTACTGAACTCGACTTAAACTATACACCGGAATCACATCGGGAAGGTTTGGCGACTTACTTTAGAGCACATTTAACCAATGTGATGAAAGAATGGATTGCAGAAAATCCAAAACCAGACGGCACCAAGTACAATTTGTATAATGATGGTTTAAAAATCTATACGACTATAGATTCGCGTATGCAGAAATATGCTGAAGATGCAATTGCACAACACATGCCGAGATTGCAAGCAGAATTTGATAATCAGAATACGCCAGATAGAAATCCTACAGCGCCATTTTTAGATTTAGAATCCGAGGAAATCGATGGTATCATGAAGTCTGCCATACGCCGTTCTGAGCGTCGCCGTCACATGAAATACGATTTGGGCAAAACAGACAAGGAGATTGAAGCGTCTTTTAACAAACCAACACCTATGAGTGTGTTTGCTTGGAGAGAGGGACAATACGTAGAGATTGACACAGTTATGAAGCCTATAGACTCCATACGCTATTATAAAAAATTCTTACGGGCCTCTATGATGTCTATGGATCCTAAAACAGGGCACGTCAAGGCCTGGGTTGGAGGTATGAACTACAGGCACTTTCAATATGACATGGTAAAACAAGGGAAGCGTCAGATTGGTTCTACCTTTAAACCTTTTGTCTACGCTACAGCGATTGACCAGTTGCAATTGTCGCCTTGTGACTCGTTTCCTAAAGCACCTATTACTATTGAAGCAAATAAATTCGGTAATCCAGAGGCTTGGACTACTAAAAATTCTGGCGGTGGGTATTCAGGGTTTCAAACCTTAAAGTCTGCTTTAGCGAATTCAACAAACACGATTACGGCACGTTTAATGAACGAAATTGGCCCTCAACCGGTCGTAGAAATGGCACAAAAATTAGGCGTGGAACAAGACATTTTACCAGTACCAGCCATTGCTTTGGGGACGCCAGACATTAGTGTGTATGAAATGGTTGCTGCCTACGGAACCTTTGCCAATAAAGGCGTATACAATAAGCCAGTTTTAGTCACGCGTATAGAAGATAAAAACGGAACGGTTTTGTTTCAGTTTCAACCAGAAAGCCGCGATGTGTTAAGTGAAGAAGTGGCTTATGTTACTGTTAATCTTATGGAAGGTGTAACACAATATGGTTCCGGGCAACGTTTACGTGATAAATGGCGTGTCAATCAGACGCTTTTTAAGGAAATAGGAACTGGATATCCTTACGAGTTTGATAATCCTATTGCAGGAAAAACAGGTACTACACAAAACCAGAGCGATGGTTGGTTTATGGGAATGGTACCTAACTTAGTCACTGGCGTTTGGGTCGGTGGTGAAGACCGGGCAGCTCATTTTAAAAGTATAAATTATGGGCAGGGGGCAGCTATGGCATTGCCTATTTGGGGCTTGTACATGAAAGCTTGTTATGCCGATGATAACCTCAATGTTTCCGAAGAAGAGTTTGAAAGGCCTAGCAACTTATCCATCAATCTAGATTGCACCAATTTCGCAGATTACGATACGGATGAGGATGCCGACGATGAGGAGAATGTTTCAGACGAAATCGATTTTTAGAGCGTAATAATCCCTAAGATATTTTGTAACTTCACTGCTCTAAATCAAACTTAAGCATGATTAATAAAAAAGTGGCTTCCGTTAAGGAGGCACTAAGTGGTGTTGCTTCTAATATGACCTTTATGTTTGGCGGTTTCGGGCTGAGCGGTATACCTGAGAATGCTATTGCCGAGCTTGTTGAACGAAATATAAAAGGACTGACCTGCATTTCCAATAACGCAGGTGTGGATGATTTTGGACTTGGTTTCTTATTACAACAAAAGCAAATCAAAAAAATGATATCCTCTTATGTTGGGGAGAATGATGAGTTTGAACGCCAAATGCTCAGTGGTGAGTTGGATGTTGAGCTTATTCCTCAAGGCACTCTCGCCGAACGCTGTAGAGCAGCCCAAGCTGGCTTTCCTGCCTTTTATACCCCAGCAGGTTATGGAACTGAAGTTGCAGAAGGTAAAGAATCAAGAGAATTTAATGGAAAGATGCATATTTTGGAATATGCTTTTGATGCAGATTACGCTTTTGTAAAAGCATGGAAGGGTGATACTGCGGGTAATTTAATTTTCAAAGGAACCGCCCGAAACTTTAATCCTAATATGTGTGGCGCAGCTAAAATCACGGTCGCTGAGGTAGAAGAATTACTGCCTGCAGGTGAATTGGACCCTAACCAAATTCATGTTCCAGGGATATTTGTGCAACGCATTTTTAAAGGCGCCAAATATGAAAAACGAATTGAGCAACGAACGGTTCGCTCTAGAGAATAAGTAAATTGTAATTTAAAATTGAGCGCTGCTGTCGACCTGAGCGCAGTCGAAGGGTAATGGTAAACCAATATATATAAATTAATAACATTCCTGCTCCCGATTAATCGAGACAAAGGAATGACAGATATAATATGTTAGACAAAAACGGAATAGCAAAGCGCATAGCAAAAGAAGTTAAGGATGGTTACTACGTCAACCTAGGAATTGGTATCCCTACATTAGTTGCCAATTATGTACGAGATGATATAGAGGTTGAATTCCAAAGCGAAAACGGCGTGCTCGGTATGGGACCTTTTCCGTTTGAAGGCGAAGAGGATGCCGATATCATCAATGCCGGAAAACAAACCATAACAACATTGCCTGGCGCATCATTTTTTGATTCCGCCACGAGTTTTAGCATGATTCGCGGGCAACATGTAGACCTTACCATTTTAGGCGCTATGGAAGTTTCTGAAAACGGTGATATTGCTAATTGGAAAATTCCAGGAAAAATGGTTAAAGGTATGGGTGGCGCGATGGATTTGGTAGCTAGCGCAGAGAATATTATTGTCGCCATGATGCACACCAATCGCGCAGGAGAATCAAAACTACTAAAACGATGCTCCTTGCCCCTAACTGGTGTGGGTTGCGTTAAAAAAGTAGTGACTAACCTTGCCGTTTTAGAGGTGACGGAAAAAGGGTTTAAATTATTGGAGCGTGCACCAGGTGTTTCTGTGGAGGAGATACAGAAAGCCACGGAAGGGCATTTAATTGTTGAGGGGATTATTCCAGAGATGATAGTTTAAACAAACGTCAAAAAATTTACTAAGCCCGAAAGACAGTGTCGGGCTTTTTTGTACGAAAAAACTGAATAATGGTTAAAATAATATGTATTTCATCGATTAATTATGCTTTTTAGCTGATTAATCGATAATTGTTTTCATATTAGCAATCCCAAATCAATAACCAAGTTTACCATAAACTTAATTTATGTTATACCAATTATCGTTTGAAATTATAGTAAAAGAAAATGAAGATTTTTTTCTTTATAAGAAATTTAAAAATTAAGGCATAGCCTTAGCTACGGCTTCTTTTTCAATTGAATTAGAAAGGAAAAAAGAGCGTTTTATTGCTGTAATTTCGAATGGTAAGTGGTATTAGACCCCAAATCTACCATAAATTTAAACCTATGAAACAACAACCGAATCTACCAGAACCTACTTTAGAAGACGCCCCATCTTCTATGGAAAATACACTTCAGTTAGTCTCAGGTGTGTTTAAATTAGCAAAAAAGATATTCATGCTATAACCCTTTTGGGATAGCATGAATTAATCTTTTTGTATACTCTTTTTCAGGGTTGGCATAAATAGCGTCCGCCTCGCCAGCCTCTTCAATTTTACCTTTATTCATCACCAACAATTGGTCTGCCATGTATTTTACAACGGCTAAGTCGTGCGAAATAAAAATATAGGTAAACCCAAATGTTTTTTTTAAGTCATTCAATAAGTTGAGTACTTGCGCTTGTACCGATATGTCTAGTGCGGATACCGACTCGTCACAGATAATCAATTTTGGATTTAAGGCAATAGTGCGTGCAATACCTATACGCTGGCGTTGGCCTCCCGAAAATTCGTGCGGATAGCGGTTAAAATGGGATGCTTCCAAACCAACTTGTTCTAAAAGAGCAAGGACTTTCTCTTTTCGGTCGTTAAATGATGTTCCAATACCATGCACTTCCATAGGTTCCATAATGGCACGCCCAACTGTCAGTCTTGGATTTAGCGACGCAAACGGGTCTTGAAATATGATTTGAATATCCTTTCGTAAACGACGAAGCGCATTTCCTTTAAGTTTGGTAATGTCAACACCATTGTATTTTATAATACCCGAAGTGGCTTTATCTAACTGAAGGATAGCATTACCAAGTGTAGACTTTCCGCAACCCGATTCACCCACCAAACCTAAAGTTTCGCCTTCAAATACGTTAAATCTTACGCCATCTACGGCTTTAAATTGGTGCTGTTTTCCTAGCCATCCAGACTTTGAGAGATACACTTTTTCGACATCGATAACCTCCAGAAGTGGCGCTTTACCATAGATATCCTTGTGTTGTTTTTTTCGTGTGTCTTTGGAAATGACTTCAGGAGAAAATGAATCGTTCACAATATCAGATATCGTCGGAAGCCGTTTTAACCGTTCATCCATTGTTGGTCTTGACTTTAATAAGGCTTTTGTATAGTCAGCTTTAGGCCTTCTAAAAATGTCTTTAACAGCGCCTTGTTCTTCAATGTTTCCTTTATACATTACGACGACTCGGTCTGCAATTTCAGAAACCAAAGCTAAATCGTGTGAGATGAACAATATGCTCATGCCATATTCTTCTTGAAGGGATTTTAACAACACTAAAATCTCCTTTTGCACCGTAACATCCAACGCTGTAGTCGGCTCATCCGCAATCAACAGTTTTGGTTTGTTGGCAATCGCCATGGCAATAATAATCCGTTGCTTCTGCCCGCCAGACAGTTGATGCGGATACGCTTTAAAGGCGTGTTTAGGGTCGGGAAGTTTTACTTTCTCGAAAAGATTTAGGACTTCAGATTTTATTTCTGAAGACGATAAGCTAGAATGCTGATTCAATATTTCAGCTACCTGCAGTCCACAGCGCATGGACGGATTTAAGGCACTCATCGGTTCCTGAAAAATCATGGAGATGTCGTTGCCGATAATCTGTTGTTTTTCAGATGTTGAAAGACTTTCAATATCTATACCTTCATAAGTAATTGACCCAGAAGTAATTTTTGAAATGCCTTTAGGCAACAGGTTCATAATGGCCAATGAGGTAACAGATTTCCCTGAACCAGATTCGCCCACAACGGCTAATATTTCATTCTTTTCAAGTTGAAAATTAATATGATGTATAACCTCGATCCAATCGGTTTTTGATTTGAAGGCGACGGCTAAATTTTCGATTTGAAGCAATGGTTTTTTCTGCATAAACAAATATAAATTTTCTAATTCGTAATGGAGACACTAAAATTTTGAAAACCTATCAACATTTCATCGAAAAAATTTACAACGCAATTGTGCATTAACAAAATTTTAATACTTTCAGCCGTTAAAAAAAATAACGGTCCCTTTTTGGCTGTTTAATATCCTATAAATTAAAATCACACATGACGAAACAATTACGAGTATTGGGTGGTAGCTTGGTGGCTTTGGCAACTATAGTTATGGCCTCAGTTTACTTTTGGCCGTCCTCAACTGCCGAATCTACAGAACTTACCCTAGAAGAGCAACGCAAAGCTCATGAAAAAGTAATGGCCAACTCGCCATTTAAAGAAACCCTGACTTGGGACAAGAAAAAACGTAAGCGTGAGGGTTTACCTCCTAACCGCTATTTTGAGCAGATGTGGGAATTAACCATTAACCCTGCAACTGGAAAATTAGATAATGAAGAACTTAATATTACGCGAGAGCAATTACGTTTAGAAAGACAGGCTAACCGTAATCCAGGAGACGCAGGAAATGCTTGGGAAGAACGTGGGCCAAATGATATTGGCGGACGTACCAGAGCTATTCTGTTCGACCCAAATGACTCAAACAACCAAACCGTTTATGCAGGTGGTGTTAGTGGTGGTCTTTGGAAAAACACAAACATTACCAGTGCGAGTTCGCAATGGTCTCGTGTACAGAACGTGCCTGGGAATTTAGCGGTATCTTCTATTACGGTTGACCCAAATAACTCAAACCGATGGTTTATCGGTACAGGAGAACAATATACAGCTGGTGATGTTGTAGGTAATGGTGTCTATGTCACTAATGATGGCGGTAACACGTGGAATGCTGTAAACATTCCGCCAGCAGGTGCAGATACTTTTGATTTTAACGCCTCTAACTTATTCTTGTCTGGTTTATTCTATGTTAATGATGTTTTGGCTTGGAATAACAATGGAAACACAGAACTTTTTGTTGGTGTTGGTGCGCAAGTCTATGGCGATGCTGGTAACCCAACCAACTGGTTAGGATTGCAAACTGCAGGATTGTACCATTCAACAGATGGTGGAGCAACGTGGAACAGAATTGAAGGTGCAGCAATGGAGTCTAATACTTCTGGGGCAAATACGTTCTACGCTATCCCTAATGATTTAGAAGTTGGTGCTGACAACCGACTTTGGATGGGTACTATTAACAATGCCTTCGGAAGTGGTGGTGGACGTGTCTACAGTTCTACAAACGGAACCACCTGGACCCAAGCAGCAGGATCGCCTTTGGCAGATTCTAATCGTGTTGAGATTGAAGCTTCAGCATCTAACGCAAATAAATTATACGCTTTAACACAGGGTGCAGGAGCGGCACCAGTTCATATTTACAGAACAACAAATGCTTTCGGAAGCGTTACGGAAACAGCTTTGCCTAATGATGCAGATAACGGTATTGCAGCAAATGACTTTACAAGAGGTCAGGCGTTTTATGATTTAATGATTGAAGCCGATCCTAACAATGATAACATCGTTTATGTTGGTGGTATTGATTTGTTCAGAACTACAAATAGCGGTACATCATGGTCACAGATTTCTAAATGGTCTAACAACCCAGGATTGAACACCTTAAACGTGCCATTGGTACATGCGGATCAGCATGCCATGACGTTTAGACCAGGTAACTCTAATCAAGCGATCTTCGGAAATGATGGTGGTATCTATTATGCATCAAGTTTATCTGCTGCTACAGGATCTGGTTCTGCTATTAGTGTAAGAAACAACAACTATAATGTAACGCAATATGTAAAAGCAGGTATTGGTCCTGATGGGCAAAGTAGTTCAAACACCATCTTTACAGCTGGTGCACAGGACAACGGGTCACAAGCGTTTAGAGGTGCTAATGCAACACCAGGTATCAACGGTTCTGAAGAGCTGAGTGATGGTGATGGATTCTACACCTTTGTTGATAAGGATGGACAATATATGATTGCAACATTCGTCAATAACGTAATCTACAGATTCAATTTACCTTGGAATGGCTTAGGTCGTCGTCAAGGTGGTGCAACAACATTATCTAGCGATCAATCTCGTGGTGACTTTGTAAACCAAATGGATTTTGATAGTAATGCCAATCGTTTATTAACTAACAATTCAGCAGGAACGAGCTATGCAATTAAATCAATCAACGTAGCCTCTAACAGCAATGGTAGTATTACCAATGCGGCCTTAACCGCTAAGCCGACGGCATTTAGAGCTTCACCTTTTGCAAACAATGTTTGGTATGTCGGTTTGGCTAATGGCGGTTTATTAAGATTGTCTAATGTCACAAATACATCAGCGACATTCTCAACGATTAATACTCCGTTTGTAGGGTCTGTGTCTTCCGTAAGATACGGCGCTACGGCGAATGATATTTTCGTTACGGTTCACAATTATGGTGTAACTAATGTTTGGGCGACCTCTAACGGAGGATCTAGCTGGACTGCCAAAGATGGTAATCTGCCTAATATCCCGGTAAGAGATATGCTTCAAAACCCATTGAATAGAAACGAAGCAATTTTAGCAACGCAACTAGGGGTTTGGTCAACATCAGACTTCAATGCAGCGAATCCAACTTGGGCACAAGCTTATAACGGTATGAGCGATGCTAGTGTTACCTCGTTTGATTATTGGGATAAGAGTGGTGATGATACAGACAACATCATCATTGCTTCAACTTATGGTCGTGGTGTATTTACTGGAACTTTCACAGCAACTACGGTTGTTGATACGGATTCACCGACAGCGCCTTCAAACTTAACAGCTTCAAATATTACTGAAACGACAGCTGACTTAAGCTGGACAGCTTCCACAGATAATGTAGGCGTTGCGAATTATGACATTTTAAGGGATGGAGTTGTTATTGCGACGGTTTCGGGTACTACAACTAATTATCAAGCAACGGGCTTAACGGCAAATACGACTTATGCTTTTACAGTAAGAGCCAAGGATGCTTCAAACAATGAGTCGGCTGTGAGTAATGTAGCTAATGTCACAACCTTAGCGCCAGATACGCAAGCACCTTCTGCACCAACAAGTCTTTCGGCTTCTGCTACAACAGCAACGTCAACCAATTTAAGTTGGACAGCTTCTACAGATAATGTCGCTGTAACAAGTTATGATGTATTTAGAGATGGTGTTGTTGTCGGGAATACAGCCAATACATCCTTTACAGCAAATGGTTTGGCAGCGGCGACAACCTATTCATTCCTAGTTAGAGCTAAAGATGCTGTTGGAAATATTTCAGATCAAAGTAATACGGTTTCTGTAACTACTGAAGCAGTTCCGATTACCTATTGTGCATCTCAAAGTTCTAATGTGAATGATGAATTTATCAGTCGTGTTCAATTGAATACAATTGACAATGCCTCTGGAGCACAGTTTTATTCAGACTTTACTAGTATTTCAACAACATTGACAAAAGATTCGCAGTATACAATTTCTATCACGCCAACATGGACAGGAACTGTGTATAACGAAGGTTATGGTGTTTGGATTGATTATAACAAAGATGGTGACTTTACGGATGCCGGTGAGCTTGTGTTTTCACAATCGCCAACAGAGCAGACGCCAGTATCAGGATCGTTTACGGTGCCTGCATCAGCATCTGAAGTTTCTACCCGTATGCGTGTCACCATGAGTTATAATGCAACACCGACCTCATGTCAGTCATTTACGTATGGTGAAGTTGAAGATTATACCGTAGTCATTGAAGGTTCTGGACCTGATACTACAGCGCCGGTTATTACCTTAAATGGTGCTTCAACGATAGACGTTTTCGTTGGACAGGCTTATAACGAATTGGGTGCAACCGCAACGGATGATGTCGATGGGGATTTAACATCGAGCATTATAACCTCAGGAACAGTTGATACGTCAAATGCTGGAACTTACGCGGTTATGTATACGGTTAGTGATGCCGCCGGAAACTCTGCGACAGCAACACGTACTGTGAATGTGAATGCTGATACAACGGCGCCAGTAATTACGTTAAACGGACCGTCTTCCATTACTTTGGATTTAGGTCAAACCTACAACGAGCAAGGTGCCACTGCAACGGATAATGTTGATGGAAACCTAACTTCAAGTATTGTAACTACAGGAACGGTTGATACAAATACAGCAGGAACTTACACGTTAACTTATAGTGTTAGTGATGCGGCAGGTAACAATACATCAATAACTAGAACAGTAACTGTAAATCCAGATACAACGGCTCCGGTAATTACATTAAACGGAGTAGCTACAGTCAATTTAACCGTTGGCGACACCTTTACGGATGCAGGTGCAACAGCAACAGATAATATAGATGGAAACTTAACAGCAAGTATTGTTGTTGCGGGTTCTGTGAATACAAATGTGGCGGGTACATATACGCTCACCTATAATGTTAGTGATGTTGCAGGAAACGCGGCAACACCAGTATCAAGAACAATAAATGTTAGTGAAGCAGCCAATGGCTGTTCTGGGGGGATTTCATCCTTCCCTTATGCTGAAGGTTTTGAAAGCGGTATCGGTGCTTGGACACAGTCTAGTGCAGATGATATCAATTGGACGGTGGATGCCAACGGTACACCATCTAGTGGGACTGGACCAGCAAGTGCAATACAAGGGAGTAACTATATTTATGTTGAAGCATCAGGAAACGGAACAGGATTCCCTAATAGAAGAGCCATCATTACATCGCCATGTTTTGACTTATCATCAGCGACCGAAGCGACCTTCTCATTCAAATACCACATGTTTGGTTCAACGGACGGTGGACGAGTTGATTTAGAAGTGACCAATGACGAAGGTGCAACTTGGACGAGTGTTTGGAGTCAAACAGGAAACCAAGGCAACCAATGGTTAACCGTAAATGTAGATTTAGCATCTTATTTAGGAAGTGGCATACAAGTGCGTTTCAACAGAATTACTGGAGGAACTTGGCAGTCTGATGTAGCGATAGATGATATCAGCTTAACGAACAGTGAGGTGACAACACCATCGTGTTCAGGAGGTGTGACGTCATTCCCGTATAGTCAAGGTTTTGAAGGCTCAATTGGAGATTGGTCACAGTCTAATGCAGACGATATCAATTGGACAGTGGATGCTAATGGCACACCTTCAAGCGGTACAGGACCTTCTTCTGCAGTTCAAGGAAGTGACTACATTTATGTGGAAGCTTCAGGAAACGGAACAGGCTATCCTAACAAGCGCGCTATCATTACATCACCTTGTTATGACTTATCATCTCAAGCAAGTGCAAGTTTCAGCTTTAACTATCATATGAATGGTGCAGCCGATATGGGAAGCATTGCTTTAGAAGCCAGTAATGATAACGGTGTTAGCTGGACAACCCTTTGGAGTGAAACTGGAGACAAAGCCAATTCATGGTTATCCCAGACTGTTGATTTATCGGCCTATGCGGGTAATAGCGTGCAGTTACGATTCAATCGCGTTACAGGGAGCACATGGCAAGCGGATGTCGCTATTGATAATATCAGCTTAACAGCAGGTGTAACTACAAAAGCAAATGATGTTGCGACGGACTTATTGGAAGCTGAACCAGCAGTTATAGAAACTTCAGTTAAGGTATTCCCTAATCCTGCATCGTCTTACATCAATGTAAGCCTTGGATTGGATACTAGGGCAGGAGCACAAGACGTGACCTTCCGTGTGTTTGATCTTTCAGGTAAGATTGTAAAACAAGCACAGTGGACAGGCATCAGTTCATCTCGTTTCCAAAAGCAAGTTGATATTAGTAACTTAAATGGTGGTATCTACATGGTATCCATAGAGTCTACTAATGGACTAAGAGATAACTTAAAATTGATAAAGCGATAAGTACTAACTAACTTTTCTCAATTAAAAATCCAGGCCAGAAATGGTCTGGATTTTTTTTGTTGCGTATACACCTTGCTTTTAGTCCATTGATAGTATTTGAAAAGATAAAGTCGATTAACATGAAAATTTTGGAGGATTCAGACTGAATATTATCGAAAAGTTAAAATTTTAACAACTTAAAATAGATAATATTCATACTTTGAGCGAATTATAAAAAAATTGATAAAAACCATCAAAAATGACTAAAAATTTACGATTACTAATTGGAGCTTTTCTAAGCGTTGCTATCATCGTTGGGGGTCTTACTTTTGGGCTTCAGGATGAAGAAGTCAATAATCAAGTTACTGTTGAAGAGCAGAGAGCTAATCATGCAGAAATTTTGGCCAATTCACCCTTTAAAGAGAGTTTAACTTGGGATAAGAAAAAGAGAAAGCTAGAAGGCTTACCGCCAAATCGATATTTTGAGCAAATGTGGGAGTTGACCGTAAACCCTTCTACAGGTAGATTGGATGATGGTCAATTGACTATACTTAGAGAACAGCTTATGCAACAACGTGCTCTAAATAGAAATCCTGGAGAAGCAGGTAATGATTGGGAAGAACGTGGCCCAAATGATATTGGCGGCCGTACGAGAGCTCTTTGGTTTGACCCTAACGATGCATCTAACAACACAGTCTATGCAGGTGGTGTTAGTGGAGGTCTTTGGAAAAATACAGATATTACTAATACTAATTCGCAGTGGGAGCGTATTCAGAATGTTCCAGGGAACTTATCAGTTACTACATTTAGTATTGATCCTAATAATTCTAACCGTTGGTTTATTGGTACAGGTGAGCAATATACTGCAGGAGATGTTGTAGGTAATGGTGTTTATGTTACCAATGATGGAGGTAACTCTTGGAATGCCGTTAATATTCCTCCAGCAGGAGCAGGAACTTTTGAATTTAGCGCTACGAATTTATTCTTATCAGGTTTATTTTATGTGAATGATATACAGGCATGGAATAATAATGGTAATACGGAATTATTCGTTGGAGTAGGTGCATTCGTATATGGTGATGCCGCAAACCCTAGTAACTGGTTAGGACTGCAAACTGCGGGATTATATCATTCAACTGATGGTGGTTCAACTTGGAATAGAATAGAGTCAGCAAATCTTGAAGCCAATACTTCTGGAGCAAATACGTATTATGCGATACCAAATGATTTTGAGATTAGTGCAAACAACACACTTTGGATGTCAACAATTGCCAACGGTTTTGGTGCTGGTGGCGGACAGGTTTTTAGCTCTACAAACGGAACTACATGGACAGTAGCTGGTGCTTCACCACTTCCAAATTCCGATAGAGTTGAAATTGAAGTATCTTCAACTGATCCTAATAAAATGTATGCCTTAACAGAAGGCACAACAAGCACAAGTCCAGTCAATATTTATACAACGACAAATGCCTTTGCTAGTGTTTCTAATGGGGCTTTACCAAATGATGCTGATCAAGGCATACCATCAAATGACTTCACCAGAGGTCAAGCGTTCTATGACCTAATGATTGAAGTTGACCCAAATAATGACAACGTACTGTATGTTGGGGGTATAGATTTATTTAGGTCAACCAATGGAGCTTCCTCTTGGACTCAAATTTCAAAATGGTCAAATAACCCGGGGTTAAGTACGCTACCTGTACCTTTAGTTCATGCAGATCAGCACGCTATGACGTTTAGACCTGGTAATTCTAATCAAGCTATTTTTGGAACAGATGGCGGTATCTATTATTCTTCAAGTTTGTCTAGCGCTTCTAATTCTTCAACTGCAATAGGCGTAAGAAATAATAATTACAATGTTACTCAGTATGTTAAGGCAGGAATTGGCCCTGATGGCGTTGGGTCTAACAATATTATCTTTACCGCAGGTGCTCAAGATAATGGATCACAGGCTTTTAGAGGATCGAATGCCTCTCCAGGTATTAATGGTTCTGAGGAATTATCTGATGGTGATGGTTTCTACACTTTTGTTGATCAAGATGGGCAATACATGATAGCCACTTTTGTTGCTAATGTGATTTACAGGTTCAATTTGCCTTGGAATGGATTGGGTCGTCGTCAAGGAGGAGCAACTACCTTATCAAGTGACCAATCTCGAGGAGATTTTGTCAATCAAATGGATTATGATGATGATGCCAACAGACTTTTAACTAATAATTCTAACAGTACAGGAAATGCTATAAAGTCAATTAATGTAGCAACAACATCTAGTGGAAGCTTAACAAATGCATTATTAACTGCCGCGCCGTCTGCCTTTAGAGCTTCACCTTTTGAAGCTAATGCATGGCATGTAGGTCTTAAAAATGGAAACTTAATTAAACTTACAGGTGTTACAAACAATGGTGCTACTTGGACTAATATTTCAACGCCATTTGTTGGATCTGTATCTTCGATAAGATATGGAGAAACAGCAAATGATATTTTTGTAACCATTCATAATTACGGTGTAACTAGTGTTTGGGCTACTTCAAATGGTGGTGCAAATTGGGTGAGTAAGGAAGGTGATTTGCCAAATATCCCAGTTAGGGATATTTTACAAAACCCATTAAATAGAAATGAAGCCGTATTGGCGACACAACTTGGAACATGGTCTACGTCTAACTTTAATGATGCTAGTCCTACTTGGGTACAAGCGTATAATGGTATGAGTGATGCCAGTGTAACCGCTTTTGACTATTGGGATAGAAGTGGTGACGATACAGATAATATCATAATAGCATCTACCTATGGTAGAGGTGTATTTACAGGGACTTTTACTGCGACAACGGTACCAGATACCGAAGCGCCTTCAGTGCCTCAAAATTTAGTAGCTTCTAATATTACAACAAACAGTTTAGATTTAAATTGGAATGCATCATCAGACAATATAGGAGTTTCAGAGTATGAAGTATTTCAAGATGGAACTTCGATTGGAACTACTTCTTCGACGAATTTATCAGTTTCAGGTCTTTCCGCATCTACAACGTATGGCTTTACAGTTTTAGCTAGAGATGCTTCAAATAATGAATCCGCTAAAAGCGCAACGACTCAAGCAACCACTTTAGATCCGGATACTCAAGCGCCTTCAGTTCCTACTAATCTTTCTGCAACTAATGTTGCGGCATCTTCAGCAGATTTATCATGGAGCGCATCTACAGACAATGTCGCTGTTGAAGACTATGATGTATTCCGAGATGGCGTATTAATTGCTACGGTTAGCGCTACGTCTTATCAAGCTACAGGTTTGGCTCAGTCGACAACATATGCATTTACTGTAAGAGCAAGAGATACTTCAGGAAATTTGTCTGCTCAGAGTAACAGTGTGTCAGTAACAACTAGCGTAGAATGTTCACCAACCACGAGCAACTTTAATTCAGGCACTTTGAATCACTCGGGAACTGAGTCAACAACAACGACACTTAATTTCGGTGGCGGTAATCATGAAGATGTAAGTTTTACGATTACAGAATTAAATGCAAGAACAGGTGGTAACCCAAACAGGAGATTTATAGACAGAGTAGTTATTACATACACTGATGGTAATGGCGTATCCCAGAATTTTGGAACCTTCACAGGTAATACAACAAGTAGTGTTAACGTATCTATAACAGGTATTGTACAGTCAGTTACTGTAGCCTTGTCTGATGCGTTTGACGGTAACGCAGGAAGTACAATGAGTGTTACACTCAGCTCAGTACAATCTTGTGTAACACTAAATTGTACAGACTCAGATGGTGATGGTGTTTGTGATGAGGATGATGTTTGTCCAGAACTTGACGATAATCTCATTGGTACCAGTTGTGACGATGGCGATCCTTGTACCATAAATGATGTGTATGGGCCAGATTGTAATTGTGCAGGTACGTTTGCAGATACCGATGGCGATGGTGTTTGCGATGGTGACGATATCTGCCCAGGTGGCGACGATAATGTAGATCTTGATGGAAATGGAGTGCCAGATGATTGTGATTGTAGTTCTGGAACAGCAAACTTTAGCCCTAGTGTTTTAAATCACTCTGGAGGAGGATCAAGTTCAGTAAGTTATTCGTTTTCTAATCTTTCTAAAGATGTAAGCTTTAGTATCTCTGGATTAGATGGAAGAATTAATGGTAATCCAAGGAATAGATTTGAAGAAGTAGCAACAGTAACATTTGTGGATTCTAATGGACAGACACAAACATTTAATACTTATAGCGGTGCTAACCAGAGTACGGCAAATGTGAGTATTTCGGAATTTGTTTCTGAAATTACGGTATCCTTAAGCAACGGTGTGTCGGGAAGCTCTACGTCCTTAAGTATCTCTCTCTCGACTATAGATTTTTGTGAGCAAAGTACTGGTGCGGTGGCTAATAGCAATGTAGCAACTATTGATGTAGGAAATAATTTTGATATCAAGGATTTTACGGTTTATCCAAATCCTGCAAAATCAGAATTAAATATTAGACTAGGATTTGATACTAGGAACAACGAAGCAGTAGATTTCTCATTGAGAGTTTATGACTTACACGGTAGAGTTGTTAATACTCAAAATTGGTCTTCCATGTCAAATTCAGGTTTAGAAAAGCAACTCAACATATCAAAACTTAATCAAGGAATTTATATGGTTGTTTTAGAATCTTCAAATCGTATTAGAGAGGTTCAAAGATTTGTAAAAGAATAATTACTTAAAGGTATATAAACTGAAAACCCAGATTAGCGATAATCTGGGTTTTTTAATTACGGAAAAACCGTAATCGGAAGAAATTAAAGCTGGAATTATTAACAGTAATCTGTTGAAATTTAACTATCGTCATCCCTCAAATGCAGAGCCGTCTTCATACATTGTTGCGGCTATTAAATCAATTGTGATGAAACTTATTTCCCTTCTTGCACTTGCGTGCTTATTGAGTGTTGGACTAAATGCTCAGAATTCCGATTCTAATTCAGAAAATAATACAATTTATAAACGGGTTCAAGTACCAAGTTTAGGTGATGCAACCATGAACCAATTAGATGCCTTGGGCATTGATTTGGGCTGTGGTGTTATTCACACCAATGGTAGAATTCAGTTAGAGCTTAGTGGTACTGAGTTACAACGTTTAGATGCTAACGGGATTCGGTATAATGTTTTGGTTGAAGACCTTATCGATTTCTATTCTAAACGCTCAGAGCAAGAATTGGAATCCGCCAAAGCAGAATTACAAAGCATGAAAATGCAATCGGCCATGCAGCGCACATTTAGCGTTACGGAAGTTATTAATAATGTGGGCCAACATGATGATTGCGAAGAAATTGATTGGGCAGTCCCCAATAATTTCAATTTAAACCCTAATCCTTCACCTAATTCCTTTGGAGGGTGTCTCACTTTTGATATGGTGCTTCAAGAGTTGGACGACATGCGGTCTCAATATCCTAACTTAATATCGGCTAAAGCAAATGCCTCACCAAGTGGACAAACTACAATTGAAGGCAGAACAGTTTACTATGTACGCATTTCGGATAATCCAGATATAGATGAACCCAATGAGCCAGAAACACTATACCAATCCTTAATTCACTCTAGGGAATCTGCAACGGTGATGAATCAACTGTTCTTTATGTGGTATTTGCTAGAGAATTATGATTCTGACCCAGCCGTACGTGCTTTAGTGAATAATCAAGCGCTTTATTTTATCCCTGTATTTAATCCTGATGGTTTTGTGCACAATCAAAATATAGCGCCAAATGGTGGAGGTTTGCAACGTAAAAACAGAAACATTGTTGGATCTTGTGGAACAGTAAGTACATCAGACGATTATGGAGTGGATTTAAATCGTAACTCCGCATATTATTGGGGTAACGGAGGAGCTTCTTCAGATCCGTGTAGCCAAACTTATTTAGGGTCTGCGCCGTTTTCTGAGAATGAAACCCAGATTATGCGCGATTTCTTTTTACTGCATGATTTTGAATTAGCCCTAAATCACCACTCTTTTAAAAACGCAATGCTTCACGCTTACGCAGGAACAACAATCACGAATCCTCGACCGGATGAATATTCAAAATACAACCACGACATGACGGCCTATAATCGTTATGCTCATGGGCCGAGTACGTCGATTAGTGCATTGAATAGTGGCAATATGAACGATTGGATGCTTGGAGGGCCAGCGGGAGTAAGTGCCAATGGAACACCAACGGGCACAGGCTCAGGAAAACAAACACTGGCTTGGACACCAGAAAACGGATCTAGTGCCGAGGCTGGAGCAACAGGAAGTGGCTTTTGGCCGGCACCGTCAAATTTTGTTCCAATTGCCAAGCGTGCCATGCGTATGAATTTCTTGGCCGCTTACTTCAGTGGAAAGTACGCCAAGCTTCATGACTTGAGCCAAACCGATATCAATACGCTTTCGGGCACATTGGATTTTGCAGTTGAAAATTTGGGACAAAAAGCGAGTGCATTTACAGTTACAGTGACACCTGTATCTTCAAATATTGCGAGTATCGGTAGCGCAGTGACATTAAACGGTATGGCTGTTTTACAGCAGAATAATGTGTCTATTAACTACACACTCAATTCGGGTATTCAACCAAACGAAGAAATCGAGTATAAGGTCACATTAACCAATGATTATACTACGGATAATGTATTGTTTGAAGCCAACATCAAAAAGATTTATTCACCAAACGTTGTTTTAGCGGACAATCCAGATGCAACAGGATTAAATAATTGGACAGCAAACGGAGGCTCCTGGGCTGTAACTTCGGATGCTTTTTCGGGAACCTCGGCTATCACCACTAATTCTGGGGCTTATGGAAACAGCATAAGTACACAACTTCAACTAACAAATACTATCGACTTATCGAGTGCTTCTCAAGCTATTCTTCAATATTATGCCAAATGGGATTTGGAACGTAGTTTTGATTACGTTCAAATTGAAGCCTCTACAAATGGATCTACATGGACACCGCTCTGTGGTCGCCTAACGAAGCCTGGCGCGCCAAATATTAATAATACCTATTCAGGAAAATCGTCAACCAATAATAATTTTCAGCCTGATGGAGAGCCTCTTTATGATGGTGATACTCAAGATCGATGGACTATGGAAGAAATTGTCATCGATGCCAGTCAGAATTCATTTTTACTAGGTCAAAGTAATGTCTTTTTCCGATTCGATTTTAGAACCGACGGTAGCAATAGGGAAGATTCATACGTTAATGTCGATTTTGAAGGTTTCACATTTGATGATTTTAAGGTTACAACCATAGAATTGCCATGTGATGCATCCGTACCGCCAGCGAACTTAAGCGCAAGTAATATTACGTCGGATATGGCACAAATTTCATGGGCTTCAGTACCTTCTGCGACCTATGATTTAAGATATAGAACGGCCGGAGCTACAAATTGGATTACTATTCCGAGTCTAACTACAACGAATTTTGATTTGACGGGACTTACATTTTCCACAACCTATGAAGTTGAGGTTAATGCCAATTGTGCCACATCGAGTTCTGTTTTTTCATCGCCACTATTTTTTACCACTCAGGATAATGTCTTAAGTGAAGGCTATTTTGAAACAGGTCTTGATGGTTGGATAGAAGGAGGTAATGATTGTGCCCGTATACAATCGACTTCATCCTTTGAAGGCTCGTTTTCAATACGAATAAGAGATAATAGCGGTGTAGCATCTTCAATGACATCTCCAGTAATCGATGCAACGGGTTTTGATAGTTTAGAAATAGACTTTCATTTCTTCGCGAATAGTATGGAAAATGGAGAAGATTTCTGGGTTCAGTTTTTTGATGGTAGTTCGTATAACACGGTTGCTACGTTTACTAGCGGAGCAGACTTTAGTAATGGCAATTTTAACAAAGAAGTGATTACTATAGATTCCAATACCTATAATTTTGCTTCAAATTCTAGATTTAGAATTGTCTGTGATGCTTCGGGAAATAATGACCAAGTGTTTATTGATGCAGTTATTATCAAAGGGATATCATCGGGTCCAGATGTTATTCCACCGTCACCACCTCAAAATTTATTAGCGACCAACATTACTGTTGATAGTGTTGACCTAAATTGGAATGCATCGTCTGATAATGTGGGCGTGGTTGCTTATGAAGTCTATCAAGACAATAGTCTTATTGCAACAGTAACACAATTGAATTATCAAGCTACAGGATTATCTCCGAGTACGACCTATAATTATAACGTTATTGCTAAAGATGCCGCGGGTAACAGCTCAGGATCTAGTAATGTTGAGGTTATCCTTACACTTGATCCACCTGATACAGAAAGTCCTTCAGCGCCTTTAAATTTACAGGCAAATAATACAACTGAAACAGAGACTAATTTATCATGGACTGCTTCTATTGACAATGTGGGTGTCACCGCGTATGATGTATACCAAAATGGTATTTTTCTAGGAACATCTACGAACACAAATTATAATGTGTCCTCTCTGTCCGCAGGACAAAGCTATAGTTTTCACGTCATCGCTAGAGACGCTGCAAACAACAGTAGTGACCAGAGTAATACAGTTAACGTCATAACTCCAGACAATACAGCTCCAATAATTAGCATTATTGGCGATGAGAATGTGAATTTAAGTGTTGGGGAGAATTATACAGAGTTTGGTGCAACGGCAACAGATAATGTGGATGGCGTCATTACTGCCAATATCACAACTTCTGGCGTTGTAGATACGTCCACTGTTGGTAATTATACTGTGAGCTATTCAGTTAGTGATAGTTCTGGAAATAGCACTACAGAAACTCGGACCATAGTAGTCACTCCAGATACTGTAGCTCCAATAATCACTCTAGTAGGAGCATCAGTAGTTGATTTAAATTTAGGTTCCCCTTACAATGAAGAAGGTGCCACAGCTACAGACAATGTTGATGGTGATTTAACCAATACCATCGTTATTTCTGGATCGGTAGATACTAATACGGCAGGGGCTTATGTATTGACCTACAGTGTTACGGATAGCTCAGGAAACGTTTCTGACGTCACTAGGACTGTAAATGTAATACTAGATGAAACACCACCAATCTTAACTCTTTTGGGTGCATCAACTGTAAATCTTCAGTTAAATGATACTTATATAGAGCAAGGGGCAACTGCAACGGATAATATAGATGGAGATTTGACCGCAAATATTATAATCTCAGGAACAGTAGACACTTCTGTAGCAGGTAATTATAGTGTTAATTATGAGGTTTCGGATGCTTCAGGTAACACAGCGGCTACATCTAGGACCGTCACTGTAGAACCAGATACTACAGCACCAATAATTACCATTAAAGGCTCATCCTCAATAACTTTAAATGTTGGAGATAACTATATAGAAGAAGGTGCAACTGCCATAGATAATATTGATGGGGATTTAACGACTACAATTGTGATTACAGGAACTGTAGATACCGCAAATGCAGGCGTATATACCATTACCTACACCGTAAGCGATGTAGCAGGCAATAATGCCAACGAAGTTAGAACCATAAATGTAATAGCTGACACTACGCCACCAGTCATTACTTTGATTGGTGCATCAACAATTAATTTAAATATTGGAGATAATTATATAGAGCAAGGTGCAACTGCCATAGATAATATTGATGGGGATATAACATCTTCCATTGGTATTACAGGGACAGTGGATACTAACATTTCCGGAAATTATACTGTTACTTACTCAGTAAATGACATGGCTGGAAATCAAGCTGTAGAATCACGCTTAATTATCGTCGAGGAGCCAAATACTGGTTGCTCCAACGGAGTTGGTTTGCCTTACAGCCAAGGATTTGAATCTTCCTTTGGGTCATGGGTACAATCCTTAAATGACGATTTAGATTGGTTGCTTAGTAGTGGCGGGACACCTTCCTCTGGCACTGGTCCAAGTGCAGCTATAGAAGGAACCAACTATATCTATGTAGAAGCCTCTGTGTTAGATACTGGTTATCCGGACAAGCGCGCTATTTTAACATCACCATGCATTAATCTCAATGGAGTTTCTGAAGCGACCTTTTCTTTTAATTACCATATGTTTGGGGCTCCCGATATGGGATCTTTAGATGTGGAATTAAGTAGTGATGATGGCATTACATGGTCTAGCATTTGGAGTCAAACCGGGAATCAAGGTGACAACTGGCAAGCAGTAAATATTGATTTAAGTCCTTATACAGGGGCGGGTATAAGACTTAGGTTTAACCGATTTGTTGGAAGCACTTGGCAAGCTGATATTGCTATTGATAACTTGAGTTTGGTAGAAGGTGTGGTACAAACACCATCTTGTATAGCTGAGGTTTCAAGTTTTCCTTATGCACAAGGCTTTGAGTCTGGTTTAGGTGACTGGACACAGTCCGCCGCAGATGATATTGACTGGACGGTTGATGCATCAGGAACTCCTTCAAGTGGAACCGGACCATTGGCCGCTATCCAAGGCAATAATTATATTTTTGTTGAAGCTTCCGGCAACGGAACAGGTTATCCAAATAAACGAGCTATTGTTAATTCTCCTTGTTTTGATTTAACCACTCAATCATCTGCAACCTTCAGTTTTAGTTATCATATGTTTGGCAGTACAGATATGGGTTCAATTGCTCTACAAGCGAGCAATGATAATGGAATCAGTTGGACAACCCTTTGGATAGAAACTGGTAATCAAGGCGATATTTGGCTAAGTCAGACTATAGATTTATCTACTTATCTGGGTAACACAGTACAGTTACGATTCGACCGTGTAACAGGAGGAACTTGGCAGGCCGATATTGCCATTGATAACATTAGTTTAAATACTGCTTCCGCGGCAAGAGGTTATCAAAATGAAGAAATAAGTATAGAGCCTAATAAGTCAATCTTTGATGTTATAACTTTATATCCAAACCCAAGTTCAGGGCAGGCGATAAGAGTAAAGACTAGTTTGGAGATTGAGGCTTACAGTATTTTTAATGCGTTAGGGCAAGAAGTTGGTCGCGGACCATTAAATGGCGATAGAATTGATGTGGAGAATTTGGAAGCTGGCGTATATCTCATCAGTTTTAAAGTTGAAAATAAGACCTTAGTAGAGCGATTTATAAAACGCTAAAGCTTAGCTATAATTTAAACCAAAAAGAGCTCAGAATACATCTGAGCTCTTTTTGGTTATATCAATTAAAACCTAAATATGCTTTATCTCACTATCATCAAGTAATTCATCACCTCTAAGACGCAATAGAATTTGAGCCACGGCGATAGTATCTTTTTCGCAATAGGTGATGATACGGTCTAGGCCATCTTCTTCATAGAAGGTTTTGTACACTTGGCTTCCGTCGATATCATCTTTTGGTGAGGGAATACCAAGTACGTTGGTCAATAATTTAAGCGACGTATAGGTTTTGTAGTCTCCGAATTTCCATAAATCCAAGGTGTCTAAATGCGGGACTTCCCATGGTTTTTTACTAAAGAGATTCAGCTTATGTGGTAATTCAATGTTATGGATAATCATACGTCTGGCGATGTAAGGAAAATCAAATTCCTTACCATTATGTGCACAAAGTAAATGCATGCGCTGGCTAAAATGCGAAATGAGCATGTTCTTAAAGTCCTTTAGCAACTTTACCTCATCACCAAAGAAGGAAGTGACCCTAAATTGTCTGGGCTCGCCAGCTGAGCTAAAATAGCCTACTGAAATACAAATGATTTTTCCGAATTCTGCCCAGATGCCAGCACGGTCGTAGAATTCCTCGGGTGTAAAATCGTCTTTACGTTGGTATTTAGATTTGGCCTCCCAAAGTTCTTTTTTGGTGTCATCCAATTCCGAATAGGTCCGCGCTTCGGGAACTGTTTCAATGTCCAAAAACAGGATATGTTCTAGATTTAGTTTAGAAATCATTGGTTAATAGCTTATCACTAAGATATTATTTTTTTCTATTTCCCAATTTGAAGATTGTGAGAACTTTAGTTCTCTAACATGTCATAGGCCTCTTCAATATACAAACTGATATCATCCGTAAAAGTTTTAGTACCGATATCGGGTGATTTTTGATGGCCTAGTCTTACGATTATGACGTTGTCTTCAGGTTGAACGATGACGTACTGTCCCAAGTGCCCGCGCATCATAAAAAAGTCTTTACCTAGATGCTTTTTTAACCACCAACCGTAGCCGTATTGTGGTGCATTTGGGAATCGAGGTTTTATAGATTTGGCGACAAATGCAGAATCCAAAAGTTGTTTCCCGTTCCATTTGCCATAGTTTTTATAGAGTTTTCCAAAGCGGGCAAAGTCCGTGGCATTACTGGCGATACAGCAATAGGCCTTGACTAAATCGTGGTCATCGCTGTCGACTTGCCAAAACGCTTGATTTTCGCTTCCTAAGGGTTTCCAGAAGCTTTCCTCAAGGTAATCGTAGAGTTTCTTACCGGTAGCTTTTTCAATAACCATGGCCAACATTTGGGTGTCGCCACTAGCATATTTAAAGCTTTGACCTGGTTGATTGACGACCTTAAGTCCATTCATCACTTTTGCTAAATCATCATCAAAGTAGGCGCGTGTGGTAATAGATAAAGGCGAATAGTAGGCTTCATCCCAATTGGTGCCCGAGCTCATGGACGACAAATCCCCAACAGTCATGTCTTTGGCCATACCGTCACAAAAGGCTGGAAGAAAATCACAAACCGGTTGGTCTAGGCTTTTGATATGTCCTTCCATAATGGCTTTGCCCAACAATCCCGAAACGTAACTTTTCGCCATGGAAAAGGAATTCGATTTTGAATCTTCATCAAAACCATCATAATACTTTTCAAACCAAATACTGTCATTTTTAATAATCACATAGGCAATTGTGCCCCAATCCTTGTTGGCAGTTGCCAAACGTTCCGTTACTTTTTCAGAGTTATAATCTGAATGATTTGGCCAAGGTTGCGGTTGGTCACTTGCATCTAGCGTTCGGTTGTCGAATTCTTTATAATCCTCTAAAAATGCCGTGGTATGACCTTTCATGTAAATGGTTCGGACAGCTTTTAAAAGATAGTCGGTGTCCGTGATGTATAGCGTTACGACGATAAGTGCTAGAAGCACGACAATGACTTTAACTAGTTTTTTTAGGAATTTCATAAGCGAAAATTATAGCCTAAATATAGGAACAATTACGTTTAAAAAAGCGATTGCTGTTTGGCCTCACTTTCATGATTAAGCAACCAAGCTTTTCTGTGCAATCCGCCCGCATAACCAGTTAAACTGCCGTCCGTCCCAATAACGCGGTGGCATGGTACGATAATCCACAACGGATTTTTACCATTGGCAGAAGCTACAGCCCTTATGGCTTTAGCGTCGCCAAGGCGTTTTGACAACTCTAAGTAAGAGTAAGATTTACCATAAGGAATCGTTTTAAGCTCAGTCCAAACACGTTTCTGAAACTCTGTTCCTTTAGGGTTTAATTTTAGTTTGAAGTCTTTTCGGGATTCTGAAAAATAGGCCTTTAATTGTTTTACACACTCTTGAAGCTCAGAAGGAATAGTTTTAGGAACAGTGACGGTTTCATCTAAAACGGAAACCGAAGAAATACCATTAGAATCGCCTTCAATTTTGGCGATACCCAAAGGCGTTTCCATGTAACAAATGGCCATTAGTTTTCAGGATTATCGTTTTCAATAAGCCCCAATCGCTTGGCGCGGTATTCCCAACTTTTTCTAGCGAGAAGTTGTAAGTCAGAGACGTTATCGCTTTCGTCCATAATTTCTAATCCGAGCAGGGTTTCAATGACATCCTCCATAGTTACAATACCACTGTTGGAACCGTATTCATCAACAACGAGTGCCATATGATTTCGGTTTTCTACCAATTGTTCAAACAAAGTTGGGATAGGCATACTTCGGCTAACGACAATGATATCGCGCCTAACATCCGATAGGGTTTTTTCGCCATTCCCCAAGGCCATTTCTTTAAAGACATCATCTTTAAGAACCAGGCCAACGATGTTATCACGGTCATTTCTGTAAACAGGAATTCGGGAAAAACGGATGTTTGAATTCGCCTGAAAAAAGTCAGCAACCGTCATGGCTTCGTCAGCAACTTTCATAACAGTACGTGGCGTCATGATGTCCTTGGCTTGTACGTCTTTAAAATTCAAAAGGTTTTTAATAACCTTACTTTCGTTTTCTGCAAACACGCCTTCTTCATGCGCTATTTCGGTCATAGCCACAAAGCTCTCACGACTTAAAACACTGCCGTGGCCTTTTCCGCCAATTAATTTTGTGGTGAGTTGTAATAACCAAAGAATGCCTGTGTACTTAAGAGGAAATATCAATACGTGTAATGCTTTGGTGGTAAAGTTGGCTAAGCTTTTCCAATAGGTTGCGCCAATGGTTTTTGGAATAATTTCCGAAGCTACCAAAATAAGTATCGTCATCACTGTTGACACCAAACCGACCATAACATCTTCGGTCAATTCTAAACCTAGAATAGAGCGGGTTTCGGTACCGTACATATTAGCATAAGCCACTTTGGCCTGCACCCCAACCAGGATAGCTCCAACGGTATGCGCAATGGTATTTAGGGTTAAAATAGCAATGAGCGGACGGTCCACATCTTTTTTTAAGGCTTCTAAATCATTAGCGTAGCCTTTGCCCTCGCTCTTTTTTAAATTGATAAAGGTTGGCGTGATGCTTAAAAGCACAGCTTCTAATATGGAACATAAAAACGAAAAGAATATAGAGATAGTGGCGTAGAAAATCAGTAAGCCCATGTAGTTCTGTTGGATTGTTTATGTAAAGTTACAAAATGAAATCACTTTAATGGGCGCTAATGGTTTTTTCGTAACTTCATAAGATGAAAAAATTAGTTTTATTGCTTCTTGTTGTGGGATTTAGCATAACTCATGCGCAAACTAAAGGGAAAATAACATATAGATTCAGCATTTTAAAGGATAGTATTAAGCCTTTAGATTCTCTAAAATCTTTGGATGAAGTTAAAGTTAATGTTCATAAAATGTTAATGAATGCGGAACCGATAGAAGCGTATCTATTATTTAATAAACAAAAATCTTTTTTCTATGTTGAACCTCGTCTCAATCCTAGCCCTCCCATTTGGAATCACGCTTCCGACGGCATTGGTCTTGAGAGAGCAGATTATGATATGGGTCGAATTTTAGCAGGCGGAGATGGGACATATTATACAGATTGGTCTGATAATTTTATGACACATCAAATGAACTTTATGGAGAATAAACTCCGTGTAATTTCTAAAGCTCCAGATTGGGAATTAATCGATTCTACTAAAATCATTTTAGATTATCCATGTAAACTGGCAAAGTCTAAAAAGGGCAAAATATTTGCATGGTATACAGAATCCATACCATATAAACATGGCCCTAGAGATAGTAGTAATCTTCCTGGGATGGTTTTGGAAGTACGACGTGGTAGAATGCATATCTACACAGCAATTAATATTGATTATAATGATGAAGAAGCCGATTTTATTTCAGAACCTGTGGAGGGAAAACTTGTGACACAAAATGAATTAAGATCAATTGCAGGAAATCCTTTTGGGAAGAAGGATTAGCCGAGCAACTTCACCACATCTTTCGCAAAATAACTTGCAATAATATCCGCACCCGCCCGCTTAATGGATGTGACTTGCTCTAGCATTACACTGTCATGGTCTAGCCAGCCTTTTTCTGATGCCGCTTTGAGCATGGCGTATTCGCCAGATACTTGATAGACAGCAATAGGCACATCAAAGTTATTTCTAATATCTCGTACAATATCCAAATAGCAAAGCCCAGGTTTTACCATAACAATATCGGCTCCTTCGGCAATGTCCATTTCGGTTTCTCTTATGGCTTCATCTCGGTTGGCAAAATCCATTTGATAGGTTTTTTTGTCTTTCGGGATATCCTGAAGGTCTACCGGAGCAGAATCTAGAGCATCTCTAAATGGCCCATAAAACGAAGACGCATATTTAGCCGAATAACTCATAATCCCAGTATCTGTAAAATTGAGTTGGTCCAGAGCTTCACGGATACCGAGAATACGACCGTCCATCATGTCGCTAGGTGCCACAAAATCAGCACCAGCTTGCGCATGAGACACAGACATTTGTGCTAAAACATCTACAGTAGCATCATTAATGATTTTTCCGTCTGCGATAATGCCATCATGACCATAAGAGGAGTAAGGGTCTAGCGCAACATCGGTCATAACCAGCATGTCTGGGCAAACGTCTTTTACAGTTTTTATTGCGCGTTGCATCAATCCGTTGGCATTTAGGGCTTCGGTACCTTTGTTGTCTTTTAAATTGTCAGGCACTTTAACAAAAAGCAGAACAGACTTTAAACCCAAATCCCATAATGATCTCACCTCAACTTTCAACAAGTCCAAGCTATAGCGAAAGTAATTGGGCATGGAATTGATTTCCTCTTTTATACCTTTTCCTTCTACAATAAATAAAGGGACCAAAAAGTCGTTGGGAGAGATATAGTTTTGCCTTACCAAACCTCTAATGGCTTCGGATTGTCTTAGTCTTCGGTTTCGTCTTAATGGATACATAATTTTATTTTTCCAGACCTGTCAGGTTTTTAAAACCTGACAGGTCTATGTTTTATTAAACCCATTTAATAGGATTTTTAAGTATTTTCAGTAATCTTTCTTCCTCGCTTCCAGCTTCAGGATGATGGTCATACACCCATTGCACATGCGGTGGTAAACTCATCAAGATGCTTTCAATTCGTCCGTTAGTTTTTAGCCCGAATAAGGTGCCTTTATCATGCACCAAATTGAATTCCACGTAGCGCCCACGTCGAATTTCTTGCCAATCGCGCTGGGCTTTGGTATATTCTAAATCTTTTCGTTTTTCAACAATCGGAACATAAGCATCCAAGAAACTATCGCCAACTTCGGTTACAAAGTTATACCAATCTTCCATGGACATGTCCTCATTGGCTTTGCAATAATCAAAAAACAAACCACCTATACCACGCGCTTCATTGCGGTGTGCATTGTGAAAATACTCGTCACAGCGCGCCTTATATTTTGGATAAAAGTCTTTGTGGTGTTTGTCACAAGCTGTTTTACAAACTGTATGAAAGTGTTTAGCGTCCTCTTCAAACAAATAATATGGCGTTAAATCTTGTCCGCCACCAAACCATTGGTCAACGATGTTTCCGTCACCATCATACATTTCAAAATAGCGCCAATTGGCATGCACCGTAGGCACCATGGGATTTTTAGGATGTAACACCAAGCTCAACCCACAAGCGAAAAAATTGGCCTCCTCGACCCCAAAATGCTGTCGCATGGTTTTTGGTAATTCGCCATGGACTGTTGAGATGTTGACGCCTCCTTTTTCAAACACATTGCCGTTTTCAATCACGCGTGTTCGGCCTCCGCCACCTTCTGGGCGTTCCCATAAATCTTCTTGAAATTTAGCTTTGCCATCAATTGCTTCGAGCTTCCCCGTGATGGTATTTTGAAGGTTTTGTATGTAGATGTAAAATTTATCTTTCATGTTTATACAATTCATAAAGCTCCATATCCAAAGCCTCTTCCATTGGCGGGGCGTATGATTTTTCTAAGGTCTTTATCCAAGTAAATCCGTTATTCAAGGCTACTTTTACACTTGGGATATTTGTTTTATGCGCTATAATTTGAAGTGTTTCCAAACCAAACTCAGAAAACGCATACTCGGACAAAGCACCGACCGATTTTGTGGCAATGCTCTTTCCGCCCCAGCGGTAATCTACACAATATGCAAACTCGCCCTGTTTTTTGACCCAATCGAGTTCCTTGATGTAGACCAACCCCAAAAAATCGCGATATTCTTCATGCTTCAAAGTGAACAAAAACTCGTCCTTAGCCTCAAATTGTTTCACCTTTTGCTCCACAAAATATTGAGATAGCGATGGTGTGAGATTCTGCTCCAAGGTCTTCGGAAAAAACCGCTTCAGATGAGGTTCATTGGCATTTGCGAAATTGCAAAGCTTCCAAGCATCGTGTATTTTAATCGGTGCGATTTCTATGTAATCAACGAGTAGCATCAGACAACTTTAGTTTGAAGTGTTTGCTGTTCCTTCGAAATAAGTTCTACCGTTTTTAGGCTTGAAGCCGTCACACTTAAAGGTAAAACGATGATAATTCCTATGACTGGGATGAATAAAAACAGCATAAATACTATGCCGTTCCCAATAGCGACGCCACGGTGCCTTCTAACAAAATCGATACTTTCGCGATATTTAAAATGTCGCTCCAACGTATAATCCATATTACCAAAACCGGCATAATAGGCTTGAACTAAAAACAATAATACCGTTGAAAATATATTGACAACCGGAATGAATTTCAGAATCAAAATCGGAAGAGAAATCAAAAGTTCTTTTGCCAAATTCCGAACATTCAATCGAATGCCTCGCCATAACTGTTCGCGCGATGAGGTATTTCTGTGCGAATGGTCTTTAACCCCCAAAAGATGTGCTTCAATCTTTTCTGACACCGGACTCATAAATGGCGCAGACAATGCCATGATGATGTGCTTATAAAGGATAAAGCCTATGGCCATAATAAAGATAGCGCCTATAAAACTAGAAAAAGTACTAAAGCCTTCTTTGCCCCAGTCCCAAGGCCAAATCTGAGCGATGAAGTTGCCAATGTTATCAGATAGCCCCCAAGCCGATAAGCCAATAATGCTAGCGGTTATGACACTTATAATGACAGGAATAAAAAAGTACTTCCAGAGCTTTAATTCAGACATCAGTCTAAATACTCCGGAATATGCTCTTATGCCTTCAAATATGCCTTTCATTATACTGCAATATCTTCTTTTAAAACCTCTCGCTCTTCTTCGGTTATGGTTTTAGACCAAATGGCCAATCCAAAGGTAAGTACGCCGAGACGACCAATAAACATCAAAATGATGATGACCCACTTTCCGAATACGGTTAAATCTCCTGTAATACCTCTACTTATACCAACAGTACCCAAGGCGGAAGCAACTTCAAACAAAATATCTTTCAATTCCGAAACATGGGTTATAGTAATGAGAAAGGTGCCAATGAATATCAATAAGGTATAAAAGATAAATGCCGAAGTCGCAATATATAAGCGCTCATATGGAATAACACGACCTAGAAATGTAATTTGCTTATTACCTCTCAAACGGCTTTTCATAATTGAAAACACGGCTGTTAACGTCGTAATTTTAATGCCCCCAGCAGTTCCTGAAGGTGATGCGCCGACGTACATTAAAAACACGCAAATTAAAATCATGGCCTGGGAAAACAGTCCAAAATCTACTGTGTTAAACCCAACGGTTGTCATGGCCGTCATAGCCTGAAAAAATGCCGCTAAAAACCGCGAATCTTCCAACTGGGCAATGGTCGGCTCGGCAAAATAGAAAAATGCAGTACCAATCGTTAAGAGCGTCACGAAACCATAAAGAATGATTTTTGTAGTGAAGCTGATTTTGTGGGCCTTATTCCTTATGACCATTCCAAAATCGGTGATAACAATAAAACCTAAAGACCCACAGATGGCCAACATGGAGATGATAGCGTTGATGAAGCCATTGTCAATATACCCCATAAAGCTATCATTGTAAAGACTGAATCCTGCAGTACAAAAGGTGCTAACACTATGAAAAACCGATGACCACAGCGCTTCTGTAGTTGGCATTCCATCCATCTTAAAGGCAATAAAAAATAATATGGCCCCCAAGGTTTCCATTATTAATGTAAACAGAATGACCGACTTTAAGAAGTCATTTATTTTTATGGTCTTTGGAAGGGTAAATTCAGTCGATAGAATTTTCTTATGCCAAAAGGTCATCTTCCTAGTAGTGGATAATAGCATAAATGTAGTAAAGGACAAGTAGCCGATACCGCCCAACTGAATGAGTGTCATGATAATAAATTGCCCAAAGAAATTATAGGTGTCAAAAATTGAAATAGTTACGAGTCCTGTCGTGGATACCGCGGATGTAGAGATAAACAAATGGTCTAAAAACGAAGCGCTTTCCTTCTGCATAAAAGGGAGACTCAAAAGCACAAACCCTACAAAAATATAGGTAAGAAAACCGTAGAACAGATTCTGTTGAGGTGACCAGCCTTGCTTTAAAAGCTTGTACTTCCCTGCTAATTGTTTAAATGAATTTCTCAAAGTTGGTTAGGTGTTATATTCTTTAACAGCGTCGATAAATGCCTTGGCATTTTCCAACGGAATATTCGGCAAAATACCGTGACCTAAATTTACAATGTATTTATCTTTTCCGAACTCATCAATCATCTGATGTACCATTTTCTTGATTTCAGCCGGTGGCGAAAACAAACGTGTTGGGTCAAAATTACCTTGTAGTGTAATGTTGCCACCCGTTAAGTAACGCGCGTTTTTCGGCGAACAGGTCCAATCGACACCTAAAGCAGAGGCACCAGATTTGGCCATTTCATCAAGAGCAAACCAACAGCCTTTTCCGAAGGCAATTACAGGGGCATCGTCTTTTAGAGCATCAATAATTTGTTGAATGTATTGCCAAGAAAACTCTTGATAATCCACTGGCGATAGCATCCCGCCCCAGGAATCAAATACTTGTACGGCGTTACAACCTGCCTTCACTTTTTCTTTTAGATAAGCAATGGTGGTGTCCGTGATTTTCTGTAATAATTGATGTGCCGCCACAGGATTGGTAAAACAGAACTCCTTGGCCTTATCAAAGTTTTTACTGCCTTGTCCTTGCACACAGTAACATAAAATCGTCCAAGGTGAACCAGCAAAACCAATCAAAGGAATTTCATCGTTGAGCTTTTCCTTAGTGGCTTTTATGGCCTGATAAACATAATTAAGCGATTCTTTAACATCTGGTACAATAACGTTATCTACGTCCTTTTGAGAACGTACCGGATTTGGCAAATAAGGGCCAAAGTTAGGCTTCATCTGCACCTCAATATTCATGGCTTGTGGAATCACCAATATATCCGAAAACAAAATAGCGGCATCCATACCATAACGGCGAATCGGTTGCACTGTAATTTCACTAGCCAATTCTGGTGTTTGGCAACGTGTAAAGAAATCGTACTTGGCTTTTATCTCCATAAACTCTGGAAGATAGCGCCCTGCCTGACGCATCATCCAAACTGGTGGACGCTCTACGGTTTCGCCTTTTAAGGCACGAAGAAATAGGTCGTTTTTAATCATATCTGTCATTCCTGCGAAGGCAGGAATCTCAATTTTAATTTATTGTTTCTATGTAGATTCCTGCTTTCGCAGGAATGACAATTTATTTTTGGTGTTACCCCAAATAATGTTCATTCACCAACTCAATCACACTCTCCACCGTTGGCACTTTGGCCACACGTACATCTTCAAAACGTTTTTGGGCATGCTTAGCAGTAGTTTCTCCAATACAGAAGGCAATGGCGTTTGCCTTGTTCGCCTTTAAAAAACTATCTACTGTGGATGGACTGTAGAACAGGACGCCATCGACGGGAGTTTCCAATTTTATAGGGTCGTATTTGGTTTGATAGGCTTCAATTTCGTTGACTGTAATATGATTGTCAGAAAGGATAGTTGGTAAATCATCCAATCGTAAATCGCTACAGAAATACGTCACTTCAGTCCCTTCAATATATTCGACTAAATATTCGGCCAATTGCTTGGCATTTGGAGCCATGTGGACCACTTTTTGACTTAGTCGTTTTTCAATCATGCGTCGGGTTCTTCGACCAACACAATAGATGTTTTTAAACTGTAATTGCTCTGGCGAAAAATTGTGCAACAAAGCTTCCACACCATTTTTACTGGTAATGATGACATTCTTTAATTCTGAACGAACGGCACTTTTCTGAATACGATTCAAACTAATTTTTATAGCATCATTACTCTCGGCAACCACATCATTATGAAACAATTGCAATTGGTCGTCCGTCAATGTTTTTGTGGAGTAGATGTTGGTGGTTTTTTCGCTTCGCTTTACTTGGTCAATCAGTTTTTTACCACCGCGCTCAATAATATAATCGGCGCAGAATTCTGCTATGCCATCATGATTTCCGACGGGTTGCACTTTGGTGACTTCCAATTTACGAGAACCGTCCTTACTTAAAAGAATGCCTTTAAAATTGACTTCTTCGTTTTTAATAAACGCCAAAGCACCAATTGGCGCGGTACATCCGCCTTCTAGTCGGTTGAGGAATTCGCGCTCAATAGTGGTACAAATTTCGGTTTCTTCGTGATTGATTTCTGTACAAATTTCACGCATTTCGGCATCCGCTTCGAGCACGGCAATCATTACTGCACCTTGTGCTGGCGCAGGAATCATCCATCCTAGGTTGATAGCGTTTTCTGGTCTAAGATTCAGTCTTCCAATACCGGCCGCCGCAAATATGGCGCCATCCCAATCGTTGGTTTCCAGTTTTTCCAATCGAGAATTCACATTGCCTCGTAAACCCACAACAGTGTGTGTCGGATAACGATTTAACCATTGTGCACGGCGTCTTAAACTGCCCGTAGCTACCACAGCATCTCGCGCTGACAAAAACTCTTCGTTGCTTTTAAAGACCAAGGTATCATTGACGTTACCACGCTTTAAAACCGCGCCTTGCACAATGCCTTTGGGCAAAATGGTCGGGACATCTTTCAGGGAATGCACCGCAATATCAATCTCTTCGTTGAGCATGGCGATGTCTAGGGTTTTGGTAAAAATACCTGTAATGCCCAACTCGTAAAGAGGTTTATCTAAAACGAGGTCTCCAGTAGATTTTACGGGAACTAAAACGGATTTGTGGCCCAAATGCTCTAATTGAGACTGAACGGCTTTTGCCTGCCACATAGCGAGCTCGCTGTCGCGCGTGCCAATGCGAATAACTCTAGACATTATCTGAAGATTCTAGCTGAAAAATTTTATTGATAAGCCTCAAACTTTCGTCCGACGCATTGTTGTCTTCACGCAAATGGTGAGCAAACTGATTGGTAATTTTCTGAATGAGATTATTGCTCACCAATTCTACCTGTTCTATGTTGAAATCTGAATGTTTTTTGCGCTGATTGCTGATTTCAGAATTCTTTAAATCGGTCAATTTGTGTTTGATGGCCTGAATGGTCGGCACAAATTTTAAAGTATCTAACCAAGCCGTAAAATCAGACATTACTTCGGAAATAATGGCTTCCGCTTTTGGAATATGGGAGCGTCTTTTTTCCAAAGTGTCATCTGTGATTTTTGCCAAATCATCCAAATGAACCAATGTGACGTTTTTGTTGGTCATGACGTCTTCGTTGACGTTTTTCGGAATGGATAAATCTAAAATAAGAAGTGGTTTTTCAGTCGAAATTAAATCCTTGTAAACCGTTGGTTCGTTAGCGCCAGTCGCAACGATAACAATATCTGAAGCATTCAATTCTTGGGGTAATTCGTCAATGGATTTTACATCCAAATTGAATTTCCCAGCAATGGCTTCGGCCTTATCTTTTGTTCTATTTATTAAAGTAATATTCGGGTTTTTGCTATGCTTCACAAGGTTTTCGCAAGTGTTTCTTCCGATTTTACCTGTTCCGAATAAAAGAATCTTTTTGTCTGAAACGTTCTCCGTGTTATTCAAAATATATTGAACCGATGCAAAGGACACCGAAGTCGCTCCCGACGATAAAATCGTTTCCGTTTTAATGCGCTTACTAGCCTGAATCACGGCATTAACCAAACGCTCTAAATAAGAATTTAGAAGGCCTACTTTTTTAGATTGGCGTGCACCGTATTTGAGTTGACCGATAATTTCAAAATCACCTAAAATCTGGCTGTCTAGTCCTGAACCTACGCGAAACATGTGGTTAATTGCTTCTTTGTTTTTGTGTATGTAGGCAACTTCCCGAAACTCTTCAACCGTACCTTTAGTGTTTTCACACAAATGCTGAATAAGCTGATATGGATGTTCTGCAAAACCATATAATTCGGTGCGGTTGCAGGTTGAAACCGTGATGAGTGCTTCCACACCTTGCGATTTTGCTTGGGATAAAAGATTTTCCTTAGCAGTGTCGTCTAAGCTAAAATGCCCACGTACAACAGCGTCTGCTTTGCGGTAGCTTAATCCTATAGCGTAAAAATGTGTTGTTTTTGTAGCACTCATATGTAAGAAAGCCCTCAACTAAGGCTCTGCAAAAATAAATGGGTAGGCTATAAAAAAATAACGCTCAAGGAACTTTAAATGTCGGTTCGCGTTATAAATGGCTATAAACTCTAAAATCCGTATTTTTGCTAGTAAATAAAGGTCTTTTAAAACATTTGTTTAGAATGAATCTAAATAACAATTTTCAAAATTTGAATAAATCGAAGCTAAAAAGTATCGCTCAAGGAACCTTTGATGAGATTTTCTTGGAAGATGGCTTTTTCGTACTGATGCATAAAAACGAATCGGAAAGCATTGAAGTCCTTGAACGTGAGATTGATAGCAATTACATTCAGTATCATTTTTGCTTAAGGGGAAAGTCGACGTTTGTGTTTAACCAAGGCTCTTACCGACTGGATATTTTGCCGGACACCTCTCTATTACTTTACAATCCGCAACGCGATTTGCCCATTCACTTAGAGTCACAGCCCAAATCTATTTTGGTATCTCTGGTGATTTCAATTAAAAAATTCCATACGCTATTTTCTCGGGATGCCAATTACATCACGTTTTTAACGGATGAGAACAAGGATAAAAAATACTATAAGGACGGTATCGTTAATCCATCAATGGCAGTGGTGTTGAACCAAATGGTAAGCTTCAATTTACACTCGTCTATTAAGCCCTTATATTTTAAAGGCAAGGCTTATGAGTTGCTGAGTCTATTCTTCAACCGTACCGAAGATGCCAATATTGAGCAGTGTCCGTTTTTAGTCGACGAGTCTAATGTTGCCAAATTGAAAAAAGCCAAAGACATCATCATCTCGCAAATGGCGGAGCCACCGTCTTTACAGGAATTGGCTGATACGATAGATTTAAGTTTGAAGAAACTCAAAGAAGGTTTCAAACAAATTTATGGTGATTCGGTCTATAGCTTTCTATTCGATTATAAAATGGAAGTCGCCCGAAAACTACTCGAATCCGGTGATTACAACGTTAATGAAGTGGGGTTAAAAGTGGGATACAGTACCGCAAGCCATTTCATTTCGGCCTTTAAAAAGAAGTATGGCACCACGCCTAAGAAGTATGTGATGTCTGTTTCGTAATGGTTCAATAGGAATATTTAATGACTAAAATTTATAGAAGCTTGGTAGTGTCGTATTTTTGCAATTCAAAATTAAATCGAATTAAAAGCCATGCCGTTCTAAGCATAAAATTAATATGAAAAAAGGCGTTTTATTAATAAATTTGGGCTCTCCAGACAGTCCAAAGCCAAAGGATGTGAAAAAATATCTTGGTGAATTTTTAATGGACGAGCGTGTCATTGATGTGCCATTATGGGCGAGGACCTTGCTGGTAAAAGGTATTATTCTCAATACACGCCCAAAAGCATCAGCTAAAGCCTATCAAAAGATTTGGTGGGAGGAAGGCTCCCCGTTGATTGTGTTGTCAGAACGTCTTCAAAACAAAGTGCAAAGCAAGGTAGATTACCCTGTGGCTTTGGCCATGCGTTATGGTAGTATGAGTATTAAAAAAGGGCTTCAGGAACTGGTGGACCAAGGCTGTACCGAGATAAAAACAGTACCGCTTTATCCTCAATTTGCGATGGCAACCACAGAGACTATTGATGTCTTAGTGGATGAGTTGGTTACGGAACATTTTCCACAGGTCACCATTACCAAAACACCTGCATTTTATCACCGCCAAGACTACATCGATGTCTTAACTCAAAGTATTGCTGAAAAGCTGGAAGGCTTGGATTATGAACACATTCTCTTCAGTTACCACGGCGTTCCTGAGCGACATATCCGTAAAAGCGATATCACAAACGGCAATTGCAAAATGAACGGCAAATGCTGTTTCAAAAAAGGCAGTCCACAGCATGAGTTCTGTTATCGCCATCAATGCGAAATCACTACAGTAAACGTCGCTAAAAAATTAGGCCTTAAAAACGGGACTTATTCAACAACCTTTCAATCAAGATTAGGTTTTGACCCATGGTTAAAACCTTACACAGACCGAACCATAGAACGCATGGGCAAGGCAGGCGTTAAAAAAATGGCGATTGTCACACCTGCTTTTGTTAGTGATTGCTTAGAAACTTTGGAAGAAATTGCTATGGAAGGCGAAGAGATTTTCCACGAAGTTGGTGGTAAAGACTTCACTGTGATACCATGCTTAAATGACCGTGACGATTTTGCGCAAGTCTTAGCAACCATGATTGAAGAATGGGCAACCACGCCTGAAACCGCTTCGGTTTAATGGTAAAAATCACCTCACAGGACTTAGGAACACAACCCATTGGTCAGTTATTGATTAAGCAAGCTGTCCCAGCATCCATTGGGATTTTGGTGATGTCCCTAAATATTTTAGTGGATACTATTTTCGTAGGAAACTGGATTGGCTCAACGGCCATTGCCGCCATTAATGTGGTACTTCCTGTTTCCTTTTTTATTGCCGCTTTAGGTATGGCCATTGGTGTTGGAGGTTCATCCATTATTTCTAGGGCATTGGGTGCATCTAATTACGAAAAAGCTCTCAAAGTATTTGGTAATCAAATTACGCTGACCTTACTGTTTACAGTAAGTTTTGCGATTTTTGGTTTGATTTACGCTAATGAATTGATTCCTGCTTTTGGTGGTAAAGGCGATATTTTTGAACCTGCGAGAACCTACTATACTATAGTGCTCTACGGTGTACCCGTTTTGGCACTGTGTATGATGGGTAACACCGTAATTAGGGCAGAAGGCAAACCTAAATTTGCTATGTATGCCATGATGTTTCCTTCGGTTGGAAACTTACTACTAGACATTTTGTTCATTCAAATATTCGATTGGGGTATGGCAGGTGCGGCCTGGGCAACTACAGGATCGTATGTTTTATGTTTCCTGTTTATTTTATGGTTTTTTAAATCGAAGCATTCTGAATTAAAGATTAGCCTACCTCATTTTGGATTAAACCTTCCAATTGTAAAAGAAATTGGAGGATTAGGTTTTGTGACCTTAAGTCGTCAAGCTATTGTCAGTGTCACTTACCTTTTAATGAATAATATTTTATTTGATTTGGGTGGTGAAACTTCTGTGACTGCCTATGCCATTGTAGGACGTATGCTAATGTTTGCCCTGTTTCCAGTCTATGGAATTACCCAAGGGTTTTTGCCCATTGCAGGTTATAATTATGGTGCGCAAAAATATGAACGTGTGAGAAAAACGATCACCACAGCGATAAAATTTGCTGCGCTTTTGGCTACTCTTGTCTTTATTTCATTAATGGTTTTCCCCGAATTTATAACACGTCTTTTTACACAAGACACTGCTGTAATTGAAGAGACACCCTCAGCCATGCGATGGGTCTTTTTGGCAACACCGATTATCGCAGTTCAATTAATTGGAGCCGCCTATTTTCAAGCAGTTGGTAAAGCCATTCCGGCGTTGTTATTGACCTTAACGCGACAAGGTTTTTTCTTTATACCATTGATTTTTATTTTGCCGAAGTTCTATGGGGAATTAGGCGTTTGGATGGCCTTCCCGATATCCGACTTACTTTCAACCATAGTTACAGCCTATTTCCTAAATCGTGAAGTAAAGTTAAATTTAAGACCAGCATCCATAGACTGACTTAGAATTCTTAATTTTAGGAACCATTAACCAATTCCTAATTATTACCATGCGAATTTTTAAAACGCTTGCTGTTTCTGTTTTATGTATTATTTCTACCCAACTTTCAGCACAAGATTTTGATGAATCCCATTATGAAGCTCTAGAATACCGATTGGTCGGGCCATTTCGTGGTGGACGAAGTGCCGCTGTTACAGGTGTGCCTAACCAACCGAACCTCTATTATTTCGGCTCTACAGGAGGTGGTATTTGGAAAACGACTGATGGTGGTCGTGCTTGGGAGAATATTTCCGACGGCTACTTCGGTGGTAGTATTGGAGCCATTTCAGTAGCTAAAAGTGACCCCAATGTCATGTACGTTGGTGGTGGTGAGAAAACAGTACGAGGCAATGTTTCTTCGGGCTACGGCATCTGGAAAACTGTTGATGCAGGAAAAACTTGGCAATCCATGGGTTTGAACAATTCAAGACACGTTCCAAGAATTACCATCGACCCCAACAATCACAATATTGTCTACGCAGGGGTTTTAGGAAACATTTATAAACCTACCGAAGAGCGTGGCGTTTATAAAAGTACCGACGGTGGGAAAACATGGAAGAAGACCTTATTTGCCAATGAGCATGCTGGTGTTGTAGACTTGATTATGGACCCAACCAATTCTAGAATTCTTTACGCGTCCACATGGCGTGTACAACGAACTCCATATAGTTTAAGTTCTGGTGGTGACGGTTCTGCACTTTGGAAAAGTACCGATAGTGGTGAAACATGGACGGAAATTTCAAACAAAAAAGGCTTTCCTGAAGGCACTTTGGGGATTATAGGCGTTACCGTTTCCCCATTAAATAACCAACGCGTTTGGGCGATAGTTGAAAATAAAGATGACGGTGGGTTGTACCGAAGCGATGACGGGGGCGAAACATGGAACCAAGTCAATAGCGAGCGTAAATTGCGCCAGCGTGCGTGGTATTACACACGTGTTTATGCGGACACCAAAGATGTCAATACCGTTTACGTGTTAAACGTAAGATATCATAAAAGTACTGATGGCGGTAAAACATTCAACACCTACAATGCTCCACACGGTGACCATCATGATTTATGGATTGCCCCAGAAGACCCAAACCGTATGATCATTGGCGATGACGGTGGTGCACAAGTTACCTACGATGGTGGTGAAACCTGGAGTACTTATCACAATCAGCCGACCTCTCAGTTTTATCGCGTGACTACGGATAATGCATTTCCATATCGCATTTACGTAGCACAGCAAGATAATTCAACAATACGAATACCACATCGCACCGACGGCTTCAGTATTTCTGAAGACGATTGGGAAAGCACAGCAGGCGGCGAGTCGGCGCATATTGCTGTAGACCCTGAAAATAATGATATAGTCTACGGTGGTAGCTACGACGGCTTTTTAACCAGAGTCAATCATGAAACTGGCACTGTAAGAGCCATTAATGTTTGGCCAGATAACCCAATGGGGCATGGTGCAGAAGGCATGAAATATCGCTTTCAATGGAACTTCCCAATTATCTTTTCAAAGCATAACCCAGATAGATTGTACACCTTTTCCCAACATGTGCATGTCACCGAAAACGAAGGCCAATCTTGGGACATTATCAGTTCCGATTTAACCCGAAATGACCCCGAAAAACTGAAATCCTCTGGAGGGCCCATCACACAAGATAATACTTCGGTAGAATATTATTGCACAATTTTCGCCGCTCAAGAATCCCCATTAAAAGAAGGCTTACTTTGGGTAGGTAGTGACGATGGTTTGGTACACGTTACGCAAGACGGTGGAAAAACTTGGGACAATGTTACACCAAAAGGCATGCCTGAGTGGATGATGATTAACAGCATTGAACCAAGCGCTTTTGATGCTGGCACCTGCTACATTGCCGGTACAAAATACAAGACTGGGGACTTTGCACCATACCTCTACAAAACAACAGACTACGGCAAAAGCTGGACAAAAATCACAAACGGTATCAACAACGAGCATTTTACACGGGTACTTCGAGAAGACCCCAAACGAAAAGGCTTGCTCTACGCCGGAACAGAAACAGGCATGTACATCAGTTTCAACGAAGGGAAAAGCTGGAAGCCGTTTCAGTTAAATCTTCCTATTGTTCCTATTACCGATTTAACTATAAAAAATGATAATCTTATCGTGGCGACCCAAGGACGAAGTCTATGGATGATTGATGATTTATCCTTGATTCATCAGTTGTATGATACAGATTTGAAAGGCACAGTCTTGTTCAAACCAAAAGACACCTATCGCATGCGGGGAGGCAGTAGAACAGGAAGTAAAACATCTGGAACCAATCACCCAAATGGGGTGGTGACTTATTTTAACTTGAAGGATTTAAAGGACGATGACAAAGTGAGCCTTACTTATTTTGATAAAGCGGGAGATACCATAAGAACCTTTTCAAATACTGATAAAAAGAACATGTTGAAGGTGGAGAAAGGTGCTAATCAGTTTGTTTGGAATACGGTTTACGATGGTGCCGAGCGTCTACCAGGGATGATTCTCTGGTGGGCAAGCTTACAAGGCCCAAGAGCAGTACCGGGTAATTACAAAGTAGCGCTGAATGTCAATGGCGACGTGAAAACCCAGAACTTTAAAATTGTTGCGGATCCAAGGGCAGAAAGTACAGAAGCCGATATGCAAAAGCAATTCGATTTTGTAAAAGACGTCAACGCTACCATGGATAAAGCTCATAAATCCATTAAGAAAATAAGAGCAATTAATAAGCAGTTCGATGCCTTTCAAAAGCAATACAAAGACGATGATAACGTGAAGGATTTGTTAGAAAAGGCCAAAGCACTTCAGGAGCAGTTATCAGATATAGAAAAAGAACTGTACCAAACCAAAAACCGAAGTGGGCAAGACCCGTTGAATTTCCCGATAAGGTTAACCAATAAATTAGGGCATTTAAATTCGCTAGTCAGTATGGGTGATTTCCCGCCAACAGCACAAGATATTGCAGTTAAAAACGAATTAACAGGAAAGATAAATACCCAACTCAATACTTTTGATAAAATCTTAAACGACGAAATTAAAGCCTTCAATAAAGCCTTTAATGAAAAGCAATTGAATTATTTGTTTGTTGAGGATTGATGCTTTTGAAGTTTAGAGCATCTCGACTCCGCTCGATGTGACAGTGTTTATTACATTTAAATAGACAGTTCTTCTGTTAAGTCGGGCATTTGTTGAAAACAAAGTCCGTTTTGTCAATAGCATCTTGTGAATTAAATTTAGACACTCTAAATCCAAAAGCATGAAATTTTATTATGTCTATATGCTAGAATGTTCAGACAAGACCATCTATACAGGTCTTACCAATACTTTAGAAAGAAGATTTAAAGAGCATGCTTTTGGTTTAAATGAAGAATGCTACACGTATAATCGAAGACCTTTAAAATTAATTTTCAGGCAAGAGTTTTTACAATTTGAACAAGCAGAAATGTTTGAAAAAAGACTCAAAAGATGGAGTAGAAAAAAGAAGTTGGCTCTAGCAAATGAGGATTTTGATTTACTGAAAGACTTAGCTGTTTGTAAAAATGACACACATTCTAAAAATTTTCAGAAATCATAGTTTATTTTTGCTTCAAAGGCATCTCTCGAATTACTCAAAAAAGTAACTTCGTTGAAAATTTATTTTCAGAGTATTGGTGCTCGATGTGAAAGTATTTAGAATATTTTAATAGACAATTCTTCTGTCAGGTCGAGCGGAGTCGAGACCCTTTTTTTAATAACATAAATGACAAGTAAACCCGAAGCTTCTGGACTACCTCACAGGAAATTAATATGGCAGAATACTACAACTACATCAAAGCACTCCACTTGATTTTCATTATCACGTGGTTCGCAGGTTTATTTTATATCCCGAGACTTTTTGTATATCAAATTGAGGCTTCCGAAAAAGAATCTCCGGCTAAGGAAATTTTGGGCGAGCAATTGGCGTTGATGGCCAAACGACTATGGACGATTATTACATGGCCATCTGCGATTTTAGGCACAATTTTCGGGCTGACGCTTTTATATCTACGCCCTTTTTACGTCACAGATACCTGGATGCAGGTAAAACTAGGATTCATTCTATTGCTTTGGCTTTACCAACTTATGACCCAACGCTATTACAAGCAATTGCAACAAGGCATCGTAAAAAAATCATCGAATTTTATGCGACTTTGGAATGAAGGTGCCACCTTTATTCTATTTGCAGTTATCTTTTTGGTGATGCTCAGAAATGCGTTTTCATGGGTTTTCGGAGTCGTGGGCATTCTAGTGTTAGGATTATTATTGATGCTTGGCTTCAAGATTTACAAGCGCATCAGGGAAAAGGCAAGTGCCAAATAGCCAAGCGCAAAATTCTAAAACTTGATATATACAGATTTCAATCCACCGAAAGACCTTGAAATTTCAAACTTTTAATTTGGAATTTGTTGCAAGCATTTTTGGTTTGATTATTGCTATATTTAGCAGAATTCAAGCCCTAGCATGAAGCTTAAAAAATTATCCTTACGAGCCCGAATCTTTACCGCCATGATTCTCCTGGTGCTGTTGGCCTCTGTGCTTATTGCCGCCGTGACGATTTACCAGTACAATGAAGAGGCGCAAGAATACCATAAAGAACGCTTGGAGCGGAAGGAAGAGAACATTCGTGAGAGTGTCAAATACACTATTCGCGAAACCACATTCCCGGTAAACACCGAGAAAATCCCACTAATTTTTAAGGACGAAATCTATAAAATCAGGAATGTTCATAATCTCCACGTCAACATTTATGATTTGGATGGCGGTCTGTTAAAAAGCTCAGTAGTATCTTTTGAAAGGGATAGTCTTCAAGAGTGTTTAGATGCCGAAGTATTAAATGCTCTGTCTAATACAGCCGAGCACCGCTATGTTCGCAAAATTGAAGAAAATGGGAAGGTTTTCCAATCTTCATTTACTTATATACAAGACGAAAAATTTAAGAATATTGCCATCCTCAACATCCCTTATTTACAAGATGACGATTTATACGAGAGGGAACTAAAAGAATTTTTAGGGCGTTTGGGCTTAGCCTATTTGGCCATGATTTTGGCCGCAATTGTACTAGCCTATTTTGTGTCGAAATATATCACACGTTCTCTGAAAACCATAAGTCAAAAGATGGACGAAACCCGACTGGAAAAGCGCAACAAAAAAATTGAAATAGATTCGTCGAGTGAAGAAATTGTAACCTTGGTCAATTCTTACAACAGTATGATTGATGAACTTGAAGAATCTGCTGTTAAATTAGCGACTAGTGAGCGTGAGCAGGCGTGGCGTGAAATGGCAAAACAGGTGGCTCACGAGATTAAAAATCCGCTAACTCCAATGCGATTGAGCGTGCAGAGCTTTCAACGTAAGTTTGATCCTTCAGACGATAATATCCATCAAAAGGTTGATGAATATAGTAGTACGTTGATTCAACAGATTGATACCATGAGTTCCATCGCGTCGGCTTTTTCAAACTTTGCGAAGATGCCAGCACAGAAGAGCGAAATTCTTAACGTTGTACACATCGTTAAATTGGCTTTGGATATTTTTAACGAGCACTATATTACGTTCCAAGCCACATCTGAAGAAATCATTGCCAAATTTGACCGTACACAACTTATTAGAGTGGTGACCAACTTAGTTAAAAATGGTATTCAAGCAATTCCGGAAGACCACCCAAATCCTAAAATTGACGTTAAGGTATTTTCAGAAGACAATTCTGTATTTATTACCGTAGAAGATAACGGTAGCGGTATTTCCGAAGAGAATACGCCTAAGGTTTTTGAGCCAAAGTTTACGACTAAAACCAGCGGTATGGGCCTTGGTTTGGCCATGGTAAAAAACATTGTGGAAACCTACAACGGAAGTATTAACTTTACGTCCACATTTGGCGAAGGCACTATGTTTACGGTGTCCTTCCCTAAGGAATAAGAAACTTTCAGAAAAAAAAAATTTAAAACCGACCAGCTATGAGCTACGATAATCTTTTGGTTTCGGAATCTAACGGAATCGCTACAATAACCATCAATAGACCAAGTAAACTCAATGCGCTAAACAAAGCAACGATTGAAGAATTGCACAATGCTTTTGACGCTTTAGACCAAGATAAAAGTATCAAGGTCATCATCATCACGGGTAGTGGTGACAAAGCCTTTGTCGCTGGGGCAGATATCAGTGAATTTGCCGATTTTAATGTAGCTGAAGGTGGCAAATTGGCGGCTAAAGGTCAGGAATTATTGTTCGATTTTGTAGAACAGTTAAGCACGCCAGTTATAGCGGCGGTCAATGGTTTTGCATTGGGTGGTGGTCTAGAATTAGCCATGGCATGTCATTTTAGAATTGCCAGCGTTAATGCAAAAATGGGACTCCCGGAAGTTTCGCTAGGTGTGATTCCAGGTTATGGAGGTACACAGCGCTTGCCACAATTGGTTGGCAAAGGACGCGCTATGGAGATGATTATGACGGCAGGTATGATTGATGCGGATAAAGGATATACTTTTGGGTTAGTGAATCATGTTGTGGCTCAAGAGGAATTGATGGAGTTCTGTGAGTCCATTGCCTCTAAAATAATGCGAAACTCTTCGGTTGCTATTGCTCAAGTTATCAATGCGGTGAATGCCAACTATAAAGATGGTATCAACGGATTTGAAGCAGAAATTGAAGCCTTTGGCAACTGCTTTGGGACGGCTGATTTTAAAGAAGGCACCACGGCATTTTTAGAAAAACGTAAGGCGGATTTTCCTGGGGAATAATTAACAAATATTAAATTGAAAAGACTCATAAATTTTTTGACATTAATTTTATTCTTTAGTTGTAATAATGAAAAAAATATTACTATTGAAGAGGAGGGTCTTTCTATTCTTTATACGAAAGAGTTTAAAGAAGTTATGACCAATCCAAGGTTTATAAAAATACAATTAGACTCAATTAAAAATTTTTCAACTTTAATAGACAGAATGGGAGAATTAAGTTGTGATCGTAAGATATCGGGTCTAAGTTTCGTATATGATAAAACGGAATACAATCTGATAGGATCTGTACCTTGTCCTATTTCAGCAGATATATTATGCTATTTTAGAGTCAATCACATTTTTATCAAAAACGATTCGCTATATACTTCTAGGGGTAAAACTAAAGTGAAGCAACCTATTGAATATTTAGGTAAATACATTGACGATTTAATCCAAAAAACTTATACGCATCATTATAAGGAAGACAAAATGAAGACGGCGATAATCAATTTAAATATAGAGGACCAATACCCCATTTCAACTACCAAAAAGGTTTTAAGTGAAATTTACAACGAATTCAATCGTATTGCTTTAGAAAAGGGAGAAGACTATTTCAAATATCATATATTATTTGAAAAATTTGTTTTTTTAAATATACCACCGCCTCCACCTCCGCCATCAAAATAACTTTTTTTAAAACTACACCCTGTAGCTAGACACAACCCATTTTCATTCTAATTTTATAGAATGAAGGATGAGGCCATTATTAAAGGTAGGGGTGCACAGCGCAATGTTCACAATCGTTTTTTTGAACTCTCCCATGAGCAACGCAATGACTTTCTGGAATACTGCCAAAAAGAAGGTGAACTGGCCGATAAAAACAAGACGCTTTATCTCCCTGTATTTCCTAAAACGATTGTCAATAAGGTAACCAGCCCAGATGTGGGGATGGCCTTTTCCATGAACATGTATCAAGGCTGTGAACATGGTTGTATCTATTGCTACGCGCGTAACAGCCATGAATATTGGGGCTACAGTGCTGGGTTGGATTTTGAACGTCGGATTCTCGTTAAAAAAGAAGCTCCCAAATTATTGGAAGCCTTTCTAAAAAAGAAGAGTTGGAAAGCCAATACCATCGTCATGTCTGGCAACACAGATTGTTATCAACCTGCAGAGAAGAAATTTGAGCTGACGCGAGAATGCCTCCAGGTATTTTTAAAGTACAAACATCCGGTTGGTATTATAACCAAAAACGCATTGATTCTTCGGGATTTGGATATACTCAAGGCATTGGCTAAAGACAATCTAATTGCCGTCAACATTTCCATTACCTCATTGTCAGAAGAGACAAGACGAATTCTAGAACCGCGAACGGCAACCATCAAAAAGCGATTAGAGACCGTTAAAATTCTTAGTGAGAATGGTATTCCAGTCAAGGTGATGATGGCGCCAATAATTCCATCCATTAACAGCCATGAAATATTGCCATTAGCCAAGAAAGTTTCAGAATTAGGTGCTTTGAGTATAGCGCATACTATCGTACGATTAAACGGGGCAATCGGTGAAATATTTACAGATTGGATTCATAAAACTTTACCAGATCGCGCGGATAAAGTATTGCATCAAATTGAAGATTGCCACGGTGGCACGCTAAACGAAAGTCGTTTCGGCAAACGCATGCGAGGTGAAGGTAAGATTGCAGAACAAATAAATATGATGGTGGCTTTAGCGCGACAGAAGTATTTCAAAAATAAAGCAATGCCCAGATTGAATTGTGAATTGCATGAACAATATAAAGATGAACAATTAAAGTTATTTTAATATTATCTTTTCAATGTAAAATGACCAGTATAAGTTAATCCATTTTGTCTTTCCAAAATAAACCAATAATCTGCTGTAGGTAATTTTTTTCCATTAAATGTTCCATCCCACCCTCTTTGATTTGCACTAAGTTCTGTTATTAACATCCCGAAACGATTAAATATATAAATGATATTTAGAGGTTCTTGAGTAGCGTTATTTAATTGCCAAAAATCATTAACTCCATCTCCGTTTGGCGTAAAAAACCTTGGAAAGTTCAATAAAAAAACGTCTTTACTTACGAGCCCACAATTATTTTTATCTCTTACAAATACTATATAGGCACCAGCTTGTAAATTATTAAAATAATTTTCGTCTTGATAGTTTATTCCATCTATTGAATATTCGAAGTCACCATTGTTTTGTGTTAAAACAGTAATAATATTATTGTTGTTAGTCCAGTCTACTATGTCGATATCACTTATTATTGGAGTTTCTGATTCAAAAACAGTAACTGTTTTTACCGTAACACAAGCAACATCATCATAAATTAACGATGCTGTTAATGTAAAATCCCCAGCTTGATCGACATTTAAAATTTGTGTTGCATCTCCAGTAGACCATAAATAGCTATCATATCCCTGATCAGCAATTAAATCTATAGTGCTATTGCTACAAATAAAAATTTGTTCAGGTAATTCTTCGAAAACAGGATTATCCAAAACATTTAGCTTTATGTGGCGTCCAACTCCTAGACAACTATTATCTATACTATTTTCTACTCTAACATATATATATTCAACATTTGGAGAATTTATATTTCTATAGTTTGAAGTATTGATAATAGTATTAGATTCTAATAGAGCGTCTGGGATATTTCTATAGAAAGTTATTGACAATTCTTGTTCTGTTGGAAACAGATTTTTTATGTCTACGATAGTAGAATTTAAATTAAATGAGGCAATACCTAAATTTTCATTGGATCCTTCATCACATGAGTACAGGTTTATCAAAAAATTCTCTGGAATTTGTGTTGTTGATACTAATAAGTTTACAATTGATGTACTAAAACAAAAATTATCATTTTCAATTCTTGCAAACACCACATCTATGCTTGGTATTTCGTTTGTATAGGCTGAAATATTAGTAATGATATTTGTTTTGTTTTCTGCATCGATTAGAGTTTCATAAAACGTAATGTTTTCATTTTCATGATTTATAGAGATTAAAGATGATGCCTCGTTAAGATTAAAACTGCTTATTCCATCTAAGTCATTGTCGCATTGACTCAATTCAACTATACTTTCAACTATAGGAATTTCGTTGACGGTAACTATTCTTGATTGATTATAAGTATTACCATTGGAGTTAATACTTAAAGTCACTTCGTAATTCCCGCTTGTATCATAAAAATGTGTTGGATTTTCAGTAGTTGACGTATTTCCATCTCCAAAATCCCATAAAATACTGTCATAAGGCTCGCCGATATTGGCATTAAACAAAGTTATCTCGCCTTCACATGTATTGTCAGCCTGAAAGCCTGAATAAAAGAAAGATTGAATAAACGGAGGAAGGCCTAATAAAGATTTTCTACCACCTAGATACAATCCGTCTTCCTCATAGTTGCAATTTTCTTGTAGATTATTCGGTGAATTTATGACGTGTAAAAAAGAATTATCCCATTCTGAAACATAAATTTTACCATTTGGAGCAAGTTGTAACCCGCCATATCCAAAGGTAGAATCAGTATTTAACTTTACGGTATATTGAGAATCGAGTATCCCAGCTGTAGTTGTAATATCAAATTGAAATATTCCAGAACCAGAGGAAACGTAAAGTAATTTGCCGTCCGGAGAAAATTCAAAGCCATAAGGTTGCGTAACTAATTGATTACTGGTAGGGTGAAAAAAACCTATACTTACTGAATTACTAATACTCCCATTTTCATTGTTGAAATCGTACAATTCAAATGAACTATTAGGAATACCCATAACTAATTTTCTCCCGTCTGGAGTAATTTTCATTTGACCAAGCGTGGTAAAACCATCACCCGTAACATTTATAGGGCTACCAACGGTACTAACTACGGGAATAGTATCTACACCATTAGAAGATATTCTATATGATAAAAAATGGTTGTTACCATATTTATGGGCCACGACCCAATATCCGGTAGAAGATGAATTTTGTATTGCACTTAGTTTTTCTGATATAGGTGTAAACAGCATAATGTTTTTGTCATCTGTCACTGCCCCTAAGCCAGAATCTAAAGACATGTCAACTTCCGTATATTGTAATCCATTAGGGCCACCTTGAGCATCAGTAGTAAAAATATAGTAGATGTTTTCTGAATTAGGTTTAGGGATAATTATGGCTGAGTTTGTGCTAGTATAATTGCCATTAAGATCATTCCCATTTTCCATGACATTATGGTTTTTATTGAAGACGGTAATACCATCAGTATAGAATAACAAATCTCCATTTGTGTCAGATATAGTAGCACACCCTTCACCGGTGTTAAGTTCTCCATCTAATAAAATACTGGGGTTTTCTGCACCTGTAAATCTTAAACCAGCAAACTCTCCAAAATACCAGTGATTTGCTTCGTTTTGTGAAAACGAAAATGAACAAAGTAAAAGAAAAACATAGATGAGTCTCATATAGAGATAAATTTACGAAATCCTATGAAAAGATTGATTTACATGGGTTAATAAAGATCCAATGTACTGTAAGTAAATTATAATGCTAAACACCTGCGAAAAGATGATTAATAGTTGCTTTTTGAAATGCTCTTTCCATTACACTCCGCATAAAACTGTTCTAAAAAACCTTCCATATAAATATGTCTATCAGCAGCGATTCGCCGCCCGGTTTTGGTGTTCATTCGGTCTTTTAGGAGTAATAGTTTTTCGTAAAAATGATTGATGGTAGGTGCAGTCGATGTTTTGTATTCTTCTTTGCTCATAGTCAAATTGGGTGATATATCAGGATTATAGAGTGCCCTATTTTTAAATCCACCATAATTAAAACAACGTGCAATACCAATGGCACCGATAGCATCGAGTCGGTCTGCATCTTGAACGACCTGCATTTCCAAAGAATCGAATCTTTTTCCAGACTCTAAGGAATTTTTAAAAGACATATGTTCAATAATAGCCACGACATGATTGATAATTTGACTATCCACATTTTGTTGAAAGAGAAATTGTCTGGCCTTTTTTGGACCGATGGTTTCATCACCTCCATGAAATTTAGCATCTGCAATATCATGTAGTAGTGCGGCTAGACTAACCACTAAATCATCTACCTTTTCATGCTTGGCGATGAGCAAACTGTTTTTAAAAACACGCTCTGTATGAAACCAATCGTGACCGCCTTCAGCACCTTGTAATTCAGACTTTACAAATGTTTTTGTGGCTTCAATTAAGGCATGGTCTTTCATACAACTATAGCATTTGTAATTTGCTGTTCAATAGTTTCTATTAAAGCAATTCGGTCTTCAAACTGATTTAGCTCTAGTGGCTTGTGCACTTCAAAAGTAATATGCGCTCCAAGACCCATAGGAAACTTTCCATAACGCAAGGTTTTCCATGAATTATTAATTGTCACTGGAAGTACAATCGCATCGGGAATTTCTTCAAACATCGTCAACAAACCTTTTGATTTAAATGGTTTTGGCTCGCCAGTTCTACTTCGGGTACCTTCAGGAAAAATGACGGCTGCCCAATGATTTGTCCTTATGCGTCCTGCAAATGCTTTAATGGCTTCAATGGATTTTACGGGTGCTTTTCGATCTATCAACACCGAACCGCCATGACGCAGATTATAAGATACACTTGGGATGCCTCTGCCTAGTTCTTTTTTACTCACAAACTTAACATGGTGTTTACGTAGATACCAAATCAAAGGCGGAATATCATACATACTCTGATGGTTGGATACTATGATAACGGGTCTGTTTTTTTCAATCTGATGCGGATTTGAAAACGAGAATCGAGTGCCCAATACGTTTAAGCAACGCATTATGAAAAACTGTAGCCAATCCACACTGACCTTATGGGCTTTGTAGCCAAAAACGTTATGGCAAAACCATTGAATAGGATGAAATACCACCAAGGTTAACCCAAAGCACACAAAGTATAAAACGGTTAAAGGATAAGCCAGAAGTTTAGTCATACGGTAAAAATAAAAAACTGCCATATTTTGAGTTGACTCAAGGTGACAGTTTTTAATAAATTTTCAGGAAGCTTTCCGCCTGAGTTTTCTTTTTCCTTTGGAAAGAGGGTTAGGGAGAAAGGCTTTTTAACAATACTCGTTGTAAGCGTCCATAAGGTTTTCGGCAATCAATTCTGCAGGGCGACCTTCAATATGGTGACGCTCTAGCATATGTACAAGTTCACCATCCTTAAACAAAGCCATACTCGGTGAGCTCGGAGGAAACGGTACCATGTGTGCTCTCGCTTTATCTGTAGCTTCACGATCTACACCTGCAAAAACAGTGACAAGATTGCTCGGTTTTTTATCATTATTTAGGCTCATTAAAGCCCCAGGTCTTGCGTTGGCTGCTGCACAACCACAGACAGAGTTTACGACAACCAAGGTTGTTCCCTCTGCAGTAATTGCGGCATCAACAGCGTCTGCTGTATGTAATTCTGAAAACCCCGCGCTGGTTAAATGTTCGCGCATCGGTTTTACTAATTCTGCTGGATACATATATGTGTGTTTAAATTATTATTGATTTGAGTGGCAAAGATACCACATCTCTAACAAATCAGGATGCGGTGATACTAACAAATGGTATATTTACTCGGGACAATTTTTAAAGTTATAATTTTGTCCTCGTGAATCTGCATGAACGTTTAAAAGAAAAATGAACTTGAAGATAAGCAGATTTACACATTGATAAAATCTATTAAAGCATGAGTTTTTCAAAATGGATAGGTGCTGCTATCGGTTGGTCCTTTGGAGGTCCTCTCGGAGCAATAATTGGCATGGCCCTGGGCGGTATTGTTGACGGTATAACCGATGGTGACGGAAGCCCGTTGTTAGGGGAACGTCAATCCGACAGACGAGGATCACGTGACCCCTATAGACAGCAACGCACCAGCCAATCCCAACAACGACCAAGAACACAGTCTGGCGATTTTGAAGTCAGTCTTTTGGTATTGGCGTCCATTGTGATAAAAGCAGACGGTAAGCAGGATCAACGCGAACTCGATTTTGTTCGTCAGCAGTTTACTAATATGTATGGGAAGGAACGCGCCAATCACGCCTTTAAGTTATTCAAAAACGTCACGAAGCAAACTATTTCTACCAGACAAGTATGCACGCAAATCCGAGTGATGATGGATCACCCCTCACGTTTACAGTTGATACATTTTTTATTCGGAATTGCGAAAGCCGACGGTATTGTCACTGAGGATGAATTGAAACAGATCTATACAATTGCGGGTTATCTCAATATCAGCAATCGTGATTTTGAAAGCATTAAAGCCATGTTCTACAACAGTAGCGATAATGCTTATAAAATCCTTGAAATTTCAAAATCTGTAACCGACGATGAGGTGAAAAAAGCGTATCGACGCATGGCTAAAAAATACCATCCAGATCGTGTAAGCCACTTAGGAAAGGAGCACCAAGCTGGAGCTGAAGAGAAATTTAGACAGGTGCAACAGGCCTATGAGCATATTCAAAAAGAACGTGGGTTTAAGTAATTTGAAATGACTTCAGAAGAAATTAAAGCCAAACTCGAAGAAGAAATTGCTCAAACCGAAGCGCAGATTTTACGTTTACAAGAATTGACTAAACCTATTTCTCCCAATGATGCCATTGGACGTGTAAGTCGTATGGATGCGATTAATAATAAAGCGTTAATGAAAATTCGTTACGTCAGGCGGAAGCCAAATTGTCTAATCTTAAACGTGTATTGGAGAATGTAGGTACACCAGATTTCGGGATTTGTGTAAAATGCAAACAGACTATTCCGTTGGGAAGAATATTTATTAGACCTCAAAGCTTGCTATGCGTTAATTGTGCTAGGTAATCAAGACTTGGAATCAGATTCCTTCTTGATTTTATCACTCTTTTCAATGTGTTTAAAGTAGCGTTTCTCTTTATACTTTCGGATTAAAAGTACCAATACCACAATCAAGCCCAAAAGCATTAAGCCACCTTGACCCGTTACGTAATCTATAAATTTCATGGTTTAGTTTGAAGGTTTGTCGGAATGATTGGTATTCGCTTTCAAAATTAAGATTATCCACGAAACAAAAAGAAATCATCTTTAATGTCTTCAATTTGAGCGTCTTCATTGGTGATGATATAATCAATCGCTTTTGATGTAAAAAGATCCCCTTTTTCTGTGAGTGAAACGATGTCCGAGTCAATCGTAATCATATTATTTTTTAAGGCTAAATCCAACACGCTCTTTGCTCTTACTTTTTGCCAATTAATGTGTTCTCGCAGATGGTTGACATGGCGTTCTTCGAGTTCATTATGATTTTTAAGATGAAGTAAAAACGTAATGAGAGATACCTCACGGCGTTGCTGTTTTTCTCTATATAGCACGGCAATCACTCCTTTTGTTGGTGCGAAGAGATATACCAAAAGGAAGATAAACCCAAGCATTGTTGTGATGGAACCTGCAATGGAGGCATCTAACCAATGCGCAAACCAATAACCGGCAATAGCACTCAGCACGCCAAAACTAATAGCCAAGCCCAGCATTTTCTTTAAATCGGTGGTCAATAAATAGGCGGTTGCTGCAGGTGCAATCATTAACGCAACCACCAAAATAGCACCAACGGCATCAAAAGCACCAACTGTAGTTACTGAAGACACGGTCATTAATCCGTAATGGATAATTGCAGGCGTAAAACCCAATGCTGAAGCCAAACCAGCATCAAAGGTGCTAATTTTCAATTCTTTAAAAAACGCAATTAACAATCCGATAGTGATGGACAAAATGACACCAATAATCCAAAGGGATTTTGGACCCCAGTCGGCGTCGCCAACAACCAGTCGGTCAAAGGGTGCAAAAGCCAATTCGCCTAATAGTACGGCATCCACATCGAGGTGGACATCGTTGGCATTTTTGGCAATTAGAATAACACCGATACTGAACAAAGCGGGGAACACTAAGCCTATGGCTGTATCTTCTTTTACCAATCCGGTTTTTTGAATATACTCTACCAATACAACTGTGATGATACCTGTAAGTGCAGCCAATACAATTAAAACTGGCGAGTTAAGATCGTGCGTAATGAAAAAGCCCAAAACAATTCCCGGTAAAATAGAATGGCTAATAGCATCACTAATCATAGCCATTTTCCGAAGGACTAAAAATGTCCCCGGTATGGCACAGGCAACGGCGACCAAACTGGCGATAAGCTGAATTTCGAGTTGTGCGCTATTCATCGTCTGAAGATTGTTGATTGTACAAATCGGCCGCTTTTTTAAATCCTGTTTCCGTGAGGCTCCACATGTTACCTTCTAGCTCCACCCAGTTGCGCTCAACCAGTTCGTTCAACGTAGCTTTGGTGTAGCCTTGAAAATTGTTTAAAATTTTAATAGTATGTGGATGGGATAAATCGTCATGGGTTTTTGCAATTTGATGCATAAAAGCTAAGGTCTTGAAGAGTTCTAAATCGCGTCGGTTTTTTATAATCCTGAGTTGTTTAAACAACAAACCACGTGAAGGCGAAAAAATAAATGAAAACATCACGAATATGGTTGCCACGATGACAATAACCGGTCCAGTGGATAGATTATTTTGGCTGGCACTAATCGCCGTTCCAAAAACGCCTGAAAACGCGCCAAAAAGTGCCGCTAAAACAACCATTTTAGAAAGGCTATTGGTCCATTGTCGCGCAGCTGCTGCTGGCGCCAATAACATAGCACTCATTAACACTACGCCTACAGTTTGAAGTCCTAAAACAATTGCCAAAACAATAAAGCTGGTAATTAAAACATCGATGGTTTTGGTGTTAAATCCTAGCGTTTTGGTATAGTCGGCGTCAAACAAGAGGATTTTGAATTCCTTCCAAAAGAGTAATAAAACCACCAGACAAATTCCTGTAACAATGGCCATTAACCAAACATCGGCCTCCACCAATGTTGCTGCTTGTCCAAATAGATATTTATCCAACCCGGCCTGTTTGGCATTCGGTTGTTTTTGGATAAATGTGAGCAACAACATCCCAAAACCAAAGAATATGGATAGAATTAACCCAAGTGCCGTGTCCGATTTTAAGTGTGTCTTTTTCACGATACCTCTAATCCAAAACGTCCCGATGAGACCGCTAACTAATGCGCCCAATAAAAGTGCATTACTGTCTTTGGCTCCCGTTAATAAAAAAGCAATAGCAATTCCGGGTAGCGCCGCGTGAGAAATGGCATCACCCAAGAGACTTTGTTTACGGAGTACAGCGAAACTGCCGAGCATTCCTGTTACGGCACCGAGTATTGCCGTTCCCAGTGTTATGGTTCGTAGGGTGTAGTCGGTAAAAACGAGTTCTATGTAGTCTTGTATGTTCATAAATTCCTGCGAAAGCAGTCCCGAAACTTCGGGATTATCCTACGTTTCACAATTTTTATTTAATAATACCTACAAGGTTCTAAAAGCCTTGCAGGACTAGTGAATTCCCCATCTGGGGGCTAGGGGGCTTGTCTTCTTACTCTTGTATACTCACTTTATAATTAATCCCGTATGTTTTGGTTAAATTATCATCATTGAAAATATCCTTTACAGGGCCTGTGGCTATTTTCTTCACGTTTAAAAAGGTCACCCAATCAAAATATTCTGGGACGGTTTGTAAATCGTGATGAACAACAATAACTGTTTTTCCTGCTTTTCTCAATTCTTTTAATATGTTAATAATAGCGATTTCCGTTGTGGCATCAACACCCTGAAAAGGTTCATCCATAAAATAAATCGATGCGTTTTGCACCAACGCTCTGGCCAAGAAAATACGCTGTTGTTGTCCTCCAGAAAGCTGACTGATTTGTCGGCCCTTAAAGGCGAGCATACCTACTTTTTCTAGAGCCTCGAGTGCGGCTTTCTTCTCTTTTTGCCCAGGACGCTTTATCCAGCCAAGGCTTCCGTAAGTGCCCATCATGACAACATCTAGAGCTGTAGTAGGAAAATCCCAATCCACACTGCCTTTTTGCGGTACATAGGCAACTAAAGACCGCTGTTCTTCATAAGACTTTCCATAAATCTGAACGCTTCCAGCAATCGGTTTTAGTATCCCTAGAATAGCTTTTATTAAGGTCGATTTTCCTGCACCGTTTGGCCCAACAATGGCCATAAGAACCCCTTCGGGAATTTCCAAATCAATATCCCAGAGTACAGGTTTGTAGTTGTAGGCTACGGTGAGGTCGTCTACTTTTACTGCCAGTACACCTGAGTCCCGAATGTCGTCGGGAGTAGGGGTTTCATTATTTTCTATTTCTTTTTTCATTTTAATTTTCAGACCTGTCAGGTTTTGAAAACCTGACAGGTCTTGGTTTTATTTCAAAGCGTTCACTATTATGTTCACGTTATATTTAAACATACCAATATAGGTGCCTTCAGCCGTGCCGGCGTTGCCTAAAGCATCACTGTAAAGTGTTCCTCCAATATCCACATTAGTACCCTTCGATTTCACAGCAGCTTGAAGCGCTTCAATGGTCCGCTGTGGTACAGAGCTTTCTACAAAAATGGCTTTGACCTTATTTTCAATTATAAACTTGGCTAACTTCTGAACATCTTGAACACCAGCTTCAGTAGCGGTGGATAAACCTTGAAGACCAACAACATTGAATCCGTAATTCTTTCCGAAGTAATTAAAGGCATCATGCGCAGTAACTAAAATTCGTTTGTCCTCTGGAAGTGTACTTATGACTGAATTTATTTCTGCTTCGAGTTGCGTGAGCTTTTCTAAATAAGTATTCAAATTTGTTTTGAACGTTTCAGCATTATCTGGGTCGTTTTCAGATAAGGTCTTTTCAACTTGAATAGCAAATTCCTTGAAATATGCAATATTGAACCAAACATGTGGGTCATAATTTGAGGCAAAATAATCCGAGCCTATTAAGCCCGATTTGTCAAGCTTTTCGCCTAAGGCCAATTGCACTTTATTCTTACTCTCCATTTTCTCGAAAACCTCAACGAGTTTACCTTCCAAATGAAGTCCGTTGTAAATGATAATATCGGCATTGACCAATTTAGAAACATCGCCTTCACTGGCTTTATACAAATGCGGGTCTACGCCAGAACCCATCAATCCTTGAAGATTAACCTTGTCGCCACCGATGTTTTTCACCAAATCGGTAATCATGGTTGTAGTGGTGACCACGTTGAGTTTGCCATTGTCTTCCTTTTCGTTTTTACAATTGAAGAACAAGAACGTGATAAAAGTGAGTGCTATAAATCGTTTCATGATTAATTCTGTTTTGAAGGTAATACTCTAAAACTGGCGCCTAAACCGAGTAGGATATCTTGGCCTTCGGTGAGGCTTGTTCCAAAGTAGGCATCGAACTGTAAATTGTTGTTTACTAAATAGGTGAACCCCGCGTCCCAATAATGGTTAAAGCTCAATCCTTCAGGTAAGTAGCCATAAACTTCCACGTAAGCACCTATTTTATCTGATAAACTATAACCATAGGCCAGCGTGTAGAGGTAACTTGCTCGTGTTGTATCGCCATCCCATGACATACCCAAATTGTAACCTAGACTAGAACGTTCGCTCAAGGTGTGTGATAATGAAAACCGAAAATCCGTGCCTGTACTTGTGGTTTTATAATCTTCACCAGCAAAAAACGGATGATTGGTGTGAAGGAGTAATGCAATTTCAGGAAGCAACCCTTTTTCTTCGACAATATCCACCTTAACACCCAGAAGAATAGGTGAAAAGCCACTTGTAACATTATCGAGTTTAGTGTTGTTGACCTTAGTAATACCTTCAACAAAATCCCACCCAACTCTGAATTCAATGCGGTCTAACAAGCCATAACGGATGAGCATTGTATTGTAGGTGTACAGTTCATTTTGAATGTTATTAGCCTCAAAAGATTCGTAAAATCCACCGGTTTCTATCTGAAATACACCTTTGCCGACCGTTGAAGAAGCTTCTGTAGCGTCTGGTCGGTCAGTGACCAATGGGTTTTCAAAACGAGGGTCAATGTCCTGAGAATAAGACAATGAAGAAATTAAAAAAATGATTAAAAAACATGGTCTAGTAATTGAGGCCCTTCGACTGCGCTCTGGGTGACAATAAATAGAAAAATTGTAAAGTTTATTAATTAGTTTCATTGACGTAAATGATTTGTGTAAAGTCCTCATTAAGGACTATGGTATTGTTTAAGATATTAAGTTGTGTCATTTTGGTGGTTGCGAATTGCTTGACCACTGTTAGGGTGTTTCCATATTTAAGACCATTTTGGGCACAGAACTCAAAAAATTCTTTGTCGGTACTCATTAGCCTAGAGATGACATACGTCTTACCTTCTTCTGCATTTAGAAGTGAAATAGACGTGTCTTTGGTGGTAATTTCACCATGACTATTGGGAATGGGGTCGCCATGCGGGTCAAACTTTGGGTGACCTAGGTATTCGCTTATTTTTTCGGCAAGAAAATCAGAGGTTCCGTGTTCTAAAAGTTCAGCTTCGCGATGGATTTCATGCAATGACATATCGAACGTTTTATGAAGCAAGGCTTCCCAAAGACGGTGTTTTCGGATTACGTTAAGAGCCACTTTTTCGCCATTTTTCGTAAGGCGAAGGGCTTTGTATTTTTCATAATTGAGTAGACCTTTCGCATCTAACTTCTTAGCCATATCTGTAGCGGCCGCGCTAGATATACCCAATTTGGATGCTATATTGCCGGGCTTGGTATCCGTACTGTCTTGCTTTTCGTTATTATATATAGCCTTTACGAAGTTTTCAATAGCAACTGACATTTTTAATGGCTTTAATTAAAATTTAAGTATACTTAAAAAGTTTTCAAATGTAACTAAAATTTATCAATTGAATGTGTTCGATTGATTTTTTGTCACTTAGTATTTATTCTCTCGTCTTTAGGATATGAAAACAATAGTGGTTGGTCTGTTTATTTTGGTCGGGTTGACATCGTCAATAAGGTCTCAAGTCTCTAGTTATGACCTGTATCTGGAGGATGAGCTAGAGTTAAACGGTTATTATGTTAATTTCACCAAAGTCATAGATTCTAGATGTCCAAAGGATGTAATTTGCAACAGGTCGGGAGAAGCTGTGGTCTTTTTAGAAGTATACAACGATGATGCGTTGATAGAGACCAAGACAATTTATGTTTATCCGAATGCTTCGCAAAGTATTCAGGACCAAACCGTTTTTGAAGTCAATGGTTACAGAATCAAAATTTATGATTTAAGTCCTTATCCCTTAGCCTTAAAACCAACGAAGCCGTCGGAATATATTTTGCGGGTTGGTGTTTGGGAGCTTTGAAATTAAGTGCAATTTAAAATTCCTACCCTAGTTTAGGGAAGGTGGATTTATTCGCCACAGGAGGATAAAGACGAAAGGGTTGTGTCAAATATTTAAGTTAAAAGGCTAAGTACTTTTTCCGATAATGAGATTCCCGCCTTTGCGGGAACTAGTGACACCCACAATCATCAGTACCACAAGAACCTGAGGCACTTTTCTTTTTTGGTTTCCAGATGAATTTTCGAACCAAATAGACCATTGAAGCACTTATCGCTAAAAAAACCAATATGTTTTGAAGAAGTTCGTTCATGCTTACTTTAAAATTTGATAGGCGGCCAGAGCCACAACATAAGCAAAAGCACTCATGATGAAGAGCTGATACATCGGCCACTTCCAACTATTAGTTTCACGTTTTACAATGGCTAAGGTACTCATGCACTGCATGGCGAAGGCGTAAAAGAGTAAAAGCGAAATTCCAGATGCAAAATTAAATAAAGGCCCGCCGAGAATAGGATTCACTTCGCCTGCCATTCGGTTTTTAATGGTTTCCTCTTCGTCGCTACCTACGCTGTAAATTGTTGCTAAAGTACCAACAAAAACTTCACGCGCAGCGAAAGAACTAACGATAGCTATCCCGATTTTCCAATCGTATCCCAAAGGTCTAATCGCTGGTTCAATAGTACGACCAGTAATACCAATAAAGGAATGTTCTAATTTATGGGAAGCAATTTCTTGTTGAAGGGCTTCTTCAGACATATCGACATTAGCATATTTTTCAGTTACGATTTGTTCCGCATTTCTGAAGTTGTCTCCTGGACCATAAGAGGCTAAAAACCATAGTACAATAGAGATGGCTAATATGATTTTACCCGCACCAAACACGAAGGATTTGGTTTTTTCCAACACTGTCAGGGCCACATTTTTGAATAAAGGCAACTTGTAATTGGGCATTTCTACCACAAAGAAGGTTTTGCTTTTAATCTTCAGGATTTTATTCAGAATCCACGCTGATACTATTGCGGCGCCAAAACCGATGAGGTATAATAGCATTAAGGTTAAGGCCTGATAGCTAAGACCTAAAATTCGACCTTGGGGAATCACCAAACTGATGATAATAAGGTATACCGGAAGTCTAGCAGAACACGTAGTAAATGGTGTCACTAAAATGGTGATGAGGCGCTCTTTCCAACTTTCAATATTACGGGTGGCCATAATGGCTGGGATGGCACAAGCAGTTCCCGAAATTAGAGGAACAACACTTTTTCCGCTTAGTCCGAAGCGTCGCATAATGCGGTCCATTAAAAATACCACACGACTCATATAACCACTTTCCTCCAATACCGCAATGAATAAAAAGAGAAAGGCGATTTGCGGAATAAATATAACGATACCGCCCAATCCAGGAATAATGCCTTCGGCAATAAGATTTGTAAAAGCTCCTGCTGGCAATGCGTTTTTCGTCCACTCACTAAACGAGGCGAAGGTGCTGTCTATAAAATCCATGGGTACTTCTGCCCAGTCATAAATCGCTTGAAAAATGGTTAGCAGAATGACAAAAAAGATGAGGTAGCCCCAAAATTTATGGGTTAAGACCCTGTCTAACTTAATCCGTAAATCCTTCGCGGTTGCCAAGTCGATGGTCTGACCTTGTTTAAGCGTATCATTTATAAACTGATAACGCTTAATCGTCTCCTTTTGCTGGAGACGTTTAAGGTCACTTTCAGACTTTGTCTTAAAATTGGCAACGGCATCAATTGTTTTTCTATCAGTTTTTCCGAAGTTGACATCTTGGGTAATGACTAACCATAATTTGTACAACAGCTGATTTGGAAACGCCTTTCTCAGGTTGTTAAAGTAATCTTCATCAATAGAAGAGGCATTTAAACAAGGTAGAGTAGAAAGCTCTTTATAGTTGGTGATTAGCTCTTTTAATTCTGAAATGCCTTTATTTTTTCGGGTACTGATGAGGGCAATTCTGGTTTTAAGCTGTTTTTCGAGATAAGGAATGTCTAAAGAAATGCCTTTGTAATCCATACGGTCTGCCATATTAATGACGAGAATCGTAGGGATTTCCAAATCCTTTATTTGTGTAAATAACAAAAGATTGCGCTTCAAATTTTCAACGTCTGACACCACAACAGCGACATCAGGGAAATCCTTGTCGTTTCTATTGAGTAATAATTCTATGACAACGTTTTCATCGAGTGATGAGGCATTCAAACTATAAGTGCCAGGCAAATCGAGAATATGGGCTTTTACACCTCTAGGTAGTTTGCAAATGCCTTCCTTTTTCTCTACGGTAATGCCCGGATAGTTTCCCACCTTTTGGTTGAGACCCGTTAAGGCATTGAACACCGAGGTTTTACCGGTATTTGGGTTTCCGATAAGCGCAACATTGAGTTGTTTACTCATCGGTCATTTCAATTTTTATGTGGATAGCCGTTTCTTTACGAATGGCCAAATGGCTTCCGTTAATGTTAAGATACATAGGGTCGGCGAATGGCGCTACTTGAACCAGTTTGACACTGTTGCCTGGTAAACACCCCATTTCTAGAAGCTTTAGAGGGATTTTCGCTGAGGACACATCTACGATGATGCCCTTTTGTCCGCGTTTAAGTTCTGCTAGTGTCAAGCTTATTCTTATTTAGATTGAATTTAAAGAAGCAAAAATAATCAGAATTTTGCTAGCGGTAAAAGGTCTTTTGAATTATTTGGGAACTTAAGACCCGCCAAAGGATTTTAAGATTTCAATATCCGCCAAGAGTTTTTCAATGTCCGTCGGCTCAGTGCCATCGTAAAAACCTCGTATTTGGCCTTTTTTATCGATAAGCATAAAGTTTTCGGTATGAATCATATCATACTTGTCGCCATTGCCTGAAGTTTTTACGGCTAAATAACTCTTTCTGGCAAGTTCATAAATCTGTTTTTTATCCCCAGTTACTAAATTCCATTTACGGTCATCCACGCCTTTTTCTAGAGCATAGGTTTTTAAAATTGCAACGCTGTCACGTACTGGTGTTACGGAATGAGACAAGAGTTTGATGTCCTCATCATCTATAAGCGCTTCTTGAATTTGCAACATGTGGTCCGTCATTATGGGGCAAATTGATTGACATGTGGTGAAGAAAAAATCGGCAACGTAGATTTTATTGTTGTAATCGGCCTGAGTCACTGTTTCCCCGTTCTGATTGGTCAAACTGAAATCAGCAATTTTGTGATATTTCATTTTATGCTGAATGTCCTCGTCCACCATTTCGGCATTAATCATGGCCGGTTGCCATATAGGGAGTGGTTGCTGTACATTTAAAACGTTATAAATAATCGTAATAATGGCCACACATAAAATTCCGAAACCTATGGCGAAGTATTTATAGTCCTTAAAAAACGAAAGGAATGACATACACTTTAATTTGAAATGCAAAAATACAATCCAAACTCAATTTTCGAGTCTGTTTTAACACTAAAATTAGAGCTAAAATCACTTGAATTTGAAGTGTTTTCTTTCAGAATTTATAATCTGCTGTTAAAAATAGAGGAGCCATTAACAAGAGGTTTTCTAAGTGGTTGTAAAAGATTACTTTTGTCCATCGAATTTTGAAAATGAATACATGGAGTTTGTAATAAAAATATCCCAATTTCTACTGAGTTTATCCCTGCTTATTGTTTTGCACGAGCTGGGACACTTTATACCCGCAAAAGCATTTAAAACCAAGGTGGAGAAGTTCTACCTCTTTTTTGACGTGAAGTTTTCGCTCTTTAAAAAGAAAATTGGAGATACGGTTTATGGGATTGGTTGGTTGCCTCTTGGAGGTTATGTAAAAATCGCTGGAATGATTGATGAAAGTATGGACAAGGAGCAAATGGCGCAACCGCCACAACCATGGGAATTCCGCTCCAAACCAGCATGGCAACGTCTTATTATTATGTTGGGTGGTGTTACCGTGAACTTTATTTTGGCTTATTTAATATTCGTCTTTGTTGCACTTACATATGGAAATACTGATTATGACTTAAGTAGTTTTAAAGATGGATATTGGATCGAAAATGAGGTTTTAAACGATGTAGGCCTAAGGACAGGAGATAAGATTTTAAAAGTAAATGGTGAAGAGGTTAAAGCCCATTCGGATGTTATTAGAAACCTAATTACCGCAAAAGAGTTTACCGTTGAGCGAAAAGGTCAGATTGAAAACATTTCTCTTCCTGAGGATTTTTTAGGTCAATTGTCTTCAAAAAAACGTTCAAGCCTTTTCAGTAAACGTATTCCATTTATGGTTGCAGAAGTAAGCGATAGCTCTCAAAATATTAGAGTGGATTTGAAGAAGGGTGATGTTTTACTATCAGTAGAAGGTAAAGAATTACGCTATTATGACCAATTGGAAGCACGAATGAGTGGTTACAAAAATCAAACTGTAGAAGCTAAATTTCTGCGTGATACTGATACAATACTTAGAGATTTAAAGGTGAATGGTGAAGGTAAAATTGGAATATACCCTGGGTTATCAGAACGACGATTCGAAGAGTTAGGATATTTTGATGTAACTCGAAGAGAATATACTTTTGCCCAGAGCTGGGGCGGGGGTGCTGAGATGTTTTACGAAGAATTCACAGGATACTTTGACCAATTAAAGGTGTTATTGACTCCCAGTACAGGAGCGTACAAAGGTTTAGGAGGTTTTAAAGCCATATTTGATATTTTTCCGCCATTTTGGAGTTGGGAAGCATTTTGGAGATTAACAGCCTTTTTGTCAATAATGCTAGGTGTTTTAAATCTATTGCCAATTCCAGCTCTAGACGGAGGACACGTCATGTTTTTATTGTACGAAATGATATCTGGACGTAAGCCAAGCGAAAAGTTTTTGGAACGTGCACAGGTCATAGGTTTTTTCATCTTAATTGCGTTGGTATTGTTTGCCAATGGAAACGACATATTTAAAGCAATTACCAACTAAAAAGAATTGTAATTTTTCATTGAAAAATTGCATTTTAGTTTGGTGACAATTAAAAATTTAATTTATATTTGCGCTCGCTAAAAGCGAAATTAACCTTCCTCTTTAGCTCAGTTGGTTAGAGCATCTGACTGTTAATCAGAGGGTCCTTGGTTCGAGCCCAAGAAGAGGAGCAAAAAAGTTCAACAGAAATGTTGGACTTTTTTTGTGGAACGCATTGGCGAGAAGTTTATGCTTTGGAAAAGTAAAGTGAGTTTGCGGAGGAAAAAAGTAAAGTGTCTTATAAAAACTAAAAAAAGAAAATTAAATTCCTCTTTAGCTCATCCCGAAGCGTCGTGAGGTTAGAGTCCCGCAACTGCGGGATTAATAAGAGTCCCGATAGCTATCGGGATTGGTTCGAGCCCAAGAAGAGGAGCAAACAAAACCGATACGCAAGTATCGGTTTTTTTGTTTACTTTAATTTAATGAGTCATTGCTGTTACATACTATATTCTAAAAAATTGAATCGTATTACGTCGGATATAGTTCTGACTATAATGTGAGGCAAATATTTCATAAAAATCCTGAAGCGAGAAAATACACTTACAACGCTACAGACTGGATATTATACCTTAAAATAGGCTGTATTTCTAAAAGACAAGGACTGGCAATAGAAGCTCATATAAAACGAATGAAGAGCAAAGTTTATATTGAGAATTTGAAAAAATATCCCGAAATGAGAGATAAATTACTCAATCAATATTAAGACGGTTAATCAGAGTCCCGATAGCTATCGGGATTGGTTCGAGCCCAAGAAGAGGAGCAAGAAAGTTCAAAAGAAATGTTGGACTTTTTTTTTGTGAAGTAAAATGATTTATTTTGTCGTGTCTCTTTCACTAATATCAAAAGCCACAGTCTCTATACGTTTTTCTAAAGATGTGTCTCTTAAACGTGCCACCAATAAATCTACAGACACCTTTCCAATCTCTGTCGCATTTTGGGATACCGTTGATAATTTAGGATAGGAAAAGGGGAGGAGCTCGTCGGAGGAAAAGCCAATTATGGATAGTTTCACAGGAACTTTTATATCCAATGATTTTGCAATGTTTAGAGACGCAATTCCGGAGGTATTATCAATAGCAACAATACCATCGATTTTAGGGTCATTGGAAAACATAGCTTTGATGCTATCGTCAAGACTTTCGGATTTATCAATGGTTATTAAATGTGGCTCCAAAACTTTCGCGCTATCTTCTAATGCTTTTAAATAGCCTTGTATTCGTAATTGGCCCACACTGAGTTCATTAATGTAGTTGAGTAATACAATATGGGTTCGGCCTTCGTCAATCAATAACTTTGTAGCTTGATAGGATGCATCAAAGTCGTCGATAATGACCTTGTCACAATCTATGGCATCAGATACACGGTCGAACATTACAATAGGAAAACCATCATTGATAATATCTGTAAAATGCTGGGTGGTTTTGTTGATTTGGGTTTCTTCAGCCACAGCCAAAATAAAGCCATCGACGGTACCGTCTGCTAAGAGTTGCAGGTTTTCTTTTTCTTTGGCTTCAGTTTCTTGTGAGACACAAGTTATGATGTTATAGCCTTTGCTGTTGGCTTGGGATTCTATGCCTAAAAGAACTTTTGCAAAAAACGGATTAAGGATATCAGGGATGATAACACCAATAGTTTTGGTGCTACTATTCTTAAGGTTAACCGCTGTTTTATTGGGTTTATAATTACGGAGCCTTGCTAATTCCTTGACGCGCTTTACGGTATCCTCACTGATTTCGGGATTGTCGTTAAGTGCTTTTGAAACCGTAGAAATTGAAACACTAAGTTCCTTGGCCAATTCCTTAATTGTAATCATAATTACGGGTTTGCTTTCCGCTAAGTTATGATTTTCAAGTTAAAATAAATGAGATATGTTGAATTTAGACCGAGTACTTTGCCTTCAAATTATCTAGCATTTCTTGGGTCATCTTTTTTAAATCGAATTGATGTTCCCAGTTCCAATCTTTTCGTGCTACAGAATCATCGATGGATGAGGGCCAACTGTCAGCAATGGCTTGTCTAAAATCGGGTTCATAATTCATTTTAAAATCAGGAATTTCCTTAGCAATGGTTTCAGCGACCTCTTTTGGCGTAAAGCTGATGGCGGCCACATTGTATGACGACCAAATGCTGAGGTTTTCTGCTGGCGCTTCCATTAACTTAATAGTAGCATTTATGGCATCTTCCATAAACATCATGGGGAGTTCGGTATCTTCAGACAGGAAACTCGTATAGGCTTTGTCGGTAATCGCCTTATGATATATCTCTACAGCATAATCTGTAGTACCACCGCCTGGCATGGCTTTATGGCTAATGATGCCTGGATACCGGACACTGCGAACATCCACGCCATATTTGTCGTGATAATATTCGCACCAACGTTCACCAACCTGTTTGGTAATACCATAGACGGTTGTTGGTTCGCAAATGGTATGTTGTGGGGTATTTTGTTGAGGGGTTGTTGGGCCAAAAACCGCAATACTACTTGGCCAAAATATCTTGTCTATAACTTTTAGTCGAGCTAATTTAAGAACATGAAATAGTGAATTCATATTTAAGTCCCAAGCTTCCATTGGATACTTTTCGCCTGTAGCACTGAGCAGAGCGGCCATGAGATAGACGGTTTTTATGTTATTCTGAATGCAACAATCGTGAATGGCATTATAATTTTTGGCATCTATAATTTCGAATGGTCCAGAATTTACCAAATCCAGATTACGTGTATTGATGTCACTCGCAATAACAGTGTCAACGCCATATTTAGCACGAAGCGCAGTGGTGAGTTCAGTGCCAATTTGCCCACAAGCACCGATTATTAGAATTTTTGAAGGCATGTACGTCTGTCTAAAAATTAATCCTTCAAAAATACTAAGAATTGACCGTTCCGTTTTTAATAATTAAAAAAATAAAGCCAGTTTTAATACGAATTTAGCAGTGCATTTTAAAATACGGCCGTGGGACTTTCGTTATATTTACAGCGCAAATTTTTAAGTAGCAATGGTTATATATCGAAGTTTAGTTGTCATGTGTTTTGTATTGTTTTTACAATGCGAAACAAAACAATCCCAGTCTGAAGATGCCTCTGCAACTACAGAAAAGCAGAGCACTACTTTAACGGCAAAAGCAATTAATGACTTTAGATACAACGAATATATTCTAAGTAAAGACACCGAAGAAACTGTGTCTAATTGGGATGAATTTTTAGAATTGTCTAAGCATATTGAATTTTTAAAAACGGCTGATGTGACTTTTTTTACTCAGGATTTGGTAACGCTTCAAACGTTTTTAAACAATATGAAAACCAATATCCCAGACAACATAAATACCAAGCCCGTCAATGCACGTCTCTTGGTTTTGGAAACGCGAATTCTAAAACTGCATAACGATTTAACCTTGGATAACATCGCAGTTGCAGAACAGGTGAATAGTATTCAGGAGTTATTGGTGGCGTCATCCAATCTTAACTTTGTTATAAATAAAAAGCTGGAGTTGGAGGATTATGATATTGGGCGACCGGAATGAAAAAAGCCCGATAATTGAATGTCGAGACTTTATTTCGGTTTTTTATAAGGCTTAATTCTTCGCTACTTTCTTAGCTTCTAAAGCTTCACGGGAAATTCTTGCCATGTTAAAGTTAGGGTCAATGGCTAATGCATCGTTCATAAACTTTAAAGCAGTATCTAAGTTTGCCGTTTCGTTTTCCTTAAACAGAGCCAAACCTTTTAAATATAAAAGGGCCGCTTTTAATGAGGTTTGGTAAGGTTGCTGACGCTCGTAAAACGCGCGTTTCATATCGTCTTTAACGTTGGCCAAACCATATTCAATCTTGGCTTTGGCACCGGCTGTATTGTCGGTAAGAATCATTAAATCAGCAATTTCGTAAGCCAATGCTGGATTTGGACTTCTTTGGTATAAGACTTCATATTGCTCCAAAGCTAACTTTGGTTGGTTAAGGTTTTTTAAGGCCAATGCCTTTACCTCAACATTGATATCCGAGTCAGTAGCATTCTTCTCAACACCAATAGTGTTAAGCGCTTGCATGTAACGGCCTTCAGTTAAATATAGGTAAGCTAATGTATCTCTTCTGGTCTGTAAAGGCTCCAAAACATCGAGATGGGTCATGGCATTAATGACGCCTTGCACATCGCCTTGGGCTTTCATTTGTTTGTAATACGCTTCAAAATGCGCTTTTAAATCTGTGTTGCCCTGTGCAAAAGATAAGCTTACAAATAGCACCATTAGGGCGGTAGTCAACGTTTTCATTCATCAAAAATTTAGTGGTCGCTAAACTAAAAAAAAATCTGGGTTTAGTTCTTAAATCCGTATTAAATCTACAAACTGTGTTTTAGTCTATAGGTAAGATGGTCAAGGCTTTGGCCACTGTCTATAATTTTTCCTTTTGAAGGTGTGTCTAAATCGAAATTTGGCGCTTCCAAACCGTGTGTTTTTGCGTAGTTGCTATAATAGTCTTTTTTGCTGGGATGTTGTGGCATAGCGAGGTTGATGGTTTGTCCCCAATGTTTTTCATCAAGTAATTCTGAAATAACCCCGATAACATCATCCCTATGAATAAGATTTATTGGAGACTCTGGGTCTGAAATTTCACTTTTACCTGCCAGAATCTTCCCTGGATGACGGTCTGCTCCGATTAATCCTGAAGGTCTGATGATAGTCGTAATAAAGTTTGAATTTTCTTTAAGGTTTTTTTCAATCTGAATAAGCTGTCGACCAGAATTATCATTTGAATTCGGGAGACTTTCTTCTGTAATTACTCGAAAGGATTCATCGTTTTGAAACACCGATGTTGAGCTACAATAGATAACATGCGCTACATTTGAAGCATTTATCCGTTTCACCAATTGGTCGATTTCGGCCACATGGTCTTTATTAGGATTACCGCGCAGTCCGGGCGGGATGTTGATGATGACCTGCGTAGCATTAATTAATAATCTGTCCGTGTCACCTTCAAGCGTGGTTTCACTTAACAGAAGTACTGTAGCATCGATGCCTTCGCTTTTGAGTTGTTTGGCTTTCTCGGCACTTCGGGTACTTCCTGCGACAGCGAAACCCAAAGACAATAAATGATGGGCCAAGGGACGTCCCAACCAACCGCAACCGATGATGGCTATGTTCTGTTTCAATGCTTTGTGATTTGAATGCCAAAAGTACGATAAGCTGGTTTGAAATTTCATTTGCTTAAGGAGCTAATTTTCAGTAACTTTAAGATTCACTAAAATTTCTGGGTTATGGGCATTAAAAGTTTTCAGGGCGCGCGAAAGCAATCGGCGCAGGCGTCACAAGCGGTTTCATCGTTAAGAGTTCGGGACTATATGTCCACTAATTTGGTCACTTTTCGGCCCGACCAATCGGTACAGGAAGTTGTGGAAGGCATTATTAAAAACAAGATTTCTGGTGGACCAGTTGTCAACGAACGTAATGAGTTGGTTGGGATTATTTCTGAAGGGGATTGCCTTAAGCAATTGAGTGAAAGTCGGTATTACAACATGCCATTGGAGCATGATAATGTGGAAAAACGTATGGTGCGCGATGTGGAAACCATTGATGGCGATATGAATGTTTTTGATGCGGCAAACAAATTTTTAACCTCTAAACGACGACGTTTTCCGATTGTTGAAAATGGTAAGCTTATTGGGCAAATCAGCCAAAAGGATATTCTTAAAGCAGCCTTGCAACTGAAGGGTGAAAATTGGAACAGTACTACAAAATCTGGCGCTGACCGCTAATCGTCTCGTTTTACCAATGCGTAGTAATCCCCTTCTAACGGGAGATAGCCTTGGTCATATACAAAATAATAAACTGTGCCCGACTTGGTGGTGTATATACTCGTGAAATAATTAAAATCGAATCCTTTTTCTATCAGCTTTGCCCGTGAAGACCTGGTTTTTTTGTTGGGATTGAGCGTTTCTAAAATCCTATAGTTTTTCCGTAGACGGTTGTTGGTGTTTCTTATGAGATTCTTGGAATCTTTATTGATGCGGTTGTTATGTGCATTACGACAGCCGTCACTACAGAACTTTTTATCGATACGCCCCAGGATTTTGGTGCCACACTCAGGACATTTTCTTTCCATAATCTTCTCGTTTTAATTCGTACCATTTAGCAGGGATGTCGTCTATGGTAAAATCTTCTATAAAGTGCAGACCGACTTTCTGCAACACGCGGTTAGACGCTATATTCTCCGTTTCTGCTATACCACAAAGTAACTCTTTTTTCATGACATTGAAGAAATAGTCTAACGCCACAATGGAAGATTCCGTGGCGTAACCCTTGCCCCAATACCGTGGTATAAAACGGTAACCTACATCATAGAAATTGGTGTGGTTGTTATAGGTTAAATCGTTGTTGAGGCGCAAGCCCGACCAACCGATAAAATCACCAGAGGACTTTTCTATGGACGTCCAACGGGCAACACCGCGCTCGTCCCATTGGCGCATGTTATCTTCAAGGTCTTTTTGGGATTCTTCAATATGAGTCCGAGGCTGATTCCCCAAGTATTTATGGACGATGGGATCGGAGTCTAGCTCAAACAAACCTTCAAGGTCGCTGGGTTGCATTCGGCGGAGGATGAGGTCTTTGGTTTCTAGGTGCATTGGTGATTGTGTAATGGATTTTTTAAGACGTGCTACTGAGATTAGTTCTACAATTTTTAGAAATAGGCAGAATTAGCATTTGCTTATAGCCATGTTTGAAGTTGTTTTTTAGTATTCAGTGATTTTATCAACTTCAAGTTTTCTCATGGCTTCTCCTTCAACTAGTTTATAAGAAACTTGTCTTGTTCCTCCCGTTGGTTTAGAGTTTTTATCACCTTCTTTATAGATTGGAAAAAGTTGACCTAAAGTATTTTCAACCAGAGAAAATTCATCGTGGCCCATGTATCCTTCATTTATCTTGCCGTTTTCGGCTGTTGGTTGAAAATAGACCTCACTCATCGATTTTTTATTGTTAACGGAAGATGCGTATACATATCCGTAACTTCCACTTCCAACTGACTGGGTAAAAACGAAAAGTTCAGGTGAGCCATCAGAATTAAGGTCTTCCACTTCGGCGTTAATGACCTCTTCACCGTCAATATTGAACGTTTCGTTGTATTCTTGCTCTTCTAAGCCAAAAGTGGAAACGTTTAGGGTGTTTTTGCCTTCATTTTCTATTGAAGAAACGTTAAATCCAACGTCTTGTAAATTCAGTACTCTATTGAATTTTGTTTTGTCAATTTGAATTTGGTCAATTGCTTCATTTATTTTTAAGTATGTTCCGGCGATACTTGCACCACCAGAGCAATAAAAATAGAGTAAGCCTTCATCTTCTTCTTTTTCTGTAGCTATACTGATTTGTGCATTAGTAAATTCAAACAGAATGGATTTGCCATTAATTTGAGTCTGGTAAACGTTGTCATCTACTTTTTTAGCAACTGCATCAAATGTACAGGTAGGTTTTTTCTTGTCTGCACGTGAGCGGACCGAAACATTCAAATGATTACTCTCTCCTTCCGTCACCGATATGGCGACCCAATCATAGCCTTGATTTCTCTTTGAATAATCTTCAGAAACGTAGTTGCCAAATACATTTGACTCTTCAATTAATTCTGTTTTTGAAACTTCTTCAACCTTTTGTGTTTCGTTTTTACAGCTTATAGTGAAAAAAAGAATCATCACGATTACATAAAAATTACTATTCATATTTTCTATTATTAGTTGTTATAATAATTACTGCCAACGTCTCGGGTATGACTAGTTGCGTAGGTTAACAATTAGCTTTGCAAGTACATACCAAACTGAAAATCCGCGAGTCCCGATGCTTCGGGATCCAGAAATAGGCTAGAACAAGCAATTACTTATTGCCATTGTTACCTGCCGGCTTCTCTGTTTTGTTTTTAAATATCATAATGCCTATAATCAGTATAACTATTGAGATTATATGTTGAAATATACCAAATTGTTCTCTAATATGTGTTTCAGATAGGTTTTGGTCAACTTCAAACATCATCCACACAATAAATCTTGCGATAGCCCATATAATTATTAATACAGCCCATATTCTCAAGATTGCTCGATGTGCTTTTTTACTCTTTAAAAAACTCAAATACAGACTACCTAAAACAATTAAAACTATCAGTAGCGGAACATAACTACCAATTATGGCATATTGAATTCCTTTTACTAAAAAGAATATGATTGAAATTCCTGTTAAAATAGATAGCTTAGAAAATTTCACCCTTTTAGATTTTACTCGATTTCAGTTTTAATGACTTCATACAAAAGTTGTGTTGAAGAAGTTATGAAATCAAAGTTGACTGTTTGATAAGTGTCTTTTTCAGTGTCCTTAAATGGTGCAAAGTCGCCATTTACAAGTTCGTCCGTTAAACCGGTTGCATTAAATCCTAATTCTCTAAATGAATGATGGTCGGTAGAATTCACCTTTGTAGTATATATTGGTATGTCTAATTTTTTTCCAGCCTCAACATATATACTTTTTAGATATTCAGTTGGCAATTCGAGTTCAATCGCATTATCTCCATCGCTATCCCAACCCATAGTATCAATGGTATGAACAGATAGTATATTTAACTTTTCTTTTTTGAGTTTTTTGGCAAATGCCTGACTGCCAACCAACTCTTCTTCCTCTTGGTCAAAATAAACAAGAATAATATTGACTCTTCGACTTTGTAAATCGGCCAATCTTGAAACAGCACCAAAGGTAATTGCTATTCCAGAACCATTGTCGATTGCGCCTGGGCAATTTCGTTTTGAGTCAAAATGTGCGCCGATTACTATATATTCATCACTTTCTGTAGTAGCTGGAAGAATGGTATATATATTGGCACCTTTGAATGGATTGAAAAGTAAGTCTACCAATGGGTTAATATTGGGCATTTTATATGAGTGATATTCAGGTTTAAGTCCTATAGATATTATTATTTCTGATAAGTATTCTCTTGAAAGTTTTCTTTCTTCTTTTGTACTTCTAGCTTTTAGGGTTTTTCCATTTGCCAATTCAATGTCTCCACTTAAGTTTTTTATGATAAGCTTTTGCTGTTCTAACAATGTCATATTTTCCTGAGATTGTAGACTCAATGAAAAATGTAGAATAAAAATTATGATTAGTGATTTCAGCATTTTCGGTTTTTTAGCTTGCTTAACGTGTTTGTGTATCATTCCGCCGTATCCATAAATTTAGCAAAAAGGCTTGAAATTCTGATTAGGAATTTCAGCCGTAATGAATTATAGCCGTTGTTGTGTGGCGTAATTTAATCCCACCACATCCAAAAATATTTATTCGTTTTATAGTCATTAATCATTTCGTCCATATCGCTATAACCTTGCTCTATAACATCTGGACACAATTCATAAATTTCTTGAGTAAAGTTCAACAAGTCGTCGGGTAGTTTTGAAATAAGGGCTTCAACTCTTGCTTCATCAGCAACAATTATTTTAAGCCCTACTTTTTCGTCCCATTTTTTAATCTTTTTAATTACTTGTTCGTTTGTCACATCATAGTTAGGTCCTTGCGTATTCATAATCTTCAAAATATCATACTGATTTTCAGCTTTTACAATTGTCACGTCATACAAGCTATTCCAACTATCGTCAAAGTCAAGATTTTTTAGGAATATATAGTGTCCTGATTCCGTGAGTTGTTCTGAATAATCTTGAATTATTCTTTTAGCATTAGATTCACTTATTTGCTTAAAATAGAACCCATTCCTTATTGTATCAGTTTCTTCGTTCCAAGTTGAATCTACATTTTCGTAATAATAATTTACTTTCTCAAATTCTTTTGGTTCTTGTTTTAGTTTTTTCTTAAGTTCATTTAAGATTTTTTGATTAATGGTGACTCCATTTATTGTAACAATATCATTTTGTTCTTGAGTTTGCCCCTTACATCCTTGAAGGGTTAACAGCAATATTATTAGAAAGATTAAATTTTTGTTCATTATGTTTTTTTATGCCATACGGTTATACATTGTTGGCAGTAGTTATTATTATCTTTTATATTTTTTACCATTAATGAAAATGTTACCACCAAGCTCTTCAATATCATAACCAATCCACCCGAGTTTTCCTTTTTTCCATAGTTCTTTATGCTTTTGAGTGGTTAATACTGTATCAGTCGTTATTCCATCTCGTTGGAACATTAACCTTTCCCATCTCTGGGAAGTATAAACATAAAGACTATCTCTTGAAGTATAGTCTATGCTGTCAATATTCATTTGGTTATTTAAAGTTTTTTTAATAATGGACCAATCTCTCAAAGCACGTTCTCTTTGCTTTTCGCGAGTAATTATTTCTCCATTTTCATCATAGATAATAAAGTCCAATGGCATTTTCTCCATATAAGTTTTGATATCTTTTTTGTTTACAGCTTCAATCATAGTATTAATCTCATTTTGAATCAAATTTTCAATAGATTGTTTTTCATCTAATGTTAATTCAGAATCTCCAACAGATTTACATTGTGTGCATACAATAGAAATAAATATTAAAGCGAGAAATATTTTTTTCATTGATATTGTTTTTTATTCAGGCAAATTACTGCCAATTCATAAATATACGCAATACCCCAAATATCGTTAAAAAACTTTAATCTCTTTAATTACAGGTATTTACACGTTTTCAAACGACTACAAACATTTGCAAACGATAGTAAGTGCGTAATCACCGATTTACATTTGCAGGCTGTTTCATATTTGCAGTGTTGAATCTGTGCTGAAAGAGTTTTAGTATCACAAAGGTTCAATAGTATTAACTGTTTAACGCGCTTGCTAAATATGCAGGCATTAAAGAATTTAAATTATGACAACGCTAAGAAACAAAGTACAGTTGATTGGAAACTTGGGACAAGACCCAGAAATTGTAAACCTAGACTCGGGAAAGCGACTCGCTAAATTTTCGCTGGCGACCAACGAGAGTTACAAAAACGCCAAGGGCGAAAAAGTAACGGACACGCAGTGGCACAATATTGTGGCCTGGGGCAAGACCGCAGAGATTGTAGAAAAGTATGTAGGGAAAGGCAAAGAAGTAGCCGTTACCGGTAAACTGACCAATCGCAAATGGGAAGACAAGGACGGTACAAAACGTTATATTACAGAGATTGTGTGTAGCGAGCTGTTGATGCTCGGAAAATAAACCTTTAAAAGGTTAGCCAAAAAAAAGGGGAGCGCCAATGGCGCTCCCCTTTTTAATATCTAATCGTTTAATAATATTGTGCCGATGGCTTTTAACGCTTAATTATCTTTTTAACTAATGTTTGTCCTGTGGTATTGCTTGTTAAGCTTAAAAAGTATAGCGAGCTTTTTAACATACTTAATTGCTCGATGCTTAACTGGCCATTTTCGTTCTGAAGGGTCTCTTTAAAAATAACCTTACCATTAATGTCCGTTATAGTGGCATCAAAACTGTCATTTCTTAAGTTTGAACTTAATTGAATGTCTAGTCTATCTACAAATGGATTGGGACTAATGTAAAAATCAGAAATGACAACCTGCTCCGTATTGAGTCTGTTGTCACAGATTATCCAACCCATATCTTGCATAAACCCAAGCATGGCATTACCTGGGTCGTGTATGGCCTCACCATTAGCGACAAAAGGTGTCATTAGTGCCTGAGTTGACCCCGTAGGAAATGTAGATTCATCCCAATGGCTGTAGCTAGAACCAGCTTCCCAACTGCCCGGCGCATAAATTGCTGGTTTTACATTACCATTGTAAAAGGTTGCTGCTTCAGAATTACAGAATAAATCATTGCTCTGAAATTCAGCTAGCAAAGCTGCTGATGGGTCTGCAAAATCTAGAATTGAAACCTCTGAGCCATTTTCTATAAATCTATCCCAAATACTTGGGAAACCGCTGGCTCTAATTTCTCCTTGCGTAGGTGCATCATCATTGTCTACTTCGCCAAAGCCTAATATGCCTAAGCCGTGTCCAAGTTCATGTAGTACAACGGTAACAAAATCAATTTGTCCAATAGGAGTGTTTCCGTCCGTCCCAAAGTAAAAATTGGCTGTACTGCTGAATGTAGCATTTATGTCATTTGTCACAGTGCCGTTACCGCTACTTTCTTCACCTAAAAGTGACTCTGCTTAAGCACGTGCGTAGAATTCGGTATTATCTGGGGTGACGTTCATAGGGTCGCTTGTTAAGCCTACAAATCCTGCAGGTCCGGCACCACCCAAGACACCAGGGTCTAGTGGACCAAAATCAGCATTTACTGTAATAGGGACAGATGATGTTAACAAGTCTTCCCAGATATCTACTGCAAACTGAAATGCTGTTTGAGCTTGAGTTGTAAAGCCATTGTAGGTGACATTTATTGTTGAGCAATTTGGTAAGTTTTGGGCCCTTTTTTGCAAAATAGATTCTCTTACTTTTACATAAGATTTCATGGGAACTTCTGCCGGATAATAGGTGCAGACGTCCCAGTCTACAGGGATATCCTCAACGATTGTGAGTCCGCTGTTTTGCGCATTAAGTTGGCTTGTAAAAACAATGACCAATAAAAGCAATAATAAGGGATTGTAATTTTTTTTTCATAATAGGCTTGTAAAATTGAGTCTTGTAAAGATAAGAATCCTAGTTGAAATAATATTATCATTATAAGAGTAGGAGACAGAAAAGGCTTTACTTAAAAACAGAAAATTACTTAAATCGTAGATTTATGTTTTTTAAATTTCATTAAGTCGTTTTGATTTTTGAAAATCATATTAATCCATCTTTTTTAAATACCTAAGTCGAATAAAAAATCCCATCCGAAAAATCAGATGGGATTTTGTCTAAAGGCCTTCAAGATTTAGTTGCCTGCCTCTTGTTTTGCATCTTCAATCATATCTTCATTTGGCAAAATGGCAATATTAACACGTCTATTCTTTGAACGACCTTCAGTTGTACTGTTATCGTGCATTGGTTGTGTTTCTCCAAACCAGTTGGTGGTAAAACGTCCTGGGGATAAGCCAGCGCCAGTTAAATAATTGGTTACTGCGTAGGCTCTGTTTTTAGACAAGGTCATGTTGTAATCGGCATCACCGGTACTATCGGTATGGCCTACAACCAAAATATTTGTATCTGGGTATTCTTTAAATACACCCGCCAGTTTATTCAATGTCTCTTGTGACGCTGTATTAATGTTGTATTTGTTAGTTGCAAAGTATACACCACTTTGCTCATCAAAAGTGACAACGATACCATCGTCCACACGTTCTACAACAGCACCTGGAATCTCTTGTTCAATTTCCTTGGCCTGCTCGTCCATCTTCTTGCCTATCAATACACCTGCAGTACCACCTACAACACCACCAATTACGGCTCCGATTTCTCCATTACCGCCTTTACCCACGTTGTTTCCTATAATTGCTCCGATAACGGCACCACCTGCGGCACCAATCACAGCACCCTTTTGTTTGTTATTGGCATTGTCTACCGCTTTACAGTTGGTAAAAGCGAATAACACCAGCAATGCTAAACTTAATAGTCCTGATTTATATACTAGATTTTTCATAATTATTGTTTTTTAAATTTCATTGATATTGTGATGTTAGACCCATCCAAGTTTGCGTTTTGTGTCCATATCATATCTGTATCCGACAACGCAGTCAAATTCATTCTAAAGCCGACATTTGCTTCTGAACGTCCTCTTTTGTCGGTTGGTTTTAAAAGGAAATCGTACAAGCCAGTAGCTTCGTCAATTTCATCAATCACAAAGACAAAATTTCGTTCTTCGTCATTGCAACCCGTACCATTTAAAGTATAGGTTCCAGTATTGTTGTTGGGTACAAAACTCCAGTTACTGCCTTCAAAACAGTCTTTGGTGGAATCATTCAATAAGGTAATTTTTAAATCCCCGATGGCCGATGAACTTACTGAGCTAAGCATCCAGTCGCCTTTAATGACTTTTCGGGATTCGCGTACAGTTTTGGATGCACCGCAGGCTAAAAAGCAAACGGTGAGCAATCCTAATATTATTTTTTTCATAATTGTTCTACTTAGTTTATTTCAAAATTAAGTAGACGCCTAGGTTAGGCTTATTGCAAATGCTTTAAATGTTAGTGCGAATGGAAAATCCGAATCTATTTCTTTTTAACTAATCTTTAATCCGTTAGTCGCCTCAGCTTCATCTGGGTTGACAAACACCAATTTACCTTCAGCATTTTCGGTCATTAAAATCATGCCTTGACTCTCAACACCACGTAAGGCTCTTGGTGCCAAATTCACTAAAACCGTTACTTTTTTACCGACCACCTCTTCTGGGGTAAAAGATTCGGCAATACCCGATACAATCGTCCGAGTATCAATCCCTGTATCTACTTTTAGAACAAATAACTTCTTGGTTTTAGGCATTTTTTCGGCCTCGAGGATGGTGCCCACTCTTAAATCTAATTTGGTAAAATCATCAAAAGTAATTTCTTCTTTTTGAGGCTCTACTTCCGCATTGGTTTTTTCGTTTGCGGTTTTGCTGGCTTCCAACTTGTCTAATTGCACCTGGATGTCTGCATCTTCAATTTTTGAAAACAGCAATTCACCTTTTTCAACCTGATGACCTGCCGGAAGGAGAATATCTTTTTCTGTGATGTCATTCCAACTTAATTTTGAAGCACTTTCAATCTGATTCAAAACACCTTTCAATTTTGAAGCCGTGAATGGTAGAAACGGTTCACAAAGTACTGCTAATCCCGAAGCAATCTGCAAAGCCACATACATGATGGTTTTGGTACGTGCTTCATCAACTTTAACTTTCTTCCAAGGTTCCTCGTCGGCTAAATATTTGTTACCAAGTCTTGAAAGATTCATTAATTCTTGGCTTGCTTCCCTAAAACGGTAGCGCTCAATAGAACTTGCAATAACGGCGGGGTATGCCTTTAAAGCGGCCAAAGTCTCTTGGTCTACCAATTCTAAATTTGAAGGTTCTGGCACAATCCCATCATAATATTTGTTGGTCAACACCACAACACGATTGATGAAATTCCCGAAAATAGCCACCAATTCATTATTGTTTCTGGCTTGGAAATCTTTCCATGTAAAATCGTTGTCCTTGGTTTCAGGCGCATTGGCTGTTAAAGCATACCGCAAGACATCTTGTTGATTAGGAAAGTCTTTTAAGTAATCGGGTAACCAAACCGCCCAGTTTTTAGAGGTGGAGAGTTTCTGCCCTTCGAGATTTAGGAACTCGTTTGCTGGAACATTTTCAGGCAGAATGTAAGAGCCTTCAGCCTTTAACATCGCCGGGAAAATGATACAGTGAAAGACAATATTATCCTTCCCAATAAAATGAACTAGCGTTGTGTCTTCATTTTTCCAATAGTCTTCCCAGTTTTTTCCGTTGGTAGATGCCCATTCCTTGGTCGCGGAAATGTAACCGATTGGCGCATCAAACCAGACGTAAAGCACTTTACCTTCAGCGCCTTCGACAGGCACGGGAATTCCCCAGTCTAAATCGCGCGTTACAGCACGTGGTCGTAAGCCGTCGTCAATCCAAGATTTTACCTGTCCGTAGACGTTCGGTTTCCAATCTTTTTTATGGCCTTCAAGAATCCATTCTTTTAGAAAATCTTCGTGCTTGTCCAACGGTAAAAACCAGTGTTTGGTTTCTTTGAGGCTAGGAGTGTTTCCAGTTATGGCCGATTTCGGGTTGATTAAATCTGTAGCGTTATGGCTCGTTCCACAGCTTTCGCATTGGTCGCCATACGCTTCTTCAAAACCACATTTAGGACAAGTGCCAACGATAAAACGGTCGGCTAGAAATTGGTCCGCATCGGCATCGTAGAATTGCTGTGAGGTTTCTTCTATAAATTCACCTTTATCGTAAAGAGTTTTAAAGAATTCTGATGCAGTATCGTGATGAATTTTAGCTGATGTCCGTGAGTAATTATCAAACGAAATCCCAAAGTCTTCAAACGATTGTTTAATGATGGCATGGTATTTATCCACGATATCTTGAGGCGACACGCCTTCTTTTTTCGCCTTAATGGTAATGGGCACACCATGCTCGTCACTCCCACAAATAAAGGCGACGTCATTGCCCGTTAACCGTAAATAACGACTGTAAATATCGGCAGGCACATACACCCCAGCCAAGTGGCCAATATGAATAGGGCCGTTGGTGTAAGGTAAAGCGGCGGTGACGGTATATCTTTTGGACATGAATCTATAAATTTTGAAAGCCCCAAAATTACGACTTTAGATGCAGTCACAAAAAGAAAACCGTTGCTGAATCGGTATTCAATCTAAGGTGTTACCGCTTAATTTTATTGAATCAAAATAGATTTACTGAAATTTTGGCGCCCTGCCGTAATCTTGTAAATGTATTGCCCAACATGAAGTTTGGTCTTTACCGCTTTTTTAATATCAATACTATGTTCCCCAGCAAATAGCATATCATTTTGTAGTGTTGAGATTTTTCTACCCATAATATCATAGATAGTTACTGAAATTTTTTGAGCATAGGGGTTAACAAATTTGAGTATGGGGTCGCCCGTTGGATAGATAACGTAATGTTTAAAACGGACTTGATTAAAATCGTCAGTACTCAATCGACTACAACCAAAGCCGATATCTACACGTTCATAGTTAACATTTAGTAATGCTTCATCCACTAAATTAGGATCTACGCATAACCATTCTTCCATAACTGTAGCGTAGATACCTCTAAAATCTTGTTTGTATTCTAAGTTTCCTCCTACTAAAGCTGATAGGTTAGGGTGTTCTCCAACGAAGCCATTGCCTTGTAGCGCTGGCCCAAAAAAGAATAACGGCGCCGAAGTTCCATGGTCAGTACCTTCTGACCCATTTTCATGTACACGACGACCAAATTCACTCAAGGTCATCGTCAAAACATTTTGATCTATTCCTGTTGTTGCTAAGTCTTCATAGAAGGTCTTTATAGAGTTGGAAAGATCTGTAAGTAGTTGTTGATGGGCATCTGGTTGATTGGCATGCGTATCAAAACTACCAAGAGTTACCATGTAAACCTTGGACCCTAAATTTCCTTTTATTAAACGAGCCACAATGGACAATTGTTGTCCTAGGTCCGAATCTAAATACGTAGCGCCATTAGTACCATTTTCATAAGCTTGGTGTATCACACCTGCATACTGGTAAGTTGTATTGGTGGTACCGCGCATAAACTCCAATTGCTCACCGTAAACACAATCGGGAAGGTTATTCATGTCATGTACTGTTCCGTTTTCAGCAATAGCTTCTAACTGATTTGGGTTAGCGACCGAAAAAGCATAATTAGTAGCATCACCATCAAAAATCAGGTTCCCTGTACTTCCAATCTGTACTGCGGCCGGAATGCTTGGGGGATTGACTAGATATTCAGGATAAAGTTCTTCAAAATAACGACCCAACCAACCAGATTGTGTTACATTGTTATGGTCTGTAGAAGCCCAAACATCCGATCCTGCAAAATGCGATTGATTAGAGTTTTCGTACCCTACACCATGAATCACCTTCATACCACCATTGTCCCAAAGGTTCAATAAATCTGACATATAGCTTGGCATTCCAAAATCAGCACTAAGGTTTACGAGATTCTCTTGACGAAGCCTAATTGTTGGCCTAGCTTGCGCGTAGGTGTCATAATCGTAAATAGGTATTATGGTATTGAGACCATCATTACCACCTTTCAGTCGTATAATGACAAGGACCCTGTCCGATTCTGAAGCGCTCAGCGCAGCGGCCAATTTAGAATTGGTCGATGCAGAAAGTGGTGTGCCCCCTAAGAGCATTGTGCCAGTACCTGCTAAACCTAAAGCTTGTAAAAAGGAACGCCTGTTCCACTGCTCGTGCTCTTCATCGTGGGCATTTATTCCAAATTTGTGTTGTATATTTTTATCGTGATTGCACATAGCGTAGGTTATTTAAGTTGGAATTCGGGAATGGTAATTAGATGTCTTAAAAGCAAAACAACTTGGTATGGTGCGGTATCCCATTGCAAGTTCCATAATCCATCGTCGTAGTAATTTTGAGGCACATTATGCTTAAAGATATCCGAAGCAACTTGGTAATCTGATTCAGTATGAAGCGGTATCGGTACAAATCGGTCAATAATGCTTTTGGCCACAAAGTACGGATCAGTACTGTTAGAAGAACTTTCTACCGCAAAGGTTCTCAATTCTTCCCTAAAGTTGTCCCAAGTGTGCCAAACCACCCAACCGAGCACCTGCCAGCGACCTGTTAATGTACTGGAGTTTATCCAGTCTTTATCGCCTTGCCACCCAGCCACGTCAATAGGCTCAAATAGTGTTTGTCCCAGCGTTGAAGTAAACCAGTGAAATGCTTCGAGATAATCTTGAGTTACGCTAAAATTCGTCACCTTTAGATAAGACATAAAAAGATCATAAGGACTCTTAATAGAAACGCCGATAGTCTTCGCATCAAAAAAATGTTCGCTTTTAAATAGGACACGCAACACATTTTTAATATCTAAATCTTGTTGAAAGATGCTCGCCATTTCTGCAACCACAGCCTCGTTAATCGTAGCACTTACAAAATGGTGATACAACTTCTTACAAATGAAATTGGCTATTAACGGTGTTTTTTCTTCGAAAAGAATTCTAATAACATCTTCATAACCAAAATTCCCTTCTTGTGTAAAAATAAGTTTATTAGAAGTATCAAAAGTTGATTCATCATAGGTAATCGGAGCGGTCCAATGTGTTCTATGGTTATAGCCCGTTAACGCTTTTGAGGTTTCTACAATATCTTGCTGCGTATAACCATTGTCCACACCAAGGGTAAACAATTCATATAACTCGCGCGCATAGTTTTCGTTAGGGCTGAATTTGGTATTTTCAAGGCCATTCAAGTAAATCAGCATGGCGCTTGTTTTACCTATGGCATCCACAAAGTCCTTAAAATTTCCAAAAGCATGAGCTTCTAGTGTTGTAAAATACTCGTAAAGATGATTACTAGAATAGTAGTCTTCTAATCGCGTCACAAAATGATTGCTCCAAAACAGCATGAGTTTTCCCCTAAGGCCATAATTAAGCATATAATCCATAAATGCATTGCGGACTTCCATATGATTTGCTTGGGTCTGTTCATCAAAATCCAATCCAAGGTTTTGGTAATCGGCATAAACAAAATCAGACCAAGCTGGTGTTGGCCAAGCCATTGCATCAGCTGACGAATCAACAAGTTGGTCAATAAAATTACTCGGTGATTGGCTTAGTCCGTTCGTAATCTCAGATTTAGAAGCGTCGTAGCCCAAGCGTCGGAAGGCATGTCTTACACGGGTTTCGTCCCAAGGGTTTTCAGGTGAAGAAACGTAAGGCTGAAGCGTTCCGGTAATACAGGAAGTCATGGTTGCCATATGTAGGTTTTTTTGGTTGGACAATACGCTAATTTGGGGTAACCTATTGTCTATGTACGGTTTGAATATACACTTTAGACTTTAAAAGTTAAGAAAAGTTTAAAATTTTTCGATGATTGACATTACAGGCAACCTTATTATATTTACAGAAAAGCGACAATGAACTTATTTAATATGCTGAAATATCTGTGCGTTTGTACTTTAATGTGGTGTAGTTTTAGCCTAAATGCTCAAAATAATGCGGAGACGGAATCTATGAAAACAAATTATATTCAACCCGATTTTTTAAAAAAAGGCGATACCGTGGCCATTGTAGCACCTTCAGGCATTTTGAAAAACCGTGAACGCGAAGTACAGCAAGCCGTCGACTTATTGAAAAGCTGGGGCTTGCATGCTGTAGTTGGGAAACATGTATTTTCCAAGTCCGACCATTTTGCAGGTACGGATATGCAACGCTGTGAAGATTTGCAAAACGCCATGGACGACCCTAAAATCAGTGCTATTTGGTGCGCGCGTGGTGGCTATGGAACCGTAAGAATTTTAGATAAGTTAGACTATTCAAAATTTAAAAAGAAGCCGAAGTGGCTCATTGGCTACAGCGATATTACGGCGCTTCATAATCAACTGAATAACGAAGGGTTTCAATCCTTACATGCACTAATGTGTGTAAGTTTAACCAAGGATTTAGAGGATGTGAAATCGAGCATAGATACGTTTAAATCGGCTTTATTTGGTGCGCCAGAAGCCTACACCTTGGAAGGTTCAGACTACAACAAAACAGGAACAGCCAAAGGCCCTTTAGTAGGAGGGAATCTAACATTGCTACACACCATGTTGGGCTCAGATACCAGCATCGACACCAAAGGTAAAATACTTTTTATTGAAGAGATTGGCGAATACAAATACCATATAGACCGCATGTTGCAAAGCTTAAAGCGTGCCGGTTATTTTGAAGACTGTGCGGGTGTTTTGGTAGGCGACATGTCCAAGATGCGAAAAAACACAACACCCTGGGGAAGTTCTGTAGAGCAACTCATCATTGATGCCTTATCGGAATACGATTTCCCGATTGCCTTTAATATGCCAGCTGGTCATGAAAAAGTGAATAAAGCTTTGGTTATGGGCAAGACGGTTGAGTTAAAGGTGCAAAAGGACAGCAGTACGTTGACCTATATCGATTAATTGAAAACCAACAGTGACTGCTTACTGCATACTAAATACTGTTGACTAACAAATGGCCCAACACAACGAACTTGGTAAAAAAGGCGAAAAAATGGCAGTGGATTTTCTACTTAGCCATGGCTATACCATTGTGGCGCAAAATTACCGATTCGATAAAGCAGAGGTTGATATTATAGCTCGGTTAGAAGATACCTTGGCGATTATTGAAGTCAAAACACGGTCTACGATAGATTTTGGAAATCCACAAGATTTTGTAAAACCGAAACAAATCAAGAATTTGGTCAAGGCTGTGGATGAGTATGTCACCATTCACGATTTGGATGTTGAAGTCCGGTTTGACATTATTGCCATTGTGAAGAATGGAAAAACTTACGACATTGAGCATTTAGAAAATGCTTTTTATCATTTCTAATAGGATTAAATACGGTAATTAGTGAAACGTGAGCAATGTCCGAAATTGTCAATTCTAGACTAACAACAATTTCAAATAAGTATAATCCTACAAATTTAACACACGATTAACCTTTCATCGAAAAAATTAGGTGTTTATCTTCATTACGTTTAAATTTCACTTTTTATAATCCCAAATAATAAAACCATGAAATCAAAATTACACCTACTGTCCGTGCTTTGCGTTGCATTTATATTTAGCTGTTCTACGGAACAAGTTGAGGGGACTCCAGAACAGAATTACTTTAGAGTTTCGGAATATACCGTGAATAATTCGGCATCTAGCCGTTCTGTAAATGAAGAAACCCCTTGCTTTACAGTCGATTTAGTCGCAGGACAACATATGGTTATGGGTACAGTTTCTGTATCAATGACAGATGAAGACCTTGTTCTAACCTACGAAACCGATGCGGATTGGACTATCGGAACAACCCACGTGAGTATTGGAGATTGTAACGAAGAATGGGTGCCAACTACTGGTTCTGGAAATCCCAAAATCGGAAAGTTTGGCCATACCGAACCACACAGCGCTGATATCAACAAAGTAGTTTATCTAATTAGCAGAGAGGTTATGCCAGAATCCGACCTATTTTGCTTTGCATCCCATGCAGAAGTTATTGGGCCAGATGGAGAAGAAACAGCTTGGGCTGGAAATAATGGTGATGAATCTGATGATGATAGCGATGACGGCGATGGAAACGACGGTGGAGGCGGTGTCTTTAGACAAATGGATTTAGATACAGAAGGTTACAATGTTATATCATTCTCTGGACGAAGCTGGGCTATGTATATTGAAGCTTTGCAGTCGACTTGTGAGGATTAAAATAGAGCAACTATATATTTATTGAGTAATATTGGACCTGTCAGGTGTTTAAAATTAGACAGGTCCTTTTCTTAATTCTCAATTACTTTCAGGAGCTATAGTTTACTACCGATAAAAATTCATCTCATCTACATATTCCCAAACATGCTCTGGTAACATAGGACGGATGTTTTTTCCAGCTTTGATTTCTGAACGGATAAACGTAGAGGATAATTCCATAATTGGGGAATCAATTTTATGGATTTTTGGATGGTCTTTAAACCGATGTTCTATGGTGCCCGAAGAAATCCTTGGGTACACAAAAATATCGTGATGCTCTAAAATGAGTTCGTAGTTTTTCCACTTGTGAAAGCTCTTCAAGTTGTCTTCGCCCATTAATAAGGAGAATTCGTGTTCTGGGAATTTTTCGAGTAGATAGGTCAGGGTGTCAATGGTATAGTTGGGTTCTTTCAACCCGAATTCGATATCGCTAGGACGTAATTTATTATAGTCTTTGGTGGCACGGTAGACCATTTCCAAACGTTGGTGATTATCCAACAGACTACTTTTCTTTTTAAAGGGGCTCAACGGTGTCACCACAAACCACACTTGGTCTAAATCACTATGCTCCGCCATGTGATTTGCAATGGTTAAATGCCCAACGTGTATGGGATTGAATGTGCCGAAGTATAATCCTATTTTCATGTTTACTTCCCGTGAAAACGGGAATCCTTTTAATTTCAACTGTCCTACAGTCCCAACGCTTCGCAAGCGGGAATCTTTAATTCAAACTTACTAACTCTTCAAAAACTCAGAAACCAGCTGATAAGCATCATCAAGCGCTTGCTCTAAATCTGAATTCACAACAATCTTATCAAACAAAGGCGCTGTAGCTAGTTCCGCAGAAGCTTTTGCCACACGCATATTGATTTTGTCGTCGCTTTCCGTTTTTCGTTTTTTCAATCGTATTTTAAGCTCGTCAATGCTTGGAGGCTTTACAAAAATAGCCAAGGTTTCTTCTGGGAATTTTCGTTTTATACGTAAGCCACCTGAGACATCAATATCAAAAATCACGTTTTTTCCCAAAGCCCAAATGCGTTCCACTTCTGTTTTTAGGGTGCCGTAAAAATTATCCCGATAGACTTCTTCCCACTCCAAAAACTCATCGTTTTTAATTTTCGATTTAAAATCCTTCAGACTTAAGTAATAATAGTCTTTTCCATGGACTTCGGTGCCTCGCTTTTCGCGCGATGTCGCCGAGATGGAAAACTCCAAATTCAATTCCTCTTGCGCGAGCAAATGCCGGACAATTGTGGTTTTTCCTGAGCCCGAAGGTGCTGAGAATACGAGGAGTTTGCCTTTTTTCATCATTGGAATTTGGTGCTTTAGCTATTGAAATTTACAACACATTCAACATCTGTTCCTTAATCTTTTCCAACTCATCCTTCATTTGTACCACCAATTTCTGCATTGGTGCGTAATTGGATTTTGAACCAATAGTATTGATTTCTCGCCCAATCTCCTGGGCGATAAACCCGAGTTTTTTTCCGTTTTGCCCAGCACTATCAATTGTAGATAAAAAGTAGTTGAGATGATTCTCTAATCTTACCTTCTCTTCCGTGATGTCAAATTTTTCAATGTAGTAGACCAGCTCCTGTTCAAACCGATTTTCATCGACTTTTTCTTTAATGTCTGCTATACCTTTTTCCAATCTTGCACGGACGCCATCAATCCGTTCGGGGTCCATTTCAATAACTCGTTTTAGTAAGCTTCTAATAGTTTCGATACGTGCTACAAAATCTTCATATAGAATTTGGCCTTCATCTGTGCGATAAGCCACTATTTTTTCAACGGCAGAATCAATTTCCTGCGCAATGACTTTCCATTCGTTTTCATCAATATCATCACGCTCGGTGGTAACTGCATCTGGAAGACGAATCGCCATTTTTAGGAGTTCCGTTTCGTTCCCATCAACCACATCTTTAAGTTGTTTAATATATTCTTTGACTACGGTTTTGTTGATAGTAGAACTCGTGTCCTCACCAGTGATTTCAACAAATAAGGAAAAATCGATTTTTCCACGTACCAAATGCTTTGCAAGAGTTTTGCGGATGTCTAATTCCTTGGCGCGATACATGGACGGCATGCGCGCATTGACATCGAGATTTTTACTGTTGAGTGATTTAAGCTCAATGGATATTTTTTTCGTCGGAAGTTGAATCACAGACTTCCCGTAACCGGTCATGGATTGTATCATTGTAAACATTAAATGTTGCCCAAAGGTACAAAACTCCATGGTTTATATCCGTCTCATTTAATTTGAAAAGGCTTAGGGTTGACCAACCGAGTTCTTTAAATTTGCCCTTGTTTAAAACATCAGAAATTTATGTACAAGAAGCAATTTGAAATACGATGGAGCGATGTAGATGCCAACGCCCATTTGGCGAATTCTGCCTACACTAATTTTATGAGTCATGCGCGGATGTCTTTCTTTAGCGACCAAGGTTTTTCCTTGGGTGTCATTAAGAAAAACGGACTGGGACCTGTGGTATTTTATGAGCACATGTACTATTTTAAGGAATCATTTTTGGGCCAACCGATTACGGTAACCATTGAGGTTTCTGGCCTGAGTGAAGATGGCATGTTTTTTATGTTTGAACACAACTTCTACAACCACAAAGGCGAGCATTTGGCCTTTTGTGAGATGCAAGGTGGTTGGATTGATTTAACGACTAGAAAATTGACGGGATTACCAGACGATTTATTGCAACTCGCAAATCGCTTTCCAAAGTCTGAAAGCTTTAAAGTGTTGACCAAGGAAGATACTCGTAAACATGGGGTTAAGCCGAAGCCTCTGATGTAGTAAGTAGTTAACTTTTTTAGGCAATGCATTTCCACCATTTAAGTAAAAAATAGATTGTCACACTGAGCGCAGTCGAAGTGCTTTTAAGAGGGGGGGTGAGATTTCTCCGTGAAACTTAGTGAAAATCTGCGAGTCTTGGTGCAAGTTCTTCATGAAACAGGCTGAGATTTCTCGACTACGCTCGAAATGACTGAAAAATTATCTCATCTCTAACATCTAACGTCTCAAGTCTTACATCTCACAGCTTCTTAAACGCCCGATGTTGTCTAAACGACTTAATCTTCACATTTTTAATAAACGGTTTTAGAGTGCTATTAGGCAATTTGTATTTGTGTTTCACATAGCACATGAGTTCTTCGGGTTGAGCACCAAGTGTACTTTTTATTTCTGAAGCAGTTCTTCCTAAATTGATGCGCTCGGCTTTAAGTGAAATTCCGAGGCGCACATAATCATTTAGAATACGTGGATAAATAGCTAAATCCCGATTCTGTTCATAATCAATCCCAATAAAGTGGGCATCTAAATTGTCTTGATTTTTCATCGCCGACAAAAACCCAACGAGCTTGTTTTCGTAAAAGTACCCTTGAATAATAAAGCGCTCTTTAAACTGGGCTTTCAAACTGATGTAGGTATTCAAATCGAGCACTTGCGCATTAAAATCGGCATTGGCTATAGTGTTTTCATACAAAGCTTGTAATGCATTGATATGTTCCGCAATGTCGTGCTCATTAAAAAGCTTTACGGTTAAAGCGTCACTGTCTTTGTCTGCTTTGTTGGCCTTAACGCGGTATTTGGAACGGAGCGCATTTTTATAATCATCAAAGGAGTGCCATTCGGGTTTAAGGCCAATCGTCATGTTGGGCTCTACTCGCATGGAGGCATAATCAAAATCCTTCAATTCGTCTGTGATGCATAGCGATTCGTTTTCAAAATCCTTTACAAAAATGGCGTTCACCCTTATGGATTTCACCAAATCATCAATCGAACTGGCGATGGCTTTAAACGTGTCAACTTTAGGTTCTCCAACTTTCAGAAACGTGCCATATTCGCCACTGAGAAATACATTCCCACAAAACAAAACCCTGATTTTATTGTCACAGAAAATTCCATTTACAAGTCGTTTCAGCCACGGCACAATTTTAATGTTTTTGGTAATGGTTTTGACGCCAATGGTAACCAACTGAGTATTTGCAAAGGCGACGGCGGTAGTGTCTTTCAAAATAAAAATATAATGAAACGTGATGTCATTATTACCGACTTCAAAAGCTTTTAGAAATTCGGGCGAATAATAACTGTTTTGGGTACAGTGTAAGTCTGCCCAATAGATAGCAGGAATATCATCAACTTTAGTAAAACGTTCGGCGGTTAAACTCAACTAGGATTTCGATTTTGGTTTATAAGATACCAAATACACACCTGAAAAGATAAGACACATGGCGAGAATTTTTACAATGTCTATGGTGTCCACACCCATAACAGTAGCAAACAAACCAGCGATAACGGGTTGAAAATAAATAAACACACCAACAGTTGAGGCTTTTAATCGTTGCAAAGCCAAAGGATTTAAAAGATATGTGCCAAAGGTTGCCCCGACGACGACAAACAAAATGGCAAAAGTTACCGAAGGCGTAAATGTGTGCCATTCAACCGCCATAAGTTGTTCGTAACTAAATGGCAGTATCATGAAAAAGCCAAATAGGAACAGCCATTTTATAAATGTTAGCGGATGGTATTTTGCCGTTAATTGCTTAATTAAAATAATGTAGATGCTGTAAGAGACGGCGTTTACAAAAATGAAGGTATTCCCGAGAAGTACATTATCAGCAGGGCGAGACGATTTGCCGTAGATGGTTAATGCTAGCGCACCAGCTAAGGCCAGAACAACACCCAAAATTTTAAGGTTAGTAATCCGTTCTTTTAATATGATTGCTGATAAAATAAGAATAATGACTGGTGTTATGGTGACGATAGAAGACGCATGAATGGGCGAGGTCAGTTCTAAACCCTTCAAGAACAACATCATGTTGATAGCGACGCCGAAAATTGCGGCGATAAAAAACTTAAAATAGTCGCGTTTATCAATCTTTTCCTTAGGCAAAAACAGACTCAAAATCCAAAACAATAATGTAGCTCCTCCAACCCTTAGCATTACCAACGCAAATGGTTCTACAAAACCATCATTAATAACGGTTTTGGCAAAGGTATAGTTGAGTCCATACAACACCTGAACCGCAAATAGAGCAATTAAAGCCCAGGATTTAGCTTTCATGTATGGCTGTTTTGGCTTCGGCTATGGTCTTTTTTGAATTTCCAACAAAGATTTGGTCACCATTGATAATTACGGGACGTTTTAAAAAGGTATAATGGTCTAACAAGTAGTGTTTAAAGTCTGGTTCCTTCAGGTTTTTGTCTTTCAGTTCCAAGGATTTGTAAAGTCGTGCGCGCTTGCTGAATAAAGCTTCGTAGCTTCCTGCGAGTTTGGCCATCTCGTCGATTTGAGCTTTGGTCATAGCGTCAGTTTTTATATTCTGAAGGCTAAAGTTTGAAGGCAAATCGAGCTCATTCAAAATACGTTTACAAGTATCGCAAGTGCTGAGGTAATAGACTTTTTTCATGCTAACTTCCCGAGGCATCGGGAATCTTATTTAAGGAAGAGCAAGGCTTCATCCGAATTAAACTTAATTTCTAACCACAAAGTACGTCCATTTCAGGCTAAAAAATCTGTACTTTTATTGAAAATTTATACGCATGACTTGGGCATTGGATGTAACGCTGAAAAGCAGAAAATATGTTTACGGTTTATTGGAAAACCTCTCTTTGGAACAATTGAACAAGGTGCCGGAAGGCTTTAACAACAACATCATTTGGAATGTGGCGCACACCATCGTCACACAGCAATTACTGGTGTATCGCTTGTCTGGCCTGCCGTGCATGGTGCCCGAAGATATGATAGCACGCTACCGAAAAGGCACAAAAGCCGAAGGCGATGTCACCCAAGCCGAAGTAGACGCCATTAAAAACTTAATGTTTTCCACCATTGAAAAAACGGCGGAAGATTATGATAACGAAGTGTTTCAAACTTATAACGAATACACCGTAACCACAAAAAACACTTTGACCAACGTCGATGATGCTATTGACTTTAACAATTTTCACGAGGGGATTCATTTAGGCTACATCCTCGCCTTACAACGCGTTATTTAATTATGGAATACTATACTATTGCCTCCATTTTGGTGGTGCTTTCTGCTGTTTTTGGTTACATCAATGTGAAGTTTTTAAAGTTGCCAATTACCATTGGGTTGATGATTATCACTCTGTTATTTACAGCTTTGGTGGTAGTTATTGCGCAATTTGATGATACTTTACTGCTACGCGAAAAAGCTTTCATTTCGGGCATTGATTTTGAAACAGTTTTACTCGATATCATGCTGAGTTTCCTACTTTTTGCAGGCGCTTTGCATACCAATTTCGACCAACTTAAAATACAGCGCTGGCCCATATTGGTCTTCGCTACTTTTGGGGTGTTAATCAGTACCTTTTTGGTTGGTGGCATTATGTTTTACGTCCTTGGCTGGATGGGACTCGACGTGCCGTTCATTTACTGTTTATTGTTTGGTGCTCTGATTTCCCCAACCGACCCCATTGCCGTTTTAGGCATACTGAAAAAAGCTGGTGCACCCAAAAAATTGGAAACCAAGATTGTGGGCGAATCCCTATTTAACGACGGTGTTGGTGTGGTGGTTTTTTTAACGATTTATGCCATAGCCAAAGCGCCTAACGAAGCGATTGTTTTTTCTGAAATAGCTCAGCTCTTTCTACAAGAAGTCATTGGCGGTATCGGTTTGGGACTCATTTTGGGCTGGATAACCTATCGCTTAATGAAGTCCATAGACAATTACGAAGTCGAAGTGATTTTAACCATCGGCGCGGTGATGGGCGGTACTTTAATTGCGCATAAATTTCACTTATCGGCACCTTTGGCTATGGTCACCACAGGCTTGTTTGTGGGGAATGATACAGTTAGAGAATCGAGTATGTCCGAAATCACAGAGCTCTACGTGGATAAATTTTGGGAACTGATAGACGTTTTACTCAATACCATATTATTTGTGATGATTGGTATGGAAATGCTGGTGTTGACCTACCAAGAGAACTATCTCTATGCTGGTTTATTGGCCATTCCGCTGATTCTTATTTGTCGTTACCTCTCGCTATGGTTACCCATAAAATTCTTTGCTAAACGCTTGGAGTTTGTCCCAAAAACAACCCTTATCATGACTTGGGGTGGATTACGCGGAGGAATCTCCATAGCCTTAGCCTTAAGTTTAACCAAAGACATGCACCGCGAGTTGTTTTTAGTGATTACTTATTTAGTGGTCATTGTCTCTATTGTTGGACAAGGTTTGACTGTCGGACCGATAATTAAGCGGATTACGGAGCGGTATAAAGTGGATTAATTTTTTATTGAATATTGTTCGATTTCCTCATAACCAACCACAAACTCCACAAAGCCTCTATCATAAGACGCAACTTCGTAGGTGTTGTATAAAAAGATAACGCCGTCTTCTGTAAAGCCAAAGTTTTCAGGAAGCTGGAAGTCTTTCCCAAAGAAATAGTCATGGTTCTCGTCTTCGTCGTCATCGGAAACGGTTTTATAGAACTCTGATTTAACTTTTGTTTTCATTGCGTCCATATCACTAAAAACATCATCGTAGGCCAAAAGCTTACCGGTTTTTGGGTCAAAATTTAGTAGATTAATACGGTCATTACCATGTGCGCCTCCGGTATCTTGGTAAATGCTAAGAGCAAGACTTAAGATGTCTTCCGATTGATAAAGCACTTCAGTTTCAATACTAAGCACCCATTGTTGTGCGCTGTCGGGGAAGTCTTTTTTGAAGGCCTTATATTCATCATCAAAGGCTTTTACGGCAGAAGCTACGGTTTCGCTGGTTTCTTGTCCGATTTCTTCTTTAATCCTCTCGGACAGAGTTATGTTTATAGCGTCGCTCGCAGTTCCTTCAGAAAAAAGAGCATAACTGACTTCAATCTCCGAAGCAAAATCACCTTCAATATTTGTAGTCTCAAAAGCGAGTGGCTTTACTTCGTCTTTACAGGATAAAAACGAAAAAACGAGTAAGAGGACAAGAGCAGATTTTCTAAGCATAAGAGATTTTAAATACTTGAATAAAAAATAATAATATTCAATGACTAATACTAAGTTAAAGGTATGATATGAATTTGAATACACCGAATTAACCGTTAAATTTGTGGCGCTTCAAAACAACGATGGTTCAAACGTAAGCAATCGCTAACAGAATCGTCTAAAGCACTTTAATTTTTTCAAATTCAGACTATGAAATTTAATACAAAAACAATACACGGAGGCCAACAACACGACCCAGCTTATGGCGCGGTAATGCCTCCGATTTACCAAACATCAACCTATGCACAATCCACGCCAGGAGGGCATAAAGGGTATGAATACTCACGCACGCACAACCCAACCAGAAATGCCTTGGAAAATGCTTTAGCAAGTATTGAAAACGGTAAACACGGATTGGCTTTTGGCTCAGGATTGGCCGCAATTGATGCGGTTATCAAGTTATTGGAACCAGGCGATGAGGTTATTTCAACTAATGACTTATATGGAGGAAGTTACCGTTTGTTTACAGGGATTTTTAAGAAGTTTGGCATTAAATTTCATTTTGTGGGCATGGAAAATGCCTCTAATATTGAAACCTATGTCAATGAAAATACTAAGCTGATTTGGGTAGAAACACCAACCAACCCAATGATGAACATTATTGACATCAAAGCGGTTTCGGCAGTTGCAAAAAAGCACAATATTATTTTGGCAGTGGACAACACATTCGCAACACCTTATTTACAGCAACCTTTAGATTTAGGTGCGGATATCGTCATGCATTCAGCAACAAAATATATTGGCGGTCACAGTGATTTAGTCATGGGCGCCTTGATTGTAAGAGACGATGCTCTAGCGGAACGTTTGTATTATATTCAAAATGCAAGTGGTGCAGTTTGTGGCCCACAGGATTCGTTTTTGGCGCTGCGCGGGATTAAAACCTTACACATTAGAATGCAACGCCATTCTGAAAACGGTAGAGCCGTAGCCGAATATTTAGATAATCACCCTAAGATTGAAAAAGTCTACTGGCCAGGATTTGAAAATCACCCTAACCACGATGTGGCTAAAGCACAAATGAATGATTTTGGTGGCATGGTCTCCTTTGTTACCAAAGGCAATAATTATGATGAAGCCATTAAGATTGTAGAAAACTTAAAAATCTTCACCTTGGCGGAATCTTTAGGTGGTGTAGAATCGTTAGCCGGACATCCAGCAAGTATGACTCACGCAAGTATTCCAAAAGAAGAACGTGAAAAAACTGGTGTGGTTGATTCCTTAATTAGATTAAGTGTTGGGATTGAAGATGAGGGGGATTTGATTGCCGATTTAGAACAAGCCATCGGGTAATTTTTAGAATAAAATATAAAATAAGGTCTCAAGCAATTGAGGCCTTTTTTATTTGAAGACTTTTCTAATCTAAATAATAGATATAGCCAAAATTCAACCAAACCAAAACATCGTTGAATTTATTTGACGGTAATTTATGATTAAATCCATCAATCCAATCACTGAAATAGTATTGGAACCTGAGGTCAATCATCAAATCGGAAAGAATTGTCAATTTATAGCGCGTCCCGACACTCGTCACGACTGACCAGGCATTGATTTGGTCCAAGTCTATTGGGTATTCGCCCTGACTGGCCGCAATCCAAGGTTGGTATATGTTATTAGGATTGAAAACATTATTGTCCTGTACGCCATTAACAGAGGTGTAATCGGTAAATGCTTTTGGCGAAGATGTAGTATAATGCGCACCCAAACTTATAAAAGGGCCCCAAGCGCCACGATGCGATGAAAAGGCACGAATGCTGAATGGGAAATACTCCAACTGCATTCCAATATCAAAGTTATTGGCCTGCCCAGAATGGCGTCTCAATCGTTCTGCATTTTCACTAGTTAAAGATGGGTCAACCCACTTGCCAAAATGATCTAGGTTCGTTTGGTTATAAGAAATTTCACTTCTAAGCTTAAAGTGATCATTAAAATAAGTATCTGCTGTGTAGCAATTACAGTCTGCTCGGTAAGAGAAATTGATGTAGTGAATTAACCCAATACCGTAGCCAGTATTTCCAATATTATTCTCCTCATTGAGGCGTTGTCCGTAATCCGAGCGAAACTGCACAGGCCCTACAATAACGCCAAGTTCATGGGAAAAGCCCAACTGCGAAAAGCCTAGCTGAGCGGATAGCAAAGCCATCCCCAAAACAAAAAATCGCTTAAAATGTAGAACCATAGGTTATTATAGATTTAGGCTGCATTCGGGACAAATATAGAAAATATCGACGAAATACAAAATAAAACGGACGAAATGCATTTTTATTATTATCAATCAGGGAAGTAGTACGAAGATAGCAAAATTTTAATGCCATTGAGAATTTAAAAAAATTAAGCTGTCATTATTACATATAACGTATCTTTGGGGCATAAAATTCTTATGTTTTTAATAATATTCATATGAGAGAAAAAATAGATGCATTTTTGGCAGAGGTCAAAAAAAGAAATGGCCACGAGCCAGAATTTTTGCAAGCTGTTGAGGAAGTTGCCGAAACAGTGATTCCATACATCGCAAAACACAATATTTATAACGGAAAAAATATACTATTGCGTATGGTTGAGCCAGAACGCCTTATTTCGTTTAGAGTGTGCTGGGTAGACGATGAAGGAGAACTACACGTTAATAGAGGCTATAGAATTCAAATGAATTCGGCTATTGGCCCATATAAAGGCGGTTTGCGTTTTCACCCTTCTGTAAATGCAAGTATTTTAAAGTTTTTAGCTTTTGAGCAGGTCTTTAAAAATGCCTTGACCACATTGCCTATGGGTGGTGGTAAAGGTGGATCGGACTTTGATCCAAAAGGAAAAAGCGATAACGAAATTATGCGTTTCTGCCATGCGTTTATGTCTGAATTATTCAGGCACATCGGGCATAACACAGATGTTCCAGCTGGAGATATCGGTGTAGGCGCTAGGGAAATTGGATTCATGTTTGGTATGTACAAAAAATTAAAGAACTCATTTACAGGCGTGTTAACCGGTAAAGGTCAGTCTTGGGGTGGTTCTCTAATTCGTCCTGAAGCAACAGGCTATGGTAACGTGTATTTTGCCCAAAATATGTTGCAGACAAAAGGTGATTCTTTCGACGGTAAAAAAGTTGTGATTTCAGGTTCTGGTAATGTAGCGCAATATGCTGCTGAAAAAGCCATAGAGCTTGGAGCAAGGGTATTGACTTTTTCAGATTCTGGAGGTTATATTTTGGATGAAGACGGTATTGATACAGAGAAGCTAAAGTTCGTTATGGAATTGAAGAATGAAAAGCGAGGCCGTATCAGTGAATATGTAGATAAATATCCAAATGCCAAATATTTTAAAGGTGAAAGACCTTGGTCAGTGGCTTGTGATATTGCTTTGCCATGTGCTACACAAAATGAATTGAATGGCGAAGAAGCCAAACAATTGATAGATAATGGTTGTATATGTGTGTCCGAAGGTGCTAATATGCCATCAACGCCAGATGCGATTCATGAGTTCCAAAAATCGAAAATTTTATTCGCACCAGGTAAAGCTTCTAATGCTGGTGGTGTAGCCACGTCTGGATTGGAAATGAGCCAAAATTCCTTGCGTTTAAGCTGGACTAGAAATGAAGTGGACGATCGATTAAAAGACATTATGGAAGACATCCACGATTCTTGTGTAGAGTACGGTAAGAACGACGATGGTTCTATAGATTACATCCGAGGTGCAAACATTGCAGGTTTTGTAAAAGTTGCTGACGCTATGTTAGCACAAGGTGTAGTGTAAAGACCAAATCATAAGATTAAAGCCCAAATCCCATTGCGGATTTGGGCTTTTCTATTTTTGTATATGATAAGCCATAAATTACCGTTAGTATTAGATATATTTGAAAAAATCTCTGAAATGTTGAAACGAATTTTAGTCGTTTTTATCTGTCTTTGCGCCTCATTTTCTTCAAGCTTAGCCCAAGATTTTTCCATCCTTTGGAAAGATCATTTTTCATATAACGCCATTGTTGATGAAACAAGAAGCGAATCTAAACTCTATGCGGCAGCTGAAAATGCGATCTTTTCATACGATTTTACAACAGGTGATATTGAAACAATTACCACTATAAATGGACTTTCTGGAGATAGAATTTCGACGATTGAATTTAGTGAGTCTGCACAACTCTTATTGATTGGCTATGGCTCAGGATTGATTGAGGTTTATTTTGAAGATGATAAAACTGTGCTTTCTGTCGTTGATATTCTTGAAAAAATCACCATCGATCCGAGTATCAGAGGAATTAACGACTTCTTCTTATTTGAAGATTTGGCCTATGTGTCTACAGATTTTGGAATTTCGGTTTATGATATTAACAGATTGGAATTTGGAGACACTTATTTTATAGGGCCTTCTGGGAGTCAGATTCCCGTGGAAAAAACAACCGTAGCCAATGGCCAGATCTATGCGGCGTGTAGTATGAACTTTGGAATATATACCGCCTCGGTAGACAATCCAAACCTTATTGATTTTCAGCAATGGCAAAACATCATTTCTGGTGATTTTAGATCAATAGAAATGTTGAATGATAATATATATGCATTACGCTCAAACCGTGGACTCATCCAAGTAGTAAACAATACAGCGGTTAATATACAGACTTTTAATTCACTTCCTGTCGATACCGAAGTTGCAGAAAATCGTCTGCTGTATACTACACCGACCAATGTATACATCTATGATGACGGTTTTAATCTAGTCGCTCAAATAAATCCGATACCAGAATTTGATACTCGATTCACATCGGCTATGCTTTTCGAAGATGATATTTATATAGGGACCGAAGATTTTGGAGTCTTGGCTACTGAGACGCTAAATCCTATTGAGCCATTAGAAATAAGACCAAATGGACCATTACGAAACGACACCTTTAAACTGGATATTTTAAATTCGGTGTTATATACAACCTTTGGCGATTATGATATCGGTTTGAATCCCTTTCCATTAGACAGTCGTGGTATCAGTCGATTGATGGAAGGTGAATGGCAAAGTAAACCATTCGATTCTATATTGGGTGCACGTTCACTGACCAATCCTAAAATAAATCCAAACAATACCAATCAAGTTTTCATTGGCTCCTTCCATGATGGCCTCTTGGAGTTTAATGATTTTGAAGCGACGACACTATTTGATAATACAAACAGCCCTTTAAAATCAATTATACTTCCTGGAGCTCCTAATTTTGTAAGTATCCGAGTTGCAGCTCTTACCTTTGACGAGGACGGTAGATTGTGGACCACAACAAGCCTTGTAGATGATGCGCTTTCAGCTTATAATCCAGCATCGCAACAGTGGCAACAATACAGTTTTGAAGATGCAATCCAAGATCCACTAAATGATGAACAAGGATTCCCAGAAATGGCTATTGATAGGAACGGGACTAAATTTGTTGGCGCAAGACGAAACGGTATTATTGGCTACAATGAAACTCTGGCCAACCCTATTAAACGTTTTATAGGTCTTGAAAATGGTTTGCCCAGCAATGCCGTAAGGGCGCTAGCTTTTGACCAAAGAAATCAATTGTGGATTGGAACGGAAAAAGGCCTTCGTGTTATGTTTAATTCCTCTGAATTTTTCGAAGATGATATCACGGTTGAACCTATTATCTTTTTAGAAAATGGTCTGGCTAGAGAGTTGTTGGAGAACCAATTTATTACAGATATTAAAGTAGACGGCTCTAATAATAAGTGGATTGGTACAGCCGATTCTGGTGTGTTTTTAGTGTCTCCTAATGGACAAACAATTATTTATAGATTTACTAAAGCTAATTCGCCATTACCTAACAACACCATCAATGATATCGTCATCGATGACAATGATGGTACCGTCTATTTTGCCACGCCTAATGGTATGGTCTCTTTCAGGGCAGGTGGCTCTCAACCTGTTGAGGATTTAGAAAGCGCCTATGTTTACCCAAACCCAGTAAGACCTAATTACGATATTCTAGGTTTTGATGATTTAAACGATATCACCAAGGGAATAAAGATTGTAGGGCTTACTGAGAACGTCAACGTTAAGATTACTGACATAGCTGGTAACTTGGTTGCTGAGGCACAATCTAGAATCAATAGAAGAAGTTCCGATATAGGCTATAATTTTGCCATTGACGGAGGTACAGGTATTTGGAATGGTAAAAACTTAGGAAACAACGTCGTGGCTTCAGGTGTATATCTTATCCTCATTTCCGATTTGGATACTTTTGAAACCAAGGTGTTAAAGCTTCTAATTGTGCGATAGATGGATATTAAATCTAGAGCCATCGTCCTTTCAAAACTAAAATTCAAAGACTACGACCTCATCGTAAAATGCTACACCAAGCATCGTGGTGCGGTAAGTTATCTTATAAAAGGAGGGTTAAAAAACTCAAAAACTGCGAAGGCGAAAGCGGTCTATTTTCAGCCTTTATCCCAGTTGCAAATTGAAGAAGCCTACAAGGTTTCACGAGATTTACAGTACTTAAAAGAAGTAAGGCCAGAGTATATTTACAAAAGCCTGCATACCAATATCTACAAAGGCTCTATTGTTTTGTTTCTGTCGGAATTATTGACCTCGGTGCTTCAAGAAGAGGAAAAAAATGAGGCATTGTATGATTATTTGGAAAGCGCCTTTCAATATTTGGATGATGTGGAAGCCTATTCAAACTTTCATTTATTATTCCTGTTACGATTGACTCAGTTTTTAGGTTTTTATCCTGAAAGTTCTTCTGAAAGCTATACACATTTCAATTTAATGACCGGTCAATTTGAAAGTCAGCCTTCCGGCATCTATTCTATTTCAGGGAAAAATTTAACACTGCTAAAAGACCTTTTGGGTATGGATTTTGAGGCACTTCAAACTATAAAAATAACGGCCCAAGAAAGACAGGACTTTTTGAATATGTTATTATACTATTTTGAGTTACATTTGGGCAGTTTTAGAAAACCGAAATCCTTGAAAATCCTTAACGAAGTCTTTCACTAAGGGTTAAAAACCACCAAAGCTAATCTGTTGACGACTTTAAAGCACATCTTCTTACTTTTTGTATGCGTGTTTGCTGGCACTAGCCTTATGGCTCAGGTCATTGAGGTAAAAGAATTGGGCTCCAAAGAACCGATTCCGGGTGTGGTTATCTTTAATCTCAGTAAATCGAAATCTGTGCTTACCGATATTAATGGTAAGGCGGACATTTCAAAATTTACCAATGACGAGTTTATTTTCTTTCAGAATTTCCTCTATAAAAAACGACAATTTACCAAAGCGCAGATTGTTGCACAGAACAACATCGTGTTTTTAGAATTGAATGTTGAAGGCTTGAATCAGGTGGTTATTTCCGCTTCAAAATTTGAACAGAGCAAACGCGATATTCCCCAAACCATTGTAAGTCTAAGTGCCAATGACATTAGTTTTGCCAATCCGCAAACCAGTGCTGATTTACTGGAAGGTACAGGCAATATATTCATTCAAAAATCGCAATTGGGTGGAGGTAGCCCTATCATTCGTGGGTTTTCTACCAACAGACTTTTGATTACCGTGGATGGCGTACGGATGAACAACGCCATTTTTAGGGGTGGTAACCTGCAGAACGTCATTTCTATAGACCCGTTTTCTATTCAGAATACCGAAGTCACACTCGGTGCAGGTTCTGTGGTTTACGGAAGCGATGCTATTGGTGGCGTGATGAGTTTTTATACCAAAAAGCCACAGCTATCCTATAAGGATGAATTGTTTTTCAGCGCCAACGGTTTATTGCGTTATTCAACTGCCAATAGCGAAACCACGGGGCATTTAGATTTTAATTTGGGCTACAAAAAATGGGCTTTTTTAACCAGTGTGAGTTACACAAGCTTTGATGATTTAAGAATGGGAAGCCATGGTCCTGATGCTTATTTGCGAAATCAATTTGTGGTTACGGAAAATGGAACGGATGTATTGGTTGATAATCCAGACCCTGAAATTCAAACCCCAACGGGTTATAACCAAATAAATCTGTTGCAAAAAGCACGATTTGAACCAGAGGATAATTTGTCTTTTGATTTTGGTTTATACTATTCAGCAACATCGGAATTTTCTCGATATGATAGGATTATTCGCCCTAGAGGTGATGGATTGCGCTCTGCGGAATGGAACTACGGCCCGCAAAAATGGTTTATGGCCAATGCTCAGGTGACTAAGCTGTCTAGCAATTCAAATTTGTATGATAAAATTCATGCGTCGGTCGCTTATCAAAATTTTCAGGAAGGGCGATTTGACCGAGATTTTCAATCCACTTTAAGGGATATTAGAGAGGAATCTGTGGATGCGCTGTCCTTCAATTTGGATATTGAAAAGAAGTTGTCTAAGAAGAGTAGTTTTTTCTACGGTGCTGAATATTTGTATAATAATGTCAACTCCACAGGGAGACAAGAAAACATAGAAAGCAATACAATTATACCAACCGTTAGCCGTTATCCGGACGGGTCGTCCTGGCAGTCTGCGGCCGTTTATACTAGCCTTAAGTACAAGCCGAATCCCAAGTTTGTGTTTCAATCTGGCTTGCGCTACAATCATATTTTAATCAATGCTGATTTTACTCAGAATAACCAGTTTTTAAACTTGCCATTTAATGATGCGGATGTCAATTCTGGAGCGCTTATTGGTACGGCAGGCATAATTTGGGCGCCAAGCGACATGATTCAATGGAATCTCAATGCATCTACAGCATTTAGAGCACCAAATATTGATGATATAGGTAAGGTTTTTGATTCCGAACCGGGCTCTGTTGTTGTACCTAACGAAGATTTAAGCCCAGAGTATGCCTATGGTGGTGAACTTGGCTTAAAATTGAATTTTGACAACAAAGTTATTTTTGATTTAGCGACCTATTATACATTTTTAGACAATGCCCTAACCCGAAGAGATTTCACCCTAAACGGTCAAAGCGAAATTGACTATGATGGTGAAATCAGTAATGTGCAAGCCATACAAAATGCCTCTAAAGCATGGATTTACGGATTTGAAGCTGGTGTGGAAGTCAACTTTTCTGAAGCCTTAAAATTACGTTCGCAGTACAATGTTATCGGTGGGTCTGAAGAGGAAGAAAATGGTATTGAAGTTCCTGTAAGACATGTAGCACCTAACTTCGGGAATACCCATTTAACCTACAAAAAAGGCAAGTTTGAATTGGATGCTTTCGCCGTTTATAATAACGAATTATCCTTTAATCAATTGGCGCCTTCGGAATTATCGAAGGATTATTTATACGCTTCTGATGAAAACGGCAATCCTTATTCGCCTTCTTGGTATACTCTTAATTTTAGAGCGAAATATAACGTTACCAAACAGTTTGAAGCTATCGCAAGTATAGAAAACATTACAGACCAGCGCTACAGACCTTACTCTTCTGGAATTTCTGCTGCCGGGAGAAACTTAATCCTTGCACTGAAATACAAGCTATAAACTAAAACTGTTTAATCGCCTTCTGACTAATGATTTGCCCGTTAGACAACCTTACATTGGCAATATAGCTCGAAGTGCTCAGTGCCGAAAAATCATAGGTTTCAGAATTTGAAGACCCTTCCAAATCATAGATCAATCGCCCTTGAAGATCATAGATGGAAACTGCTTGAATACTCAAGTTCTTATTCGTTAATAAGAATTGGACTTCACCATGCTCTAGTTCGATAATTTTCAAAGCGTTTGCCTCTAATTCAAATTCGTCAGAGCTTAGTGTGGAATTTTGTTTAAAGACCAATTCAAATCTATCGCTAAATTGTCCGCCTTCCGATTCAAATTCATATTTAGAAGCTGTAAGGTCGTGTAAGATACCGAGTAAGTTGTCTTTCAGGAATACCGTATTATTGGATACGAAGTTACCTTCAAACTTTAAAAGATCAATGGTATAAGTTTCAATAGTGCTGACATACGCACCAAAGCCAATCTTCACGACTTCGTCCTCATTAAGATCGCTTAAACTTTTAGCCTGAATGACAAACGGGGTTTCGCCTTGGTCGTCAATCAACGAATATAGCATCCCAGCATTACCCGCATAGTTCCTTGTGGTGTCGTAACTGTTGCCGTCAAATCCGGCTGTTGCTTCATCCATGTATACCAAACAAATTTGGCTGTAAATGCCAATCTCTGATGAGAGATTCAACCATAACTTTTCTTTATAAGGACTTTGATTCGTTAGGTTATTGGTGTTTCTATAAAATTGGTTATTGCTATTCTCACCACTGACACGCATATCGTTAGTGAAGTTTACTGAACCACTCGTAATGGTTGCCATAAAGAAACCTTGCCCAGATGGGATTTGGCGTACAGGTGTGTCATCACCATCAATATCGCCATCACCATCGGTATCCGCACCATTACCAGCTTCTCCTGCATGGTTAATGGTTACATAATCATTCTGGTTAAAGTTTAATACCTCGTTGCCAGGATTACTGCCAAGAGGCGGACTAACATGAGACCACATGTATACCGCTCGTCCTAGAGTGTTAATGTTCGTTGTAAAAAAGGTGTCTACATCCAACGCAGAAGGATATGGGTTTCCTAATAAATTCCAGTGTAAGGTATTGTCGTTTGCTGTATTGTAAACAACCGAATAGGATATATCACCTGTGTTAAGTGGGCCTTCAAAATTATAAGTGTAGGCCGTATTGGGAGTAAAGAAATTTTGATCGTGCGTTGTAGCAACACCCATACCTGGGGTTAAGGCTAAACTTGCATCTGCAAGTGTCCACGCATCACCATTATCATCAATGCCATCATTATTGGAGTCGATAAAATTACTGGCATCAAACCAATAGCGACGGTTAGGGTTTGTTGAAAATAGAGACGTACCTACTGTTCCATTGGTTATAGGCGAACCCCAATAGGTATAATCATAGTAATTTTGAAGTCTAGCAGTTCTTTTATTTACGTTTGAGTTCCCTCCAGAAAGGGTAAAGCTCCCTGCATCTATACCCACACCTTGTTGAATAAGCGCCCCTTTGGTTTGTACAGTAAGTCGACCACCATAAATAGTCACGTCATTAACAACATTGACATAGTTACCATTGGCAATATTCAATGTGCCTGAGTCAATGATTAAGCTACAGGCTTCAAAACTACCATTTGTACTAGTATTGTAATTACCATCCATCACAACGGCATTACTCAAAGTTGGTATGGTGCCTGATGCTGTGCCATCACTCCAATTCCAAGTAGTGCCATCCCAGGTGGCTGTTTCTGTAGAAATGAAGGTCGCGTCTGTCGCTACAAAACAATCCGCGTCGTCTTCCATAACTTGGCAATAATACTGATAGCCGTTAAATCCACTAATATCCGAAATTGTTAGTACTGAAGTTGTTACACCAGAATAAGGAGTAACATCAGTTAATGCTGTCCAATTAGAAGCACCAGGTGCAACAACATACCATTGGTAGACCAGATCCTTTGTGTCTGCGGCATCATCAAATCCTTCGGTAGCCAATACTGTAATTGTTCTTGCGCCACTACAGCCAGAGCCGGCTGTTGAAAACCCTGTGATTGATGGTGCGAGTCCAGGTGTAAAAAATCCAATATCGGAATAATCATCATCTGTACAGGCATCGTCATCCCAATCAATAATATCCCAATCACTTGGTGTAAAATTGACGCTTGGTGGTGATGAATTGGTCAATCGTCTAAAATCGAATCCTTCATTTCCTATGGCTACGCCTAAGTTTTCACGCCAATTCTTGTCTGCGCAATCTCCCCAGACATCAATTAGGGTGCCTGGGTTAGCGGAAGACACATAATTTTTATATAGAGAAACACAGTCTGAGTCATTCTTAGCTGTATTAATACCACCTATACCCGAAGTAACATTGCTCAAACTTGCGTCGGCACCAACAATCCCGGCGCATTGGGTATCAATTGTAGTTGATGCCACATAGATTCCTCCATCAGGTAGATTTCCAGAAGGAGATATAATGTTGGTTGTACCACCAGCATTATAACGCAACTGAATGGTATAGTCCGATAAATCCACAGTGGCTCCAGTACTATTGTAAATTTCGATGTAAGAAAGACTTCCTGCAGTCGCATCTGTAATTTCTGAAATGAAAAGTTCATTGGTGCTGACGCTTCCAGAGCAGGATGCATTTTTACTTCCGATTATTGTAAAAGAGTTAGAAGATGCCAAATCGCAACCATTTTCAGTGATAGTAAGAATTCCAGAACTAGCTCCAGCAGGTATTAATATTTGTAATTCAGTTGCGGTTTGCGATACAATAGTTGCAGTTGTCCCATTTAAAGTTGCCATACTACCTGCTGTAAAGCCTGTTCCTGTTATGGTCACTAAGGTGTTGACTGGTCCTTCACTTGGTGAAAATGTAGAAATTGTATGTGATGGAGCACAGCTAGGTATCCCCGTGACTTTAAAGTTGTCAAAACCTGCCTGATCTGCATCTCCATTCTGTTTCACTATAAGTTCTAAATAAATTGTTGTAGTACCATCTGGAATAGTTATGCTCGCAGTGCCCTCGTTTGTATAAGCTCCTGAATTAGCAAAAGGAACCATTCTAACTAATCCTTGTCCAACCCCATCTAAATAGACTTGATAATTAATCTCATCTGCACTGCGTTCAAAACCAACGATGTCATAATCAAAACTTAATGAAATTGTGTTGTATCCACTTACCGTGACAGGAGAGAAGGTTACTGTGGCGTTTCCAGTTGTTCCATTTACACCTTCGTCTTCGAGATCATTGACAAACAAAAAGTCCGATAGAATATTGGTAAAATCGATAGCGTTGATATCAGCAGGATTTCCCGTACCAGTATCATTTGGAGTTCCGTCAGTTAGAAGATTATTATCGTCATGAATACCGTAAAAGCCATCAGCACCATTATCGAAAAAAGTAACATCATTTGTAAAAGACCACTCTGGGGCAGTGCCATCAAAATCTTGAATGGCAATTGTGGTTTGTGAAAAACTAAAATAGATAGCACCAGAAATCAGTGCAATCAACAGTGCGTATTTTTTTGTCATAGGGATTTTAACAAAACTTTAATAATCAAATGGGCTCAAATTTAATTAAAAGAAACGGATGTAAGCTACTGAAAACCCGTACTTTTTTAACACAATTGCATTACTTTTGAACCGTGATTCCACAAAAAACATATTCCGTCGATGAAGCGACAAAAAAGTTAGAAAGCTACTGTGCCTATCAAGAGCGTTGTCATAAAGAGGTAACCGATAAATTGAAGCAAATGCGAATGATTCCAGAAGCCATTGACCAAATTGTAGTACATCTCATCAATCATAACTTCTTAAATGAATTAAGATTTGCAAAAGCCTTTGTAAGGGGTAAATTCCGAATTAAAAAATGGGGTAAGAATCGATTGACGCGGGAGTTAAAGTTTAGAGATATTTCAGCTTATGCCATAAAAGAAGCTCTAAAGGAAATAAATGAAGATGACTATGTGGAAACTCTTCACGAATTGACCTTAAAACGCATCAATCAAGTCAAAGAAAAGAACGTTTACAAAAAGAAAAAGAAAGTAGCGGATTATCTTTTGTATCGCGGATGGGAAAGCCATTTGGTATATGAAAAGCTTTCGGAGTTGGTGAAATAGTTAACCTGCTGAAGTATTCTTTAAGGCCTGCTCATTTTTCCAATCAATCCATTTTTGGCCTTTAAAGCGACGCATCAAATTGTCATAATTTCGCATTATGAATATGTTGTATAAAGCCTTGCCTAAGTTTTTTGGATTACGGGCAATTGCGCGCAAACTCATACTAAATCCTGGTGTGATATAGCGCATATAATGCCAGTAGCCTTCAGGCATGTAAAGAACTTCACCGTGATTCAAATTACAAACCCAACCTTTGGCATTTTTAAGTGCTGGCCATTTTTCAAAATCGGGATTGCTAAAATTGATGTCCTCACGTACAATCAGGGAATGTGGAATTTTATAAAGATGCTTATTCTGTTTTTGGTCGAACAAAATGCATTGCTTTTTACCTTCAAAATGAAAATGGAAAATATTGGCCAAGTCAATATCATAATGCATAAAGGTGTAAGAATCGGTACCCCCAAAAAAGAGCATCGGGAGGCCTTTCATCAGTCGTAAACCAAAGTCGGGAAATTTAAAATCCTTTTGAAGTTGCGGGACTTCTTTTAAGATGTTCCAAAGGAAAATACGATATCTCGTCGGTTCGCGCTTTAATAAATCCACGTAATCTGCCATCTTCATTTTGGCGTGGGCTTCGTTGAAACCGTCTTTGTAATCTACGGGGCGGTCATCATATAGAGGCACTGTGATATTACCTGCAACCTGTTTCATGTAATCGAGATTCCATTTGTTGTAGGCTGGCCAATCTTCAATAAAACGTTCAATCACCACGGGTTTTTGTGGTTTAAAATAGTTTTTTATGAAGTCCTCTTTGGTAATGGTTTTTACACGAGGAATATCTTGAAGATTCAGTTGCAAATTGACGATTGTTTATAATGCGAGCAAAGTTAAGAAAACGTGGCGAGATTGGATTTAGTATTATAAAACTTTAAATTTCTAGGGATAAATTACGCATAAAAAATCCGCCACTTAGGCGGATTTATAATTATCTATTCTTCAGATTTATCAATTTGGGCATCGTCTGATTCGATTTCTGTTTTGTCTTTGCCTTTCAAATATTCTGGCAAATCCATTCCAGCCATGTTAAACATCTCTTGTAACGGAGGAACAGCCTTGTACATCCCCGAAATAAAGTTAGATGTTGAGGTTTGTCCATCTTTACCGCCTCCATTTTCCCAAACAGTGACTTTATCGATTTTGATGTTTTTGATAGCCTCAGCTTGCGTTTTAACCAATTCTGGAAGTTTGTCGGCAATCAATAACAACACGGCATCTTTGGAATTGTTTCCTGCAGCTTTTACGATTTCATCCAAACCTGCAGCTTGCTTGGTTAAGACTTCATACAAACCTTTTGCTTCAGCTTGTGCCTTAAACAATATAGCATCAGCCTCACCTTTGGCGCGTCGTCTTATGCGTTCTGCCTCAGCTTCAGCATCGATTTCTACTTTACGCTTGTCGATTTCCGCAGGTACAATAATGTCTGCCATTTGAGACGAACGTTCGCGCTCAGCTCTAGCAATTTCAGCATCTTTTTCCGCAGCATAGGATTCTTCTAAAGCCTTTGCAGATTGTACCTTCTCTGAAGCAATTGCCACTCTTTCTGCTTCAGCTTCGCGCTGACGACGTAAAGAATCGGAATTGGCGACCGAGATCTTTGCCGCATTTTCCCCTTCAACGGCTTGAGCATTTGCTGCAGCAACTTGGGTTCTTTCATCTTGCACGGCATTAGCCTCACCGATGGATCCATCCCTAGTTTTCTCAGCAACTGATTTACGTGCGGCATTGATTGCATGCGCAGCGGCTTCCTTACCAAGAGCTTCAATGTAGCCCGACTCGTCAACAATGTCAGTGATATTTACGTTGATAAGTTTTAAACCTACTTTTTTCAATTCGGTTTCAACACTCTGTGAAATATTGGTCAAGAATTTATCACGGTCGTTGTTGATTTCTTCAATATCCATGGACGCCACAACTAAACGTAATTGTCCAAAGATAATTTCCTTGGCCAATTCTTGGATGTCCTGTAATCCCAGACCTAATAAACGCTCGGCAGCGTTTTGCATTACGCCAGGTTCTGTAGAAACCCCAATGGTGAATCGAGATGGGACATTAACCCTAATATTTTGTTTGGATAGCGCATTGACCAAATTCACCTCAATGGAAATCGGTGTTAAATCCAAGAATTCGTAATCTTGAACTACCGGTAAAATAAAGGCCGCGCCACCATGGATACACTTGGCAGATTGTCCACCGCCAACTTTACCATAGACGACCAAAATTCGGTCCGACGGACATCGTTTGTAGCGCTTAATTAAAACGATAAGTATAAGTACAATAAATAATACGCCGAAGATAAGCGTCATTGTACTTCCAATGCCTCCTAAATCAAGAGTCTCCTGCATGCTCAGTAATTTCATAGTTGTTTGGTTTTTGTGGTTCAATAGGTTTTCTGGTATGGTCAACAATTAAAATGCCGTTTTTGGTCACGTCCACGACTTTAATGATTGTTCCGGTTTTTAAATCTTGAAACGAATCTGTCAAAGCGTCCAGTTCTCGCATAGTGCCTTGCACACGGATGCTAACTTTTCCCATTTTGGAACGGTCTGCGCCAATAGGTAAGTAGACTTCACCAATGGCATCGAGTGCATTTTTGTAGTTCAAGGTTCCACTGTCTGTGAGTTTGCTCATAAAGTAAAATAGAGAGGCCATGATGGTCATCATAATCAGGCCTGAAATCACCGAGATAACAACCGTTAACGTTGGCGTTAATCCTGCATCGATACAAGCTATGCCACTCCAACCAAAGATGGTAAAAAAGCCAACCAAGTTTTTAAAGGTCAAGAACTGAAAGCCAATACCCGTATCACTTTCTATATCGCTATCTACATCCTCAATGCCATCAGCTTCACCGCCTGCAAAGGCCATAATCATTACAATAGTAAAGATGATGGAACCTAGGATAGCAATCGTCCAATATAACTTTGGTAAGAATTCTAAGTTCGAATACCAGTCTGCCATAATCTAAAGGTTTGAAAAGTTTATAAATATACAATCATTGTAAGATTTTTTAGTCTTATTTCTGAAGGTTAAGGTCAAATCACAAACAATCATTGTCAATGACGAAATACAAGGTGTAAACTGAAGTCTAAAAAGACGTTTTTGGACTTGTAGAGTCGGAAGAGTTTGATGGTTTGCTAAGGTTATTGTTTAAAGAAATTTTTTTGGAAACGTTTTAAACAACCTCTATAGTATCAGTAGTAAAAGACAGAATTTTGTTACAGTTTGAAAGTGACTTTTTAATGTCAGTTGCCTTAGTTTTTATAATGCTATTCCTCCGTAGCATCATAAATCTCTGTATTTAAGTATTTTGAAAATAACTCAGCTTTTTCAAACGCATCATCTTTATCAGACGTCGTGTAGGCTCTAATTTTCTGGTTGGTGTTGTAGAATAAATTCAAACGATACACCGAATTTGAAACCGTAGTTTCCGCGCTTCGAGAGCGTACAGCGGTTTTCTCGGTAGTTTTAAAAACGGAAACGTATTCGATATCCGGAATGGCTTTCCAGGCACCAAAATTCAAACCTAAAAAAGATTTTACCAAGCGATATTTGTTGGTTTCAAAATTAAATTCCGTGCCTTCTGTAAGAATAAAATAGGTGGCAATACCACAGAGAATTAGACCCTTAATATCATTTATAATAATAAAAAGTGCTAATCCAAAAAGAAGAATTCCAAAGACCCGTCTCATAATGGGGACAGGACGAATAAAGAGAAATGTCATAATAAAAAATTACCTCACTGAATAGGTCTTATTCAATGAGGTAAAGTTACAAACTTGATTTTGTTTTGCTTTCTAAAAGTTATAGCGCAGACCAAAAAGCACATTGCTCGGAGGCATTGGGGTAAAGCCTGTTTCAATATAATCAGCGTCGAAAATATTGTTCGCTGTTACCGTAAACTGCATTTTTTTTAAGGTCATGACCAAGGAAGCATCCCAGACATTATAGGTTTGTCCCGTAGTACGTTCTGCATATTTGTAAATAATGTTTTGGCGAATGTTTTTAAACAATTGCGAGCTAAAACGTGTGGTGTATTGATGCTTCAAGGTATTTAATGAATAACGCGATAGGTCTTCATTCAAATCAAAAATATCATCATCTAAATAGGCATAACCAAAGGCCAAATTTTGGTTGAAAGCGCCAAGTTTAAAATTGTAAGATGCATCAAATTCAAATCCTTTGGTATTGACCTCCCTAATGTTGGTGGCGGTAAAAATATCGGTTCCTGTATCTGGACGAATGTAATCAATAAGGTTTTCAGCATCGCGATTAAAAACAGCAACTGTGGCGTTAAAACGCGTACCGACATACTTCAGGCCAACTTCTTGGGCAAAGGCCTCCTCTGGCTCTAAATCTGGGTTACCGCTTGTTCTTGGGTCATTGTAATACAAATCGGTATAGGTTGGGATTCTGTACGTATAACCGACATTTCCATAGACTTTAAAACGGTCCGAAATTTCATAACCAATATCCAATCCTGGGAAGGCATTGAATTTAAAATCCGAAAAATAAGTCACTGCGACGCCAGGTGTAATATCCAATTTATCATTGGCCAAACTAAAACGATGCTCAGCAAAAAGGTTAGCCATAAAACGCTGACGATTGCCTAGGTTGTTGCTTCGTAAATAGATTTTTGAAACGTCCAATCCAAAGCCAGTGATTCCTGCTTTAGAGGTATATTGCGCGTTAGCTTCTGCACCGATTTTGTTAGAAATATGAAAGTTTCTAAAGAATAACGGCTCATTGCGTCTTAACAAAAACATATCTTGGTTGCGCTTCCAATACACACGTGGCTGAATCTTGAATCTTTCCGATTTAAACTCCGTAGTAAGCCCTATTAGACTATTCTGAGTTTCTTCGTATTCGTTGAAAGATGGATTGGTGGTGTAGAAATTTTCAGCACCAAAGTTACGTTCGAAGAAAGTGGCAATCAATTCTATGGGTTGTTCATTCTGATTGAAAACACTCTTCAGAAAATAGTTGGAGTTGTCATAATCCGAGTTATTTCTAAATCCTTCAGAAGTCAATTTTCCAGCATGAATGATATGCGAGGCATTGGCCTGTTGCACACCTGCTGTTACAGAGCCGTTTAACTGTCCAAAAGAACCAGCTTCAGCATTTATAGAAACGGTATTGTTTAAATTTTTCTTGGTGACAATATTAATGGCGCCCGTAAATGCATTTTGTCCAAACACACGTGCGGCAGGGCCTTTAATGATTTCTATACGTTCAATCACTTCGAGCGGCAACGCGGCATTCATGGTATGGTGACCCGTTTGTGCATCATCCATTTTTATACCATCAATCAATAAAAGCGTTTGGTCAAAACCACCACCTCTAATGTATAAATCTGCCTGACTGCCTCCAGTACCACGACGGCGAATGTCTACGCCAGCGACTTGTTGCAAAACGTCTACCAGTGTAATAGCGGCGCTATTTTTTATATCTGTTGCTGTAATGATATTTATGGTTCGGGAGTTTTCCTTAAAGGGTAAATCAATCCGTGCGGCACTGAGCGTTATTGAATCTAAATCTTGTTTTGGGAAATCTTGAGCTGTTAGGTTCAGCGTTAATGCAATAGCTAAAAAGGTTAGTAAAAGACGTTGGTTACGTGACATAAGTGCTAAAAATTTTCGGCAAAGGTAGAATTATTTGTTTGCCAAAAAAGGGATAGAGCGTTAAAATAAAAATGAAAAAATTATTGTTTTTCAATAATTTTGATACATTTGTTATTGTTAAACGATAATTATATGAAAAATTATACGCGTCCTATATTATTCGTATTTCTGATATTAGTGCTTGCTATCATCGGGAACATCATCATATCAACGATTGGGATTTTCTTCAATCATGACCCTTTTAATACCGGTGTGTATGCATCAAGTTATGATTTGTCTTTAAATATTAAGCTGATATTCATCACAAAAGCCATAGCACTCACCGTGTTCATTATTGGTACTTATGTGCTTATCAGCAAACTGAGCTATTTGGTAAAAGGTGATTTTTTTAACCTCATTTTAATTCAATCTTTTCAGAAATCAGGGCGTTTATTCCTCTTATCGGGAATCGTCGGATTTGTCGCTTCAATCGCTGGGATGTTGAATTTAGTCGTCGTCAAGGATTTTAGCAGTCAGGCCTATCTCAATATAGATTCTAAAAGCTTGTATTTAATGCTAATGATTTTAGGCTTGTTTCTACTCTTATTTTCAAAGGTGTTGAAACGAGGGGGACAATTGCAAACTGAAAACGATTTAACTATATAATTATGACAAAAAATACACTGCTTGATATCACTGTAATTATTTCAAGAATTTTAAAAGTGATTGTGGTTATTGGAGCAATCGCTTTAACAGGGCTGTTAATCTACATAGAAATTGACCAAAATGCATTTAAAGGGGTGGAGATAAAAATTGCGAATTCATCTAATAGTGCCTTTGGCTATCACATTACTGGTTCAGAAACATATCGTGGAGCCGAAGCTAATGAATCTCCGTTTACAATAGATAAGATTAAAACATTAACTAAGTATGTATTTTATCTTAAATCAATAGGAATTTTGTTTTTAATATTTGTAGCTTTTAATTCCTTTGAAAAGATTATGCTGTCAGTTAAAAGTTTAAAAACATTTAGTTCAGGCAATGATAAATTATTTAAAAGAATTGGGTTTTGCATATTGGGAATACTAGTACTTCAGAGCTACACGGTTATGCGTTATAACTATGGAATGCAAATGAAAATATCAGTGAATTTCGTCTATATAATTTATGCTCTAATTGCCTTTGTAATGGCTCAGATTTTTAAGGAAGCACATAAGTTACAGGAAGAAAATGATTTAACAATCTAACATGCCTATAGTAGTCAACCTAGATATAATGCTCGTAAAACGTGGGATGAAAAGCAAGGAACTTGCTGAAATCATAGACATCACGCCTGCAAACATGTCTATACTCAAATCGGGCAAGGCCAAGGCCATTCGGTTTTCTACCTTAGAAGCTATTTGCAAGGCCTTAGACTGTCAGCCGAGTGATATTTTGGAGTTTGTGGAGGAGTAGTACTATTCACGTCTAAGGATTTCAAAATCTTGTGCGTGTTATTTTCTGTTCAAATCGTATCTTCATTCCCATAAAATCATGAAGCATGAAAAAATTACTGTTGCTAGTATTCACTCTAGTTTGTTTTGGGTGTAACGATAAGTCAAAATCGACCTCAAATACTTCCAAAGCTGAAAGCGGTTCAGGCGATTCCCAATACAGCATTTCATTCGATAATTTAGCACATCACGAAGCTAATATCAATATCACCTTTTCGGGTTTACCTTCAGGACATGCCGAAATCCGAATGCCACGTTCTTCACCAGGGCGTTATGCTATTCACGAGTTTGCCAAAAACGTCTACAACGTTAAATTCACGGATGCTGAGGGCAATGCATTGGAAGCAGAACGCCCAGACCCGTATTCTTGGGCAGTTAAAAACCATGATGGTACGGTCAACGTTTCCTATACACTTTATGCGAATCGTGCTGATGGTACTTATTCGCAAATTGACGAAACCCATGCGCACCTCAATATGCCAGCGACATTTATGTATGCACCAAGCTTGGCTAACAACGATTTTAAAATCACGTTTAACCTGCCAGAAGGGCTAAACTGGAAAGTGGCTACACAATTAAAACCCCTAGAAGACAACACCTTTATGGCGGAAGATTTGCAATACTTTATGGACAGTCCCACAGAAATTTCAGACCATATGGTTCGCGAATTTGATGTGGATGGACAAACCATAAAATTTGCTTTACACCATAATGGTACCGCCGAGGAATTTGACCAGTATATTTCGGATACAGAGAAAATCGTATTACAACAAAAAGTCATTTTTGAAGAATTGCCCAAATTCGATTACGGAGTTTATACGTTTTTAGGCTGTTACATGCCCAATGTATCTGGTGATGGCATGGAGCACAGAAATTCTACGATACTAACCAGCACTAGAAGTCTGGCCAATGGCGGACAAAAGCGAAATCTGGGAACGGTATCACATGAATTTTTCCATTGTTGGAATGTTGAGCGCATCCGTCCGGCAAGTTTAGAACCTTTCGATTTTACAAAAGCCAATATGAGTGGCGAGCTATGGTTTGCAGAAGGCTTTACAAGTTACTATGATGATTTAACCATGACACGTGCGGGGATTACGTCTCAGGAGGATTACATCAAGAGTTTAACCGGAACATTTAACTACGTTTGGAATTTTCCGGGGCGCCAATTTTTTAATCCTATTGAGATGAGCTATCAGGCACCATTTGTTGACGCGGCCACGGCTGTGGACGATATTAATAGAAACAACACATTTATTTCCTATTATTCCTATGGCAGTATGCTTGGTTTGGCGCTTGATTTATCGCTTCGGGAAAAAGGCCTGAATCTCGATGATTATATGAAACTGGTCTGGGAAACCTACGGAAAACCATTTAAGCCTTATACGGTCAGCGATTTGCACGAAACTCTAAACACTTACGCTGGCAAGGACTTTGGTGACGCTTTCTTCAATAGTTACATCTACAAAAGTGAGATGCCTGATTTTCAGCGACTTTTTAAAACCGTTGGTGTTGCCATGGAGACTGATGAAAATAAACCAGCTTTTGGGATGCGATTGCGGAATAATCAAATTGTGAGCAATACGGCTATTGGCTCTTCAGCCTATGATGCTGGATTAGAAAAAGGCGATAAAATCTTAAAAATTGACGATGTAACCATTAGTGAAACCAGCGATGTCAATACCATTTTGAATAATGGTTACAAGCCTCAGGATACGTTGAAGATAATTTTTGAACGCTTTGGAAAAACGAAAGAAACCACCTTAGTCTTAAAAAGTGACCCATCGTATCAAATCATACCAATGACTGAATTGTCTGAAGACATGACGAAAAACAGAGCATCTTGGTTGGGTAAAAAATAGTTTGAAGACGTTTTGAATACCGAAATCACATACCACCGTGCATATACAGATGAAGAGTTGCATCAAATTTTAGAAATCCAGAAGCAGAATCTCAAAGTAGTGCTGTCTGAAACCGATAAGCAATCAGAAGGCTTTGTGTCTGTAGACCACACTTTCGATGCTTTAAAACGAATGAATGATGCTTGTCCTCACATGATAGCCAAGTCGGGAGGCCAGGTTGTGGGTTATGCCTTATGTATGTTAAACGAATTTAGAGATGATGTGCCGGAGCTCATTGAGATGTTCAATTACATGGACGGTATCCTTGAGGAAAAGGGATTGGACGAAATCAACTACCTCATTATGGGACAAATCTGTATTGACAAGCATTTCCGAAAACGAGGTATTTTCCGTGGCTTATATGCATTCTTAACTACCGAGTTACAATCTGAGTTTGATGCCTTGGTTACCGAAGTTAACGTTAAAAATCGACGTTCCTCAGAGGCTCACAAAGCCGTTGGCTTTGAGCTGTTAGATGTACATACCGAAGGCGGTGAGGATTGGGAGTTGATTATTTTGAAATTGAAATGAGAAGAGAAATTCTATTTACTGATGCCTGTTCGCCAACAACGGCGGTGGCTCTCCCGTAAAGGGATTCCAACGGCTAATGGTTTTGGCATCCATGCCAGCGGCCGACATCACCGCCCTATCGCCAAAGCGCTCTCGCATCTTATCCATAGCATTACTAAGGTTGAGGTGGGTTTCATTGTCATCAAACAAATTGATTTGATGACCACCTTCTACCAAATGGCTAAATCGTACGCCGATAAGTCGCACTAGCAAACGTCGGTTATAGAGTTTTTGAAACAATTCTAAAACCACAGGAATAATATTATGGTCCATGGCACTATACGGAATACGTTTCTGTTGGGTATAGGTCTGAAAATCGGAATAGCGAATCTTAAAGGTCACGCAAGCTGTTAGTTTGTTTCCACGGCGTAATTGAAAGGCCAAATTTTCTGCCATAGCAATTACCATACCTTTGAGTTTTGAAACATCAGTAGTATCTTTTCCAAAGGTCCGTTCTGTAGAAATGGATTTACGTTCGTGATATTGAATCACAGGACTATTATCTATACCATTAGCTTTTCGCCAAATAGACAAGCCATTTTTACCGAGGACTTTATGCATCAGTTCCATCGGCATATCTTGTACCGTCTTTATGCGCTTTACGCCCAAATCGCATAAAGATTTGTAGGTTACGTTACCAACCATAGGAATTTTTTTTACGGAAAGCGGGGCTAAAAAAGGTTTTTCAGTACCGTTTGAAATCCGAATCTCATTATTGGGTTTGGCTTCTCCCGTTGCAATTTTAGATACGGTTTTATTGATTGAAAGACCAAAGGAAATAGGCAGTCCAGTTTCTTTTATGATGCGTTGGCGCAATTCTGAAGCCAATTTATGACACCCAAAAAACTTGTCCATTCCCGTGAGGTCAATATAAAATTCGTCGATAGAAGTTTTTTCATAAAGAGGTACCGCTTCTTTGATAACATCTGTAACCTCGTTTGAAAACTTGGTATAGGTCCCCGAATTACCCCGCAATACAATAGCTTCTGGGCAGAGCTGTCTCGCCATCCGCATGGGCATGGCCGAGTGGATTCCAAATTTTCGGGCTTCATAACTACAGGAGGCCACCACGCCACGGTCGCTAGTGCCCCCAATAAGTATAGGTTTACCGTTGAGTCTACTATCGAGCAGGCGCTCGCAAGACACAAAAAAAGTGTCTAAATCCATATGGACGATGGAGCGGTTGTTTGTCATTTTTTTAGTTTATTCCTTCGTTAGGAATGAAGTGTTATAATATGTTTTATCGATGTTGTCAGTTCGAGTGTCTTGCGATAGCAAGATGTATCGAGAACTTTATATTTTCTTCCCCATACAATCTGTTCATGCTTCACAGATTCACTCGAAGTGACGGTATTGTTCAATGCTTTAAATTAGAATTAACAAGAGGTCTATGTTTACGTTGTAATTTCAAATCTTCAAAACTCTTTTTGCGTTGAAAGGTTGGGTTTTCAGACTCTATTTTATATCTCGGGTCTTCAATAATAGCGAGGTGTTCTATTTTGGAAACTTCAATCGTAATACAATCAAACTCCGACATAACTCTTCCTGTAATTTCATAAATGCCCTTCCCTCTCAGCGGATAGTTTTGGGCCACTGGCGGAAAATGAACCGAATCTATAAAATCACCGTCGCGGTCTAAAAATGTACCGAAAAACATCTCTTTACTGTTTGACGTTCTAGTATTTTTTGTGGTGACGAGATAGCCTTCAATGCGTATATGTTTCCCTATCAAACGCTCTAAATGTTTGGCGCGTAAGGGGTTTGTAGACCGGCGTTGCAACAGATGAAATGGGTTGCACAACGGAAAGCCCAACAGCTCTATCTGGTCAAAGGCATTTTCCAAATCGGTACTCGGCAACTCTGGTGTGCTAAAATTGATGCGCTCAGTTTTAAAAAGCGTAACAATATGCTCTTGTACCACAGTTTTACTGATTTTGAGATGTGCTTCCCAGAGTAATTCACGCTTGTTGATTTCGGTAAATCGGAAAGCGTCAATTTTAATGAGAATGCGTATCTGTTCAATAGAAATAGGAATACGGTCTATAAAATCATCCAAACTACTAAAATGGCCGTTTTTTTGACGTTCGTTTAAAATCTTCAAAATGGTTTTAGCTTCCAAAGATTGTAAAAACATAAAGCCGAGATAGATGGTTTTGCCTTTGATTATGGCTTCGTTAAAGGACTGGTTGATACATGGTGGTTCAATGGTGCCTTGATGCATTCGGGCTTCGTGGACATAGAGTTCTGTACGGTAAAACCCACCAAAATTATTGATGGTTGCCGTCATGTATTCCAACGGAAAATAGGCTTTTAAAAAGAGGCTTTGGTAGCTCTCTACAGCATAGGAGGCGGAATGGCCTTTGGCAAAGGCATAGCCAGCAAAACTTTCAATCTGGCGCCAAATATCAGCGACCAGCTCGTAAGGTTTTCCGTCGTTTTCACAGTTGTCGAAAAACTTTTGCTTCACTTTTAGAAACTCTTCGCGCGAGCGGAATTTCCCAGACATGCCCCGACGCAACATATCCGATTCCCCCAAATCCAAGCCACCAAAATAGTGCGCTACTTTTATCACATCTTCTTGGTAAACCATGACGCCGTAGGTTTCGGGCATAATTTCGGCGAGTACAGGATGGGCTTCGGTACGCCTTTCGGGGTGACGGTGCCGTAAAATATACTGGCGCATCATACCACTATTGGAAACACCAGGGCGAATCACAGAGCTTGCGGCCACAAGGCCAAGATAATCGTCTACCCTAAGCTTTTTCAGCAACATCCGCATGGCGGGCGACTCCACATAAAAACAGCCAATAGCCTTTGCGTTACGCAGTAAATCTTTGATGCGCTCGTCTTCCTTAAATTGATTGATATTATGGATGTCGATACTTGCTTCTGGCTGGTTGTAGGCTACAATCTCAACGGCATCTTTGATTTTTCCTAGGCCACGTTGGCTTAGAATATCAAACTTGTAAAGCCCGATGTCTTCCGCAACAACCATATCAAACTGAGTAGTGGCAAAGCCCTTAGGAGGCATAAACGTAGCACAGTAACAATGAATCGGCCGTTCTGAAATTAAAATACCGCCCGCATGAATCCCCAGATAATTGGGAAACCCCTCAATGAATTTGGCGTATTTAATGACTAGTTGCGCCATACTATCGAGCTGGGAGGTTTGGTATTTACCGCGTGTAAGGGTATCCATTTCAGATTTTGGGAGCCCGAAGACTTTTCCCAATTCTCGTACCGATGCCCTAAATTTAAAGGTGTTATATACTGTGATTAAGGCCGTGTGCTCAAATTCCCTAAAAATGAATTGGGTAATATCATCACGGTCTTTCCATGAAAAATCGATATCGAAATCGGGTGGATTTTGCCGAAAAAGATTGATGAATCGCTCAAAATACAAATCGAGCTCAATGGGGTCTACATCCGTAATTCGTAACAAAAAGGCAATGATGCTATTGGCGCCACTACCACGGCCCACGTAGAAATAATCTTTGCTACGGGCGTATTTTAGGATTTTCCAATTGATAAGAAAATAGGACACAAAGCCTTTTTCCTTAATGATATGAAGCTCTTTTTTGATGCGCGCATAGATTTCCGGCTTTGGATTTTTACCATAACGGTAGGGGATACCCTCATGAGTTAATTGTTCTAAAAGCTGATAGTCTGATACTTCAGTTTCGGTAACACATTTTAGGTTTTTAGGCTCGGGGTTTTCAACATCAAAAGCGGTAGTGCAGTCGTGAAGAATACTATTTGTATTGTCGATAAGCTCAGGGAACTCATTGTAATGTTCGCAGAGTTCGTCATAAGGAAGCATCATATCCGTAGGTTGTCCTTCTTCAGATTTAGGCAATTTGCTCAAGAGCGTGTTATTATCTATGGCGCGAAGCAAACGATGGGTATTAAAACCTTTTTTATTCTGAAAGGAGACTGTTTTCAAAACGACGAGTTTATGTCGGAATTTATTCCATTTCGAAAATTTCAGCTGATTCAAATCTTGGGGACTGATGCCTAGAAATTCATTAGACTTTAATTCGAAATGCTTTCCTTTTTGGTAGGGATACACAACAAAACAATGGTCGATATTTTGTTCTGGTCGTGTAGGGATTTTCAAACGGCTATCATGAAGAAACGTCGACAGATAATCATTGATATTTTGAAAACCTTGATTGTTTTTCGCAATGAGGATAAACTGCTGTTCGGCCTTATTTCTAAAGTCCACACCAAGCACGGGTTTTATCTTATATTTTTTTGAAAGGCGCATCACATCCAAACAGGCCGTAGTGCTGTTGATGTCCGTAAGCGCTAGGGTTTGCACCCCATTTTCTGAAGCAATAGCCAATAATTGCTCGGGTTTTATGGTGCCGTAGCGCAAGCTGTAATAGGTATGGCAGTTTAAATACATAGGAAAACAAAATTAGCTACGATATGTAGTTTTTGTTGCTTACATTTGTAGTAATAATATGTTAAAGAAAATGATATGAAACCCATACAAGCAAATATTAAACACCTAAGAGCCTTAAAGAAGCTATCCCAAGAGCGATTTGCTGACGATTTGGGCTGGACGCGCTCTGTGGTGGGTTCTTATGAAGAAGGCCGTTCTGAGCCACCGATTGAACGCTTGATAGACCTTTCTAATTATTTTGATATTCCCATCGATATTTTGGTACGAAAGGATTTGCGAAAAGCCAAAGACACGTCGTTTATCGAGGTTGGTAATAAGCGAGTGCTCTTTCCGGTGACCGTCAACGAAGACAATGAGGATTTAATAGAGATTATTCCGGCAAAAGCCTCGGCGGGATACTTATCAGGTTACGATGACCCTGAATATATTGAGCAACTTCAGAAAATAAAATTGCCCTTTCTGCCAACGGGAACGCATCGTGCATTCCCCATTAAAGGCGACTCCATGTTGCCCGTTAAGGACGGAGCTTTTATCGTAGCAAAGTTTGTAGAACAACTTTCTGATGTAAAAAATGGGCGCACCTATATTGTGTTGACCAAAGATGATGGCTTGGTCTACAAACGTATCTACACGCCAGACAATGACAATGAAAACCTACTCCTGAGCTCCGATAACAAAGCCTATCAACCCTATGTGGTGCCCAAAGCCAACGTGTTAGAACTTTGGGAATTTACCTGTTGCATCAATACTCAAGAGTATGATGAAAAGGAACTAAAATTGAGTAGCATCATGAGCATGTTTCAAGAATTGAAAGTGGAGTTGGAGGCTGTGAAGCGGATGGCTTAATGTCTTAACTTCTTTTTTTATAAATTGAATATATTTGATGTTCAGCATCAAACTAACTTAGCCTCAAATGAATTTCAGCTCTCAATTATTATTCTTCTTTAGTGCTTTGGGGGCTTTTAATGGCTTATTTCTGAGTGCCTATTTCGCGTTTTTTATAAAAAACAGAAATCGAAGCACTTACTTTTTGGCTGGGTTGCTTTTTGTGGTCAGCGTTAGGGTAACAAAATCTGTTTTTCTTACGTTTTACGATGATATTTCAACACACTTTATACAAGTGGGTCTATCGGCCTGTTTGCTGATTGGCCCGTTTTTGTATCTCTATATTAGAGAGGCTATGAAACCTAAAAAGCACGGCTTTTATGGTTGGCTCATTCATATTTTACCAGTCATTATTATAATGACGATACTCGGTTATTATTTTCCATATAGCGATCATCAATATTTGTGGCAACGTTCGGTGCAAGGCTATTTGTCTTGGCTTATGTTTACACAGTGGTTTATCTATATCATTTTGGCCTTTGGCCTTATAAAGCCTATTCTCTTAAAATTGCCATCTAAAACCGAAAAACTAAGCAGTAAAGAGATTTGGATGACCACAGTAGCCATTGGTGTTTTTATTATATGGTTAGCCTACTTTACAAGCAGATACACTTCCTATATTGTCGGTGCGCTATCATTTTCTTTTGTATTGTATTTAAGCATTCTATTTTGGATTTTAAAGCGAAGAAAAACCTCGCTTTTCTTTGAAGAGCATCAAAAATATGCGTCAAAGAAAATTACTTCTGTAGAGGCTAATGACATAGAAAAAAAGTTAAGTGTCATTATGGAAACGGAAGCATTGTATAAAAATCCAGATATTAAGCTAAAGGATTTAGCCGATAAGCTCGATGTATCTTCACATTTTTTATCGCAATTACTTAATGATAATTTAGACCAATCATTTGCGCAATACATAAACGGATGGCGAGTAGAAGCCTCTAAAGAATTATTAAAAGATAACGAAAATTACACGCTAGAAGCCATTGGTTTTGAAGCTGGTTTTAGTTCAAAATCATCTTTTTATTCAACCTTCAAAAAGGTTACGGGCGTCACACCTGCGATTTACAAAAAGCAGGTATCATAGTGGTTTCTTGTCCAAAATTATAATTCTGCACTTTTCTATTATAAGAACGGATTGCTTTTAAGAACTGTTTATCGAATTTTGATAACATCATCAAAAAACGATAATCATGAAATTTAAAATATTATCGATAATCCTATGTTCATTTTTGGGATTGTCTGCTCAAGTGTCTTCAGAAAGAGAAAGCAAAGGCAACATTTTGTTCATTATGTCTAATGCCAAAACCTATGGCAATTCAGATATTGAAACGGGCACCAGTTTTGCCGAAATCGTACATGCTTACGATGTTTTTGTAAAGTATAATTACAAGGTTGATTTTCTGACACCCAATGGCGGTAGCATTCATTTGGGGCATTATTACAAAGCCAAAGACCCTTTACAATATCGCTATTATAATGATAGTGATTTTATGGCGCATCTTAATTCTACATTAACACCTTCAGAAGTAAATCCTTCGCAATATAAAGCAGTTTATTATGTCGGTGGTGGTTCGGCCATGTATCAGGTACCTGAAAATAAGGCTATTCAAAAAATCTCTACGACTATTTATGAACAGCAAAATGGCGTTATTTCAGCAGTTTGTCACGGTACCGCAGGACTTGTAAACTTAAAATTAAGTGATGGTAGTTATATCGTTGAAGGAAAACAAGTCAACGGATTTCCGGATGCTTTTGAGAGAAAGGAGAAGGCATACTATAAGGAATTTCCGTTTTCTATAGAGCAAAAAATTATAGCTCATGGAGGAGATTTCAAGTATTCTAAAAAAGGTTGGGATAGTTTTACCATTGCCCACGACCGACTTATAACAGGACAAGACCCAACAGCTTCAGCAGAAGTAGCAGAATTGGTTGTTGCCAAACTTGAAAACAAAAAATAATCAATCTAAAAACAATTAAAAATGAAAACAGCAATCACAACACTATTACTATGCTTAAGTCTTTTTACAGCTTTGGCTCAAGAATCGGATTACGACGAAATTGAAAAAACAGTTTCCTATTACCTAGACGGTGGCACAAATAACGATTTCGAAACGTTGAAAAAAGCCTTTCATGAAACTGCGACTATGAAATTTATCCGCAACGGCGAATACAAAGAAGTCAACGCATTAGAATTCTTTAAAAATGCTGTTAAGCCTGGACCAAAACAGAACCGAAAAACGCACATTTCTTACATCAACGTTTCAGGAAACGTAGCAAGTGCAAAACTTCAGATAGATTATGAAACCTTCAGTTTCATAGATTACATGAATCTTATAAAAATCGATGACGAGTGGAAAGTCGTGAGCAAAATATTTTATAGAAAGCAGAACTGATGAACACTAAATTATCTCAGTGCTACATAGTAATTATATTATGTGCTTTTTCTAGTTGTAAAAACTACAAAACTGTAGATGCTTATGTCGATGAAATATACCAAGAAGGAGAACTCAACGGTAATATACTCGTTGTAAAGAACAACGCTGTTTTGTATGAAAAATCTTTTGGTATTGCCCATCCCGAAACTAAAGAACCCTTAACGACCGAGCATCGTTTTGCTATTGGCTCTATCTCTAAAGAATTTCCAGGCGTAGCCGTAATGCAACTCTACGAACGTGGAAAGTTGAAGCTTGATGACAAGGTGAGTAAATACCTTAAAGATTTACCAGCTTGGGCTTCGAAGATAAGCATTCAGCAATTGTTCAAATACACCAGTGGTTTACCAAGAGTAGCGTGGGAGCGTTATGGCGAAAACGAAATGACTGTTACTCACGAGTTGTTGCTGAACGATTTAAAGAAAGTGGAACAGCTCGCCTTTCAACCCGGTTCAGACTATCTCTATTCAAACTACAATCCTATATTGCTCATTCATATAGTAGAAGCTGTTTCTGGTCAATCTTTTGAGGACTATGTGACTCAGAATATCTTTAGACCTGCAAAAATGAGTGGTAGCTATTTTGCAAAGGCTATGCCTTGGAAAAATGAAACCTTACCTGCTTATCCTTTTAATAAAGACAACAATCTTGATGCTTTTAAGATGGACGGTATTAAGTTTTTAATGTTATTTACTGCACAGGATATGTATCAATACCTCAGTCATTTGCACAGCTATAAACTACTATCAAAAAAAGCTGTAAAATTACTTTCTGAACGAGAAGGCTCACAATCGCCCTTAGGCGTTTTAGAATGGGATGATGATACATTAGAGGTTCATCATCATCATGGCGAACAAGGCAACTATGAGTCGGTCATTAGATATTATCCTAAGGAGGAATTATATATCATCATTTTAAAAAATCAAAAGTTTGAAAATGTTATGGATATGGCGGATACAATCAGGACTGTTGTTAATCAAAAACGTTAATTGATTTAAACTGTGTAAAAACCAAAAATAAAATGTTTAAGACAACTTGTATAGTTTTGTTTGTTTTCCTTATGAACTGTCAAAGTCAGAACAACAAAAAAAATATCGAATACTCTAAAATTGAATTGGAGGAGGATTTTAATCAAATGATAGATGAGTTGGAAAATCACCCACAAATCAATACATTTATTTCAGAGTCGGATTGGAAATTTTTAGTCAATACTCAGAAAACTAAATTAGCTGATGGACTCTCTATCGAAAATTTCTACAGGATTTGCTTACCAATAGTAGCGAAAATTGGTTGTGGTCATACGAATTTGTATAATGTAGATTACAATGCCTCTACCAAAAAATCATTAGTCTATTTACCTTATCGCTTTGTCATAGAAGACAACCAATTATATGTAATAGAAAATCTTAGCGAAAACAAAGTCATACCACTTGGTGCAAGTATCGAAAGTATAAATGGAGAACCAATTCAAGATATTTTAACATTTATTTTAGCCAGTATGCCAGCTGATGGTTATAATATAAGCTATCGAAAAAGAATGGCAAGTAAGGGATTTACGTATTATTATCATTCACTATTTGGCATTAATGATTTTAATGAGTTGTCTTACAAATTTGGAGATACTATAAAAACACTTGATTTTAAATGCTCAAAACTGATTGCAAATAAAAGCTTTTCAAAAACTGCAGATGAATCATTAAATTTTGAAATAGACGAAGAATTGAACACAGGAATATTGACAATAAAAACCTTTTCATTTTACGATAACGTTCTTAGATTTCACAAATTTATAGACAGTTCATTCGCAGTTCTTAAAAAGAAAAATCTTAAAAATCTGGTTATTGATCTACGAGGTAATCAAGGTGGAGACCCTTATTGTTCATCGTATTTGTTGAGAGCGATTTCTAATGAACCAATACAATATTATCGAGATGATATAGATTATCCAGAACTATTAAAAAGTCAAGATGGTTTAGGTTTCAAACTACAGAATAAGCCCTATATTTTAATTGATGGATTTGGATTTTCTTCAACAGGACATTTTTCTGCTTTGATTAAAGAACACGATTTGGGGATTTTTGTCGGAGAAGAATTAGGCTCAACATATAGTTGCAACGGTGGTCAAGAAAATACAATCTTGAAGAATACTGGACTTTTTCTACAAGTCGGTCAGAAAGTAGTGGATGTAATGGTTAATCCGAATAACTTTGATAAATCAAAAGGAATTATGCCAGATGTTACCGTTAAAACGAACATTCAATCAAGAATAGAAAATAGAGACATTTATATGGAAAAAGTATTTGAGTTAATTAAAAATCGTAAAAATCGTTAATCAAAACCACTAATTTTATGAAAACAATACAATTACTACTATTAGCACTTTTATGCTTCAATCAAATAGAAGCACAGACGCTGAAAGGAAACAAAAAAGACATTAAAACTATTTTGAAAAACACAGAAAATTTCTCAAAATATGTGATGGCATCAGATTATGAAAAAATAGCCTCATCCTATACAGAAGACGCAAAAATCTTCCCCAATAATACCAAAATATTAGAAGGTGAAGATATTATCAAATATTGGACTTTACCAGAGGGGTTAAGCACATCATATCATAAAATTACTCAAACTGAAATTACAGTAATAGAAGATACGGCTTACGACTATGGTTATTACGAGGGCAAGACCAAAAATGCAAAAGGTGAGGAGTCGGCTTGGAAAGGCAAGTATGTTATTGTTTGGAAAAAAATAAATGGACACTGGAAAATGTATCTGGATATTTGGAATGCGGTAGACTAAATCCTAGAAAACAAAAAAGCTTCAAGATGACTTGAAGCTTTTTTATTTTTTGAGTGATATGCAATTAGTCTGCTAATACAATCACTTTATTGTCTTTCATTTCAACAGTACCAGAATTAATGGTCAATACTGTTTTCCCGTCCTTAGAGATAAATTTATCCTGAACGTCTTCTTCCAAGGTAATAGTACCAGCGATTTTAACCTCACCAGCAGAAAGTATAGAAACGATTGGTGCGTGATTGTTCAACATCTGAAACTCACCATCGACACCAGGTACCGTAATACTTTCAATCTCCCCGCTAAATAAAGTCGCCTCTGGCGATACAATTTCTAAATACATGTTTTTTCAGTATTCAGTATTCAGTATTTAGTACTCAGTAGCATAACTGCCAACTGCGACTGCCAACTGCCTACTAGTTTTATGCCTCCGCTAACATTTTCTCTCCAGCCTCAATTGCTTCTTCAATAGAACCTTTAAGGTTGAATGCCGCTTCTGGAAGGTGGTCTAACTCACCATCCATAATCATGTTAAAGCCTTTAATGGTTTCTTTAATATCAACCAATACACCTGGAATACCTGTAAACTGCTCCGCTACGTGGAACGGTTGAGATAAGAAACGTTGTACACGTCTTGCACGACCAACGGCCATTTTATCTTCTTCGGATAATTCCTCCATACCAAGGATGGCGATAATATCCTGTAATTCTTTATAACGCTGTAATAACTCTTTAACGCGTTGTGCACAGTCATAATGCTCACTACCTAAGATGTCAGCTGTAAGGATTCGAGACGTAGAATCTAATGGATCTACCGCTGGGTAAATACCAAGCTCAGCAATCTTACGAGACAATACCGTTGTTGCATCCAAGTGAGCAAACGTTGTTGCTGGTGCAGGATCCGTTAAATCATCCGCAGGTACGTAAACCGCCTGTACAGATGTAATAGAACCTCTTTTTGTTGATGTAATACGCTCTTGCATCGCACCCATCTCGGTGGCTAATGTTGGTTGGTAACCTACAGCAGAAGGCATACGACCTAAAAGTGCAGATACCTCAGAACCAGCTTGTGTAAAACGGAAGATATTATCAACGAAGAAAAGTACATCTTTTCCTTGTCCTTCTCCAGCACCATCACGGAAATATTCTGCTATGGTTAATCCTGAAAGTGCTACACGAGCACGTGCTCCTGGAGGCTCATTCATTTGTCCAAAAACGAAAGTCGCTTTAGACTCTTTCATTATGTTTTTATCCACTTTTTGAAGATCCCATCCGCCATCTTCCATAGAATGCATAAAGTCATCACCATATTTGATGATACCAGACTCTAACATCTCACGGAGTAAATCATTTCCTTCACGAGTACGCTCACCAACACCAGCAAATACAGAAAGACCACCGTGACCTTTCGCAATGTTGTTAATCAACTCCTGAATCAATACCGTTTTACCTACACCGGCACCACCGAATAATCCAATCTTACCACCTTTTGCATAAGGCTCAATAAGATCGATTACCTTAATACCTGTAAACAATACTTCAGTAGACGTTGACAAGTCTTCAAACTTAGGTGCTTGTCTGTGAATTGGTAAACCTGCGTCTCCAGCTTTTGGTAAATCACCCAATCCATCAATGGCGTCACCGATAACATTAAATAGACGTCCGTAAACATCTTCACCGATTGGCATTTGGATTGGTGCACCAGTAGCAACAACTTCTGTTCCTCTACTTAAACCATCCGACGAATCCATAGCAATAGTACGTACCGTATCCTCACCAATGTGAGATTGTACCTCTAGTACCAATGTTGAACCATCAGCATTTTTAATTTCTAACGAATCATAAATCTTTGGAAGTTCTGCTCCAGCAGCGAATTCAACATCGATAACCGGACCTACAATTTGTGCAACTTTACCTGTAACTTTTGACATTACTTATATGTTTTTGTTTTGCAATAATTTAATTCTGAAAAAAGATGCCACATTTTTTATGGAAAATAAGCCCTTTTTTAGCGCTGCAAAGATATGTTTTTATTTAAATATAAAAGTGAATTTTTTGAAGCTTTTTTGCATAAAAAAAGCACGCTCAATCTGAACGTGCTTTCCATCTATTTTGTATACTATTGTTATTGCAACAATGGCGAGTAATTTGTTGGGTAATTTCCAACATCGACCAAGCTTCCAGAGGCTTCAAAATTTGAACCATAGGTTGCATCAATAGCCTTCATCATCTCATTAGCAATTAATGCATATCCTCTTGCCGTTGGGTGTACGCCATCCAAAGAAAATGCACCGCCTAAAACAAGGTCCGACGTTAATACAAAGTCTCCTGTGTCAATACCAGCGGTAGATAAATTATTAAGCAGGGTATTAGCATCCAAAAATGCCCATCCTGCGGCTTCCTGAGAGGCTTTGATAACACTGTTAAAGTTAGCGGTTGCAGTAGCAATTTCCGCTTGCTCTGTAGGCGTTAAGGCCCATTTATCAGCTAAGGGCAGAGTCACACCTTCTACAGCAAACTGCCCAGCAACTGCAGCAGGAAGACCTTGCCCGATAAGCGCTGCGGCTACATCAGTATTAACGGTTCCTATAATTGAGGCACTTGGTAATACAAATAAGTCAGCTTCTGTAGCTTGTCTAACTCGCCCGTACGTTTGTCCCAATAAGTTTGCAACTATTGGCGCAGCTTCTGGCGGTAATCCAAATTGACCTATAAATGCAGGGAAAGTTGGACTGTTACTTAAAGCAAACGTAATCTGATCTGAGATATCGTCTAAACTTTCATCTCTAATAACAACAGCACTTGCTTCCGTTTCAGAAAATACAACAGCTCTATCGCCTTCACCTAAAGCGGCAAATACAGCATTAAGTGCGCCATAAATCTGATTCAATTGAGGGATCAAAGGTCCAAAAGAAGGATTTGATGGATCTAAAGGATTGTGTGGTACAGTCGTAAAATGAGGAATACTTGTTACATCTGGGATGTTGGCCATAATGCCTTGCGCCCCACCAGAAGTTAATTGTTGAGCCAAAGCACCATACGACTGAGCGAAACCTACACCAGGAGGGCCATCCATTGGTGTAATAGGATCATAATCTTCAGATAAAGGGTTGCTTTCACCACCAGATAAGGCATAACCTAAAACGTCGTTATTACCAATCCAAAGCGAAACAAAAGAAGGGCTTTGCGCCATTGATAATTCTAGAACACTTGCGTTAGGCGTACTTCCTGTCATTCTAACAAAATAAGGATTAGCCAATCCCAATGAAAGGTTGGCAAGATTACCATAACCAGGAGCTAATAAATGAAAACTCTTTGCTCCAGGAACACCCATATTGTTGAACGGTCCAGAAGGGTTATTCAATAAGTCTGTTGTTACGGTAACTGGGCCAATTACAGTTTCCAATCCCGCAGGGCCACTACCGTTAAAAACTAGTCTTGGGTTAAATCCGTCTATTCTATTACCTCCAATAGCCAAGCCACCAAGGTTATCACTAGTCAATGGTTGCGTGAATGAACCGCCTCCAACTAATTGAAATTGACCATTTAAGATGTTAGGCATAGAGTTTTCCTGTGCAGCTCTAAATAGGGCTCCATCAGTAAAGCCTGCTGTAAGGGAATTACCCATAGAAACGTAGGTTGAGAAATTTGCGGAACCAGCGGTTAATGCTGGAAGCGGTTCTTCTATGCCCGTTCCATTTCTTTCCCTAAAGTCTTCGACTAATTCATTTTCACAGGCCATAAAGCCGAATGCAAAAAATGAAAGTGCTATATATTTTAGTTTTTTCATATTATTTTCTTTTCCGTTTTTTTATAAATTATTGATGGTCCAAGACAAGTAGTATTGAGATCCAATGAATCCAGTACCAAATGCTGTAAAGTACTCATCTTGTAACAAGTTAGTGGCACCTGCTTTAAATGTAGATTTTAAGCTTGGCACTCTATAGTTGATCTGTGCATCCAACACATTGTAAGAAGGTACTTCCCCGTCTCCAAATGAAGCTTGCCACAGATAGTTGTCACTCCACCTCCAAGACACGTTGAAACCAAAGTTTTCAAAAAGATTTGTATTACCAAAAGAGACTTTGGTTTTATGCTCCGGAGTATTAAAGTTGGTTCTAAAATCTGGATTCTCTTCCGTATCAAAATCTAATTTTGCATAGGTGTAGTTAGCACTTAAGTCAAATCCATTAAAGATTTTAGTTGATACCTGAACTGCAGCTCCATAAGAATTTACATCGGCATCAGAATTAGTATATGTCTGATACGCCTGGAAATCCCCATTAGCAATCGCAGCAACTGCTAGAGGTACACCATTAGGTAAAGTTTGTTGTAGTTGCACATCTCCATAAAACGGAGAAATTACAGTTTCATTAGCTAAGAAATCTTGGTATTGATTATAGTACACGGAACCATCAACAATAAAATCACCGAGTTTACCACGGTAACCCACTTCGTAAGAGGTGACTTGTTCTGGCTGAGCTAAATTAGAGTTAGCAATGGCTAAATCTGCAGGGTTTTGAGATGCTGCAAAATCCTGAACAGACGACGCAAAGAAAGAATTGTTATAAGCACCTTCTCCTGTGAAATCAATTGATGTCTGGCCAGTAATTGCAGTTCCTGTAGGACTTAACCCGTAGGTATCCACATATCTTGCTGGGTTGTCTGGTGCACCACCAACAAGAACAGCACGACCAACATCTAAACCAATATATAAATCTTGTGTTGTTGGGTTTCTAAAACCAGTTTGGTAAGAGGCTCTAAAGTTGTGATTATCATTTACTGTAAAACCAGCAGACAATCTTGGTGAAAAGAACCCATCAAATAATTCTGATTTGTCATAACGGAGAGACCCCGTTAATTTTAATTCAACAGCATCAGATAATTCTAAAGACTTTTGAATTTGTGTATACACACCAACTTCTGAATAATCAATAGGCCCGTCTACGTCCGTATAAATTGTTCCGAAGGAATTCAGACGATATTGTCTGTAAGAGCCACCGACTTGAATTTCAGCAAAATCAATTAAGTGTCCCAAGTTGTAGTTTGCGTCACCATGATAAATTTTTGAATTATCCTGAAAACGTGAACCTGTACTTAAGTCAGGGTCGTTTGTAATTCTGTTGAAAGTGCTTTGAAATTCAGGAGTACCAGGAATTAAGCGACCTGTTTCTGCTTGCGCCCTTGCGGCAGCGTGTGCCTGCTCATCAGTTGCTCCAGATAAAGATGCACCGACATACGTATTTATGTATTCTCCAAACCACTGCTCATCAGATTTCCATGCTCTGTTGATGTTGATCCCGGTAAAGACCATATCATAAGAATCACCAGCCTTGTCTTCAGTTACGTAGCCACGCACAAAGAAATTGTCGTTTCTAATTTCTAATTTATGTTGCTGTAAGAAGAAACCTTTGATGTTGTAACGGTTAGCACCTTGATAAATGGTATTACCTGATCCTACTTTGCCAACATACTGAATTTCGAAATCATTGGCCCAAGGTCTAAAGTAAAGACCCCAGTCAGCTTTAATACTTTCGGCATTATAATTAGTTAAGTCTCTTTCGTCATAACCTGTTCTACTGACTACAACATCTGGGACGATACCTAGGCCACCGGCTGCAGCTCTAATGTTTGTAGCAACTTCATCACCATACACGTTAATACCATCATAATCTAAATCAGCACGTGTGCGTCCAGGAATAAACCTGTCCGTTCTATTCGTTGCTGCCCAATCTGTACCTTTTAAGTACCCAAAATTAACTTTAGCCGCAAACTTATCGCTGAATTTGTAAGCCATTCTAATCCCTAAGTCGGTATAAGGATTATCACCTGCGGCTTCTTGTGAAGTAATACCTCGCTTAACATAACCAGAAATACCTTGTACATCAAAAGGGCTTTTACTTCTCATAAAAAGAATACCGTTGAACGCGTTTGCACCATAAAGTGCAGATGCGGCACCTGGTAAAAGTTCTACACTATTTACATCTGTTTCAGTCATCCCCAATAGGTTACCTAACGGGAAGTTAAGAGCAGGAGCGGAGTTGTCCATTCCGTCCACCAATTGCATAAAACGTGTATTGGCGAAGGTTGCAAAACCTCTTGTATTGATGGATTTAAACGTTAAACTGTTTGTGTTAATGTCAACACCTTTAAGGTTTTCCAATCCATCATAAAAATCAATAGATGCGGTATTCTTAATTTCCTTTAAACCAAAACGTTCAACCGTAACCGGCGATTCAAAAATACGTTCTGGGGTACGAGATGCTGAGATAACAACTTCATCAAGTTCGTTGCCTTCTTTCATTGAGAAATCAACAGTCTCAGCGTTAGAGGTAATTTCTTTGGTTTGCATTTCAAATCCGGTGTAGGAAATCTGGATAGTAAACGGTGGATTACGATCTGTAGTTAGGACGTAATTTCCGTCAAAGTCAGAACTTGTTCCTGTAGTAGTTCCTACAATAATGATATTGGCTCCAGGTAGAGGCTGGCCCGTATCGTCTGTAACTTTACCTTTTACCGTGGTTTGGGCAAAAGACGCCACACAGAAAAGCATTACAAATAGTTTTAAGAATGTCTTCATTATAGAGATTTAGTTAATTGAATTAGACGAGCAATTTAATTAAATATATGAAAACTCGATAAGAAATCATCAGAAATGTATGCGTGCATAGCATATTTTACTAATTGTGAGATACTAATACTAAAAAATCCCTAAAAAATCTAAGATTCATTAGGGATTTCACATTTCGTCTGTAATGACTAATCTGTAATTATTCTACTGTAACAGATTTTGCCAAGTTACGCGGTTGATCTACATTTTTATCTAGCATCACGGCGATATGATAAGACAAGAGCTGTAACGGAATTGTTGTTAGCAATGGAGTTAAAAATTCTTCTGTTTCTGGCACTTCTATAACATGATCGGCTAGGTCTTTCACTGTTTTATCACCCTCAGTAACAATACCAATGATTTTTCCTTTTCTAGATTTAATCTCTTGAATATTGCTGACGACTTTTTCATAATGGCCTTTCTTGGTTGCAATCACTGCTACTGGCATTTGCTCATCAATTAAAGCAATAGGGCCGTGTTTCATTTCTGCCGCAGGATAGCCCTCTGCATGGATATAAGAGATTTCTTTTAATTTTAAAGCGCCTTCTAAAGCGACAGGGAAGTTAAAGCCACGACCTAAATACAGGAAGTTCTTTGCATTTTTATAGATGTCTGCAATTGTTTTTACGTAGGCATCGGATTCCAGTGCTTTTTTAACTTTTTCAGGGATGAGTTCTAATTCTATTAAGTATCGTCTAAAGTCAGAACTTGATATCGTTCCTTTAGCTCTTGCCAAACGCAATGCCATTAAGGTTAAGACTGTAATTTGTGTTGTAAATGCCTTTGTACTTGCAACACCTATTTCTGGCCCAGCATGTGTGTAGGCGCCAGCGTCTGTTTCCCTAGCAATTGAAGAACCTACGACATTACAAACTCCGAAAACAAATGCACCTTTAGATTTTGCCAGTTTAATGGCCGCAAGCGTGTCAGCAGTTTCACCAGATTGAGAAATGGCAATGACAACATCCTTTTCTGTGATAACAGGATTTCTATATCTAAATTCTGAAGCATATTCCACTTCTACGGGAATTCTTGCTAAGTCTTCAAAAATATATTCTGAAACCAAGCCTGCATGCCATGATGTTCCACAAGCCACCACTATGATACGGTCTGCGTTGAGGAATTTTTTCATGTTATCTTCTACACCAGACATCTTAACTATGGCTTCATCAGTCAATAATCGCCCTCTAAACGTATCACGTATAGCTCTTGGTTGCTCGAAAATTTCTTTAAGCATGAAATGATCAAAACCACCTTTTTCAATTTCTTCAAGATTGAGTTTAAGTTCTTGAATATAGGGTTCAATGAGAGCATCACTTTTTATAGAACGTACTTTTACATCTTTATTTCTTCTAATGATGGCCATCTCTTCATCTTCGAGATAAATTGCATTATTAGTATATTCAATAAAGGGAGAAGCATCACTAGCTATAAAAAATTCATTGTCACCAATGCCAATAGCTAAAGGACTTCCCAATTTAGCTACTATAATTTCATCAGGTTTGTTTCGATCAAATACAGCAATAGCATAAGCACCTACTACTTCATTCAGTGCAATTTGAACCGCCTTACCTAATTTTATATCATCCTTTTTCTTGACCTCCTCTATAAGGTTGACCAAGACTTCTGTATCGGTATCAGATTTAAATGTGTAACCTCTTTTTATCAATTCTTTTTTGATGGAATCATAATTTTCAATGATACCGTTATGGATGATTACGAGGTCTCCTGAATTTGAGTAGTGCGGATGGGAATTGACATCGTTTGGAACACCATGTGTAGCCCAGCGCGTATGACCTATACCCAAAGAACCGTCTGTACTTATTTCTTTCTCTAATCTACTTTTAAGATCAGCAACCTTGCCTTTAGTTTTGGAAAGTTTAATATTATTGCCATCATATAGTGCTATTCCGGCACTATCATAACCTCTATATTCTAAGCGTTGTAGCCCTTTAAGAATGATGGGGTATGCTTCTCGATAACCAATATATCCGACAATTCCGCACATAAATTTTTATATTAATTATTGACAATCCTCATCAGATGATAAACACGTGTAAAAAATTTCGAGTTGAACACGTTTTTCTGGGTCTGTAGCATTACTTCCGTAAAGGATGGTTCCTCTAGGATTTATAACAGAGCTGACAGGAACTTGGATTTCAGGTTGACCTAAAACATTTCTTTGAGGTATAATTTCTTCAAGATTTACATTACCAGAAACTGCCAATCCTAAAGTCACATTAGTAGAGCTATTTTCAATCAGTCGTTTGAGGTGCTCAGTAATTTTGAACTTATATTTGATTCCATTACTCGAAAAATCATTTTCTGTTCGCTCTAAAATGCCTAAATGATTAGGTTTTGAAAATATAGGAGTGTTGGCTATTGTAAGATCAAGAAAATAGTCTGCTAAGGGCAAATTATTTTCTGTATCATAGATAAAAATGCGACTTGGCTCTTCGCCTCTAACTATTGCTTCATCAACATAAAAAATTAAGTTTGCTTCGTTAATTAGCCTTCTATAGCTTACAAACGCATCAGTCTCATTATCGTAGTTAGCATAAGTAGTTTTGAAGTTTTCGAATTCTTGTTCGTCACCGTTAAATAACTTTATCTTAGCTACGGCACCCTGACCCCCTTTTAAAAATAACTTAGAGTCACCATTATTAGGGTCGCCGTCAGTAATTGGATTAGTGAAATTATTGTTTAATAGGTTTATTCTGTTACCATTAAATCTTAATACATATGTGTTTTGAGGTCTTTCGTCACCTTCTTCTTCAGGGTCTTGAGAATATGTCAATGTGATATTTGCATTATCCGAAGAAAGATTAAGACCAATTAAGCTACCTTGGCCTGAGCTCACTGATTCTGCTTTAAAAAAGATACCCCTAAAATAATTGTTGAAATTATTACTGTTGGATAGTTCGTTAGCATTCTGGGGAAGTCCTAAAATTTTTGTCTGCCAAAACTGAAATGCATCAGAACTAGGGTCAGTATATTCAAGTCTAATAGCAGGAGGTTGAATAGTTTCATTGTCTTCACCACTATTAAGGACTATAGCATCATTAGAAATTTCTAATTCATCTATAATATCAATCGGCTCAAACTGAAGATCAGCAACTGAGATCATTTCATTTTCAGATAAAGCACCATTAGAAAAATAGTTTTGTACATCACCAAAACTAGAATTAGGATCAAAATCTCGAAGAAAATAATTACTTTCATAAATACTCAATTTAATTGAACTGTAAGTATCATCTTCACTATATGGATAAATTGAGTCTAATTTATAGGAAGGCCTGTTATTGTCATCAAAACCAGTTGTTCTACTAAAATAAGGTATAGTGATAACAACTGACTCTAACATAGCTCCGCTGCCAAAATCTGGAGAAAGCGTTGTTGGGCGTAATTGAGTTACGATATTTCCGATGGTTTCTCCATAATTAGGGTCATCATACACCCCTAAAAAATTAATGGCCAAGTTGTCAGTCTGCACTGGCCCTAAAGCATCAGTATAAGTAATAACAGAGTAAGGCGTGTTATCTGTTTCAAAATTTGTCGCCGTATCGGGATTAATAATGTCAGAATCAATACTGGCAAAATCCTGTTCACAGGCCACAAAGGATAGGGTTAAAACACTTAAGAGGCTTAAGGTTCTGAGGGCAAATTTGTAAGTTTTCATTTAATCTGTTTAGCTATTTAACACACTGTTTGTATAGAATTCGGTGTATGGTTCTGCGAATTCTTCTAAAGAGTGATAGTCTAGCGTTGGCTTATCTAGGCCATCAATATGGTCTTCTAATTCTTTTGGTAAAGTTTCTGAACCTTTGATAATAGCATCAGAATGATCTATTGCTAACTTCATAAGGTTATTGTAATCTGGCGTTTCCAAAGTCTTAATCACCTCGGCATCCAAGCCATCAAAAGCAACCTTTTTAATCATGTCTTTATTTAACGTGCCTTCAAAGTTTTGATTGTATACAGAGGTCACAACTTTACTTTCGGCAAACAAAGGTTCTGTTTTAAAGTATTCTTTTAAGTATAGAGGAAGCAAAGATGCTAACCATCCATTAACATGAATGATATCTGGTGCCCAATTCAATTTTTTAACGGTTTCAATAACACCTTTGGCGAAGAATATGGCACGCTCATCATTGTCAGAAAACAAGTTGCCATCTTCATCTGTCAAGGTGGCCTTACGCTTAAAGTATTCTTCGTTATCAATAAAATAAACCTGTATACGCTCCTTTGGAATTGAAGCCACCTTAATAATCAAAGGCATGTCAAGGTCGTTAATTACTAAATTGATTCCCGATAGGCGAATCACTTCGTGTAACTGATGTCTACGTTCATTTATGTTTCCAAAGCGAGGCATAAATATTCGGATTTGCCCTCCTTGTTTATTCACCATCCGAGGCGCTTCAAAGGACATTGAAGAAATCTCTGTTTCTGGTAAATATGGGACGACTTCCGACGATACATATAATATTCGCTTATCTTTCATAAATCTGCTTCTTTTGTTTAAGGATAAAAAACATGCAAAAGTACAAAATTTTATGCAGTTTGCTAGTAAAAGATTAAGTTTGCACGCGTTAAACTTATGTTATCTAATTGAAAACTTTTTTCAACAAATCCGAGCTTTCTCAGCATTTAGAAGGTTTAAAAGCAAAAGGAAAATCCGTTGGTATGGTACCTACAATGGGTGCCTTGCATCAGGGTCATTTATCATTGGTTGAAAAAGGTCTTCAACAAAGCGACGTGGTTGTAGTCAGCATCTTTGTGAATCCCACTCAGTTTAACAATGCCGAGGATCTAGAAAAATATCCAAGAACTTTAAAACGAGACGTTGCACTTCTAGAAACTGTTTCAAAAGAGACCATCATTGTTTACGCACCTACGCCAGATGATATTTACGACCATAATGTAGAATCTGAAAGCTTTACGTTTGAAGGTCTTGAGCACGAAATGGAAGGCGCCTTTAGACCAGGGCATTTTGATGGTGTAGGGACTATAGTAAAGCGATTGTTAATGGCTGTAAATCCTGATGAGGCTTATTTTGGTGAGAAGGACTTTCAACAATTGGCCATCATCAAAAAAATGGTAAAACTCCATAATATAGATGTAGAGATTATAGGATGTCCAATATATAGAGCTGATGACGGTTTGGCGATGAGTTCAAGAAACGAGCGCTTAAAGCCAGAATACAGGGATGTAGCACCGTTCATCTACCAAACACTTCAAACGGCAAAAGAAAAATTTGGCACAAAAAGTGCTAGGAAAGTGGCGGAATGGGTTGAGCGTCAGTTTAAAAAGCATCCATTGCTAAAATTGGAATATTTCACAATAGCTGATACAGAAACCCTAAGACCACTAAAACGAAAATCTAACAAAAAAAACTATAGAGCCTTTATTGCAGTTTATGCCGGTGAGATTCGGTTGATTGATAATATCGCTCTAAATTAAGTATCTTTGCCCTATGCAAATTACTGTTGTAAAATCTAAAATTCACCGCGTTAAAGTAACGGGTGCAGACCTGAACTACATTGGGAGTATTACCATTGATGAAGACCTAATGGAAGCGGCGAATATTATACAAGGCGAAAAAGTTCAAATTGTAAATAATGATAATGGCGAACGTCTCGAAACCTACTGCATACCTGGTCCACGTAACAGTGGCGAAATCACCTTAAACGGTGCCGCAGCCCGTAAAGTAGCTGTTGGCGATACCTTGATTTTAATTACCTACGCTATGATGGATATTGAAGCCGCTAAAACTTTTAAACCTTCCTTGGTATTCCCAAACGAAGCCACCAACCTTCTAAAATAAATACTTTGAGCAAAATAGGCTCTATACTGAAAATTGCGATTCCACTGCTGTTAGGTATAGCGCTGGTGTGGTATTCCTTATCTCAAATATCCTTGGATGAGTTGTGGCTGTACATTAAAAATGCCAAACATAACTGGATAGCCCTTGGTGTATTTTGCGGTGTTTTAAGCCATTTGTCTAGAGCCTATCGTTGGTTGTTCATGGCAGAACCTTTAGGCTATAAGCCAAAATTCTTGAATAGCGCTATGGCGGTTTTCTCCGCCTATCTCATCAATTTTACGATTCCCAGGGCAGGGGAAGTAGCCCGAGGCACAATATTGTCAAATTATGAAGGATTGCCCGTTGATAAAGCCTTTGGGACAATTGTTGCTGAACGTGTGGCCGATACCATTGTTTTGCTTGCTATAATTGCTTTGGCTCTAATTTTGGAGTTTGATTTTATCTATAGCTTTTTCATTGAAAAATTCAATGGTTCTACATTACTGATTGGTGGGTTAGCAGGCCTTTCTTTAGTTGCTTTGCTTATTTTTTTTATTCGGAAGAGTACTTCAAAATTCGCTAAAAAAATTCGAGGTTTTGTTTCAGGACTTGTCGAAGGTGCAATGAGCATCTTTAAAATGGAACGCAAATGGGCGTTTATATTTCATACTATTTTTATCTGGTCCATGTATGTGCTTATGTTTTACATTACCAGTTTAGCGGTACCCGAATTGAATGGCATCTCTTTTGCCGCTATCCTTATTGGTTTCATCATGGCGAGTTTTAGTATTGCCGCGACAAATGGAGGTATTGGCTCTTTTCCTGAAGCCATTGTTATCGCTTTCGGACTTTTTGGACTGGCAGCTGACCCAAGCAGGGCCTTTGGTTGGATTATGTGGTCCTCGCAAACCCTAATGATTATTGTTCTTGGGGGTCTTTCGCTTATTTATTTACCAATTTATAACAGGAAGAAAAGAATCGCTAGTAAAGAAGCATCGCTCTAAGGTCTAATTTCTAGTGGCTAGAGTTTGTTCACTTGGTTTAATAATAATCTCTATATTGCCCTAGTTAACCCAAACTAAACACGTTATGAAACGCTTAAACCTAATATGCCTCTTTTTGCTGAGTACGATTATTACCTTCGCTCAAGCAAAATACGAAACCATATATTCCAACGCGCTCGGCGAAGACCGTGAGATAAAAGTATTGTTACCACGTGGTTACGACCCTAACGAAGAAAAAGCCTACCCAGTTATCTATGTTTTTGATGGTGATTATTTGTTTGAAGCCGTCGCCGGAAACGTAGACTATTTTGCTTACTGGGAAGATATTCCAGAATCCATAGTCGTTGGTGTCAATCAGTATGATACGCGCGAGGATGATTTATATTATTCTGAACAGAATTCACTACCCGTAGAATCAGGTGCCGCATTTTTTGAATTCGTTGGTAAAGACCTCATTCCTCACATTCAAAAAAACTATAAAACCGAAAACTTTAGGGTAGCCGTCGGTCATGGGCAAACCGCCAATTTCATCAATTATTATTTATTGCGAAAACCACCAATTTTCAATGCGTACATTTCTGTGAGTCCAGATTTGGCACCCGAAATGCAAAACTATTTATTAGAACGTATGAAGGCCTTTGAAAATAAGGTGTTCTATTATATGGCTACGTCAACACAGGATGTTCTAGAAATTAAAGAAGCTACTGAGAGTTTAGATAAAGGTATTTCAGCAATAGAAAATAATAATTTACTGTATACGTTCGATCTATTCGAAGGGCCTTCGCATTATGCTTTACCGACACACGCCATTCCTAAGGCTTTAGAGCGTATCTTTTTTGTGTTTCAACCCATCAGTAAAAAGGAATACACCGAATCTATCTTAAAGTTGACAACATCTCCTGTTGAATACTTAACACAGAAGTACGATTTAATCAAGGATTTATTCGGGATGGACAAACAAATATTAGTCAATGATTTTAAAGCCATTGATGCAGCCATTCGGAAGAATGAAAAATGGGAGTATTATGAAGATTTATCTAAAATCGCTCGTAAACAATATCCTGACACACTTTTAGGGCATTATTATCTCGGGATGTTTTACGAAAAAACAGGCGAACCCAAAAAAGCAATGAAGACCTATCGATCGGCATATATTTTAGAAGAAATTGCTGGTATTTCAAAAGATTTGTTGCTTGAGAAAGCCGATGAGATTAAAGCTGATTTTGGGTACTAGATTTGTGTAACAAAAAACAAGACTAAGCGTTCTTCCCCTTTGGGGAAGCTAGATGGGGCCTATGGCAAAAGTAAAAACTACCTTCTACTGTCAGAGTTGTGGCAGTCAATATAGCAAATGGCAAGGGCAATGTACTGCTTGTAAACAATGGAACACAATTGTAGAGGAAGTTGTTCAAAAGGAAACGAAGAATGACTGGAAACCTTCAGGCTCTTCTACCAAAAAAAGAGTTTCAAAACCTTTAAAAATTAATGAAATTGATGCCTCGGCCGATGCTCGGATGAACATGCACGATGGCGAATTCAATCGTGTACTTGGTGGTGGATTGGTACCTGGGTCATTAACCTTATTGGGCGGGGAACCTGGCATTGGAAAGAGTACTTTGTTACTCCAAATCGCATTGCATTTGCAGTATAAAACACTTTATGTGTCTGGCGAAGAAAGTCAAAAGCAGATTAAAATGCGGGCGGAACGTATCCACCCTAACAGTGAGCATTGCTATATTCTTACAGAGACAAAAACTCAAAATATCTTCAAACAAATTGAAGATCTGGAGCCTGACATTGTGGTGGTGGACTCCATTCAAACCCTCCATTCAGATTACATAGAGTCGTCTCCCGGAAGTATTTCCCAAATCAAGGAATGCACCACGGAGCTTATAAAATTCGCAAAGGAAACTGCAACGCCGGTTATTCTTATCGGGCATATCACCAAAGATGGTCACATCGCCGGGCCAAAGATATTGGAACACATGGTGGATACAGTGCTTCAATTTGAAGGCGACCGTAATCATGTCTTTAGAATTCTTCGAGCAAACAAAAATAGATTCGGGTCAACTAATGAACTCGGTATTTACGAAATGCAAGGCTCCGGATTGCGAGAAGTCAGCAACCCATCGGAAATTTTAATCTCCGAAAAAGACGGCGAACTCTCAGGTAATGCTGTCGCTGCGACTTTAGAAGGTATGCGACCGCTGATGATTGAAGTTCAGGCTTTAGTAAGTACTGCAGTGTATGGCACGCCACAGCGCTCAGCTACCGGATTCAATGCCAAGCGCCTCAACATGCTTTTAGCTGTTTTGGAAAAGCGCGCAGGATTTAGACTTGGAGCAAAAGATGTCTTTCTGAATATTACGGGTGGCATTACAGTAGATGACCCAGCGATAGATTTGGCAGTTGTTGCAGCAATACTGTCCTCTAACGAGGATGAAGCCTTACCAAGCGATTATTGTTTTGCCGCTGAGGTCGGTTTGTCTGGCGAAATTAGACCCGTACAGCGAGTTGAACAACGTATTTTGGAAGCTGAAAAATTGGGGTTTGCTACAATTTTTGTATCTAAATACAATAAGATTGGTTTAAAAAATACTAGTATCAAAATTCAGCTTATTTCAAAAATTGAGGATTTGGTGGATGGGTTACTGTAATTAAACGTTGTGATACCGCAAGTATTTCGTAATCAATAAACCATTGGTTATTAGTTGTTTCGATTAAATAAGTTCATGGTTGAAAACAAGCAAATCATCGAAAAACACCTCTTTTATTTTCAAGACTTACAATTTCCAATTTACTTTAAGAAAAATTTTACCAGCATGACTAATCGACGGTTTCCACATATCTTCTTAGGAATTCTACTTATTTTTTTAGTTAAATCCTGTACTAAAGATTCTGAGCCGAGGATTGATCAAGCTGTATCTTCAGAATCAACTCGGCAACTTATAATTGATTGGAACGCATTATGGCTAGAAGTAGATCGTTATGCCACGGCGACAAGACCAAATGCCACGGCTCGTGCTTTGGCTTACATTCACTTGGCGGGCTATGAAACCGCAATTATTGATATGCCAGGCTATGCTTCCAATAGCGGGCGTTTGGAAGATTTTCAGATAAATGGCAATCCACCACTAGAAACACTTAACCGAAATATTGCTTTAAATACATGCTATCCTAAAATGATCAGCCATTTTATGCAGAATATACCTGAGAATATCAAAGCGAAGATATTTGAAGTTCAGGCTGAAAATGATGTCGCTTTAAGACAGGGCGTTTCAGACGCTGTATATGAGGCCTCGACCAATTGGGGCACCTATATCGCCGACCAGGTCATTGCGTACAGCCAAACAGATACCGAAGCCGAATCACAGATCTTGGATCCGCAACCTTTCTCTTATGAGCCTCCTGTTGCTGAAGGTTATTGGACCTACAGTGCAGATGAAGAACGTGCATGGTTTCCACATTGGAAATCGGTGAGGACATTTGTTATGTCACCAGAGGAATCTTCGAGTACAGCCCCTCCAATGAATTATGATACAGATATTTCAAGCGACTATTACAATGCCATGATGGAGGTCTACGAGAGTAATAATGATGCCAAAGAAAATGACAACGAAGCCTTATGGATTGCCGAATTTTGGTCAGATGATGTAGAAAATTTAATGATGAGCCCACCCGGAAGACAATTATCAATAGCAAATCAAGTCATTCAACAAGAAAATTTAGAATTTGATACCACTTTGGCATTGTTGCTAAAATTGGGATTTTCTCTAAACGATGCGGCGGTTTCTGCGTGGGCCGATAAGTATGAATATATGACCATGCGCCCGAGTGTATATATTCAAGAACATATTGATACTGACTTTCAAACCAATTTATACCGATTTATTTTTTGGCCTAATCCCTCATTTCCAAGTTATCCATCTGGTCATGCGGCCTTTGCTTCTGCAGCGGCGGGCGTTTTTATAAATGAGTTAGGAAATGACATCACTTTCACCGACTACTCCCATGAAGGACGCACCGAGTTTAGGGGTATGCCAAGAACATTCAGCTCTTTTTCTGATATGGCTGAGGAGAATGCCTATTCCAGGGTGCCTTTAGGCGTACATTGCAGTATGGACTCTACCGAAGGTTTGCGTTTGGGATATGAGATTTCGGATGCTGTTAATGGTTTAGATTTGTCTTCATTATAAACTAAAACAACATAGGAGGAGTTACTTTCCTAAACCCCTTAATTTTTCCCCAATTTTCTGTAATTTTGCGCACTTATAAAATGCGCAGAACATGAGCCAAAAGTTCACTGAATATAAAGGACTTAACTTATCTAAAGTTGCCGATGAGGTTGGTAACTATTGGAAAGACCATGATATCTTCAATAAAAGTGTCACCACTCGCGAGGGCAAACCACCCTATGTGTTTTTTGAAGGACCACCGTCAGCCAATGGATTGCCAGGTGTACACCACGTTTTGGCACGTGCCATTAAAGATATTTTTCCTCGCTATAAAACCATGAAAGGCTTTCAGGTAAAGCGCAAAGCTGGATGGGATACCCACGGCTTGCCCATTGAACTTGGTGTTGAGAAAGAATTAGGCATTACCAAAGAAGATATCGGCACTAAAATCTCCGTAGAAGAGTACAATGCCGCATGCAAAAAAGCTGTGATGCGCTACACGGATATTTGGAATGACCTTACCCAAAAAATGGGCTATTGGGTGAATATGGATGACCCATACATCACCTATAAACCAAAATACATGGAGTCCGTATGGTGGTTGCTCAAACAGATTTACGATAAAAATTTACTATACAAGGGCTATACCATTCAGCCCTATTCACCTAAAGCGGGGACAGGCTTAAGTTCGCACGAATTGAATCAACCTGGCACCTATCAAGATGTTACAGATACAACGGTTGTAGCGCAGTTCCTATCCCCATCCCTTTCCAAAGGAAAGGGGGAAGAAAATGACTTGTATAAAGCATTTAATTTAAGCAACCGTGAGCAAGTCCTTCCCTTCGGGAAGGATTTAGGATGGGATGAAAGGGATTTTTTCTTCCTCGCATGGACAACCACACCTTGGACATTGCCGAGTAATACGGCATTGACAGTTGGCCCAAAGATTGATTACGTATTGGTGGCCACCTATAACCAATATACCTTTAAGCCACAGTATGTGGTTTTGGCAAAAAGTTTAATTGGCAAACAATTCTCTGGAAAATTCAATAAAACTGAAGAAGCTTCAGAATTATTAGCTTATAAAAGTGGAGACAAGACCATTCCATATCGAATTATCGCCGAATGTAAAGGCAATGATTTGGTAGACATTCGATACGAACAACTCCTCAACTATGCCCTTCCAAACGATAATCCCGAAAATGCATTTCGTGTTATTTCTGGAGACTTTGTAACGACCGAAGACGGAACAGGAATCGTTCACACAGCGCCGACATTCGGTGCAGATGATGCGCTCGTTGCCAAGCAAGCATCGCCAGAAGTTCCGCCATTATTGGTAAAAGATGAGAACGACAATTTGGTGCCATTGGTAGATTTACAAGGTAAGTTTCGACCAGAGCTGGGTGAGTTTGGCGGTAAATATGTAAAGAACGAATATTATACGGATGGCGAAGCACCAGAAAAGTCTGTTGACGTAGAATTGGCCATTAAGCTTAAGACCGAAAACAAAGCTTTTAAGGTTGAAAAATACAAGCACAGCTATCCTAACTGCTGGCGTACCGATAAACCAATTCTGTATTATCCATTGGATTCTTGGTTCATTAAAGTGACCGACGTTAAGGATAAAATGCATGCGTTAAACAATACCATTAATTGGAAACCAAAATCTACTGGCGAAGGCCGATTTGGTAACTGGTTAGCCAATGCTAACGATTGGAATTTATCGCGCTCTCGTTTTTGGGGCATTCCATTACCAATTTGGCGAACCGAAGATGGCAAGGAGCAAATTTGTATAGGCACTATGGCAGAATTGAAAGCTGAAATGGCAAAGGCTGTTAACGCTGGAGTGCTATCTGAAGACATTTTTGCTGACTTTGAAGTAGGCAACATGTCTGAAGAAAACTATGATAAAATAGACCTTCATAAAAATGTTGTCGATAAGATTGTTTTGGTGTCCGATTCTGGGCAACCGATGAAACGTGAAAGTGACTTAATCGATGTTTGGTTCGATTCTGGTTCTATGCCCTATGCACAGTGGCATTACCCGTTCGAAAATCAGGATTTCATTGATAAAAATGAAGCTTTTCCAGCAGACTTTATTGCTGAAGGTGTAGACCAAACACGTGGTTGGTTTTATACGCTTCATGCTATTGGTACTATGGTTTTTAATTCTGTTGCCTATAAAAACGTAGTTTCAAACGGACTGGTATTGGATAAGAACGGACAGAAAATGTCTAAGCGCTTGGGCAATGCGACTGACCCGTTTGAAACGCTTTCAAAGTACGGTGCCGATGCCACACGTTGGTACATGATTAGCAATGCTAATCCTTGGGATAATTTAAAATTTGATGTGGATGGTATCGCTGAGGTGAGTCGAAAATTCTTCGGGACGCTGTATAATACCTATTCATTCTTCGCACTGTATACCAATTTGGATGGTTTCGATTATTCTGAAGAAGACATCCCATTAAATGAACGCCCAGAATTGGACCGCTGGATTCTTTCAGAATTAAACAGTTTGATTCAAAAAGTAGATGAATACTACGCCGATTACGAACCGACGAAGGCCGCCAGAGCCATTTCAAACTTTACACAGGAATATTTGAGTAATTGGTACGTGCGTTTAAGCAGACGCCGTTTTTGGAAAGGTGATTACCAAACCGATAAGATTTCGGCTTACCAAACGTTATATACCTGTATGTTGACGATTGCCAAGTTGGGCGCGCCGATTGCACCATTCTTTATGGATCGATTGTATTTAGATTTGAATGCTGTAACCAATAAGGAAGATTTTGAAAGTGTGCATTTATCGCAATTTCCTCAAGCAAATGCTGATGCCATTGATAAGAGTTTAGAACGTAAGATGGAAGCCGCACAGAAAATTTCGTCATTGGTATTGTCGCTACGTGCTAAAGAGAAAATAAAGGTGCGTCAACCGCTTCAGAAAATCATGATTCCGGTGAATTCATCTGAGCAAAAATCTGAAATTGAAGCTGTTGCGGATTTGATAAAGCACGAAGTAAATGTAAAAGAGATTGAGTTATTGGAGGATGCTTCCGATATTTTAGTCAAGCAAATAAAACCGAATTTTAAGACACTAGGACCACGCTTTGGTAAAGACATGAAAGCGATTGCCGTGGCTGTCAACAATTTTGATGCAGAAATTATCAACAAAATTGAACAAAACGGTGAATATGCGCTTGACATTAATGGAAAAAATATTACTTTGGGTCTTGATGATGTAGAAATTACATCGCAAGATATTGAAGGTTGGTTGGTGGCCAATGAAGGCGCATTGACAGTAGCTTTAGATGTAACCATCAATGACGCATTGCGTAGCGAAGGTGTGGCGAGAGAACTTGTTAATCGCATTCAGAATTTACGTAAGGATTCAGGTTTTGAAGTGACTGACCGTATTGATGTTCAGCTTCAGAATGATGAAAACATAGCTAGAGCTATTGCTGAAAATGCGGAGTATATTAAGTCCGAAACCTTAACCGAAGAGTTAGAATTAATCGATAATCTAAACAGTGGTATAGAAATTGTGTTCGATGATGTAAATACCAAACTGTTTATTCAAAAACATTAAATTATGGCATCAGATATAAAAAACAGATATTCAGATAAAGATTTAGAAGAATTCAGAGTGCTTATTCAAGAAAAAATTGAAAAAGCGGAGCACGATTTAGAATTGATAAAAAGTGCCTATATGAATGACCATAACAATGGTACGGACGATACATCGCCAACATTCAAGGCGTTTGAAGAAGGTTCTGAAACCATGAGCAAGGAAGCCAATTCTGCATTGGCGATTCGTCAGGAAAAGTTCATTCGTGATTTAAAGAATGCCATTATCCGAATTGAAAACAAATCTTACGGTGTTTGCCGTGTTACTGGAAAGCTAATCAACAAGGAACGCTTAAAGTTGGTGCCTCATGCCACGTTGAGCATTGAAGCTAAAAACATGCAGAAATAAATTGTTGTCGTTTGTTCTGTGTCGCCTTGAGCATTACTGAGTGGAAAATGTATTTTCAACGAAAGTACCTCACAAAGTAAGTCGAAAGGTAAATACATAGGATAAACACAATCGTTTCGTAGCAAATGAAATATATCAAACATATAAAGCTTTGGGGTCCCAAGGCTTTTTTTATACTCTTTTTTCTAGCCTTTAGTTTTTCTGTTTTCACTCAAAACACAAACATTGAAACCCTTAGTGCAAAGGACATTAGCCGTGTCAGCGTCAACGGCTATCAAATTTTTAAAATCGAAGTCAAGACCACACAAAAAGATAGTGTCGTTGTTAAATCCCTAACCGACGGCGAGTATCAAAACGACTTTAAAATTCATACGGAAGTTCGCCCAGACCAGACACTTTACATTGAATTACGCCAAACACCTTTTAAAACTATTCCGGACGATAAACGGAATGCACATAAAGTCGTGGCAGCAACTCTTCGCATTGAAATGCCCGAAAAAAAGAATCTCAGAATTCAAAGTGATATTGGCTTGGTAGATGCCAAAGGTCATTTTGCCAATCTTAATATTGAACTGATGCAAGGCAGTTGCCGTATTAAAGGTGAAGCACAGATTGCCAACATCAACACATTTGATGGAGATATTACCATTAAAACAAAAAATGCGGTAATTGAAGCGCAATCGAGTAATGGCACAACCCATGTTGATGACTTAGGGTTTGGTGTGGCGCTTTGGGCGCTTAAATCTATTGATGGGGATATAACAGTAAGCCGGAAGGATTAATTATGAGAAAGATTTGGATAATCTAAACCAACGCCTAACTGTAATCGCCTAATCCTTTTGAGGTTTTTAAACTAATCTGCTATATTTGATGTTCCTAACTAATCAATTATGCTGCTAAGGCGATTCAAGCGATTCGACTATTTTTTTTGTTGTCTACTTCTTTTGTTGTTGTCATCAACTTTATTCTCCCAAACACCCCTACATTCTGGCGTAGCTGTTAGTGATTTCGGTATAAGCAATTCTATTGGATCTGCAAATACTAGTAAAAATCTCGCCACAGATCGTGAAGGGAATATTTATGTAGTGTATAGAACAGATTCGGCCATTAGACTTGCCAGGAGTATAAATGGTGGTGAAAGTTTTTTGCCAAGTACATTAGTCCGCAACTTTGGTTCTTCCGACCCAGAAATTACTGTTGGAGATACCGGAATAATTTATGTGGCTTGGGTAGAAAATGGTGTCGCGCTGCTGGCAAGAAGCCTAGATCAAGGCCAAACCTTTGGCCCGCCAGTAACGGTAGGCCCAATGAATTCAATAACCCTTCATATGTCAACTTATGGTCCAAACGTTTATATTTTGGGGCAAAATGGATCTATACTATACTCCAATGCATCGGAAGGGGTGGGTTCTTATAACAGTGTGTCTTCTGGTGTTTCTATGGCATATTCAGATGTGTTGACTGATGCAAACGGAAAAATTTATCTACCTATGGACGACCCTAATCTTTTACTTTTTAGTAGTGAGGATGAAGGTAGTTCTTTAACACAAACCAATCTTAATCCAGCTGAAGATGTATTTTTCTCTAGTTATGCTTTGAGTGATGGGCCTTGCGGCACCTATATTTTTGTTGCCGGTAGCTTGTTTGACCCATCAACAACATTAGGATTTCGTATGGATGTGGTTACTGGTGACTTATCTCCAATTAACTTTGGCTTAAGTGAAGTAGAGGCAGAGGGACGAACACTTTATGCTGATAATACTGGGACCTTAATTGATGGCTATAAGGATATCAATGGAAATCTAGTTATGGCTATTAGTTCCGATCAAGGTAACACTTTCAATACACCAATTGTGATAGCAAATGGAGCCTCTCACAACCTGGCACGTGATAATACCGAAAATACCCTTTTAGTGGTTTATGAGCAGAATGGAAGAATATTCTTGAATGTGTATGACGATATACTAAAAAATATAAATATTATTGAGCCAGACATACCGCTAACCCTATGCGACAATAGCGAGTTTAGTGTGAACTTTACTTTAGATGGATCTTTTTCAGCTATGTCGGTTTTTACTGTAGTACTTAGTGATGAGTTCGGTAATTTTGAAAACTCCATTGAACTTGGCTCAACAGTTACAGATAGTAATGGAACGATAATGTTCACCCTACCTGACAATTTGGTGCCGAGCCCAGACTATAAGATTAGGATTGAATCTTTTGTAAATTGTCTTCAAAGCGAGCCATTAACTATCGATTTGGGTCAGGGATCTTTAAATGGCCCGACTGAGGCCTGTGTTGGGAACTCTATTCAATATTTGGCTTCTGGTAATACAACTGATGCTATGCCTTGGTCCTCTTCAGATACAACGGTTGCTAGTATTAATGATACAGGACTGTTAACTGCAGTTATGGCCGGTACCACGACGATTGAATATGTATCGGATTCAGGATGTACTTTAACTTTAGATTTGGAAATTTTTGATAATCCTGTTGTAACAGATGTCGTAACCTTGCAACAGTGCGATACCGACACGGATGGTTTTAGTGCTTTTAATCTTAAAGAGGTAAACCCTGAATTGTCTGTTGACCATGAAAATTTCACCATTTCATTTCATGAATCTTTAGAAGATGCTCAGAGTGGAATGGCTATTATTTTAAATGACGAGGTTTATATCAACGAAGTACAAACCATTGATAAAGTTTGGGCTAGAGTGGAAAATGGTCAAGGTTGCTTTGATACAGCTGAAGTCAACCTAATAGTCTCTGCGACGCAAATTCCAGATGATTTTATTAGGGTTTATTATAGTTGTGACGACCTTTTAGACCAGCAAGATGGAATAGCTACTTTTGATTTTAGTGATATACAAAATACATTAGACGGTCTTTTCCCTCCAAGTGAACAACTTAATATCTCATACTATAGAAATGAAGCGGATGCCCTTTCTGAAAACGATCCCATTTTGGATACTTCAAATTATAGAAATGAAGGGTATCCAAATTCCCAAGATATTTATGTTAGGGTTGATAGCGCTTTAAATAATGATTGTCTGGGTCTAGGACACCACATAACGCTCGTCGTTGATGAGGTACCTTTGGTGACAGGCCCTATTATTATTGAACAATGTGATGCCGGGAATGATGGTTTAGAATCTTTCGATACCTCAGGTATAGAAGATGAATTAAGCCTAGGGCAATCCCAAAACATTACATTTACTTATGTAGATGAGATGGGTAATGTTTATCCTAGCCCATTGCCAAATCCACTGGTAAGCAACACACCGATACTTAATATTTTTGCTACGATGACTTATGATAACCCATTGAATCCTAATAGTGGTTGTAGCGTTGAAACTACTGTGAGTCTTGTTATTTCAAACAGCGTCATTGCAAACCCCGTTGAAGATTTTAAAGTGTGTGATGAAGATGGCGATGGTATACATGCGTTTGACATTTCAAACTTAAATGCTATCATCTTAAATGGTCAAACAGAGATCCTACTCAATTTTTATGATGGGGATGGCGCATTGATGCCAAATCCATTACCAAACCCATTTTTAACCTCTACGCAAACTATAACAGCTCGGGTTGAAAACCCATTGAATCCTTTGTGTTTTGATGAAACCACCATAACCTTTATTGTGGCTGAAATTCCGATTGCTAATGAAATCCAAGATGAGTTTGTTTGTGATGATAGCTCAAATGATGGGGAATATGTCTTCGATTTGTCTAGTTTTAACGATCAGGTATTTGGGAGTCAATCGGACCAGATTTTTGAAGTGCTCTATTTTGAAACTGAATCAGACGCCATTGATAATATAAATTCACTCTCTACAGACTATTTGGTGGATTCAGAAGAAACACCTGTTTTTGCAAGACTCCAAAATATCTTAAATAACGACTGTTTCGTAATATCTGAGTTTAAATTAGGTGTAAATTTTTCACCGTTTGCATATCAACCGGAAACCCTTAGGACTTGTGATGATGATATAAACGATGGTTTTACACAAATTGATTTAAGCATTCAGAATGATGCTATTTTAAATGACCAAGACTTTCCGGATTTGGAAATTAAGTATTTCACAAGTCTTGATGATGCAGAAGACGATATCAATCAGATTCCAACGGTATTTACCAACTCTGAAAATCCTCAACTAATATTTGCACGTATTGAGAATACCACTGCGCCTGAATGTTTTTCTACAACTCAATTTATGGTTGAAGTTTATGAGCAACCTGTATTACTGATGGATGACTTGTGGTCTATCTGTGAAGATAGTTCAATAGAGGTTTATGCTGATTCGGGTTATGACAATTACAGTTGGTCAACTGGTGAAACTACGCAATCCATAACGGTTGAAAATCCGGGTCAATATTCAGTGAGAGTTTGGAATGATTACAACGATTTCATTTGTGAGGCAGAAAAAACTATTACTGTTGAAGAGTCGCAGATTGCAAGTATTGTAGATATAGACATCAATGACTGGACCCAAACTGAGAATAGTATTTCAATTAATGTTACTGGCAGTGGTGATTATGAGTATTCTATCGATGGTATATTGTTTCAAGATTCCAATGTTTTTGAACAACTTTTAGCTGGTGAATACATGGTATATGTTAGAGATAAAAAGGGATGTGGTGTAGCGACCGAAACAGTCTATTTGCTTTATTATCCTAGATATTTTACACCCAACGGTGATGGCAATCATGATACTTGGCAAATCATCAACGGATTTGTTGAGCCGACGAATGTCATTAGGATTTTTGATAGATACGGAAAACTATTGAAGCAACTAAGCCCAATAGGTAATGGTTGGGATGGAACTTACAATGGAAACCCAATGCCTACCAGTGACTATTGGTTTGTGGTCAATCGGGAAGATGGAAAACAATACTCTGGGCATTTCACACTGAAGCGTTAGTAATTAGTCTGATTTTTTGAAGACATAGACGCTCTCTGGCGTCATACAAAAATCCAACCCGACATCATCCTCAGAAGCTTCAATCAATTGGTCTTCCGCTTCAAAAAAAGACAATCCAATTTTAAGAGTTTCAGGCTTACAGTTAGCTAAAAATCGGTCATAGAAACCTTTACCATAACCAACGCGGTTTCCTGATTTGTCAAAGGCTAAAAGTGGCACAAATACCACATTGAGTTGTTGTGCTTCAATTGGGATGCCATTAACAGGTTCAGGGATATTGTAAGCGTTGAGTTCTAATTTGGCGTTGTCCGTTAGAAGGTAGTGTGATAGGCTAAAATCTTCAAAATTAGATTTTGAAATGACGATATTCTTGTCTTTCCCTGCTAAGATATTTAGCAAATAATCGGTATTGACTTCCTTTTGGGTTTCAATAGTTAGAAACACATGGTAAAAATCATGCGACCAAATATCCAAAGTCAATAAGCGATTGGCAATAGCTAAGCTTTTCTCTTCAATAGCATCAGCACTTAGTGATTGGCGGAGCGCTTTGTATTTTTGACGTAATTCAGGCTTTGTCATTCCCCTTCAACCTTTGTGGAAATATGAAAAATAGCATCACCTTGATACACCAAGGGAGACTCATTAATATTAAAGATATAGCCAGAATTTGGAGCCTTCACAAAATGATTAAAACTACCATAAGGGTCGGTTATATTACCGATGACTTCACCTTTTTCAACATAACTATTAATTGCTACGGCCGATTTAAACATCCCAGAATAGTTGGCGCGTAACCATTTGGCATCTAAAATGCGCACGGCGTTTTTCTTCGGTTTACTAGCCTTAAACTGTGAGCGTAACATATCTAGATGATTAAGGACGCGCTTGGCACCGTTAACTCCTGTATTAGTTATGGTAGAGTGGATATTGAAGGATTTTCCGCCTTCAAACAACAGCATAGGTATACCTAATTTATAGGCTGAATTCCTAAAGGAGTTCTTTAAATTCTTTGAATAGTAAATAAAAGGCGCACCAAAGGCTTCCGCCAATTCATCGAGTACCACTTCGTTTTTAATAATCCGGATTTGGGCGGCATTAAAGCGGTCTGCGCCACCTGTATGAAAATCTAGGATAAGGTCTGCATGCGGAACAATTTCGGCCATGAGTTGATGCGCCACACGGCTCGCCAAACTCCCTTTCTTACTACCTGGAAAAACACGGTTTAAATCGCGACCATCTGGAAACTGTCGATCCATATGAATAAATCCAAACACATTAATGACGGGAATACAAATAATAGTGCCGCGTTTTGGCTTATTGATGCCTTTGGCGATAATCTGGCGAACAATTTCTACACCGTTGACCTCATCACCATGAATTCCTGCAGTAATGAGAATTGTGGGCCCAGGTTTCTTTGAACGCTCAATAATCACGGGAACATCAATAGAATTTTGTGTGTGCAATTTGGCAACATTAAAGTTTACCGTAGCGCTTTGACCCAATCCCACTTTTACGCCCAGAATATCCAAGACTTCCTTTTCGCTCATGGTTTATCGATTTCGTTCAATAAATGTTATAATCGCTCGTGCTATATTTCGCCCTGTGGCGCCTTCTATACCTTCCAAACCTGGCGTACTGTTTACCTCGAGCAACAATGGTCCTCTAGCGGATTGTAACATATCCACCCCACAAACAGGAAGTTTTAATACCCGTGCCGCATTCATGGCCAATTTTAGTTCGTCATGTTCTAATTTTATGATTTCAGCCGATCCCCCACGATGAAGGTTAGATCTAAACTCACCATCTTTACCTTGTCGTTTCATCGCGCCAACCACTTGACCATCTACAACCAAAGCCCTAATATCTGCGCCTTTCGCTTCTTTGATAAATTCCTGAACAATAACACGAGCTTGCAAACCATTAAAGGCTTCGAGCACCGATTCGGCGGCATTTTTAGTCTCTGCCAGTACCACACCCAAACCTTGAGTGCCTTCCAATAATTTAATGATTACCGGTGTGCCTCCAACATGTTCTATAACTTCTTCTACATCTCTAGAATAGTTGGTGAATACAGTTTTAGGCATGCCAATTCCAGCGCGGGTTAAACGCTGTAGACTTCTCAATTTATCGCGGGATCTTAAAATAGCATCCGAAGCTGCAATGGTAAACACGCCCATCTCTTCAAACTGACGTACAACCGCACAGCCGTAAAACGTTACTGAAGCGCCAATGCGAGGAATGACCGCATCAACATAGTCCAAATAACGGTCTTTATAATAAATGGTAGGCTTTTGCTTTTCAATAATGATATCGCACTTAAGCGGATCAATGATTTCCACGTCATGACCTCGACCTTGGGCTTCCTCCACCAATCGTTGCGTAGAGTATAGGTTGGGGTTACGCGAAAGTATAACTATGTTCATTGGCTTTGTGCTTATATGATTGATTTTCAATATCTACGTCCACTAAAAATTTTTGGCGCAAAAACTGTCGTCCTATTAATACAGGAAATTTCATGTCGTCTCTAGTGCTTAAAGTTAAGTTAATCCTATAGCTTTTGCCAAAGAATATCACCTTGGTTTTTATTTTGTAACGGTTTTCCTTAAAACCATTACTACTTTTAACGTCTGTTAAACTAAAATCGCTGAAGCTAACGGTGTGGCCTTCAAAATTGCAAATAAGTTGGTTGTTTTCTAATCGAATATCCGAGCAATGAATGGCTGATGTATACGCTCCGGTATCGATTTTCACCGCAATATCAAAGAGATTTAATTCTGGGAAATCAACACGGTCGACACGTCCCAATAGTTTTTTATTTATCAAGGGGGTTCAAAAAATTAGGGGGCGAATGTAATAATAATTCGGTTTGAAAATACATCGTCCAACACTAATTATTAAATTTGAAACTATGTCTGCCACAAGTCTCGAAATCCAAATAAAAACCCTACCCAATCAGCCTGGTGTCTATCAGTATTACGATGCTAAGGAACGCTTGATTTATGTAGGAAAGGCAAAGAATATCAAAAAAAGGGTCAGCTCGTATTTTACCAAAAATCACGACTATGGAAAGACCCGCGTATTAGTAAAAAATATTCGCACCATAAAGCACATCGTTGTTGAGACAGAAACGGATGCCTTGCTGTTGGAAAATAACCTGATTAAAAAATACCAGCCCAAGTACAATGTGATGCTGAAGGACGACAAATCCTATCCGTGGATTTGTGTTAAAAATGAACGCTTTCCTAGAATATTCCCAACCCGCCGTGTCATTAAGGATGGCTCCGAATATTTTGGGCCTTATACGAGCATGAAAACGGTAAAAACACTTCTCGGATTAATCAAAGGCTTGTACCAATTGCGCACTTGCAATTACGATTTGTCTGAGGAAAAGATTGAAGCCGGAAAATTTAAAGTCTGCCTAGAATATCATCTTGGCAATTGCAAAGGCCCATGCGAAGGCTTAGAGTCAGAAGCATCATACCACCGTAATATTGAAGCTATTCGCGAAATTTTAAAAGGCAATTTTAAGGACTCCTTACAGCGCTTCCGAAAGCAAATGAAGGATTATGCCGAAGCGATGCAGTTTGAAGATGCCCAAAAAGTAAAGGAAAAGCTAACGATTTTGGAGAATTATCAAGCCAAATCAACCGTCGTCAATCCTAAAATCAGTAATGTGGATGTGTTTTCTATTGTGAGCGATGAAAGCTACGCCTATGTCAACTTTTTGCAATTGTCTTACGGCTCAATTATTCGGTCACATACCTTGGAATTAAAAAAGAAACTCGATGAAACCGATGAGGAATTGTTAGAATTAGCCATTACAGAAATCCGGCAACGTTTCAACTCCACATCGAAGGAAATTTATGTACCGTTTGAAGTAGACTTAGGCGAAAACATCAAGGTGTCAATTCCAAAATTAGGCGATAAAAAGAAGATTTTAGATTTATCGAAACGCAATGCCATGTACTATCGCATGGATAAGATGAAGCAGATAAAAATTACGGACCCAGACCGGCATGCCAACCGAATCATGGCCCAAATGAAAGCTGATTTACGTTTGTCTGAAGAACCGCGCCATATTGAATGTTTCGATAATAGTAACATTCAAGGAACAAATCCCGTGGCCGCTTGTGTGGTCTTCAAAAATGGAAAGCCTAGTAAAAAAGATTATAGACATTTCAATATAAAAACCGTGGAAGGGCCCGATGATTTTGCTTCTATGGAAGAAGTGGTTTACAGACGTTACAAACGCTTATTGGAGGAAGACCAATCCTTACCACAGCTCATTATTATAGATGGTGGAAAAGGGCAACTGTCTTCTGCTTTAAAAAGTTTGGACTTACTCGGTTTGCGAAACAAAATTGCAATAATTGGTATCGCTAAACGTTTAGAAGAATTGTTCTATCCAGATGATCCAATTCCCTTATATTTAGATAAGAAAAGTGAGACGCTAAAAATCATTCAACAGTTACGAAATGAAGCGCACCGATTTGGAATTGAGCATCATAGAAACAGACGAAGTAAAGGTGCTCTAACCTCCGAGTTAGAAAGCATCAACGGCGTAGGCGAACAAACGATTGTGGATTTAATGAAAGCCTTTAAAAGTGTAAAACGTATTGCTAACGCTAAACTCGATGAGTTGGAAGCTGTCGTTGGTACAAGCAGGGCAAACAAAGTATATGACCATTACCATAAAGAATAATTACATAAAAATTAAATACCCTGTCAGTTCGAGCGGTCCCGAATAATCGGGAGAGAACTACTAAACATGAAATTTAAATTAATCCTCATAGCGATTGTCTTATTAAATGTTGGCCTTAGCCAGGCACAAGTGACCACTACTGAACCTAAAGTAGGACTTGTCCTCAGCGGTGGTGGTGCTAAAGGTTTTGCACATATTGGCACCTTAAAAGTTATTGATAGTTTGGGTATCAAAGTTGATTATATCGCCGGAACAAGTATGGGCGCTATTATTGGTTCGCTCTATGCTTCAGGCTATTCGGCGAAGCAGTTAGATTCTTTGTTTAGAACTATTGATTTTGATGCAGTTATCAATGACCAATTTTCTAGGGCTTCCAAATCCTTTTACGAGCGTTCAAATTTTGAAAAATATGCGCTCAGTTTACCGTTCAATGATTTTAAAATCAGTTTACCTTCCGGAATTTCAAGAGGACAGAATGTCTATAGTTTGCTCTACAAGATGATGATGCCTGTTAGTGAGATTAATAATTTTAGCGAACTACCCATTCCGTTTTTCTGTATGGCAACGAATGTGGAGACCGGTGAAGCGCTCCAGATGGAAGAAGGTATTTTGGCCGAAGCCGTTTTGGCGAGTGGTGCCTTTCCGTCGTTATTTCGTCCGGTTACGATTGAAGATCAGATATTAATCGATGGTGGTGTGACCAATAACTACCCGATTGAAGAATTGAAAGCCAAAGGGATGGATGTGATTATTGGGGTAGATGTTCAAGATGAATTGCGAAAGCGAGAAAAGTTGAATTCAGCTCCCGAAATATTGGTTCAGATTAACAATTACCGCACCATCAACGACATGAAACGAAAGCGTGAGCTAACCGATATCTATATTAAACCAGATATATCGGACTTCTCGGTAATTTCGTTTTCCGAAGGTCGGGATATAATAGAAAACGGAGAGCAGGCCGCTATGTTGCAACTCAATGCTTTATCTGAATTGAGAGCAAAACAGACTGGTGTAGTAGATAGACCATTGCTAAAAATACCAGAAGAGTTAACCATTAGTACGGTATATTTTGAAGGCAACCAGCGTTACACAAGGTCATACATGTTAGGAAAATTGAAACTCAAAGGCGAAAACACCTTGAGTTATGATAAGTTGAGCCAAGGCATAAGTAATTTGGTAGCTACCAATAATTTTGATGCATTTCGGTATCGATTAAAAAAACAAGAGGATGGCACCTATCGTATGAATGCTCAAGTCACCGAATCCAAAGACCGTACGTTTTTAAGAATGGGCTTGCATTATGATAATCTCTACAAAGCGGCGGCTATTGTTAATGTGTCGAGTAAGGGTCTTCTATTCAAGAATGATTTGGCATCCTTGGATGTGATTTTGGGTGATAATTCACGCTATAATTTTGATTATTTCATTGACAAAGGATTTTATATTAGTATTGGATTGAAATCTAGATACAGTCAGTTTAATCGTAATATCAATGCGCAACTGATTCTGCCTGAAGATGACCCAAGACTGAATGACATTAATAAGATTGAAGCTGAATTGCGCGACCAGACGAATCAGTTTTATCTTCAAACCCTATTTCAGAAAGATTTTGCCTTAAGTGTTGGTGCAGAACACAAGCGTCTCAAAATAAAGTCCGAAACCCTTTTAGACCCGTCCCAAGAAGGCGGTATTACCTTTGAAAACACGGATTATCTGAGTCTATTTGGTGGTTTAAAATTAGATACTTATGACAATCGGTATTTCCCCAATAATGGTGTTTCCTTCAATGGTGACCTGCATTGGTATTTGAGCGCTTCGCATTTTAACGAAAATTTCAATCGCTTCGCCATTGCCAAAGCAGATATTGGCTATGCCTTTAGTTTTGGCAAGTCGTTATCGTTTTTGGCAGAGTCGTCAGGAGGTTTTCAAATTGACGAAGGTGGCACCAATTTCTTAGATTTTGCCATTGGTGGTTATGCCAATAATTTCATTAATAACTTCGGAAGCTTTTACGGCTACGATTTTATTTCCTTAACAGGAAACAGCTTCGTGAAAGCCACATTGACCGCTGATTACGAATTATTTAAAAAGCATCACATTTTAGCATCGGCCAACTTTGCCAACATTGAAGATGATATCTTTACCACAGGCGAGTGGCTTAGTACGCCTGATTATTCGGGATATGCTATTGGTTATTCTGTAGAAACCTTTTTTGGACCCGTAGAGGCCAAATACACCTGGTCACCAGAAAACAATAGTGGCTTTTGGTTTTTTAATGTAGGGTATTGGTTTTAAAATTCTTTACTAACTTTGTGTAACTATGAAACCATTCTGGCCATACCTAAAACTACACTTACATTACCTTATTAAAAGGAATCCAGAATAAACTCGCATTGTCATTCCTGCGTAGGCAGGAATCTTTTCATTTTTTGTACCTTTAAATGCATTTGTTTATGGTTTAATACCATGACAAATCAACCTATAAACAATTATAAAAATGCCATTTTACCATAAATTAGGGCAAATTCCGCCCAAACGCCATACCCAATTTAAAAAACCAGACGGCAGTTTCTATTATGAGCAACTGTTCGGTACTATTGGGTTCGACGGGATGTCTACCAACAGTTACCACGAGCAACGACCAACTCAGGTCAAAGAAATCAAAGGGCAGTATAGCGTAGCGCCAAAAATTGCGAAGGCGAATAATATGCACTCGCTAAAGCTGAAAGGATTTCAAGTCGAGCCAGAAGAAGATTATTTGGACAGCAGAAAAACAATCTTGACCAATAACGATTGCAATATCATTTTGTCGGCACCTCAATCTTCAACGGAAGATTATTTCTATAAAAACACGGATGCCGATGAAGTATTATTCATCCACAAAGGCTCTGGAAAACTGAGAACACATCTCGGTAATCTCGATTTTAAATACGGCGACTACCTCGTCATTCCAAGAGGGATTATCTATAAACTCGATTTTGATACAGACGACAATCGTTTATTTATTGTAGAATCCTATCACCCAATCTATACCCCAAAGCGTTACCGTAATTGGTTTGGGCAGTTGTTGGAACATTCGCCATACTGTGAGCGTGACTTAAGACGACCTTATGAGTTAGAAACCAATAATGAGTCGGGTGATTTTTTAATCAAAATAAAGAAGCAAGACGAAATTTTTGATATGATCTATGCGTCACATCCATTTGATGTTGTGGGTTATGATGGCTATAATTATCCGTATGCCTTTTCCATTCATGATTTTGAACCGATTACCGGACGTGTGCACCAACCGCCACCAGTGCATCAAACTTTTGAAACGAGTGCGTTTGTCATTTGTAGTTTTGTGCCACGTTTGTACGATTATCATCCTTTGGCAGTACCAGCGCCTTACAATCACAGTAACATTGATAGTGATGAGGTGTTGTATTATGTGGATGGTGATTTTATGAGTCGAAATGACATTGCGCCAGGACACATTTCATTACACCCGGCTGGGATTCCACACGGACCGCATCCAGGCGCTATGGAACGAAGTATTGGTAAAACAAAAACTGAAGAACTTGCCGTGATGGTCGATACCTTTAAACCTTTGAAAGTGACAGAGGATGGCCTTCGGATTTCGGATGGAAAATATTATAAATCGTGGTTATAGCCTCCCCTAACCCCTCCGAGGGAGGGGAACGGATGAACTTAAAAATTGCGTTTGGAGAATATTTAATTTAGAACATAAAACAAATAAAAACTCTTTACCCCAAGAGTGAGAGTTCTTCCCCTCTGGGGAAGCTAGATGGGGCTTATAGTATGAAAGACATAAAATCAGTAGACTACGGTCTCGAAAAAATATTTGAAGGTGCAGAGGATTTCTTGCCCTTATTAGGAACCGATTACGTGGAATTCTACGTGGGCAATGCTAAGCAGGCCGCACATTTTTATAAGACAGCATTTGGATTTCAATCCTATGCTTACAAAGGCTTGGAAACAGGCTCCCGAGATGAGGTGAGTTACGTGTTGAAGCAAGACAAAATCCGCCTGGTTTTAACTACGCCATTAAACAGCAAATCGCCTATTAACGACCACATTGTAAAGCATGGCGACGGCGTTAAAGTCGTGGCGCTTTGGGTAGATGATGCCAAAAAAGCCTATGAAGAAACCACAAAACGAGGTGCGAAATCTTATATGGCTCCAGAAGTAGAATCTGACGAGCATGGCGAAGTCGTCCGTGCTGGGATTTATACTTATGGCGAAACCGTTCACATGTTTGTGGAACGAAAAAATTACAACGGTCCATTCTTGCCAGGCTTTAAGACTTGGGAGAGTGATTACAATCCAGAGCCAGTCGGATTAAAATATATTGACCATATGGTCGGAAATGTCGGCTGGGGACAAATGAATACTTGGGTTAAATGGTATGAGGATGTAATGGGATTTGTGAACTTCTTGTCCTTTGATGATAAGCAAATTCATACCGAATATTCCGCTTTAATGAGTAAAGTGATGAGTAATGGTAACGGTCGCATCAAATTCCCAATTAACGAACCGGCAAAGGCCGCCAAAAAATCACAGATTGAAGAATATTTGGATTTCTATGAAGGTGCTGGTGTACAGCATATCGCTGTGGCTACCGACGATATTATTCATACGGTGGAACAATTAAAGTCTAGAGGGGTAGAATTTTTACCGCCACCACCGCAAGCCTATTACGATGATATTCCAAGAAGATTAGGAGAACACAGGGATATGATGAAAGAAGACATTGCCGAACTACAACGATTATCCATTTTGGTGGATGCCGATGAGGAAGGTTATTTGCTTCAGATTTTCACCAAACCTGTGGAAGACCGCCCAACATTGTTTTTTGAAATCATTCAACGTATGGGCGCCAAAGGCTTTGGTGCAGGAAACTTTAAAGCCCTGTTTGAATCTATTGAGCGCGAACAGCAGAAGCGGGGGACGCTATAAAACTTCATAATTTCAGTTAAAACACCATCAATCTTTGATGGTGTTTTATTCTTTTAATACTTTTGGAATAGTAATTGCAAATCATACTATAACAACAATAAAAAGTAGATTATAGAGTTACTTTTGCAATACCTACGTTATGAAAAAAATTACACTTTTAGCGGTATTAATATTTGGTCTTCAGTTTTCTGTAGCGCAAACCCAATCGGCGTTTCAGGAAGGTGAATGGTTTAAATTCCGAATGAGTTATAGCGGCTGGCTTAAAGCCGGTGAGGCTACTTTAAATATTAAAAAGAAAACGCTTAACGGAAAACCGGTGTACCATGTCATCGGTAAGGGAAAAACCACAGGATTAATCAATGCCTTCTTTAAGGTGAGAGACCGTTACGAAAGTTATTTTGATGCACAGACCGGATTGCCTTATAAATTCATCCGTAAAATTGATGAAGGCGGACACACCAAAGACATTGAGATAGATTTTAACCACGCCACTAATAAGGCCTTGGTACATAATAAAAAGCACAATAAAAAGAACACGGTAGATATTCATGAGAATGTACAGGATATGGTGTCTGCTTTTTACTATCTTAGAAACAACTACGATACCGATAAAATTAAAGAAGGCGATGTGGTGAAACTAAGTATGTTTTTTGATGAGGAGAACTATCCCTTCAGACTTAAATACTTAGGGAAAGAAACTATAAAAGTGGACGTTAATGGTAACAAAGTTAGGGTAAAAACTCTAAAGTTTAGACCTTACGTTATGGCCGGACGCGTGTTTAAGGAAGAAGAAAGTTTAACCCTTTGGGTCAGTGCAGACGATAATAAAATTCCACTAAAGATTAAGGCCGATTTAGCCGTTGGTTCCTTGCGGGCCGATTTAGAATCCTTTAAGGGTTTAAAACATTCTTTTGAAGTAGTGGTGAAGGATTAAAAACAATACATGACCGACCAACCGAATTACGACGATATTCTAAAACAGCTTCAAGAGAAGTACACCAAAATAGACCAAGACACGGATGACCACCTATTTGGTCTTTTGTATAGCAAACCCATTACCTACTGGGATTATATACAAACCGATGCGCTTTTAAGTCTTCAAACGCAACGGACGACTTTGCCAGACGAGATGGTGTTTATCGCCTATCATCAAATCAACGAATTGCTCTTTAAAATGATACTTTGGGAAATATCCCAAGTCGCCGAAAAAGAGACTTTAGACGTAACGTTTTTTGAAAGTAAAATAATGCGTGTTAGTCGTTATTTTGATATGTTAACCACCTCTTTCAATATTATGCGTGAAGGCATGGAGGTAGAACAGTACATGAAGTTCCGTTACACGCTTACTCCAGCAAGTGGTTTTCAGAGTGCACAATACCGTTTGATTGAATTCGCCTCTACCGAATTGATTAATCTAATCGATTACAGATTCAGAAAAAATATAGATAGAGACACGCCTTTTACACATGCCTTTGAGCATTTATATTGGCAAGCCGCAGGAAAGGACCATAAAACTGGCAAAAAATCCACACTTTTAGTTAATTTTGAAGCGCGTTACAAAGACGAGTTTTTAAGGTTTATGGAAACCTACAACACCAAGAATTTGTACACGCGTTTTAAGGAGTTACCAGCAGAAGACCAAAAAGATGAAGATTTGGTCAAAGCCATGAGGCATTATGACTATACGGTAAACATAAAATGGGTCATGGCACATTACAATGCCGCCAAGCATTACATAGATAGTGGCATTGGCGATGGCGAAGCAACGGGAGGCAGTGATTGGAAAAAATACATGCATCCCAAATACCAGCGCCGCATCTTTTTTCCAGACCTATGGTCAGCAGAGGAATTAGAGCATTGGGGAGAAAATGTATAACTAATAAATAGACGAATAGAATTTGAAACGATTAATAGCCCTAACCTGTATAACTGTTTCAATTTTTGCATGTAAGAACGAGCCTTCCGAACCCTTACAGGAAGAGATTGCAGTAGTTGAAGTAAAACCGAATGTTGAATTTGGGTTTAATCTCGATGATTATACCGTAAAGCGAGACACCGTAAAAAGCGGCGATAGCTTTGGTGAGATTTTAGAACGAAACCGACTGGGATATCCTGAAATTTTTCAGATTGCCGAAAAAACTAAGGACTCGTTTGATGTCAGGCGATTAACTGCCGGAAAACCTTATACTATTTTATTTTCTAAAGATAGCCTTCAAAAACCAGAACGTTTTATTTACCAACCGACCAAGGAAGATTATGTGGTGGTGAGTTTAACGGACTCCATTCATGCTTATACCAAACGCAAGCCCATAACATATATTGAAAAAGAAGCGTCTGGTGTAATTCCTCAAGGAAGCGGGATTTCCATGGTGATGCAAGAAAAAGGACTGAGTCAGTTATTGGCCAACAAAATGGCGAATGAAATATTTGCTTGGACCATTGATTTTAACCGCGTGCAACCTGGCGACCGATTCAAGGTGATTTATACCGATAAATATATCGATGACAGTATTTATTCCGGCGTAGACCGAATTAAAGCCGTTTATTTTGAGCACAATAAAGAACCCTTTTACGCTTTTGAATTTGAAACCGATTCGGTAAAAGGTATTATAGATTACTTTAATCATGAAGCTAAAAATTTACGACGCGCTTTTTTAAAATCGCCCTTAAAGTTTGGACGTATTTCTTCAAAATATGATTTGAAGCGTCGGATTGCACATTATGGTTATCGTGTTAAAGCCCATAGGGGGACGGACTTTGCCGCAGCAAACGGCACACCGATTTTGGCAACAGCCAACGGAACGGTGACCAAAGCTAGCTACACAAGAGGCAACGGTAAGTATGTAAAATTGCGACATAATGCAACTTACGAGACGCAATATCTGCATATGTCTCGCCGTAACGTAAAAGTTGGGCAGTTTGTAAAACAGGGCGATGTCATAGGTTTTGTAGGCAATACTGGAAGTTCAGCAGGAAACCACGTCTGCTATCGCTTCTGGAAAAACGGTAAACAAGTAGACCCGTTTAAGCAAAAATTGCCTGAGGCCAAACCGATTTCAGACAGCTTGAAGGCTCAGTTTTTAGAGTACATTTCCCCAATTAAGTTTCAATTAGACAACATCACTGTGGTTGAGGATGTGATTCCTGCAGAGGAAATACAGCCTGAGATTTCAGAAATACAATAGCATGGCATTAGCACGAAAAAATCCAACAATGACCAAGACTTGGTCGAAATTACAAGCGCACTTTTCGGAAATAGAACAACAACATTTAAGAACATTGTTTTCTGAAAACCTGAACAGAGCAAATGAGTTGTCCTTGGCTTGGGATGATTTTTATGTGGATTTTTCAAAAAACAGAATGACGTCACAAACGCTTGATTTATTAATTGATTTGGCCGAAGAACTTAATTTGAAAGAAGCCATTTCAAAATACTTTCAAGGAGACATCATTAACGAAACGGAAGGTAGAGCTGTATTGCACACGGCTCTGAGAGCTGATAAATCCTTGGAAGTCTTCGTTAATAGCGAAAATGTGATTCCGGGAGTTTATGCTGTTCGTGATAAAATGAAAACCTTTTCTGACGCTGTTATTTCTGGCAGTCATAAAGGGCATACAGGCAAAGCCATTACCGACATTGTAAATATTGGGATAGGCGGTTCGGATTTAGGTCCGTCCATGGTTGTGGAGGCTTTAACCTTCTATAAGAATCATTTAAACACTTATTTTGTAAGCAACGTTGATGGTGACCATTATTATGAAACCATCAAGGATTTAAATCCTGAAACGACTTTGTTTATTATCGTTTCTAAAACATTTACGACTCAAGAAACTCTGTCTAATGCTATTTCTATCAGAGAATGGTTTTTAAAATCCATGCCCAAAGAATCTGTTGCAAAACACTTTGTGGCGGTAAGTACCAATGTTGAAAAAGTAAAAGCATTTGGAATTGATGAAAACAATATCTTTTCTATGAGAGATTGGGTCGGTGGACGGTTTTCATTATGGGGGGCTGTGGGCCTATCTATAAGTTTAAGTGTTGGGTTTAATAATTTTGAAAGCCTTTTGAATGGAGCCAAAAAAATGGATAATCATTTTAAATCTTCAAATTTTGAAGAGAATATCCCTGTGATTTTAGCCTTGTTGTCCGTATGGTATAATAATTTTTTTAATGCTGAAAGTCAGGCTGTGATTCCTTATACCCAATACCTCAATCAATTTACGACCTATTTGCAACAGGGGATTATGGAGAGTAACGGAAAGTCTGTAGATAGAGATGGCAACCGTGTTAACTATGAAACCGGCAATTTGATTTGGGGGGAACCTGGCACCAACTCTCAACACGCCTTTTTTCAATTGATTCATCAAGGAACTAAATTGATTCCTGCGGATTTTATTGGTTTTAAATCATCCTTAAATGGTAACAAAGACCATCACGATAAGTTAATGTCTAACTACTTTGCACAGACTGAAGCTCTGATGAATGGTAAGACTAAAGATGAAGTACTTTCTGAATTACAAAACTCTGGACTATCAGCTTCAAAAATTGACCGATTAGTCCCCTTCAAGATATTTGAAGGCAACAAACCAACGACCTCTATTCTTATTGATAAATTAACGCCTGAAAGTTTGGGTAAAATCATCGCCATGTATGAGCACAAGATTTTTGTAGAGGGTATTATTTGGAATATTTATAGCTACGACCAATTTGGTGTAGAACTCGGAAAACAGTTGGCAAAGAGCATTTTGTCAGAGTTAGAAACGGGTGATTTTATTAACAAGCACGATTCTTCAACCGAGAACCTTCTTAAACAGTACAAAAATCAATAGTGTTTTTGTTAAAAACCAATAAGATATCTTGTGATTTTAACTTGATGTCTGTTTTGATTTGAATTATATTGTAGTGTTAAAAATATTAACATTTTGGTAATATTACACATTAATTAATGTGTACATTTGCCGAAAATTAAACAATCAAATAATTTTCTAACACATGAAAAAATTTACTCAAGGTTTATTAGTGGTTTTAGTGGCGTTGTTTTCGATGTCTGCTATCGCACAAAGTACACTTACGGGAAAGATCTTTGATCTTGAACTAGAAGGCCCATTACCTGGGGCAAACATTATTGAAGTTGGTACTTCGAACGGAACTACGACCGATGCAGATGGGAACTTTACTTTAGCTACAATAGCTACATCGGGGCAGATAGAAATATCTTATGTTGGTTTTAAAAGCGTAATTTTAAAATTTAGCGGTAACAAAAATTTTGGGACAATCAACCTTGCCGTTGACAACTCCTTAGATGAAATTGTAATAGTTGGTACAGGTATTGTTGACTTAGCAGAAGATAGAAAAACACCTGTTGCCGTTTCTACAGTAAGAGGCAAAGACATTCAATTGAAAATTGCTGGAAATGCTGAATTCGGCGAAGCTATTAAAAACACACCTTCTGTATACGTTTCTAACCAAGCAGGTGGTTTTGGGGATAGTCAGATTTTCTTGCGTGGATTTAATGATACAAATACTGCATACTTGTTAAATGGTCAACCTATTAACGGTATGGAAGATGGTCGGATGTATTGGTCTAACTGGTCAGGTATGGCAGATGTTGCTAACGCTGTACAAGTTCAAAGAGGTTTGGGGTCTTCTAAGCTTGCTATTTCTTCTGTTGGTGGAACTGTTAACATCGTTTCAAAAACAACAAACAGAAATGAAGGCGGTTTTGTTCGCTTTACGGGAGGTAATGATAGTTACATCAAAACCACAGCCTCATACGATTCTGGTCTTAAAGAAAATGGATGGGCGTTTTCTGTATTATTAGATCACTGGCAAGCTCACAGAAAGTATTCTATTGGAACTGCTGGTCAAGGGCAAAACTATCTATTCTCAGTTGGCTACAAACCAAATGAAAAGAATACTTTTAATTTCTTGCTAACTGGAGCTCCGCAATGGCATGACCAGAATTTCTCGGAAGATTTAGAGTTTTACGAGGAGTATGGAGAAAAGGCTAATGACAATTCAGGTTTTTACAATGGAGAGCGTTTTTCAGAAAGACGTAACTACTACCATAAACCAGTGATGAACCTTAACTGGGATTTGAATATAAATGATGGTTTAGACTTATCTACAGTGCTTTACGCCTCTTGGGGACGTGGAGGGGGAACAGGAAACCTAGGACGTGGAAGAATCAGAAACCAAGATGTTGGAATCTTCGGGGTTAACGAAAGAGAGATTAATTTTGATGCCATTGAAGAAAACAATATCGCTACTGCAGATGCTAATGGAAATGGAAATTTTGGTGACTCTTATTTAAGACGAGCTTCAGTTAATAACCACAATTGGTACGGATTACTTTCTAATTTGAATATTGAAACTAACGAGAACTGGACATTTAATGTTGGTATTGACACACGTTTATATAATGGTATCCACTTTAGACAACTTATAAACAAGTTTGGTCTTAACGGTTACCAAGATAATTTCCGTACAGATCGACCAAATGATTATGTGATTACAGAAACATTTGAAGCTGATCCTTGGGCTGCCTTATTCAATTTTGCTGACGACGACCAGAGATATGATAGAAACTACGAAGAATTCATCAATTATGTCGGAGGTTTTGGGCAGGCTGAATACGCAACTGATAACTTTTCAGTATTCGTGCAAGGTGCGCTTTCAACTCAATCTTATCAAAGAGAAGGATTTTTTACTGGTGTTGGTGATGGCTTAGGTAAGTCAGAAAAACTCAATAAAGTGGGATATCAGATAAAAGGTGGTGCATCTTATCAAATTAATGATCAACATGCAGTTTTTGTGAACGCAGGGACATTCTCACGTCAACCATTCTTAGATAATGTATTCGCCAATATTAGATATTCTAATGCATTGGTTGAACCAGAAGTTGAAAATGAAGAAATTCTTGGTCTTGAAGGAGGATACCGATTCCAAAACAATACATTTAGGGTAAATGTTGATGTCTACCGTACTGATTGGGGTAACAGATTCTTAAGCTTTGGGACAAACCTTCCATTAGATGAGTTTGGTATCTACAGATTTACAGATGTTACCCAAATTCATCAAGGGGCTGAATTTGATTTCGAATATCGTCCATTGGCCTCAAGTTTTACATTTAGAGGATACGGTTCTATTGGAAACTGGAAATATGAAGGTTCAACGCCTTTTACACTTCAAAACGATGATACTGGAATTTTCCTTGAAGAAAACGGTGAAGTGAACCTTACAGATGTGAAAGTTGGGAATGCGCCTCAAACATCTTTTGGAGCTGGATTTAGAGTAGAGCTTTTTGAAGGTTTGTCCGTTGATATGGACTATAATATTTTTGCGGATCTTTATGAGTTTGTGGATGTAGAAGATGTAGTACAGGCTGCCTTAGATAATGAAAAGTATGAGTCGGTTAGATTACCATCTTACACATTAGCCGACGCTGGTCTAACTTACCGTTTTGACTTAGGTGAAAATCGAGTAACATTTAGAGCTAACGTATACAACTTATTTAATGAAGCTTATATTAACCAAAGAAATGCATTTGGTTATTACTTAGGTATCGGGAGAACTTGGAACGCAAGTTTGAGATACAACTTCTAGTAGTAAGATACTATCAAATCAACAAAATGCCCATCAATCGATGGGCATTTTTTATGTTTGAAAAAGATTAATTTTTAATCTTCCCACTCCAAACTCTCCATAATGCGTCGAATATCATTTTTTAGATAAACGGCTGCCGGATAAATAGAATCGTAATTAGGTTTGGCATAGAAATATAAAGAGCCACTTAAAAAGTGATTAATGCTATCTGTAGCATAGAATTGAGATTGAGATGCTGCATTACCTCCAACTTCATAAAACATACCGTACACACGTTTCTCATTATTTTCAAAGAGGTTGCCGTCTATAGCATCAGCTTTCAATGTATGCTTTTGAGTGAGTGTTTGCGCATCTCGCAGTAAGTCAATAAGATTAGAATCATTTACCTTTTTATATGTTAGATAAATAGTCCCCTTCAACTTTGGGTATTGAATAGTGACATCAAAAGAAGTGCCTCCGTTTTTGGACTTGACTTCAGTAATAGGGTTTGATTCCTGGTTTTTTTCAAATGTGAAAGGTGCATCAATAGAAGTGCGCTGATACTTAGGCGTAGGATAGTCCAAACGCAAATAGGCTGAAGGTTTAGGTACTGGGTCGTCACCACAGCTAAACACAAAAAGTAGGGCCAAAGGCATTATCAATTTCTTCATATTAGAGGTCTAATAGCGTTACTTTTATCTGTTTGATACGTTTACGTTCCATGGCTTCTACCTTAAAAACGAAATTCTTGAAATTTATTTTACTATTCACCCTTGGGAAACCACCAGAAATTTCAAGCACAAAACCAGCAAGGGTTTCGGCTTCGCCTTTCTTGGCTTCAAAATCTGAAGGGTCTTCCAAATTAATAATATCATAGAAATCCTTTAAAGCGGTTTTACCTTCAAAACGGTAATTGTGCTCGTCCAGTCGGGTGTAGATTAAATCGTCGTCATCATATTCATCACTTATGTCACCCACGATTTCTTCTATAATATCTTCAAGTGATACCAATCCAGAGGTACCACCATATTCGTCCACAACAACCGCCAAATGCACTTTTTTAGTCTGAAATTCTTCCATTAAGTCATCCAACTTTTTGTTTTCAGGCACAAAAAATGGTTCTCTTAATATCGTAGTCCAGTCAAACGTAGTATCGTTGATAAAAGGCAGTAAATCCTTAACGTATAGAATTCCGGTTACGGTATCAATATTATCTTTATATACAGGAATCCGTGAGTAGCCATTATCGACAATTTCTGGCATAATGCTTTCAAACGAGGCTTCAACATTTAAGGCGAATATATCCATCCGAGGGCGCATCACTTGTTTGGTATCGGTATTTCCGAAGGAGACAATACTTTGCAGTATACGTTGTTCCTCCTGCGTAGTATCTTCTGAGTCCGTGAGTTCCAACGCTTGGGAGAGTTGGTCTACGCTAATACTAGACTTTTGCTTGCCTAACGTTTGGTGGATTTTTAAGGTTAGATAGCGCATTGGCATACTAATCGGTGAAAATAATACATCCAAGACCTTAAGCGGTTTCGCTAGAGCTGTAGCAAATTTTACACTATTTCGGCTAGCATAAATCTTTGGAAGAATTTCTCCAAAAAGTAAAATGAGAAAGGTGGCCACAACCACATCTAATACAAAGCGCAGCCAATCAACGGTTACGTTTTTAAAAAGCGTGTCGCCAATAAAGGCAAACAGTAATACAATAGCGATATTAATAAAGTTGTTGGCGACAAGAATTGTTGCCAGTAATTTTTTAGGACGTTCTAGCAATTTTGAAATCAACTCCATCGCTTTGGAGTTACCTTCAACGCCCTCATTAATCTGTGTTTTAGTTAAAGAAAATAAGGCGACCTCTGCGCCAGAAATCATGGCAGAGCAAAACAGTAAAAGAATAAGCACAACTATGCTTATTACAAAAGAGGTGTCGGTAGAAACTAAGGTTAGTAAAAATCGCGAGGGTTCGGGATCCAATTCGGTTCGGTTTTAGTTAAAACGGTAAATCATCGTTGCCTTCATCCATAGGGTCATTGATGGTGGCAGACGGTTCTGAAACATTGGGTTGCGGATTTGGTTTTTGCCCACTGCTATTTTGTTCATTCTTATTGGTTAAAAACGTAAAGTCGTTGCACTGAATTTCTGTAGAATAGCGTTCCATGCCTTTGTCATCGGTCCATTTTCTGGTTTTAATTCGGCCTTCAATATAGACCTTGTCGCCTTTGGTTAGATACTTTTCGCAAATTTCTGCGCCTTTGTTTCTAACAACGATATTATGCCATTCGGTATTGGATATACGCTCGCCAGTTTGCTTGCTCGTATAAGTTTCGTTGGTTGCTAAAGGAAAACGGCCCACGCAATTTTTATCATCAAAATAATGCATTTTAACCTCGTCGCCGAGGTGGCCAATAAGCATAACTTTATTTAGGGTTCCAGACATAATCTATGGTTTTGAGCGCGCAAAAATACGCATTTGTTTAAGGTAACTTTAAAAGTAATAAAAAAATGAATGGCTTCTTAATCTTTGTTTATGAATCGTTTTAAGAAATCAGCAATCAAGACCGGAACAGGATAATCCTTCAAAGATGTCAAGGGAATTCCCTGGTCTAGAGTACCTTCAATTTCAACAATCCAAAACTTGGTATATAAATGTTGATGCGACAGTTTATGGATGATGTCTTCAGAATTATATAAACTATAATCGAACGTGTACTTTTTTAATTTTGAATAGTTGTTTTCAATGTCTGAAAACTCTTCAGATTGAAGAGAGCGTTCACTTTCCACTAAAGGGAACTGGTATAGATTTTGCCAAATGCCCTTTCCTGTACGCTTTTCGAATATTGTGTTGTTTTCAGAATCGATAAAAACCAAATAATTAAAGAATTTTTGTTTCACCTTAGTCTTCTTCAATTTTACGGGTAAATTGGACACTTTCCCTTTATTAAAAGCCAAACAACTAGCTTGAAGTGGGCAAAACATGCAATCTGGATTCTTCGGTCTGCATTGGCGCGCCCCGAATTCCATAATAGCCTGATTAAAAGTAGCAGGTTGTTTATGGTCAATCAATTCCGTTGCCAACGCCTTAAATTCTTTTATGCCCGCTGTTGAATTAATGGGCGTATCTATACCAAAGTAGCGAGAGAGCACACGGTATACGTTGCCATCCACCACAGCAGTTGGTTCTCCAAAGGCGATAGATGCAATGGCACTAGCCGTGTAATCGCCAACGCCTTTCAATTTTATAAGCTCTGAAAAGGTACTAGGGAAAACACCATCCAACTTCTCAACAATGTGTTTAGCTGTGGCATGAAGATTGCGTGCTCTAGAGTAGTAACCGAGGCCTTGCCATAATTTTAGTACGGTCTCTTCAGGCGCTTTTGCCAAATCAATAACGGTAGGAAACGCTTCAACAAAACGGTTATAATAGGGTAAACCCTGATTGACTTGGGTTTGCTGTAGAATGATTTCGGACAGCCAAATAAAATATGGGTTTTTGGTATTGCGCCATGGTAAGTCGCGCTTATTAACTGAATACCAATTGATTATGGTTTCTGAAAAATTCATTCAAAAGTTAAATTATTGGAAGCAAAGTAAGGGTTTATAGGCTTAAATTTTAATCATTTACGCTTGAAATATTGAATATAAATTACATATATTTGCAACCCTTATAATTAATAGTAACCCTAAAAGAATAAAAATGACAAAAGCTGATTTAGTAGCTAGAATATCCGACAAATTGGGTATAGAAAAAGGTGATGTACAAGCAACTGTAGAATCCTTTATGGAAGAAGTAAAAACATCTCTTGAAAGCGGAGATAACGTTTACTTAAGAGGATTTGGAAGTTTCATCATCAAAACAAGAGCAGAGAAAACGGGTCGTAACATTTCTAAGAATACGACGATTAAGATTCCTGCACACAACATTCCTGCATTTAAGCCTGCAAAAGTATTTTTAGAAGGCGTTAAATCTAATGTTGAAGTTAACTAAACGTAGTATAAACGATATATTAATTTAAAAAAGCATTATTTATGCCAAGTGGTAAAAAAAGAAAAAGACACAAGGTAGCGACGCATAAGCGTAAAAAACGTAGACGCGCTAATCGTCACAAAAAGAAATAAAGCGGTAAAAGTAGTTTTGTAACTACTTTTTTCGCTTTTAAAAAGAACGTTCTTTGATATAGAATTTATAAGGTTTAATAGAGCCTTATAAATTTGCTGGATTTGCCCAATTTTTAATTGGGATTCCTGTGTCAATTAATGAAGTACAATCCATTTGTCCGCCATTGGTGGATGGATATAAATTAACATTATGAACAAAGAATTGATTATCAGATCGAGTTCAGATATTGTTGATTTTGCCTTATTAAAAGATGGAAGACTCATTGAATTGCATAAAGATGAAGACGACAACAACTTTGCGGTTGGTGATATTTTTATTGCCAAAATCCGTAAGGTGATGCCAGGTCTCAATGCCGCGTTTGTTAACGTAGGCTATGAGAAAGATGCATTTTTGCATTATCACGACCTGGGACCACAGTTGCCTTCACTTATAAAATTCATTAAGCGTGTAAGCACAGGTAAATTGAGAGACTACTCTCTAAAAGACTTTCCGATGGAGAAAGACTTGGATAAGCATGGCAAAATTGCTAATGCTATTAAATCCAATCAGTCTTTATTGGTACAAGTTGTAAAAGAACCGATTTCCACAAAGGGACCTCGCATTAGTTCAGAATTGTCTATTGCAGGACGCTACATTGTTTTGGTGCCTTTTTCTAACCGTATTTCAATCTCACAAAAGATTGAATCGCAAGAAGAAAAAGACCGCTTAAAACGACTGGTAAAAAGTATTACCCCTAAAGGTTTCGGTGTTATCATCAGAACGGTTGCAGAAGGAAAAAAAGTAGCCGAGATTGATAGCGATTTACAGAATTTGCTGGATCGATGGACAGCAATGTGTAAAAAATTGTATAAAGCCCACCACCCAACCAAGGTTTTGGGAGAAATGAACAAAGCATCCTCTATTTTAAGGGATATTTTTAATGATTCATTCTCTAGCATCATCGTCGATGATGAAGCCCTTTATACACAAGTAAAAGATTACGTGCATCAAATTGCACCGCATAAAGAATCTATTGTAAAGCACTACAAAAACGGTATTCCGGTCTATGAGAAGTTTGGTATAGAACGCCAGATTAAAACATCATTCGGCCGAACCGTATCCATGGCAAGAGGCGCCTATTTGGTGATTGAACATACCGAAGCCCTCCATGTTATAGATGTAAATAGTGGCAATAGATCTAACAAAGAAAAGAGCCAAGAGGCCACAGCCCTCGAGGTAAATTTAATTTCTGCTACGGAAATTGCCCGTCAGCTACGTTTGCGTGATATGGGTGGCATTATTGTCATCGATTTCATAGATATGGGCCGTGCAGAAAACAGAAAAAAGCTTTATAACCATCTCAGGGACGAGATGAAAGACGATAAAGCGAAGCATAAAATATTACCGCCGAGTAAGTTTGGACTAGTGCAAATTACCAGACAGCGCGTTAGGCCAGAGCACAATATTAAAACCAAAGAAGAAAATCCCAACAATACAGGAGGCGATGAGATAGAAGCACCAATTAAAGTGGTACAGCGTATCTCCCAAGACCTAGAACGGATTTTTAAGAAGGACTATAAAAAGGTGACCCTAAATGCGCACCCATTTATAGCAGCCTTTTTAACCAAAGGGTTTCCATCACCACGTTCAAAGTGGTTTTTTGAACACAAAAAATGGGTAAAAGTTTTACCCAGAGATGCTTACACCTATCTTGAATACCATTTTTACGATAAAAATGGTAACAAAATCAAATAATATCTATTAGTAAAAAGCCCATCTAGAGTTTCTGGATGGGCTTTTTTGTTTACTTTATTCAAATTTTTTCCAGAAAAAAACCTCCCCGATTTCTCGGAGAGGCCTTAAACTCAATTTAAACCTATAATTGAAAAAACTCTTAGCAAAGTCTTTTTGTGCTCACTTTTACGTTAAGGCTTTTTCTGTATGCCTTAATGCTGATGATGTCGTTACTCTTTTTGTGGTTCAGCTTTAAAACTTTAGCTTTTAAAGTTGCTGAAGCCTTAGAGGCAACATTTTCAGATGCTTTAACCTCAATACGCTCTGTAGGCTCAACAGTAGTAGTGTTCTGAGTCTGAGCCATTCCGGTCAGAGAGAACAGTAATACTAATATGATAACTACATTTTTCATTGTGTAAAGCTTTTTTGTTTTTAACTTCGGTTCAAAGAAACAACAGGTAATGACCTTTTGGGCAAAATTTTGGACGAAACCAAGATAGAATTAGATGAATGGGAAATGCATTCAGAAAACATCGATGAACTACACAATTTCGGCTTATAGCCCAACAAAATCGTTAATTTTTTGGATAAAATGACAGAAACTACAGTTAATCCGTATCAATATCTATTTAATGCACAAAAAGCCCGTTCATGGGCAATTGCGCGGACATCTTATAAAGAACGCCTAAAGAAGCTCGATAAACTGCAGTCTGCATTGCAAAAGACCTATAAGACGGCCATACGCCAAGCCATCTATGATGACTTTAAGAAACCTATTCCTGAAACCGACGTATCTGAAATCTATTTGGTACTCAAAGAAATCAAACACGCCAAGCTCATGTTACGTCGGTGGATGGCAAAGCACCGCGTAGAAACTCCGATTGCTTTAATTGGGACATCATCTTACTACAAATATGAGCCAAAAGGCGTCTGTTTAATCATTTCACCATGGAACTATCCGTTTAATTTAACGTTTTCACCTTTGGTTGGGGCTATTGCGGCTGGGAATGCGGCGATTATTAAGCCTTCTGAAATGACGCCTAACGTTTCAAGCCTAATCGCCAAGATAGTATCTGATCTTTTTAATGAAGATGAAGTGGCTGTAGTGGAAGGGGAAGTTGAAGCCTCTACACATCTTTTAAAACTTCCATTTAATCATATATTCTTTACAGGTTCACCCGCTGTTGGAAAAATTGTCATGAAAGCGGCTTCTGCACATTTGGCTTCCGTAACTTTAGAATTAGGCGGTAAGTCGCCAGTCATAGTCGATGGTACGTCTAGCGTAAAAACTGCAGCCCGAAATGTCTTGTGGATTAAAGGCTATAACAATGGGCAAACCTGCATCGCACCAGATTATGTGTTGATTCATGAAGAGGTTAAAGACGAATTTGTAAAACACTTTAAGTATTACTGTGACAAGTTTTACGGAGAAGACCCTGAAAAATCGAATTCTTACAGTCGCGTCGTTAATTTGAAACATTTCAATCGCCTAAAAGAGTATTTAAAAGATGCTAAACACAAAGGTGGCACCTTTGAAGTTGGTGGTGAAGAAGTGCATGAAGAAGAATGTTACATAGAACCGACCCTGATTTCAAACTTACCAGAAGACGCACTACTTTGGAAAGAGGAAATATTTGGGCCGATTCTTCCAATTCGCACCTACAAAGATTTGGATGAGGCTATTGATTATGTGAATTCGAAAGAAAAACCGTTGGCCTTGTATATCTATAGTAATTCAAAATCTACAATAGATAAAATAATGACCGAAACCCGAGCAGGAACTACTGGAATACGAAACAACGGCATCCAATACACCAACCATCATCTACCATTTGGAGGTGTCAATAATAGCGGTATTGGCAAAGCTCACGGATTTGAAACGTTTAAAGCATTTTCTAACCAACGCTCAGTGATTGTGCGCCATTCTCCAGGTCTTATAAGCTTGTTAAAGCCACCATATACGCCTTTTGTTCAGAAACTGGTAGATATTACGTTAAAGTGGCTTTAGGCTTTGTTGTAAAAGTCTGACTGAATTTGCTGATTCACCCCATCTTGAAATTTGGTCATGCTAAACCATTGATGGATAGAATATGAGCCTGTTTCTCCTTTTTTATTGACGGCAATATAACCTACCTGAAAGTTTTTATAATCACTATTTGGCTTATTTACGATTCGGCCAATGGCTTCCTCACAGGCTTCTTGAGGTGATTTCCCTTGGCGCATCAATTCAACAACCAAAAAGCTTCCTACTGTTTTTACCACTTCTTCGCCAAGTCCCGTGGCAACTGCCGCACCTATTTCGTTATCCACAAACAAACCAGACCCAATAATCGGTGAATCCCCGACACGACCATTCATTTTATAAGCTAAACCACTGGTGGTGCATGCGCCTGAAATATCGCCGTTTTTATCCACGGCAAGCATGCCGATGGTATCGTGGTTTTCAATATTTATGATGGGTTTGTATTTGGCCTCAACCTTCCATTTTTCCCAAGCTTTTTTAGAAGCTTCGGTCAGTAAATCTTCTTCTTTAAAACCACTTTCTAACGCAAATTGTTTAGCGCCCTCACCAGCAAGCATCACATGTGGTGTGTCTTCCATTACTTTTCGAGCTACTGAAACGGCGTGTTTAACGTCTTTAAGATAGACAACGGCACCGCAGTCGCCATGTTTATTCATAATGCAGGCATCTAAAGTAACATTACCTTCACGATCAGGTAGACCGCCCTTACCGACGGACTGTCCCGCTTCGTTGGCTTCTTCAACCCTACAACCTTTCTCAACAGCATCAAGCGCTGAACCTCCATTTTCTAATACTTCCATAGCTTTTGCTGTGGCCGCTTCAACATGCCATGTGGCGATGACTAAAGGTAGTATTGGCTTTGTATTTGAATTTTGAATAGTTGGAATTGACGTGCTTTCTTCAGAAACCTTGTTCTTACAAGACGATAATGCGCTTCCAACGGCTAATCCAACTCCGGTTAAAGAGGCATTTTTGATAAACTTACGACGTTTCATAATTGGTTAATTTAAATTGAAGGCTTTTCTATTAATACATAACACCCTGTTTGTCAAGCACTGTTTTTGTTCTGAAGGCATAAAACAGGAGGTAGGCAAAACAGAATACAGCAATCCAATATGAGGACTGAATATCAAACACATCAGCCAACTTCCCTTGTACTGGCGGAATAACGGCACCACCTAAAATCATCATAATTAAAAATGCAGAACCTTGAGAGGTGTATTTTCCTAAACCAGCGATGCTCAGTGTAAATATACAAGGCCACATGATAGAACAGAATAGACCTCCAGATAAAAAGGCGAACAGGGCTACGTTTCCTGAAGAAAATAACCCCACTAACATTGCCAATACACCTAAGATGCTAAATATTTTCAGAGTATTTACAGGATTATCTTTTGCTAAAAAGAAGCCAAAAACCTGTACCGCAATACAAATGCCGAAAAATAGGATTTGTTGGCTGGTAAAATCGTTACCACTCAAATAATTCACCAAAAGGATTACACCAAAAGCAACGTAAGGCACAAGAATAAGTAAGACGCGTTTTAGGCCTTTGCTAGGGCTAAATACAGTAATTGCACCGACCCAACGGCCAATCATTAGTCCGCCCCAATACAAGGATATAAAAGGCGCTAGTTGTGCGTCATTTAATACAGGGAGTCCCAAAGCGTTCATACCTGTATCGGCAACCGCCTGTTTTAGCAATTCTCCTAAATTACTTCCAACGGTCACTTCAACGCCAACATAGGTAAAGATTGCTAGCATCCCTAATGCTAACTGCGGGTATTTCATGGCGCCCCAGCCTTTTTCGGATTTTGAAGCACTGTTATTTGCAATGACGATACTTATCACAACAGCGAGTAATGCTATAAATAATAGGGCCAATCTCGTTTGTTCTAATGATTCTGAAGCTTCCTCACCACCAGAATAGGTACTGAAAATATAACCAAAGCATCCAAGAATGACTACGGTAAGAATAATGAGTAAGTTTTTGGCTTTATTTGCAGGTTCAAAAGCGGTGTCTGATTTTAAAGCTGGCAACTTTTTTGAAAAATGGAATAACGCAGCCGCAACTAGGAACAAAGCGCCGACAGCACCGTAAAGGCCCTGAACCGTAACCAATGTTATTTCGTTACGTTCAATCATGCCAGCTAGTTCTTCGGTGGACCAAGAGGCCGCACCAAAAATGGCAAGGCTAACCACTAAGGGTCCTATGGTTGTCCCGAAGGAATTAATGCCACCAGCCAAATTCAATCGGTGAGAACCTGTTTTGGGGTCGCCAAGAGCAATCGCAAAAGGATTGGCGGCAGTTTGCTGTAGTGAAAAGCCAAGACCAACAATAAATAGGGCGACTAAAACAAAATAAAATACTGCCGTTTGCCCTTGTTCGGCACCAGCTGTTGCAGGAATCATAACAAAAGCCCCAATTGCTGATAGGAGTAAACCATAAACAATACCATTTTTATAACCCCAATTATTCAGAATGTCTTTCTTAAGCGAACTCGATAGTATAAAAAGCAACAAAGCTCCAATATAATAAGCCCCATAGAAGGCGAAATCCACTAATTGCGATTGAAACTGGTCAATGTTAAAGTAAGTCTTACAAAATGGAATAAACACCCCGTTTGAAGCGGCGATAAAGCCCCAAAAGAAAAATACCGTTACCAATGTGGTTAAGGCAGATTTGTTGTTTTGATTTGTCATTGGTTATTAATGTTAGTTAGTTTTTGTTCTCTTTTTAAAATTACTTCACCGAAATCTCATCCACAAAAATCCAGCTACGACCATCCATGGGATAGCCAATATGCCATTCGGGTAATTTGCCTAGCTTTTTGGCGATTAATTTTATATATCTAATTTTCAAATTTGGCGGTTTTTTAAATAAGAATGATTGTATTAAAATTTCATCATCTTTTTTTGAATTATTAACATTATAACTACCAAGTGATTGAAATTTATTTCCGTTGTCCGATATTAAAATATCAACATTAGTAGGCAAGAAAATCCAAGCGCCTTGGTCCTGAAGAAAATTAACTGAAATCTCAGTTAAATTTCGTTGTGAGCCTAAATCCACTGTCGCTACTAAGTCTTGGTCATGATAACCTTGCCAACTACCAGTGCGGTAATTTTTTGTACTTCTAATACCGTCAATTAGAGCATCGTTACCACCTGCGGAATACTGATTGGCGAATTCAGATTCTAGGGTAATGCTTAAATTCGGGTCGATTTTATAGAAGGGTGTTTCTAAAACGGGACTTTTTAGATTCCCTTTTTCTGAATAGAGTTTCACTCTGGTGTCTTTAGAAATGCTAAAAGGTTGTTTATAGGTTTCAAACTCACCTTCATTCAAAGCATAAAATATCTTCGCATCTTGTTCTGATGTATTCAAAACGACTTCCGTTGACCCTCTAAAAGTGATGTCGCCTTTTTCAATATATGGCGATGGCAAAATGATATGGTCTTCGATTTTGGTTGTTGGTTCATTACCTTCTCGACTTCCCCAAACGGCGGGGTTGCCTGTCATAAAGAATTCCAATGTACCTCCGTTGACTATGTCTTCATGCTTTAAAAACGTCACATCTAAATCTTTTCCATTCAAGACCACCCGTTCTACGTATTTATTGATTTCACTGCGGTTATTGGCTTTGATGGTAAATTGTTTCCCTCCCGACCCGTTTCGGGATTCTAGATTGATAGTCGCCTTATCAAACAAGGGCGTTCCAATGATGTATTCATTACTTCCTGGCGTAACGGAATAAAAACCCATAGAACTCAACACGTACCAAGCACTCATTTGCCCACAATCTTCATTCCCCGAAACCCCGTCGGAGTCGTTATGATATAATTCGGTTAGGATTTGATAGACTTTTTCCTGCGTTTTGTGAGGCTTGTTCACAAAATTATAGAGATAGGCCATGTGGTGACTGGGCTCGTTACCGTGTGCATACTGCCCAATCAAACCAGTAATGTCCGATTGGTCACGACCCGTAAAGTCAGTTTTAGCAGAAAAAAGTTCATCCAATTGAGCTTCGAGCTGGTCTTTGCCTCCCAATAAATTGATAAATCCCGAAATATCCTGAGGCACATAAAAACTGTACTGCCAAGCGTTGGCTTCGGTATAATTGAAATTGACTTCATACGGGTCAAACGGCGCAAACCAGGTATTTCTGAAGCGTCCCCGCATAAACTTGGTTTCGGGGTCAAAAACGTTTTTGTAATACTGTGCCCGTTGAATGTATGTTTTGTAATCTTCAGATTTGCCCATATCCTTCGCCATTTGTGCAATTGTCCAATCGTCATAAGCATATTCCAAGGTTTTGGAGACGGATTCGCTCTCCTCGTCAACGGGAATAAAACCATAGGCTTTGTATGCGTTTAACCCGAATTTATCCCGAGTCGCTGAGTGTTTCATAGCTTCAAACGCCTTTTCCGTATCATAACCGCGGATACCTTTTAAGTAAGCATCGGCAATTACGGGAACGGCGTGGTAGCCAATCATGCAATCGGTGTAGTTTCCAGCTAAATCCCACATCGGCATAATCCCGCCTTCGTCATACTTAGCTAAAAATGTATTAATGAAATCATTGGTTTTCTCTTGTTCTATGATGGTATATAGCGGATGTGCGGCGCGATAGGTGTCCCATAAAGAAAAGACGGAGTAGTAATCAAATTCAGCGTTATGAATTTCTAAATCCATACCTCTATAACGTCCATCGACATCTTGATAGCGATTGGGCGCCAACATGGTGTGATATAATGCGGAGTAGAAATTGGTTTTGTTATCTAAATTATCATCTTCAATGACGATTTTTTCGAGTTGTTTTTCCCAATACTCCTGAACTTCAGTTTTTATAGTTTCAAAATCTTTACTTCCGATTTCTGCTTTGCGATTCTTTCGGGCGCCTTCAATATCTACGGCTGAAATTCCGACTTTAATATACACCGTTTCATTGTTTGGATTCTTCAATTTAAGAGCTCCTTTTAACGGATTGTCGCCTTCAGAATAGGTGATTTCTGCCTCATGGGATAAGGACATAGAAAAGAAGAGACGTTGGTCTTTTGCCCAAGCTTCAGAATGACGATAACCTTCAATGATGGTTGGCGATAGTTGTGTGAATTTATGGTCCAATACCTTATCTCGATGTGCCAAATCCAGAATCACATATTGGTTTTCGGATGAAGGAAATTGATATTTATGGATGCCACTTCGTTTTGAAACGGTCAATTCCACATCAATATTCACCGAATCTAGCTTCACTTTGTAATAGCCTGGCTCGGCAAATTCATTGTCGTGCGAAAAATGGGCACGATAGCCTTCCTTGCCGTCAGCACCATTATTAAAAATCGGTTTATTGGTTGGCATTAAAAGCACATCGCCATAGTCACTGATGCCTGTCCCACTAAGGTGTGTATGTGAAAAACCATAAATATAGCTGTCGGTGTAGTGATAACCAGAGCAACCATCCCAACCTTCAAGCCGTGTATCGGGGCTCAACTGCATCATCCCAAACGGTGCAGAAGCGCCAGGATAGGTGTGGCCGTGACCACCGGTTCCGATAAATGTATTAACATAGTTAATGAGAGGTTGGTCCTTTTTGGCAGGCTCAATATTAGGGTCAGTATTGCAACTAAAGACACATAAGATGACCAATAACGCCAAAATAGGTTTCAGGTTCATAGGAAAGTTGCTAATTTTAATGCACCTAAGATAGTAAAATGCATTTCAAAGAAAAGGCCCTCCTAGTGATTTTCTGTTGCGCCATGCTGGCTTGCAAAACAGAAGCGTCTAAAGGTGTTGTTCCTCAGATTATTCCCGCACCACAGAGCCTTCAAATTGAAGAGGGCATATTTGAATTAAGCTCAAATACCTATTTAACATTCGATAAAGAACTGCAACCCGCCGTTGACTTTTGGAAAACTTTATCGTCTTCCGTTTTAGGTTCGAATACGGGAAAAACTAACGAAATGAGAGTTTCTCTTGATGAAAACATAACGAATCCTGAAGGCTATACACTAGATATAACCCCAGACTTAATTCATCTAAAAGCGCCGACGCCTGAAGGGGCTTTCTATGGTCTTCAGAGTTTATTTCAACTTTTACCACCAGAATTTGTAGTTCCAGACTATGAGTCCGAAGGGATTGAAATACAGTCTTTGAAAATCAAAGACGCTCCACAATTTCCCTACCGAGGCATGCATTTAGATGTGTCGCGTCATATGTATTCTGTGGACTTCATCAAAAAATACATTGATGCTATGGCCATGCTGAAGATGAACACTTTTCATTGGCATTTAACCGACGACCAAGGTTGGCGTGTGGAGATAAAAAAATATCCCAAACTGAATGAGATTTCGTCTTACCGAAACGAAACCTTGATTGGTCATTACAGCGACCAACCGCACCAATTTGATGGGAAGCGCTACGGCGGTTTTTATACGCAGGAAGAGATTAAGGACATAGTCGATTACGCCTCAAAACGAATGATTACGGTCATCCCCGAGATTGAAATGCCAGGGCACAGTCAGGCAGTGATTTCGGCCTATCCTGAGCTCGGTTGCACGGGAGAACAGGTTGATGTAGCCACCAAATGGGGTGTGTTCGAAGACATCTACTGTACGAAGGAGAAAACCTTTAAATTTTTGGAAGATGTGTTGGATGAGGTATTGGAATTATTCCCTAGTGAGTATATCCACATCGGAGGTGATGAAGCCCCCAAAACACGATGGAAAACCTGTAAAGATTGCCAAGCAAGAATACAATCTGAAGGCCTAAAAGATGAACACGAGCTTCAGAATTATTTCATCACACGCATGGAAAAATACCTGAATGCCAAAGGTCGACAAATCATCGGTTGGGACGAAATTTTGGAAGGTGGCTTGGCACCAAATGCTACCGTGATGTCTTGGCGAGGTACAGACGGTGCAGTTAAAGGCGCACAATCCGGACATAACGTTATTATGACACCGACCTCACATGCTTATTTCGATTATTACCAGTCCGATAACGAGGACGAACCTTTGGCCATTGGTGGTTTTTTGCCGTTGGAAAAGGTGTATGGATTTAACCCAATTCCTGAAGAATTGAGTAAGGAAGAAGCCAGATACGTTTTAGGTGCTCAAGGCAATGTCTGGACGGAATATATGCCCACTGAAGACCACGTAGAAAACATGGCATTTCCCAGAATGCTGGCTATGGCTGAGGTCAATTGGACAACACCTGATAATAAAAACTATGCAGACTTTGTAAAACGCCTAGAATACTTTCATAAACGATTAGATATTTTAGATATCAATTATGCCAACCATCTCTATGAGACAAAAGGTAAGATGTTTTCTGAAAATGGCATGGCTTTTTATGAGTTGGAAACCTTAATAGCAGGGAAGGACATCCGCTATACGTTGGATGGCTCAGAACCGAATTCTAATTCTTCAATTTACGTCTCACAAATTCCTATAGATGAGAGCGTGACTATTAAGGCTTCGGTATTTAAGGGCGATGAAAAATTAGGAAAAACCTTCACGCAAAACATCAATTCTCATAAAGCCGTTGGCGCAAAAATTTCGATTGATAAACCCCCGCACAAAGCGTATTCTGGCAGTGGCGCACAAGGTTTAATCAATGGTATTTCTGGTAGCGATACCCGTTATGGCGATAAAGAATGGCTGGGCTTTTGGGGTGAGGATATTGAGGTTAAGATTGATTTAGGCGAGGAAACGGAAATTAATTCCATTGAAACCCGATTTTATGATGGTAATGGGCAGTGGATTTATGCGCCAAAATATATGGCTATTCGCATATTACTTGAAGATGATACAGTATTAGCTAATAAATTGATTGCTGAAGATTTAGAACCATTGAATATTAAGTCATTTCGTTGGGATTTTTCCGCTTTCAAGAAAGTTAATGCCAAAGAAATAGTCCTAATAGTACCGAACTACGGCACCATCCCAGACGGAAAACAAGGTGCTGGGAATAAGGCTTGGACCTTTATTGATGAGATTATTGTGAACTAAAGATACCCCTAAACTCAAATAAATAAGATTCCTGCCTACGCAGGAATGACAAATAAGATTCCCGCTTAAGCGGGAACTAACGATGAAACTGGAAATCTGCACCAACTCATACCAATCTGCAAAAAACGCCCAAGAGGCAGGTGCACACCGCATTGAGTTATGCCAAGAACTATCTGTTGGAGGTATTACACCATCCTATGGCTTATTGAAGCAGGTGATGGACACATTATCCATCCCAGTATGTGTATTGATTCGGCCTCGAAGTGCCAATTTTGTGTATACAGATGATGAGTTTCAAATCATGAAACACGATATCCAATTATGCAAAGATTTGGGTTGCCACGGTATTGTTTCAGGTGTTTTAAATGCTGATAAAACTTTAGATGTGGAGCGAACACGACAATTGGTAGAGCTATCGAAGCCGTTGCCGTTTACCTTTCATCGCGCGTTTGATGAGGTCATCAACCCAAAAGAGACTGTACAACAATTGATTGATTTGGGTGTGGACCGAATTTTAACCTCAGGCCAAGGGTCATCTGCCGAAAAAGGGTTGGAATTGCTCAGAGTACTCCATGTTGAAAGCAAAGGCAGGATAACGATTTTAGCGGGAGGTGGTATTTCGCCTAAAAATGCCTCAAAATTTAAGGATGCCGGACTGGAAGAAATCCACGCCTCAGCGTCCAGAAAAATTGACCAAGACCCTTCACTGTTTGGAATGCCTCAAACAGTGTCAGATATTCAAACGATAAAAGCTATACTCAATGAGATTTAGTCTTTTAGCACTTTTGGCATTACTTTTTAATTGCCAACCTAAACATGATGTGCCAATCACCATCAATCTTCATGACAATTGGCAATTCAAAAAAGTGTCCGACACAAACTGGCAATCGGCGACGGTGCCTGGCAATGTGTTTTCAGATTTGTTAGATAACGATGTGATTGAAGACCCATTTATCGGCGATAACGAACAGAAAGTGCAATGGGTTTCGAGCGAAGATTGGGAGTATAAAACCATGATTTCTGTAGATGATAAAATTTTAAATCGAAAGCACATCACACTGAATTTTGAAGGTTTAGATACCTACGCCTCCGTGTTTTTGAATGACAGCCTCATCCTAAAAGCCAATAATGCCTTTCGCAAATGGCAGGTTGATGTGAAAGCCATTCTCAAACCCGAAAACGACTTACGCATTCTATTTGAAAGTACTTCAAAACAGGAAACCATCGAAAAAGAAAAACTCACTTACGAACTCCCTGAAGGCGAACGCATTTTTACTCGAAAAGCACAATTTCAGTACGGTTGGGATTGGGGTCCAATATTGAATACCAGCGGGATTTGGCGACCGATAACATTAGAAGCTTGGAATGCGTATAAGATAGAAGACATACATATTAAACAATTGAGTCTAGATAATTCTGAAGCTGGTTTGTTGATTGAGATGGATAATGCAGAAGTGTCAAACCAAGAATTGACTTATAATGTGTTCGTCAATGACAGTTTATTTTCCAAATTTAAAAATCCAAACCCGCTTATGCCAAATTGGATTCCCCTTCAAATCAAAAACCCAAAACTCTGGTGGCCTCACAATTTGGGAGAACCTTATTTGTACGACATTAAAGTCGTAGTAAAAGGCGGCAACAAAATTTTAGATAGTATTTCTACAAAGTACGGCATTAGAGAGATAGAATTGGTAACCGAAAAAGACAGTATTGGCGAGAGTTTTTACTTTAAAGTCAATGGTGAGCCAGTCTATGCTAAAGGCGCCAATTACATTCCACAACACAGCTTTCAAAATAAGGTAACAGATACCTATTATGAAAAACTGTTGAATGATGTCGTTGATGCCAATATGAACATGCTCCGCGTTTGGGGTGGCGGTATTTATGAGAATGACATCTTCTACGAGTTATGTGATGAAAAAGGCATTCTGGTCTGGCAGGATTTTATGTTTGCCTGCGCCATGTATCCCGGCGACACTGATTTTCTGAATAAAATAAAACAAGAAGCCGAATACAATGTAAAACGCCTTCGAAATCATGCGTCAATCGCACTTTGGTGTGGTAATAACGAAAACTCTGAAGGTTGGCACCGTTGGGGTTGGCAAGCCGGACGAAGCGAGGAAGAAAAAGAGGAGATTTGGAACAACTACCTAGCGGTCTTCGATTCTATCTTGCCACAAACGGTTTCAAAATTTACGAATACTGATTATTGGGAAAGCTCTCCAAAATACGGTCGTGGCAACCCCAAATACAAAACGGAAGGCGATGCACACGATTGGTGGATTTGGCACGATGCCTATCCGTTTGAACATCTCAAGGACAACGTACCGCGCTTTATGTCGGAATTCGGATTTCAGTCTTTCCCGAGTTACGAAGCCATTAAGTACATTAACCAAAATGATAGTTTAGACATTTCGTCCGAAGGCTTTAAAAACCACCAAAAACATGTGAGAGGTTTTCAACTGATTGATGAGTATATGAAGCGTGATTTTCCTGTGCCAGATAACGATGAAGATTATGTCTATATGAGCCAACTTCTTCAAGCTCATGGTATGACCATGGGTTTTGAAGCTCAACGCCGTGCAAGACCTTACAATATGGGAACGCTCTATTGGCAACTCAATGATTGCTGGCCAGTGGTGTCTTGGAGTAGTATCGATTTTATGGGCAATTGGAAAGCCTTGCACTATAAAACCAAACGCAGTTTTAGGGATGTTTTGGTGTCTTCAAATTTGGAAAATGATACATTGAGCGTATGGATAGTCAACGATAAATTAGAAGCACAGTCTGGGCAATTATCGTTGAAGATTATGGACTTTGATGGACGCATTGTATGGGAAAATACAGGGCCAAAACGTGTTGCACCTAACACTAGTCAACGCATCATGAGGCAATCCTTACTCGGAATGGATTTCAAAAAAGAAGAAGCTGTACTTGTCGCCACGTATCAAGGACAAACTTTTTTACATTATTTTGAACGACCAAAAAACTTAAAACTCAAACAAAGCTTAATTAATAAAAGCATTTCAAAAACGGCAGATGGATTTTTAATAGAACTTCAAAGTGAAACGCTTCAAAAAGATGTCTTCATGTTTTCAAATTTAAAAGGGCATTTTGAGGATAATTTTTTCGACCTGTTGCCCAACCAAACGCGCGCTATCCAATTTAAAACAGATGCTACCGAATTAGATGACCTTCAAATAAAGACCTTTAACACTTTTGTAAGACCGAAGCTTTGAGGATTCCTTAATTTTACCGCATAACTCGGTTTTATGACACGTTGGATTATCTTCGGAATAATATATATTTTCTTTACCATCTATGGCTTTCAGGCTGTAAAAACAGCGACTAAGCAACAATGGATTTACTATCTGTATGTTGCCGTTGCCCTGCTGGTCATTGGTAATTTCATATATCAATTTGCGATTACTTCAGAAGGGCGTGTATTGAATCCAACCAAGAGTTACGCCTTTGGCTTTCTGTTGGCGTTTATGTCCTTTAATTTGGTGATTGTCCCGATAATGTTGGGCGAAGACATCATACGTGGTGCTTTAGGTGTTTATGATAAGTTGGTCACACGCGAGTCTTTCTACCTGCCTTCCCGCCGAAAGTTTATCAGTCAAATCGCATTAGGATTGGCCGCCATTCCCTTCACCTCTTTGCTTTACGGCATGTATAAAGGCAAATACAATTTTAGGGTGTTGAATTATACGCTTCATTTTGAAGACCTTCCTGACGCTTTTGACGGTTATAGAATTACGCAATTGAGCGATATACATTCTGGCAGTTTTGATAACAAGAAGAAGATTGAATACGCCATTGATTTAGTAAATGAACAAGCTTCTGATGTTATTCTTTTTACAGGCGATATGGTGAATAACAAATCTAGCGAAATGGAACCCTGGCGCGACACCTTTAAACGTTTGAAGGCCAAAGACGGTAAGTTTTCTGTACTTGGTAATCACGATTATGGGGATTATGTGGATTGGCCAACAGCAGAAGCCAAAGCCCAAAATTTGGAAGATTTAAAGACCCTACAAAAAGATATTGGGTTCGATTTGTTGTTGAATGATAGTCGTTTTTTAGAAAAAGATGGCCAGCGTTTGGCGTTAGTTGGGGTTGAGAATTGGGGTAAAGGCGGTTTTAAAAAGGCGGGTGACCTTCAAAAAGCTAAAGAAAAAATCACGCCTGAAGATTTTAAAATACTGATGAGTCACGACCCTAGTCATTGGGAAGCTGAAGTTGTACCAGACGACTACCATTACCACTTAACGCTAAGCGGACATACGCATGGGATGCAATTTGGAATTGAAATCCCAGGTTGGATAAAATGGAGCCCCGTTAAATGGCGTTACAAGCAATGGGCGGGAATCTACGAAGAAGTAGGGCAGTACATCAACGTGAATCGTGGGTTTGGCTATTTGGGTTATCCAGGACGTGTGGGCATTTGGCCAGAAATTACTGTGATAGAACTTAAAAAAGGAAAAGCACCGCAAAACGCCTAAAAATATGGTGGTGTTTCAGGTTTTTAGTATATTTATAAAAGCATAATAATTAGCGAACTATCCCTTTTGGGTTAAAGCGCCTCATAAAAATGCTTAGGTTTGTGAAACCATAGTTTTATCAAAAACTGTTACGTATGTCAAAATTTGGCGAATTAATAGATGTAGAGATTCCGGTGTTATTGGATTTCTTTACCGAATGGAACGAACCATCTTTAGCAATGCATCCCGTACTTAGGGATGTTGCGGCGGCCTTGGGAGATAAGGCCAAAGTCATTAAAATCGATGTAGACAAAAACAAGGAATTGGCTGAAGCACTTCGGGTTAAAGGCTTACCGACATTGATTATCTACAAAAATGGCGAAATGAAATGGCGCCAAAGCGGTGAGCTAGATGCAGACACTTTGATTGGTTTGGTACAGGAGTATGTTTAGTAAATATTCTTAAAAGAATACCCCAACGCAGAATAATATTCCATAACCTTCGGCAACACATACCGCAAATTCCGAGACGCCTTTACACTATCATGAAACACCACAACGCTTCCTTCTTTGGCGGAGCTGGTGACATTTTTTAAACAGGCTTCTTCAGATACTGAAGCGTCCCAATCAAAAGATAACACATCCCACATGACTGTTTTGTAGTTGAGGTTTTGAAGTTGTTTAGCTTGTTTGGTTTTGAGTTTGCCGTAGGGAGGACGGAACAGTTTCAAATTACAATGTTCAAGCTCCAAATTCCAATCGGCGTCCGAGTGTGCGTTGGAATTTAGTAATTGGATTTTGGAATTTATAAGACTTTGAGTTTTTTCAATATCAAAAAGATAGTCCGTAGTCTTGTGTTTCCAACCTTTAAGATGATTATAGGTGTGATTCCCAACCGCATGCCCACATTTTAAAATAGCATCAAAAATATCAGGATGCTTTTCAATGTTGGAACCAATACAAAAGAAAGTGGCTTTGGCCTTGTACTCCTCCAAAATTTCTAAAACCCACTCGGTGATTTGTGGTGTTGGGCCATCATCAAATGTGAGGTACAGCACTTTTTCTTTGGTGTCGATATTCCAAATAAAATTGGGGAATAAACGCTTAACCAAAGTCGGCGTTTTCGCCGGAACCAGTTTCATGATTTAGTTGTCTACTGTAGAATCATTTTCAGACTCTGGTTCTATAATGGTTCCCGAAGAATCATTCAATAAATCTTGAATATCCACATCCGTTGGGTCTGGCAATTCTGGTGTGTCTTGGCCAAGCAATCTATCAAATAAGCTCAGATACTTATTAAATTTTCGGGTTTCCTGTAGCGAGAATTCCTCATCACCATAAGCCACAGTGACATCCACCAAAGAGCGATACTTCTGAATATCGGTAAAGATTTCTTCAATCAATCGTTCTTGCACATCAACATCCAAACCACCAAAATAGCTTAAACGCTCTTGGTATTTTACAGCGACATCGTTGTATAATTTTCGGGCTTTGTCTTCCTTTTCAATTTGATAGTAAGCACTAATATAAGGTTCTAACAAGGTGTAGAATCCAAAGTCATCCACTGGCATTTTTTCCATTGCCAAGTCTGCGATTTCTTCGGCTTTTTCGTACTCATCGTTATTTATTAGGCCTTCAATCAATCGGGCTAAATTTCCACGATAGGTAATTCCGTTTTTACGGGTTTCGGTATCATGGTAGATATCTTCACCACTGCCACCCCAATCCCAGGATTTTACTTTTTCGTACATCAAATCTACGTCCACACGACCCATATCAAAAGGATTCGCACGGTCAACAGGTGTTTTAATCGGCACGAGTTTGTAGCACATGCCGTCTAATTGTAAATAATCCTTAAGCCACAGATAGTCCTCATCACCAAAGGCACCGCCACTAAAATAAATGGGGCGTTCCCAATCGTTATTGGCTATGATATCTAGCATAAACAGACGGTTTTTATAAATGGCACTGCTACTGATATTCATATAGATGGTGTCTTCAATCTTTTCAGCATCTTCGGGCTTAACCAAGCCAGTAGCCAATACGTTTTCCTTATTAACAGGAATGCTAATATTTCGTGTTGGGAAATAATTACTATTCAACATAGCGTTTGGATAACCTCTAGGGTCTTCGCCTTGTTGTTGCACCACGTATTTGAGTTTTGTACTGGCTTTATCGCTCGAAATAAAGTCCATGAACGTTTGAATAGGGATGGTATCACCCGAAATCTCACGGCGCATTATGAAATCACGCGTCCCGAATCGGTATTGGTTGTGAGTCAATTCTGAAGGCATAGGTTCGCTGGTATAGGCCTTGCGTTTCATTTGGTCGATATACCAATCGGTTTGCAATAAGCTGGTGTTGACCACACGTACATCTCTACGAACACCTTCAATCTCCTGAAGATACCAAAGCGGGAAAGAGTCATTGTCCCCAATGGTAAACAGAATGGCGTTTGGCGCACAGGATTCCAAATATTTCCGCGCCATAGAATTGGCGGTGTATTTGCCTGAGCGGTCATGGTCGTCCCAATTGTTCGCACCTAAAATCCCAGGAACAAGCACCAAACAAGCCAGTGTTACACCGATAACCGGTAGTTTGCTTTGCTTGGCTTTTGCGGTCAATAAATTATAGAGCGCATAAACACCAAATCCGATAAAAATTGCAAAGACATAGAAAGACCCTACTACGGAATAATCACGTTCACGCGGTTCAAACGGTCTAATATTGGTGTAAAATTGAATGGCCAATCCGGTCATTAAGAAAAACACCAAGAGCACCCAAAAGCGTTTTCTATCTGAATTAAACAAGAAGAAAAAACCAATTAATCCTAAAATGAATGGTAGAAAATAATAGGTGTTTCGGGCTTTGTTTTCTGTAACATCGGTCGGAAGATTATCTTGAGACATCCCTAAATGAAGGGCATCGATAAAAGGAATTCCTGAAATCCAATTGCCATTAAAATCGTCGTATTTACCTTGCTCATCGTTTTGGCGTCCGGTAAAATTCCACATAAAATAACGCCAGTACATATAGCCAAATTGGTATTGTACCATATAAACAATATTGTCTAGCATGGAAGGCTTTTCCACTTCAAAATAAGATTGGGCATTATCTTTTAAGAAGCGGTCGTAATCTTCGTAATCAATTTCGCCACGGGCAACGCGCATCCTAAAATCCTGAACCATATTGTTCAGTTCGCGCATGCGCTCGCTAGAGTAGGCGTTGGCTTGTTCTTCTGGATAGCCAGCACCACGTGCCGTTTCATAAAAGGTTGTAGCTAAATCGGGCTTTAGTTTAAAATCGATAAGCCCAGTGAACATCATGTAGTTTTCGTTATGTTCGGTACTCCACATCCGTGGGAGTAACATGGCGTGTTCTGAGTTGTAGTTTTGTTTGGCGTTTTTCCAATCGTTGATGACCACGTATTCGCCTTTTTCATAATCCTTTTCGTAGTACTTTTTATCGTCTACAAAGGGTTTGTTTTCATCTGCGCCAGAATACACTTCGGTAAACTGAGGGCCGTAGAACAGGTGTGTTTCAGGATACTGCTCCAAGTTGTAATAGGCGAGCAGTCGTCTAGCATCCGATGGTGCATTCTGATTCATAATCACATCCGCATTAGACCGAATCGGCAACATCAACCAAGACGAAAACCCAATGAAAATGAACATGAGACACAAAATGATGTTGTTACCGTGGATGTGACCTTTCTTTCTAGTATAATTCAAACCATAATAAAACAACCCGATTAATAGAAGCCCGGCGATAATACTTCCGGAATGGAAGGGCAGACCCAATGCATTGACGAGGTTGATTTCCATCCAACTGAAGTAGCGCAATAAGTTAGGCGCAATAAACTTGAAAATAATCAAGAGGATACCTGCGGAAATGACATTGGCCAGAATGAAATTCTTAACCGTAATCGTCTTATAGTTTTTGAAATAATAAATCAAACCAATAGCCGGAATCGTCAATAGTCCCATAAAATGAACCCCAAAAGACAACCCGATTAAAAAGGCAATAAGAATCAACCAGCGGTGACCACGAGGTTGGTGCATGTCTTGCTCCCAACGCAAAGCACAGTAAAACAATATGGACATGATAAGCGTCGCCATGGCGTACACTTCGGTCTCTACGGCATTAAACCAAAATGAGTCCGTAAAGGTAAACGCTAGACTGCCCACTAAAGCACTACCTAAAATGGCATAGGCTTTTGGGTGATTATCAGTTTCAGGATTGTATTTAACGAGTTTTTTCAGTAACAATGATATGGTCAAAAACATCACATATATAGTGAATGCACTAACGGTTGCGCTCATCATATTCATCATCATACCGACGTATTCCGTATTTCCAAAGGTGAATATTGAGAAGAAAGCACCCATAATCTGATAGAGTGGTGCGCCTGGCGGATGTCCAATCTGTAATTTTGATGAGGTTAAAATGTACTCCCCAGCATCCCAGTAACTTACTGTGGGCTCTATGGTTAGCGCGTAGGTGATAAATGCTATGGCAAAGGCAGTCCAACTAATAATGGTATTCCACCGTTTAAAGTTAAATGCGGTCATAAATGTCTTCGGATTTGATGTTGGCGAATTTAGTAATAATTAGCACATTCAGGAGCTATTTAAGGTAACGTTAAGTAAAAACGTTTATTTTTTCAATGATTTTTTTGCCCAACTGAAAGTTTGTCTTAAATTTGCATCCTCATTTTAGGATGATGGCCCATGGTGTAACTGGCAACACGTCTGGTTTTGGTCCAGAAGAGTCTAGGTTCGAGCCCTAGTGGGCCAACTAAAATTGATAATCCCAATCATTGTTATGGTTGGGATTTTTGTTTTCTGGTATTTAGGAATAAAATTATTGTGTTTAAGGTCGATTAAGAGGCGAATTAAGGTCTTGCAAAACCCAAATAATATCGTATATTTGCACCGTTGTTTACGAAAATGAATAGACGAGGGGACGGAAAGTCCCCTCTTTTTATAATCCTATGTTAAGACAGAAAGTAGAAGAATTATTACAAGGCGCCTTGGATGAGCGCACAGACTTGTTCTTAATCTCAATGGATATGAGTGCTGACAACCACATTAAGGTTGTTATTGACGGAGACAATGGTGTGCTGGTTGAAGACTGTATGTTTATCAGTCGTGCTATTGAGCATAACTTAGATAGAGAAGAAGAAGATTTTTCTCTGGAAGTGCTATCCGCCGGAGCCACATCACCGCTTACTATGCCGAGACAATATGCCAAAAACGTAGGACGTCATTTAGAAGTAAAAACCAAAGACGACCAAACGATTGAAGGAAAGCTCGATGAAGCTAATGAAGACGGTGTTGTTTTAAGATGGAAAACACGTGAGCCAAAGCCTGTAGGTAAAGGTAAAGTCACAGTAAATAAAGAAGCAAAAATAGCCTTCGACGATATTAAAGAGGCAAAAGTTATAATTAAATTTTAATTCCTATCAATTATGGAAAATGTAGCGTTAATTGAATCATTTTCAGAATTTAAAGATGATAAATTAATAGATAGAGTTACGCTAATGGCGATTTTGGAAGATGTGTTGCGTAACGCATTGAAAAAGAAGTATGGTGATGACGACAATTTTGATATTATTATAAACCCAGATAAAGGGGATTTAGAGATTTGGAGAAACCGTATCGTTGTTGCTGATGGTGAGGTTGAAGAGCCAAACCAAGAAATTGAATTGTCTGAGGCCCAGAAAATTGAGCCCGATTTTGAAGTTGGCGAGGATGTAGCAGAGGAAGTAAAACTGATTGACTTAGGACGTCGTTCTATTTTGGCCTTGCGTCAAAATTTGATTTCAAAAATCCATGAGCACGATAACACAAATATCTATAAGCAGTTTAAGGAATTAGAAGGTGAAATCTATACGGCGGAGGTACACCATATTCGTCATAGAGCCATCATTCTTTTAGATGACGATGGTAACGAAATCATATTGCCAAAAGACAAACAGATTCCTTCAGATTTCTTCAGAAAAGGAGAAAACGTCAGAGGAATTATTGAAAGCGTAGAGTTGAAAGGGACGAAACCAGCGATTATAATGTCTAGAACCTCTCCAGTATTTTTGGAGAAGTTATTTGAGCAGGAAATCCCTGAAGTGTTTGATGGTCTTATTACCGTTAAAAACGTAGTTCGTATTCCAGGTGAAAAAGCAAAAGTAGCTGTAGATTCTTACGATGATAGAATTGACCCAGTTGGCGCTTGTGTGGGGATGAAGGGGTCTCGTATCCACGGTATCGTCCGTGAGTTAGGGAATGAAAATATTGACGTCATCAACTATACCAATAACCTAAACCTATACATCACAAGGTCTTTGAGTCCTGCGCGTGTTACATCACTTAAAATTGATGAAGAAAACAAGCGTGCTGAGGTATTATTGAAGCCAGAAGAAGTTTCTAAAGCCATCGGTCGTGGAGGTCATAACATTCGTTTAGCTGGTAAGCTAACGGGTTATGAAATTGATGTATTTAGAGAAGGTGCAGAAGAAGATGTAGAATTAAAAGAATTCTCGGATGAAATCGATGGATGGATTATCGATGAATTTAGCAAAGCAGGATTAGATACTGCTAAAAGTATATTAGAACAAGATGTTAATGATCTTGTAAAACGTACAGATCTTGAAGAAGAAACTGTAATAGAAGTGATTAGGATTCTAAAAGAAGAATTCGAAGATTAATATAAAATATAAGTTATATTACAGCATATATGGCTCAAACAATTAGATTAAACAAGGTATTACGAGAACTCAATATTTCTATTGATCGTGCCGTGGATTTTTTAGAATCCAAGGGCATCGAGATAGACAAGAGTCCTAATACAAAACTTTCACAAGAGGTTTACGACGTCTTGTCTGATGAGTTTCAGACGGACGCGACCAAGCGCGAAAAAGCGCAGGAGGTTAGTGAAGCCAAAATGAAAGAAAAAGAAGAGCTTCGCATTAAGCGCGAAAAAGAACTTGAAGAAAAAGCTAAGGCAGACGAGGCTAAGCAAGCAAAAGTTGCCGAAGAGGAAGTTCTTAAGGCCAAGGCCGAACTTAGTGGTACAAAACAAGTTGGTAAGATTGATTTAGACGGTCCAAAGGCAAAAGGGAAAGCACCTGAAAAAGCCAAAAAGGAAGAAGCGCCTCAAAAAGCAGAAAAACCAACAGCTAAGAAAGAAGAGGCTAAAAAGCCTGCGGCTAAAAAAGATGCGCCAAAGACTAAAAAGAAAGAGGAATCGAAAGAAACTACAGAAGAGCAAGAGCCAGCTAAAGAAGTAGTGGAAACCAATTACCGAAAGCTTTCTGGCCCTACAATCGCTGGTGATAAAATCGATTTAACCAAGTTCGATAAGCCAAAGAAAAAGAAAGAAGAAAAATCCGACGATAAAGGTGGTGCCAAGCGAAAAAGACGCCGTATCAGCAAAGCCGGAGATAATAAAGGAAACTACTCTAACGACCGACGCGGTAAAGGCAGAGGTGGACAAGCCCAACGCCCTAAAGTGGTTAAAGAGGAGCCTACCGAGGAAGAAGTACAAAAGCAAATCCGTGAAACGTTAGAAAAACTTCAAGGAAAGAGTTCTAAAGGAAAAGGTGCCAAATATCGTAGAGAGAAAAGAGATCAGCACCGTCAACAAACGGAGATGGACCAAGAGTTGGCAGAACAGGAAAGCAAAACACTTAAAGTTACAGAATTCGTAACCGTAAGTGAAGTTGCTACGATGATGGAAGTTGGGGTGACTCAAGTTATTTCAGCCTGTATGTCTCTTGGTATGATGGTGACGATGAACCAGCGTTTAGACGCGGAAACCTTATCTATCGTCGCTGAAGAGTTCGGATACGAAGTAGAATTTGTCACTGCTGATATCGAGGAGTCGATTGAAGAAGTTGAAGATAAGCCAGAAGATTTAGTATCACGAGCGCCTATTGTTACGGTAATGGGTCACGTTGATCACGGTAAAACGTCTTTACTGGATTACATCCGTGAAGAGAACGTAATTGCTGGTGAGTCTGGTGGAATTACACAGCACATCGGTGCTTATGGTGTACAGTTAGACAATGGTCAAAAAATTGCCTTCTTGGATACACCAGGTCACGAGGCTTTTACGGCGATGCGTGCACGTGGTGCCCAGGTAACGGATATTGCGATTATTGTAGCGGCGGCAGATGATGATATTATGCCACAAACAAAGGAAGCTATTTCGCATGCGCAAGCAGCGGGCGTTCCTATTGTATTTGCGATTAATAAAATTGATAAGCCAGATGCAAATCCTGAGAAGATTAAGGAAGGATTGGCACAGATGAATTTATTGGTAGAGGATTGGGGTGGAAAAATCCAGTCTCATGATATCTCTGCTAAATTCGGAACAGGCGTTAAAGAATTATTAGAGAAGGTATTGTTGGAAGCTGAATTATTAGAGCTAAAGGCAAATCCAGATAAACCAGCCGTTGGTACGGTTGTAGAGGCTTTCTTGGACAAAGGGCGTGGGTATGTTTCTACAATATTGGTACAGGCAGGTACATTAAAAGTTGGAGATTATGTTTTAGCCGGAAAAAATTCTGGTAAAGTCAAAGCCATGCAAGATGAGCGAGGTAATGATGTTCAAGAAGCAGGCCCATCAACGCCAGTGTCTATCTTAGGATTGGACGGTGCGCCACAAGCAGGTGATAAGTTCAATGTATTTGAAGACGAGCGCGAAGCGAAGCAAATTGCTTCAAAACGTACGCAATTACAGCGTGAGCAATCCGTTAGAACGCAGCGTCATATTACGCTTGATGAAATCGGAAGACGTATAGCCCTCGGTGATTTCCAAGAGTTGAACATTATCCTTAAAGGTGATGTGGACGGTTCTGTTGAAGCATTGACTGACTCATTCCAGAAATTATCTACGGAAGAAATCCAAGTGAATATTATCCACAAAGGGGTTGGTGCCATTACAGAAAGTGATGTGTTATTGGCCACAGCGTCGGATGCTATTATTATCGGATTTAACGTACGACCTATGGGTAACGCACGTCAGATAGCAGATAAGGAAGAAATCGATATCAGAACTTACTCCATTATCTATGATGCCATCAATGATTTGAAGGATGCTATGGAAGGTATGTTATCTCCAGAATTAAAAGAGGAGATTACAGGTACGGCTGAGATTAGAGAAATCTTTAAAGTATCTAAAATCGGAAGTATCGCCGGTTGTATGGTGACTAACGGTAAGATTTATAGAAACTCAGGTATCCGTTTAATCCGTGATGGTGTGGTAATTTACACAGGTGAATTGGCCTCGTTAAAACGCTTTAAGGATGACGTTAAAGAAGTTTCTAAAGGCTACGATTGTGGTATGCAAATCAAGAATTATAATGACATCAAAGAAGGTGATGTATTAGAAGCCTTCCAAGAAGTGGAAGTGAAGAAAAAGCTGAAGTAAACCTATAATGAATTAAGTGGTCCTGCAAGGTCTTGGTGACCTGGCAGGTATGAGTAAATTAATAAAAAAGCCTCGCATTGCGAGGCTTTTTTATTAACTATAATTCTCAAGGTCTTAACCTTTCTTCGGCTGAAAAATAAAGGCATTCATATAACTACGTTTTATACGAGCCAACGCACGATCAGCTTCCAATCGATCCCTGAAATTCCCAACCCAAATCTTATAGTTTGGTGTATTGAATTCCATGGACGTTGGCCATTGACCGTAGAGCGATTTAAACTTGGAATGCACGCGTTCTGCTTCGGCACGTGAGCCTTGAAAAATCTGAATTTTATAGACATTCACCGTCCTCAAATCCTTCTTATATTCCAACAATTTTTCAATATTTGGGTCTTGGATTACTTCTACTTCGCCCTGTTGCGCATATCCTACAAAGCCGAGGGCAAAAATTGCCGAAACTAAAAGGGATTTTAATATTGAGTTTTTCATGGGTAATCTATTTAAATTCAAAGGTAAATTATATTAACGTAAAAGGTCAAAAAAATCTTATTTAGAACGCTTATAAATTAGCTATTAACACTTCGCTAACATTTATAAAATCGACTTTATATCTTACTTTTGCATGAGTTTTTATAACCTTATTTTTTTCAGATTTAGATGAAAAAATCATACCAAAGTTTAGAAGATAATTCAACATATAATATGAAACAGGTGATTTACCGCCAACTAGCCTCAAAATTTCTTCGTTTAGGTTTTGTTTTCTTATTTACGTTTGCAACCCCACTTTTAGCTCAAGACACTGCGGAAACTACTGATGCACCTGCCACAGCGGATGCCTCTGCTGGTGATCCTGCAGCTGGGAAAGCGCTGTTTAACACCAACTGTGCCTCTTGTCACAAGTTAGATAAGCCAATGACTGGGCCAGCATTGCGTAATGTAGAAACACGCCTTGCCGAAGAAGAAGGTTTAGACAGAACATGGCTTAATGCGTGGATTAGAAATAGTGCTGGGATGATTGCCTCTGGCGATGCTTATGCTGTAAAAATTTACAACGAGTATAACCAAACGGCAATGACCGCCTTTCCTCAGTTGAGCGATAAGGATATTTCTGACATCTTGGCCTACACGGCGGAACCAATACCACCGCCACCGCCACCAAAAGAGGGTGATGTTGCTGGGACTGGTTCTGGAGGAGGTTCGAATACAATCATACTAGGCGCTTTAGCATTATTATTCATGTTGTTAGCAGGTGCTTTATTTTTGGTCAACAGAACATTAAAGCGTTTTGCGGAAGACAAAGGCATCGCTATTGAGGAAAAGCCAAAAGGAAAGCCCTTATGGAAAGCTTTTGTTGAGAATCAGTTTTTGTTGATGGTTACTGCTATTCTTTTCTTATTGGGTAGTGCTTACTTTATGTACGGCGCTATGATGTCTGTAGGTGTAGACCAAGGTTACGCACCGGTGCAACCAATTCACTATTCGCACAGAATCCATGCTGGAGACAACGGCATTGATTGTAAATACTGTCACTCGTCTGCAAGAGTGAGCAAGCATTCAGGTATTCCATCATTGAATATCTGTATGAACTGTCACAAATCCATTTCAGAAGTTGCACCAGAAACCTATGCTGAAGGTCAAGAATATGGTGTAGACTACAATGCTGAAATCAAGAAATTATATCAAGCCGTGGGTTGGAACGAAACTACACAGGCGTATACTGGCAAAACTGAGGCTGTAAAATGGATTAGAATTCATAACCTTCCAGATTTTGCATATTTCAATCACTCGCAACACGTGGTGGTTGGTGGTATTGAGTGCCAGACCTGTCACGGTCCTGTTGAGGAAATGGAAATCATGTCCCAACACTCAACATTGACTATGGGGTGGTGTATCAACTGTCACCGTGAAACCAATGTAAAAGTGAAAGACAACGCTTACTATGATAAAATCCACGAGCAACTCTCTAAAAAGTATAACGTCGATCAGTTGACAGTAGCTATGATGGGTGGTTTGGAATGTGGAAAATGTCACTATTAAATCCTGTGAAAACAGGAATCTCATAAAGAGAAAACAAAAATTTGAAGAATTACGATTGACGAATGACGATTGTCCAAAATCGAAAATCGAAAATCAAAAATTATAAATCAAGAATATGTCATCAAACAAAAAATACTGGAAAAGTGTTGAAGAGCTAGACGCAAACAGCTCTATTGTTGAGACGCTACAACAGAATGAATTTGTTGAGGAAATTCCGACGGATGAATTTTTAGGCGATAAAGCAGCCTTGGAATCATCAAATACGACACGTCGTGATTTCTTAAAATATGTTGGTTTTAGTACTGCAGCCGCTTCTATGGCCGCTTGTGAAGGACCAGTGATTAAATCCATTCCTTATGTAGTGCAACCAAAGGAGATTGTTCCTGGTGTTGCTAACTATTATGCCACAACTATTGCAAATGGTTACGATTTTGCAAGTGTTTTGGTAAAGACTAGAGAAGGTCGCCCGATTAAAATCGAGAATAATGAGATGGCAAAGACTAATGGTCATGCCAATGCTAGAGTTAATGCTTCGGTTTTAGGCTTGTACGACAGCTTGCGTGTTAAGTCGCCTTTAAAAGGTGGTGCACCAATCTCATGGTCTCAGTTTGATGATGAAGCGAGAAGCGCACTTTCTAACCTTGGTGGTAAAGAGATTGCCTTATTAACACAAACTTTTGCTAGCCCATCAACGGCGAAATTGATTTCTGAGTTCTCTGAAAAATTCAGGAATGTAAGACACGTTGTTTACGATGCGGTTTCAGAATCTGCGGCTTTAGATGCTTACGAAGCAAAATATGGCAAGCGTGGTTTAGCGAATTATGATTTTTCAAAAGCGATGACTATCGTTTCTGTCGGTGCTGATTTCTTAGGTGATTGGCAAGGCGGCGGCTTTGATGGCGGATACGCTAAAAATAGAATTCCGGTAAACGGAAAAATGTCTAGACATATTCAGTTTGAAGCGAACATGTCACTCACTGGTGCAAACGCGGATAAGCGTGTGCCGATGACACCAAGCCAGCAAAAATTAGCCTTGGCACAACTACATAGCTTAATTGTTGGTGGAGGTTCTGTGAATCTTCCTGAAAACTTAAGCAAGGCAGTTCAAGATGCGGCTTCGCAATTAAAACGTGCAGGAAGTAATGCTGTTGTAGTTACTGGTATTCAAGATGTGAATGCGCAGACTGTTGCTTTCGAAATTAACGAAGCGCTTTCAAGCAAAGCTTTTGATTCAAAGACGACTGTATTGACACGTCAAGGAAATGATAAAGCGGTGAACCAATTGGTTGCCGATATGAAAGCCGGAAAGATTGGTGCCATCATTACTGTTGGTGTCAATCCAATGTATACGTTACCTAATGCTTCTGATTTTGCAGAAGGTTTGGCAAAAACAGATGTGTCGATTGCCTTCACCATGAAGCAGGACGAAACGTCTAAAAACTTTACTCATATAGCGGCAACACCTCACTATTTAGAATCTTGGGGTGACGTTGAATTTAAAGCGGGACATTATGCCTTAACGCAACCGACGATTCGTCCGTTGTTTGATACAAGACAATTTCAAGATACGTTGTTGAAATGGACAGATAACGACATGTCCTACAGCGATTATATAAAGAAAAATTGGCAAGACTCTATCTTAGGTGGTTCTGGTTATAACCAGGCACTTCATGATGGTGTTTATGTTTCAGAAGGAAATTCAGTGTCGGAAGATGTTCCTGCTATTGAACCTGCTTCAGACGAGACAGAAACTGTTGAAGCACCAACGGTAAGCGGAAACGCGGCGATTGCTTTGGCAAGGTCGGCAAAGTCCGAAGGCATGGAATTGTCTTTATATACCAAAGTTGGTATGGGCGATGGGCAACAAGCCAATAACCCATGGTTACAAGAGTTTCCAGATCCTATTACAAGAACGTCATGGGATAACTACTTAACGGTGTCTAAAGCTGATGCAGAAAGACTGGGCTTAGAAAATTATAATGTAGCTAATGGTGGTCTCAACGGAAGTTACGCTGATGTTACGGTTAACGGTGTAAGTGTTAAGAATGTACCGGTTATCATTCAACCAGGACAGGCGAGAGGTTCTGTTGGTCTGGCTTTAGGTTATGGTAGAACAGACGGTTTAAAAGAAGAATTACAAACTGGTGTTAATGCATATCCTTTGTACCAAGGCTTTAATGCTTTACAAAATGTAAGTGTTAGTAAGGCAGCAGGAATTCATGAGTTTGCCTGTGTACAGTTGCATAACACATTAATGGGTCGTGGTGATATCATTCGTGAAACGACCCTAGAAGTATTCAATACAAAAGATAAGCACTACTGGAATCCAATTCCAGAAGTATCAAAAGACCATATTGAAACGCCGGTAACTTCTCCGGATGTAGATTTATGGACGGAATTTGACCGTTCTATCGGACACCACTTCAATTTATCTATTGATTTAAATGCCTGTACAGGTTGTGGTGCTTGTGTTATTGCGTGTCATGCAGAAAACAACGTTCCTGTTGTTGGTAAGTCTGAAATTCGTCGTAGTAGAGATATGCACTGGTTGCGTATTGATAGATATTATTCGTCCGAAGACAGCTTTGCTTCAGATAACGAAAAGAAAGAAAATATTTCTGGACTTGGAAGTTCATTGAGTGAGTTTGGTGAGATGGAAAGTCCTGCTGATAATCCTCAAGTAGCATTCCAACCTGTAATGTGTCAACACTGTAACCACGCACCGTGTGAAACGGTTTGCCCGGTTGCGGCTACAGCGCATGGTCGCCAAGGTCAAAACCATATGGCGTATAACCGTTGTGTAGGGACACGTTACTGTGCCAATAACTGTCCGTATAAAGTACGTCGATTCAACTGGTTCTTATACAGCCAAAATGATGAGTTCGATTACTTTATGAATGATGATTTAGGTCGTATGGTATTGAATCCAGATGTTACAGTACGTTCTCGTGGTGTGATGGAAAAATGTTCTATGTGTATTCAAAAGACACAAAAGACCATTTTGGATGCTAAGCGCGATGGCCGTGAGGTGAAGGACGGAGAATTCCAGACAGCATGTTCTGCTGCTTGTGGTAATGGCGCTATGATTTTTGGTGACATCAACGACAAGAAAAGCAAGATTGCAGATTTAAAAGAAAGTGACCGTATGTATCACTTGTTAGAGCACGTAGGGACAAAGCCAAACGTATTCTACCATACCAAAGTGAGAAATACTAGTAAAGCATAGTCTAAAATAAAGAAATACGTATATAATTATGGCGTCTCATTACGAAGCACCTATTAGAAGACCTTTAGTTACAGGAGAGAAATCTTACCACGATGTAACCGTGGACGTTGCTAGACCTGTAGAAGGTAAAGCCAATAAAGCTTGGTGGATAGTATTCAGCATTGCGCTTGTGGCCTTCCTTTGGGGAATAGGTTGTATTATTTATACCATATCAACAGGTATCGGTGTTTGGGGTCTTAACAAGACCGTTAACTGGGCTTGGGATATTACCAACTTCGTTTGGTGGGTAGGTATTGGTCACGCAGGAACACTGATTTCCGCGGTACTTTTACTCTTCCGTCAAAAATGGCGTATGGCCATCAACCGTTCTGCGGAAGCGATGACCATTTTCTCGGTAGTACAGGCAGGTTTGTTCCCAATTATCCACATGGGTCGTCCATGGTTAGCCTATTGGGTATTGCCAATCCCTAACCAATTTGGGTCCTTATGGGTAAACTTTAACTCCCCGTTACTTTGGGATGTATTTGCGATTTCTACATACCTATCGGTTTCATTAGTATTCTGGTGGACAGGTTTATTACCGGATTTCGCCATGATTAGAGATAGAGCGGTAAAGCCGTTCCAAAAGAAGATCTATTCTTTATTAAGTTTTGGATGGTCAGGACGTGCTAAAGATTGGCAACGTTTTGAAGAAGTATCCTTGGTACTTGCTGGTTTAGCTACACCGCTTGTACTTTCTGTACACACCATTGTATCGTTTGACTTTGCTACGTCGGTAATCCCAGGATGGCATACCACGATTTTCCCACCATACTTCGTTGCTGGTGCGATTTTCTCAGGATTCGCCATGGTAAATACCTTATTGATTATCATGCGTAAAGTGTGTAATCTCGAAGATTATATCACCGTTCAACATATTGAATTGATGAATATCGTCATCATGATTACAGGTTCTATTGTAGGTGTTGCCTACATCACGGAGCTTTTCATCGCATGGTATTCTGGTGTTGAGTATGAGCAATATGCCTTCTTAAACAGAGCAACGGGACCTTACTGGTGGGCCTATTGGGCGATGATGACCTGTAACGTATTCTCGCCACAGTTTATGTGGTTCAAGAAATTGCGTACTAGCATCATGTTCTCGTTCTTTATTTCTATTGTGGTAAACATAGGGATGTGGTTTGAGCGTTTTGTGATTATCGTAACGTCATTGCACAGAGATTACTTACCATCTTCGTGGACGATGTTCTCTCCAACTTTTGTTGATATCGGCATCTTTATCGGAACCATCGGATTCTTCTTTGTATTGTTCCTATTATATTCACGTACATTCCCTGTAATCGCGCAAGCGGAGGTTAAGACTATTTTGAAATCTTCAGGAGAGCGTTACAAAAAAATCAGAGAGCGTGGTGATAGTTTAGTCGGTACAGGAGCAGACGCTAGAACGTCTGTAACGCCTTTACCAGCGACAACGTCTTCTGAAACAAAACCATTAGGTAATGATTCTGAGAAAGTGAATGCGCTATTAGGAAACATTGGAACCTATAACCCTGATACGGAATTCCCTGACGATTTAAAGAAAATCAGTGGTGTTGGTCCTAAGATGGAAGGTGTACTGAATAGCATTGGTATCTATAAATACCGTCAGGTAGCCAAGATGACCAAAACAGAATACGACTTGTTAGACGAACTCACGGGGTCTTTCCCAGGAAGAGCGGAACGTGATGATTGGGCTGGACAAGCTGAAAAATTAATAAACAACTAATATAGTATATGGAAGCTTCAAAAGTAATTCATGCTATTTATACCGATGATGATGTGTTAATGTCTGCCGTTAAAAAGGTAAAGGCAGAGAAGCATCACATTGAAGAAATATATACACCGTTTCCGGTGCACGGGCTAGACAAAGCTATGGGCTTGGCACCAACACGTATTGCCATTACGGCATTTATGTACGGTTGCGTAGGATTAACCGTTGCAGTTTTGATGATGAATTTTATCATGATTGAAGATTGGCCACAAGATATCGGTGGTAAACCAAGTTTTAGTTATTTGGAAAACATGCCAGCCTTCGTGCCAATTATGTTTGAGCTTACTGTATTTTTCGCAGCTCACTTAATGGTTATCACCTTCTATTTGAGAAGTAGAATGTGGCCTTTTAAAAAGGCTGAAAACCCTGACCCTAGAACAACGGATGACCATTTTTTAATGGAGATTGCTTTACATGGTAATGAAGAGGAATTGGCAAGCTTCTTAAAAGATACTGGTGCTGTTGAAGTTAATATTGTTGATAAAGAAGATGAACATTAATATGAAGTCTATACTTAAAATAACAGTAGTATTTGTAATGCTTATGAGCATCGTCTCTTGTGGAAAAGAAACAAGACGAAGTAAACAATATATGCCAAATATGTACGAATCTGTAGGATATGAAGCTTATCAAGAGGCCGGTGTCTTTAACAAGAATATGGAAGCCCAATTACCAGCAGAAGGTACATTACCTAGAGGTGGTTCTATATACGAAATAGAAGATACCAATGCGGGTTATGATTTGGCAAAATCTACATTAACCAACCCATTGGATTCTACACAGGTGGACTACACTAGAGGTAAGGAGTTATATGATATCTACTGTGGTATCTGTCATGGTACAAAAGGTAACGGGAAAGGAAAATTGGTAGAGCGCGAAAAGATTTTAGGTGTACCGAGTTATGATGATCAGGGAAGAGCAATTACCACCGGAAGTATTTACCACGTCATTTATTACGGAAAAAATACAATGGGGTCTTACGCAAATCAACTTAATGAAGAAGAGCGTTGGCAAGTCACAGCTTATGTTGAAAAACTGAAAGCTGAATTAGAAAAATAAGATTGAGATAAAGATTATATAAATGGAATATAAAATTTCAAATCGTTTAAGAATCGGTGCTATTGTAATGATGGTGCTAGGGCTTTTGGGTCTTGCATGGGGTTTCATGGATGCACATCAGTATCAGACTGAAGACGATGTTAAAGAATTACTCGCTAGCGAATCGCACCATGGTGATCATGAAGGTGATGCACATCACGTTGAAGATGTAGAGCATGGTGAAAACCAAGATTACATTGTTGATGATAGTGCTGAAGCTGGTCATAATGCAGAAGCTGATCACGGTGATCACGTTGCTGAAGGTCACAAAATGAGCCATGAAGAGCATGTCTTACATCAAATTCATAATAGACCTTGGGCTGCATTATATGTTGGTGCTTTCTTTTTCTTTATGATAGCCTTAGGGGTATTGGCTTTCTATGCCATTCAATATGCTGCGCAGGCAGGATGGTCTCCAGTTTTGTTTAGAGTCATGGAAGGGATTACAGCGTATGTATTACCAGGCGGTCTTATCGTTTTAGGTATCGCTGTTGCCTCTCACTATATCGGTCATAACAGTATTTTTATATGGATGGATGGTGACCTAATGAATCCAGACAGTGGTAAGTATGATAAATTGGTCGCTGGTAAACAAGACTGGTTAAACTTACCTTGGTTTATTATTAGAGGTTTGATTTTTATTGCTGGCTGGTCTTTATACCGTTATTTCTCAAGAAAATTCTCTATTGCTCAAGATAGTGCAGATGATAACAGAAACTTTAAAAAGAACTTCAGAATCTCTGCGGCATTCTTGGTATTTTATATCTATACAGAATCTATGATGTCTTGGGATTGGATTATGAGTGTGGATCCACACTGGTTCTCTACCCTATTTGGCTGGTATGTCTTTGCAAGCATGTTTGTAAGTGGTATTACCGTGATTGCGTTGATTTCAATTTATTTGAAATCGAAAGGATTATTAACCTTTGTTAATGATAGTCACATTCATGATTTAGCTAAGTTTATGTTCGGCATCAGTATTTTCTGGACGTACTTGTGGTTCTCTCAATTTATGTTAATCTGGTATTCAAACATCCCAGAAGAGGTAACCTATTTCGTTACACGAATTGAAGAGTATAAATTACCATTCTTTGGTATGGTAGCGATGAACTTCGTTTTCCCACTATTACTCCTTATGAATAGTGATTATAAACGTATTCCTTGGTTTGTAGTTATGGCGGGTATCGTCATTCTTTGTGGACACTATGTAGATGTCTTCAATATGATTATGCCAGCAACAGTTGTAGACCGTTGGTTTATTGGAGCGCCAGAAATCGGAGCGATATTATTATTTGGTGGTTTGTTCTTACTTGTGGTGTTTACCGCATTAGGAAAAGCACCATTATTGGCCAAAGGCAACCCATTTATAAAAGAAAGCGAACACTTTCATTATTAATTAAATTACTAGAAAGAAGATATAATGACAACCTTGTTAATATTCGTAATCGTACTTTTTGTAGCTATTGCCATTTGGCAAATGGTCAAGATATTTGATTTAGCGCAGGTAGGTAAGTCTGAAGGCAATAACCAAGTAGCAACAGATAAAGACAACAAAATGAATGGCTATCTTATGATTGGCTTCCTCATCTTTATCTACGTTATCACTATCCTTTGCTTTATATACTTAGGAGATTTGCCACTAATGTCTAATTCGGCGTCGGAGCACGGACCTGGGCTTGATAATTTGATGATCATTACAATGGCTGTAATTTTCTTCGTTCAGACGGTGACCCAATTTTTGTTACATTATTTCGCATATAAGTATAGAGGTGAAAAAGGGAAAAAAGCCTTGTTCTATGCTGACAATAATACGCTTGAAGCCATTTGGACAATCATTCCGGTTATCGTATTGGCAGGATTGATTATCTACGGATTATTCACGTGGAACGATATCATGAATATCGATGTGGAAGAAGATGATCCAATGGTCATTGAACTATATGCACAGCAGTTTAACTGGAAAGCGCGTTACGGTGGTGAAGACAATGTCTTAGGCCAAGCCAACGTACGTTTAATTGATGTAGGCCGTGCGAACATTCTTGGTGTAGCAGAAAGTGATCCTAACGCCCAAGATGATGTCATAGTTACAGAATTACACTTGCCTGTAAATCGCCCAATTTTGTTCAAAATGCGTTCTCAGGATGTATTGCACTCAGCTTACATGCCTCACTTTAGAGCACAGATGAACTGTGTCCCTGGTATGGTAACACAATTTGGATTTACACCAACGGTAACGACGAAAGAAATGCGCTTGAATCCTGACATGCAGGAAAAAGTACAAAATATTAATGCGCTTCGTGCGGAACGAAGAGCAGAAATTGAAGAAAGCGGACAAGACCTAACTTACGAATTTGATTACTTATTGCTATGTAACAAAATCTGTGGTGAGTCCCACTACAATATGCAAATGAAAATTATCGTTGAAACGCAAGAGGAGTTTGATGCCTGGATGGCCGAACAGAAGACCTTTGCGAATTCATTGAATTAAGAATTGTTTTAAGAAAAAGAATTAGAGATTATGTCAGCAACAGCAGAAAACCACGTTCACGACGCTCACGACGAAGTTCACCACCACAAAGAAACCTTTGTAACCAAATACATATTTAGCCAAGATCATAAAATGATTGCTAAACAGTATTTGATTACTGGAGTACTTATTATGGGTATTATCGGTATTATGATGTCGTTAATGATCCGTATGCAAATTGCATGGCCAGAACAGCCCAACGTTATTTTTGAAGCGCTTCTTGGTAAGTGGGCTCCAGATGGCGTCATGGATGCCGATATTTATTTGGCATTAGTGACCATTCACGGAACGCTTATGGTATTCTTCGTCCTTACAGCTGGTCTAAGTGGTACCTTCAGTAACTTATTGATTCCATTACAGATTGGAGCAAGAGATATGGCATCAGGATTTTTGAATATGATTTCCTATTGGTTATTCTTTTTGTCTTGTGTCTTCATGATTGCATCGTTCTTTGTAACGGCGGGGCCCGCAGCAGCAGGATGGACCATTTACCCTCCACTATCTGCTTTGCCAATGGCACAAGGCGGTTCAGGTGCAGGTATGACTTTATGGTTGGTATCTATGGCGATATTCATTGCCTCATCGCTTTTAGGATCTTTAAATTATATCGTTACTGTTATCAACTTAAGAACAAAGGGAATGTCAATGACTCGTTTACCATTGACCATTTGGGCATTTTTTGTAACTGCAATAATCGGGGTAATTTCATTCCCTGTACTTTTATCAGCAGCCTTGTTGTTGATCATGGATAGAAGTTTCGGAACGTCGTTTTTCTTATCGGATATTTTTATTCAAGGTGAAGTATTACATTATCAAGGAGGTTCACCAGTATTATTTGAACACTTATTCTGGTTCTTAGGTCACCCTGAAGTATACATTGTATTATTACCGGCATTAGGGATAACCTCAGAAATTATTGCGACTAATTCGCGTAAACCTATTTTCGGTTATCGTGCCATGGTTGCTTCGATTTTAGCGATTGCATTTTTATCTACTATCGTTTGGGGTCACCACATGTTTATCTCAGGTATGAACCCATTTTTAGGATCGGTATTTACATTTACAACTTTATTGATTGCGATTCCATCCGCGGTAAAAGCCTTTAATTATATTACCACGCTTTGGAAAGGTAATCTACAGTTGAATCCGGCCATGTTATTTTCCATCGGCTTGGTATCTACATTCATCACTGGAGGTTTAACAGGAATTGTTCTTGGTGATTCGGCATTAGACATTAACGTGCATGACACCTATTTCGTAGTAGCACACTTCCATTTAGTTATGGGTATTTCAGCCTTGTACGGGGTATTCGCAGGAATTTATCATTGGTTCCCGAGGATGTACGGGCGTATGATGAACAAAAACTTAGGGTATTTACATTTCTGGGTGACGGCGATTTGTGCGTACGGGGTGTTCTTCCCAATGCACTTCATTGGAATGGCAGGGCTTCCGAGACGTTATTATACGAACTCTAATTTCCCATTATTTGACGATACCACTAACACGCAAATGGTCATTACTATATTTGCAATCATTGCAGGTTTGGCACAGTTGGTATTCTTATATAACTTCATCCATAGCGTATTCTATGGTAAAAAAGCAGAGCAAAATCCTTGGCGTTCAAATACCTTAGAATGGACAGCACCTGTTGAGCACATGCACGGTAACTGGCCTGGAGCAATTCCTCATGTTTACCGTTGGTCTTATGATTACAGTAAGCCCGGTCACGAGGAGGATTTTGTCCCACAGAATGTACCATTATACGATGGTGAAGAGGAATTACAGCATTAGTAGTTTCATGAATATGAAATTCTTATAACTATTTAAAAAGACCTTTGGATTGCTTTAAAATTCCAAAGGTCTTTTTCTTTATATTTGGTTCAATCTTAAATCACATAGAAATGTCACCCTGAGCGCAGGCGAAGGGTATTAATAAGATTCCCGCTCCAGATGCTTTGGCACGGAGAACTGAAGATGAACGAAAACCTAGACCCAACAAACGAAAATTTCTCACCTGAAGAACTCGATGTCGAAAAGAAGTTGAGACCACTCACCTTTGACGACTTTACGGGTCAAGACCAAGTGCTTGAGAATTTATTGGTTTTTGTACAGGCAGCCAATCTAAGGGAAGAAGCTCTAGATCACACCTTATTTCACGGGCCTCCTGGATTGGGAAAAACCACTTTGGCACACATTTTAGCCAACGAATTAGATGTGGGAATTAAAGTTACTTCGGGTCCAGTATTGGACAAACCAGGCGACTTAGCAGGATTACTCACCAATCTTGATGAACGCGACGTGCTTTTTATTGATGAAATACACAGACTAAGCCCTATTGTTGAAGAGTATCTATACTCAGCGATGGAAGATTACAAGATTGATATCATGATTGAAACCGGGCCCAATGCACGTACGGTTCAAATCAATCTCAATCCATTTACATTGGTTGGTGCCACAACACGTTCGGGATTGTTAACAGCCCCGATGCGCGCCCGTTTTGGGATTAGCAGTCGCCTTCAATATTACAACACTGAATTACTAACAACAATAGTACAGCGAAGTGCTTCCATATTACATATGCCTATCACCATGGAAGCGGCCATAGAAATTGCAGGGAGAAGTCGGGGAACACCGCGTATTGCCAATGCATTACTTAGACGGGTAAGGGACTTTGCGCAAATAAAAGGTAATGGCAGTATAGATATTGCCATAGCAAAGTTTGCCTTGGAAGCTTTAAACGTCGACGCCCACGGCTTGGACGAAATGGATAACAAAATCCTCACCACCATTATTGAAAAATTTAAGGGAGGTCCTGTTGGTATCACAACTTTGGCAACAGCAGTGAGTGAAAGTGCCGAAACTATTGAAGAAGTTTACGAACCATTTTTAATCCAGCAAGGCTTCATAATGCGAACGCCAAGAGGACGAGAAGTCACGGAACAAGCATATAAACACCTAGGGAAAATTAAAGGTCCAACGCAAGGTGGTCTTTTTTAATTCTTTTATGTCAGACTGAGCACATTCAAACTCCATCATCAACATACTTTCAAATTTATTCATAAGAATAGTGTAATGACACAACAGTGTTAGTCTTTGAAACATAACTCATAACCAATCGCTTAAAAATTTGAGACTTTAGCTTCACCATTCACAAAGTGTCTGGTATTAAAGCTATTAACTTAAATTTTTTAATCATGAAAACAATTTTCAAACACCACGACTCACACGTGGCTCTTCTATTTTTTGTAGTCTTAGCCACATGTATTTTTGCATGTACATCTGAAAGTCTAGATGAAACCAGTTTTGAAGAAAGCAATTTACTTCTAACCAACAAGACATCTGAACCAACGACATGGCAGGAGCAAGTCGATTTACTATCTCAAAAAATGCGTCGTTTCCACAATTTTAAAGTAGCACAAGCTCAAGGTTATACACAGCTTATAGGGCCGCCACCAAATATGTACGTGCCTAATATGGGGTATCACTATCTCAATCCTGCTAAGATTAATGGAGAATTTAATCTTTTAGAACCTGAAATTCTAGTGTACCATAGAGATGAAGACGGTAACATGATTTTTGGAGCTGCAGAATATTTTGTGCCAATTGCTGAATGGGGAATGACGCCGCCATTTGAATGCGAAGTTGAGGTAAGAACACCGTTGCCAGATAGTTTTATTGGCGATGAAGACGAGTGGGAAGAAAACTGTGGTGCTGGTGGGTATACACTTCACGCCTGGATTGGTTTGGAAAATCCCATGGGCGTTTTCCATCACACAAATCCGTTGGTGCCTGCATCAGATCCAACATTGGATTAATTTAGAACTAACTCAATTATAAAAGGTTTTTAAAAAGGTCTGAAACATATAGTCCTGTCACATTGAGCGCAGTCGAAATGCATTTTCAGTTAAAATTTTAATATTATCCACTGTGCTCAAAATGGTTAACTGAACAACCTTTTTAAAAACCTTTTTTTATTAGACGGTCAATTAATCCATCGATGTTATAAATTAGCATTCTATAGTTTGAATGCCAAGCAACGACATACACGATTAATTAAGGACGAAGCAAAACGCCTCGGTTTTTTATCATGTGGTATAAGCAAAGCCGAATTTTTAGAAGAGGAGGCACCACGATTGGAGCGCTGGTTAAAGAATAATGCACATGGCGAAATGCGTTACATGGAAAACCATTTCGATAAACGCCTAGATCCGACGCTATTGGTTGAGGGTTCAAAATCTGTAGTGTCTTTATTGTTGAATTATTATCCCAATGAATTTCAAACTGAAGACAGTTACAAGCTCTCAAAATACGCATATGGCACCGATTATCATTATGTGATAAAGGATAAGTTGAAGGAACTGTTACATACCATTCAAACCGAAATTGGCGAAGTCAACGGTCGGGCTTTTGTAGATTCTGCACCGGTTTTGGACAAGGCTTGGGCGGCAAAAAGTGGCTTGGGTTGGATTGGCAAGCATAGCAATCTTTTAACTCAAAAAGTAGGCTCGTTCTATTTTATTGCCGAACTGATTATCGATTTAGAACTAGACTATGACACGCCAGTGACAGACCATTGTGGTTCTTGTACAGCTTGTATCGACGCATGCCCTACAGAAGCCATTACGGAACCTTATGTGGTGGATGGGAGCAAGTGCATTTCGTACTTTACAATTGAATTAAAAGAGAACATTCCAACCGATTACAAAAACCAATTTGATGATTGGATGTTCGGCTGTGACATCTGCCAAGACGTGTGTCCTTGGAATCGATTTTCTAAAGGTCATAACGAACCGCTCTTCAATCCACATCCAGAACTCTTATCCATGACTAAAAAAGATTGGGAAGAGATTACCGAAGATACCTTTAAGAAGGTCTTTAAAAAATCGGCGGTAAAACGGACGAAGTTTTCGGGGTTGCAACGAAACATTAACTTTCTCAAGGACTAACTAAACATAGTCAGTTTCCTTATCTTTGTCGCTTAATCCAACCGCAACCCTATGAGTAAGCAGAGCAAACGAAGAGAAGCACTTTTATATCACGCTAAGCCAAGTCCAGGTAAGATAAAGGTGGTGCCTACAAAAAAATATGCCTCCCAACGCGACTTATCCTTAGCCTATTCCCCAGGTGTTGCAGAGCCTTGTCTAGAGATTGAAAAAGACAAAGACAACGCTTACAAATACACCACAAAGGGAAATTTAGTTGCCGTAATTTCTAACGGAACTGCAGTTTTAGGTTTGGGGAATATTGGCCCCGAAGCCTCTAAACCTGTGATGGAAGGAAAAGGTCTTCTCTTTAAAATATTTGCAGATATTGATGTATTTGATATTGAAGTAGACACAGAGGATGTTGAAGAATTTATAGCCACCGTAAAACGCATAGCGCCAACGTTTGGAGGAATTAATTTGGAAGACATCAAAGCCCCGGAAGCGTTTGAAATTGAACGCCGTTTAAAAGAAGAGCTGGATATCCCTGTAATGCACGACGACCAACATGGAACGGCTATCATTTCCGCTGCCGCCTTATTGAATGCCTTAGAACTTGCTGAAAAGACTATTGAAGAGGTAAAGATTGTAGTTAGTGGCGCGGGAGCAGCCGCTATTTCTTGTACACGATTGTATATGGCCTTTGGCGCCAAGCGTGAAAATATTGTGATGTTAGATAGCAAAGGCGTGATTAGGGATGATCGAGAACATCTATCAACTGAAAAAGCTGAGTTTGCCACACATCGAAAAATAGATACGCTAGATGAAGCTATGGCTAAGGCCGACGTATTCATCGGTTTGTCTATGGCCAACATTGTAACGCCAGACATGCTAACGTCCATGGCGGCAAATCCTATTGTTTTTGCTATGGCTAATCCAGATCCTGAAATTAGTTACCAATTAGCGATTGATACAAGAGATGATATCATTATGGCAACAGGTCGAAGTGACCATCCAAATCAGGTGAACAATGTACTAGGATTCCCTTTTATTTTCAGGGGAGCGCTAGATGTTCGGGCAACCAAGATCAATGAAGCCATGAAGATCGGTGCTGTAAAAGCCTTATCACAATTAGCAAAAGAACCTGTGCCAGAACAAGTTAATATTGCTTACGGAGAAACTAAGTTGAATTTTGGTCGTGATTACATTATTCCAAAACCATTTGACCCAAGACTAATCGCAACAGTCCCTCCAGCCGTGGCCAAGGCTGCTATGGAAAGTGGTGTTGCTAAAGAACCAATTACAGATTGGGCGAAATATGAAACGACGTTGTTAGATCGTTTAGGTTCAGATAATAAATTGGTTCGATTATTATTGAATAGAGCGCGTACCAATCCAAAGCGCGTAGTCTTTGCTGAAGCGGACAGATTAGACGTTTTAAAAGCGGCCCAAATTGTACATGATGAAGGTGTCGCGATTCCTATTTTATTAGGACGGACTGATACCATTAAGGAATTGATGGAAGAGTTGGAATTTGATGCTGATGTAGAAATCATCGATCCAAAATCTGACGAAGAAATTGAGCGAAAAAACAGATATGCCGAAGCTTTTTGGAAGAACAGAAGCAGAAAAGGGGAAACTCAATACTCCGCTGAAAAAGTGATGCGTGAGCGCAACTATTTTGCAGCTATGATGGTAAATGAAGGTGATGCCGACGCCCTTATTACTGGATATTCCCGCAGTTATCCAAGTGTGGTAAAACCCATGTTAGAATTAATCGGGATGGCTGATGGTGTAAAACGTGTGGCCACCACTAACGTGATGATGACCCAACGTGGCCCTATGTTTTTAAGTGACACCTCCATCAATATAGACCCGTCGGCAAAGGATTTGTCCATTATTGCGCAAATGACCGAACGTGTTGTGCGTATGTTTGGTATGGAAGCGGTCATGGCTATGATTAGTTATTCAAACTTTGGGTCTTCTAGTAATGAGCGCGCCAGTAAAGTACGCCAAGCTGTGTCTTATTTGCACAAAGCACGGCCAGATATGGTTGTGGATGGTGAATTGCAAACCGATTTTGCCTTAAATCCGGAGATGCTTCAAGATATTTTTCCGTTTTCAAAATTAGCAGGGAAAAAAGTCAATACACTCATTTTCCCTAATTTGGATAGTGCTAACATTACCTATAAACTTTTAAAGGAACTTAATAAGGCAGAATCCATTGGCCCCATAATGATGGGGATGCGCAAGCCTGTTCATATTCTTCAATTAGATGCGAGCGTTGACGAAATCGTCAATATGGCAGCCATTGCAGTCATCGATGCTCAGGAAAAGGAAAAACGTCAATTAAAGCTTCAAATTCCATAGGTGGAATAAGCCCTTTCGTTTGTAAATAATTTTATTACATTTGGGTCATTAACCTGTGACAAATTCATGATTACACACCTTGAGGGTAGGCTTGTTGAAAAGAATCCTACTGACGTGGTTATTGACTGCAACGGTGTAGGCTATCTACTACACATTTCTTTGAACACTTATTCTCAAATTCCCGATAGGGAAAATTTGAAGTTATACACCTATCTTCAAGTGCGCGAAGATGCACACACACTCTATGGATTTTCTACACGTGTAGAGCGCGAAATATTTAAGCTTTTAATATCGGTAAGTGGCGTTGGTGCAAGTACGGCAAGAACAATGCTATCCTCTTTAAACCCAGACCAGGTAAAGGATGCCATTGCCTCTGGCGATGTGCCGGTGATACAATCGGTTAAAGGTATTGGGGCAAAAACAGCACAACGTGTAATATTGGATTTAAAAGATAAAGTTTTACGGGTGTATGGCTTAGACGAAGTTTCACAATCTTCAAACAATACAAACAAAGCTGAAGCGTTATCTGCATTAGAAGTTTTAGGCTTTAATAAAAAGCAATCGGAGAAAGTTGTTGACAAGATTGTTTCGCAAAACCCAGAGTCTTCTGCGGAACAAATTATCAAGGACGCATTAAAAAACTTGTAACGTATTGAGCACAACCAACTATAATAAATTCTCGTTGACTAAAATTTGGAAGCTGACCTTACTGCTACTGTTGGTTGTAAACGTATCATTTGCGCAAGATCCAACAACCGAAGCAGATTCTACCAAAACCACTTTTGCCTTAGGGAAGATTAAGCCACCAAAACCTGGCAGTATAGAATCTAAATACACTTACGACCCTATTTTAGACCGATATATCTACACGGAAAAAATAGGTTCATTCAATATCAACTACCCGTTAATATTAACGCCGGCTGAGTTTCAGAAGTTGGTACTACAAGAACGATTAAAAGAATACTATAAAACCAAAATTGATGCCGCAGATGGATTAAAAGAAGGTAGCGAAGATGCCCAAAAGAATTTATTGCCGGAATTTTATGTCAATTCAGGATTATTTGAAAGCATTTTTGGTGGTAATACCATTGAGGTGGTGCCACAAGGTACTGTTGATGTAGACTTAGGAATTCTTTACACAAGACAAGACAATCCAGCTTTTACACCCAGAAACCGAAGTAATTTTACATTTGATTTTGACCAGCGTATCAGTTTAAGCTTATTGGGAAAAGTAGGGGAGCGCCTTCAGGTGACCGCTAACTATGACACTCAGGCGAATTTCGATTTTCAGAATTTAGTAAAGTTAGAATACACGCCAACGGAAGACGATATCATTCAAAAAATCGAAGTGGGTAACGTCAGTATGCCACTCAATAGCACTTTGATTACTGGAGCACAGAGTTTGTTTGGTGTTAAAACCGAATTACAATTCGGAAAAACCCGGGTAACGGCTGTATTTTCTGAACAACAATCACAATCGCGCTCAGTGCAAGCTCAAGGCGGTGGTACGGTCGAAGATTTTGAATTCTTTGCCCGTGATTACGATGAGAATAGACACTTTTTCTTAGCGCACTATTTCAGGGATACCTATAACAACTCCATGTTGACCTATCCGTACATCAACAATAATGTACAGATTACCCGTATTGAAGTTTGGGTAACCAACAGAAATAACAATACCCAAAATGTTAGAAACATTGTAGCATTTCAGGACTTGGGAGAGTCTGAAGCAGAAAACATAGGACTCGGTGGCGGTACGCCTCCAGCAGGGTTTGTAAATAATCCAGGGGCTTTACCAGATAACCCAAATAATGATTTTAACCCCTTTAATATTGGAGGTCCAGGTTCACTGTTGACCGATGCTGTAAGAGATATTACAACAGTTGAGCAGGGGATAAACACACAAGTGAATGAAGGCTTTGATTACGGCAAGCTTGAAACAGCGAGACAACTTGTACAAGGACAAGATTTTATTCTTAATTCACAATTAGGATATATCTCTTTAAACTCACGTTTATTGAATGATGAAGTTCTTGGTGTGGCGTTTCAGTACACGGTTGGGGGCGAAATTTTTCAGGTTGGTGAATTTGCGAACGATGGTGTAAATGCTACAGACGTACAAGATGTTGCTAATGGTAATCAGTTGGTTAATAACCAGAGTTTGGTAACGAAGATGCTGAAAAGTGCCGTGACTGCGGTAGACCAACCTATTTGGGATTTAATGATGAAAAACATCTACGATACAGGTGCTTTTCAATTAGATAGAGAAGATTTCAGATTAAATATTTTCTATACGGAGGCGTCACCATTAAACTACATCACACCGGTTGAAGGCACCACCTTTCCGCCTTACGATAATAATACGCCAAATACGGCTGACGATACGCCAATACAAGAAACACCGTTAATTCGTTTATTCCATCTAGACCGATTGAATTTCAATAACGATCCACAAGAAGGTGGTGATGGTTTTTTTGATTTTGTACCTAATCAGACGGTGATTACCCAAAACGGAAAAATCATTTTCACCAAAGTTGAACCTTTTGGACGTTACCTTTTTGATGTCTTGGATGATGACGGCAACAACTTAGATAACGAAGGCGATTACGACTCTGAAACCTTCAATGAGAATCAAGAAAAGTATGTCTATGACTTGTTGTATAAGTCTACGAAAACGCAAGCTTTAGACGATGCTGAAAAGAACAAGTTTCAGATTAAAGGACGTTACAAGAGCAGTGGCGGTGGTGGTATTCCAATTCCGTTTGGTGCGGCACAAGGTTCGGTACGCGTTACGGCTGGAGGACGTCAGTTAATTGAAGGCGTTGACTACACGGTGAACTATGCTGCTGGTCGTGTTGAAATATTAGACCCTGCTTTGCGCGCATCTAACACACCGATAAATGTTGATGTAGAAAACAATACACTGTTTGGACAGCAGACACGCCGTTTTACAGGGGTTAACGTAGAGCACCAGTTCAATGAGAACTTTTTAGTTGGAGCGACACTTTTAAACTTAAACGAACGTCCAATTACCCAAAAGGCTAATTTCGACTCGGAGCCTATCAACAATACTATATTCGGAGCCAATGCTAACTTCTCAACGGAAGTTCCGTTTTTTACGCGATTGGTAAATAAACTCCCAAATATAGACACCGATGTACCTTCTAATCTTTCGGTTCGTGGTGAATTTGCCTATTTAGCACCAGGTGCGCCAAAAGGCACCAATTTTAATGGCGAGGCCACAGCCTATATTGATGATTTTGAAGGAACGCAAGGTGCGATCAATTTACTATCGCCATTTGCATGGAACCTGTCGAGTAGACCAAGAGGGCTTGGACGAATGTATGGACAATTTGGCAATGAGGATGACAACGGGATTCAAAATGGATTCGATAGAGCCTTAATGAACTGGTATACTATTGATCCTATTTTCTACAGTGGAGCGCAACGTCCAGATGGCATTTCAGATAATGATATTTCAGATTTATATACAAGACGGGTATTCATCAACGAAATATTTCCACAGGTTGATTTGGTACAAGGGCAAAATGCCGTAATCAATACGTTAGATTTAGCCTATTATCCAACTGAACGAGGGCCTTATAACTTTGATCCAGATGCGGCTAACGGTGCTGTTTTGAATCCGTTGGAATCTTGGGCTGGAATTACCAGACAGATTACAACTACTGATTTTGAACAAGCCAACGTAGAGTATATCGATTTTTGGGTTCAAGATCCGTTTTTGGATAACCCAACCAACCCTGGAGGGAAGTTGACTATCAACTTAGGGAATATTTCCGAGGATGTTTTAAAGGATGGTAAAAAACAATTTGAAAATGGATTGCCAGAAGATGGGAATATAGAATTCCTTCAGAATGTAACACCACAAACGCCTTACGTTGTACCACAGAGTCAGTCGCTGGTCTATACCTTCGGAACAACTGGTGCGGAACGAGACAATCAAGATGTAGGGTATGATGGTTACGATGATGCAGAGGAGCAAGATATTGTTGACCTCATGCAACAGCAAACTGCTCAGTCGTTAGATTATGGCCCTGATCCTTCCAATGACAACTATCTGTATTTTCTTCAAGCTGATGGAAATATATTTGAGCGCTATCGTCGCTATAACGGTCAAGAAGGAAACACGCCAGACGAATTTACAGACGACAACAGAGGAAGAAATGTTCAGCCAGATGTGGAGGATATCAACAGGGATAATACCATGAATACCATTGATAGCTATTTTGAGTATGAAGTAGATATCCGTCCAAATACATTAAATGAAAATAACCCGTTAATTAACGATACCAAAACTAGAAGCGTCACCCTACCAAACGGTGATACGCGCGAAGTACGTTGGTATCAATTTAGATTGCCAATTTCTGAACCGACTGCTGCTGTGGGAGGTATTCAAGATATAAGATCGGTGCGTTTTGCTAGAATGTACCTCACAGAGTTCGTTCAAAATACGGTCTTGCGTTTTGCAACCTTGGATTTGGTGCGAAGTGATTGGCGACGTTTTACACAAGAGTTGGATAACAATCCAAACAATGATAGTCCTAATGCAGAAGTCGCCGTAGGTGTTATTGGTGTGCAAGAGAATGATGGTAACTACGTGATTCCACCAGGCGTGCAACGTGAGCAATTAAACAATAACAACAATGTGATTCGCCAAAACGAGCAGTCTTTGGTTGTGGAAGCTTGTAACATTAATCCAACAGATTCTAAAGGGGTCTTCAAAAATGTAAGTGTGGACATGCGACAGTACAAGAAGTTGCGCATGTTTGTCCATGCAGAAGCCCAAGAAACAGAGCCATTGGATGATGGTGAATTAGTCGCCTTTATTAGAATGGGTAATGATTTTACTGAGAATTTCTATCATATCGAAGTGCCTTTAACTCCGACAGAATTAATTGGTACAGATCGCCCGTTAGATGAACGCATTTGGCCAGAGGAAAACGAAATTAATATACCTCTAGAAATCCTACAGGAAATTAAATCTAGAGGTATTTCGGATCAGACGTTAGGGAATCTAGATCCAGTATTTTACGATTATATTAATGGTCAATTAAGTCCAGATGCCGTACCAGAGTTTCCTGTCGGAGGTGTCGTCAATCAGCGTGTGGCGATAAAGGGAAATCCTAACTTCGGAAACATTAGGGTGTTGATGGTTGGTGTTAAGAATTCAGGAATTAATAGAACGCCTGCTTGTGGTGAGGTGTGGTTTAACGAACTCCGTATGTCCGATTTGGATAACGAAGGCGGTTGGGCGGCTGTAGCAAGTATGGACACCAACTTTGCAGATTTTGCAACGGTAAGCGCCAATGGTAGAATGAGTACCGCAGGTTTCGGAGGCATTGAGCAGTCGCCAAACGAAAGAAGCCGAGAAGATGTTCAGGGTTATGATGTAGTTACCAATGTGCAACTGGGACAACTTCTTCCAAAGACATGGGGAATTCAATTACCGATGAATTATGCACAGAGCGAAGAATTGATAACGCCGCAGTTTGATGCCTTTTACAACGATTTGTCTTTAGACTCTAGATTAGATGCCGCCAATTCTGAAGATGAACGCGAAGAAATCCGTCAGCAATCTGAAAATTACACCAAACGAAAAAGCATCAGTTTTATCGGGGTTAAAAAGAACAGAACAGACGATGAACCCGCAAAATTCTATGATGTTGAAAACCTTACCTTCAATTATTCTTATAACAAGGAAGAGCATCGTGATTTTGAAATTGAAAATGCATTGACACAAAATATTAGAACAGGGGTTAACTATGTCCACGCCTTTCAGCCGTTGCGCATTGAGCCTTTCAAAAAGAATGATTCATTGTTTACAGGAGATTATTGGAAAATTTTAAAGGATTTCAACTTTAATCCGTTGCCGACCAATTTCACGGTAAATACAGAGTTTGTCCGTCAGTTCAACAAGCAGAAGTTTAGAGAGGTTGACCTTACGGGAGACAATATTGGCATTGAGGAATTATTTAGAAGAAACTATACCTTCGATTTTCAGTATGCCCTGAACTTCAATCTAACTGATGCGCTAACCCTGAATTTCAACGCAGCCAATAGTAACATTGTCCGTAACTATTTTATAGATGATCGCTTAAATGGGCGTCAAGATCCTGAGCTTGGTGTTTGGGATGATTTCTTCAATGTAGGTGACCCTAATATACAGACGCAACAGTTACAGGTTAACTATGAATTGCCTTTATACAAAATTCCGATTTTAAGTTTCTTAAAGTCAACCTATGCTTATACAGGTACATTCCAGTGGCAAAAAGGATCGGATTTATTTCAGAATTTTCAACCTACGGATGAGAACGGAAATGCAGTCGGTGGAACAGTAGATTTGGGGAATGCCATTCAGAATTCAAACGTGCATACCTTGAATACCACGTTAGATATGAATACCCTTTACCGTACGTTGGGGATAAAACAGAATAGAGGGAGAACCGCTAGAAATAGAAACCCGGCGCAAAACAGAAACGCAACTAACAACAATGCAAATAATCGCCAAGCACCATCGCGTAACGGCGGTAATTTCCTAGTGGATTTCGCTACAATGATTAAGCGAGTACAATTCAACTATTCTGAAACCAATGGTACGTATTTACCAGGGTATTTAAGACGTCCAGGATTTATCGGTACCTTAAAGCCAACAGTGGGTTATACGTTTGGATTGCAAAGTGATATCACTCAATTGGCGGCACGTAACGGTTGGTTGACTCAATACCAAGATTTCAACCAGCAGTATACACAGAATACCACAAGAAACATGGATTATTCGGCGACCTTAGAGCCGACGAGAGACTTAAAGATTGATATTGTAGGAAACAGGGTTTATGCTGAAAACCTCACAGAAAACTTTAGAGTTGATCAAGACCCAGACGGTCAACGTTTTTACAATGCCTTAATCAGTAATAGCTTTGGAAATTATAACATTTCCACGGCATTGATTAAAACAGCCTTCAATCCAAGTAACGAGAATGAGTCAGTCACCTTTGATGATTTTAGAGCCAATAGATTGATAGTCGCAGATCGTTTAGCACGTGAATTCTACGGTGGCGACACATTTACTAGAGATGCAGAAGGCTTTCCATTAGGTTTTGGTAAAAACAGTCAACGCGTATTGCTTCCGGCCTTTTTATCAGCCTATCAAGGTGTAGATGCAGAGTCAGTACGGTTGGGTGCGTTTAGGGATATTCCAATTCCTAACTGGACGATTAAGTACACGGGACTTATGAAAATTCCATGGTTTAGAGAAAACTTCCAACGATTCTCTGTTCAACATGGGTACCGTTCTAATTATACTATCAATCAGTTTAGAACCAATTTGGATTTAGACCCGAACTTATTTGTCGAAGGTAGTGCTTATGCAGACCAATCGCCAGATGTAATTAACCAGTCGGGGGATTTCAAAAGTGAAACTTTATATAGTAATATTAATCTTGAAGAATTATTCTCTCCACTGATTAATTTAGAATTTACTATGAAAAATTCGCTTCAGGTTAAGATGGAAGTGAAGCGAGACCGTTTATTGTCTTTAAGTTTCGACAATAATTTAATGACTGAAATTCAAGGTCAGGAATACACTTTGGGCTTAGGATACCGTTTGAAAGATGTAAAAATCAGGTCCAAACTGGCAGGCGCGAAACAAATTATTAAAAGTGATTTGGATATGCGTTTAGATGCCTCGGTACGTGATAATAAAACCATTATTCGTTACCTGGATTTGGAGAACAATCAAATCACGGCGGGGCAGACCATTTGGAACTTAAAGTACAATGCTGAATACACCTTCAGTAAAAACTTAACAGGGATTTTCTATTTCGATTATGCTTTTTCAGACTTTGCCATATCAACATCATTCCCGCAAACCTCTATCAGGTCTGGGGTGACCTTGAGGTATAATTTTGGTAATTAATGTTTGATAACATCTGATTAAAAAATTACATTTGTTTCTTTAATCCTTTATTGCTTTTTAAAATGAATATTCCATCAGAATTAAAATACACAAAAGACCACGAGTGGGTGAAGATTGAAGGTGATACCGCAACTGTTGGAATCACGGATTTTGCACAAGGCGAATTGGGCGATATCGTTTATGTAGAGGTTGAAACCGTCGACGAAACTTTAGATATTGAAGAGGTTTTCGGTACGGTTGAAGCTGTAAAAACAGTATCAGATTTGTTCTTACCATTATCTGGTGAAATCATAGAATTTAATGAAGCCTTAGAGGACGAGCCAGAAGTGGTTAACTCCGACCCTTACGGCGATGGCTGGATGATTAAAATAAAATTCTCTGACGCTTCTGAGCTCGACGGATTATTGTCCGCTGACGACTACAAGGCTTTGGTGAATGGCTAAGAATCAAAACCTATGGCTGATTTTAGCAATCATCTGTACGGGTTTGGTTTTATATCTCAGTCTTAATGACCCTCCAGTTTCTGAGGAGGACATCAATATTCCACATTTTGATAAGTTTGCACATGTCATCATGTACCTAGGTTTTACATTTACTTGGTCCATGGCGCTGGCAAAACTTAAACTCAATGCATTTTTTGTGATTGCTTTGGTTTGGGCAGTTGCCTTTTCCACCATTCTAGAAATATTTCAAGAACAACTAAATCCCAATCGTCATTTTGATGTTTATGACATCATAGCTAATATCATCGGCGTTATTCTTGGTATAATTGTTGCAAAATACTATATGAAAATCGAACGTTAAATTACTCTAATCCCTTGCTTTTTTATCGATTATTTGATTAAATTAGCGTTCTTAACAATGAAATCTTATGGAACCGAAGAAGAATCCTAAATCAGACGTCAGCCGTAATAGCGCAATTTATTTTGCTGTTGGTTTGGCCTTGATGCTGATTGTCACCAATTTAACCATCAATTACAAGACCTATGATAAGTCGGCGATTGATATTGGTATGTTAAATTTGGATGACGAGCTAGAAGAAGAAATTCCAATCACGGAGCAGTTGGTGCAACCACCACCACCGCCACCGCCACCGCCACCAGCACCTGAAGTTATCGAGGTTGTTGAAGATGAAGAAGAGGTGGAAGAAACTATTATAGAATCTACGGAAACCGAACAAGATACTGAGATTATCGAAGTAGAAGAAGTTGAGGTAGAAGAAGTAGAAGAAGATATTGAGGTACCGTTTTCGGTTATTGAAAACGTACCAGTTTTTCCAGGCTGTGAAAAAGAAAAGAATAATACAGCTAGACGTGATTGTATGTCTGAAAAGATTGCAAAATTCGTCAACAAGAAATTTAATACTGACCTTGCAGGTGATTTAGGATTATCTGGTAGACAGCGTATTTCGGTATTCTTTAAGATTGACAAATCCGGAAACATTGTAAATGTAGGTGCTAGAGCACCGCACCCAGGTCTAGAAAAAGAGGCAAAACGAGTGATTAGCTTATTGCCAAAAATGCAACCAGGTAAACAACGAGGTAAGGCCGTAACAGTGCCGTATTCGTTACCAATTTTATTCCAGGTACAAGACTAGGACACCATTCTTTTTCGACTAAATAAAAATCCCGTTCAAAATTAATTGGACGGGATTTTCGTTTTGGTATGCTTATTGTGATTTTTTCAAAATATTAACATTTTAATTTAACGTATTATGAAAAACTTAATGAAAAGCGACAGAAGTGCTGGTCAGAGCGCTCCTGAAGTTAAAAAATCGCAAAAGCACGAAGTCAATTTACGAAAAAACTCGTCATTGTACTTTCAAGTAGGACTAATTCTATGCTTGCTGGCCACCTTCGCCTTGTTTGAGATGCAGTTCAAAACCACGAATTTGGAAATTGCGGCTAATGAAATAATCATTGATGAGCCTATCACCATTCCGTTCGACAAGTTTAAGATCTACAAACCGAAAGCGGAAGTTCAGAAACAAGAACCTAAGGTAACGAAGCTGATTGATGTTTATAAGCCACTTCCAGATCACTCTGACGATTTTGTTGAGACCATCATTACTCCAGAAGTACCTCAGCCAACCAGTCAGCCAATGGATCGGGGAGAATTGGACAATCTACCAACCGAACCAGAGGAAGACTTTTGGATTGGGGCTGTAGAAATAGCACCGATTTATCCTGGATGCGAAAAGTATTCTAACAACGAAGATCGTAAAAAATGTATGTCAGAAAAGATTTCAAAACTTGTCCAACGTAAATTTGATACAGAGCTAGCTAGTGAATATGGCTTATCTGGTATTCAAAGAATTCAAACACAATTTGTAGTTGATAAATCGGGATTAGTAACAGGCATTAAAATTAGAGCGCCACATCCAAGATTAGAAGCAGAAGCGCAACGTGTCATTAACAAAATACCTCAAATGGAACCAGGGAAGCAACAAGGCAAGGAAGTGAACGTTATCTATTCATTGCCAATCACCTTCAAGGTTCAGAATTAGGACTAATCAATCATCATCATAAAACGAGCAGTTGGCCGTTATTCTTTATGGAGTAACGGCTTTGTTGTGCTATTTCATTCCCACACAAAAAATAGTATCTTTCAACCTTAAATGCAGTTTTTGCTATGAAGCATCTTTTTTTCGCACTATTGGTTTTGGTCCAATTAACGGTAGTGGCTCAAACACAAGTTACCTACGAAAAGCCCCCAGTTTTTGAAGAATGTAAAGACCAAATCATTGACCAGCAAAAGGAATGTTTTAGGTTTAATTTCAACACTCGCTTTTTTAAGACCTTTAAAATGCCCGAAAATTTAAATTCGGAAAATTACTCAGGCGTTTTAAAATTATTGTTTGAAGTCGATAAAGAAGGATTTTTCCAACTCATTTACATCGATGCTGAGTATGACGAATTAAAGACAGAAACCCAGCGCGTTTTTGAACAATTGCCAAGAGTGGAGCCTGCTACTTATGATGGTAGACCAACCTTTTCACAATACACTACGGAAATTACAGTCCCTATGGACGCACCTGTAAAATTAGATGTGCCTTCTGAAACTGATATACAAGTCGCTGAAGAGAATACAACATCAAAACCAAAGAAGAAACGAGAAAAAGACCCCAATCTCAATGCAGTACTTTCCAATGAAATCGATAGCATCAACAAATCCCTGAAGCCTTTTTCGCATCGTGAATATTCCAGTCAATTAAATATTCCGTTTACACATAATTATTACGCTAAGTTCGATAAAAATATGAACGCCATCGGCACGAACAGCCATACAGCGTCCAAACCCTTTTTGTATGACGATGTAGCACCGTATTACGATTTTAAATCCGAAAAAGAATCCCTCAGCAAAGATATAAATGGTCTTATAGAACGAAAACTCTGGAACGAGCGTATGGTGCGCGTTGAGGGGAAAGACTATTGGTTTACTATCGACCCGATTTTAGATTTGCAAGTTGGTGCTGATTCAGAATCTGAAAGCGGTTCAACCTACAATAACACGAGAGGTGTTTTTATACAAGCAGGCATTGGAAAACGGTTTAATTTTATGACCTCATTTTATGAAAGTCAAGGACGCTTTGCTAAATACTTCAATGATTACGCCGAAAGTTTAAAAGCCTTTGGCCCCGACCCGGCGATTATTCCCGGGCGAGGTATTGCCAAACGCTTTAAGGAAGACTCCTACGATTATCCAGTAGCGGAAGCCTACCTATCCTACACTCCTGCGAAATTTTTAAATGTTCAATTTGGTCACGGACGGAATTTTATTGGAGATGGTTATCGTTCCTTATTTCAGTCGGATGTAGCAAGTCCATCACCATTCTTAAAAACAAACCTTAAGTTTTGGAAGATTAAATACACCAGCTCTTGGATGTGGTTAAAGGATGTTCGCGATGAGGTGGTGCAAGATGGTGCGTTTCTCACCAAATACATGGCGAATCATTACTTAAGTTGGAATGTCTCCAAACGCCTCAACCTTGGTTTTTTTGAATCTGTTATTTGGAACAATGCCAACGACCGAGGCTTTGATGTCAACTACTTGAATCCATTGATTTTCTTAAGAGCTGTTGAGTTTGAAACAGGGCAAGATGCCGGGAATGCATTAATTGGGCTTTCAGCAAAATACAAGTACAACAATAAAGTGAATCTGTATGGTCAGTTTATTCTGGATGAATTCTCGCTTTCGGATATCCGTGCCGGCGAAAAGAGCTGGAAAAACAAGTTTGGTTATCAGTTGGGCATGAAATACTTTGATGCTTTTAATGTGGATGGATTACTCCTTCAAGCGGAATATAATCAAGTGCGTCCGTATACCTTTTCTCATAATACTGTTGTGCTTAATTACGGGCATAATAATCAGTCTATGGCACATTTATGGGGCGCTAATTTTCGGGAGTTGGTGTTGATTGGGCGTTACAATTATAAGCGTTGGTTTGGTGATGCCAAGTTTATTATGGGGACGCGTGGTGTTAGCTTTAATACACCCGAAGATGATTTTTACTACGGGGGTTCTATTTATGGCAATGAGAACAACAGACCATCTGACACGGGTATTGCAATTGGTCAAGGGAATAAGGTGTCTCAGTTTCAAGCGGATTTGCAAGCGGGATATATTGTGAATCCAGCAACTAATTTAAGACTGTTTTCCAATCTTACTTTGAGAAATTTTGACCCAACTGTTGAAACCACTTCTACGCAACAAAGCAATACGGTTTGGTTTACCATAGGACTACGAACGGACTTGTTTAATTGGTATAATGATTTTTGATGGTTTTTTCTGTTCCAACGTGACTGAACAACTTTAGATACTAAAACCTACTTCCCCATCAAGCTCTTATAAAACGTCAAGCGGATACGTTCACTATTGATAAACCCTGAGCCATAATCCAAAGCGTCCCATTCTTTGGTAATACTAGTGTCGGCTTTTATTTCACCTTCAGACTTTCCTTCTGCTATGGCTTTGTTGACTCGGTTTCTAAGCGTTTCTAATAGTTTCAGAAACCTTTCATATTCAGCTTTATTGGACACAGTTCCATGACCAGGAATGATTTTGGTAGAGTCATCAATCACCATCAGACCTCTTTTTACCGCTTCAATATAACCCTCAACACTTCCACCAGAATTTAAGTCGATATAAGGATAGCGCCCGTTAAAATAGGTGTCGCCAGTATGCAATACGTTGCTTTGGGTAAAGTATAGTAGGGCATCACCGTCGGTATGGGCATTGTCGACATGAAATATAGCGACATCTTCGCCATTGATAGTCATATTCAATTTATCATTGAAGGTGATTACAGGAAATGCCTCAATAGGATTTTCACTACCGTCTCGGCGTGGTTGCTTTAAACGTACCTTCACGTTATCATGCGCTACAATAGTTGCTCCAGCATTGGCCATGTTTTCGTTGCCACCTGTATGGTCGCCATGGTAATGGGTATTAACAACATACCTTAAGGGTTTGTCGCTAAGCGCTTTTATAGCAGTAAGAATTTTTTCTGAGAGCGGTGCAAATTGGTCGTCGATGATAAAAACACCGTCATCGCCAACGGAAACGCCGATATTACCTCCAGCGCCGAAGAGTACATAGGTATGGTCTGACAACTGTTCGGTTTTAATTTCGACATCATCAAAGCGTTGGGCAGAAGAGAGTGTGGTAAAGAGGAGGCTGAAGCTAATGGCGAGTAATTTCATTTTCAGAGGTTTTAAGGTCTAATCGTCGTATAAAAATAGGGAAACTAACGTGGATGGCTTTTCTTTTTCAAAACTGTGCTTTTACATTGCTCATAATCAAATTTCAAACTATCTTTGCAGTCGCTTAGAAAGCGATAGAAACAGAGCGCACTTGAGTACTTCAAAAACGGCAATTTCATCAGCATCAATGCTTACGGATTTTAAGGAAATCACTAAAATGGGTTTATCCATTAGTGTTGTATTTTCGTCGGTTGCCGGTTATTTGTTGGGTGCGGAAACGGTAAGTTTCACAACGCTTTTATTATTGGCTTTTGGTGGTTATTTTATGGTTGGCGCGTCCAACGCGTATAATCAAATTATTGAGCGCGATTTAGACGCCTTAATGGACCGCACTAAGAACCGTCCAATTCCTGCAGGCCGAATGACCGTAAACACTGCATTCACCATTGCAGTTGCATTTACCATCGCAGGAATCATTACATTATACATCATCAATCCGCGTACAGCAATGTATGGGGCTATTTCTATATTTCTCTACACTAGTGTTTATACCCCTTTGAAAACCCGAACGCCGTTGGCGGTATTTGTCGGCGCAATTCCAGGCGCGATTCCGTTTATGTTGGGTTGGGTCGCCGCACGAAATGATTTCGGTATTGAACCAGGTACGCTGTTTGCTATTCAGTTTTTTTGGCAATTCCCACACTTTTGGGCTATAGGCTGGTTTTTGTTTGATGATTACAAAAAAGGAGGCTTCTTTATGTTGCCGACAGGGAAACGAGATAAAGGAACGGCGGTACAAATCATCATGTATACCGTTTGGACGGTGATTGCTTCAATTATCCCTGTATTTGGATTTACGGGCGAATTAAGCTTATCATTTGTTGGAGCGATTGTCGTCGGGCTTTTGGGCTTGGGCATGTTGTATTATGCCTTGCGTTTGTTTCAGCTTAGAACGTCCAAAGCGGCCAAACAACTTATGCTGTCTAGTGTAGCGTACATTACGTTGCTTCAAATTATATATGTGGTCGATAAATTTTTAAGATAAATGGATTTAACTCAAGGAACACCAGAACAAAAGAATGACCGCGCCAAAAAAATGATGCTGTGGTTCGGTATTGGATCACTAATTATGTCTTTTGCAGCCTGGACGAGTGCATTCATTGTAAGCAGTAAGCGAGAAGATTGGTTGACGGAGTTTGAATTGCCTCAAGCCTTCTTCATCAGTTTGGTAGTGATTTTGGTAAGCAGTGCAACCATGATTTTAGCAAAGCGTGCGCTGAAACTAGATAATAGAAGTCAAGTGACGGTGTTTTTGCTACTGACCTTTATTTTGGGAATTGTATTTATTTATTTTCAGTTTGAAGGCTTCAATCAAATCATTTCTGAAGGCTACAATTTTACGGGGCCAACGAGCAACATTACCATGTCTTATGTGTTCTTGATTGCCGCTGTACATATTGCCCACGTCGTTGTTGGGCTGATTTGCCTTTTGGTTGTAATTTATAATCATTTTAAACAGAAGTATAACTCCCATAAAATGTTAGGGTTTGAATTGGCTGCCAATTTTTGGCATTTCGTAGACCTGCTATGGGTTTATCTCTTTTTGTTTTTATATTTTTTTAGAGATATAATTTGATTATTTTTGTGCCAATCTTAGAATTTTAAAGAATTTATATGGATACAGCAGTAGCAAATACTGGTACAGAAGGCAATACATGGGGTGGTGGTAACCGTCCATTAGGTGCTAGTTATGGAAAACTGATGATGTGGTTTTTCATCGTTTCTGATGCATTAACCTTCTCAGGGTTTTTGGCCGCGTATGGCTTTTCAAGATTTAAGTTCATCGACTCTTGGCCAATTGCGGATGAGGTATTTACACACGTTCCATTTTTGCATGGTCAGGAATTGCCAATGATTTACGTGGCATTTATGACATTTGTTTTGATTATGTCATCGGTAACTATGGTATTGGCTGTGGACGCTGGTCACCATATGAATAAGAAAAAAGTCACTCTTTACATGTTCTTAACCATTATTGGTGGTGCCATTTTCGTTGGCTCACAGGCTTGGGAATGGGCAACATTCATAAAGGGGGATTACGGTGCTGTACAGACTAAAGGTGGAAATATTCTTCAGTTTGGTGAGTATGTCGATGTTGACGGCGAACAAAAATTTAAACGCGTTGCTTTGGCTGATTTCGTAACGGTTGAAGCCAAAGATAGAACACAACACGAACGTTCTAACGGTTTATGGTTTCAAGATGAAGGTACGTTGCCAACATATACAGTAGGCGAAGTTTATAAAGGTTTAGAAGCAAATTCAAATATACAGGTACGTTCACAGTTGATTAATGAGGAAGGCGAAAAGACCGTACTGTCTAGAGAAGAATCCTTAAGCCAAATAAAGAATAACGGGAAGTTGGTTGTAGAAGGTGCGAACCTCGTGGTCAACGAATACGGAACATCATTGTTCGCTGATTTCTTTTTCTTTATTACAGGATTCCACGGTTTCCACGTATTCTCGGGTGTCGTAATTAACATTATCATATTCTTTAATGTGATTTTAGGAACTTACGAACGAAGAGGAAGCTACGAGATGGTCGAGAAAGTTGGGCTTTACTGGCACTTTGTCGATTTGGTTTGGGTATTTGTATTCACATTTTTCTATTTGGTATAATAGCAATTACAGTCAAAAATTATGGCACACGCACATAACTTAGCAATATTTAGAGGGCGATTAAAATTTAAGTCAAACACACAGAAAATCTGGGGTGTATTGATTCTATTATCTATCGTCACAGCAGTAGAAGTTGTTTTAGGTATCTACAAACCAGAGAGCTTAATGACACCAATGTTAGGCGAATTTGAAGGTGGTTTCTTGGCAACTTTAGGTAACATTTTCCTCTCGCCAATTATCTACATGAAGAGTCTTAACCTTATCTTCATTGTATTAACAATCGTAAAGGCCTACTACATTACTTGGGACTTTATGCACATGCGCGATGAAAAGGCAAGCTTACGTCGTATGGTGGTTTGGACAGCAGTATTCTTAATCTGCTATTTAATCTTCATCCTATTACAAGAAGGCGGATATGTTTTCGATGTGTATAACACTGGAGATACTCTAATTAAACGCGATTTCTAAACGTTATTTAAAGCGTTAAATGATATACAAAGGTGGTTTATTTAAACCGCCTTTTTTATTTTTGCACCATGGCAGTAAGCAAGACAAAACGTAACATAGTCCTCGGTATTTTATTCTTTTTACCAGTAGCGTTTTTGCTGATGCTCTATCCGGCAAAACACAACTATATTCCGTTAGATATTGTCCATAAAAACGTGTCTGAATTGAATGATTTTCAGTTCGAAGAAGAGACAATTCAATTAAAAGACCATATCACCGTTTTAGGATTTTTAGGGAAGCAACCGTTGGAAAATGCCATCGGCGCTTCAAACTTAAAAGAACTGGTATACGATAAATTTAAAGGCTTTAAAAAGTTTCAAGTCGTAATTGTAGTGCCTGAAGGTACGTCTGAAGCCATTTCAGAATTAAAGAAAGAAATCAATACGTACGAGGATTTAAGATTTTGGCATTATGCGTACGGGTCTGAAGTCGCTATAAAAAAGTTGTATAATAGTTTGAAGTCGTCTGAAGCCTTAGACGAAAACCTGTCCACACAAAACGTCTTTATAATTGACAAGGACTTGAATCAACGTGGCCGGTTAGATGCGCGGGACGATAAAGAGAAAGAAGCCAATAAACCGAAATCGAGCCTCTTTGATTACGATTGTATCGATGTAGGAACCATAAAAAATAAGATGAGTGACGATATGCGAATTCTATTTACGGAATACCGCCAAAAGCGAAAAGGAAATTTTGATTCCACTTCGCGTCGTGCTGACGATATAAAAATTGATGATGAGTAAAAAAACAAATTATTCCTACGTAGGCATTGCCTTTATCATTTTGGTTTTCGGGATTATTTTTGTGCCAAAAATCATAGACCGCGTCTCCAATAATGACATTAATCGTACGGATGAAAGCCGGAGTAATCCGGTTAATTCTGAGTTGATGGAAACCACGGACGATTCAGATTTGGTGTACATTACCAGTCCAAATGGCGAACGTAAAAAAGTGCCAGCCTTTAGTTTTACCAATCAAGATGGCGAAACGATTTCAAACGAAGATTATTTGGGGAAAGTCTATTTGGTGGAATTTTTCTTCACTACATGCCCTACTATTTGTCCGAAGATGAATTACAACATGATGAAGCTTCAGGATTATTTTAAGGAAGAGTCTGACTTCGGAATAGCCTCATTCACCATAAATCCTGAAAACGATACACCTGAAGTTTTAAAGGCCTATGCAGAAAACTACGAGATTACAAATCCATATTGGAATCTCTTAACAGGCGACCGAGAAACCATCTATAAGTTGGCTAACGAGGGGTTTTATCTATATACAAAGCAAGACGAAGAAGTGGAAGGTGGTTTTGAACATTCTGGTAATTTTGCGCTGATTGATAAAGAAGGTTATATCCGTTCTAGAATCACAGAATCCGGAAGCCCACTAATTTATTACAACGGTATCATATCTGAAGAGGAAGGTGTCGATGATGAAGGCATTAAGGAAGAAATTTCATTGTTGAAAGAAGATATTACCAAATTACTCAACGAATAACATGACAGAAATTAAGACCTCAAAAAAATACAACGTTTGGATTATTATCTTATCCATCATCATCCCGATTGTTGTTGCGATTTTATCACGTATAAAGCTTCAGGATTTCGGAATAGAAGTAGAGCCTTTAAGCTTTTTGCCACCCATCTATGCAACGATTAACGGGGTTACGGCCGTAATTTTAATTCTGGCGTTAAGAGCAATTAAAGGAGGCAACAGAACTTTACATGAGCGCTTAATGAAATTTGCCATTGTATTATCGGTGTCGTTTTTAGCCATGTATGTAGCCTATCACATGACGAGCGATTCTACGACATATGGTGGAGAAGGTATGATAAGATATGTTTACTATTTTATATTGTTGACGCATATTTTATTGTCAATAGTTGTCATTCCGTTTGTACTGATTACCTATGTTAGAGCCATAACCAATGATTTTGAACGTCATAAAAAAATTGCGAAAATCACGTTCCCACTATGGTTATATGTTGCAGTGACAGGCGTCATCGTTTATTTAATGATTTCACCGTATTATTAATAAAAACCAAGGTTTCAAGGACGACAGCCCACCGTAACCTTGCTGTTTGAATTAATCCCGCGGAACTCGGGATAATAAAAATATGAAAAAGAGTGTCTTCATAATTATTCTAATCCTAAGTATCTTCTTTTCTCAAGATGCAGAAGCCCAATGCGCCATGTGCCGTGCTGTTTTAGAAAGTGAAGAAGGGCAATCTACAGCTGAAGGAGTGAATAATGGCATCGTCTATTTAATGGCCATTCCGTATTTAGTGGTTGCAGGTATCGGCTATGCCATCTATAGAAAATTCAGAAAAGAGGCTTAAAGTTCAAATTTTATTCAATTTCCCTGTAACATTCTAAGTTTTCAGTAGTCTTAAGCATAGACCATTCCATAGTTTCTTAACAGTTTGTTGGCAGAAAAAAGAGCCTATTTGTTGTAAAATTGTGGTTGCTAACCATCACAATTATGATTGAAATCAAAGACCTGCACAAGTCTTACCACATGGGGAACAATTCGCTTCATGTTTTAAAGGGCATTAATTTCAATGTTAAAGAAGGCGAACTGGTTTCAATCATGGGGTCGTCGGGTTCAGGGAAATCTACACTTCTAAATATATTGGGTATGCTCGATGAAGCCGACAAAGGCACGTATCATCTCGATAATGTTCCCATTAAAAATCTAAACGAAAAAATCGCCGCTCGCTATAGAAATGAGTTTTTGGGATTCATATTCCAATCCTTCAACCTTATAAATTATAAGTCTGCAGTCGATAATGTGGCTTTGCCATTATACTATAAGGGTATTTCTCGAAAAGAGCGTACCGAAAAAGCAGAACACTATCTCGAGAAAGTGGGCTTGGGCCCTTGGTCGCATCACTTACCGAGTGAATTGTCGGGTGGACAAAAACAACGTGTCGCTATAGCAAGAGCCTTGGCAAGTGAGCCTAAAGTCCTCTTGGCCGATGAGCCTACAGGTGCATTAGATACTACAACGTCTTACGAAGTCATGGATTTAATACAAGGTATTAATGATGAAGGAAAAACGATTTTGGTAGTGACGCATGAGGATGATATCGCCCACATGACCAAGCGTATCGTTAATCTTAAAGATGGTGTTATTATTGACGACAGTACCGTAGAACAAGTTAGAGCAAAGCAAAATGTTTAACCTAGAGCGCTGGCAAGAAATATTTGAAACGCTTCGAAAGAATAAGTTGAGAACCTTCTTAACAGGTTTGTCTGTGGCTTCGGGTATTTTTATTCTGGTTATTCTTCTCGGCTTTAGTTCGGGGATTGAAAACGGTGTGACTTCGGAATTTCAGCAAGACGCCACTAATGAAATCAGCATCAGAACTCGAATAACTACAAAGGGTTATAAAGGCCTTAATCCTGGGAGACGTATTCAATTAAAAGATGAAGATTTCAGCGCAGTCAATAATGATTACGATGACTATTTAGAATACCGCTCAGCCAACTACAGTATTTGGGGTGGGCAAGTGAATTATAAAAATGAATCTGGAAATTACCGTGTTCAAGGCGCGATGCCCGATTACCAGTTCATCGAAAACTCAGATATAGGATCAGGACGATTTTTGAATCAATCTGATTTAGACGAAGGGAAAAAAGTCGCCGTTATTGGTAACAAGATAAAAACAGATTTATTTAAAGGCGAAGACCCTATTGGCGAATCCATAATCATCTCAGGAATCAATTTTAAGGTTGTTGGTGTGTATTTTGATCCAGGCGGTGAACGCGAAGAGAGTAATATTTACTTGCCACTAACCACCGTTCAGCAATCGTTTAACGGAGGAAACGATATTAGGAATATGTCCTTCACGGTAAAGATGTCTGAAAATTTTGATGAGGCCGTAGAGCTATCCAATAATCTCTCGCTAGCCATAGAAAATGATTTAAAACAAAGACATATCGTAGCACCAGAAGATGAAGCCGCCATTAGGGTATACAATACGTTAGAAGAAGCCAAGAAAATCTATTCGCTTATTGATACCATTAAATTGGTGTTTTGGATTATAGGCATCTTTACCATTATTGCTGGTGTGGTTGGTGTTGGAAACATTATGATAATCATTGTAAAAGAGCGTACCAAAGAAATTGGTGTCCGAAAAGCTTTGGGTGCTGAGCCTATGTCCATTATTGCCATGATTCTTCAAGAAGCTGTCTTCGTGACCATGATAGCGGGCTTATTCGGGTTGATTGCAGGATTGGGTCTATTAGAATTGGTAGGGCCACAAGTGGACAGCCCATTTATAAAATATCCTCAAGTTGATTTTGCGACGGCCATTACCACGGTTTTTATTTTGGTAGCCGCTGGTGCACTCGCTGGCTTTATTCCTGCATATCGTGCCGCAAAGATAAAACCTATTGAAGCCCTACGAGATGAGTAAGATTTTCAGCAGAGACCGCTGGGCGGAAATACTCGAAGCACTCAATGCCAATAGAGTTAGAACTTTATTGACTGCCTTTGGTGTATTTTGGGGAATAGCCATTTTGGTATTGCTTTTAGCTCTGACTAATGGTTTGCGCACAGGCGTCACTGCCGATTTTGGTAACTTCGCCACCAACTCCATGTTTATGTGGGGACAAAGAAGCTCTATTTCGTATAAAGGCATGCCGAAGGGAAGACGCACACAATTTAAGACCGCTGATGTTGACGCACTCAGAGCAGAGTTTCCAGAATTAAAATATGTATCACCGAGAAATTCTCTTGGAGGTTACCAAGGCGCTAATAACGTAATTCGCGGAACACGCACTGGAGCATTTCAGATTTATGGAGATTACCCGGAATTTATAAAACAAAAGCCCATGGATATCCTTGAAGGACGGTTTTTGAATTACTCAGATATTGAAGCGAAGCGTAAAATTTGTGTCATTGGACCAGATGTTGTAAAAGGCCTTTATGAAAGAGGCGAAGAGGTCATTGGGTCTTACATTAAAATTAACGGCGTCAATTTTAAAGTAGTTGGTACTTTTAAGATTACCAATTCTCAAGGAGATTCTGAAGAAGAAGCAAATACGGTCTTTATTCCATTTACGACATTCAATCAAGCGTTTAATTATGGAGACCGAGTTGGTTGGATGGCTATAACAGCCTATGATAATACAAGTATTACTTTACTAAAAGATAGAGTCTTTGCGCTAATTAGAAACCGCCATAATATCCACCCTAGCGATGAACGTGCGGTCGGACATAGAGATTTAGCCGAACAGTTCGGGCGTGTTAATGGCCTTTTCGACATTCTTATGATAGTGGGTTACTTTGTTGGGATTCTAACCTTGGCTTCGGGCGTCATAGGTATTAATAATATTATGCTTATCGTCGTTAAAGAGCGTACTAAAGAAATTGGTGTGAGACGCGCACTTGGTGCCACACCTTGGGCAATAAAGGGACAGATCCTTCAGGAAAGTTTAATCCTAACCATTTTATCAGGAATGCTCGGTGTGACGTTCGCTGCTGCTGTTATTTGGGGAATGAATTACATTTTAGATTCGGTTGGCCCTGTAGAAAATTTCGCAAATCCAAGCGTAGGCATGGGCATTGTCGTTGTAGCTCTGACGATGTTGATTTTAGCTGGAGTTTTAGCAGGATTGATTCCAGCAAGTAGAGCAACTAAAATAAAACCTGTTGACGCATTAAGAATAGAATAATTAATATTTACACATGAAACGAACCTCAACTTTAATCATCTTAATTGCCATTGTTGTTGTCTTTGGTACTGCCTTATTTTACTTATGGCAAAAAAATCAAGAAGACCCTGTGACTTACACAACGGAAATGCCTTCAAAAGAAACGATTATTGTCAATACAGTTGCCACAGGAAGCATTGTGCCTGAAGAGGAAATTCTTATTAAACCTAATATTTCGGGAGTAGTTGAAGAAGTTTATATCGAGGCTGGTGAATTTGTTCAGACAGGGGATTTAATTGCTAAGATTAAAGTCATTCCAAATGTCTCTTCCCTGACCAATGCCAAGAATAATATATCATCAACAAGTACGGCTCTGCAAACAGCAGAGATTAATTTTAAGACACAAAAGTCTTTATATGACCGTCAGAAAGCGTTGTATGAAAAAGGCGTTATTTCCGCTAATGATTTTGATCAAGTCAATAATACCTATTTGCAAGCCAAGCAACGTGTAGACCAAGCAAGAATTGATGTTAGACAATCACGTCAAAACTATGATATCATTAAAACGGGTACCACGAGTGGTCTAGGCGATTTTGCACAAACCCAAGTGAGAGCAACAGTTTCAGGTATGGTATTAGACGTTCCTGTTAAAGCCGGAAACCAAGTCATTGAGGCTAACAACTTCAACGAGGGTACATCAATTGCATCATTGGCTGATGTAAAGAAAATGATTTTTGAAGGTAAAGTTGATGAAAGTGAAGTCGGAAAAATAAAAGAAGGCTTACCGTTAGAAATCACTGTTGGCGCCATAGAAAATCAAAAATTTGATGCGGTTTTAGATTATATCGCACCAAAAGGTGTAGCGGAAAATGGTGCGATTCAATTTGAAATTAAGGGCTCACTTGAAAAAATAGATTCTACATTTATAAGAGCAGGTTTAAGCGCCAATGCATCAATCATTCTAGATAAAGCTGAAAATGTTTTGGCCATCAAAGAAGCATTGGTACAGTACGATCCTAAAACTAAAAAACCGTTTGTAGAAGTAGAAGTAGGCGACCAGCAATTTGAGCGTCGTGATGTAGAATTAGGTATCAGCAACGGAATTAATGTTGAAGTCCTTAGTGGCGTTTCAGAATCTGATAAAATCAAGGTTTGGAACCAACTTCAAGGCCCACCAAAATATAGCCGTAACTAAACTATTTTAATTATTCTGTAACACTTTATGTTTTCCATAGACATATAACCAAATTATGAAAAAATCAATCTTCGTTTTTGCACTCTTATTTGGCCTAACGGTACAAGCCCAGAAAAAATGGACGCTTAAGGAGTGCGTCGTATACGCTTTAGAAAATAACATCAGTATTAAGCAAAGTCAGCTCGATTTAGAATCCACAGACATTGAAAAGCTGACGGCCATCGGTAATTTTGTACCTAGCTTAAGCGCTAGTTCCAGTGTTTCCGAAAATACAGGTCTTAGTTTTAACCCAGTTACCAATAATGCCCAAACCACAACCTTTCTTTCGGCCACAGGAAGAATCAATGTAGGTTATACTTTATTCAATGGACTTCGTAATCTAAGACAGTTACAGCGTGCAGAGTTATCAAAATTGGCAAGTCAGTATCGACTGGATAAAATGGCCGATGATATCTCGCTTTTTGTGGCCAACAACTATCTTCAAGTCATTTTGAATAAAGCTAATCTTGAAGTTTTATTATCTCAAAACGAAGTTACGCAAGAACAAATCACAAGAACCCAGGAATTGGTAGATGCAGGAGTACTACCAAGAGGTGATTTATTGGAAATTGAAGCAACTAATGCCAATGAACAACAGTCTATTGTTGCAGCACAGAACAGTATTCAAATCTCACTAATCAGCTTAGCACAGTTGCTTCAAATCGAAGATTATGCCAGTTTTGATGTGGAAGACGAAGGATACGATATCATTGAAGGGAGCATTTCGGAATTAAGTGCTGAAGAAATAATAGCGAAAGCCAAAGAAGCAAGAAATGAGGTTAAAATCGCTAAGGCTAACGTAGATTTGGCAGAGAAAGATCTTCAAATCGCTAAAGGCGCCTATTGGCCTACCTTGTCTGCATTTTTCGGCTATGACACTAGGTATACTAATGCCACATCTTTCAATCAAGAAATTAATCCAGATAACCCAATCTCAGTTCGACCTATAGGAACCGTACAAAATACTGGAGAGGTTGTTGTTGGCGAATTCCCAAATACTATTTTAGTAGAGCGTGGAGCAGACCCTTTCATTGACCAACTATATCAAAATGATGGTATCGGATATGGACTTTCATTAAACATCCCTATTTTAAATGGATTTTCAACAAAAGCTAACGTACAACGAAATAAAATAAATGTTGAGCGTACTAAATTTAATTTAGAGCAAGCAGAGCTCGATTTAGAATCTACGGTATATCAAGCCTACGTTGATGCCAAGGGATCTTTGAAAGCGTATGAAGCGGCAGAGAAAGCCTTAGAATCTCAAGAGTTAGCCTACGAATATGCTAAAGAACGCTATGATGTTGGCTTAACCAACGCTTTTGACTTTAGCCAATCTAAATTACGTTACGATAACGCAAAAATAAACGCAAACAGAGCCAAATACGATTATATCTTTAAATTGAAAGTATTAGAATTGTATTTTGGTATTCCTGCTACAGAATTAAAATTTTAAATAATGAGTAAACGAACTAAAATAATCCTTGCTGTTGTTGCCGGCCTTCTTCTATTATTAGTTGTAGCATCAAAAATGGGTGTTTTCGGTAAAAAAGGAAACTTTAAAACTGTGACCACGGAAAAAGTGGAACTAACCGAAATTATTGAGACTGTATCGGCCACCGGAAAGATACAGCCTGAGGTAGAAGTTAAAATTTCTAGTGAGGTCTCAGGAGAAATTATTGAATTGCCATTTGCTGAAGGGCAACAGGTAAAGAAAGGCGATTTGCTGGTGCGGGTGAATCCTGATTTAATTCAGTCCGCATTAAACAGAACCCAAGCCTCATATCAAAACGTTAGAGCGGGACTGGAGCAAGCTGAGGCAGGTTTAAAGCAAGCTAAAGCGGATTATGACCGTAACAAGAGTTTATTCGAAAAAGGCGTGATTTCTAAGGCAGATTGGGATCGTTCTATTGCTAATTACGAAACAGCAGTTGCCGCAAAAAACTCGGCATACTACTCGGTTCAAAGTGCAGGAGCGTCTGTTAATGAAGCCAGAGATAACTTAAGCAGAACAACAATCTATGCGCCAATGGAGGGCACTATTTCATTATTGAGCGTAGAATTGGGAGAACGCGTTGTGGGAACCCAGCAAATGACCGGTACTGAAATTCTTCGAGTTGCCAACTTAAATAACATGGAGGTTGAAGTTGACGTCAATGAAAATGATATTGTTAAAGTACAGATAGGGGATACAACTATTGTTGAGGTGGATGCCTATTTGAAAAAAGAATTTAAAGGTGTTGTCACTGAAATTGCAAATTCTGCCGCTGGAACATTGGCTGCAGACCAAGTCACAAATTTCAAAGTAAAAGTAAGAATTGTGGAAGAGTCTTATGCAGAATTAACCGAGGGCAAACCCGAAAGTTATTCGCCATTTAGACCAGGTATGACAGCAACTGTAGATATCATTACTAATAAGCGTCCAAATGCAGTATCCGTCCCTATTAGCGCTATTGTGATAAAAAGTGATACTACGTCCGTCAAAAAAAGCTATGCGTCTAAAGTTGAAGAAGCTGAAAGTGGTTCAAACAAAGAAGAAGAAAAGTTTGAATGTGTTTTTGTCAATTCAAACGGCAAAGCAAAACTAAAAGTGGTGACAACAGGTATTCAAGATGACTCCAATATTGAAATTACATCGGGCTTGGATGCAGGTGATGAAATAATCACGGGGCCATACAATATGGTTTCAAAAACCTTAAAGCCTGGTGATGCTATTGAAATAAAAGATAAAAAAGCAGAAAGTACGGAAGAGGCAAAAGACTAATCTATGGCTCTGATATTGAATATTGAAACTACAACAACCAATTGTTCGGTCTCCCTATCTAAAGATGGGGAGACTTTGGTTTTAAAGGAACAAGCGGACAAAGGCTATTCCCACGGAGAGAAACTGCATCTGTTTATAGATAATGTTTTTAAACAGGCCAATATTGAACCTAAAGACATTGACGCGATTGCCGTAAGTAAAGGTCCTGGTTCTTACACAGGCCTAAGAATTGGTGTAGCAAGTGCAAAAGGCTTAGCGTATGCCTTAGGGAAACCATTGATTTCGGTATCAACACTTCAGGCATTAGCGCTTCAAGTTGAAGAACGGGATGGAATTGTTATTCCTGTTTTAGATGCACGGCGTATGGAAGTCTATGCGGCTGTTTTTAATTCTGAAAACAAAGAAGTTCGAGAGATTAAAGCAGAAATTCTTCAAAATGATAGCTATCATGATTATTTAGAAAATGGAATAGTCTATTTCATTGGAAACGCGGTTGAAAAGACAAAAACTGTAATTACACATCCCAATGCCAGATTCATAGACGATAAGTTGCCCTCAGCTTCTACAATGGGTATCATAGCAGAAATGAAGTACAAAAAAAGCGACATCGAGGATGTCGCTTATTTTGAGCCTTTTTATCTTAAAGATTTTGTGGCTATTAAGTCGAAGAAGTTTTAAGCTTCTTTTCGTATTTGTATTTGATGTGGATACGGAATATCGATTTCCGCAGTATCTAAGGCTTCTTTGACGCGTTCGGTCACTTCAAAATAAACTTTCCAATAATCTTCAGCTTTACACCATGGACGTGTTGCAAAATTGATGGAGCTATCCGCCAATTCTAAAACATTTACAGTAGGCGCTGGCTCTGAAAGAATAGATTCATGAGAGGTGAGAACATTCATAATGACTTCTTTGGTTTGTTTAATGTCAGAATCGTATCCAACGCCAAAAACCAAATCTACACGGCGTGTCCCTTCGGTAGTGAAATTGATGATATTACCATTACTCAAAGCACCATTAGGGATAATGATTTCTTTGTTAGATAATCCGGTCAGTTTAGTCGTGAATATTTCAATTTCTTTTACTACTCCCGTTTCCCCTTGTGCTTCTATAAGATCTCCAATTTTGAAGGGCTTAAAAATCATGATAAGTACGCCACCAGCAAAATTGCCCAATGAGCCTTGAAGAGCCAAACCAATGGCTAAACCTGCTGCAGCAAGGACAGCAGCAAAAGATGCTGTTGGAATGCCAACAGTTCCTAAGACTACAATAATCAAAACTATTTTTAGGGTCCAGTTGATTAGATTAAGTAAAAACTTCTTTAAGCTTTCATCATAACCCGATTTGGTCATGGTTTTTCTAACGCCTTTACGCAATAATGATATGATATAGCTTCCAATAATCCATATTAGTATTGCGGCTATAAGTTTTGGGGCAAATTCAACGATAAGATCGTAGCCTTTGTCTATCCATTCTTGGGTTTCCATATAGAAGTATTTGGTTAGTTACTATTCAAAAAAAACTCAATCCTAGGATTGAGTTTTTCAATATATTTTTATGTAAGCTATTTTACCTCAAAAGTCAATTTAACATTTACTCTAAATTCTTTGACCTCACCGTTTTCAACTACGGCGCTTTGTTCACGTACGTAGACAGATTTTATGTTTTTTACGCTTTCAGACGCCTGCTTTACTGCCTTACGTGTTGCATCTTCCCAACTTGTGTTGGAGTTTGAGAGGACTTCGATAACTTTTAATACTGCCATAATATTTTGTTTTAAAATTGGTTTAAAAAAATGAATTTCAAATATAAGGATTCGCTTACAAAACGGTGTTAACTATGTGTTAATAGCACTAACGGTTATGGCTTGGTCACCGAGCATTTCTTTTAGCATGCTTTCTATACCATTTTTGAGCGTAAATGTAGAAGATGGGCAACCACTACATGCCCCTTGAAGTAAAACTTCTACTTTCTTTGAAGTGTTGTCGTATGACTTAAATTCTATATTGCCACCATCACTAGCTACAGCAGGTTTAACATATTCGTCAAGAATATCAACAATCTGTTGTGATGTTGGGTCTAAAGATTTTTTCGGTTGTTTAATTTCCGCCTTAGTTTCTTGAGCTTCTGACTGTTGAGGACGGGTAATGATGGGTTTTTGTGTTTCTATATAGGACTTTAAAAATTCGCGTAGCGTAAAAGTTATGTTCTCCCATTCAGCCACATCGTATTTTGTAATGGAAATAAAATTCTTATCCATAAATACAGCTTTGACAAATGGAAATTTAAATAATTCCTGAGCAAGAGGTGCGTCTTTAGTTTCATCAATAGATGAGAATTCGTAAATGGAAGACACCAAGGCTTTGTTGCTTACAAATTTTAAAACACTTGGGTTTGGTGTGCTTTCAGCATAAACTGTTACGGCACTTTTAGTTTTTGTTTCAGTGGCTTCAACCACGGTTTGGCCAGAGTTTAAATAAGTTTCAATTTGTGATGCGACTTCATCTTTTACATCGTCCCAAGCGACAATATCATAGCGTTCTATGGCCACGAAATTTGAAGCGACATACACTTTTTTTACAAAGGGCAGATAAAATAATTGCTGCGCGAGGGGCGATGGTTTGGCTTCGTCGATATTGTTAAATTCAAAACTTTGATGCTCGGTTAAGAACTGATTTGCTTCAAACTTTAGAATCGCAGGGTTGCTCGTTTCTATGATGTTTATTGAAAAATGGTCCATTTAATTTTTTTGCAAAAATATGAAATCAGACTTTTAAACGTTATGACTTTAACGTATGATATTGAAAGAATTTACAGACTAAGTCAGATTAAATACTTAAATTTCGTGCCCGAACAAATTTACGAACCCTTTTAGGCGTAATAGTCTGAAAATAAGGTGTCCATGAAAAGACTGTTATTTATTGTATTTCTCTTTTTATCAGGTTTGTCATTTGCACAAGACTTACTTATGCAAAACGGCAATTTTATCCGCTGTGCGCCAGACCGTTTTTTTGATTCTGGTGGGCCTACTGGTTCCTACGGGAATAATGAAAACTTTACCATAACCATCTGCCCGGATGCGAGTGGCGATTTTGTACAATTAGACTTTTCGCAGTTCAGCACCCAACAAGACTTAGATGTAATGCGTATTTATAATGGTAATTCTACTAATGCAGCATTGATTGGGGAGTACTCCGGCACAAATAGCCCCGGCATAGTTTTAGCAACAGGGCAAACAGGCTGTTTAACGATAACCTTTACGTCTGACAATATCGGTTCTACCATAGGTTGGGATGCCGCCATACGTTGTGTTGAAGATTGCCAAACTATAACAGCATCTATAGATAGCTCTAACCCCATGGCTGGTAACTCAGGAGCTATAGAAATTATTCCAGGCCAAACCATAGACTTTACTGGTAGTGGTACCTTTTCAGATGATGCCTCTAATGCAACTTATACTTGGGATTTTGGTAACGGCGCAACGGCGACAGGCACCTCGGTGTCTAATCAATTTAATTTTGTTGGGGGTTATAATGTAACATTGACCGTTAGTGATGATAATCCTTTGGGTTGTTCGGTTACCGCCACAATCCCAGTAGTCGTTAACGGATCCATTGTGACGATAAATAATGCGGCTTTCCCACAATCGTCTTTGGGTCCAGAAGACTTAATTAGAGACGTGTTGGTTACAGGTGGCTGCTCAGAAGTGGATAATTTTGAAATCTCTGTCGCGGGCAATCCCAATGATCTAACCACGAAAAGTTATGGCTATTTTACTAAAGGGGGGTCTGTTGATTTCCCCTTTGATGAAGGTATTGTATTAAGCACTGGTAGAGCTTCTGACGGAGGTAATGTTTTAGCTCCTGGTCTGCAAAGTACGAATAATGGACTAGGGACGGATGCAGACTTGGAAACCGCTCTTGGAATAACTAATACACAGGATGCTACCTCAATAAAATTCAATTTTACACCGACAATAGATCAAATAAGTTTTAGATATTTAATGGCTTCTGAGGAATACGACGGGAACACTGAATGCCAATTTGCTGATAGTTTTGCCTTTCTACTTCGCGAAGTTGGTCAGGCCACCTACCAAAATTTAGCAGTTCTTCCTGACGGAACCCCTATAAGTGTTACCAATATTAATAACTCTAATGCTTGCGGTGCAAATCAAGAATTTTTTGCTGGGTATAATCTGGGTGAAACAAATTTTGGAGGACGAACCGAAGTATTGACTGCTACGGCAAATGTTACACCTAATGTGACTTATGAAATTAAGTTAGTCGTTTCAGATCAAGGCGCAGGTGATGATAGAGTATGGGACTCTGCCATTTTTATAGAAGCAGGTAGTTTCAATCTCGGGGGTGAATTAGGCGAGGATAGAACAATAGCTAATGGAACGGCTGAGTGTAGTGGAGACCCATTGATTTTGGATACACAAGCATCAGGCGCTCAGCATATTTGGTACAAGGATGATATTGAAATTACAGGAGAAACCGAGTCCACTTTATTAGTAACAGAACCAGGTACATATAGAGTGAATGTAATTTTTGATGTAAACTGTGATGTTGAGGATTCTGTTCTAGTTGAATTTAGGGTTGCACCAGTCATTGAAGGTACAGCTTCAGACATCAGTACCTGTAGTGGATCTGCAACGGCACCATTTGATCTTACATTTAATGACAGTATTATTTTAGGAACGCAAGACCCAGCACTTTTCAATATTACCTATCACAATTCATTGGATGACGCGCAAATGGACAACAGCCCAATTGCAAACCCAGACACCTATACTGGTTCCGATGCTGAAGTTATCTTTTTTAGAATAGAAGCCGCCGATAGTGGTATTTGTTTTGAAACAGGTTCATTTACGCTGAACCTATTTTCAACTGTTACAGCGGATGATGCTACATTTGAGCTATGTGATGACGATACCGATGGTGATGACACCAATGGCTTTGTAACCTTTGATCTTTCACAAATTGATGTGTTGGTTATTGGCGCTCAAGACCCCGCTCAGTTTTCTGTAAGTTATCATGCCAATATTACTGATGCGGATATGCGTATGAATCCCTTGCCTAATGGCTATATCAATAGTACCTCTGGCACTGAGCAAATTATTGCACGTGTAGAGAATGATTTTAATACGGATTGCTACGAAACTTCAACCGTAACACTAGTTGTAAATCCATTACCGGTTATTACTGATATGGTTGAGCTATTACAGTGTGATGATGACAATGATGGGTTTTCAGATTTTAACCTAACCGAATCCGAAGAATTGATTTCATCAATGCCTTCAGACTTAACATTCACCTATTACACGTCTCAGGCGGACGCCGAAATGGGCAACGCTGCCATTATGGATCCTACGGTTTATACCAATACAGACCCATCGTCGAATCCCGATGTGCTTTTTGTCCGTGCCGAAGATGCGAACGGATGCTATAGAATTGCCCAGTTAGATTTGATTGTCTCTACAACACAGATTCCCGATAATTTTGAATTAACCTACAATGCCTGTGATGACGGTTCTGTAGACAATGATATTAGAAATGGGGTCTCAACATTTGACTTCAGTGATGCTACGGCACAGATTGTCGCTTTGTATCCTGCAGGGCAAAATGTAACGGTAACCTATTTCGAAACAATTGAAGATGCCTTAGCTGAGCAAAATCAGATTCCAGATATTTCTAACCATAGAAATGATGCATCACCGTTTTTACAGAATATTGTGGTAAGGGTAGATAGTGATACCGATAATTCGTGTCTAGGATTGGGAGAACATATTGTACTAAGGACCGTAAATCCACAACCCAATACGGATCCAGACGACTTGATATTGTGTGATGATATAACGGTTGATGATTTACAAGAAGAATTTGATCTCACCGTAAATGAAACTTATATCTTTAACGGGCAACCAGATTTAGTTGCGACCTATTTTACTTCAGAAGCTAATGCTATCAGCAATATGGCTAGTATTCCAGATCCAACGGCTTATCAAAACACAACGACTCCCGAAACTATTTTTGTACGGGTTGAGGATACCAATACCAACTGTTTTGCTGTTGTTGATTTTGATATTTCTGTAAATCCGCTACCAGATACTGTTGCGGTGACTGATTTAATGGAATGTGAGAATAATACAGACGGCGTATTCGAATTTGATTTGGAAAGTAAAACTAATGAGATTTTAAACGGTCAAGACCCAACCATATTCACAGTAACCTATCATGAAACTCAGGCCGAAGCAGATGACTTAATGAATCCGCTGAGTAGCCCTTTTACTAATACCATTAATCCACAACCTATATATGTGGCTATAACAAACACGGTAACAAATTGTTCTACAAGTGCTATAACGTTTAATGTAGAAGTCATGGAAGGTGCCTCTTTTAGTCCAGATGGTGATGCGATAGTATATGAATTATGTGACAACGTCAATGATAATGATGGTTTTGGTCAGTTTGATTTTACTACACAACTCCCCGAAATCCTCGACACACAAGATCCTGCCGATTATACCGTTACTTTTCATACAAGTTTCGACAACGCAGACATGAACATGGAGCCATTGCCAACACTGTATGAAAATCTAACCAACCCGCAAATCATCTTTGTGAGAGTAAGTAATAACATATCGCCAGATATCTGCTATGAAGTTGGTGAGATGACTTTGCAAGTGAATCTCTATCCAGAATTTGAATTGCAGGAGCAGTACGTCCTATGTACATCTATAAATGGAACTGAAGTGGTCGACGTGCCTCCTGTTATTGATACAGGACTTTCAGACACCATGCATGATTTTGAATGGCGTTTAGACGGCACAGTTATACCAGGTGAGACAGGTCCAAGTTTAACGCCTACGCAAGGCGGTATGTATGAGGTCGCTGCTACAGACGTTACAACATCTGCCCAAACATTCTGTTCTACTACACAAAGTACAATTGTGATAGAGAGCGAGCCACCTGTAGTGACCGTACAAGTAAACTCACAGGCTTTTGAAGGCAACCATAGTATTACGGCGACAGCGACAGGAACAAGCACGTATGAATTCAGTTTAGATAATGGGCCTTGGCAAAGTTCTGGTGATTTTGAAAACGTAACTGGGGGTGCACATACTGTTTATGCAAGAGATGTTTTAGGCTGTGGTGTGTCTAGTACGGACGTGTTGCTTATAGACTATAAACCTTATTTTACACCAAACGGTGATGGGAACCACGACCTGTGGAACATCGCTGGTATAAACACACAACCTACAGCCAAAATTTATATATTTGACAGATTTGGAAAACTGCTCAAGCAGTTAAGTCCATTGAGTGCAGGCTGGGATGGAACCTTTGGCGGACAACCAATGCCGACATCAGACTATTGGTTTTTGGTAGAATATACCGAACCTTTATCAGGTGAACGCAAAGAGTTTAAAGCCCATTTTACTTTGAAACGCTAAATTATGAGTATAAAGAAAAGTTGTTTAATAGCATTAACGGCATTAATTTCCTTAACCGGATTTTCACAGGAAGGATTGCCTGTATATTCAGATTATCTTACGGATAACTATTATTTAATCCATCCTTCTATGGCTGGCGTGGCCAACTGCGCAAAGGTGAGATTAACCGCTCGCCAGCAGTGGTTTGGGGTTGATGATGCACCAAGCCTTCAAACATTAAGTATACACAGCCGTATTGGTGAATCACAATCTGCAGTTGGTGTCAATTTATATAATGATAAGAACGGTTACCATTCAAATACGGGAGGTTATGTGACGTATGCACACCACTTAATGTTTTCGAGAAATGAGGTGGATTTAAACATGCTGTCTTTTGGATTAAGTGCTGGATTTATTCAATATAAATTAGATGAAACGGACTTTTTAGCCCCTGGTGAATTCGATCAGCTTATCGCTGGCATTGAGCAAAGCGCTACTAATTTTAATATTGATGTTGGCTTCTCTTATCATTTTCTAGATTTTTATGCTCACGTTACTGCAAAGAATATTCTACCAAATGAAGGTATAAATTTTAATGCCCAAGGGTTTGAATTTGATAATCTTAGAACCTATTTAGCATCATTGGGTAATGTATTCCATAGACCGGGGAGCGAATGGTCTTATGAGCCGTCTATTATGTATATGTATAGAGATGCCACCGAAGAATCAACTATTGATATAAACGCTAAAGTCTACAGAGAAATGGATTTCGGTAAACTTTGGGGTGGATTGTCTTACCGACGTAGTTTAGATGGTGCCGAATTTAGAGATGGTAATGGCGTTAGCAGTCAAAAATTACAGTATTTCACACCTTTTATTGGTGTGGACTACAAACAATTTGTATTTGCCTATACATATTCTTATCAGGCCAATACTGTGAATTTTAATACCGGTGGTTTTCATCAAATCACGCTCGGATATAACTTTAACTGTCGACGAGAGAAGTACGATTGTGAATGTCCTGCAATAAACTAACAATTTAAAAAAGACCTTGAAAAAGGTCTTTTTTTTGTTTTCAGGCTATAATTCTGAATTTAAAATCCACAATGCGTCACTGTAGCATTTGGATGAGTGAATAGCATAAACTATTGAGTAGAGTCGTCAAATACGAGGTATTTCAAGGAGTGTTCAGGTAAGGCACATTTTTACAACTTAGAAATTTGCAGTATGTTTAGTCTTCATTAAAGTGTAATTCATTTGAAAACCTTATTAAAATCTCTTTTTCTATTTAGTATTTTACTGTTTGCTGATTTGGCCCAAGGTCAAACCAAGGATTTGTTTACAGTAAGAGGTTCCGTGCGTGAAAAATTTTCTTATGAACCGATTCCATTTGTTAATATAGAAGTCAATGGTGGCGCTTATGCCGTAACAGGAAAAGATGGTAATTTTAAAATCAAGGTAAAAGTCGGCGATCAGTTGGTCGTTAAGCACAAAGATTTTGAAACCGTTTACTATACCATCGTAGATGATGAGAGGATAAGAATTGAAGTTATTCCAGAACAATCAGAGCCTTCTGCCAAGCAATTGCGCATGCAAAGCATACAGACCTTTAACCAACTCATTGATTCGGCCGATACTTACTTAAAATCTGATGTGGAGCGAAGTGTTAAGTTTATTGCTGACGCCTTGGATAACAGTACCTCACAATTACAAAACGCAGATGCTTATGAAACGTTAGGCGATATTTATTTGTTTTGGAAACAGCACGATCTTGCGGTGAGCAATTACCGTATCAGCCTTCAGAACGTAGACAGAGTTGAGGTTCAATTAAAATTGGCGAAGGCTTATGGCCTTAATAGTAATTACCAAGAAAGTATTCAGATTTACGAAAGTCTAATAGGAGCTTCAATGAGCAACTATCTTAAAACGGAACTGTATCAAGGCTACGGGGACGTACTCCTAAAAACCAAAGCCTATAATAAGGCAATTGTCAATTACCAAAAAGGCCTTCAAATTGCTAAGAACGCTCGGATAAAATCGAAGATTACAGATTTTAATTCAAAGATTGCTCAAGCCTACAGCGCCGATGGTAATCGTTTAAAAGCAAAGGGGTTTTTTGACAATTCTTTGAGTCTTGCTCAAAAAGAAACCAAAGAACGCTCAGTAGAGGAAAAGGTAACTGTTGCGGAATTCAACAATCAGTTCAAAGACTATGATGACGAAATAGCATTAAGAAAAGAGGTAGTTGAAGAGGTTAAGGAAATTGAAAAAGACTCCATCATCACCAACGAAAGTGCATTAACACCACAAAAACAGAACTATAAAATAGGGACAGCGCTATTCCTTCAAAAGAATTATGATGAAGCCATTCCATACTTAGATAAGAGTATTGCGGAAGCTGATTCTCGAGGCGATTTTGTGGTGAAAAAGGACGCCATAAAAAAGAAAATCGATGTTTATGAAAGTGCAGGTGATTTTGAAAAAGCCAAAGCAGAGTTTGATAAATACACAGAAACCGTTGATGCGCTATACCGCCAGAAGGAGCAGGAATTGGCGCAAGTGGCACGCTTTACCAGAAACATTGCCGAAAACCAAAACCGAATTACGAGCCTAGAAAATGAACGTATGCTGTCGCTTCGTAATATTGAATTAACGGAAGCAAAAAACCAGAATCAAGAGATTATCATTTACTCGTTAATTGGCGGTTTAATCCTATTGCTAATTGCAGGCTATCTAACCTATAAATACATTAAGCAACAGCGTTTGGCAAATAACCTGTTGGCTTTAAAGTCACTGAGGAGTCAAATGAATCCACACTTTATATTCAATGCCTTAAACTCTGTAAATAGTTTTATCGCTATAAATGATGAACGCACCGCCAACAAATATTTATCTGATTTTTCATTTCTGATGCGTGCTGTTTTGGAGAATAGTGAAGAAGATTTTATTCCGTTGGAAAAGGAAATCGAATTATTGGAACTCTACACAAAATTAGAGCACTTTAGATTCAAAGATAAGTTTGATTATAGCATCACGATTGATGACACTATCGATGTGCAGGAATTTATGATTCCACCAATGCTCTTGCAACCCTATATTGAAAATGCCGTATGGCATGGGCTTCGGTACAAGACTGAAAAAGGGCTGTTGCATGTTGATATAACCAAGACCTCTAAAGATGAGATAAGCATTAGTATCATGGATGATGGTATCGGTAGAGCTCGAAGCAAAGCCATGAAAACAGACAATCAGAAAAAACACAACTCCAAGGGTCTTACCAATATTAAAAAGCGCGTAGCCATTTTAAATACTATGTATAAAGACAAGGTTGATGTGAGTATTTCAGATTTTCAACATGCAGAAGATACAGGAACCAAAGTTGTCGTAACCCTTAAAAAAGACTAGCCATGAAATTAGATGCCATACTTGTAGAAGATGAAGAAACCAGTAGAGAGATTCTTAGAAATTACTTGGGAAAATATTGTCCCAATATCAATATTGTAGGTGAAGCATCCAATGTTGAAGACGCCTTAGTTTTGATAAGAAATAACGAATTGGATGTCGTGTTTTTAGACGTTGAAATGCCTTATGGAAATGCCTTTGATTTATTAGAAAAAGTCGGCGACATTAATTTTGAAACTATATTTGTTACCGCTTATAACCACTACGCCATTGAGGCATTGAATGCGCACGCTAGTTACTATCTCATGAAACCAATTTCTATTGACGAGTTAATTAAAGCCGTAGATTATGTGACTGAAATCAGAACAAAGGAAAATGCACTACAAGATCAAGTATTAAAGCCAAAAACGACTGCAGTCAACGGTAAAATTACCTTGCCCCAACAAGATGGATTTGAAGTCATTGAAACCTCAGAAATTATGTTTTGCAAGGCAGATGACAACTATACTGAAATTTATTTGAAGAATGGTAAGAAGAAAGTGGTCAGTAAAACCTTAAAACATATCGAAGGCTCCCTTATCGATTATAATTTTGCCCGTGTTCATAAAAGTTATTTGGTTAATGTCAGTGAGATTGTAAAGTATGTGAAAGGGAAAGGCGGTAGCGTTATTTTAAGTAATGGCAAGGAAGTTATGGTCTCTGCATCAAAGAAGGCCGATTTATTATCTTACTTTAAGTAATTGATGATTTTTTAAAAGTTGATATTCATTTCTTTGGGAAAATAAGTTATTTCGTATTTTCCCAATAACCAATAACCAATAACCAATAACCAATAACCAATAACCAATAACCAATAACCAATAACCAATAACCAATAACCAATAACCAATAACCAATAACCAATAACCAATAACCCTATGCCAATCATAAAACCCGTTAATGGAAAACATCCTCAAATCCCCGATGATTGCTTTGTTGCAGAAAACGCCACGATTGTTGGTGAAGTCAGTTTGGGCCATTCATGTAGTATTTGGTTTAATGCGGTAGTGCGAGGCGATGTCCATTATATTAAAATAGGGGACAAGGTGAATATACAAGATGGTGCAGTTATTCATGCAACATATCAAAAATCACCAACGACTATTGGAAACAACGTATCTATAGGCCATAATTCTATTGTGCATGGCTGTACCATAAAAGACAATGTGCTTATTGGTATGGGCAGTATTGTAATGGATGATTGTATCGTAGAGTCCAATTCAATTATTGCTGCCGGAGCTGTGGTGACAAAAAATACCCACGTTGAATCGGGAAGCATTTATGCTGGGGTTCCTGCCAAAAAGGTAAAGGACATCAGTAAAGACTTAATTGATGGTGAAATCGGAAGAATTGCCAATAACTATGTTGAATATTCCAGTTGGTTTAGGGAGTAGTATTTGTAAATCTTTTAAGCTGAGTCATCAGCCCATGTACATTTTCAATTTTGTTTAATTCCTTGGCCGATAGAACAACGTTCAATACGTTTTTTGATTTATTCAGAATGATGGGATATTCATACTTTGCGTTGGGGTAGTGATTTTCAAATTCATCACTGTGATAGAAAACCATAGCAGCCTTATTAGTTGCCCTAAACGTTTTCCAAATATGATTTTCACTGAAGGTGTCAAAGGTTAAGGCACATAAACGACATGGATAGGTTTTAGGACTGAAAAGCTTATGGCCCATATCGAAGAGCGATTGTTTTAATCCGGATTTAGCATTGTAGATAAAAATGAGTTCCATAGAGGCTTAGTTGTCATTGAGGTGCTAACCTTTATTAAAAGTCTGAATAAGAAACTTCGTAATCTTTATTCACAAAAGATTGAAGCACTTCTGGATTTATATTAGTAAAAAATTCAATTTTAGGTGTGGATTTTGAGTTGTTTAGTAGATTATGGGATTCTAAAATAGCTTTGGTTTGCCGTGCCACTGCCAATCCTGAATCAATGATTGTTATATCTTCAGGCAACATTTTTTTGAGCATTGGGACAAGATATGGATAATGCGTACAACCGAGCACCAAATAGTCGATATTGGCTTTAATCATGGGTTGCATATAGGTTTGTAGCAAGGATTGAAGCGTTTCACTTTCCAAATCACCATCTTCAATAAGAGGCACAAGGCCTTCTCCAACACGCTCTACGACAGTGACTCCTTCGTTGTACAAGTTCATGGTTTTGTGGAATAAGGCACTGCTTAAAGTTCCTTTAGTCGCTAAAATCCCAATGGCTTTGGTCTTGGAATTTAAGGAGGCTGGTTTTATGGCAGGCTCTATGCCAATAAAAGGCACATCATAGTTTTCGCGTAAATAATCTATGGCATTAGTCGTTGCCGTATTACAAGCCACAACAATAAGTTTACAACCTTTTTCTAATAGTAATTCCGTGTTTTTAATACTGAGCTTTAGGATGTCTTCCTTGGACTTATTACCATAAGGCGCATATTTACTATCTGCTAAGTAGATAATATCTTCATGAGGTAGCAGTGTGGCAATCTCCTTAAAAATAGAGGTGCCTCCAATACCAGAATCGAATATGCCAATGGGAGAATGACTCATATTACAAATGTAAAAAGCCACTTTAAATAAAGTGGCTTTTTGTAAATTTTTAAGGTGAACCTAATTATTGGATCCCTAATTCTTTTTTAACGTCAGCTAAAAGATCTTTACCTTCTGCTACAACTAAAGTCGATGCATCTAGTACATAGTCAAAGCCTTGAGCTTTGGCAACTTTCATAATCGCTGCTTTAGCTTTATCTGTGATAGGCTTTAATTTATCGAACTCCTTCTTAGATAAATCTTGTTGTGCATTCTGCTGAAACTGAGCAATAGATTGCTTCATACCTTCAACTTCTTGCATACGCTTTGCGTTTTCTTCCTCCGTTTGGTTTGGGCCTTCGGCTTGGTACTGCTTTAATTTTTTGTCTAATTCTTTAATAGAATCAGCAATCTGCGCTTCGTAGGTTTTACCTAACTGTTGCATTTCAGCTTCTGCAGCCTTTGTTTCTGGCATTGCTTTTATTAATTCCTGCGTGTTGATATGCGCTACCTTAGATTGGGCAGTCATAAAACTTGTAGCACCTACAAAAAGTGCTGCAGCGAATAATAGAGTTTTAAATTGTTTCATTTTAATTAAGTGTTACGTGTTATATTATTAATTCAGTTTCCTTCATCTCCAGATCCACCTCCAGCTTTTGCTTTTCGGATGGAATCGTTCTTCTTTATTTGGGCTTCACGCTCCTCGCGTGCTTTTTTACGGTCTTCTAAGATTTTTTTGCGTCGTTCTTCAAGCGCTTTTTGTCTTGCCTCTCTATCTTGCTTTGCTTTTTCTCGTTTTTCTTCTAAAAGTTGAGCTCTTGTTTTTGTCTTAGTACTGTCTGTTTTAACAGCAGTCTTCGCTTTTGTAGAGTCAACTTTTACCTTTGCCTTTGCAACTTCTGAAGTGTCCTTAGCTTTACCGCCAGATCTTGCTTCAGTTGCTTTTTTGCGACGCTCTTCAATCTCTTTTCGTTTAGCTTGTCTTGCATCTTCCTGCGCTTTACGACGTTCTTCTAACTGTGCTTCACGTTGCTTTCTGCGCTCCTCTAATTGGGCTTCACGCTCAGCTTTTTTATCTTCTAGGGCTTGTGCTCGTGCTTCACGTTCCGGACTTACTTCTTCTGGAACCACTTCCTCTTCCTCTAACTCACGTCTTTCCTTTCTTGTTTCTGCTTGCTTTCGGTTAGATGCTCTAGTGATCGTTCTTAAAACTTGCTCACTAATGTCATAACGTTCGGCTGAATATAGCATTACTACATCAGCGGATTTATCAAAAACAAAGTCGTACTTACGGTTTGTTGCTATCTCTTGTACAGCAGAAAAAATTTGATCCTGCACAGGCTGAATCAACTGATTGCGTTGAATAATCATGTCGCCGTTTGGACCAAAACGTTTTTGCTGATAGTCTAGAATTTCGGCTTCTTCATAAGTGATATCTTCAAAACGCTCCTCGTAGAGTTCTTTGGTTAACAATACCTTTTCATTTTCTAGCGCCTGCTTCTTTTGTTCAACTTCTTTTAAGCGTTGATCAATTTCTGCTTTCCACTTTTCGATTTTCTGATCGAGCTGTGAGGAAGCTTCTTGATATTCAGGAACATTCTGAAGAATAAATTCAGTGTCTATATAGCCAATTCTAACGCCACGTTGCGCATTGCTCGTGTAACTCATTAGACCAATAATTGCCAATATGTAAAGAACTTTGAATTTCATGGGTGTTTTATTTTTAGCTAGCATGTTTTGAAAGTATTGTGATACTTCAAATTAACGAAATAAATTATTAAAAATTTTAACACCTATTGTAATTCGTTGTTATGCTATTAGAAAATATCGTGCCAAAGTTAAAATTGCTGCCCGATTATAAAGTGTGTTTCCCAATTCCCTCTAGAACCGGCTTGTCCTGGAATGTCATCAAATCGTCTACCGAAGTCAATACCCAATAATCCGAAGGCTGGCATAAAGATTCTAAGACCTGCACCTGCAGAACGTTTTAAATCAAATGGATTGAAGTCCTTAAAGTTATTTACGGAGTTACCACCTTCTAAGAAAGTTAGTGCATAAATCTTAGCACCTTGTCCCAAAGTAATAGGGTAACGTAATTCTAAAGAAAATTTGTTATAAACAGAGGCGCCGTCACCAGAAGATAGAGACTGATTAGGATAACCCCTCAATTGAATAACCTCACGACCATCCAATGCAAAATTTCCGAGACCGTCACCACCTAAGAAGAAACGCTCAAAGGGAATAATACCTCTATCGTTGTTATACGCGCCTAAGAAACCAAACTCAACACTTGGTCTGAGGACTAATTTTTTGGCAACTTGTGTATACCAATCCCCTTTAAATTTTACTTTATAGAATTCTAACCATCTAAAACGTTCTTGATCTGCAGCAGCCAAAGCGTCCGTTTGTGCTTGGGTTCGTTGTGCAGGAGGAATGGCGTTAATGGCATCACTTGTTTCTCTGAGTGCCTCGTAGTCTACATTATTGAACAATGAGTATGGTAATGAGAACTTTGCCGATACACTAAAGTTAGAACCGCCTGTAGGATATATAGGGTCTACGTTGGTGTTATTTCTTGTTAAACCAATAGTGTAAGACAAGTTGTTTGATGTACCATTGCCAAAGTTGAATAACCCTGTAAAATAATTCTTAAGGTCATAATTCTGATAACTTATTGCTTGTGATAATAAGAACCAGTTATCTGGCTTCGACAAACGTGTTGAAAGACCTAACGTAATACCAGCAATATTAAAGCTTTGGTCTTTGTTTGCACGTCTAGATAAGGGATCGAACCTAAACTGTCTTGAGTAGGACAATGACGTTGATAATTGATAAGGTTTCTCGCCCCCAAACCAAGGCTCACTAAACGAAAAACTAAAAGTTTGAAAGAACTGACTTGCCTGTAAACGTAAGGCTAAACTTTGTCCATCACCACGTGGTACCGGTTTGTAGGCGTCTTTATTAAAAATGTTTCTCAGTGAGAAATTGTTAAAAGATAATCCTAAAGTACCGATAAAGCCACCACCGCCATAACCACCTTGTAGTTCTATTTGGCTAGAGCCTTGCTCTTCAACTTTATATTCAATATCTAATGTGCCTTCCACCGGATTAGGGTTTTTAATCTCTGGTGCAATGGCCTGTGCATTAAAGTAGCCTAATTGCCCTAGCTCTCTTATTGATCGAATAATATCAGCTCTACTGTATAGCATGCCTGGACGTGTTCTAATTTCGCGATAGATAACGTGATCATTGGTCACATCGTTTCCAGACACTGTTACAGAATTGAAGTAAGCTGGTTTACCTTCGGAAATACGAATTTCTAAATCAATAACATTACCATCTGCGCTTACTTCCACCGGATTGATGGTAGAGAACATATAACCATTATTCTGATAGAGATTGGTTAAATCTAATCCATCTGGCTTTTCTTCGTCCGCAATTCGTTTTCTCAACTCTACACCATTATAGGTGTCGCCTTCTTCAATTCTAAGAACCGCCATTAATTGCTGGTCTGAATAAACGGTATTACCTACGAAATCAATTTTCCCGAAGGTATATTTTTCACCTTCTTCAACAGCTATTTGAAGACTTATGGTTTCATCATCATTATAGATAATGGAATCTGAAAGTACACGTGCATCTCTATAACCATTTTCTTTATAGGCATCTACAACGCTAACCAAATCGTCTTTAAAATCTTCCTCAACATATTTTGAGCGCTTCAAAACACGAAACAGAAATTTCTGTTTCGTGTTTTTCATAGCTTTTCTCAGTTTTTTATCGCTGAGTTTTTCGTTATTCACGAAGTCAATAGACTTGATTTTTACTTTTTCACCCTTGTTGATATTCACCAACATATCAACACGTTCCTTTTCAATACTGTCATTATCCACTTTACGGGTAATAACGTTCACTTTTGTATTTAGGAAACCATTCTTCTTGTACTTATTCGTTAAGTAGTTACGGGTTGTCGTAATAAGGTTTTCTGTAACCTTTTTTCCTTTTTTAAGATCGTTCTCGTTTAGTATTTCTTCCTTCTTTCCTTTTTTAACGCCTTCAATCCTTACCTCATTAAGTTCAGGTAAGTCATTTAAGTTGATTTCAAGGTCTGTGGAATCGTTTTCAATGTTCACGAAGTAGAAATCAATAGAACTAAAAAGATTTGATTTCCAAAGTTTTTTAACGGCATCTCCAATCTTTTCTCCACCAACAACCACTTTTTCTCCTTTACGAAGACCAGAATAGGTAATTACGGTTTGTGGGCTATAGGCAGTATTACCAGTCACGGTAATATCTCTAACAATATAGGTAGCACCTTTAGTTAGGCCATTTTGTGCAAATAGAGCTACCGTAAACGTAGCGCAAAAAAGCAGTAGAAATGTAAATACGGTTTTAATGTAGCTTAGTTTAGGTAAGTTGTTCGCTTGTTTTTCCAAATCGTCGTTCTCTGTTTTGATAATTTAAAATGGCCTCATACAAATTTTCTTTTTTGAAATCGGGCCACAAAACATCGGTAAAATATAATTCAGCGTATGCTATTTGCCATAATAAAAAATTGCTGATTCGCTGTTCTCCACTAGTGCGAATGAGCAAGTCTACGTCTGGTAAATTTTGCGTGTAAAGATGCTTATTAATAATCGATTCATCAATAGAATCGGGCGAAATTATATTATTTTTAACTTTAAGTGATAATTCTTTTATAACATTAACAATTTCTTCACGAGAACCATAACTCAAGGCTAAAGTTAATGTCATATGTGAATTGTTTTTTGTCTTTTCTATAACATCTTGCAATTCTGCTTGGGCGGAATTAGGTAGGTCTTTTAATGCGCCAATGGCGGACAATTTAATGTTGTTGTCCTGAAGGGTTTTAATCTCCTTTTTCAAGGATTTAACCAAAAGTTTCATCAAGGTTTGGACTTCTAGTTTCGGGCGATTCCAGTTCTCTGTTGAAAACGCATACAATGTTAAATGATTAATACCCAATTCTGCGCAAGCTTCTACAGTTTCCCGTACCGATTTTGTGCCGTTTTCATGACCAAAAACACGTAGCATACCCTTCTGCTTGGCCCAGCGTCCGTTGCCATCCATAATTATAGCAATATGGCTCGGCAGTTTTTCCGTATTTATTTGGTCTTTTAAACTCATCGGGGAATATAGCAATAACAGGGTTTTTGTCCGAACGTATAGGTCAGCGTAAGGCCCGAAAATACATACCAGTCATCACTGTTGGTATTCCCAAAAGCTAAATCAGTGCGCTCTGGATTGCTCGGTACGCTTCCGTCAATCTCATCGGTAAAGGTATAACGTACCCCAACTTCTGCCGATAATACTAGGCTTGGAGAAACAAGGTATTTGTAACCTAAAGCGAATGGGATAGCTGGTGTCCAGCTAGATTCATTATCAAATGACTGTACACCTCCTGGCGTAAAATAGTAATGGTCGTATTTGGTATAGCTAAAACCACCATATAAGTATGGAGTACCTCCTACGGCCAAATCGTGTTGGTTAAAATCGAAAAAGGTGAATTCAAGTCCGACAGAAAGTTCCAAAATATCATTATTAAAAGCCCAGTTACGTTGTTGACGTCTTGGGTCGTTCGATTTACTGTCTAGACCTTCCAATTCAGAATAAATGACTGAAAATCTGTAGGCGTGTCTTGGGCTTCTATTCCATTTAAAAACACCGCCAATGGCCAGCTGATTTGGATTTATATAATTGGTAGCGCCAATATCGCCCACAAAATTACTGCCACCGACAAAGATGCCTGCTTCGTAAATCTGTGAATGACTAGTGTTTATGGTAAATACCGTGACCAATAAAAGGACTAAATATCTCATAAAAATTTAAGAGTTTGCAAATATAACAATTAAGATAACTTGGGGGCAATTTGCACCAACAAGTTCCTAGAGATAAACAGTTTTAAGCCCGAATTATTGCCTAATTACGTCGGTCTTCGCCCCAAAGTAGTTTTTTGCGAAGTGTGTCGATAAAGCTTTCGTCCAAAAGTTCTACCAATTTCACTGAAAACGAGGCTTTTTTAACGGTAACTACTGTAGTGTTTTGAAGCGTTACAATCCTGGAGTCCAATGACATTAAAAATTGGTCTTCGCGACCACTGACTTTTAATGTGATTTTGGTGTCATCTGGAATCACCAAAGGACGCGCACTCAAATTATGAGGCGCAATCGGCGTTACCACAAAGCTATTGGTTTTTGGCGTAATTACTGGCCCTCCACAACTTAACGAATATCCCGTAGACCCCGTTGGTGTTGAGATAATCAGTCCATCGGCCCAGTAAGAGGTAAGATATTCATCATTGAGATGGGTTTCTACGGTAATCATGGACGTGGTGTTCTTCCGGCTCAAGGCAATTTCATTCAATGCAAAATTTGTGGCCTCAATGTCTTCATGTTTTGGGTCTGAAGACACTTCGAGAAGAGAGCGTTCCGTGATTTTATAATTGCCTTCAAGGATGTGACGCATGGCTTCGGAAATACCTTCGGTTCTAATCGTTGCGAGGAATCCGAGGCGTCCGGTGTTAATTCCAACGATAGGAATATTCAAATCGCGGACATAGGTAATTGCTCTTAGAATGGTACCGTCCCCACCAATGCTTACCATTAAATCGAAGGAGTTATCTAAACTTGAAAAGGCTTCAAGATTATGCTTCGGTGCATGAAGGTCTTTGAAGTTTTCTTCAATATATATATCTATAGATTCCTTCCGAAGTGCTTCCAACAAAATGTTGAGCGCCTTAAAGTTGTTTTCGTTGTAGTAACTCTGTCCGTAAATGGCGATTTTCATACTACATGTTTAAATATTTATCGAGGTATTGCGAACGGTCTTTCAAACTTTCAATATAACCGTCGTCATCACTTCCAGATACAATATTGTAGCTGTAGCGTCTAAAGGTCTGAATGACTTCATTTAAACTCGCATTCCCAATTTTTAGGGTAATACGAACTAAATCACCTGTCATATTCGAAATAAACGCCCCTAAAATCTTAGCGTTATTGGATTCTGCAATCTGGCTAATTTCACTAAATGAATAATCCTTAATACCTTTTTCAACAATCAAAGTCCCACCAGGTTCAGAAAAGAAAGGGGTTTCATTGAAGAGCCCTATGATATCGTTCAGTTCGTAATAACCCAAATAATTGTTGTTCTTATCCAAAATGGGCATCACGTTGCAACTGTTTTGAGCGAAAGCTTCAAGCACATCGAGCCAATTGGTATAATCACGAACAAAAAAGCCTTCAATCGCATAATTACATTCCTTAATGGATTTTTTGGCGTCGAAGCAATGGGCATCGGTCTCAGAAATACAACCCAAGTAAACACCGTTGTCTTCAACCGGAATATGGGAATAGGTCAACTGGTTAAAAACCATCTGTACATCACTGATTTTTTCATTAATGTTTAAAGGCTTAATATCGTTGATAACGTAGTTCTGAAGTTGCATAAATCTGCGATTTTGAAACTGCAAATTAATCAATTTTAGGCAGTAATTGCGTGTGCTAGTTCGTATTTTTGTGTTTCAAAATTTGAAGTATGACGAAGTTAAGTGTCAATATAAATAAGATTGCAACCCTTAGAAACAGTAGAGGAGGCGACCAGCCCAACGTGGTGCAATTTGCCAAAGACATACAGCGTTTTGGGGCTGAAGGCGTTACCATTCATCCACGGCCAGACGAGCGCCATATCCGCTACCAAGATGCTTATGATTTAAAGCCTGAAGTCTATACCGAATACAACATTGAAGGCAACCCCATTGAAAAGTTCGTCAATATGGTTTTAGAGATTAAACCCACTCAGGTCACTTTAGTACCAGATGCGGTGGATGCCATAACATCGAATGCTGGTTGGGATACGATTACGCATAAATCGTTTTTGCAGGAAGTGATTTCTGAATTCAAAAAAAATGGCATTAGAACGTCGATTTTTGTCGACCCAAATTTAAAGCATATTGAAGGCGCTAAAGCTACAGGCACAGACCGAATAGAATTGTATACCGAAGCCTTCGCCGAAGAATACGCCAAAGGAAATTCTAAAGCTATTGAACCGTATACCAAATGTGCTGAGCTTGCTAATGAATTAGGTTTAGGGGTTAACGCAGGACACGATTTATCTTTGGATAACATTCAATTTTTTAAACAAAATATTCCAGGTTTATTAGAAGTATCGATTGGTCACGCTTTAATATCGGAAAGTCTATATCTCGGAATTGAAAACGTGGTGCAGATGTATTTGCATAGATTAAAATGATATTACATTCCAACATCATAGGCGACACCGGAAAACCCTTCGTCATCCTCCACGGCTTTTTAGGTATGGGCGACAATTGGAAAACCTTAGCCAGACAATTTTCATCTGAAGGCTTTCAAGTGCATTTGGTCGACCAGCGCAATCACGGGCGTAGTTTTCATTCTGAAGATTTTGATTACGAGTTGATGGCTGAGGATTTAAAAGTTTATCTCGACCATCATCAGCTTCAAAATATCATACTATTAGGACATTCAATGGGTGGTAAAACAGCGATGCGCTTTGCTAGTCTGTATCCAGAGTTAATCGATAAGCTTATCGTTGCCGATATTGCGCCACGCTATTATCCCATTCATCATGATGCGATTTTAGAAGGCCTTTCCCTACTCGATTTTACGGTTCTAAAATCCCGAGGCGAAGCTGATGAAGCACTATCGCAATATGTTCCTGACATGGGAACGCGGATGTTTTTGTTAAAAAATCTCTATTGGGTAGAAAAGGGACAGCTCGGTCTACGCATCAATCTCGATGCTTTAAAAATCGCCGTTTCCGAAGTTGGCGAAGCTTTGCCAACGCACGCTTCAGTTTTAAATCCGACCTTATTTTTAAGAGGCGATAAATCCGAATATATTTCCGAAACAGATGCACCATTAATTAAGCGTCATTTCCCGAATTCAGAAATTAAAACAATTGCTGATTCTGGTCATTGGTTGCATGCGGAGAACCCGAAGGATTTTTATGAAGCGGTGATGTTTTTTTTACAGAATTAAATTCCCATCTGTCCGACTTAGGTGGATATTTTCCCAAATGGAGGAGCAACTTAGCTTACGATGTTGCAACTGTTAATAGTTGTTGTAACGTTCTGCTTTGCAACCCCTGCCTGCCGGCAGGCAGGTTTGCGACTTAACGAGAAAATATATAATCTCTTTTCTTAACTTTATCACCACAAACCACAGAACATGAAACTCATCATCCGATTGCTCCTCAACGCCCTAGCCGTATTTATTCTTGCTCATGTTTTAGACGGTGTCGCCGTCGATGGCTACGTGGGCGCAATTATCGTCGCGGTAGTATTAGCTATTCTCAATTTGTTAGTCAAGCCTATTTTAGTGATACTGACACTTCCCGTAACCATTGTGACTTTAGGATTATTTCTTTTGGTTATTAATGCCCTTATTATTCTGTTGGCAGATAAACTTATTGATGGATTTGCCGTCAGTGGCTTTTGGACGGCCATATTATTCAGTGTTTTGTTATCTATTTTACAATGGTTTTTACAGTCTGTATTTAATGAGAAGAAGTAGCTCAAAATCAATACAAAGAAACTATTGTTGGGGTGCAAAAAAATATGTATTTTTGCACCCCAATTTTCATATTAGAAAACAATGAATATTACAAGAGAAAACATTGATGCGTTGAACGCCGTCGTAAAGGTTGATATCGCTAAAGAAGATTACAGTGATAAAGTGGAAAAAATCTTAACCGATTACCGCAAATCGGCTAACATTCCTGGTTTTAGAAAAGGCCACGTGCCAATGGGAATGGTTAAGAAACAGTACGGAAAAGCCGTGTTGGTAGATGAGGTCAACAAATTATTGCAAGATGCGTTAAGTAAGTATTTGGTAGAGGAAAAGTTAGATGTTTTGGGTAATCCGTTACCAAAAGCACAGGACGACCTTAACTGGGATGCCGATGCGTTTTCTTTTGAGTTTGAATTGGGTCTTGCACCAGAATTCGATGTTAAGGTAAAAGGCAAAAAAGCCATTACACACTACAACATCGTTGCGGATGATAAGATGATTGACAACCAAGTGAAGCATTTACAGAAGCAATATGGAAAGATTGTCTCTCAGGCCGAAGTGACCAAAGACTCTGAAATCACGGGGACTTTTGTCAATGAAGATGAAGGCATTAATAATAGTACAACTATCACTTTAGACCTTTTAAAAGGAAAGACAAATCCTAAGAAATTCATTGGCGCTAAGGTTGGCGATACCATTGAATTAAAAACTAAAGGCTTATTCAACGACGACCATGCTTTGATGACATATTTAAAGGTGGCTCACGATGATGCTCATGGTTTAAATATTCCTGTAAATTTCACTATTTCTGAAATCAACGAACGCGAATTGGCAGAATTAGACCAAGACTTGTTCGATAAGCTATTCGGGGAGGGGAACGTAAAGACCGTTACTGAATTGAAAGACAAAATCAAGGAAGACTCTGAAAAGCAATTCAAACAACAAGGCGACCAAAAGCTATTGAATGACGTTACAGAATATTTAATAGAAAGTACAAAGTTTGATTTACCTGCAGAATTCCTTCAAAAGTGGATGCAAACGGCGGGTGAAGAGCCAATGACTGAAGAGCAGGCTAGAGAGGAATACGAAAAGTCTGAAAAAAGCATGCGGTACCAGTTAATTGAGGGTAAAATCATCAACGAGCATGACCTTCAGGTAAAGTTTGAAGAATTAAAAGACTATGCCAAGGAGATGATTAAAGGTCAGATGGCACAGTTTGGTCAGTTGAATCCTTCAGATAAAGAATTAGAGGATATTGCGGCACGTATATTGGGCAATCAAGAAGAAGTGAAGCGTATGTCTGAGCAGTTGATGAGCCAAAAATTATTGGCCTTCTACAAGGAAAACGCAAACTTAAAGACCAAGGAAATCACTTATGATGATTTCGTTAAAGAGTTTTACAGTTAAGACCCTATAGATACGAGTTAATACTCTTGCAAAAAATCAGTACCTTTAAGGCGTGGAATCAGGAGATTCTGCGCCTTTATAATTTATCAATATTAACAGAACTATTTACATGGACTACGGAAAAGAATTCGAAAAGTTTGCTATAAAAGACCAAGGTATTAACTCCAATTATTACGGTAAGATTATTACCAGTATGTACCCAACCAATTTAACACCGAATATCATTGAGGAGCGTCAGATGAACGCTGTGGCAATGGACGTATTTTCGCGTTTAATGATGGACCGCATCATATTTTTGGGCACTGGCGTAAATGACCAAGTGGCGAATATCATCCAAGCACAGCTATTGTTTTTACAGAGTGCGGATGCTTCTAAGGATATTCAAATTTATATCAATTCGCCAGGTGGTTCGGTATATGCCGGATTGGGGATTTATGATACCATGCAGTTTGTGAAGCCACACGTAGCAACTATTTGTACAGGAATTGCAGCCTCAATGGCAGCCGTTTTATTGTGTGCGGGTGAACCAGGAAAGCGTTCGGCCTTAAAACACTCTCGTGTTATGATTCACCAACCGATGAGTGGCACGCAGGGTCAGGTAAAAGATATGGAAATTGCTGTACGTGAAACCTTGAGAGTAAAGGAGGAATTGTACAATATTATTGCAAAGCACTCCGGAAAGAAATACGACCAAGTTGAAAAAGATTCCGACAGAGATTATTGGATGAAGTCCGAAGAAGCATTGAAATACGGAATGATTGACGAAGTCTTAGAACGAAAGTAATACAATATAGTTTCGACTCTTATTTTGAATATATAGTGGATGTCAGACTGAGCGTAGTCGAAGTCTAATCATAAGTCGAAACCCATCATATGAAAACATCCGTTTTTACGGATACTAAAGATTAAAATAGGTTCAATGTCTTTAACTTGAAACATTGAACTCGAAACTAATATCATGGCAAAGGAAGAATTAGAATGTTCATTTTGTGGTAGGAAAAAGCCAGAAACCAATTTATTAATTGCAGGATTAGACGCACATATCTGCGACCGCTGTATTGAGCAGGCGCACGGTATTGTAGTAGAAGAATCTAAACAAAGCAACAATTCCGAATTAAGCGCGGAGTTGATGTTGAGAAAGCCCATTGAGATTAAAAACTTTTTGGACGAATACATCATAGGGCAGGAATATACGAAGCGTGTGATGTCCGTTGCTGTATATAACCACTACAAGCGTTTGTTGCAACCACCGTCAGATGACGATATCGAAATCCAGAAGTCTAACATTATAATGGTGGGACAGACAGGAACCGGTAAGACCCTTATGGCTAAAACCATCGCCCGAATGCTTAATGTACCTTTGGCCATAGTTGATGCAACGGTATTAACAGAAGCTGGTTACGTTGGAGAAGATGTAGAAAGTATCTTAACCCGATTATTACAAGCGGCCGATTATAATCTAGAAAAAGCTGAGCGGGGCATTGTTTTTATTGACGAAATTGACAAGATTGCACGTAAAAGTGATAATCCGTCTATTACTAGGGATGTCTCTGGTGAAGGTGTCCAGCAAGCTTTACTAAAATTATTGGAAGGAACTACGGTAAACGTTCCACCAAAAGGAGGGCGTAAGCATCCAGACCAAAAATTTATTGAGGTCAATACGGAGCATATCCTATTTATTGCTGGTGGTGCTTTTGATGGTATAGAACGTGTCATCACCAAACGTTTAAACATGCAGGCGATTGGGTATAGCTCAATCAGTACCGATAATGTAGATAGTGACAATATTTTACAATATATCATTCCTAAAGATTTAAAAGATTTTGGATTGATTCCTGAAATCATTGGTCGTTTGCCTGTTTTGACTCACATGGATCCATTAGATGCCAACACCTTGAGAGCCATTTTAACGGAACCGAAAAACGCCATTGTGAAGCAGTATAAAAAACTCTTTAAAATGGATGAGGTAGATTTAGCCTTTACAGACGAAGCCTTAGAATTCATTGTCTCAAAAGCCATAGAGTATAAACTTGGTGCTCGTGGGTTACGCTCACTTTGTGAGGAAATCTTAACCGACGCCATGTTCCATTTACCAGGATCTGATGAAAAGACCTTAGAAATTGATAAGGAATATGCCGAAGATAAATTGAGTAAATCGACCTTAAAGAAGTTGAAGGCGGTGTCGTAGATTGAGAAACTAAAAACTTTTATTGATATATAGAAAAACCACAACGTTTGTTGTGGTTTTTCTTTGGTTATGTTGGATTAATAACAATTAACACTGCCATATATAGTGGTCCATTATAGGATATATATCGTAGGATATCGCTAATATAAAACCTCTTGTAGGGAAATAGACGTTTGTAGTCTCACTTTTGGATTAAGCCACGGATATATCCGTTATAATAAATTTATTTGATAATTATTCCGATGAATGACTTAGCACATTCGGTTTAAATCTAACAACTCATCGATATAATCTCGGCTATTGGATAGACGAGGTACTTTATGTTGTCCACCTAATTTATCATGTTCCTTTAACCAGTCGTAAAAGAGGTTTTCCCGCGCGGCATGTATGGTCGGTTTGTTCAGCGTCATATTGTTATAACGCTTGGCTTCATAATCGGAATTGAGCGATTTTAGAGCATTGTCAAATAACTCATTAAAATAGCCCATGTCCTTTGGAGGGGTTTTAAATTCTATAATCCATTCATGAGCGCCCTTTTCCTTGCCTTGCATAAAGATAGGCGCGGCGGTATAGTCCTTGATTTCAGCAGCCGTTTTTTTACAGACTTTCTTTAAAGCGTCCTCGGCATTTTCAATAATCAATTCCTCGCCAAAAGCGTTAATATGATGTTTTGTCCGTCCAGAAACTTTGATACGATAGGGATTCAAACTTACAAAGCGCACCGTGTCTCCAATTTTATAACGCCACAAACCAGCATTGGTGGTAATAATGACTGCGTAGTTTTTATTGAGTTCTACATCCTGCAATCGGATGGCTTTTTCCTGCGGTGTGTTGTAGATGTCCATCGGAATGAATTCGTAGAAAATCCCATAATCGAGCATCAACAATAAATCACCGGAATAGTTCTGGTCTTGTATGGCGAAGAAGCCTTCAGACGCATTGTAAATTTCGTAATATTTAAAGGATTTCTTCGGAAGTATACTTCTGTACTGTTCTATATATGGATTGAAGCTCACACCGCCATGAAAATAGACTTCAAGATTCGGCCAAATATCAAAGAGGCTATCCTTTTCCGTTCTATCTAAAATGTTATTCAGAAGGACCAGCATCCAAGACGGCACACCAGCCAAACTTGTCACATTTTCATTTATAGTTTCATTGACAATGGCCACCATTTTGGTTTCCCACTCGCTCATCAAGGAGACTCTACTACTCGGTGTACTACTAAATTCCGCCCAAAACGGCATATTATCTATTAAAATGGCTGATAAATCTCCAAAGGCCGTTCCGTTTTCTTTATACAATTCTTTACTGCCACCAAGGCGCAAACTCTTGCCTGTGAATAATTGAGATCCTTCGTTATTGTTGAGGTACATACAGAGTAAATCCTTACTGGCCGCATAATGGCAATCTTCTAGAGATTCGGTACTAACAGGAATAAACTTACTTTTCGCATTGGTCGTTCCGCTAGATTTTGCAAACCATTTAATCGGTGTGGGCCAGAAGATATTGGCTTCGCCCAAGCGCGAACGCTCAATCTGATCTTGCACACCTTCATAATTTCTTATGGGAATGCGTTCTGCAAAGGTTTCGTAGGAATTGATAGAGCCAAAATCATACTGCTTCCCAATTTCGGTGTCTTTAGCGAATTTCAAAAGACTGAAAAGCAATTCGTTCTGCACATCGTGTGGGTATTTTAAAAACAATTCAATCTGGTGGAATCGCTTTTTTAAAAACCACGAAGCAATGGAATTTACTATCGGAATTGGCATGGATTGGCTATCTTTAGCCGTTAAACGGCATTAAGTTATTAAATGAATCGGTCAATTTAATAAAGCCTAAAATTAATAAAATTATAGAATGATTTACACTGGTGTCCTCACTAAAATGCAAACCGAATTTTTAGACCCCATTCAGTATTATTTGGTCTTTAAAACGGATTTTGTCCACATGAATCAACTGTTGGATAAAACCATGCATTTAAAACATTTGGGTTATGAATGCTTGAGTTGCGGATTAAACAAAGAAATTTATCGCCAAGGCTTTTGTAAAGACTGCTTTTTTGATAAACCTGTTGCTGGCGATTGGATTATGCGTCCCGAATTAAGCACCGCACATTTAGACCAAGAAGACCGTGATTTAGCGTATGAAAAAAAGGTACAGCTACAACCCCACATTGTTTATTTGGCCAATAGCAGTAACGTTAAAGTTGGCGTTACGCGTAAATCTCAGGTGCCTACGCGTTGGATAGACCAAGGCGCGCACGAAGCTGTGGAAATTGTAGAAGTGCCAAACCGGTATTTAGCAGGAATCGCCGAAGTTGCTCTAAAAGACCATGTCGCCGATAAAACCAATTGGCGAAAAATGCTAAAAAATGATATCAAGGATTTGGATTTAACCGAATGGCGTGACAAATTGAAACCCTTTTTGCCTGAAGAAACACAAGCGTATTTTATTCAGAATAACAAAGAAACCGAATTACACTTTCCCGTTAACCAATATCCTGAAAAACCCAAAAGTCTTAATCTTAAAAAGGATATAGAATTCTCTGGAAAGCTGGTCGGGATTAAAGGACAATACCTCATTTTTGAAGATGACACTGTATTCAATGTACGTGCTAATGAAGGTTTGGTGGTGGATCTGAGTATTTAAAGGAGGTACAACTTCACTACTTGAACGATTCCCACAAAGAAAAGTAAGCTTCCGGTAAACCTATTAATTACCGAATTGACATTTGAGAACTTTCGTTTTACAACCAAACTGAATGTGCTGAAAAGGTATAGCGTCAAAAATTTTCCAAAGTAAACACCTATAAAAAATAAAACGACTTCTAGCCAAGGCGATTTTAAACTTAGCATAAGTTCATTGGTGTTCAATATTCCAAAAACAATGAGCCAATATACCAAAACAGGCGGGTTCAACAACCCCAGGAAGAATCCTTTGATATAGTTAGATTTAGCAGAAGGCTGTGTCTTATGCTTAGCTTTTGATGTCTTAGTCTTTTTAAAAAAAAGCATTCCTCCAATTAATAATAGAGTAAGGGCAACTAAAACTTGAATCCATTGGTTGGATTCAAAAAAATCCATCACCGTCATATTATAGCTTAAAGCATAGTAGGAGAGAATGACTTCGGCAACACCCGCTGTGATTATAATTTTAAGAGCATTTGATTTTCCATGCTTAATGGTGGTGTTAATTACTGCAATATTTGAGGCGCCCAAAGGCAAAGCTCCAATTATTGAAGCTAAAAATCCGGCTATTAAAAATAAAACAATCATAATCCCTTTGTAGTTGAGTTTTATGATTGCTTACAGAAAAATATGGTTTTAACGGAATGTGAACTTTTTTAGAGCGCCTGTCTACTGAGCAGGCTGGTAAGCGAAGTTCCTAAAATAAAAAAGCGACCTATTGGTCGCTCTTCAATTTATATATCTTCTTGGTCTCTTAAACCTTGAATGTATGCGGCTTTCTGAATTTCACGTCTTCGTTTTACCGAAGGCTTGGTGAAATATCGAGATTCTCTAAGGTTCTGCATAATCTGTACATTTCTATGCTTACGCTTGTAACGTTTTAATGCACGTTCTATGTTTTCACCTTCTTTAATTTCAATTTTAATCATGTCTAAATGTCTTGTTTATCCTAAATAAGTTCGCAATATCTTACTTTTACTTGTTTGTCGCAACCTTCTGATGCCTTTTTCTCTAATTTGTCTTACACGCTCACGTGTTAAATCGTACATACCACCGATTTCTTGTAGGCTCATCGGGGGTTGGTCGCCAATTCCGAAATTTAAACGAATCACATCACTTTCTTTCTCGCTTAACGTTTCCAACGCACGTTCTACTTCCACATTAAGGGATTCGCGCATTAAACTTTTATCTGGACGAGGTGAATTATCCGCAGAAACCACATCGTATAAACTAAAATCTTCACCTTGCTTTAACGGCGCATCCATTGAAAGATGGCGTCCGGCGTTTTTCATGGATTGTTTTACTTCGCGTACACTTAAATCTAATTCAGTTGCAATTTCTTCAGCATTTGGTGGGCGCTGACTTACTTGCTCTAAATAGGCGTAAGCTTTATTGATTTTGTTAATCGTTCCGATTTTATTCAATGGTAAACGTACAATACGAGATTGCTCTGCCAATGCCTGAAGAATCGCCTGGCGAATCCACCAAACGGCATAAGAGATAAATTTAAAACCTCTGGTCTCATCAAAACGCTTAGCGGCCTTGACCAAACCAGCGTTACCTTCATTAATTAAATCAGGCAGTTTTAAACCTTGGTTTTGGTATTGCTTCGCAACAGACACCACAAAACGTAAGTTAGCTGTGGTTAATTTATCTAGGGCAATTTGGTCACCTTGCTTTATACGTCTAGCCAACTCTACTTCTTCATCCGCAGTAATCAATGGTATTTTACTTATGTCATTTAAGTATTTGTCCAGTGACTTGTCTTCTCTGTTTGTGACTTGCTTGGTAATCTTTAATTGCCTCATATATCTGCTCTGTTTAAATTGTTACAACCTATAGTATAATGGAATAATCGGGAATTCCAAAGAAAACGCCCATTATTAACGTTTTTTGGCTAAAATCAATGTGATTTAAATTAATTTCCGCCGTTTTTGGTAGAATCCGTTTGTTTTTTGGTCTTCTTTAAAAGGTCTTTCAAGGTTTCCCTAACGCCTTTTGGTTGGGTGGTTTGCGCCGGAATGGAATCAGTCCCCGGAGTAATAGGCGTCGTATTTGGAACCACTACCGTAGAATCATTCGTCTGGTTAGGCTTCGTTCCCGTCATTCCCAAAAGGTCTTTGATTTTATCTTTTCCTTTTCCGACTAATTTTTGTTTCTGAATTTCAATCAACTGTGCCGTTAAGTTTTTCACACCACTTGGTAAATCTGTGCTTACTTTAGGGCTTCCAAAGCTACCGCTTAAAGATGCTGTCACAGGAATTGAAATTTGGTTTACCTCATTGTCATTTATTTTTCCAATTAGACGGTTGACCTCACTTCCTAAATATTTTGCAGGGACATCCAATACCAATTGGTAATTCATGCTATTATCAAAGCCGTGTGTTCCTGAAACATTAATAGGAATGTCTCTATAACTAAACGAAAACGGTTTTACACTGACTTGACCTTTTTCAAAGCTGAGGTTGGTTTTGAGCTGTTCCAAATCAAACTTATCCCAATCGATAAAATCGAGTTTACTACTTATGCCCTTTAAGACTTCACTTTGGCTTGCTGTTAATTTTGTGGTTAAGATTTCGGCCAAGGCATCCCCCGTGATTGAAGATAAATCTGGCGAAAAACTGCCGTCTAAAGCACCATTTAATTTTATTGCGGAATTCAGCTTACCTTCTAAAATATCGGCAATGGGGGCCAATTTTGTCAACAAATCGAAGCCTTTAAACGATTCTGAAATATCCAAACCGTTCATACCCAATTCCATGTTGAAGGTAGGTACATTATTTTTTGTAGACACCAATCCAGATAGCGCCAAGTTACCATTGAAAATGTCCGTGGTGACATTGGTTAAGCGTGCGGTTTCATCTTTTAGGGACAATTTGCCATTCACGTTTTTAAGCGTGAGATTGTCATATATAACGGTATTTGCTTTAACTTTAACGTTGGCATCCAAAAATGCAGGAAGCTTCAATTCTTTGCCTGTGGCGGTGCTTGCTGACCCTTCTTCGCCCGTTGTTTTATTGACTATAAAGTCTGAAACTTCAAAGCGTTGACTTGTGACATTAAAATTACCACGAAGTGGCTGGTCACTACTAACCAAAAATCCAATAAAGTTTTCAAGCGTACCACTAGCGACTAAATCTGTGTTTCCTGTTTTTGCCGTGAATTCATTTAAAGTAACGGTGCTTGGTGTGAAGTTGATGTTTGCGGAATTGATTTGTAATGGGTTTGCCATTTCTTCCGAAGAAAATACAAAATCAGTAATGCTGGCTTTACCTGTAGTTTTAATGCGTTGATAGGCATTGGTCTCTACGGCATTCATATCAAAATTTGTGGCAATATCGGCACGCAAAATACCGCTCAGGTTCTGCTCCATATCAATAGGATAGGCCTTGGCCAGATTGGCTAAATTTAATACACCATTCACTTTAGCATTAACTTTTATATTCTCCATCAAATCCTTGAGGTGTGCTTCAGCACGAAATACGTCTTGGTCAATTCTAAAATTAAGCGTGTTGATGTCCAAATAGGTGTCTTCGGTTTTTCCGGTGTTGTTTTTTACGGATGCATCAATAACAATGTCTTGCATCGACTTCTGAAGGTTAGGATATTGAAATGAGGCGTTGTTGGAACTCATGTTTATATCCAAATTTGGGATGGTCTCATCAGACACCAAACCTTTAATTATACCGTTGACCTTAAAATCGCCGGTCGTTTTGACGTTTTCTAGATTTTTACGATACACTTCAGGAATGATAGCTAAGAAATTCTTGAAGTCCGATTCAGGATTCTTAAATGTAATGTCAATTAACTGCCCATCATCAACATTCTGAACAAAACCTTCAAAAATTAAAGGCAAGTCATTCACAAAGCCCTGATTCTCCTTAAAGGTGTATTTATCATTGTCTAGGTCTAAATCAATCAGCGCATCTAATTTAATGTCGTGATTTTTCAGGTATTCAACACTATCAATCGCCAAGCTCATTTTGGCTGTGGTTTCGGTGTCTAATTCTGAAATAGATTCGGTAAAGCGTCCATTACCTTCATGATTAATATTTGTTATATAAATGACCGTTTCAGAACTTTCGTCCAAATAGGTAAAGGCACTGTTCTTAATTTTATAATCCTCCACATCAAAACTGAAACTGCCCGAAGCGGTGCTGTCTGTGGATTTTAAAATATCGTAATTAACCTCGTTATTCGTTTTGGTTTGAAGGGTCAACAATACCTCATCAGCTATGATTTCGGTCACTTTCATTGGGTCATCGCTCGCACTTTTAAACACTTCCTTAATCGGCATTTTCAGCGTAATCTGCTTGGCGTTGGCTAGCGTTTCGTCTTCAAACGGCGCGTAAGTCGTGATTTTCAAGTTCTCGATATTCACATTTGCATTCGGAAAACTGCTCAACAAACTCAAACTAATATCATCAAATTCAACCTTTGCGTTGACATTTTTGTCGACATAATTCTGAACGATGGTATCGATTTTAGATTCGAGAATAAATGGAATGCTTGCTAAGACTATGATGCCTAGCAAGAGAATGATTCCTATAATTTTGAATAATTTTTTCATAAGATTTTCGCTTCAAAGATTGATATAAGCGGATACACAAGATACGGCACTAATGGGGTTTTGGTTGACCCAATCCCAAACAATGCTGTTGCTTTAGCGATTAAATTAAGTTGACTTCTTCGTTTATTTTTAGTTTGAAGCGTCTTCGGAAGAGATAAACACCCGCATATAAAAACGGCGTATCTACAAAAGCTACAAAGACTTTAAAGAGGAAACCGGCGGTTAAAAGACCTAAAAATTGAGACCAAGGAATGGCGCCAAAACTGCAAAGTAACAAAAGCACCGTTCCTGTATCCACCAATTGCGAAAAGAAGGTTGAGGCATTGTTTCTTAGCCACAAATGCTTGCCTTTGGTTAAGTTTTTCCAGAAATGGTAAATCTGAATATCCACAAACTGCGCCAGTAAATAAGCCATCATACTCGCAAAAACAGCCACGGCGGTATTGCCAAAAACCGAAGTGAAAATCTCATTCTGCACCGGCGACCATGATGTTGCGGGCACGGCATTGGCCGTGTAAATAATCAACATGGAAAAAAAGGAGGCAAAAATGCCAGCCACAACTACATCATTGGCACGTTTCTTCCCATAGATTTCACTGATGAGGTCGGTAATTAAAAAGGTTATGGGATAAGGCAAAATCCCGACTGAAATTTCAAATAATTTGGTGCCAAAAACGGAAACATCTATGGGATACCAATAAAAAAATTTTTGAAAAATTAAGTTCGAAACGACAAGCGATGTGATAAAAAGTGCGCCTAAAAATAGGTAAATACGTTGGGCGAGAAGCTTGTCTTTAAGGGACATTTAAATTATTTGGGTAAATAGTTTTGAGTAAAGATAAAAAGAATAATTTTGCTGTAGCTATGACTCCAACCAATACCGCATACATTGCCTTAGGCAGTAACAAGGGCAACCGATTCGACTATCTGCAATCGGCCGTTGATGCTATTTTTAGACAGGTTGGAAGCATCAAAAAAATCTCAAAAATCTATCAAACGCCAGCGGTTGGATTTGATGACGACAATATCCCCGATTTTTACAATGCCTGTGTCCGAGTGACGACGGATTTAAAGCCTAAATCCTTAATGAAGCTGTTACTGAATATCGAAAAGGACTTAGGGCGCGAACGTAAAAAAGGTTCAGGCTATGCTTCTCGCATAATTGATTTGGATTTACTCTTTTATAATGACGAAATTATTGAGTCTAAGTCGCTTCAATTACCACATCCCGAATTGCATAACAGACGCTTTGTTTTACAGCCATTATGTGATGTAGGAAAAGATACCGTCCATCCCAGATTTGAAAAAACGGTTGACGTCTTATTATCCGAAGTTGAAGACCAATCCCACATAGAACCTTTACACCAATGGTTGAAAAATCCAAGTCAGGCTTTTGATTTTGGCGGGTTTAATTACCTCGCTATTGAAGGGAATATCGGCGCCGGAAAAACAAGTCTAGCCAATAAAATTGCGCAAGATTTTAATGCCAAATTGATTTTAGAGCGTTTTGCGGACAACGCTTTTCTCCCTAAATTTTACAAGGAACCAGAGCGTTATGCCTTTACCTTGGAAATGTCCTTCTTGGCTGACCGCTATCAGCAGATTAGTGACGATTTATCGCAACTCGATTTATTCAAGGATTTTATGGTCAGTGATTATGATGTGAACAAATCGCTGATATTTTCAAAAGTGACTTTGCCTGAAGATGAATTCCGATTATACCGAAAGTTGTTCTACCAAGTATATAAAGACATCGCCAAGCCCGATTTATACGTTTATCTTTATCAAAACACAGAGCGCTTACAAGCCAACATTAAAAAGCGAGGACGCGCCTACGAGAAAAACATCGAAGACACGTATCTCGAAAAACTGAACGCAGGCTATCTTGAATTCTTAAAAAGTCAAACTGACTTAAACGTAAAAATCATTGACATTTCAGATAGGGATTTTGTAAAGAATCGCGAGGATTATTTATGGTTGTTGAGAAAAGTAATAAATTAATTTTATGCTCAATACTATTAAATCCCTTAATGAGGCTTTACAGTTTTTGTACAAAAACGGTCTAGATACTAGCGAATTTATATATCGTGGGCAGAATAATGTTGATTGGGGACTGCAACCATCTGTTTATAGATATAAAAATTTGTTGAGATATCAGACTGTGGTATTTGAAAACTTGCTACTTCAATCAAAGCCATATATCCCAATGAGCCCGCTTACAGTTACAAATCATGACTTAGAATGGCTTATGACCTGTCAGCATTATGGAATTCCAACTCGACTTTTAGACTGGTCAAAAGACCCTCTTGTCGGTCTCTTTTTTGCATGTTATGATAGTCAGATTAAAGATAAGGATGGAGCATTATTCGTTGCTAAAAAAGCAGATTATGAACAGATTTTAAAGTTTTCTGATTTTAATGAGATTCAAACTCAAAGAGATAAAGGAGAAATAGTATTTTTTGAATCTAATACTCCAAACCCTAGAATGAGAAGTCAAAGTGGTTGCTTTATGCTATGGGACTCATATCCGCTAGATAAAAGCGTTTCAACAGAAAGTTATGATTTATTTGAGTATCAAAAGAGAAGACCTGAAGCTTTCTTTGTGAAAAAAATTATAATACCAAGTAAGTATAAGAAACTAATATTGAATCAACTTAAAAATAATTATCAAATTGATGAAGAAATATTACTTCAAAATAATAAACCGATAAGCTTACATTTTGCACCTCGATTTCAAAAACTAAAGGCAAATATTTTAATTAAAACCTTATGGATGACAGATGCTGAATCACTCAAAGGTAATGAATACTTTAAAGCATTAGTATTGACAGGCGAAGGTAATATGAGAGATTCTTTTAAAAATTGTGACAATCTAAGCTCGCTTATTCTCGGTAGGAAACCAATTTAAGTTCTACCTTCACTAGATAATATTGTATTGAGATTGTTAATTTTATAGACTATAGTCGTTATTTGCTCCTTTCCATCCTCCAAAATCACCGTATTCAAAACCGTTTCTTCTTTAATTTGAAGACCAAAAGGTTCAGCTAAAACATCTACCCCAGAATTTTGTTTCAACCGAATGCCTTGACCTGTAATGATGTCTTTATTCGAAATGAAATCGCCAACAGGTATATGCTCTGTAAGAATGATAAATCTGTATTGCGAAAGTTTCTCAACAATCTTCATAATCTCAGCATTGGATAAATGTTGAAGCACTTGACGTAGAATTACAATATCAGATTTCGGCAGGTCATCCTCTACAATATTGAGACATTGAAACTCCAATTTGGGGTCTTGAAATTGTTGTTTGTTCCGCTCAATTAAGTCATCAACGATATCAATTGCGGTGTACGTTTTGGAATATACCACCAAATGCTGTCCCACATTAAAATCGCCACAACCTAAATCGCAAATGCTTAGTTTTTGCTCATGCGATTTTAAAAATTCGATAACGGATTCAACATACGGATTAACAATGTCAAATTGATGCGACCCATAACCAGAATAAAAATCAAAATCCGTCCCACCCCAAAGATGACGTTCATAAATCTGGTTCATGACGGCTTTTGTGGGCCAGGGTTGTTTTGATTTTTTTACCATTTTTAATTTGTCATTCCTGCGAAAGCAGGAATCTTTTTTATAATCGCTAAACTTTTAGATTCCTGCTTTCGCAGGAATGACAGAGAGCTAAAAAGTCTTCCCTTCGGGAAGATTTAGATGGGCTTATTCATTTTACTAAACACATCCCAAATCACAACCCCAGCACTTACCGCAATATTCAAGGAATGCTTGGTGCCAAATTGCGGTATTTCAATTACGGTATCACTAGCGTTAACTACGTCTTGTTGAACGCCTTTGACTTCGTTCCCAAAAACAAAAGCGTATTTGGTGTTGGCTTTAGGTTGAAAATCATTCAGCATTACGGCATGTTCAGCTTGCTCGATACTACAAATCTCAATACCCTCTAACTTTAATTGGTTGATAACATCAAGCGTAGACTCGGCGTATGCCCAATCCACCGTTTCTGTACTTCCCAAGGCTGTTTTTCTAATATCGTTATGCGGTGGCTGTGCGGTGATGCCACAGAGGTAAATCTTTTCAATCAAAAAGGCATCAGACGAGCGGAATACGGAACCGATATTATTCAGGCTTCGGATGTTGTCCAAAATAATGATGATGGGCGACTTTTCGGCTGATTTAAAGTCAGACGGATTCAATCGGTCTAGCTCGCTGTTTTTTAATTTACGTTTCATGTTCTAAATAAGAAGCTTCATAGAAATTGCACACTCCTAAGCGCTACGCTCGGTATCTTCAACAAAATTATTAATTTTTGTTTCGATAACCCTCAAGGGGACATGCCACAAATTCGAAATAGAACTAGTGTCCCCTTGAGGGGACTTTAGGGGTGTTATTCAATTCGATATTAATTTTTCAAAGATAGCTAAGTTTAACCTTCAAGCTTCCGAACTAGAATCAATCACTTCAAAAATGTTTAAAAACCCTTCAAAATTGTAAATAACTTGTGTTTTTTCAGATTTAAAAAACAAAGACATTTGGCTACATTTACAGACTTGCGTTTTTAGAACGTATTGACGCAATTTCGAACTAAAATATATCAAAATTGGCTAAAATAGCGAAAAAAGAAACTCCGTTGATGAAGCAATACAATGCCATTAAGGCAAAGTATCCGGATGCGTTGTTGCTGTTTCGCGTGGGGGATTTTTACGAAACTTTTGGTGAAGATGCCGTAAAGGCGTCGCAGATTTTAGACATTATCTTAACCAAGCGTGGTGCTGGGAGTGAAAGTGAAACGGAATTGGCCGGATTTCCTCACCATTCCTTAAACACTTACTTACCAAAGTTGGTTAGGGCAGGACAACGTGTGGCGATTTGTGACCAGTTGGAAGACCCTAAGCAAACCAAGACCATTGTAAAGCGTGGGGTTACGGAGTTGGTAACGCCAGGCGTGGCTTTTAATGATGATATTCTTCATTCTAAGTCGAATAATTTTTTAGCCTCCATTCATTTTGACAGTAGCAGAACTGCTGGTGGAGACAAGCGAATAGGTGTCGCATTTTTGGATATTTCAACAGGTGAATTTTTGACTTCGCAAGGGAATGTGGAATATGTGGACAAACTGCTTCAGAATTTTCAACCTAGTGAAGTCCTGATTTCCAAGAAGCAAAAGTTGACTTTTACGGAAGATTTTGGGACTGATTTCCATACCTTCTTCCTGGAAGATTGGGTCTTTCAAGCCGATTACGCAAACGAAACCTTGACCAAGCACTTTAAGACCAAAACCTTAAAAGGCTTCGGGATTGAGGATTTGTATGAAGGGGTAATAGCTTCGGGTGTTGCGCTTCATTATCTGTCTGAAACTCGTCATAATCAGTTGGAACATATCGCTACAATTTCGAGAATTGCAACGGATGATTATGTGTGGATGGATAAGTTTACGATTCGAAATTTAGAACTCTACCATTCCACAAACGCCAATGCCGTTACGCTGATTAATATCATCGACAAGACCATCTCGGCGATGGGTGGGCGCATGCTGAAACGCTGGTTGGCACTGCCGTTAAAGCAGGCGGATAAGATAAAACAGCGCCATAATGTGGTGTCTTATTTGGTGGATAACAACACGGTTTTAGAAAAAATACAGAGCCATATTAAACATATCGGCGATATAGAACGCTTAATTTCTAAAATTGCTACAGGGAAAGTCAGTCCACGCGAAGTGGTACAGTTAAAAAACTCTTTGGAAGCGATTATCCCCATTAAATCTTTGGCTTCAGAAAGCGACAATGAGGCTTTGAAAATCATAGGCGAGCAATTGCACAGCTGTGATTTGTTGCGTGAACGAATTAAAGCTACGCTTAATGAAGAAGCGCCCGTCAATATTTTGAAAGGAAAGACGATTGCGGACGGATTTAATTCGGAATTGGATGAACTTCGGGATTTGTCAACATCTGGGAAGAATTATCTCGATGCCATGTTGGAGCGCGAGTCTGAACGTACCGGAATTACATCGCTAAAAATTGCCTCCAATAATGTGTTTGGCTACTATATCGAAGTCCGAAATACGCACAAAGACAAAGTGCCCGAAGAGTGGATTAGAAAGCAAACTTTGGTCAATGCTGAGCGCTATATTACAGAAGAATTAAAGGAATACGAGGCCAAGATTCTCGGTGCCGAGGAGCGAATTTCAATTATTGAACAGCGACTTTTTGAAGATTTGGTCTTATGGATGCATCAGTTCATTAAACAAGTACAGCAAAATGCCCATCTTATTGGTCAACTGGATTGCCTCTGCGGTTTTGCTACGTTGGCGATTACCAATAATTATAAGATGCCGACTTTGGATGATTCGTTTGCTTTGAACATTAGAAATGGTCGTCACCCGGTCATTGAAAAGCAATTACCGCTCGGCGAAACCTATATTGCCAACGATGTTTATTTAGATAGGGAATCCCAGCAAATCATTATGATTACAGGGCCAAATATGTCGGGTAAATCGGCAATTTTAAGACAAACGGCACTGATTGTTTTGTTGGCACAGATTGGAAGTTTTGTACCTGCCGACGAAGCCAATATTGGCTTGGTGGATAAGATTTTTACCCGCGTTGGTGCCAGCGACAATATCTCCATGGGCGAATCGACCTTCATGGTAGAAATGAACGAAACCGCTTCCATTTTAAATAATATTTCCGAGCGTAGTTTGGTCTTATTGGATGAGATTGGACGTGGGACGAGTACCTACGATGGTATCTCTATTGCCTGGGCTATTAGCGAATATCTTCACGAACATCCTGCAAAACCTAAGACCTTATTTGCGACGCATTATCACGAATTGAACGAGATGACGGAAACCTTTGGTCGCATCAAAAATTTCAATGTTGCGGTTAAGGAATTAAAAGATAATGTCCTCTTTTTACGAAAACTTGTTGAAGGCGGTAGCGAACACAGTTTTGGTATTCATGTTGCAAAAATGGCAGGGATGCCTCAGCAAGTATTGCGACGCGCTAATAAGATTTTGGCTAAGCTTGAAAAATCGCACAGTAGTGAAGAACTTACTGATAAGGTAAGGTCGCTTAAGGATGACGTACAATTGAGTTTCTTCAATTTAGACGACCCACTGTTGGAAGATATCAAAGAAGAAATACTTACCACGGACATCGACACCTTAACCCCAGTTGAAGCACTGATGAAACTCAACGAAATAAAACGAATGTTGGTGAAGAAAAAACAGGCCTAAAGAAAAATCATTTATTTCTGAAAAAGCCTTTGCGTTTCTAAGAAATATTTTAAATTTGCATCCGCTTTTAGGGCGAAACGTTCATTAAAAACTGCGAAAGTAGCTCAGGGGTAGAGCATCACCTTGCCAAGGTGAGGGTCGCGGGTTCAAATCCCGTCTTTCGCTCAAAATGAAATTTGCAGATACCAAGTTAATTGTTTTGTTATCTGGAGAGTGATTAGCGACGAGTCGCGCCTGCCTGTCGGCAGACAGGGGTTCACCCCGACGCTTCGGGGCCGTCTTTCGCTTTATAAAATTATACCAAGTTTGATTATATTGATGTAATCAAGATGCTGAAGTGGTGGTCCCGAAGTATCGGGAGGTAGACACTCAGTTATGCTGAAGTGGTGGAATTGGTAGACACGTTGGACTTAAAATCCAATGACCATTAGGTCGTGCGGGTTCAAGTCCCGCCTTCAGTACAGATGAAAAGCCGAAACGAGAGTTTCGGCTTTTTTGTTTCAAAAATCTGAGCCAAGCTTGCTTGAATTCAGGTTTTTAAAATAAAATAGTTCCAATATCTTGGATTTGCTTTTCCCCTCATCTTGAGACCGTACGAGTCGAAGATAATATTTGTATTACTATAATGTGTTATGGAGATTCCCGGATTAACTATGAAAGAGGAGAAATCAGTCCTTCAACTTTCTTCTCTATTTTTCTTTTACAGTAAACAAATGTTTTCTTTTACAATAATGTAAAGTTGTTTCATAGTACTTAAAACAAACTATACATTTCAAATATAAATCCTTACAAACCCCATTATTTTCAATATAAAATTTAAATATGTACCTTAACATCGTAAATTTTAAGTGTTACGTTTCAATGGTAAGATTTCGTTTTGGTAAGTTGATATGTTTGATGTTATTATGGCTTTCTTCAAATGCGATTGCTCAGGAATTCCCACCCATTCAACACTTTTCATCTTCAGATTATAGTGCGGGCGACCAAAACTGGTCGATTACCCAAGGTTTAAACAATACTATTCTTATTGCTAATAATAGAGGCCTGTTGGAATTCAATGGTGCACAATGGAATCTTCATGCGGTAGAGAATCAGGCTATAATTAGGTCTGTGGCTTTTATTGATAATAAAGTGTTTACAGGGAGCTATATGGATTTTGGTTATTGGGAACGCAATGATTTTGGCGGATTAGACTACACATCATTGGCAAATAGTGTTGGGGAGAGTTTGATTCAAGATGAGGAGTTCTGGAATATTATTGGATTTAAGAATTGGATTCTCTTTCAGTCTTTTGACCGCATTTATGTTTTCGACCAAGAAAATCAAAATTTTAGGATTATTGAATCTGATGCTCGTATAACACGTTTATTTCGAGTTGATGATTCCATATTTTTTCAACGATTAGGTCAGGGCTTGTTTAAAATTGAGAACGGAGAGGAAGTCCTCATATCCAACGACGCTTTAGTTGTTGAGAATGAAATTTTTGATGTGTTCCTCAATGATAAGCATTTGCTTTTGTTGACTAGGAATAAAGGTTTTTTTAAGCTCAACAATGGTAAAACTGAACCATGGTTTACAAATTTAAACAACCTCATAAACGGGGTTAATGTGTATAGCAGTTTACAACTCCAAAATGGAAATATGGTTCTAGGAACCATATCCAATGGCGTCATCATAATTGATACTTCTGGCGCTATTGTTTTAAGGATGGAGCAAGAGGATGGACTATTAAATAATACGGTTCTTTCTTTGTTTGAAGACAATTTTAATAACCTTTGGCTTGGCTTGGATAATGGGGTCAATGTGCTGAATCTTAATTCGCCTTACAAGGTTTTCAATGATAGAAAGGGGGAATTAGGGACCGTGTACGTTTCAGCAATACATGATGGTTTATTATATCTGGGAACCAACCAAGGGCTATTTTATAGAGTTGAAGGCTCTAATGACGATTTTGCTCTTATTGCCGGTACGGAGGGGCAGGTTTGGGAGCTAGACATTATTAATAATACGCTGTTGTGCGGTCACGATACGGGGACATTTCAAATTTTTGGAGTGCGTGCCAACCGAATAATGTCAGATAATGGTGTGTGGCAATTCCAAACTATAGATGGTCAACCAAAATATCTTATCCAAGGGACCTATAAGGGATTATCAATTTTAAAAAATGTCAATGGAAATTGGGAATTTGATAGAAAGTTGGAAGGTTTTTATATTTCATCACGATTTCTAGAGTTTTCAAGTGAAAAAGAACTTTTGGTAAGTCATGAATACAAAGGTGTTTTTAGATTGACCCTGAGTGAAGATTTGTCGAAAATTGAATCCTACGAATCTCTAAATGTTCCAAAAAGTATTGGTTCTACACTATTTAAATATAATGGAACTATTATGTATGCTAATAACAAAGGGGTATATACATATAAAAATGAAAATTTTTCAAAGTCAGATTTTCTGAAAGATTATTATGCCGAAGATAATTATGTGTCGGGTAAAATGGTGGTGGACGCATCGCAAAAGCGTCTTTGGGCATTTTTTGACAATCAAATTATATATGTAGACCCAGGGAATTTGAGTAACGAACCACAAGTTACGGCTATAGACTTACCAGCCTCCTTGCGGAAAAGCAAATACGGATTCGAGAATATTTTAAAGATTCAAGATGAATCATACCTCTTGGGAACTACGGAGGGTTACATAGTTGTAGATTTAGGTATTACCAACAAAAGGGATTACGACGTAAAAATTGATAGGGTATCCTTTAGTGTTTTAAATGAAGATAAGGAATATCTAAATTTAGAGGGCGGCATTGAGTTGCCAAACAACCATAATAATCTTCATTTTCAATATAGTGTATCAGGTTATGAGAGTCTCGAAACCTCTGTCTATCAATATAGATTGAAAGATATTTATACAGATTGGAGTGCGTGGACAACTAAATCCAATGAGTTTTTTGAGAACCTCCCTTTTGGAGATTATGTCTTCGAAGTAAGAGCGAAGGTGGGAGGCCAGATATCAGGAAATGTGGCGTCCTATTCATTTTCAATTTTGAAACCATGGTACCTTAGGCCATTGGCCATAGTAGTATACGTAGGTTTGTTTGTTGGGTTCTTAGCGTTGGTACAGATTTTAAATACGCGCTATTATAAAAAGAAGCAGAAAGCTTTAGTGGTTGAAAAGGAGCGAGAATTAGAATATAAAGAAATTGAATCGCAAAGACAATTAGTGGAACTTAAGAATGAAAACCTACGTCAGGATATAGAAAATAAAAACAGGGAGTTAGGGACGTCGACCATGAATCTTATAAAGAAGAACGAAATTTTAAATGCAATTAAGCAAGAACTTTTAAAGGCAGAATCTCCCAAAGACTATACAGCCGTAGTAAAGACCATAGATAAAAATTTAAATGCCACAGATGATTGGAAGCTTTTTGAAGAAGCCTTCAATAATGCCGATAAGGATTTTATAAAAAAAATGAAATCCAAGCATGAAAGTTTAACATCAAATGATTTACGTTTATGTGCCTATTTGAGGCTTAATTTGTCATCAAAAGAGATTGCACCACTACTTAATATTTCCCATAAAAGTGTTGAAGTAAAACGTTACAGACTTCGTAAAAAGATGAATTTAAGTGCTAATCAAAGCTTAACTGATTATGTTATTAGTGTATAGCTACTATACAACTAATGCAAATACCTATACATTACCTATACAAATACTGTTTTTCTCTATTTCTCAAACGTTTTCGTTTCTTATATAGTACTTTGAAATCCGCAGTATTTTAGGTTTTACCTGATAATTTGGCAATATTTTACCCTTTAGACAGCTATGTATGTTTTTTGTAGGGCTCTTTTTTATGGATTTCTCAATCCGATGAAATAAGTTGCAGTATCTAATTCAAAAAAATATGTACTCAAAAATTTTGATAGTTTTTCTGATGTGCTTTTCGCTTCAGGTCTTGGGTCAAAGTGTAAATGTTACAGGAACAATTACCGATAACACTACAGGACAACCTTTACCTGGTGTTAATGTTTTGATTAAAAATACCACAAGAGGTACAAGCACAGATTTTGATGGAAAGTTTACCTTGAGTGACGTGCTTCAAAATTCTGTTTTGGTATTTACTTATGTTGGTTTCAAAACTCAAGAAATCACAATAACCAATGATCAGCCACTTAACGTAGTTTTAGTTGAAGATGCCGAATCGCTCAACGAAGTCGTTGTTATTGGATATGGAACACAGACCAAAAAGGAAATCACAGGAGCCGTAGCTGTTGTTTCTAGTGAAACCATTGAAACCTTAAAGCCAACTCGAATTGAGCAAGCGCTTCAGGGTCAGGTAGCCGGTGTTAACATTGTATCAAACTCTGGTGCGCCAGGAGCATCTTCTACAATTAGTATTAGAGGGGTTTCCACAAATGGTGATAGTCGTCCATTAATTTTAGTTGATGGTACAGTGGTTGAGGACTTAAGTGTCATTAACCCTAATGATATTGAGTCAGTGAATGTTCTTAAGGATGCTACAGCCGGTATATATGGTGTAAGGGCCGCCAACGGCGTTATTTTAATTACTACAAAGTCGGGTCGAAAAAATCAAGACCTTTCCGTTGAGATAAACAGTTTTGGCGGATTTCAAGAAACAACTCGAAAAATTCCGGTGCTTAATGCTACAGAATATGGGTTGTTATTAAACGAAGCTTTTGCTGCCAACGGGGAGTCAGCGCCGTTCCCGGATGTGTCTTTATTAGGGCAGGGCACCGATTGGCAGGATGAAGTGTTTCAAAGAGCTCCGATTTTTAATACGGCAGTTACAATTACAGGTGGTGGTGAAAATTCCACCTATGCTTATGGAACTAGTATTTTAACCCAAGATGGTATAGTTGGAGGTAACAAAGCAAACTTTACAAGATTTACAAAGCGACTAAATTATACTTTAGACTTTTTAGAAAATTTTAAATTTAATGGTGGTATCACATGGACACATACCAATAGAAGAGGCTTAAATGAATCAGGATTGGGTTCTGTATTGTTTAATGCTTTAAACATGGCGCCAACCATACCTGTTTTTAATGACAATGGTGGATTTTCATTAGCAGAGGGCTTGGGGAACGAAGTCGTTAATCCACTGGCACAAATTGAAAATACCTTCAACAGATCGCAAGTTGATAAATTAAATGGTAATGTGGGACTATCGTATAATTTTCTGGAACATTTTACGGCTCAAGCAAATTACCAATTTAACTATGCAGAGGTAGACGGAAGAGTCTTTAACCCAGTTGCGTTTTTTGGAAGTGGTAAGGTCTTCAACAGAGATAGAAATGAGGTTGTCGAAACGTTGAACATTTTTAAAGACTATACCTTCGATGCCTTTATTAAATACGAAAATAAATTCAACGATGTCCATAACCTGAATGTCTTATTGGGAACCTCAGTGTTTAAAACCCAAGGAAACTTTAGTGGGTTTGTAGGATTTGATGTGCCAGGTAATACTATTGCTAATGCCAATATTGAAAATCTTGATGATGTTCAAAATATTTTCCCTAATGGTAATGCGGCTTTTGATTCTAGATTACTATCTTATTTCACAAGGGTTCAGTATGATTACAAAGGGAAGTACTTATTGTCAGCTGTATTAAGACGTGACGGTTCTACCAAATTTGGTCCAGAAAATAAGTTTGGATATTTCCCTTCAGGATCTGTGGGTTGGATTGCTTCCGATGAAGAGTTTCTAAACAACAGTGATTTTTTAGATTTTCTCAAGTTCAGAGCGTCATATGGTATACTCGGAAATGATAGAATTCCTGATTTCAGATTTGTGTCTTTATTGAACGGCGAGGGAACTTATGTCATTAATGATCAATTGGTCTTCGGTACGGCTACTGGAGCTTTGGCAAATCCGGAAATCAAATGGGAACGACAAAAAACATTTGATGTTGGTCTAGATGCACGATTCTGGAATAATAAAATCGATATCACGGCGGATTACTATAAGAAGAGAACTGAGGATTTGCTAGTGGTGCCTCAAGTGTCAGGAATACTTGGAGTAACAGCTCCTGGTGCAGCCCCTCCCGTTGTTAATGCAGGTATTGTTGAGAATAGCGGTATTGAATTTTCCATTGGATACACCGAAAATTTCAGTGACGATGTAAAGTTAGGCATACGATATAATGTAGCCACGCTAGATAACAATGTTGTTGAAGTGACCGCAGATGGTGGGTTCCTTGCCGGAGGTGCTTTTGGCGTTGGTCAAGATCCACCATCTCGTATGGAGGAAGGATTTCCTATTGGCTATTTTAGAGGGTTTCAAACCGATGGAGTTTTCCAAACCCAAGCGGAAATAGATAACGCTGCAATAATTAATAACGATGTGCAGCCAGGTGATTTAAGATTTGTTGATACCAACGGAGATGGTATCATCAATGATGATGACCGAACCTATATTGGTGACCCTCTGCCAGATGCTACTATGGGTCTAAACTTAACATTGGATGTTAAAAACTTCGATTTTGGAGCCTACGCTTTTGCTTCCGTTGGAAATGATATCGTTAGAAATTATGAGCGTAACCAACCGCAAACCAATAGAACAATTTATAATCTAGATCGTTGGACAGGGCCAGGAACTAACAACAGTTCGCCAAGGGTAACAAGTGGCGCAAACAGTAATAGTTTGTTTTCGGACTTCTTTGTAGAAGACGGTTCTTTTATTCGCCTTCAGAATGTGCAATTAGGCTATTCTTTTGGAGAAAAAACTTTAGAAAAAATTGGAATGAGCAAATTTAGGATTTACACGTCTGTAACAAATTTGGTCACATTAACTAAGTATAGAGGTTATGACCCAACGGCATCAACAGGAGAACCAATAGGTGGCGGTATAGATTACGGTTTTTATCCGAATCCTAGAACGTTTTTACTTGGAATGAATTTAAAATTTTAATGGAGATGAAGACTTATATAAAAAACAACAGAATTTACATCCTTAAGGGTATTGTGCTACTCGGTATTTGTACTATGGCATTTTTGGGCTGTAGTGATGATTTTGTAGATGTAGCATCTCAGGATCAGAATTCCGAAGATTTTTTCAATTCTGAAGCTGAATACCAATCAGCTCTAATCGGAGCTTATGATATGTTGCAGTCCACCTATCTCAATGTCTTGTTGGGAGAAATAGCATCAGACAATACTTTAGCTGGTGGCGAGAGTGCGATTGATGTTCCTGGCATACAAGAAATTGATGACATGATTCATACACCCGTAAATCAACAGCTGAGAGACATCTGGGGTTGGATGTATAGTGGTGTAAATCGTGCTAATTATATCATGGAATTTCAAGATAAAACAGATTTTCCTGGGAAGGCAGGAGTTATTGCCCAAACACGATTCTTAAGAGCCTATTATTACTTTGAATTGGTAAAATGGTTTGGTGATGTGCCATTTGCTGTGGATCAGCGTATTCAATTTGGGGATCAATTCTCCATTCCTAGAACACCTAAAGCAGAGATTTATGCCCAAATAGAAGCAGACCTCATTTTTGCAGCAGACAATCTTCCCTATATACAAGCTCAAACGGGTCGTATAACAAAAGGTGCCGCACAGGCATTACTTGGGAAAGCTTATCTCTACCAAGATAAATTTTCTCAAGCAGCTACTGTGCTTGAAGATTTAATTGCTAATGGACCTCATGATCTCCTTACTGATTATTCAACCATGTTCCTAAACGATAACGAGAATAATATAGAATCTGTTTTTGAGGTTCAATATACAGATGTAGAAGGTGCAGGTTTTGATTGTTTACAATGTAGTGAAGGAAATGTGGCTGTAGGTTTTAACGGCATAAGACAATACTCAGGGCCAGTATTTGAATCAGGTTTTAGTTTTAATGTGCCTACCCAAGAAGTTTATGATGCTTTTGAAGATGACGATTTAAGACGTGATGTAGCAATTTTGAACATTGATGCTTGGGCTGCTGAGACTGGTGCTACATTCGGTACTGGTTTTGAGCATACAGGTTATTTCAATAGAAAATATTTACCAAGACAGGGTGACCTTAATACAGGTGATGCTAACCTTACCAATCCTAATAATTATAGATCTATCAGGTTTGCAGATGTTTTGTTAATGGCTGCTGAGGCTTTAAATCGAGGTGGTATTGATGATGGAAGAGCACAGCAATACCTCAACAGAGTGAGAGAGCGTGCTTTTGGAAATATGGATAACAATATTACAGCATCTGGCAACGCATTGACTAATGCTATTTATGATGAGCGCAGAAGAGAGTTGGTCGGTGAAGGCCATCGCTTTTTCGATTTGGTAAGAACAGGAAGAGCTGCAGCTGAAATTCCTGGATTCCAAAGTGGTAAGCATGAATTATTCCCTATTCCCCTAATTGAGATTCAATTGGCAGGAAATCAGTGGGATCAAAATCCAGGGTATTAAAAAAACAAAACCTATGAAAAGTTTAAGATTTATATTAAGTCTGTTTATTCTACTTATGATGGTAGGGTGTACAGGGGAAGATAGAGCTACAGATTTCATTGACAATGTAGCTGCACCTTCAGAACTATCTATTGCCGTAATTGCAACACAAGACAATAGTGGTTTGGTAACATTGACACCAGCTGGTGTAGGTGCAACTGAATTTAAATTGAATCTCGGTGAAGGTTCTGAAGAAGTCATAACCTTAGCGCCAGGCGAAAGTTTTGATAATGTTTATGAGGAAGGGTCTTACACCTTAACATTGACGGGAATCGGAATTAATGGATTAACTACTGAATATACGCAACAGTTAGTAGTGTCTTTTCAAGCACCACAAAACTTAATGGTTTCTATAGAGAATGATACAGGCATTTCTAAACAGGTTAATGTTACTGCCAATGCCGATTTTGCTATGAGCTATACAGTTGATTTTGGTGATGGAACTGATCCTGTAATTTCAAATATTGGTGAAACCATTAATTATCTGTATGCGGAAGCAGGGACATATACAATTACTGTAACTGCTGTGGGCGCTGCCATAGAAACAACGGTTTATACGGAGGAGTTTGTGGTGACTGAAATCCTACAACCGCTTACGGCAGCACCAACACCTCCAGAACGAAGTCCGGAAGACGTTATTTCTATTTACAGTAACGCTTATACGCCAATCACAGTAAATGAGCTACCAACACCTTGGTCTAATACTGGTTTTGAAGAAATCCAAGTGGATGGCGATGACATTATTAAATATTTTGATTTAGCATTTACTGGTATAGTTACCGACTATGGTAATCCTACAGATCTTACTGCTATGGAGTTTGTTCATTTTGATTATTGGACTGCCGATGCTACTACATTATCCTTCAAAATTGTTAACACCGCTGTAGATCCTGTACAAGAGGATATTGAGTCTGCAGGTGACATTGTACAAGGAGAATGGGTAAGTGTAGAGATTCCACTAGATGATTTCAATATGGATAGGTCTCAGGTCACACAATTGCTTTTTGATACTTTAGGAAATATTTCTACGATTTATATAGACAACTTATATTTTTATAAGACACCAGAAACAAATACGTCAAATTTTGATGACGGATTATTGCAAAATGGAGATTTTGAATCAGGTAGTGTCGCATGGCTTATTGGTGTAGATGATAATAATCTGGCACCAGTTACTACGGATGGAGACAATTCTTATTATTCTGTAGATGTTGCTAGTGCTGGTAATGCTTTTGATGTTAACATTAGCCAAAAAACTGTGATTGTTCAAGGGAATACCTATACACTGAGTTTTGAAGCATGGTCAGATGTTGACCGTTCAATTGTCGTTGGTATAGGGTTGAGCGGACCGCCATGGTCAGCCGCTGTAGTATCACAAGCTATTTCAACAACACCAACAACATATTCTGTAACCCTAACCGCTTCAGATTTTGGAGCTCCAGACGCAAGGGTCATTTTTGATATGGGCGCAGAAACTGGTCAGGTCAATATTGATAATGTGTCCTTATTTGAAGGTAATGGAAACCTTTTATCTAACGGTACGTTTGAATCTGGTAGCACGCCTTGGATTGTTGGCGTAGACGATAATTCCCCAGCGCCTGTTGTATCAGATGGTTCTAATATGTACTACTCAGTTGATGTTGCTGTTGCTGGAAACGCATTCGATGTCAACGTCAGTCAGAAATTAGAGATTATTGCGGATGAGACCTATATTCTAACTTTTGATGCATGGTCAGAAGGCGATAGAAGCATAATTGCAGGGATTGGCCTTAGTGGACCTCCATTTTCCGCATCTGTCGAAGAGGTGAATATTACATCTACGAGAACAACCTACATGGTAACACTAACAGCTACAGGATTTGGAGCGCCTGATGCCAGAGTACTGTTTGATTCTGGAGCGCAAACGGGACTGGTTAATATTGATAACGTTTCACTATCTAGATTATGATGAAATTTAATACAACTAAACGAATGAAAAATTTTCAATACAAAGGATGGCTAGTTGCTTTTTTCTCAATACTTATCCTTACAGGTTGTCAAGAGGATGATATTGAATTTGGTGATATAACTACACCAACAAATTTAACAGTCAGTTTTAATATTGTTGGGCAAGATACAGATAACCCCAATGGGGATGGTTCTGGCTTGGTGGAATTTGCAGCTTCAGCGGATAATGCAATCACGTACCGTTTTGATTTTGGAGACGGTACTGAAGCTGATGTCGCTCCTAATGGAACAATCACACATAGATTTGTACAGCAAGGCTTAAACACATACAATATCACTGCCATTGCATCAGGCACAGGCGGTGTAACTACTTCCTCTGTTGTGGCTGTACAAGTGTTCAGTGCCTTTGATGATGTTGAGGCACGTTCGTTCTTAACTGGAGCAATGACCACACAAGACAATGATGGTAATCTTACCATTGATAATTCTCAATCCTATACTAAGACTTGGTATTTGGCGGCTTCTGAGCCAGGTCATTTAGGTGTTGGGCCGTCTTTGGATTTAGATCTTCAGATTTTTGGTACACCAACACAGTTTTATTTCCCTGCATTTTTTGCTGCGACACCAAATAATTTCTGTGATGACTTCGCCGATCACTGTTTGTGTAATGATGAATTAACGTTTAGTATCGATACTAACAATGAAATGACATATCAGCTTAACAATAATGGTCAGACTTTCTTCAATGGAGCGCATCAGGCTATAGTTGGAGGGCCGGGCGGTGAAGACTTGTGTTTGGATTTTGATACTTCTGGAACAAGTACAGTAACCTTGGCGCCGGGTGATACAGACTGGTCACTAGTTCCTGACCCAAGTTTCGAAGCTCGTGCTACACAACTTAATTTTTCAGATGGCGGTTTTATGGGCTATTATGTAAGCTCATCAACGTATGAGATTATTGAAATTACTGAAGATTTTTTATATGTGAGGACTATTGATGGTTTAGACCCAGCTTTAGCGTGGTATCATAAATTTTCAACTACACCTCCAGGTGCCGATTCTGACGCTGATAGACTTTCAGACATAACCATTTATAATAATCTGACTTGGGAGGACGATTTTAATACAGATGGTGCACCAGACCCATCTCGTTGGACCTATGACATTGGTACTGGTGATAATGGTTGGGGAAATGGAGAAGCACAATACTACACAGACCGCGCTGATAACGTAATAGTATCTAACGGTAATTTAGTAATTACGGCGAAATCAGAATCCTTTAATGGTAGTGCTTATACGTCCGCTAGAATAAAATCTCAAGATCTGTATGAATTCACCAACGGTCGGGTAGAGATCAGAGCCAAGCTTCCCGAAGGACAAGGCACATGGCCTGCGCTTTGGATGCTGGGTGCAAACTTCCCAGAGGTCGGCTGGCCAGTTTCTGGAGAGCTCGATATTATGGAACAAACCGGGCAAGATAAATCCATTATAAAAGGAACGGCACATTATCCGGCAGTTTCGCCTGGTACTGGTAACACAGCAGATGCACCTATAGAAAATGCAACCTCCGAGTTCCATATCTATTCACTGGAATGGACACCAGAAGCGATTTATTTTGCTTTGGATGATGAGATATTCCATACGGTTCCTAATAATGCGGACCTACCATTTAACGCAGACTTCTTTTTTATTATGAACGTCGCTATGGGTGGTACCCTGGGTGGCACTATTGCTACTGGCTTTGATGAAGCTACCATGGAGGTTGACTATATCAGGGTTTACCAATAATAGGATGAACGTTAAACAAAAACGTTAAAAAGATTAACAAAATCTGTTCGGCGTTGTCTAGGGTCTAGTTATTATTTGCAAGCGACATCCATTAACTATTTGCAAGAACAGTGTATTTATAGGTATTCTGAAATAAAATGCATGATTAATTAAGAATAATGCATTAAAATAATATATAGTTTGAAGTAATCTTATTAACTTATAAGACTCCTCAAATTTTGTTTAACCTTTTGACTAATCAAAATAATGTTTGTGCCTATATCAAACATTAAACTAATAATCAAACATTAGAAATAACTGAACTATGAAAAACGCACTTCTAACAACGCTTTTTCTCTTTATTGGGTACGTGTCGCTTTCCCAATCCCAAAACATCGAAGTTGTTGAAAGCAATGGTGGATTTACACTGATGGTCGATGGGAAACCATTTATGATTAATGGTATGAATTGGGATTATATACCTATAGGAACAAATACAGTCAATGCTAAGTTTTGGGAAAAATCAGATGATATCATCAAAGCAGGTCTAGATACAGAGATGTCACTACTCAAAAATATGGGTGTTAACGTTATCCGTCAATATACTGGTGTGCCTGCAAGATGGATTAAATACATCTATGAAAACTATGGTATATATACAATGCTTAACCATTCTTTTGGGCGATACGGATTGACCATTGATGGTGTTTGGACACCAGTAACTGATTATTCCGACCCAAAAACGCAAGAATTGTTGTTGTCCGACATGAAAGAATTGGTGGATGAGTTTAGAGGTACGCCTGGACTATTGATGTTTCTACTCGGTAATGAAAATAACTACGGATTATTTTGGGCGGGTGCTGAAACAGAAGAGTTTCCTGATGATGAAGAAGAGAAAAAGTTCATTGGTGAAAATCGTGGTCGTCCTATGTACCGTTTAATGAATGAAGCGGCTAAGCAGATGAAAGCTAATAATGCTAATGTCCCAATTGCGGTATGTAATGGCGATGTGCTATTTATTGATATAGTTGCCGAAGAATTTACGGACGTAGATATCTATGGTACTAATACCTATAGAGGTGTTTCTTTCACGGATTTGTTCGATACGGTAAAGGAAAAATTAAATATGCCATTAATCCTTACAGAGTTTGGGTCAGATGCCTATAATGCTAAAGAGAATAAAGAAGATCAAAAAATGCAAGCCTATTATATGGTAGGTAATTGGAAAGAGATTTATCAGCACGCCGCCGGTCTTGGAAAAACAGGCATATCTCTTGGAGGATTTACATTTCAATTTAGTGATGGTTGGTGGAAATATGGTTTTAATGATCGTAAATATGCCGATCAGCACGATACTAATGCTACATGGCCAAACGGAGGATATGCCATTGATCTTGAGCCTGGTGAAAATAATATGAATGAAGAATGGTTTGGAATTACAGCTAAAGGACCAACTAATGAACGGGGTTTATACGAATTATATCCAAGAGCTGCCTATTACGCTTTAAAAGAAGCGCACAAACTCAACCCCTATGAAGATGGTGTAGATGCAGCATTTGTCGAAAATTATTTTAATAACATTAATCTTATGGAGGCTGTTCTCAAGGCTCGTGGCGACAAGGCTGCATTGGGCGCTGGCGGTGCAGGCAAAGTGAGGTTGAGTAATCTTAGGGCAGAATTTACAACATTTAATACAGGTGGTCGCTTAATAACTACACCAGATTCTCCAGACCCAGATTCAAACCAATTCCCAGATCAATTGGGTTTCGACCATATGCAATCCTATTTTTTTGGTGTTGAAGGAAACCCTGCTCCCAATATGAATGCAGAAATCAATTTTAGCGTTTTGGGCAATATAGCAGGTAATCCTATAGATGAAATATTCTATGAAAATAGAGGTCGTCCAATTACTGTTGAAGGTGAAGATGGTGAAATCCTTATCACTGACCCAAATAGAGTACAAGTGTATAATGCCTCATTTGATTGGGATGCAAAAGATTTTGCGTTGAGAGGCTTTTACAGAACAGGACATTACCACTGGGGTTATGAAGGTGACTTTTTCGGACTTTATCCTGAAGCAAACTATGGCCCTAACTTAGATATTTATAATGGCGAAATCCTGGGAATGGAATTTGATGGCAAACGTTCCTTAGAGGGATTTAAAGCTGCTTATGGGTCTCAATTATGGTGGGGCGCTAACCCAGCTGTTCTTTTAAAATACAGCAGAACCATCGGAAAGTTTGATGTCACTGGTATTTTTCATGAAGACATTGATGATCAAGGACAAATTGTTTCGTCTAACGCCATACCAATGCCTCGTACAAGACGTGCTTCACTTCATGTAGAACGTGAGTTTGGTAAAGTTGGTGTAGAGCTTGGAGGACTTTGGGGTGGTCAACCCCTTAATGGGCGTGAGTTTCAATTTACTGAAGGTGGGCCAGGTAATTATACTGTGTTTACTGATCGTGTTAACGAAAAAGACAATTGGGGAGCCAAAGCAAAGTTTACATATTCGGGTGGCAAGTTTAATTTCTATGCTCAAGGTGCAGCGATGGGTCTTGTGGCGGCCGGCGGTGGAGATTATACGCAAACCTTTACCGGATGGCGCTTAAAAGATAGCGGTAGCGGTAACCAAACCAACTTTTTAACAGGGTTTACCTACAACGTTGGTAAATTTCAAATTGCACCAAACTTTTTATGGCAAAAGCCAATTGTTGGCCCTATGCCTAATGATGTACAAGCACCTGGCCGTTTAAGAAATATATTAGATGATCCTTTCTCCGTAAGAGGCAATAGGGAAACCACAGCTGGAGAAATATTATTCACCTACGATCCTACACCAGGAACATGGATGTATGAGTGGGATAATGACCGTTCAGAGGATGCGAAATTCGCCATGAATTTAGGTTTCGTTTTTAGACATCATCCTACTGCTCAAGATGCGGCTATTGGTTTTTTGGATAATAGAACACTTATTGCCTTTCCGGGATCCGCGCCAGCAAAAGATTTATGGGAGGTAAATTCTAGGGTTGTATCAAAAGTAGATTCAGACTTAGGGCTTATTGCTAATTTTTACTTCGGTAACGCACAAGCCAGAGGTAGTGACCCCAGAACTATTGAACGTTTTGGATCGGATCTTAGGGTACTATATAAAAAATGGAAAGTCGAATCCCATTTTAAAGTTAACGATTGGGGGCCTTTTGATTATCATCGTGATTTTAACCTCACGTTTCCAATGCAGGCTATGTTAGATCTTTCAACAAGCATTGGTAAGCCAGATTGGTTTATTCTTCCGAGTACAAAGGTTGGTATTAGAGGGACTTGGAGATCCCTAAACGAGTTTTCTCCAAGATATAGCCCTAATAATGCAGCACCTTTTGCCGATGCACCAATTATTGATCCTACAGGATTTGATTGGGGCAGTGAGTGGGAAATTAGAACATACGTTCATATAAACATAGGTAAGTAATGAGAAAATATAATATGAAAAAGTATAGCAAAGTTTCAGTACCTGTGATGATTTTAGGTCTGATGTCGGTATTGTTTTTTGGTTGCGAAAGAGAAGTGTCGGATGATGTGGAGTTTGCCACGTTTTTCAAAAACGGAGAGGTATTTATTGATGGCTTTTCTGCGGGTCTAGATTATTTCCCTTTTGTGGATGCGGGTGCTGACCCGGAAGCGTTTTCTGTAGTTACAGATGATGTATTTGAGGGGTCATCAGCCATGCGCTTTGATGTGCCTTCTTTTGGGAATGGTTTTGTCGGAGCGACATTTAATACAACGGTAGCTAGGGACCTATCAGGTTTTGATGCCTTAACGTTTTATGCCAAAGCCTCACAAGCGGCAACTATTGACGCCATTGGGTTTGGAATTTCTGGTGAAACAGGCAATAAATTCCAAGTCACAAAAAATGGATTAGAGGTATCTACAAATTGGAAAAAATATATTTTACCTATACCAGATCCTTCAAAATTAATTAACGAGACAGGTCTGTTTTGGTTGGCTGAAGGGGCTTCTGCACCAGGTGGTGAGGGGGGTTATGTTTTATGGTTTGACAATATTCAATTTGAAAGATTGGGAACAGTGGCTCAACCACAACCCAAAATATTTAATGGGGAAGACCTTTCGGAACAGTCCTTTACAGGATCTACCATAAATGTTACTGGTCTTACACAAACGTTTAATACAGCATCGGGCGAAAATGTTACAGTTAACGTGGCACCATCTTATTACCAGTTTATGTCTTCAGATGTTGATGTAGCTAGAGTTAGTGAACGTGGCGAAATTTCAATAGTCGGTGTAGGTCAGGCAGAAATTACTGCTCTTTTGGGTGGTGTATCGGCTCAAGGCTCACTTACACTAGATGTTACGGGGAACTTTCAAGGTGCTGAGACACCACCAAGTAGAGACCCTGATGATGTCATCTCTATTTTTAGCGACGCATACACCAATGTAAACGCTTTAAATTTTGCAGTATTCAACGATCAGAATGTACAGATATCTACCCAAACTTTTGGGGGGGATCAAATTGCTAATTATGATAACCTGTCGTTCGTAGGGCTTGGTTGGGATGGTACAGTAGATGTTTCTAATATGACACATTTGCATATTGATGTACAATTGAAAGACCCAGCCAGTGCAAGTTTAATTGTAGAATTGATTGACTTTGGAGCAGACAACTCGGACGGTGGCGGTGACGATACCGGCGGTGGCTCGGTCGTTACCTCAAATTTATCTCTAGGAGATTGGGTTGGAATTGACATTCCATTAGATGCTTTTACACAGGCCACTGGAGGCGGATTTGCGGGTTCTCCTAATCAGAATAATATTGCTAGGGTAGTATTGGTGTCTAACGGCGGTTCCTTTGCAGTTGACAATATCTACTTCTACAGAAATTAATTTTTTTACGCTATGAAAAGAAACAAGAAATACATGAAAGCAATAACCAGAACATTAAGTTTATTGGCAACTTCTTTACTCATTTTAGTAATGGGTTGTGAATTTAATGATGACGAACAAACCGTGGCTGAGTTCACCAATTTAGTACTTGCTGAGGAGTTTGATACTGATGGCCCTCTAAATCCTGATATCTGGACATTTGATATCGGAACAGGACAAAACGGTTGGGGAAACAATGAACTTCAATATTATACCGATAGACCAGAAAATGTAACGGTGCAAAATGGTTTTTTAATCATTACTGCGCGTCAAGAAAACTTTAATGGCTCTCCATATACTTCAGCAAGAATAAAGACCGATAACCTTTTTGAACAACGTTACGGAAGGTTTGAAGCCCGTATGAGACTTCCGTATGGAAAAGGTATATGGCCCGCGTTCTGGATGTTAGGTGATGATAGAAACGGGACAGAAATCTGGCCACAGATTGGAGAGATTGATATTATGGAATACAGAGGTCAAGACCCTACAATAACTATTGGTAGCGTTCATGGCCCAGGATATTCCGCTGGTAATGCTGTTTCTAAAAGCTATGATTTAGTTAATGATCGTTTTGATACCGGATTCCACGTCTTTGGTATTGAGTGGGGACCAAATTATATTAATTATTATGTGGACGATGTATTATACAATCAAATCACACCAGATGACGTCCCTGGAGAATGGGTGTTTAATGATCCTTTTTATATGATTATCAACCTTGCTGTTGGTGGCACATTTGTAGGATCTCCAAATGAAGAAACCGTATTTCCACAAACACTACTTGTGGATTACGTAAGAGTTTATAAAAGCAACAATCAAAATTAGAACTATGATGAAAGAAATAATTAGAAAAGCGAAACAATTTGCCCTTTTACTGTTGGTCATATCCTTCGTGGGCTGTGAAAATGATGACGCAGAATTACCAAAAGTAATCGCTGGTTTTACGTACACGCTTAATGAAAATACCGGTACGGTAACTTTCATCAATGTTTCAGAAAACGCAAGCGATTTTGAGTGGGCTTTTGGGGATGGAGATAGTTCAGAAGAAATTAACCCTATAAAAACCTATCAAACAGGGGAGTATACTGTTTCACTTACGGCTTCAAATGGAGCTGGTGGTGAAGATACTTTTGAGGATACCATAAGTATTCAAATTCCTTTGGAGATTCAGTTTCCTATTGCATTTGACAATCCTTTGGTTGCTTTTGATGCAACCACATTTGGCGGTGTTGCTTTTGAAGTTGTGGAAAATCCAGATTTATCAGGGTCAAATGCAGTCGCCTCAAATGTTGGTCAAATTACTAATAGTGGTGCTACATTTGAAGGTTTCTTTTTTGAATTAGGCGAAGACCTAGACCTTGCCACTCAGCAAACTATTTCAGTCAATTTTTGGTCAGAAGTACCGGTTGATGTTTTATTAAAATTAGAGCAAGGCTCAGGTCCCGATGCAGAGGTGGTTGCAAGTCACGGTGGTACAGGTTGGGAGATTATAACCTTCACTTTTACTTCAACAGATGCATTTAGCCAAGTAACGTTTTTCGTAGATGGCCTTGGAACAACTGCTGGAACATTCTTTATTGATGACATCACACAAATTGATACCATTAATAATGGAATGATTGAAGACTGTGGTGGAGATTTGATCAATGATTTTGAAACATCTGATGATTCCATTTTTAATAATTTTGGTGGCGGTGTCGGCACAATTATAGACAATGATGAAACTTCAATTAACAGTAGTGCCAAATTAGGCCAGTATGTTAAGAACGATGGGGAAGTTTTTGGAGGAATTACCATAGGTCTAGATTCTAATATAGATTTTAATGCAGGTACATTCTCAATAGATGTAAGATCATCTTCTGTAAGACAATTGCTCTTCAAACTAGAAGGTTTAGGTATTGAGAAAATTTTACCAACTTCAGGTGAAGCATGGGAGACAATAACATATGACTTTAGTGATGTTGCCGGTAATATGGGTGAGATTACGGGTATTACCTTAATAATGGATAATGGTACTGCTGGAGATGGTTCATCGGATTGGACCATTCAATTTGATAATATTAGACTTTGTAGCAATGGCGATACAGGTGGTGATACTGGGTCTATTGAAAACTGTGGAGGCGATTTGGTCAACGATTTTGAAACTGCTGACGATTCCATTTTCAGCAACTTTGGTGGTGGTGTCGGTACAATCATCGATAATCCAGATACTTCTGTAAATATGAGTGCTAAGTTGGCACAGTATGTTAAAGGTTCAGGCGAAGTTTTTGCAGGAATTACTGTTGGATTAAATGCGAATATTGCATTCAATGCAGGTACTTTTTCTATTGATGTTAAATCTTCCGCTGTAAGACAATTACTATTTAAACTTGAAGGTCTGGGAATTGAAAAAATACTACCGACTTCAGGAGCAGGTTGGGAAACCATAACCTATGATTTTGCTGATGTGGCTGGAAACATGGGTGATGTTACTGGTATCACCTTAATTATGGATAATGGTACAGCTGGAGATGGTTCAGACGCATGGACGATTCAATTTGACAATATAAGATTATGTAGTAATGGCGATGGTGGCGGTATGCCGTTTGATGATGGTTTATTGGTGAATGGAGACTTTCAGACTTTAGATACAAACGGAAACGTTACAGAATGGATTCAAGGCGTAGATGACTCTAATCCGGCACCTGTAAGCACGGAAGGTGATAATGTATTCTATTCAATAAATGTTACATCACCAACACCTGGGCAACCTTTTAATATTAACGTAAGTCAAAAAACAGAAATCATAAATGGTGAAACTTATATTTTGGCTTTTGACGCATGGTCTGATGTCAATAGAACTATTGTTGCAGGTATTGGTTTAAGCGGTGGTGATTTTGCAAATAATTCTGAAACCGTCAGCATTACAACTGCAAGAACAAGGTACGAGTTAACGTTATTGGCAAACGGATTTGGTGCGCCAGATGCACGTGTCTTATTTGATTTGGCAGAAGAAGCTGGTGTTGTAAATATCGATGATGTATCGCTTTTCATAGACTCAGGCTCTGGTGGCGGAGGCGGTGGTGGTGGCACCGGTGATTGTCCTGCTCCTCCTGCTGGTGACTTTATTGCGGATGGTGATTTTGAAGCTAATTCTAGCTGTTGGGCTTTATTTGATAATGGTGGATCAACAAGCATATCTTCAACAGTCAGCAACGGAGGTGGTACACGTTCGGGCCAGATCACTAGTGCTACAGGTGCAAATCCAGGTATAAAGCAAGAACGTTTTGGTATTGGCACTGTTATGCCTAACACTACTTATATTGTTTCATTCGACATTAAAGCTGATGCTTCAGATCCACTTGCTGATGGTGCAATACTCAACGCATTTATGTTTTCTGAACCTGCTGATGGCTCTAACGATCCTGCAGTACAACATGTTTTAGTGCAAGCAGATGGAGCCGTATCAACCAATTGGGAAACGAGAACATATACCTTTACAACTGCTGGGAATGTTGGTGGAGGAGTATCATTCCTATTAGAATTGGTGTGTGGCGGTGCAGCAACGTGTGGAGGAACTATAAATATTGATAATGTGTCAATGACCGCACAATAGACCGTAAAAGCATTTTTTTAAACAATGACAACCTTGCAGTTAATTAATTAAACTGCAGGTTGTTTTATACTATATAAGTGAGAATTATTTGATGGAATCAAATCAACAAAAGACATTAAAACCAGATGTGGAATTAGATAATGGAGACCTGCATGAGACCATTATGAAGCGCGAAAAAATCGACGGGGAATATTTCTTTAAAATAACAGACGTCGATGACATGCGCCCGTTTTTTATGAGTATAGTTAGCGATTCCGACCATTGGATGTTTATTTCGAGCAATGGAGGGCTAACAGCTGGACGCAAAAATAATGAGTATTCTTTCTTTCCTTATTACACAGATGATAAAATTACCGAGTCGGCAGAGATAACGGGAAGCAAATCTATTTTTTGGATTAATGGTACTCATCTTTGGGAACCATTTTCAATACGTCAAGAAGGCTTGTATAATACGCAACGAAATTTGTACAAAAACAAATATGGGAATAAGGTCATATTCGAAGAGATTAATCATGACCTCAATCTAACGTTTCGTTATCAATGGAATTCTAGTGACGAATATGGTTTTGTTAAGAAATCACGCCTGATAAATACAGGTGCAAATGGCGTTTCAGTAAAAATGATTGATGGGTTTCAAAACATTATACCATATGGCGTAGAACCAGATACTCAGGTAAGGGTAAGCAACCTTGTCGATGCTTACAAAAGAAGTGAATTGGTTTCGGACGCAGGTTTGGGAATCTATGCATTAAGTGCTATAATCGTTGATAAAGCTGAACCAAGTGAAGCTTTAAAAGCGAATGTAGCTTGGTCTTTAGGACTTCAGGATGTAAACTATTTACTGTCTTCATTGCAACTAAAAAATTTCAGAAAGACCGGTGAGGTCTATCAGGAAGAGGATGTAAAAGCCGAAAAAGGCGCCTACTTTGTAAGTACAGCGCTAGAATTGGATGCAAAATCTGAAAAGCGTTGGATGCTCATAGGTAATGTCAACCAAGACCATTCAAAAATCGCAAATCTCACCAAAGAAATAAAAGAAAATGATGATTTGTACAATGCCGTTAATAATGACATTAATCTCGGAACAGAACGCTTAAATAAACTGAATGCTTCTTCAGACGGTTTACAGCTTACGGCCGATAAACAAGGAGATTCCAGACATTACTCAAACACCCTTTTTAATATCATGCGGGGTGGTGTTTTTGATGATAATTACACTATTGAAAGAGGGGATTTTGATGCTTATATCAAAAATGCTAATAAGAAAGTATACGCAAAGGCAAGTGACGTATTGGCCAATTTACCTGAAACATTTTCTCTACAGCATCTAAAAGAATTAGCTCATAAGAGTGATGACAAAAACTTTAGACGATTATGTTTAGAGTATATGCCACTTAAGTTTAGCCGACGACATGGTGACCCAAGTCGCCCTTGGAATCGTTTTTCAATCAACACAAGGAATGAGATTGATGGTTCCAAGATTTTAGATTATGAAGGCAACTGGCGGGATATATTCCAGAATTGGGAAGCTTTGGCACATGCATTTCCGGAGTTTACCGAGAGTATGATTCATAAGTTCTTAAACGCCACAACGTTTGATGGTTATAATCCTTACAGAGTCACCAAAGGCGGTTTCGATTGGGAAACGATTGAGCCAGACGACCCTTGGTCTTACATTGGGTATTGGGGCGACCATCAAATCATCTATTTATCTAAATTCTTGGAGTTTATAGAAACTTACAAGCCAGGTGTCTTAGAAAGTTATTTTAATTCGGATGCATTTGTTTATGCCAATGTGCCGTACAAAATTAAACCATATAAAGACTTACTTAAAAACCCAAAGGATACTATTGAATTCGATGATGAGCTAGATCATAAAATAAGGGTAAAACGCGACGAGTTAGGTGCTGATGGTGCCTTATTGCGAGACGAAAATTTCTTTATCTGTAAAGTCAATTTCATCGAGAAGATTTTAGCCACGGTTTTGGCTAAACTTTCAAACTTTATTCCAGAAGCAGGCATTTGGATGAACACCCAACGCCCAGAATGGAATGACGCTAATAATGCCTTGGTAGGTAATGGTGTGTCTATGGTTACACTCTATTATTTAAGGCGCTTTTTGGTGGTTTTTGATAAAATGATTGCAAAGGCTGAAACCAATAATGTAGAAATTTCTGAAGAATTATTAGAGTTGTTTAATAGTATCTTTAAAGCTTTTGAAACTCACCATCATCTACTCGAAGGGCAACTATCCAATAAAGACAGAAAAAGTGTCCTAGACCAAGTAGGTCAGGCATCTAGTGACTTTAGGGAGAAAATATATAAAGATTCTTTTTCTGGTCATAAGAAAGTAATTTCAGTTAGTGCTATCCGCAGTTTTATAACTACAACTCAACGCTATTTAGAACACTCTATTGACGCCAACAGAAGACAAGACCATCTTTACCATGCTTATAATTTAATGACCGTGGAGAATGGTGAGGAAATTTCTATAAGCCATTTAGACGAAATGCTTGAAGGACAAGTAGCGGTATTGAGCTCGCAGTATCTTAGTTCTAAAAAAGCACTTAGCGTCTTGGATGCTATGAAAGAAAGTGCACTATTTAGAGATGACCAGTACAGCTACCTATTATACCCTAATAAAGATCTGCCAACATTTACAAAGAAGAATATTATTCCTAAAGAAAATGCTGAACAGTCTAAATTGATTCAAACTTTGGTCGAGGCCGGTGACCGTTCATTGGTTTCAAAAGACATACATGGCAATTATCATTTCAACGGCAATTTCAATAATGCTAATAGCTTAAAAGAGGCTTTAGCTGAATTAGCTTCGGGTAATCATAAGCACTTGGTTGAAAAAGAAGGAAATATACTTTTAGACCTATTTGAAGAGGTTTTCAACCACAAGGCGTTTACTGGTCGTTCTGGCACATTTTACGGGTATGAAGGCTTAGGGTCTATTTACTGGCACATGGTGTCAAAATTAAAATTGGCTGTGCAAGAATGTTGTTTAAAAGCTATTGAAGAAGAAGCTTCAGCCGAAACTGTTGGTCGATTGTTAGAACATTATTATGAGATAGATGCAGGTATAGGAGCACATAAACCACCCAAATTATATGGCGCTTTCCCAACTGACCCTTACTCGCACACACCATTCGGTAGAGGTGCACAACAACCAGGAATGACAGGGCAGGTAAAAGAAGATATCCTCTCACGCATTGGAGAATTAGGTGTAAAGATGTCAGACGGTCAAATTTGTTTTCAACCAAGCTTACTTAAAAGAGATGAGCTTATAATAAAACCAAGGACTTATACCTATTATGACGTAGCAAGCAATTATAAGGAAATTCCTTTGGACGTTGGATCATTGGCATTTACCTATTGCCAGGTGCCAATTATTTATAGTTTGAATAACACAGAAACTATCAAAGTGACAATGCAAGATGGCCGTACAGAACAGTTTAAAGGGCTCTGCCTAAATTCAGAATTGAGCCAGTCGGTATTTGAACGTTTACATCAAATCGAAAAAATTGATGTGCAACTTTCAGAATCAAGATTAAGATAAACACCAATAGCATGAATTTGAAACTAAATAATATAGCAATCCTTTTTATTTTAGTCTTCATCATGTCATGCAATACAAATAAAAAAGACAACCAGTTGAAACAAACACCCAAAAACGTAACAGCTAAAGACATTCTTGGAGATTCAAGCTACCTCGCCATATCTTATGGGGGCTACCGCTTGAAATCAAGAGACAGTCAACCTACAATCCCACAGTTAAAAAATGATATGCTTATTTTGTCCGCTATGGGCATTAGAGTCCTTAGAACCTACAATGTACAATTAGATCATGCAAAAAATGTCCTTAAGGCGATAAGAGAACTAAAATCTGAAAATCCAGATTTCGAAATGTATGTGATGTTGGGTGCTTGGATAGATTGCTTAAATGCTTGGACAGACCAAGTTCCAAACCATAATGTGGAGAGCGCGCAAAACGAAGGCGAAATCGCACGTGCTGTAGCCTTAGCCAACGAATATCCTGAGATTGTAAAGATCATTGCTGTTGGTAACGAAGCTATGGTTAAATGGGCAACGAGCTACTACGTAGAGCCTTGGGTTATTCTTAAATGGGTGAATCATCTTCAAGAATTAAAGAAGCGTGGTGATTTGCCAAATGATTTGTGGATTACAAGCTCTGATGATTTCTCATCATGGGGAGGTGGAGATTCTTTATATCACACGGAAGACTTAGAAAAGCTAGTTAAAGCGGTAGATTATGTGTCAATGCACACGTACCCTTATCACAATACACATTACAATCCACAATTTTGGAAAGTACCAGCTGAGGATGTTGATAAACCTGAGTTAGATCAAATAAATAACGCTATGAAACGTGCTATAGATTTTTCAAAGGCACAATATGATAGCGTTTCAAACTACATGGCAAGCCTTGGTGTTGTTAAACCCATTCATATTGGGGAGACTGGCTGGGCAACCGTCTCAAAAGGATTGTATGGACCAAATGGTTCAAGAGCAACGGATGAATATAAGCAAGGCCTTTATTATAAAATGATGCGAGAATGGACTAATCTCAATGGTATTTCTTGTTTTTATTTCGAAGCCTTTAACGAACAGTGGAAAGATGCTCAACACCCTAATGGCTCAGAAAACCATTTCGGATTGTTTAAGATTGACGGTAGTGCGAAATATCCTATTTGGGATTTAGTAGATCAAGGCATTTTTGAAGGCCTCACCCGAAATGGAAATGCAATAAGAAAAACTTACAATGGTGATTTAGATGCATTGTTGTTAGAGGTTCTTGTGCCACCTAGAGCTGACGGCGCCCTAATACACTCAGTAAATTAAAATGAACTCAAAAGCTATACTTACATACTGTATTTTATTATTGGTTATGACAAGTTGTAAACCTGAAGACAACAAACTAATGGTTGAGGTCTATGAAACCTCTGCTAGTGGTAATTCGCTAACAAAACTTGAAAATTTTGAAACTACTTCTGTGAGGGATAGCTCTTCGATAACCTTAAATCCTGAAAAAACCTTTCAAAAAATAACGGGATTTGGTGGGGCTTTTACAGAATCCTCCGCTTATCTATTAAATCAACTCAGCAAAAAAAATAGGGATACCATTATTAAAGCCTATTTCAGCAGGGAAGGCGCAAACTATTCTTTGACCCGTACCCACATGAATTCGTGTGATTTCTCATTGAGTCAATATTCCTACACACCAACTGAAGACAAGGAGCTCAAGGATTTTTCTGTCAAGGAAGATATGGATGACTTAATTCCTATGATAAAAGAGGCAATGGCAACTTCTGAAGATGGGTTCAAATTATTTGCCTCACCATGGACAGCGCCACCTTGGATGAAAGATAATAAGGAATGGGTCGGTGGAAAATTATTGCCAGAACATTATCCTACATGGGCGTTGTTTTTTTCAAAATATGTAGATGCCTATAAAGCTGAAGGCATAGATATCTGGGGATTCACTGTAGAAAATGAACCACACGGTAACGGTAATAATTGGGAAAGCATGCACTTTTCTCCAGAAGAAATGACAGATTTCGTCATGAATCATTTAGGGCCAAAACTAGAGACCGATGGGCATGGGGATAAAATCATTTTGGGTTATGACCAAAACAGAGCAGGTCTGAAAGAATGGGTTGATGTAATGTATGCCAATGAAGAAACTTCAAAATATTATGACGGTACAGCTATTCATTGGTATGAGAGTACCTATGAGGTGTTCCCAGAAGCCCTTCAATATGCACATAGTAAAGCACCAGATAAATACCTCATAGAAACAGAAGGTTGTGTCGACTCTGAAGTTCCAGCATGGAAAGATGATAAATGGTATTGGTCTAAGGAAGCTACCGATTGGGGCTGGGATTGGGCTTCAGAGGAAGAGAAATACCTGCATCCAAAGTATGCTCCTGTAAACAGATATGCAAGAGATATCATTGGTTGTCTAAACAATTGGGTTGATGGTTGGGTAGATTGGAATATGGTTTTAGACAGACAAGGTGGTCCCAACTGGTTTAAGAATTGGTGTGCTGCACCAGTTATTGTTGATCCAGATAATGATGAGGTCTATTTTACCCCTTTGTATTATACAATGGCACATTTTAGCAAATATATAAGACCAGGTGCTGATGTTATTGATGTGACTAACTTTAACGAAAACTTACAGGTTACCGCTGCAAAAAATCCAGATGGTACTATTGCTGTTGTAGTATTTAATGAAGGCGAAGAAGGACAAGAATTCAATCTGAACTTAAATGAAAAAAGCACCTCTATGAAGATAGATGCTCAATCGTTACAAACGATTATAATAACTAACTAATAAATAATAAAAGTATGTCCACCTACAAAAATAAAGTTCCTTTCGGTCAAAAAGTCGCCTTTGGCGTAGGTATGCTTGCTAACCAGATGTTTCCTGCCGTTTTGGGAATATTTATGGTTGTATTAGTTCAGGATTTAGGATTCCCTGGTTGGATGTGGGGTGTACTATTCTTTGCTCCAAGGATATTTGACTCAATAACGGACCCGATCATGGGCTTTATTTCAGACAATACAAAATCCAGGTGGGGAAGAAGACGTCAATATGTATTTCTTGGTGCGCTTATTATGGGTATTTCTTTTATAGTAATGTGGCAGTTGTATCGAGAGAATGGTGTCGACTATAATTTCACCTATTTTCTGCTTTGGTCCTTTGTCTTTTACTTAGGGCTTACAATTTTTAGTGTGCCATATGTAGCTATGGGTTATGAGATGAGCGATGATTTTCATGAGCGAACCAATATTATGGCTGTAGCCCAATGGATTGGTCAATGGGCATGGGTTATTGCGCCTTGGTTTTGGGTTATAATGTATGACCAAGATATGTTCCCTTCAGCGGATGTTGCCACAAGGACACTGGCCATATGGGTCGGGATTATTTGTGCGCTTTTTGCTATGGTACCAGCAATTTTCCTAAAAAGCAGATCGACTTTAGATGAGGATTACTTACCACTAACTTTTAGAACTATTGGAGGTAGCTTAAAAGAAATCGTCAAAGGTTTTGTTGAAGCTTTTTCTATTAAACCATTTAGAAAACTTTGTATTTCGACCTTCTTTATCTTTAATGCGTTTAATACTATTGCCGCATTTTCATTTTTCATTGTTGTCTATCATCTTTTTGGAGGAAATGCAGGTGATGCAGGTATTTGGCCTACACTCTTTGGAAGTTTAGGGGCCTTGGTGACCACTTTTATGGTGATTCCTATTGTTACCAAAATGTCTAGTAAGCTTGGTAAAAAACGAGCATTTATGACGGCACAAGGGATTTCCCTTGTTGGTTATATAATGCTTTGGTTTTTGTTTGTGCCTGGTAAACCATACCTGTTTATATATGCGCTACCCTTTTTCTCATTTGGTATAGGAAGTCTTTTTGTTTTAATGATGTCAATGACGGCAGATGTTATAGATCTTGATGAATTGAATACCGGAAAAAGACGCGAAGGCATATTTGGAGCTATATATTGGTGGATGGTAAAATTTGGTTTTGCCATCGCTGGATTATGTAGTGGTCTAATCATGGATTTTGTGGGCTTTACACCTGATGCTCCGACACAGCCAGAAGGTGCTGTAGATGGTTTAAGAATGTTCTTTTCGGGCGTACCTATCATAGGAACGCTAATTGCTATGTGGGTAATGAAAGATTATGGTGTTGATGAAGCTAGAGCGGCTGAAGTACGCGCGCAATTAGAAAGTAGGAAAGTGACCATATTGGATGTAGAATCTTCGGGTTATAATGCGGGCCATTTAAAGAATTTGGTGGATAATCTTAAGCTAACGGATTATGCGAGTGAGGATTTATCGAGTCATAGCGATTCAGAAATCTCAAAATTATTTAAGCAAACATTACATAATGGCGTGTACGGCTTATGTTTTAGTCCGTTTCTTAAAGATCAAACGGATTCAGATACCATTTATCAAAAGCAGATTAAACGAAGAATGGAGATTATTGCTCCACATACCAAATGGGTGAGATCCTTTTCAAGTACCAAAGGGCATGAGTTGATTCCAAGTATTTCAGCATCGAATGGTGCAAATATGATGTTAGGCGTTTGGATAAGTGATGATAAAAATCGTAACGAACTGGAAATTGAATCAGCTATTCAACAAGCCAAAAATGGTAATGTAGAGATTGTTGCTGTTGGAAATGAGGCCTTACATCGTGGTGATATTTCAGAAAAAGAATTGATTATTTATATAAATAGAGTGAAAGAGGCTTTATCTGATACTTCAGTTAAGGTAGGTTGCGCTGACACCTATTATCAATATCAAATCAATAAAAACCTTGTAAAGGCGTGTGATATCATTTTGGTTAACTGTTACCCATTCTGGGAAGGCTCTGCCGTAGATGATGCCCTAGTTAACTTACGACAAATGTATGCTCTTACAGAACTAATTGCTGATGGAAAGGAAATTATAATAACAGAAACAGGTTGGCCAAGTGAAGGGCAGACTGTAGGTAATGCTAAGCCTAGTAAGTTAAATGCAATGAAGTATTTTGTTCAGACACAAGATTGGGCCACAAAGACAAATATCCCTCTGTTTTACTTCTCCTCTTTTGATGAGTCTTGGAAAGTTCAACAAGAAGGTGAGGTTGGAGCAAGGTGGGGCTTGTGGAATAAAGATGAAAAATTAAAATATTAAAAATGTCTTACAGAGATGAATCCTATTATAGCCCAAAAGGCTATAGTCAAATTACAACAAAAGGGATAGATACTACGGACGTATCTATCGAGGAACTTAGAGCACTTTGGCGAAAAACGTTAAAAGATGGTATCCATGGTATTTGCTTTAGTATGTATGAAGACGGTCAGGAGCCAGGTGATGCTATTAGTATAGAGCAAGTGGAGCGACGTGTTTTAAAATTGAAACCATATGTGCGTGCTATTCGTTCATTTTCTTGTATTGAAGGAAATGAACATGTTCCTGTAGTCGCCAAAAAACACGGTTTAAAAACATTGGTTGGTGCTTGGCTCAGCGACAATAAGGATGATAATGAAAAAGAAATTGAAGGTCTTATTACATTGGCTAAGGCTGGACATGTAGATGTTGCAGCTGTAGGCAATGAAGTGCTTTACAGAAACGACTTGTCATTAGAAGAATTATTGGGTTATATGAAGCGTGTAAGAGAAGCTTTGGTTGGACTTAATATTCCAATAGGTTATGTCGACGCCTATTATGAATTTTCAAGACACCCTGAGTTGGTAGAGCATTCAGATGTGTTATTGGCGAATCTTTACCCGTACTGGGAAGGCTGTCCGATAGAATACGCGTTGGGTCATATGCAGTCCATGTACGGACAAGTTGTAGATGCTGCTCAGGGAAAACCAATAATAATTACTGAAACTGGATGGCCAAGTCAGGGTGGTAGCCTCAAAGGTGCTTATGCTGGTGAAGAAGCGGCTATGAAATATTTTGTTGACGCCATTAGCTGGACGAGAACAAACGACATCCCTATATTCTATTTCTCATCCTTTGATGAATCGTGGAAAACGGGTGATGAGGGCGACGTTGGGGCATATTGGGGACTCTGGGACAAAAACGAAAATCTTAAGTTCTAGATTATTAAAAACAATGTTAAATTATTGCCTACATCACATTTGTAGAGGTGTTGTATAGGTGATTTGTGAAGTTGTAGTCTAATATATTCGTATTTTTATAAAAAATTGTTTAACCCTTTTAATAAATAACTTATGAAAAAAATTACTCTTTTAGTTGCATTAATAATCTGTTCTGTATCTCTATCAGCGCAACAAAACGTGACATTTAGTGTCGATATGACCCCTATAGCGGGTACGTTTACTACCGTTGAAGTTAATGCTACATTTAATGGTTTCTGTGGAGGCTGTAACCCCTTAACTGATCAGGGGGGTAATATCTGGGAAGTGACATTGCCACTTAATGACGGTACATACGAATATAAATTCACTATTAACGGAGGTGCTACTTACGAAACACATATAGCGCAGGATGTCTGTACAGTGACTAACTTTGGATTTACTAACCGAACATTGGAAGTTGATGGTGCGGATATTGTTTTGCCAACAGCACCTTGGGAAGGTTGCGCGGAAGATTTGTCTAATCCAGGGCCACACGATATTACTTTTGAGGTTGACATGAGTTCGTACATGCCAAGTTTTACTACAGTATATGTAGTTGGGGAATTCAATGGTTTTGACGGTACGGCTAATGCTTTGACAGACCAAGGTTCTGGGATTTGGTCTACGACACTATCACTTGATGAAAAATCTTGGCAATATAAGTTTGCAGTAGATAACTATACGGATGATGAGCAATTTGCTCAAGGTGATCCAAATACGGCCTCAAGCAATGGTCCGTGTGCAGCCGGTATTTGTACAAATAGGTATATTCAACTTAGTGAGAATCTTACTGTAAGTAGTGTATGGGAAAATAGTGCGCAAACCGTTTTAGATATAGAGGGATTTGTTTTGTCTGAATCTATTTCCGTAAGTTCTAACCCTGCTACTGCAAACTGGGAGTTAAAAACAAACAGTATGTTAATCCAAAATATAGAGCTCTATGATATTTTAGGAAAGAAAGTTCAAACGCTTGCACCTAACGATACAGAAGTATCTATCGATGCTACACAATTAAAAGCTGGTATTTATTTGGCAAAAGTATCTACCGACCTTGGAAGCAAAACCTTAAAATTGGTAAAGCAATAACAGAGAAGATATAAATCATTTAAAAGCCCGAGCTTAAATAAGTCCGGGCTTTCTTATGGAGTAAAAAAGATTTTTTAATTCTCTGTCTTTACTTTGTTAATGGCGTCATTGCCTGCTTTTTGAGCATTATCAATAGCTTTGTTGCCGGCATCCTTAGCGTCTTCTAACTCATTTTCGGTTTCATCAGCTAAATCTTCCAAATTTTCTTCAGCAGCTTCGAGTTGCGCCCGTGCTTTTTCTTTAACTGCAACTAAATTTGCTTTTGCGTCATCGTATGCTTTTTGTGCGGCAACTTTAGCCTCGCCAGTTGCGTTTTCCAAAGCAACTTCGGCTTCTTTCAATTCTACCTCAGCTTTATTTACCATTTCATTGGCCTTAGCTTTGGCATTCTCATACGCTGCTTCGGCATTGGCTGCCAGATTTTCTGCTGCTTGTTCAAGCTCAGCTCCGGCATTTTCTAAAGCATTTTCAGTATTCTCTAAAGCGTTTTCTGCATTTTTCTCAGCATCTTTACAAGAGTTGAGTGATACTGCAATTGTAGCTACGAGCATAATATTCATCACGATTTTTTTCATAATTTGAAGTGTTTATTGGTTATTGTTGAGTTTGATTAACATACGCTGAAAAATTCAATTTAGATGCTTTCCATTAAATTGGCAGAAGAATCATATTTAATTATAAGCAAAAACCCAAATGATTAGACTTGGGTTCTTAACGTTATGCGATATCAAATGCTAGTTGTCGTTGTCTATTTCATTTTCAACTTCTTTCACGCCTTCAACTGCCTTGTCAGCGCCTTTTCCGATACGCTCTAATGTGCCTTCGTCATCAGCTTTGACTTCTACTTCAACTTCTTTTTCAACAGTTTTTGTTTCTCTACAAGAAGACAAGCTTACGATCATGGCAAGAGCCAAACTCATATTTAAAATTACTTTTTTCATATTGATTAAATTTGTGTTAATGGGTGCAAGATACAGTGAAGCCTCTCTGGTGTTTTGCGCATTTGCCCTCAACATTGCTTTATTTGCTGAAATAAGTCATAATTCTAGTCACGGCGCCAGAATTTTCTGTAATGTAATCGTGATTGATTTTTCCAATCCGTAATCGGGTTGACTCATCTTTTAATAAATGAGTTATAGTCTTTTTGAATTCTTTCGGGGAATCTACAGAAACTACGCCTCCCAAATCAATAAGTTTAGATGCTTCTGGGAATTTAGAATAATTCTTACCAATAATCACCGGTATTCCGAATACCGCAGGTTCCAAAATATTATGCAATCCAGTTGTTCCTGCTGCGCCGCCAACATAAGCTATATCGGCATAACTATATATTTTGTTTAAAATACCAATGGTGTCTACAATGAATACGACAGATTCCTTCAATTCTGAAGTATTCAAACCTGAATAGGTTACCATTTTTTTATCGATTTGTCTCACCAATTTTTCAGTGTAACTCAGCTTAACATCATGCGGTGTGATGACGAATTTTACATTATTGTTTTCAAATTCATTTATATAGGGAATAAATAAATCATCATCCGCGGGCCATGAACTTCCAAAAACAACCAAGAGTTTACCGTCTTTAAACGTGTCCATCATATCAAGTTGGTTGTCTAATTGTAATTGTGCGGTAACTCTATCGAATCGTGTATCGCCCGAAACCGTTACGGTTTGATAGCCCAAATCCAAAAGATTGCGTTTTGAGGCTTCATCCTGAACAAAAATATGTTCAAACGCAAAGAGGGCTTTTTTCATAAAACCGCCGTACCATTTGAAGAAGGATTGGTCTTTACGGATGATAGCCGAAATAAGTATGGCTTTAAGTTGCCGTCTTTTGATTTCTGAAAGTAAATTAGGCCAGAATTCGTACTTCACAAATACAATAAGGTCTGGATGTGTCAAATCCAAAAAGGTTTTCATTGAAGACGTCTTGTCCAAAGGTAAATACACCACCACATCTGCAATTGGTGCATTTTTTTTATTCTCATATCCTGAAGGCGAGAAAAAAGACAACACGACTTTGCGGTTAGGATATTTCTCTTTCAACGCTTCAAAAACCGGAAGACCTTGCTCATATTCTCCAAGAGAAGCGCAATGAAACCAAAGAACGGCATCTTTAGGCTGAATTGCACTTCTGAGTTTTTCAAAAGTTTCTCTTCGTCCAACAATGCCCTTTTTTAGTTTTGGATTATAAAGCCCAGCCATATGCAGAAGCAAGGAAACAACAGAAATAGCTATGGAGTAAAGGGTTTTCAAACGTTGTGGTATTTAAAGCTAAAATACGGTTCTTTGAGAAATTTGCATTGTCATAGCCACTAGGATTTTGTACTTTCGCTTTAGTTCTATTAAGAAATATAGACGTACTCAGATGAAAAAAATTCAGATGGTCGACCTTCAAGGTCAATATGCCAAAATTAAGTCCGTTATAAATCCTTCAATCGATGATATTCTAAATAGTGCCGCCTATATCAATGGGCCAAAGGTGCATGAATTTCAGAACAACCTAGAAGATTACTTAGGTGTTAAGCATGTGATTCCATGTGCCAATGGTACGGATGCCCTGCAAATTGCTATGATGGGATTAGGATTGGAGCAAGGCGATGAGGTCATTACAGCAGATTTCACCTTTGCGGCAACGGTTGAGGTCATTGCACTTTTAAAATTAACACCAGTTTTAGTAGATGTAGATCCTGTAAATTTCAATATTGATGTTGATGCTATTAAAAAAGCCATTACACCAAAAACCAAAGCCATTGTCCCAGTACATTTATTTGGCTTAGCGGCGAATATGGATGAGATTATGGCTCTAGCTGAAGAACATAACCTTTATGTTATAGAAGATAATGCCCAAGGTATCGGCGCGGATTACACGCATAGCGACGGAAGTAAAACCAAAACAGGTGTGATTGGCCATGTGGCTAGCACGTCATTTTTTCCTTCGAAGAATTTAGGTTGTTACGGTGACGGCGGTGCTATTTTCACCAATGATGATGATTTAGCACATACCATAAGAGGTATTGTGAACCATGGCATGTATGAGCGCTACCATCATGATGTGGTTGGGGTGAATTCAAGATTGGATTCCATACAAGCCGCTGTTTTAGACGCTAAGTTACCTCACTTGGATACATATAATAATACAAGGAGAAACGCCGCCAGAAAATACAACCAAGCCTTTAAGGATCATCCAAAGATTACCGTTCCTAGCGGTAGGGATACCTGCCAAGGCATTTGTGACACCTGCGATTGCCATGTTTTTCACCAATATACACTTAATTTAAAAGATGTAGATAGAGATGCTTTAGTCAAGCACCTCAATGAAAAAGGAATACCATGTGGAGTTTATTATCCCATACCGCTACATAAACAAAGGGCGTACGAAGACGATCGTTATAACGAAGCTGACTTTCCGGTAACTAATAGTTTGGTGAAGTCTGTGATTTCACTACCGATGCATACAGAGTTGGATGATGAGCAGATTGACTTTATAGCATCTGCGGTTTTAGGTTTTATTAATTCAAACGTGTAAATGAAAATACTGGTAACAGGTGGACTCGGCTATATTGGTTCGCATACAGTGGTGGCGCTACAAAATGAAGGCTACGAACCCATCGTTATCGATAATTTATCCAATTCGTCCATCGAGGTTTTGGATGGAATTGAAAAAATAACAGGAAAACGACCAGAATTCCATCAATTGGATTTAAGGGTTAAGACCGATGTTGAACGTTTTTTTGAACGTAATATAGACCTTTCGGGAATCATTCACTTTGCAGCAAGCAAAGCTGTGGGAGAGAGTGTTAAAAATCCTTTACTCTATTACGAAAACAATATTAATACCTTGGTGTATGTGCTTCAAAATATGAAGTATTTAACGCATCAAAATTTTATATTCAGTTCGTCGTGTACTGTTTATGGACAAGCAGATGAATTACCAATTACAGAACATGCACCGATTAAGACTGCAATGTCGCCTTATGGGAATACTAAGCAAATAGGAGAGGAGATTATTCAGGATGCGTGCAAAGCCAATTCTGAATTTTCAGCGATTTCATTGCGCTATTTTAATCCCATTGGCGCACATGAATCGGCTTTGATTGGTGAATTACCTTTAGGTGTACCACAGAACTTGATGCCATTTATTACGCAGACTGCGATTGGTTTGCGTGATAAGTTATCTGTTTTTGGAAATAATTATCCAACACCAGATGGAACATGTATTCGTGATTATATTCACGTGATGGATTTGGCCGAAGCACACGTTATAGCCTTAAAACGATTAATTGATAAGGCTTCCGATAGTCAATTCGGAGTATTCAACCTTGGTACAGGAACGGGAAGTTCCGTTATGGAAGTCATTAATGCTTTTGAGCGCGTATCCGAAACTTCCATAAATTATAAAATAGCTGATCGACGATCTGGAGATGTTACTTCAGCTTATGCCCATACTGAAAAAGCGAAAAATGTCCTTGGTTGGGCTACAAAATATTCACTCGACGATGCTGTAAAATCAGCTTGGAAATGGGAGCAATACATTAGAAAAACCTAAGATTATGAAATATTACGTTACATTTTTTATCTGTCTGTTAGCACTGAGTATTACTGCGCAGTCTACCTTTATTCATTGCGGGAAACTTATTGATACCAAATCAGGAAAAGTACTCACTGAGAAAACCATTATTGTTAAAGATGGAAAAATTGAAAGTGTCAGAGACGGGTACATGATTACCCGAAGAGCTGATGATGTTATTATTGATTTAAAATCGAAAACTGTAATGCCTGGTTTGATCGATATGCATGTTCATATCGAAAGTGAAACGAGTCCAGGGAGATATTTAGAGGGATACACGCTTAATGAAGCTGACATGGCATTTCGTTCGGTGAAGTATGCTGAAATTACCTTGATGAGCGGTTTTACGACCGTTAGGGATTTGGGTGGTTCTGGTATAAACGTGGCACTCAAAAAAGCAACGGCTAGAGGTGATGTGGTCGGCCCTAGAATCTTCACAGCAGAAAAAGCTTTGGCAACTACAGGGGGTCATGCAGACCCTACCAATGGTTCAAAAGCAACGTTGATGGGTGATCCTGGACCAAAAGAAGGAGTAGTCAATGGTGTTGAAGATGCCAAGAAAGCAGTGCGACAACGCTATAAGAATGGAGCAGATTGTATAAAAATCACGGCCACTGGTGGCGTACTGAGTGTGGCTAAAAATGGTCAAAATCCGCAATTCACTATTGAAGAGATTAAGGCGATTACTGAAACGGCAAAGGATTATGGATTTCATGTAGCGGCTCACGCGCATGGTGATGAAGGTATTCAGCGCGCTATTTTAGGCGGTGTTAAAACTATAGAACACGGTACATTGATGAGTGCTGAAACCATGGAACTAATGAAGAAGTACGATGTGTATTTAGTCCCGACAATCAGTGCAGGCAAGTTTGTGTCTGATAAGGCAAAAATCGATGGCTATTATCCTGAAGTCATTGTACCAAAGGCTTTAAACATTGGGCCTAAAATTCAAGATATGTTTGGAAGAGCTTATAAAGCCGGAGTTGGAATTGCATTCGGAACAGACGCTGCGGTATTCTATCACGGCGACAATGGAAAGGAATTTGGGTACATGGTAGAAGCCGGAATGCCAGCTATGGAAGCCATTCAAAGTGCAACTGTGACCAATGCTATGATTTTTAATATGGAAGATCAGTTGGGTCAAATTGCTGAAGGTTTTATAGCGGATATCATTGCGGTGGACGACGACCCTACCAAAACCATAAACACTATGGAAAATGTAACATTTGTCATGAAAGAAGGAAAAGTCTATAAAAACGACTAAACTTAAATAGAATAGCATTCAGAATCCGTTAAGTATAAACACAATTGCTTAACGGATTTTTTATGTTCTCTTGGTTTGTTTAGAGAATTCTAAGTCAAAACAAGGCTTAACGGGGTTTTAACGTTATATTCTTGGGTGTAGCATGTATTCTTTGTTGCTTTGCACCAATGAATTTAAGGACTATGAAACTGATTAGCATAAAAAGACAGACCCAAACCGAAGCTCGATTTTCCACAAAAATGGGAACTTTAGAAGCCAAGGTCACTTACATTAAAAAACAATTTTTGAACATTCCCATTAAGACGCTTCACAAATATCGCGAAACCTACTATGGCGAAATCAAAGATTGCGAAGACTGCGTAATTGCCCGTTAAGCAACGCTTGCTTCTTCAAGATTCTTCTTCTTTTTTCCAAGAAAATTACTGAATACCAAGAGGATAATACCGGTGGTTACCGAGACATCGGCAAAATTGAATATGCCCGTTTTTAGAGTGTCCGTAAATTCCATGTACATAAAATCGGTCACTTGCCCGAAAGCTATTCGATCAAAAACATTGGCAACACCGCCACCAACAATACAACAAAAAGCAATAAGACTAATGCGGTCCAAAGTTTTGGTCTTTAGAATGTAATAAACGACATAGCTGAGAACTAATGCAGGTAGAATCAGTAAAAAGATAAGTTTCAATACAGGAGCCATGTCGCTTCCCATGCCTAAAAACGCACCCTTGTTTTCTACCCAGATTAATTGAAAATATTTCCCCAAAACATCAATTTCACCTTCACGACCATACGTCATGTTATTACGCACAATGATTTTGGTTATTTGATCCAAAGCAATGTTGAGGACAATGATTATTATAATCTGAGCTGTTCTAGATAATTTCATAAACGATTAGGCTTCTGTATTAAATGTTGCAGATGCCGTTTCAGCCTCTCTATTTATTTTTTTAACTAGGCCTTGTAATACCTTCCCTGGGCCAACCTCCGTAAAATGTGTGGCGCCATCAGCAATCATTTGTTGTACAGATTGTGTCCAACGCACCGGAGAGGTTAATTGTGAGATTAAGTGCGACTTAATTTCATTTTCATTGGTCACCGCAGATGCAGTCACGTTTTGATAAATGGGGCAGTTTGGTGCGCTAAAGACAGTATTTTCAATAGCGGCCGCCAATTCTTCGCGAGCAGGCTCCATCATTGGACTATGAAATGCGCCTCCAACTGGCAAGACTAAGGCACGTCTGGCACCAGCCTCTTTCATACTTTCGCAGGCTCTGTTAATGGCATCAATTTCACCTGAAATTACCAACTGACCTGGGCAGTTATAATTTGCTGCGACAACGATACCTTCGGTATTTGCACAAATATTTTCTACTACGGCATCTTTCAATCCTAAAACGGCTGCCATGGTACTTGGTTGCAATTCACACGCTTTTTGCATGGCTTGGGCACGTTGAGACACCAGTTTTAATCCGTCTTCAAAATTGAGTGCTCCAGCGGCAACCAAAGCCGAAAATTCGCCAAGGGAATGACCTGCAACCATATCTGGTTTAAAGGCGTCGCCAAGAGTTTTGGCTAAAATCACCGAATGTAAAAAGATAGCTGGTTGTGTGACTTTAGTTTCTTTAAGGTCTTCCGCAGAACCTTCAAACATGACGTCTGTGATGGAGAATTTTAAAATGTCGTTGGCCTTTTCAAAATACTCTTGGGCCATTGGGGAGTTTTCGTATAAGTCAAGTCCCATTCCGGAGAATTGTGCGCCTTGACCAGGAAATATATATGCTTTCATAATTTTCAAAACTTAATAGTGGCAAAAATATGAATTTAACTTGGAAGAAATATGAATAGAATAATTAAACAACCTTCATTATTCTAATGGAACAAAGTAAACTTCTTCGGTGTTTAATACCATACCATATGCTTCATTAGGGAGCCATTCTTTATTTTGAATTAAATTTTCAAGTTGCGATTTTAAGTTGTCATCGTGGTGTTTTTCCAGACCATGAGATAATAATCTTAAACTATCTATTTTACCAGTTTTATAAAGGTTGAATATGACAGTTATACTAGACAAAGAATTTTCTTTTAATTTAAAATTTGTTGGAAAATTCAGCTGTCTTGACAATTCATTACCAATTAAATCTTGAAATTTCAAATATTTTGGAAAAATATTGTTGTTATGTAATTGATAAACCTCACTTCTCTTATGAACTAAATCTATGTTTTCGATTAGATAGATACTGTCAACTATACGTTTAGCCTTTTCTATAAAATCGTTTCCATACTTATCTTTAAGTTTCTGAGACATTACTTTAGGATAACAATTGTCGTATTTGTCCAGTCCAGTTCTAATGCATCCTGAGTCTATGATAATTGTGTCAATATTGTAGCTCTCTTTTAAATAGATTGGTAAGTTTTCGATGCTTTTGATTATATATTCATCTTCATAGCCTATGAAATATTTAAACTCACTTTTAAAGTTGTCTATTTCCGCTTTTAAGCTATCTAATTCGCAGATATCAATAGACCAAAGATTTTTGTTTTTCTCATATAGAAATTTATAGTCGTCGTAAGACTCTGTATTATATATCGGAATTGTATCTAAACTTAAATACAAGGGGTGATTTTGTAAGCTAGAATTTTTCGTAGAAGTATTACAGTTTGAGAATAGTAAAGGAAGAATAAGAAATAACACGTATCGTTTCATAAGTTTCGAAACGTATAAATAGGCGTAAAAATTATAAAGCCCTGATGAAATTAATACCAAGGCTTTATTTTACAGAGCGTTTTTTGCAAGCCTAATCCAACTCACTTAGCCCTTTCACATTATCCTTAAAGACGCGGTCTATTAAAATATGTCTCGGGTCTATGGCAGCTTTTACAGGCAATGAGTCTAATTCCACGGAATAAGTAGAGGTGGCTTTGTTGAATTTTATTCGCTTTTGAGCGTACAATTGTTCTTCGTCATTATCCATAAAGAAACCTACGTCAATCCAATCGTTGATTGGTACACGAGTTTCGTTACCTAAACTATCCGACTTAATTTTGTGGCTTTCAATATCTAAATTAACAAGGTACTTTCCGTTGTCTAGTTTTTTATACGTTGCTTCCTTAAGACGATTGTCGTAAAGTGTAATCTCCTTAAACCAATCCGTAATGAGATACTTTAATGAATCTGGCACCTGAGGTTCTAAATGACGTAAAAAGTCGTGCGAACTTGGGTATGGAGGCCCAACATAGCGGTATTCTTCCAAGAAGCTTTTCATAGCGGTATTCACCTTGTCTTCACCGATGTAATCTTGCAAGGCATAAAGTATGGCACTTCCTTTTCCGTAGTGGATGTACGATTGGTTTTCTACTTTGTATAGTGGTAATTCCTTGAGACGTTCACCACTACGTCCAGAAAGGTATCGATCATGGTCGTATTTTAGGAACTTACGCATTTTCATGGGATTCTCCGTGATATTCTTCATGGTCATATTGGCCGCATATTGCGAAAAACTTTCGCTTAACATGGTACCACCTTGCATATTTGCACCGATGACCTGATGCGCCCACCATTGGTGACCCATCTCATGCGCAATTACAAAGTCAATGACGTTATTGTCGGTCTCATCTTCAAGATTTGTGATAAACCCAAAAGATTCGGAATACGGCATTGTTCCAGGGAAGGCTTGTGCAAAATTGGCATACCGTGGAAATTCTATAATCCGTGCTTGTTTGTGGTAATAAGGCCCAAAATTTTCAGAATAGTAAGTTAAGGAACGTTCCACGGCATCTAACATCATATCGATATTAACAGTATGTTTTTTATCGTGATAGATTTCGATATCGACGTCTCTCCACTTGCGCTTTGCGATTTCGTAATCAGCAGAAATGAATGAATAGAAATTTAATGATGGCGTATCAATTTTGTAATGAAAATAACTACGATCATCCTCTTCCCATCGCTTTAAAAGCGAACCTGGAGCAATTGCTGTTTGGCCTTTAGAGGTGGAAATTATGGTTTCTACATTAACGAAGTCAGCTTGCGTGCCCGAAATATAATTGGCCATGTGTAAGTCGGTCACGCCAGGCGTTAATTCTGGTGTTCGCTCTTTTTCTGGCAAGTCGTATTTCTTCCGTGTGTTTCTATCGCTAAGCTCATACCTCTCGTTATAGCCTATTGTTGGAAGGAGACTTCCGTTATTGAAGAATGTTCCGTTATTAACCACCATAGTACTTCCGCGATTGTTCTTAAAGCCTTGCGTTATGTAGTTACTTTTGAAGGTGACATCCATTTTTTCGCCTGGCTGTAATGCTGGTGATAATTCGAAAATTTTGAAATTGTACGTCTCATCTTCAAACACCACTTTGGAGTTCGGTATGATTATTTCAGATTCCCAATCCTCTTGAAAATAAACATGAATAGAATCTAAAGGTTGGTCCGTGGCATTCAACATTTCTAGCTCAACCTTGGCATGAATATCCCTTTGTTCAGGGAAAATATCAATGACATATTTGGTGTCTAGAATTTTAGGAGTAGGCATGTCTCTATACTTTCCATAGGTTTTTTCATAGTCCGCCGCTAATTGTTCTAAAGTGTCGCTAGAGTCGTAGGCATTTAAAACTTGTGTGTTGTAATAGACAAAACCAGCTAGAGCAATCCAAGCAACAGCAGTTCCGATGATAAGGCCCGAATAACTTTTAGGCACTTCTTGTCGAGCAGTTTTAATCCGACTAAATAATGAGCTTTTAGACCCACGATTCCAAAGTGCGCCTGCGATGAGTAGGGCTAATACCGAAAATAGTACCCAATATAAATTAAACCAAAGTGCTCCAGTAACACCTGGTCCAAAACCGTTCATGTCCGAATAGAAAGTTGAAGGACTACCCCCAATATCAATCATATTAGAACTAATGTCTAAAATACTCAATACGATTTCCCAAACGAGTAGAATAAGAATAGCAACAAAGTAACCGATGTATTTATTACTCGATAACACCTGTACCAAAATCGTAACGGCACTAAAGACAATAAATAATGGTAGGTTATCGTAGAAGAAATCCAATAGATAAACGCCAACTTCAACCCTTGTAAAGCCGTGGAGTAATTGATACAGAACGCCAATAAACATGAAGAACAGATTCAAGATTGTGGCAATACTGATTAAAGACAGGGCCTTGGCGGCCATAGATATAAAAGAGGTATGCGCTGTGGCATCAATGACTTCATTGATTTTATAATCTCGATCTCGCCAAATGAGTTCGCCACTAAAAAACACCACGATGATGATGATAAAAATATCGGTATTGTCCTTAATGGAATCGATGAGTTTGTAGGTCACCGGATACGACTGTAATCCAAAATATTCGAAGCCTCCAGAAAGATCCGCCACCAAAATTATGATACAGAATAAGAACAGAATTTTAAAGGTGACGCTCTTAATAATGCTTAAGAAATTAGTATAGAAAAAACTCTTAAACTGTTGCCAGTTGGTGCCTTTTGCAAATGAAGAACTGAGTTGAGGTGGGCTAAATACTCTTTCTGAAGTATTTTCAGTGGCGCTACTTTTCTTAACCTTTTTGTTCTTTTTCCTAAAGGAGAAACTGAAATACGATATAGCCAGAATAATGAATCCTACACTAATCCATATTAAGCGGTTGTATAATAACAAGCCAGAAAATGAAGGACTAAGCGTGTTTTTTTCAACAGGCGTGTAGTACTTTGTTTCAATAGAATACGTATTAATTCCGAAGATGTCTGTCAATGCGGCTACGGTTTCGTTATCCACATCCGAGGCGAATGAACCCGCAATAATATAAGCGACGATAATGACCATACCTCCAACAAAAGAGATAACGGTACTTTTCCATTTATTGGCCATGGCAAAAATCACTGTTCCTGCCAAAAACATGTTAGGTAGAATGAAAAGCAGATAGTTGTTGACAAAGGTTTCCAAATAAAATGGACCAAAGCGTTCTGGGTCAATCCAGTTGAAAATTGAATTCATGTAGGTTCCTACTAACATTCCGATAAAAACACCTACAAGGGGCAATGTGGAAACTAAAAGCGCTCCTAAAAATCGGCCAAAGAAATAGCCAGGCTTGCTGAGCGGTGTGGTAAATAGAATTTCGTTGAATTCATTATTGTGGTCACGTAGTGCTGCATTATTAAAAAAGGCGACCGCCATTAACAAACTGAAAATGGTAAAAACGGTAACATGAATGGTCAAAGTATAGGGCGAATTCCGCATAACGTTGCCAATGGCACCACCAACCTGAACGTTGTCACTTACGGTAGCAAAGAACTCCATAAGCGCTAGTATAAACATGAAAATATACACCATCGGCTGCTTCAGCGTATATCTTAATTCTGAAAGAAAAAAGGTCTTAAACATAATGTGTTGGTGTTAAGGATTAAACAAGGACGTTTGCCGTATTGATTTTTGAAAAGAACACATCTTCGAGATTTGGCTTTACTTGCTCAAATCCGTTTTGTGGATGCGTTTCACTCAATACATGAATCAAAGGTTGTCCACCAACCATTTTGTTTGATATAATTTGATAATTCTCTGCGTATTCATTTAGTGCATCCCGAGATACCATTTTTTGGAATACCTGGCCATCCAAGGCTTCTATAGCACTTTGCGGTGCGCCTTTATAAACGATTTCACCAAAATTCATAATCGCCATATTGGTACAAAGCTCACGTACATCATCAACAATATGTGTAGAAAGAATAACAATGACGTCCTTACCAACATCAGCCAACAGATTGTAAAATCGGTTGCGCTCACCAGGATCCAATCCAGCCGTAGGCTCATCAACAATGACCAATTTTGGATTGCCAATTAAGGCTTGGGCAATACCGACACGCTGTTTCATACCGCCAGAAAAACCTTTTACGGATTTGTTTCGTTTTTCGTAAAGGTTCACTTTGTCTAATAAGTATTTAACTAACTCTTTACGTTCAGACGTGTTTGAAATGCCTTTCAAAACAGCAAGATGATTCAGCAATTGTTCGGCAGTAATTCTTGGGTAAACCCCAAATTCCTGTGGTAGGTATCCTAGGACTTTTCGGATTTCGGCAGGCTGTTTTAAAATATCGATGTCATCTAAAGTTGCAGTGCCAGAGTCGGCTTCTTGCAAAGTGGCAAGGGTTCGCATTAAGGATGATTTTCCTGCACCATTAGGACCAAGAAGACCAAACATGCCGTTCTCCAATTCCAGAGAAACATTATCTAATGCTTTTACGCCACTGGGATAGGTTTTTGAAAGATTGTTGATTTTTAAAATACTCATGAGATATTATTTTGATTGATTAGTTGTAAGTAAGACGATTATTTTCACAAAGCGTTACAGGTTTTATTTTATAGACGCACAATAATCGCAAATGGTTGCATGGCTAATTGAAATTAAATCGCAATAATACCTGAAAGCTATGAATGTTATTTCGTTTGTTGAAGTTTACATTACCGATAGCGCCAACATCAATCCATTTTGATGCTTTGAAAACAATTTCACTCCTCACAGGAAAACCTACTGTTCCTTCAGTACGATCATCCCTTAACTTAGTTTGGTCGGTAAATCCAAATCCGGCGTAAGCATTCAGAAATAAGTTTCGAGCTATATTAAATTCCCTTCCGTAAAGCAGGTTGATTTCTGAATAACTATGTATTGCATTTTTTAATATGTCGTCTTTATTTGATGCGCCAAAACCACCATTCCAATTGATACCAATTACATTTTTCTTTATTCTAAAATTGGTAGTTATCGATACAGAAAAACCTCTGTTGCCTTTAATTTTTTCGAGTGTATAAGCTCCCGTTCCAGTTGTTATATTGTGAAATTTAAACTTGCCATCCGGTTCTTGCGCAACTAATTTTAAGGAGCAAAAACAGAGTAATATTAGTAGGAGTAGTGGTTTTAAACTCATTACTTCTTAACATAGGTCACAAAAGAAAATGCAAACTCATGTTTGGCATCGGCCTCATGTTTTATACGACTCACTTCTGTCCATTGGTTTAAATCCACTTCAGGGAAATAGGTGTCCGCTAGAGGAAAAGTAGAATGCACGCGGGTCAATTCTAAGGTGTCTGCCAACGTCATGGATTGTTTGTAGATTTCACCACCGCCAATGATAAAAGGTTGGTCATCGTGACGGGCGGCGTCTAAAGCATCTTCCATAGAGTTAACGACAATCACTCCCGAAGGCGCTACGTAATCTTTCTGCCTAGAAATAACGACGTGGGTTCTGTTTGGTAGCGGTTTTGGGAAACTTTCAAAAGTCTTGCGCCCCATAATAATGTAATGGCCACTGGTCAATTTTTTAAAGCGCTTTAGGTCATCACTAAGGTGCCAAATCAAATCATTATCTTTACCAATGGCGTTATCTTCGCCAGCCGCTACAATAATAGTAAGATTACGCTTCTTTTTTTTTTCGTTAGAAGTAGCACTGGCAGGAATGACGGTGTGCTGTTGGTCAACCTTTGCCTGAAGTTCGGCAATGCGTTTCTTCTGTTTCTCAACCAATTTGTCTAACTGTTGTTTTTCCCAGTCTTTGCCCATAAACTTATTGGTGATAAAGACATTGACAAAATGGTAAATAAATAAAAATAGCCACGCAAGAATAGCATAAACAAACCAATTGATATTGAGAATGGTAAAATCTTGCCCAATACCTAAAACTGTATTTGCTAAAATGAGAAAAACCGCACCAATCAGAAAAATAACAAAGTGCACATACAAGCGCTTTTTTTGCTTCACTCGGCGCTGTGCATTTTCGATTAGTTCTAATTGTTCTTTATCAATTTGTGGACTTGTTTTTTTCTTTCCGAACATAAAATTGGTGATGTTTAAAGTAAAAATACAATAATTTGAAATGTTCTGGAGCTAATAGCGGTTGAATGCAAGATTTCGCAATCGTTTTCGTTAAAAATCGATTGAAAATGAGTGTTTTACGTATTGAGGACTATCTAATTTTAAAGCCTTGTTTTTCGGTAAAATGGAATTATCACCATATATTTTTGAAAAATCCATAATTCTTGTAGCTAAAGCCTCTTAACTCTTGGGTGGCTAAGTATTCTTCTCTAGTTTTGAAGTATTAAATTATCTAATTATGCCAATTAAAAAGCAATATCTTAAAAGTAAACCAGTGTGTAAAGTGACCTTCACCTTACCTGGTGATGAAGCAACATCGGTAGTGGTTGCCGGAAACTGGAACAACTGGAGCACTAGCGAAACGCAACTCAAAAAATTAAAAAATGGAAACTTTAAAGGCACTCTAGATCTTGAGTCTGGAAAATCTTACGAGTTCAAGTATGTAGTAGACGGTGAATGGCAAAACGACGCTCAGGCAGATGCTTATACAGCCAATGCTTTTGCTACTGAAAACAGCGTTCTAAATCTATAATTGGAATTTTAAATTCTGATTTTCAATTAAAAGTATAAAACCATAGTCAACGTCATCGGCGTGTCAATGGCACTACCATTGAGCATGCCGGGCGTTTTAAATTTTGGAAGACGCTTGGCTGTTTTAATAGCTTCAATAGCAATGGCTCGGTGGTTGGCTTTTGCAGTCACTTGCTCAACCTTTCCTTTTTTATTTACGATAAAATCGAGCTGAAACTGTGTAGATCTTTCCAAAGGTAGAGCTCTATCTGCTACTGCTAAATCATAGCTCATTTTTATAAAATCCTTAATTTTTTGGATGCTACAATCTCTAGCTTCCTTATTATCTTCAATTTTATGACACCCTTTATAAACGGGGAATTTTAGGCTTTTTGCTAGAAGAGGCATCGGCACTTTACTATTCTCGTTTATGGAGTCTAATTCTTTAAGCGTTTTGCCCTCTTGAGCTTGGCAGAATGAACCAATGGACATTAGGTATATGAAGCAGTACTTGACTAATCTAATCAACATAAAACTTAATTGGTAAAATATAATGTACGTCTACAGGTTTTTCTTTATAAAACCCTGGCTCTTTCGGTGCGGGAAAGAGAGTGACAAGCCGTTTGCCTTCTCGCTCAAGCATTGGATGTGGAGCTCTCGCACTAATAAATTCAATCTTTTTTTCTGACGTAATTTTAAAATACAAGAAGATAGCGTGAATACCACGACTTAAATCGAGGCCATTGGCAAGTGCGTCACCTTTAAAGTTATTTTGTACTACCTGCCTGTAGATGCCGCTAAGACATTTAGTCTCATTTTCTGAATTTAAGTAGGGCTCACAAACTTCATAGTGTGGAAATTTATCAACCATGACTAAGGGTAGTTCGATAGGTTCAAAATCTAAAATTGGATTCAATGAATTGTCAGTACGATTAATTAGCCATCCGTGAATAAAACTAATTGAAGCACCGACGCCACGGTCATATTCATCTCTGAGAGGGGCCACCTTTGGTAGTTTATAAGCAATAACATTTAACTCCTTGAACGTACTGTCAGCTGAGCTATAGACATTAGATTGTTTTTTTATTAGTTCGCCAGATTCGTCATATAACAATTTAAAACTTAGTGTTATTGTATCGCTTTGGGATAGTTTTATAAGCTTCTGTTTTAATGAATCTGTTAGGTTTGAAAGCATATAACTTTCAGTTTTAACCTTGAAGCATTTCTTTTGGTCTTCAGCAGTTTCACATCCCGGAAATATTAAATCTGCTTGATTGTATTTCAGTTTAACATTCTGTGCGTAAACCTCCGAAAAACATGCGATAAAAAATACTAGAAAAAGCAATCTCATAATTCCTAATTTAAACCGCAACAACCCCTTTAATATGAGGATGCGGATCGTAGTTTTCTAGGGTGAAATCTTCAAACGTAAAATCGAAGATATCTTTGATCTCAGGATTGATTTTCATCGTCGGCAATGGTCGTGGTTCTCGTGAGAGCTGTAACTCCAACTGGTCTCTATGGTTGTTGTAGATATGGGCGTCGCCAAACGTATGAATAAAATCGCCTGGCTGATAGTCACAAACTTGTGCCATCATCATGGTAAACAAGGCGTAAGATGCAATATTAAACGGTACGCCTAAAAAGATGTCGGCACTACGTTGGTAAAGTTGACAAGAGAGTTTTCCGTCCGCCACATAAAATTGAAAAAATGCATGACACGGCGGTAGAGCGGCCTTACCATTCGCTACATTTTCTGAAAACGTTTTTGAAGTATCTGGTAATACCGAAGGATTCCAAGCAGACACCATCATACGACGACTGTTCGGATTGGTTTTTAATTGTTGAATGACTTCTTTTATTTGGTCGATTTCGTCGTCATTCCAATTACGCCATTGATGGCCGTATACAGGACCAAGATCGCCATTTTCATCAGCCCACTCGTTCCAGATACGGACACCGTTTTCCGTTAGATATTTTGTGTTGGTATCACCTTTTAGGAACCAGAGCAGTTCGTGAATTATGGACTTAAGGTGCAATTTTTTGGTGGTCACCATTGGGAAGCCTTCACTTAAATCAAATCGTATTTGATAGCCGAATACCGATGTTGTTCCGGTTCCGGTTCTGTCGCCCTTTTCGTTGCCCTGTTCTAAAACGTGTTTTACTAAATCGTGATACTGTTTCATAGCATTTCCCACGAAGGTGGGAATCTCATTTTATTTCCACGAAAGTGGAAATCTCGTTAATTTTATTCTCCATCTGAATCTACGTCGTCCCAAATTTAAGGAACTGACGTATCCAAACCGTTCAAAACGAAAGTAAAAAAAAGCTTAAACCCGAATGGCCTGAGGCGATTTATTCTATTAAAAGTTATTAACTAAAGGAGCTTGAATAGCAGGGCTCAGTTTTAATCAATCGGGAATGTAAGACCAATCAATGTGGCGCCCGAAAATTGCTGTGCGGCGTTATGATAATTGAAAGTTATACCAAAATCAAAATTATGATTTCTTCCAATTTCCAAACCAATAGATATTGGCACATGAAATAAGACGCCAGATTTATCTATGTTTACGTTTGCCGTTATTGTTTCGAAAGAACCAACTGATAGACCAGCACCAAATTCAAAATAGGGGGCAACCCAAGGAACGGGAGCACGTAGTCGGGTTTTTACACCTGTCATAAAGGCATTTGCGGTTGACTTAAATGAAGGGTCTATTTCTGGGTTTTCTTGCTCGTCTGGCTTTGTGAAAAGAACGCCTGCATAAGGTCTAAAATCGATCCAAGAAGTGACAGTTAATACTAGTTCACCTTGTGCATAAAAACCTGAACCAGTAACATCAATATCTTCGTAGGGTGCAGATTGCCCATAGCCTATAGAAGCTTTTATAGCTTTTTCTTTTACAAATTGAGCACTTGAAATATTTATGGATAATGTGATGAAAAGAAGCTTAATAATATTTTTCATTGTGTAATATGAGAATATTCAGAATGTTATTCTTGCTTTAAAAAAATTGGGCTTAACCAATTATCATTCCAGCAATCGTAGCAGAAATCAAAGACGCAATAGTCCCACCAATTAAGGCTTTGATACCGAAGCGCGAAAGGGTTTTTCGCTGTCCAGGTGCCAAAGAACCAATCCCGCCAATCTGAATACCGATAGATGCAAAATTGGCAAAACCACAAAGCATATAGGTAGCCATGATGATCGACTTTTCATAATTAAGGTGAATCAAGGCTGAAGCATCTTTAAGTTCGGCAAGTTGAATATAACCTACAAATTCGCTCGCCGCGAGTTTAATCCCTAAGAGTTGTCCCATTAAGGCCATGTCTTCAGCGGCAACGCCAATAAGCCACATCAATGGTGCGAATAAATAACCGAGCAGGAATTCGAGAGACAAAGCCTGATAAGGTGTATTGGCTAAGACCCATTCATTGATGCTAGTAATGTCACCAACCCAGCCTAAAATCCCATTAATCATGGCGATAAAGGCTACGAATACCAATAGCATGGCGCCAACATTGACGGCTAGTTTAAGACCTTCCGTCGTTCCGTTGGCAATGGCATCTAAGATGTTAGATCCAATTTTTTCTTGTGATACAGAAACGTCGGTATTGATTTTTTCGGTTTGAGGATATAATATTTTTGAAATGACAATTGCCCCAGGCGCCGCCATAACCGAGGCTGCTAACAAATGCTTGGCATAAACTAAACGAAGAGCGGGATCATCACCACCTAAAAACCCGATATAAGCCGCTAAGACCGCACCGGCCACTGTAGCCATCCCACCAATCATAACGAGCAGGATTTCAGACTTGTTCATTTTTTCAAGATACGCCTTGATTAATAGAGGTGCTTCTGTTTGACCTAAGAAAATATTTCCGGCGACACTTAAACTTTCCGCGCCAGAAATTTGAAGCGCTTTGGTCAACAACCAAGCCATGCCTTTAACCACTTTCTGAATGATGCCTAAGTAAAATAATACAGAGGTCAACGCTGAGAAAAAAAGTATGGTAGGCAATACTTGAAAGGCGAAAATAAACCCATAAGAATTAACGTCCATGACTCCGCTGAATAGAAACTCGCTTCCTGCACGAGTAAAGTCTAATATGTTGACGAAAACTTGACCTATTCCTTCAAATATGTTCTTTATAAATCCAACTCTTAAGACACCAATTGCAATTATTAGCTGAAATGCTAAGCCAATTCCGACCGTTTTCCAGTTAATCGCTTTTCGATTACTACTGAATAAGAATGCTATAATGATAAGAGAAATCATCCCTAAAACACCTCTCCATAAGCTTGTAAATGAAAACCCTTGACTTTTTATTATAGTATTATCGGAAGGAGTTTCGGCTACAAATGAAGGATGTCCATCGGAAACAAACTTCAATACGTCATTGCCGTTTTTCAAGTTTAAATAGTTGGAATCTTTTCCTGTTATTTCATAATAGATGTCAACTGTGGTAGGTACTTTCTGTTTAAATACTATGAGGTTGTTATTCTGAAGCCAAATCCCTTTTTTAAAGCCTCCATTAAGAACAGCTTCATACTCTCCATTCATTTTGAGATTTAAAAATTCCTTTCCGACGTTGAATTCTCTTGTAGAACTAATGCTGTCAGGGTAACTTTCATAAATTATATATTCCGAAAGTTGCCAAAACTTTGTTTTTTCATCAACTTCCGAAGTTTTAGATATATTTACTTTAGGGTTTTGGACAGAAAGATCTATTGAATCTTGAACGTTACTCAAAATTTCTTGAGCTTGTAGCGTTACAATTCCAAAAAAAATGGCTACGAGAGCCAACACCATTGATTTCATAAAATAGGGATTATCGTTTAGAGATTTCGTCTCTTAATTTTGCGGCGGTTTCGTAATCTTCATTAGCCACAGCTTCATCTAACATATTGTGTAAGTCTTCTAAGGATAGGTCTTTGTAGCTCCCGTCATTGGCGTCACCAAATGTGGCAGCCTCAACTTCTTCGGCGACCAAATCGTCCATTAAAATGCTGTCTTGGTCTTCATCATCTTTCTTCGGATTGACCTTCAAATAAATTCCGGCCTTGTCCAAAATATTTTTGTAGGTGAAAATCGGCGCTTGAAAGCGTAGTGCCAAAGCAATGGCATCACTGGTGCGTGCATCGATGATTTCCTCAATGCCTTCGCGTTCACAAATTAAACTAGAATAGAACACACCATCTACCAATTTGTGTATAATGACTTGTTTAACGACAATGCTAAAACGGTCTGAAAAATTTTTGAATAAATCGTGCGTCAGGGGCCGTGGTGGGCGAATTTCTTTTTCTAGAGCAATGGCGATAGATTGCGCCTCAAAAGCACCAATGACAATCGGTAATTTTCGGTCGCCACCTTCCTCATTTAAAATCAAGGCATACGCGCCATTTTGGGTTTGGCTGTAAGAAATGCCTTTTATATTTAAACGTACTAGACTCATAAGGTTTTTAAAAATGCCTCAACCATCTTGTTGAGGTGTCCAATTTATCTTTCCTTTTGGAATAGGGACAACGCAAAGAACTGTTTAAATTAGGACTTTACCAACTGAGAAAAACAGTTTGGTTCACTTTTTCCAAATTTAAACAGTCCTTCAACTGTTACAAGGTACTAAAATTATGCGTTTTGTGCCTTAAAGGCTTTTAGTTTTTCTGTGAGTTTTGGTACAACTTCAAAAGCATCTCCAACCACGCCATAATCTGCAGCCTTAAAGAAAGGCGCTTCGGGGTCGGTGTTGATGACTACCTTTACTTTAGAGGCGTTGATACCAGCTAAATGCTGAATAGCACCAGAAATTCCAATAGCAATATATAAGTTTGAAGCCACTGGTTTTCCGGTTTGGCCAACGTGCTCACTATGTGGTCTCCAACCTAAATCAGAAACTGGTTTGGAGCATGCTGTTGCTGCACCCAATACCTCTGCTAAATCTTCAACCAAATGCCAGTTTTCAGGCCCTTTTAGACCTCGTCCACCAGAAACTACAACTTCGGCATCTGCAATGCTAACTTTGTCGGAAGCTTTATCTACAGATGTGACATTTACACCACTTTCTGGAATTGAAGGTGAAAAATCTTCAACTGAAGCAGAGCCTCCAACTTCAACAACACCGAAAGCATTGTTAGATAAACCTATGACTTTTACATCGGTATTGATTTCAGTATTTGCGAATGCTTTATTGGTAAACGCTGTACGCTTCACCGTGAATGGCGAAGTGCTTGATGGTGCTTCAACCACATTAGAGACATAGCCGGCCTTTAGACCAACCGCGACCAATGGTGCCAAATACTTACTGTCAGCACTTGATGTTAATACGACCACTTTTGCACCCTCTTGCTCTGCAGCTTGCTGAACAGCGGCCGCATAAGATTTTGCATTGAAGGTCTTAAGATTATCGTTAGAGATGTTTAATACTTTGGATGCACCATAATTTCCAAGGGCATCAGCACCATCTGCATTTACGGCAACTGCGGTAACTGAGCTTCCCATTTTATCAGCAATGGCTTTGGCATAGGATACCGCTTCAAAAGCTGATTTTTTAAATTTTCCGTTTTCGGATTCTGTATATACTAGAATAGACATGTTCTTCTTAAATTACTTTGGCTTCAGTATGAAGCAGATTAACCAATTCATCGAGATTATCAGCGTCAACTAAAGTCACTGCACCTTTTGGTTCAGGCTTTTCGTAGCTTACTGTTGCTGTTTCAGCGTTTATATCTGTAGGCTCAACAACATTCAATGGCTTTTTACGTGCCATCATTATCCCACGCATGTTTGGAATTCTTAAGTCACTTTCTTCAACCAATCCTTTCTGTCCACCAATAACCAATGGTAATGAGGTTGAAACAGTTTCCTTACCGCCATCGATTTCACGTACTGCAGTTGCAGAAGTGCCATCGACGTCAAGACTGATACAATTAGTTACAAAATTGGCGCCCGTCATGGCGGCTAACATTCCTGGTACCATGGCACCATTGTAATCAATAGACTCTCTCCCGGCAATGACCAAATCATAACCACCGTCCTTGACTACTTTGGCTAATTGTTCGGCAACGGCATAACCATCTGTTGCTGGTGTATTTACTCTTATTGCAGCATCAGCACCAATGGCCAAGGCTTTTCTTAAGGTTGGTTCTGTTTCTGGACCTCCTACATTTACAACATCTACACTTGCGCCTTGCTTTTCTTTAAACCACATTGCGCGGGTTAAACCAAATTCGTCATTGGGATTGATTACAAACTGAACACCATTGGTGTCAAACTTGGTAGAATCATCCGTGAAATTGATTTTGGACGTTGTATCAGGAACGTGACTAATACAGACTAAAATCTTCATATGTATATTGTTTTTAAGTATAATTTTAAGCGGTTACGAAGATAAATATAATAATTCGTATTTTTACTATGCGTGCATAATAAATTTTTCATAAAGTCAGATTAATACTTCCCTGAACTATATCATTTATCCTTATTTTTGCTATTCGATTTTAATAGGCCTTTACAAGGCTTTCTTTAGAAAAAGACAACGAACGGAATGAAGACAATTCAATTTAGAGAAGCGATTGCCGAAGCCATGAGCGAAGAAATGCGCAGAGATGAAAGCATTTATTTAATGGGTGAGGAGGTTGCTGAATATAATGGTGCGTACAAGGCATCTAAAGGTATGTTAGACGAATTTGGACCAAAACGTGTGATTGACACGCCGATTGCCGAGCTTGGTTTTGCTGGTGTAGCTATTGGTTCTACAATGACGGGAAATCGCCCGATTGTGGAATATATGACCTTTAACTTCTCATTGGTAGGGATTGACCAAATTATTAATAACGCGGCCAAGATTAGACAAATGTCTGGTGGTCAGTTTAAATGCCCTATCGTGTTTAGAGGGCCAACCGCATCTGCTGGTCAGTTGGCGGCGACACACTCCCAAGCCTTTGAAAGTTGGTTTGCCAATACACCAGGTCTAAAAGTTATTGTGCCTTCAAATCCCTATGATGTCAAAGGATTATTAAAATCAGCCATTAGAGATGACGATCCAGTTATTTTTATGGAAAGTGAGCAGATGTATGGTGATAAAGGTGAAGTTCCTGAGGGCGAATACACAATTCCAATTGGTGTTGGCGAGATAAAGCGCGAAGGTACCGATGTTACTATTGTCTCTTTCGGAAAGATTATTAAGGAAGCCTACAAAGCGGCGGATGAGTTGGAAAAAGAGGGCATTTCTTGCGAAATCATTGATTTGAGAACTGTCAGACCAATGGATAGAAATATTATTCTAGAATCTGTTAAGAAAACCAATCGTTTGGTGGTATTAGAAGAGGCTTGGCCATTTGGTAACGTGGCGACTGAAATCACTTATTTGGTACAGTCTGAAGCTTTTGATTACCTAGACGCACCGATCGTAAAGATAAACACAGCCGATACGCCTGCACCATATTCTCCAGTATTGTTGGAAGAATGGTTGCCAAACAGCGACGAGGTCGTTAAAGCGGTCAAAAAAGTGATGTATAAATAAATAATCCGCAGAAATCTGCGTTAATAAAACTTCATCCTCTAGTGAATTGAAGCTAGGTGATGAAGTTTTTTTGGTATAAAATTGAGCTTAAACACATAAATGAAACAATTAGTACTCCTCATCTACTTTACGTTTGTCTCACTTTTGGCCTGGTCCCAGACCAAGGTTGGTGGTGTGGTGTCTGACGAAAATGGCGTTCCAGTGGCTTTTGCCAATGTTATTTTTAAAGGCTCAACTATTGGAGTCATTACCAATGAAAATGGACGCTTCTACTTAGAATCGGATGATAATTGGGAAGCCATTACCATTTCTTTTTTGGGGTATGAAACGCTTCAGTTTGAATTGCCTCAACGTGTCAACTTCGATTTGACATTCACCCTAAAGGAAGTCACAGAATCATTAGACCAAGTCGTTATTGTTACCGGAAAACAATCCAAAAAAGCATCTGAAAACCCAGCCATTGCCATCCTGAAAAAGATTTGGGCCCGCAAACGCCAGAATGGTCTAAAGCAATTTAAACAATACAAATACGATAAATACGAAAAGGTAGAATTCGATTTGAATACCATCGACAGCGCCTTGATTAAAAGTCGTCTGTTTAAAGGAATGGAATTTGTGTTTGAAGAAGTGGATACCTCGAAAATCACAGGAAAAACCTATTTACCGATTTTCATCAACGAAGCGGTGAGCAAGGTCTACGGTGATAATCTACTCAATGAAGAAAAGGAAGAATTATTGGGAAATAAAAACTCGGGGTTCAGCAACAATCAGGTGATTATTGATTTTGTGGATGACCTATATTCCGATTTTGATATCTATGATAACTATCTCAAGTTTTTTGATAAGAGTTTTGTGAGTCCATTGTCGCGCACTGGCGTTCAGACCTATAATTATGTCTTGTCCGACAGCGCATTTATCGATAACAAATGGTGCTACAATATTATTTATTATCCGCGCCGAAAAAACGAGTTGACTTTTAAAGGGGACTTTTGGGTGAACGATTCTACTTATGCGATTAAGGATATTAACCTTCAGGCATCAAAAAGTGCAAATATTAACTGGGTGAAGGAAATTTATATTGAACAGGAATTTGATGTCGTTAACGATTCACTTTTTTTGATTAAGCGTGATTATATGTTATCTGATTTCGCACTGAATAAAAAGGAAAAATCTCGGGGTGTCTACGGAAAGCGAACCACCTTGTATGACAATTATGTGTTTGATGAGCCGAAGGACGAAAAGTTCTACGCACAAGAAGTCTACAATTACGATAAGGATGTGTACAATCGGGAGGACGATTTTTGGGCTGAAAACCGAATGGAAGCCTTAAGCCGTGACGAGAAAGGCGTTTACAGAATGTTAGACACGCTGAAGACTGTAAAAAAGTTTAAGAACCTCTACAACATTGGAAGCATTTTGGCATCAGGTTATATTGAATTTCCTAGTTTGAATTTGGATGTCGGGCCTGTGTTCTCTGTATTCGGATTTAATGAAGTGGAAGGCTTACGATTGCGTGGCGGTGGCCGAACTTATTTTGGCCCGAATGATTTATGGCGATTGGAAGGCTTTTTGGCTTACGGATTTAGGGACGATAAATTTAAATATGGTATTTCAGGCAAATGGTTGCTCGATAAGAAGAGTCGACTCATTATCTCTGGAGGTAACCGTCGCGATGTGGAACAGATGGGCGCGAGTTTAACAGCCTCTACGGATGTTTTAGGTCGAAATTTGGCCTCATCAGCTGTGGTTACCACAGCACCAAACAATGAGTTGACCAATGTGAACTTATCAACCTTTGGTATAGAAATAGAACCTCTGCGGAATTTCATTTTACGCGCTGGCGGTACTTATAAAACATTGGAATCGGCATCGCCCACATTTAGTCTGGATTATTTTGATGATACCGCACCAAACGGCATAGCTTCAGAAGTTAGGCAGTATGAAACTACCTTATCGGCCTCGTTCTTTCCTAAACGAAAAATGACAGGCTTTGGCGTAGAACGGAAAGTAGCCAACGACGGTTTCGCCAATTTGTTTGCACAAGTGACTTTAGGGGATTCGGACGTATTTAATGGGGATTTTGATTATACCAAAGTACAGTTCTCTTACATTCAACCTTGGCAAGTTGGTGGCTTTGGACGATTGACAACTACCATTGAAGCAGGTAAAACGTTTGGGGAAGTGCCTTTGGCGCTCTTAAGTGTTGTGCCTGGTAACCAAACCTATTTTTCAATATACAATACCTTTTCTCAGCTCGACTTTTATGAGTTTGTGACCGATACCTACACGTCGATGCACATGGAGCATAATTTCAACGGACGTATTTTCAGTCGTATTCCATTTTTAAAGAAGTATAACTTACGTGCCATTGTTGGTGTTCGTGGTGCTTGGGGTTCAATATCTGATGAGAATCAAGCTTTGAACGCTACGGGCGTACCTTATGTCGCGCCAAATGACGAGATTTATTACGAGTATAGTTTTGGGGTAGGCAACATCTTTAAAATTCTACGAATCGATTTTAATTTTAGAGGCAATTATCTCGATAATCCCGATGCCAGAAAATTTGGTGTGACGGGAAGTTTTGGCTTTAGTTTCTAAACCGTTCTCAGAATCTTTTCCATTTTTCGACCACGAGCCAATTCATCGATAAGCTTATCTAAGTAACGCACTTTTCGGGTTAATTCATTGTCTATTTCTTCAATCCTGTAGCCACAAATTACGCCCTTAATAAGTTCTGCATTAGGATGAAGTTTAGCTTCTTCAAAAAAAGTTTCAAAGGTGACTTTTCGGTCAATTTTGTCTTGGATGTCAGCATCTGTGAATCCTGTCAGCCAAGTAATAACTCGGTGTAACTCTTCCTTGGTTCTCCCTTTTTTCTCCACTTTAGTGACATAATGTGGATAGACAGAAAAGAATTTCATATTGGCGACTCGGGCGTTATGTTCTGGTGTGGTTTTCATCTGATTGAGATTTTATTTCCTTTCTTAAATTTTTAAAAAATCAGCCACAATTAGAATGACTGTAAGCTAACTGAAAATTAAGTTTTGTTTAGGAGAAACTTTCTGCTTATCAAGATAGTGATTTTCAGTTTCTCTAGGTACGAAATCGATAGCGTTAAAATTTTTCAATTTGTTTGTGTTTTTTTGGTTTAAGAACTTCTTTTTTGCCGTACATTTGCACCCCGAAAAAATAAGACTAAATACGGCTAAAGCCGTGAAACAAAATATAATTTACGATGAGTCCAAAAGGAAAATTGACCTTTGATGTTTTAATTGAGATTCCAAAAGGAAGTAGAAACAAGTACGAATATGATTTCGATTTAAAGAAAATCCGATTCGATCGTATGTTGTTTTCTTCAATGATGTATCCAGGTGATTACGGTTTTATTCCTGAAACATTGGCCCTGGACGGTGACCCACTAGATGTTTTGGTGATGGGAACGGAACCGACATTTCCAATGTGTGTTATGGAAGTAAAGCCTATTGGGGTTTTCCATATGGCAGATGAAAAAGGCCCAGATGAGAAATTGGTTTGTGTACCAGTCTCTGACCCTATTTGGAATTCTTACAACGATTTAAGCGATTTAAATCCACACCGTAAAAAAGAGATTGAGCATTTCTTTCAAGTTTATAAGGACTTAGAAAAGAAACGTGTTGATGTTGGTGGCTGGGGTGATGCCAAAGAAGCTTACGATATTTTAAACAAATGTGTGGAGCGTTATGAGAATAGCGACCACAAAACTAATGGCGACTTTACCATATAAAAAAGTCTGTCTCATAACATATTAGTTAGTCTAAACGACTGCAGGACGCAAATTTAATTTCTAATTTACCATGAAATTAAAAAATATTATAAGGGCGTGTCTTGTGGTCGTTTGCTTTATTGCTTTCCTATTCCCGCTGATTTTGTTACTTTAGCGACCGTTAAAAACTAATCTAACTTAATTTATATGGAAGCTAATGTGATTTTTGTGCCTATGGCATTGGCAATCGTCGGATTGCTGTTTATGTTTATCAAAATGTCTTGGGTTAAAAAACAACCTGCAGGAAGTGAAAAAATGCAGGAAATTTCCAAAGCCATCAAAGAAGGTGCGCTAGCCTTTTTAGGTGCAGAATACCGTTTATTATTGATTTTTGTAGTGTTGGCTTCGGCTGCATTATTTGGAATTTCAACCGTAGTAGCCTCTACGAGTTGGATGATTGTACCAGCATTTATTCTTGGTGCTTTTTTCTCAGCATTGGCTGGGAATGTCGGAATGCGAATTGCTACCGATGCTAATGCGCGTACAGCTGAAGCTGCAAAAACAAGTTTGCCGCAGGCGCTAAAAGTGTCTTTTGGAGGTGGTACGGTTATGGGACTTGGTGTTGCTGGTTTGGCTGTTTTAGGTCTAAGTTTATTGTTCTGGTTTTTCCTCGGACAGTTTATGGGTGGTGAAGGTGACTTCTACGGTAACATGACTGTAGTTTTAGAAACTTTAGCCGGATTCTCGCTTGGCGCTGAATCCATTGCATTATTTGCTCGTGTTGGTGGTGGTATCTATACCAAAGCCGCGGATGTTGGTGCCGATTTAGTCGGTAAGGTAGAAGCTGGTATCCCAGAAGATGATCCACGTAACCCTGCTACAATTGCAGATAACGTTGGTGATAATGTGGGTGATGTTGCAGGTATGGGTGCTGATTTATTCGGGTCGTATGTAGCTACTGTTTTGGCGGCGATGGTACTCGGAAATTATTTGATAAAAGATATGTCTGTGACAACTGCGTTTACGGATAACTTCAATAATATGGGGCCTATTTTATTACCATTGGTAATTGCGGGTGTCGGAATTATTGCGTCTATAGTAGGAACACTATTGGTTCGTATTTCAAGCAACGATGCTAAAGAGCCACAGGTTCAGAAAGCATTGGATATGGGTAATTGGGTATCAATCATTATTACGGCGATTTCAGGCTGGTTCCTTATTGACTGGATGTTGCCAGAAACCATGAGTATGAAGTTTTTCGGTGAAGGCTATGTTGAGGTTTCGTCCTTGAATGTATTCTTATCTACCTTAATTGGTTTGGCTGTAGGTGCATTAATTTCAATTGTAACGGCCTACTATACCTCCTTAGGTAAAAAGCCTGTAATGGATATAGTACATAATAGTTCTACAGGAGCTGCAACCAACATTATTGCTGGTTTAGCTGTTGGTATGAAATCTACTTTCTTATCTGTTATTTTGTTTGCAGCTGCGATTTATGGGTCTTATGCCTTAGCTGGATTCTACGGTGTAGCATTGGCCGCATCAGCAATGATGGCAACAACTGCAATGCAATTAGCTATTGATGCTTTCGGGCCGATTGCTGATAATGCAGGCGGTGTAGCTGAAATGAGTGAATTAGAGCCTCACGTCCGTGAGCGTACTGATATTTTGGATTCTGTTGGTAATACAACAGCAGCCGTTGGTAAAGGTTTTGCTATCGCCTCTGCGGCCTTAACAGCATTGGCTTTATTTGCAGCTTACGTCACCTTTACAGGAATTGATGGTATCAATATTTTTAAAGCCGACGTTTTAGCAATGTTATTTGTCGGTGGCATGATTCCGGTGGTGTTCTCCGCATTGGCAATGCAATCTGTTGGAAAAGCAGCTATGGAAATGGTACAGGAAGTACGTCGTCAGTTCCGAGAAATTCCAGGAATTATGGAAGGTACAGGAACACCAGAATACGCCAAGTGTGTTGATATCTCTACAAAGGCAGCTTTAAAAGAGATGATTCTTCCAGGATTAATAACTATTATTACGCCAATCTTTATTGGAATGGTATTCGGTGCTGAGCCTCTTGGCGGCTATATGGCTGGTGTTTGTGTTAGTGGTGTTATGTGGGCGATTTTCCAGAATAATGCTGGTGGTGCATGGGATAACGCAAAAAAGTCGTTTGAAGCAGGTGTTGAAATTGATGGGAAAATGGAATATAAAGGTTCAGACGCTCATAAAGCAGCTGTAACAGGAGATACGGTTGGAGACCCATTTAAAGATACATCAGGACCTTCTATGAATATTTTAATTAAGCTAACGTGTTTAGTTGGTTTGGTAATTGCGCCAATCTTAGGCGGTCATACCGAAGAAGGCGTTGCCCAATTATCTGATGAGGTTAAAGTTGAAATGAATGTCGATTCTAAGGACCTGGCCAAAGCAACTATAGTCTACACGACGACTATCAATGGCGAAGAAGTTCAGAAGAAGGAAACCTTTACAGGAACTAAAAGCGAAGTTAAAGCTCAGATTGACAAATTTGAATCAGAGCATGAAACTGATGCAAAAGCGACAAAACCCGTTATAGAGAAAGTTAAGATTGAAAAGAATTAATTTTTAACTTATTAGGATATAGAACCACGCCATTGGCGTGGTTTTTTTATGAATTTTAGTATCTTCAAAATCTAAATACAATCCATGGCGCTTTTTAAAAAAGACCCACTTCAAATCATAGCATTCCAAAGCTACGGCACAGCCAAACATTTTTACGTGAGAGGACGTGCGCTTGAAGATGAAACCATTAATCTCGAAGACAAAAATCTTATCAATCTTATCGTTAATACCTGGAAACGATTTGAAACAGATGAGATAAAGAATGTTGGGCTTAATGTAAAGTTATCCAACGGAAAAATATTTAAAGTGATGACCGATGACCAGGGTTACTTTAAGGTCGATGAGCCGTTTGAAGATTTAGACAAGCTGGCTAATAGTGAAGGCTGGGTCACTTTTGAGGTTTCGTACGATGATGTAAATATTAAGCGTACCATTCAAAATGAAAATCGTTTTCCGGCTGAATTGTTAATTCCAGCGCCAGATGCTGAATTCGGTGTGGCTAGTGACATCGACGACACCATTTTACATACAGGCGTTGTTTCGTATTTAAAGTGGCGGGTGGTCGTTAATACGGTTTTTAGGCATGCTAAAAATAGAATTCCGCTAAAAGGCGCGGCCGATTTTTACCATCGCTTGCATCGTGGTTCTACGGGCGATAAGGCCAACCCTATTTTTTATGTGAGCCATAGCCCTTGGAATCTTTACCGTTATTTAGAGTTGTTTTTAAAACAAAACGATTTTCCGAAGGGTCCCATTTTATTGCGAAGTTTTAAAACCATGTTTAAAAAGCGACAAGAAGGCGAAAAACCGCAAAAACAAAATGAGATTATTAACCTATTGGAAACCTATCCGCACTTACCCTTTATCCTTATAGGTGATTCTGGCGAGCATGACCCTGATATCTACATTGAAATTGCCGAGGCTTACCCTGGGCGTATTAAGGCTATCTACCTAAGAAGTGTAAAGCACAAAAAGAAAATTATACGCGTACAGGGTTTATTGAAGAATTACAAATCGACTCCAGCATTATTAGTAAATTCTAGTGAGGAAGCGATTGAGCATGCACGCTCCAACGGATTTATAGGCCCCTCTTAATCTCCCCAAAGGGGAGAAACTCTTACTCGGGCGCAGAAATCTATATCTCAGCTCTGTGCCTCTAAGCGAAATTTGTGTCTTTTACTCTGCGCAAGCTCCGTGTTGTCTCTGTGTATCTCTGTGTGATTTTGATAGAGACAGATTGGTGAATCCCGATGTTTCGGGAGTGAAATACGTGTCTTTTTATACGTGAAGCACGTGTCAAACTATTCGAAATAATTATAACTCTCCAATTGCGATTGAACCGCTTTCCCTTCCAAAGTCACATACTCATTGTTCTGTTCGGCAACAATGATTCGGGCTTTGACGTTGTCTCTAAATTGAAGCTCCAATAAGTCTTTAATAATTTTGAAATTATCTGGGTCCAAAACAGGAGTTACAACTTCAATTCTGTGGCTGAGGTTGCGTTTCATCCAATCGGCCGAGCCAATATAAAGTTGTTCATCGCCACCGTTTCCGAACAAATACACCCGTCCATGTTCCAAAAATCGGTCGACGATACTGATGACTTCAATATTTTCACTTTGGTTTTTAATGCCTGGTACCAAACAGCAAATACTACGAACCAACAATCTAATCTTCACGCCTGAGTTACTTGCTTTGTAGAGTAATTCAATCATTTTTTTATCTTCAAGACTATTCAATTTTAGCATAATTGACGCAGGCTTTCCGGCGTTAACCAATGCGATTTCTCGCTCTACCATCATACTGAATTTATGACGTGCTGTAAATGGCGACACCAATAATTTCTTCACTTTAGGAATAATAAGTTTGCCTTGCAGAACCATAAACACGCGATTCAATTCTTTCGTGATTTTTTTATTGGCTGTCATCAAACCATAATCTGTGTAGAGTTTTGAGGTGTTTTCATTGAAATTTCCGGTGCCGATATAACAGTAACGTTTTTCTTTTCCGTTGACGTTTCGTTCTATATAGAGAATTTTAGAATGCACTTTGATGGCTGGATAACTGTAAATGACCGTTGCGCCGTTTTGTTTAAAAATTTCGCCCCATTTAAGATTGTTTTCTTCATCAAATCGGGCTTTGGCTTCAATAAATATTACGACATTTTTACCATTTTTTGAGGCATTGGCAATGGCATCGTTTAAGCGGGATTCTTTAGCAACACGGTATAAGGTCATCTTAATTGTAGTGACCGTTGGGTCTTCCGAGGCTTCTTCCAATAATCTTATGATAGGCTCAAATGACTGATAGGGGTAATGAATCAGCTGGTCTTTATGGTCAATAGCATCAAACATAGAATTGAACTCATCCAACATCGGGTGCGGTTTCGGTTCTAATTTTATATTGGAAAGCTGTTTGTCTGTCGGGTTGGGAAAGCCAAAAAAGTCTTTAAAGTTATGATGTGCACCACCTTTGATAATATCAGCCGAAGTAACATCCAGCACGGTTTCTAGATTATTGAGAATCACATCTGGAATTTCAGAATCAACCAGTAATCTCGTGGCTTGTCCCGTATCTCTTTTCTGCAATGAGTTTTTTATTTTCTCGGCAAGGTTGCCAGAGAATTCATCTTCGATATAAAGCTCAGCGTCGCGGGATAATTTAAATTCGTAATAATCCAACGTATTTTGTTGGTGCTTCAGCTTCAGGCTATGTTTTAAAATGTCGTCAATAAATGTAATGTAGTGTTGACCATCCACTTCCGGAAAGACAAAAAAGCGGTCTTCGTTTTGTGGTATTTCTACAATTTCAAACGTGTCATCATCGAGCTGTGCTGTGAGATAAAGCCCTTCGTTGTCAACAAATACAGGCGTTTTACTTCCGCTTTTAAAGGTTTCTGACTTTAGATTGGCTTTCAAATTTGAATTGAAATAATCATCGGCAATCTTCTGTTGTTCCGACGAAAAGTCCTCAACCGAAATAAGGTGGATGCCATTTGCCTTTAATTCTGGAAGGATTTGTGTGATATAGATGTTGCCGAATTCTTCCTGTTGCAAATGCACCTGCTTTTTAATTTCCTTTAAAACGGCATTTGGTTTGGTAATCAGTTTCTTTCGTAAGGGTTTGGTTAGGTCTTTAATCTGGCGGATATCAGAAACCCTGACCTTGAAAAACTCATCTAAATTTGAAGAGAAAATCGCCAAGAATTTGATGCGTTCATAAAGAGGGTTGGTTTTGTCCGACGCTTCTTGAAGTACACGGTGGTTAAAACGCAACCACGATAAATCGCGATGAAAGAATTTGGTGTTATATAACGAGGCCATGGTCTCTTAGTTTAGTAAAAACAAAGGACGACAAATATTGAGTTTGGGAAGTGCTTTAACCTGTAAATAGCTAACCCTAAAGCGAGTTAGAAGAGTCCGTTGATTTCGGCATCGATTCTGTTGATGATACCGCCCAAATCTTCGGGATTGTCGACAAAATCTAAATTGTCAACATCAATAATCAATAATTTTCCTTTGTCGTAGCCATGAATCCAAGCTTCATAACGCTCGTTGAGTCGACTTAAGTAGTCAATGCTTATGGTATTTTCGTAATCGCGTCCACGTTTGTGGATTTGATTCACCAAATTAGGAATAGAACTACGTAAATAAATCAGTAAATCTGGGCCTTTAACGAAGGATTCCATTAATTCGAATAGTGACGAATAGTTTTCAAAATCGCGATTGGTCATTAAGCCCATAGCATGCAAATTCGGTGCGAAAATAAAGGCATCTTCGTAGATGGTTCTATCTTGAATGATGTCCTTGCCACTCTGCTGAATCTGATTGATTTGCCTAAACCGACTGTTTAAGAAATACACCTGAAGGTTAAAACTCCAACGTTCCATTTGGTTGTAGAAATCATCTAAATACGGGTTGTCAACAACGTCTTCTAATTGCGCCTCCCATTTGTAGTGTTTAGCGAGTAATTTGGTAAGCGTGGTCTTCCCAGCGCCGATGTTTCCAGCAATGGCAACGTGCATATAGAGTGATTTTACAGTTGGTATTCGATAAGTTTATCGCGACTGTAAATATACAAGGTTTCGTTGGTTACCAAAAATTGATTGATTAAAAAATCGGGCGACGCAACGGAAGTAATGTCGTTGGTTTCAGAATTGAGTCTATACAACTGATTTTCCTTTTTTAGGATGAGAATGCCATCGGAGTAAGCGAGTTCCGTGTATCCGTTATTTGGAATTTTTTTCAGCATACTGCCGAAGTAATTGTAAAAATGAATATTGTTCTCCGTAAGTAAAATACAGCTGTTATAATCGCTTACTAAATCGAGCGCATTAGACTTTACAGGTTGTGTGACGAGTTTCGTTTTTCGGTTGAGGTATTCAAATAATTCCAATCGTTGTTCATCTTGGTTAAATAACCAAAAGGCATTGTCTGAAGCAGGAGAGACCAAGCTCACGTTTTTAAAATCTTCGCCCTGATTGAAATCTATTTTAGTGATTTCTGCCAAACGATTATCCAACAAAACCACCGTATTGAAATCTCGATAAAACAGATTTAGCTTTAAAGGATTAAAGGCGTTAAGCCTATCGATTTCCCCTAATTGGAAGTTGGCGTATTTGATTAAAGTGTCACTGGATTTCTTTATGATGGTATTGTTCTTCATGCTGAAATAGAAACTGCCAAAACGGTCAACATCCAATAGTTTTTCAGCTTTGAATTGAGCGACATCTGAAGTAGCGTTAGAAATTTCTTTCTGGCCTGAACAAGTAAACGAAAGACAGAGCAGAACCAAGGAAAGGATATGTTGAAACCGACCATACATATAACGAAGATACGGTAAAATCCCATCCTAACCTTCCCGAAGGGAAGGAACTCTTACTCATGCGTAACCTGTATGCAACTCGTTGTTCATCTGTGTATCTCCGTGAATTTTTATCTCCCCACATCTAATCCGTCAACTTATACCCAAATCCACGCACATTCAAAATTTGAAGACGCTCATCTTTCTTCAATTTTTTACGGAGTTTGGTAATAAAGACATCCATGCTTCGGGCGGAGAAGAAGTCATCATTGCCCCAAAGTTTATTTAAGATAAGTGACCGGTCCAAAACCGAATTTTTATTCTTAATGAGATGAAATAAGAGATGCGCTTCGCGATGAGTGAGTTGCTCGCCTTCTTCGTTTTTGTAGGTAAGTTGTTGTTTAGGAAAATTAAAAGTGAAATCTCCAATAGTAAGGACTTCTGAAGTCTTTTGTGTTTCAGTACGACTGATAAGATTATGAATCCGAACAATAAGCTCCTCCATGCTGAATGGCTTTTTGAGATAATCGTTCCCGCCAATGGAAAAGCCTTCTACTACATCTTGGGTTTGCGATTTTGCGGTCAAAAAGATGATAGGAATGTCGTCATCAATTTCCCTTATCTCCTTAGCCAAAGTAAAACCGTCTTTTTTGGGCATCATAACATCCAAAACCAAAATTTCGGGTCTGTGAGCCTGATAGGCTTCCAAGGCTTTATTGCCATCTTCGCAAAGCGTCACTTTAAAATCTCGGGTTTCTAGGCTTTCCTTAATGATTTGGCCCAAGGCAGATTCGTCTTCCGCTAATAACAAGTTAATTTTCTCAGACATTTGGCAAGTTGATTTTAAAACTGGTCCAATTATTTTTAAGTCTGAGGTTTATTGCTCCTCCGTGTTTTTCAATAATGGATTTTGTGTAATACAGTCCTATGCCGAAGCCTTTTACATTATGCGTGTTGCCTTGAGGGACTCGGTAGAATTTTTCAAAAATACGCTGTTTGTTTTCGGGCTTTAGGTTGGTGCCGTTGTCCGATATAACGATAGTGGTTTCGTGTTTGTTTTGCGTAAAATCAACGTTTATGGTGTCGCCTCCATATTTTACAGCATTGTCGAGGATGTTGTTTAAAGCATTTTCAAAATGAAAAACATCAACATTTAATAGCCATGTATTATCTGCAATTGTCGGATTAAAAGTTTTGTCTGGGAACTGCACCGCATAGCGATTTACCATAGTGCTCAACAAGGCAGAAACATCGCTTTGTTCTTTGTTCAGTTCTAGATGTTCGCTATCTAGCGTTGCGGTTTCCAATAGTTTTTCAACCATTAAGTTTAGCTTGCTGAGTTGACCCGCGGACATATCCAAGTAGTTTTTGGTTTTGGTTTTGTCTTCGAGGGCGTCAAAATTATTCAAGCTTTCCAAAGCCACACCAATGGTGGCGATTGGCGTTTTAAACTCATGCGTGATATTGCTGATAAGGTCGTTTTTTATTTCGGCCAATTGCTTTTGTTCCTTTATGATTTTCAGGAGATAAAATAAACAGCTGATAATGGCTAGTACCAATAAGGTGGAAATCAGGATGCCCGCTGAACTCCGTTGCAAAATCTCTTTAGTCTCGTTGCTGAAATTAATTTTTATGGCAGAATTATCCGGAAGCATAGAGGATTCAGAATAGGTGCTTAAAATTAAAGCGCCCAAATCCCGTTCCTCAGCTTCAACAATAATAAGGTCGTCCTTAAATCGATTAGATTCCTCTTTTTCATATTCCAGAGAAAAGTCAATATTTATATTTTTTCGTTCCAATTCCTTAGCCAATAAATCTTCGACGGTTTTGAGGTTTAGAGTGTCATTGGTGACTTTAATCATGATGGATTTAGTCAAAAATTCAAAGTCCTTTATTGTTGTTTGCGAGGAATCTCCAAAGCGTTTCCATTTTTTTAGTTCTGTTTTCAAAGAATCAAATCCTATAGGTTTATATTCTTTGTGGATGGCCTCGTTCATGGAGTCCGCCTTTAGGCCTGTAAATACTTTTATGTCTTGGATATTATCAATCTTAATAGAATCCAATCTATTGTAGGAGCCATCTGGGCGGTCTATTTGGCTAGTAATCTGGCTAAGTAGTCCACCTTCTTTAAAGGCATCTTCATGGTTGCTCTCAGATAATTGAAATCCCAAGGTCGTCTGCTCCGCTAAATCGGTAAAATAGTTGTTTACGGAACGGTCTAAACTGGTTTGTACATCACTTATCAATTGCTCCTTGTTGGTAATGTAGTTCTTGTAATTCCAATAGAATTGAATACCAATAGTAGCAACAATAACTACGATGATTATGTACAATATATAACGGTATCTTCTGTCGTTCATAGGTGCAATTTAGCGCATAAACCCTAAGAAAACTAATCGGTTAACACTCGTTAACGCTGGTTAACTATTGCAATGGATTGTATTTTTCAAATTTGTAGTGTACTAATCAAAAACAACATATTATGAAAACTATTATCACAAGCTTAGCTATTTTTATGACCGCCTTTACCTTTGGCCAGACATTAACAGGAAATGCTAAAAAAACGACTTTAAAAGATGCAAAAGTCACAGATTTTAAAATTGAAGTGACTGTAGATGATGCCCAGGAATTGGAATCTACATTTAAAGTAGAGGATTTTAGAGAAATTTTAAATGAGTCCGAGCCAGGAGAAGCGGTCACTTTCAAACTAACCTGCAATGGACGAGTCTTAGATAACGGCGTAAAATCCCATGTATCTTACAAGATTGAAGGCAACACTAACAACATTGACGACTTTTTGGAAGGTGTAAAAAAAGTCAGGGAAGCAGGAATTAAATATTACAACAAAAAATAAATTGAAAACAATGATTAGAATTTTAGTCTTAGTATTGGCACTGGTAAGCACCAGTGCTTTTGCGCAGGAATTTCAAGGTATAGCAACCTACAAAACCAAACGTCATATCGACATTAAGCTAGATAGCACAAAAGCCAATGATGCTATGCGACAGCAGATGATTGAAATGATGAAAAAGCAGTTTGAAAAAACCTTCACGCTCAGTTTCAATAAATCGGAGTCCATTTATAAGGAAGAAGAATCCTTATCTAAGCCACAGGTTGGTGGCATTGGTGGAGATTTTCAGATTATGACCATTGGCAGTGGCGGTGGTGGAGATATCTACTATAAAAATACGGCTGAGAACCGATACGTTAACCAAACAGATACCTACGGGAAAATATTTCTTATTAAAGATGATATTGAAAAGCGCGAATGGCAATTAGAACCACAGACGAAATATATTGGAGAATACCTTTGCCATGAAGCGACGCTCACCGAAGAGTATGAGTATACGGAAATGAGACGAAGTAGTGACGAAGATAAGGAGCCGGAAACTACTATGAGAGAACGCGTTATTACGGCGTGGTATACGCTTCAAATTCCCGTGAATTCTGGTCCTGCTGATTATCAGGGATTGCCAGGATTAATTATGGAAATAGATGTTGATAACGGAAAGCAATCCATCCTTTGTAGTAAAATTGTCCTTAATCCGAAGGACCAAGTTGATATCAAAGAACCGTCAAAAGGGAAAGAAATCAGTCAGAAAGATTTTGACGATGTCATGGAGAAAAAATCCAAAGAGATGATGGAGCGTTTCCGTCCTAGAAATGGTCGAGAAGGCGAGTCCATAGAAATTAGAATCGGTGGATAAAACCTTAACATTAGTTTAACTGATTTAGGTTAAACGAATTCATGACTTGGGAGTCTAATTGTTTTTAGAGTCGGTTTAAAATCTGACCCTTGTGTTAAGATTTTGGTAATCGAACATGTTTTGTTCAACAATTAATTAAATTTGTTTAACAAAATTAACTCTAGAACAATTAGTTATGAAAGCATTGGCATTAAAACTCAGTCTTATTCTATTGGCATTCCTGTTTTCGGGACAGCCGACAACAAATGATGATTTCCAAGGAAAGGCCTATTATATTTCAAAATCCACAATGGACTTGGGACAGTGGGGCGCCCGACTTAGCGAAGCTCAAAAAAAGCAAGTTATGGCACGAATGAAAAATCGTTTGGAGAAGACCTATATTTTGACTTTCAATAAGGAAGAATCCATTTTTGAAGAAGATGACAAGCTAGATGCCATGTCTGGAGCAACGGATAGTTGGGGGAGTAATTTCACAGCCGGCAAGTCCTACAAAAATGTAAAGGATAACGAGTTGGTTCAGAAGCAAGAGTTTTACGGAAAGCGCTTTTTAGTTAAGGATAAATTACCGGCGATTGCATGGCAGATGGGAACGGAAACCAAGATGATTGGACAATACAATTGCTTTAAAGCGACAGCGTCTGTCCCGACTTCGGAGTTAGAATGGTATAATTTTTCTTGGTCAGAAATGCGTCAAAATGAAGAATCAGAAGATGGCGAAACACCAGAAATACCTATGACCGAAGTGGAAGCTTGGTATACGCCACAGATTCCGGTAAGTCATGGGCCTTCAGAATATTGGGGATTACCAGGTTTAATTTTAGAAGTCAGCGCGGGAAATACTACGATGCTGTGTTCAAAGTTAATATTGAATCCTGAAGAAAAAGAAGATATTGAGGCGCCAGATAATGGCAAGGAAATAAATAAGGTAGATTACAAAAAAACGATTATTGAGAAAATGCAGGAGTTTAGAAATAATCGTGGACGCCGAAGAGGTTAACTAAACGTTAAAAACGAAACCAGCTTGATTTAATAACTAAATTTGAATTCAAATCATAACATCAGATACAGCATGAAAGCTATTTTTTCAAGATTCGGAATCGTTTTACTAATGGTACTAATGACCACAGGCGTTAGTGCCCAAGACTTTCAAGGTAAAGCCTATTATTCCTCAAAGACCTCAGTAGATATGAGTCGTTGGGGCGGAAGTCAGATGAGTGAGCAACAGAAGAAAGCCATCATGGACCGTATGAAAAGTTTCTTGGAAAAGACCTACGTGCTGACTTTCAATAAAGAAGAATCCCTATTTAAAGAAGAAGAAAAATTAGAAGCTGGAGCTGGTGGTGGTGGGTTTGGTTCATGGGGAAGTAGTTTTTCGCCAGGACCACAGTATAAAAACGTAAAGACCAAGACGTATTTACAAGACCAAGAATTCTTCGGAAAACAGTTTTTGATTAAAGAAGAGATGCAAGCTTTTGATTGGAAAATGACTTCAGAATCAAAGCAAATCGGAAAATACACGGCTTACAAGGCCATTACCATGCGACCTGAAAAGGAGGTGAGTCCAGAAAATTCGTTTAGACGCCGAGGTAACAGAGATGAAGAAACCAAGAAAGCGGATAGTACCAATACAGACGTCGCATCCGCGGAAGACGAACCTGAAGAGGAAAAAATGGTCGAAGTCATTGCTTGGTTTACACCACAGGTTTCGGTAAGTCAAGGCCCAGCTGAATATTGGGGCTTACCAGGGTTAATCCTTGAGCTAAGCGCAGGGAACACCGTTATGCTTTGTACAAAAATTGTGATGAATCCAGGCGAACCAGAAGAGATAAAAGTACCAGAGAAAGGCGAGGTCGTAACCAAAGCAGAATACACTCAAATAATTACAGACAAAATGGAGGAAATGAGGAACAACCGTGGCCGAGGCCGTGGCGGAAGGTCCAGATTCTAAACTTCATTGACACACATTAATTTCATCAACCACTAACTCAATGAAACATCTAATTACACTTGTGCTACTTTGTGTAGCAAGCACAGCCTTTGCCCAAATTAAAATGCAAGGTGTTGTAAAAGACAGCTCTGGCGTCGCTTTAGAACTCGCCAATGTCATTGCCATGAATGATTCCACCAAAACCTTGGAGTCTTTCGCCGTAACCAATGACAAAGGCCGTTATAATTTATCCTTAAGTAAAAACACCAAGTATAAGCTACAAGTGAGCTACATTGGCATGAAGACTTATGAAGAAGTCATCACCACAAAAGAAGAGGGTTTTACAAAAGATTTCATTCTCAAGGCCGACAATGAATTAGATGCCATAGAATTGACTTATAATATGCCTGTAGTGGTTAAAGGCGATACCCTGATTTATAATGTAGATTCTTTTAAAAATGGCTCAGAACGGAAGCTCGGCGATGTACTGGAAAAGCTTCCTGGTGTAGAAATCAATGAAAATGGTCAGATTGAAGTCGAAGGTAATGTGGTACAAAAAGTGACCGTTAACGGGAAAGATTTCTTTGACGGAGACAGTAAATTGGCTAGTGAAAATATACCATCTAACGCCGTAGATAAAATTGAAGTTCTTCGGAATTTTTCTGAAGTCGGGCAATTACGAAGCGTACAGAACAATCAAAACAATTTCGCATTAAACATTAAGCTTAAAGAAGGAAAAGAAAACTTCTGGTTTGGTGATATTACTGTAGGTGCAGGTGCTGCGCCATCACCAAATGACGAACTCTATTTGGTACAGCCCAAACTCTTTTATTACAGTCCTAAGTACAGTCTCAATGTTATTGGCGACATGAATAATATTGGAGAACCTGCACTTTCAAACCGAGATGTTCGAAATTTCGGAGGAGGTTTTAGAGCGCCTAGTAGAGATAGCGGAACAAGCATTAATCTTGGAGATAACGGTTTACAGGGATTAACCAATGCGCGTAACGCCCAAAAGGTAGAGTCTAAACTTTTGGCAACCAATTTTAGTTACTCGCCAAAGAAAACATTGGATTTAAGTGGTTTCGTAATTTTTAATACAACGAGATTGAATACGAGACAAGAGAGTTTTATTCGCTATACAGATGCAGATTTGGGTATTCCGGACGAAGAAACAATTAATACAGGTCGTGAGGCTTCAGACCAAGGTATTGCCAAGTTGAGCGCTTCGTACAAACCAAATTTCAATAATCAATTAGACTATGATATTTTGGGGCGACTGTCAAAAGATTCTGAACGTCAATCCGAATTGTCTTCAGTTATTGGCCAAACATCACAGTTAGATGAAGTGACGCCATTCAGTATCAATCAAAGTTTGAATTACTATTACACGCTCAACGAAAACAACATTTTCGCACTAGAGGCACAACATTTAATTAAGAATGAGGACCCATTCTACAATGCGTTTTTAAATAATGACCCAACTAATAACGATACGGCTAATGACGACGCCTATGATGAAACAGCTGAGCAATTGGGCTTAGATAGAACCCTTGATTTTTACGATATAGGACAGAATCAAAAGGTGAAATCCAATCAGCTGGATGCGAAGTTAGATTACTATAATATTCTTAATGCCAAAAGTAACATCAGCTTTACGCTTGGTACTATTTTAAGCCGTCAGGATTTCAATTCCAATATATTTCAGTTCTTAGATAATGGAAACACGCAAAACGCGGACCCAACTATCAATGATACAGACGGAAACCCATTGGGTGCCGTAAATGATACACAATATAATTTTAGTGACATTTATGTAGGGACACGATACAATATTAGAACAGGTAAATTCACATTTAGACCAGGGCTTTCACTTCATGCCTACGGTAACCAAAACACACAGTTTGGAGAAACTTTTGAAGATAATTTCTTTAGAGTCTTACCTGAGTTTGAAGCTCGAGTGCAATTCAAAAAATCGGAAAGCTTAACCTTTAATTATAGAATGACGAATCAGTTTACGGACGTCACAAGGATAGCTGAAGGCTTGGTGCTTAACAGTTTTGACAACCTAAGCTATGGTAATTCTGAATTGTTAAACGGCTTGCAACAAAATCTAAGTTTGTTCTATCAGAGTTTCAACTTATTTAATAATACTAGAGTTTTTGCCCGAGTAGCTTACAGTAAGAATGAAGACCAAATAAGAACTTTGACCAATTTTGAAAATGTCATTAGAACAGGGACATTTTTCAACTCACCATTTGCTGATGAAACCTTATCAGCATTCGGAAGTTGGAACAAAACCTTTGGGAAATTGAGAGTAGGAATGAATACAAATTTTAATTACAGCCTAAATAATCAGTTTGTTAATGGCAGGCAATCGGTCAATGAATCATTTACACAGAGTTACCGTCCTGAATTTAGAACCAATTTTAGGGAAGCACCAAACGTAAGATTACGTTATGATTATTCGGTTACTAATGCTGACCAAGGTACTAGAACTACACGAATTGTACGTAACTCGCCATCGATTCGTTTTGATGCCTACATCTGGAATTCTGTGACCTTTGTAACGGATTATGCGTATACCAATCAAGATGATGGAGAGCGTTCAGATTCGTTTCAAACCTGGAGTGCGCGTTTAGGCTATCGTAAGGATAGGGATGCCAAATGGGAGTATGAAATAAGAGCCAATAACATCTTGAATATTGATGCCAATATCAATAACAATGTAAGCAATTTGGCAGTCTTTAATTCAGCAACATTCTTACAACCACGCTTCATCACCTTTAGAGCGATTTATACCTTATAATATTTCCACAACATTTTTTAGAAAGCCCATTGTAACTTTTGCAATGGGCTTTAACAGTTTTAGGATTTTAGATGTGGTGCAATAATCGTAATTTGTAGGTCTTAAACTAACATAACTATGATATCAAAATCTTCAATTTTAAGTTTGGCTTTGCTGTTTGCAGTAAGCCTGTCTTTTGCTCAAGACAATAATCCTGTCATTGAGAACATGGTCAAAGAGGCCAATGAAAATTCACAGCTCGAAAAACTGGCCCACGAATTATTAGACGTTGTTGGCCCTCGTTTGGTTGGGACACCACAAATGCAGAACGCACATGATTGGGCGGTCGCCAAATACAAATCTTGGGGTATCGATGCCCGAAATGAAAAGTGGGGCGAATGGCGTGGCTGGGAACGTGGAATAACGCATATTGATATGTTGTCGCCACGAGTACAAACAATTCAAGGTATGCAGTTGGCGTGGAATCCGAGTACGTCTTCCGATGGCGTTACGGCTGAAGCTATTGTCTTACCAGAAAACATTAAGGATTCATTAGACTTCGTAAAATGGTTACCAAACGTCAAAGGAAAATTTGTGATGGTAAGCATGAAACAACCCACAGGTCGACCAGATTATAACTGGGAAGAATTTGCGACTGAAGAATCTTTCGAAAAAATGAAAGAAGCCAGAGATGAGCAATCTCAAGAGTGGCGTGCTAACCTAAATAGAGCAGGTTATAATGGGAGAAGTATCATTACTGCGTTGGAAGATGCTGGTGCCTCGGGTATTATTGCCAGTTATTGGTCTAGAGGTTTTGGGGTTAATAAAATATTTAGTGCTCGTACTAAGACAATTCCAACGGTAGATTTAGAGTTAGAAGATTACACTATGTTATACCGTTTGGCCGAATACGGAAGCAAACCAACCTTAAAGATTGTAGCTGAAAGTAAAGAATTAGGTCGTGTGCCTACCTTTAATACCATTGCAGAAATTAAAGGCTCAGAGAAACCAGAAGAGTACGTCATTCTCTCAGCCCATTTTGATTCGTGGGATGGTGCAACTGGTGCAACGGACAACGGAACGGGGACTTTGGTTATGATGGAAGCCATGCGTCTTTTGAAGAAATTTTATCCAAACCCAAGGCGTACTATTCTAGTTGGGCATTGGGGAAGCGAGGAGCAAGGTCTCAATGGGTCTAGGGCCTTTGTAGAAGATAATCCAGAGATAGTGAAGAATGTTCAGGCATTATTTAATCAAGATAACGGAACGGGACGTGTCGTTAACATTTCTGGAGCAGGATTTTTGCATGCTTATGACTATTTATCGAGCTGGTTAAATGCGGTTCCAGATGACATTACACAACACATTGAAACTAATTTCCCAGGTATTCCGAGTGGAGGAGGTTCGGATAACGCTTCCTTTGTGGCCGCTGGTGCTCCAGCCTTTAATCTGAGTGCTTTAAATTGGTCGTACTGGAATTACACCTGGCATACCAACCGAGATACCTATGACAAAGTGGTCTTTGATGATGTAAGAAGCAATGCGATTCTTACCGCTATTTTAACGTATATGGCGTCCGAAGACCCTGAAACGACCTCTAGAGAAAAGATTGTTTTGCCAATTAACCCAAGAACAGGAGAACAGCGTACTTGGCCAGAGCCACGTTCACCTCAGCGAGATGGGGGACGGAACTAAAATCAAAAAAACCTTTTTAGCTACTTAGCATAGTTGCAATGGCGGAGATTTCTTAGATGAATTACCTTTTTTTTAGCAATTATTGATCACGTAAAACGCGCCCAGTTATTGTAGTGTCAAAAATTGCATCGAAGGTATAAAATGATTCTCCTGTAATATTAAATTCTATGTATTCACCAACTTCACCTAAGGAGGTTATATGTATTGTACCTGAAAAAAACTGAAAAGGTAATATGTTTTCAGAATAATATGCGCTGAAGTATATTTGGGTATCATTTCCGTTTCCAAATGCGCATGGTCCATCTGGGTAAACTATGGGATAACTTCCCACGCCATCAAATTGGCATGTATTTAATCTAAATTCTATAGTCTCAGAAAAGGGCACCCAATCTATAACTAAGTTACCTTCATTATCTATTTGTGCATCAAAACTATAATCAGTACTTAAATTTTCAAAGATTGACAATGATTTGGTGTATCCATCTGGAAAAATGAAATAAGGTTCTAATTCTATGTTCATATATTCGAGTAGTTCTGAACATGTACTAATGTCTCCAACATCAGTATTATCTTCTGAAAACTGATAGAAAATTGGGCCAATACTTTCGTTAGATTCAAAGTCAACACCTATTATTGAGAAATCATTATCCATAGCACAACGTAGTAAACTAGTTTCAAAATTTCCATCAGTAATTGTACTTATAACATCTTGACCATCATGGTTAATTTGTACATAGCCATTTGCAATAGGACCACCGTCACAATCTAAGAAAGAACCTGTAATCGTTTCTGAAATTAGGTTTTGGCTTGGAATGGAATCAATATATATGTCTATTGCGCTGTCTTCAGAAAAAGAACCAATATTCTGATCTAAAATCGTATCGGTAGTACAGGTTCCAACATAATTGACATTCAAAGTAATTGCTACATTAGTAGGAACTGGAAGGCATAATTCTCCTTGTTCGTCAAAAACACCAGATATTGAGCCATATTCGGGAGCACTTAGGACGACTTCTAGATTGGATGAGACGTTATTTGCATTTGACATCACGTTAGACGTGTTGTCATTCAAATTAATACAAAGATTTGCTGTGTCAAACGGTACGTCACAATTCCAAGTACTAAAATGTGAAACTGTACCCACGTAACTATTGCCCTCTAGAGTAGCAATGCCTTCTTCTACCCAAATACCATAAGTTTCATCAAAATGCCAAAGCGGTATTGTGTTTGGGGCATTTGCTAGGAGAGATTGATTAAGGGGTATTGTTATCTGAGCCGTAGATCCAGCAGCAATGTTAAGCTTCTCACCGTTATCGGTCAAAAGCTCAACAGTCAGCATGCCATAAGTTTTAAGAATTTGCGCCTCAGTATTATTATCCATGGCATATAACATGCCTGGCATTTGATTTTCTATCTCGCTGTTTGTGGCATCGAGATAATTTAGAACGACATTGATATTTCCGCTATGAATAACACCATCAGAGTTTTCATAAGCGCCTTTTAAATCTACACTAGCACCATTAAACAAGCTTATTGTTGTCTCTTCGCCACTGACCGTTGTTCCTCTTATGCTTTTTTCAAACATCACTATGCTGACATTATTTGTCCCAGACGTTGGAATCAAGGATCGCGAAGCGTTAAAATATCCATTTTTTTTAGCTTTCACATAGGCAAATCTTTCTTTTACAGTTGCATTTTTTATTACAAAAACACCGTTATTATCTGTAATTGCTTGACTGTCACCAATAGAAATTATAACATTTGAGAGTGGGGTATGGTTAACGTTAATTATTTTTCCAATAAAATCGTGACTCACATCTTGACCAAACCGTTCTGAAAAAATTTCAAGAAGAGGATTTGAATTACTGTCAATGTTTTGAGAATTATCATCTCCGATTTCACAATTTAACAGTAGTAACATAAAACCTAAATGCAGATAGCATGTTTTGATTTGAAATCTCATAAAAGAATGGATTGGTTTATATGTAGATACTAATTTTAAAGAATGGTTGCGTTACAACATAACAATTAAATAGAGCTTTCTCAATTGGGATGACTATTTTGTTACATATCTCTAATAAGATGCATAAACCCAGTAGTAGGTACATCTTCTTCAATTAATATTAAATTTACTCCATTAGCTTGAAATACGTCAATGGTGCCTGAGAATGAAATTTCAACAATCTCACCTACTTCACCAAAGGTTAGTACTTCTGCTGTACCAACAAAATTCCTTAGTCTTGGTTGCGAAAGTCCATCACCTAATTGAATCATACCATTTATAGTCATATTGGTGAAGGATTCAGAACTATCAAAGTCTCCAACACCATTATCTCCTGAATATATTCCAACTCCATTAAAGTTATTAAAATCTAAGAATATGAAATTAGAGTCGAATGATTGTATTGAATAGCCAGTTTTTAATATTTCACCATCGTTACATCTAAAATTAGAATCTGTATTTAAGCTTATTGGAAAAGGGGCTTCAATTTGTTGTACTGGAGGGTAGTCCCCAACTTGAAAATTTAGAAAATTGAAGGCATAATTGACACAAGAAGCAAGTGGACCAATATCTGTTGTAGGCGTAGAGAAATTGTAATTAATGGTGTCTGTAGATTGAGAGTCTGTAAAATCAATTCCAGTCAACGTAAAATTTGTTGATTCGTCACATCGGTAAAACGTTATTTCAAAAGTACCATCGGTAACTATATCTATGACTTCAACATCTCCATAAGAAAGTTTAACATAACCATCCGTCACAAATTCTTGGTTGCAATTGACAAAAATGCCAGTTACAGTTTCAGTAATTATTTCTGGTAAGGATGTATCTGATATTGTAAAGTCTAAATTAGTATCTGCATTAAACGGACCAATATCTGTTTCGTAAAAAGAATTAAATCCGCATGTATCTTGTATCCCAGCGCTTATTACTAATGCATCATTTGCAGGAACAAGCCCACAAACTTCGCCGTTTTCATTTGTAATACCACCAGAAGAACCAATAGTTGGACTCGTAATTAAAATATGTAAATTGGATAATGGATTTCCGTTGTCGTCAACAAATGTAGAACAGAAATTTACTGTTTCAACAGCAATATCATAATTCCAAAAGCTAAAGTGCGATACAGTACCTACATAATTACCGTTTTCAAGGTTAGCAATACCTTCTTCTACCCAAACGCCATAGGTCTCGTTAAAAGACCACAACGGTATTGATGCTGGAGCATCGTTTAATAAACTTTGAGGTATTGGTACGGAAATTTGAGCGTTGGATCCTTGAGCTATATTTAAGTCTTCATCATTTTCTCCTCGAAGTTCAATAGCAAGCATACCAAATGTTCGTAAAAGGCGCTCGTCATTTTCCGAATTTGCACCGTATAACATACCCGGCATCTGTAAGGCTATATCGTCGTCTTCTGGGTTGAGATAATGCATGCTAACGGAAACACTACCAGAATAGTTGTTCCCATTTTGGTCGATGTAATCACCTTTAAGTTCTAAACTCGATCCGTTAGATAAGCTAACGGTTTCAGGTGTCCCACTAGAAATATTACTCACATTATTAATAGGTAACATCATAATTTTAATCTTGTTGGTTCCTGTAGAGGGAACAACAGATCTTGATGCACTTATAAAGCCTTCTTTTTCAGCCTTTATATAAGCAAATCGAGTATTGATAGAAGCATTCGTAATTACAAAAACACCATTAGTGTCTGTGGTGGTGTTAGAGGTGCCTATGGTAATGGATACGCCTTCCAAAGGCAAACTATTTTTATTAGTAATAACCCCCAAAAAATCACCTTGAGTAGTAGCGCCAAAGTTTTGTGAAAACAATTCTAAATCGACATTAGAAATAAAATTTTCATTTGTATCAATGCTTTCATCTTTTTCGCAGCTTTGTACTATGAATAATAATAAGCAGAGAAAAGCGAAGTTTTTTAGATGATCCATAAAGCTTGTTTTTCTCTAATATAATTAAAAATAATTCATCAATAAAAAAGTCCTCACTGTAACATGAAGACTCTATATAAATTTATTTGTCTAAGTTAATCATAGCCCAAACGCCTCTTTCACCTTCTCCACATAATCCAATTTCTCCCAAGTAAACAACTCTACATCTAAAGTCACTGATTCTCCATAAGGCTGTTCAAAGGTTTTGGATACGGTTTCCGTTTGGCGTCCCATATGTCCGTAAGCCGCAGTTTCACTGTACATAGGCTGACGTAATTTTAAGCGCTCCTCGATGGCAGCTGGGCGCATGTCAAAGATCTCAGAGACTTTTTTGGCAATTTCTCCGTCCGTTAAATTGAATGGACAAGTACCGTAAGTGTCAACAAAAATCCCCATCGGTTCTACAACGCCAATGGCGTATGAGACTTGTACCAACACTTCGCTACATAAGCCTGCAGCAACGAGATTTTTGGCAATGTGTCGAGTTGCGTAAGCCGCACTTCGGTCTACCTTACTTGGATCTTTACCCGAGAAAGCACCACCACCGTGAGCACCTTTGCCACCGTAGGTATCTACAATGATTTTTCGACCTGTAAGTCCGGTGTCACCATGAGGCCCACCAATCACAAATTTTCCTGTTGGGTTAATATGATATTTAATGTCGTCATTAAATAATGCTTGTATTTCTTCTGGCACCTGTGCAACAACACGTGGGATTAAAATCTCAACAATGTCTTTTCGGATTTTGGCCAACATATCCTCATCGCTTCCAAAGTCATCATGCTGTGTAGAAACAACAATGGCTTCGATACGTTGCGGTACATTATCATCAGAATATTCTATAGTAACCTGACTTTTAGAATCCGGACGTAAATAGGTGATGTCTTTATTTTCGCGTCTTAAGGCGGCCAACTCCTTCAAAATAAGGTGTGACAAATCTAAGGCTAATGGCATGTAGTTTTCAGTCTCGTTGGTAGCATAACCAAACATCATCCCTTGGTCACCAGCACCTTGTTCTTCTTTAGATTCGCGGTCTACGCCACGATTGATGTCTTCAGACTGTTCGTGGATAGCTGATAATACACCACAAGAGTTGCCATCGAACATATACTCACTTTTAGTGTATCCAATCTTGTTAATGGTATCTCTTGCAATTTTCTGAACGTCTAAATAGGTGTTGGATTTTACCTCGCCAGCAAGAACAACCTGTCCCGTGGTTACGAGAGTTTCGCAAGCTACTTTTGAATCTTTGTCAAACGCTAAAAAGTTATCGATAAGTGCATCACTTATTTGGTCAGCAACTTTATCTGGGTGTCCTTCAGAAACACTTTCTGAAGTAAATAAATAAGCCATAAATTATTGTTTTCGTCGGAAGATTTGACGTAGCCAAAGAGGAAGCATTACACTGTTCTTTAGCATTTTTTGCAGAGGTTGCAATCAGTTCAAATCTATCCTCTTATTACGAACGCAAAAATAGAGATTTAAAGTTGAATTCAAAACCAGTTGCTCGTATTTTCAAATTCAATTAGGCAAATAATTAAATAAATAACCAAAATTATTTGGATTTCTAACTTTTCTGTTGCAATATTTGTGCTCATAAAGTTCAACAACTTACTGAAATGTTATCAAGAAAGGTGGAGGGAATAGACCCGTTGAAGCCTTAGCAACCCTTAGACTTACTAAGAAGGTGCTAAATTCTACTTGGCAAAGCGAATCATTTCTCGCGGACCTGGATAGATAACTCAAGTGTAAATACTCATCTGTATTTACCTTATTTTTTCTTATAACATTTTTCTATTAAGTATGCCTTTCGGGGCTTATTGACTTTTTGGTTTAATCATTTATTAACTCAAAAAACTAGAAAAATGAGTTCACAAAAATTCGCAACCAAAGCGTTGCATGCCGGACATGATGTCCAAGCCAATGGAGGTACCAGAGCGGTGCCAATTTACCAATCAACAGCCTATGTGTTTAACGATTCTGACCATGCGGCAAATCTTTTTGCCCTTGCGGAAACTGGAAACATTTACACAAGGATAAACAACCCAACCAATGATGTATTGGAGCAACGACTTGCTGCATTAGAAGGCGGTATTGCCTCGGTTTTAACAGCCTCTGGTACTTCTGCTATTTCTACAACACTTTTAACGTTGTTAAGAGCGGGAGATCATATTGTAGCCTCAAACAGTCTTTATGGAGGAACTTACAATTTGTTGAATGTGACTTTGCCAAGACATGGTATTACAACTACGTTTGTGGATCCATCAGATGAAAATGCTTTTAAAAATGCCGCACAAGAAAATACGAGGGCATTTTTTATAGAGTCTTTGGGAAATCCAAAATTGGACGTATTGGATATTGAATCGATTTCAAAAGAAGCAATAGCACATAAAGTTCCTTTAATTGTGGACAACACAGTTGCCACGCCGTATTTGCTGAATCCGATTGCACATGGTGCTAATATTGTTATTCATTCGCTGACTAAATACATCAACGGTAACGGAACAGCACTTGGTGGTGTAATTATTGATGCTGGAACATTTGATTGGACAAACGGTAAGTTTCCTGAATTCACAGAACCTTCTGCTGGCTATCATGGTTTGGTCTATAGCGAAGCCTTAGAAGAAGCTGCTTTTATTGCTAAAGTTAGAATTGAGGGGTTAAGAGACTACGGTGCAGCCATAAGTCCATTCAATACGTTTCAAATTATTCAAGGTCTTGAAACATTGGAGTTGCGTATTAAGAAGCATTCTGAAAATGCCTTGAACCTTGCCAAGTGGCTACAAACGCAAGAGGAGGTAGCTTGGGTGAATTACCCAGGCTTAGAAGAAAGCCCATACCATCAACTTGCTAAAAAATATCTGCCAGAGGGTCAAAGCGGCATTGTCACCTTCGGACTAAAAGGCGGTTTTGAAGCGGCTAAGAAAGTAGCTGATACTACGAAGTTATTTTCACTCTTGGCTAATATTGGTGATACCAAATCCTTGATTATTCATCCTGCGAGCACGACTCATCAGCAACTTGATACAGCACAACAGCAAAGTACTGGTGTTACTGAAGACTTAGTAAGGCTTTCAGTGGGATTAGAGAATATTGAAGATTTAAAGGCTGATTTAAAAGCGGCTTTTATTCTTATTAATACACCGGTAACGGCATAAATCAATAGAGTCATTGGGCTACATTCTCTGTGGCCCGGTGATTTCTTTAATGTTATGACGGAAGCACTAAAATTTTTAGATATTCAACACTTTGCACTAAGCTGTGGTGCTGAAATCTCTTTGCGTTTAAGCTATCAAACTTTCGGTTGTGCGCTCGGGTCTGCACCAGTTATTATGGTAAATCACGCCCTTACAGGCCATAGTAATGTTAGTGGCGAGCATGGATGGTGGTCAAAGCTGATTGGAGATGCTAAAACAATTAATACCACTCAGTTTACTGTCATTTGTATAAACACACCTGGTAATGGTTATGGCAATTATCAAGAATCTTTTGCTGAAAATTATAAATGTTTTACCGCTAAAGATATCGCCTTGATTTTTTTGGAAGCCCTTAATGTTCTCTCCATTTCAAAGCTGTATGCATTGATAGGAGGCTCGGTTGGTGGCGGTATAGCATGGGAAATGCTTGCGGTTAAACCCGAATTGGCGAAGCATTTTATTCCAATTGCTACAGATTGGAAAGCTACGGATTGGTTAATTGCCAATTGCCATATTCAGGATTCTATTCTCAATAACTCAAAAGACCCTCTTGTTGATGCGCGTTTACACGCTATGACTCTATACCGGACGCCAGAGTCCTTTAAGAGCAAATTTCACAGAGCACATCAAAATGACGATTTGTATAGTGTGGAATCTTGGCTCAATCATCATGGTAAAACGCTTTCAAAACGCTTTAAGCTAGCATCATACAAAATAATGAACCAAATATTGCGCACTGTAGATATTACTAAGGATGGAGAATCTTTTATTGATATTGGCAGTCGTATCACGGCAACGATACATATTGTTACTATTCCTTCCGACTTGTTTTTTAAGTCTGAAGAAAATTGGGATACCTATCTGGATTTAAAAACTGTAAAAGACAATGTTTTCATTCATGAAATAAAGTCTATCCATGGGCACGATGCTTTCCTAATAGAGTACCAGCAATTGAATACAATTTTAAAACCGATTTTTCAATCGGAATACTATAAATATGAAACAGATAAACCTCATTATATTCGGAATCGGTAATGTCGGTTCTACGCTAATCAAGCAAATATTAGAACAAAAAGATAACATTACCGATTTGCAAAAGCTAGATATACGCATACCACTAATTGCCAATAGTACACATGTTTTCTTTTCCGACGCGTTGACTGGAAGTTGGTCATTGGATTTCGAAAAATTTTCAGAACCCTATAAGTTCCAAGATATCATTGACTTTCTACAAAGCAATGATTTTCAACATACTATTGCTATAGATGCCACAGCAAGCACAAATTTTGTAAAGCACTACGCGCAATTAATCGAAGCTGGTTGCCATATTGTTTCGGCCAATAAAGTAGCCAACACCTTAGATATTGAATTCTACAAAAAGTTAAGAAAAAAACTAAAAGAACACAATCGATTATTCCTTTATGAAACCAATGTTGGTGCGGGATTACCGATTGTGGAAACTGTCCAAAATCTTCATCGTTCTGGAGAAAAAATTAAAAAAATTAGAGGTGTATTTTCAGGGTCGTTAAGTTATATCTTCAATAAATTTTCAGAATCTGAGGCCCCATTTTCAGACATCGTAGGGCAAGCCACGGAAAAAGGGTATACCGAGCCAGATGCGCGTGATGATTTATCGGGTAAGGATGTCGCTAGAAAGCTTCTCATCTTGGCAAGAGAGTTAGGATTGACGCTTAACCTTCAGGATGTAGACGTGGAATCTCTGGTGCCTTCAAACTTAAATGGTAAAACGACGCTTAATGAATTTAAAGCCCGAATTTCAGAATTGGATGAGCCTTTCAAACAGAAAAAGCAATCCCAAACCAATGATGTATTGCGTTATGTGGGCGAGTTAGATGTTAAAACAAAGCAACTAAAAGTGGAGTTGGTATCAACCTCCAAAGCATCACCGTTAGGGCAATTGCAAGGTGCGGACAATATTTTTGAAGTTTACTCCGAAACATACACGGAGCGCCCATTAATACTCCAAGGCGCTGGCGCAGGCAAAGAAACCACGGCACGAGGCTTATTTACGGATATTTTAAAAATTTCTAAACAGATTGCACATGCATGAGAATTTAGAAACTTTAGCCATTAGGAACCAGGCTGAGCGTTCACAATATCTAGAACATTCAGTACCAATATACTTAACATCTAGTTACGTTTTTGAGGATGCTGAGGATATGCGTGCCTCATTTGCCGATGAAAAAGACAGGAATATTTATAGCAGGTATTCTAATCCTAATACTTCAGAATTTATAGATAAAATCTGCAAAATGGAAGGTGCAGAGCGTGGGTATGCCTTCGCTACGGGAATGTCTGCAGTCTTTTCAACTTTTGGTGCTTTGTTAAGTGCCGGCGACCATGTGGTTTCCTGTCGTAGTATTTTTGGCTCTACCCAAACCATGCTCAATACTATCCTTCCGAAATGGGATATCACCACCAGCTATTTTAAAATTACTGAAACTGAACAACTCGAAGACTTTATCCAGCCCAATACCAAGGTGATTTATGCAGAAAGCCCAACCAATCCGGCAGTTGATATTCTAGATTTAGAATACCTTGGGAAAATTGCCAAAAAACATAATCTCATTTTAATAATAGATAATTGTTTTGCAACGCCATATCTGCAACAACCCATAAAATTTGGTGCTGATTTGGTGATTCATTCTGCTACCAAAATGATTGACGGACAAGGTCGGGTTTTGGGTGGTGTCACTGTTGGTAAGGCGGATTTGATTAAAAAAATTTATCTCTTTTCTAGAAACACGGGGCCTGCACTATCGCCGTTTAATGCTTGGGTACTTTCAAAAAGTTTGGAAACCCTTCCGGTAAGAGCCGATAAGCATTGTGAAAACGCATTAAAAGTAGCTGAATTTCTAGAAACCCATCCTCAAGTTGATACGGTAAAGTACCCCTTTTTAAAATCACATCCACAGTACCAATTAGGCAAAAAGCAGATGAAGCATGGTGGCGGAATTGTGGCATTTCAAATTAAAGGAGGTGTCCAAGCAGGTCAAAAATTCCTCAATAGCATAAAGTTGTTGTCCCTTTCTGCCAATTTAGGCGATACCCGAAGCATAGTCACGCATCCCGCATCAACCACGCATGCAAAAGTCACCGAAGAAGAACGGCTAGAAGCTGGAATTACGGCTGGATTAGTCCGAATTTCTGTAGGATTAGAACACATCGATGATATTATTAGCGATTTAAAACAAGCTTTGGAAAACGCCAAACACTAGCTTTCATTTTTAAATTTATGAGCACAATAAAAGACCAATTACAAAAACGAATCCTAGTCCTAGACGGCGCCATGGGTACCATGCTTCAACAATATCAGTTTGAAGAAGACGATTTCCGGGGCGAACGTTTTAAAGACTACGAACATTCGCTGAAAGGGAATAACGACTTATTATCTTTAACACAGCCCGAAGCTATTGCGGAAGTGCACGCCAAGTATTTTGAAGCTGGTGCAGACATCGTTGAAACCAATACCTTTTCGGGGACGTCTATTGCGATGGCTGATTACCACATGGAAAATTTGGTGTACGAACTGAATTTTGAATCAGCAAAAATAGCAAGACAAGTTGCGGATAAATTCACAAAGCAAAATCCCGAAAAACCGCGTTTCGTCGCCGGAAGTATTGGCCCAACCAACCGAACGGCAAGTCTAAGCCCGGATGTTAACCGACCAGAATACAGAGCCGTCACTTTTGAAGAATTACGAGTCGCTTACAAAGAGCAAGTCGAGGCCTTGATTGATGGTGGTGTCGATGTCCTTTTGGTCGAAACTATTTTCGATACGTTAAATGCAAAGTCAGCATTATTCGCTATTGAAGAAGTGAAGGAAGAACGCCAAATCGATATCCCAATTATGGTTTCTGGAACAATAACCGACGCCTCTGGCCGAACACTATCTGGACAGACCGTTGAGGCTTTTTTAACCTCAATCTCGCATATTCCGTTACTGAGCGTAGGCTTTAATTGTGCATTAGGTGCCCAACAATTACAACCCTATCTAAAGCGATTGGCGCATATTTCATCATTTAATATATCGGCGCATCCGAACGCCGGATTGCCAAACGCTTTTGGAGAATACGATGAAAACCCTGAAGAAATGCAAGGTTATATTGAAGCTTATTTAAAAGACGGCCTTATCAATATCATCGGTGGTTGTTGCGGAACAAGCCCAGCACACATAAAAGCGATTGCCGAAGTCGCTGAAAAGTATCAACCGAGAAATCCTATCCCTAAATCCCTTTCCAAAGTAAAGGGACTTTTAAACGTCGAGTAAATGAAAGATGGCATACTAGAACTAAACAAAAAAGCCTCTTCCCTTGGGGAAGAGGTTGGAGATGGGAGATACCTAACCCTCTCCGGCCTAGAACCTTTGGTCGTCACTCCCGAAAGCAATTTTATTAACGTGGGCGAGCGCACCAATGTTACAGGCTCACGGAAGTTCTTACGATTAATCAAAGAGGAAAAGTTCGAAGAAGCCTTGTCCGTCGCGCGTGACCAAGTGGATGGTGGTGCGCAAATTATTGACGTCAATATGGATGAAGGTATGTTAGACGGTGTCAAAGCCATGACCACATTTCTTAATCTCATTGCCTCTGAGCCAGATATTGCTAGTGTTCCGGTAATGATTGATAGCTCCAAATGGGAAATTATTGAAGCGGGCCTTCAAGTGGTTCAAGGTAAATGCGTGGTCAACTCCATTAGCTTAAAGGAGGGTGAAGATGAATTTATCCGTCAGGCAAAATTGATTAGACGTTACGGAGCTAGTGTCATTGTTATGGCGTTTGATGAGGTTGGTCAGGCCGATAACTACCAAAGACGAATCGATATTTGTAAACGGTCTTATGACATATTAGTCAATCAAGTCAATTTTCCGCCCGAAGACATCATCTTCGACCCTAATATTTTCCCCGTAGCAACTGGTATGGAAGAGCACCGTAGAAATGCGCTCGACTTTTTTGAAGCCACCAAATGGATACGGGAAAATTTAGCGTATGCCAATGTATCTGGTGGCGTGAGTAATGTGTCCTTTTCATTCCGAGGCAACACCACGGTTAGGGAAGCGATTAATTCTGCGTTTTTGTATCACGCCATTCAGCATGGTATGAATTTAGGAATTGTCAATCCTGTGTTGTTAGAAGTTTATGACGAAATCCCGAAGGACTTATTACAGCACGTAGAAGATGTGTTGTTTGATAGACGGGATGATGCCACCGAACGATTATTGGACTTTGCTGAAACGGTAAAAGGCACAACCAAAGACGCCGATACCACCAAGCTGGAATGGCGAAACAAGGAACTACAAGCACGGATTACCTATGCCTTAGTAAAAGGTATTGATGCCTTTATTATTGAGGATATTGAAGAAGCGAGGCAACAGGCTGAGCGTCCGATTGATGTGATTGAAGGCCATTTGATGAAGGGTATGAATGTGGTTGGCGATTTATTCGGAAGTGGAAAGATGTTCTTGCCACAAGTCGTAAAGTCAGCTCGTGTTATGAAAAAAGCCGTAGCCTATCTACAACCGTATATCGAAGCTGAAAAAGACGGGAAAGCGTCTAGTGCTGGCAAGATTCTCATGGCCACGGTTAAAGGTGATGTCCACGACATCGGAAAAAATATCGTCAGTGTGGTCTTGGCCTGTAACAATTATGAGATTGTAGACTTGGGTGTTATGGTACCGCCCGAAAAAATCATTCAAACCGCTATTGAAGAACAGGTTGATATAATTGGGCTTAGTGGATTAATAACGCCGTCGTTGGATGAGATGGTTTACATCTCAAAGGAAATGGAGCGCCAAGGACTAAAGATTCCCTTGATGATTGGTGGCGCAACAACATCGAGAGCGCATTCCGCAGTAAAAATTGCACCACATTATAACAATACGGTGATTCATGTTAATGACGCTTCAAGAGCGGTGACAGTTGTTGGTGATTTACTCAATAAGAACAATACGATTTACAAATTGAAGATTCGGGAGGAGTATGATAAATTTCGAGAGCAGTTCTTAAACCGAACGAAGCAAAAGGAATACATCAGCCTTGAAGAAGCCAGAGCCAATAAATTTAAAATCGATTGGAAAGCCTTAGATATTGTAAAACCTAATCAATTAGGAATACAGGTTATTGAAGATTTTGATTTGAAGTTGTTGGTTGATTATATCGATTGGACCCCATTTTTTAGAAGTTGGGATTTACATGGCAAGTTCCCCGAAATTCTGAAGGATGATGTGGTGGGCGAGCAGGCATCGGAATTATTTGCCGACGCTAAAGAACTCCTTCAAAACATCATTACTAACAAATCACTTAAAGCCAAAGCGGTCTTTGGTTTGTTTGAAGCCAACGCGGTTGATGACGATGATATTGAAGTCTCATCTGTCAGTCTGAGCGCCCTATCTGCCGACAGGCAGGCAGTCGAAGACCAAGATGAGCCATACAAATTCCTAACCCTACGCCAACAACTCAAAAAAAGACAAGGTGTTCCAAATTTCGCACTTTCGGATTTTGTAGCACCGAAGGCATCGGGAATTCAAGATTATATAGGCGCATTTTGTGTCACTACTGGTTTCGGTACCCAAGAACTTGCCGAGCAGTTTGAAGCGGATAACGACGATTACAATAGTATTATGGTTAAAGCACTGGCCGACCGCTTGGCAGAGGCCTTTGCAGAATATTTGCATAAAGAAGTACGCACCAAACATTGGGGATATGCTAAAGATGAGAACCTAAGCAATGCAGATTTAATTAAAGAAGCGTATAAAGGGATTCGTCCCGCACCTGGTTATCCGGCATGTCCGGACCACTTGGAGAAAAACACCATTTGGAATTTACTAAAGGTTGAGGAAACCATCGGTGTAAAACTGACGGAGAGTTTGGCAATGTGGCCTGCATCTAGCGTCAGTGGCTACTATTTTGGAAACAAGGACGCCAAGTATTTTGGCTTGGGAAAAATCACCGATGACCAATTGGAAGATTACGCCAAGCGCAGAGACATCAGCAAACAAGAGGCTGAAAAATGGTTAAGCCCCAATTTAGCGGGTTAGTGCGTTAGGGATTGAGCGGCATGTCTGAGCTCTGCTGACTTTTTCTGTCAGCAAGCGAGTAGTGAAAGCCCGACGTTTTGCGCTCCTGCAAGGTTTTCAAAACCTTGTAGGTATAAGCAAAAGGTAACGCCAAAGAAAAATAAAAAACTAAAATGTAAAACTATGCTCCTCCGTCGGAAGAGTTAGAAGAGGCCTATGAAAGTAACAGAACACATAAAATTAGCTAAGGAAACCCAGTTTTCTTTTGAGATTTTACCGCCGTTAAAAGGGCAACATATTCAGTCGATTTTTGATAATATTGACCCTCTGATGGAGTTTAATCCGCCTTTTATTGACGTGACTTATCATCGTGAAGAGTATGTGTATAAAGATGCGGGGAATGGTCTTTTAAAGAAGCAGATTATTAAAAAACGCCCGGGTACTGTTGGGATTTGCTCGGCGATTCAGAATAAATATGGCGTGGATGCTATTCCGCATATTTTGTGTGGTGGATTTTCTAAGGAAGACACGGAGAATTTTTTGATTGACCTCGATTTTTTAGGCATTGATAACGTTATGGCGCTTCGTGGCGACCCCGTAAAATCTGAAACCTATTTTAAGGCAGAGCCAGACGGTCATACCTTTGCCAGTGATTTAGTGAGCCAAATTAGTGAACTTAATGAAGGTAAATATTTAGATGAGGAATTAGAAAATTGTTGCGAAACCAACTTTTGTATCGGTGTGGGTGCCTATCCCGAAAAGCATATGGAAGCACCGAGTCTGGATAGTGATATTCATTTTTTGAAGAAAAAGATTGAAAAGGGTGCCACTTACATTGTGACCCAGATGTTTTTTGATAACGAGAAGTATTTTCAATTCGTTGAAAAATGCAGAACCGCAGGGATAACGGTACCTATAATTCCTGGGTTAAAGCCAATTGCAACTAAGAAACAACTGAATATTGTTCCCTACCGTTTTCATGTGGATTTGCCGGAAGATTTAATTCTGGAAGTCATTAAATGCAAAGATAATACTGCGGTAAGGCAGGTGGGAATTGAGTGGTGCGTTACACAATCCAAAGCACTGATGATGGCTGGTGTACCAGTACTTCACTATTATTCCATGGGGAAAAGTGAGAATATAAAGACCATAGCTTCGGAAGTGTTTTAATCTTAAAACCTAACAATTTAATAGCATTGCGGTGCTGTTGTAGTCATATATTCTGTTCAAATTTGCACTGAATTTAAATGAACTATGAAAACAATTAAAAAACAAAAACCTGAATTGAGATTTGCCATTCAGATTGTGGTATTGACAGCCTTGGCCTTGCTTACAGCATACTTTATGCAAGCCTAACTCAAATGAATCAACGGCAATTGTAATTTATAGTTACATTTGCTTTCGATTTTTCGATATATGAGGCGACTCCTGTTTTTATTCCTTCTTTGTTGCAATAGTCTTTGGGCGCAACATCTAACGTCCGATGCCTATCTAGACCTTCAGTATTTCTCTGGAAATATCGCTTTACACAACAATGATATTCTGCATTTAATTTCGGATCATCCTGAAGGTGTTATCCTTAGCTACAACAAAAAAACCTTTGGTGATAAAGCTTGGGAAGCACGTTACAACTACCCAGATTACGGAGCGTCGGTGATTTTTCAAAACCTTCGGAATGATAACCTCGGAAAAAACATAGGCGTTTACGGACATTTCAATTTTTATTTCTTCAATCGGAATATGCAGATGCGTATCGGCCAAGGCTTGGCGCATACTTCAAACCCATATGACCGTGAAAGCAACCCCAAAAATATTGCCTTTGGTTCGCGGATTTTAAGCAGTACTTATTTGATGCTGAATTATAAGAAAGAGCGTCTTTTTAAAAACATTGGGCTTCAAGGTGGTCTGTCTTTTGTGCATTACAGCAATGCCAATGTAAAAGCGCCAAACACCAGCATCAACACACTGGCGCTTAACTTGGGTTTGACTTACAATTTTGAAGAGGAAGACCGGGCGTTTCAACCGCTGGAGAACTCGGAGCGATTTATAGAACCAATTCGTTATAACATCGCTTTTAGAAGCGGTATTAACGAAAGCGATATTGTCGGTTCTGGGCAGTTTCCGTTTTATATTGTGTCGGCCTATGCGGACAAACGCTTGAATCATAAAAGCGCCGTTCAGTTTGGGGCGGATGTTTTCTTTTCTAACTTTTTAAAGCAGTTGATTCGGTTTGAAAGTACGGCACAATTAGAAAATAGCGAGATTACTGGCGATGAAGATTATAAACGTATCGGTCTATTTGTTGGGCACGAATTATTCATCAATAAATTATCGATTGAAAGTCAATTGGGCTATTACGTCTATTACCCTTTCGATTTTGAAGGAAGCACCTATATTCGAATTGGTCTGAAACGTTATTTCGGTGAGAAATTTTTCGGTGCTGTGACCTTAAAATCACACGGCGCTAAAGCTGAAGCTGTTGAATTTGGAATAGGTGTGAGATTATGAAAAAACTGTGTGTCATCATATTAATTTTAGGATTTTGGTCTTGCGATACCGAAAATGCGCCAGACTGCATTCAAACGGCTGGTTCAATCATCCAGCAAGATTTTACCGTGGACAGCTTTGATAAAATCTTAATCAACCGCGAGATTGAATTGGTCATTTCAGAAGGGCCAAACTACGAAGTTACAGTAGAAACCGGCGAGAATTTACTGAACGACATTTCCGTTGAAGTCTTGGATGGACGTCTGGTGCTAACCGATAATAATACCTGTAATTATGTGCGCGATTTCGGGATAACCAAAGTTTATGTGACTACTCCAACATTAACCGAAATTCGCTGTTCTACGCAATATGATATATCGTCAGATGGCGTTTTAACCTTTCCGACTTTACGCCTTATATCAGAAAATTTTAACGAACCCGACTCTTTTCCAATTGGTGATTTTAAGCTCAATATACAAGCGGACAATCTAAGAATAGGGAGTAACAATTTATCGTTTTACTATCTGGAAGGACAAGTTGAGAACTTGGTGGTTAACTTCTTTTCAGGCAACGGCCGATTTGAAGGCGAAAACCTCATAGCACAAAACATCTCCATCTTTCATAGAGGCTCTAATGATATGATACTAAATCCCCAGCAATCCTTAACAGGGTCTATTCGCTCTACGGGGAATGTCATTTCTAAAAATCAACCGCCAACAGTTGAGGTGGAAGAAGTGTTTACGGGACGGCTTATTTTTGAGTAGGGGCGTGGGTTGGTACTTTACTTTATAAGTACTGCCAAAGTAGGCGAGAACAGGCAATTACTTATAGCCATTGTTGCCAGCAGTATTTTATTTTCTTTCAATTTTTACTAATCCTTGTCTCGTTGCCAAATACAAATCTCCGTTATTGTCAAAGGTCATTGTTGAAATGTAAGAGGTAGGAATTTCAGAGTTTTCAGTATGGTAATTCTCCCAATTGCCATTTAAATCATATCTAACCAATCCTGCTCTATCAGTTGAAATCCAAATAATTTTTTCTTTTTTGTCATAAAGAACACACGTTGTATGGTTAAAGGGCATACCAGAATTTTCAGTTGTGAATTGTTTGAAGTTTCCATTTACATCTCTTATTGCTATTCCCTCATCATTGTTAACCAGCTTTTTGTTTTTTCTGTCAAATTCGTAAAGTGTAAAATATAGGTTTCCGTTTTCGTCTTCATCCATCGAAGTGATGCATTTCCCTTTTAAAACTGTGGATGATTTCTCGAAATTTGTTACTTGATTGTTTTCATCTATCATTGCTGTTCCATCATAAGTTCCAATCCAAATTCTATTTTTTGAATCTCTTTTAGCAAATGAAACTCTATCACCAGGTAAGTCTTTGTATAAGCTTTTATCAATTTTTGACCAGTTACCATCTTTAAGAATAGTTACTCCATTTTTTGAACAGAAAAATAATTCGCCTGTTTTTGGGTTGTTAACAATATTATAGACAGAATTAATTCCAATTTGTGTTGAGTCATATTTTATCCATTTATCATTATCATAACTGTATATGTTTTTTTTAGCATAAATCCATTTTACATTATTGTTATCTGTTGCTAATTCGTAATAGCCGAAGTATTTACCTTTATCAGAAATATTTTGTTCGGCATTTTTAAATTCGCTTCCATCAAAAGTTACCAAACCTTGGCTCACAGTAAGCCATATTAAGCCATTTTTATCAATGGAAATATGGTCATTCCAATTATTAGGTAGATTTGAGTTTTTTGAATTCCAAACAGTTATTTCATAATTACTTAAGTTCTCGTTTTTGTAAACATAATTTTCATTATAGATTTCTGGGCTATTTGGCTTGTCAAAAGATTTCTCAAAAGCCTTTTTATCAACTCTCTCAATTTGTCCTGTAATTTTGTTATTATCTACTTTGAAAACAATATTGATTGAAGATTTTTCTTCTGTTTTACCGTTTGTTATTGCGGGTGTCCAATTTTTGAATCGATTCAGCTCTTTAATTAATTTCTTTGTTATGAAGTTTTTTGATTTGTCTGTATGACTCAAGACACAAGCGCGTCCTTTTGAATTAACAAGAACTTGAAACATAACAGCTCCTTTAATTCCATCCAATTTTAATTCATCGTTCAATTTTTCTTGAAGTTTTGAAAACTCCTTTTCTTGATAACCAGCTTGGATGTCTCCGCAGTCCAGACAAAATTTATCAGTCTTACAGTTGTCTAATTTTACAGGGAAGAGATTTTGGGCGTTTAATGAGAATGTAATTCCCATAAGTAGTATAAAAAAAGGTAATTTCATTAATTCAATTTTTCTTTGCGTTTTTTTGTTCATATTGCTGGCAACGTTAATGTATATGAGCTGTGGCGTGTTTTAGCATAGACCTATCCTGATAAAAACTGGCTTTGGAAAATCCGCAGGATTTTCCAAGTGTGGACTGACCAAGCCATAGCTTATATACGTCTTAAGTTTACAATCCATTAAATTTAGAGTTATAAACAGAAAAGACAAAAGAGAGGATCAAGGTTATTATACACGTAGAAGCCTAGACTTCGTCAACATTGAAAATCCCCTCTCTTTTTCTAC